>CAVWHP010000012.1:0-112063 GCA_963754825.1 uncultured delta proteobacterium | reverse complement strand
TCTTTCCGCACCTGTCCGTGCTCGACAACATCAACCTGGCCCAGCGGCTGGTGCGCGGCCGCAGCCGGGACGAGGCGGCCAAAGCGAGCCGCGAACTCGCTTGCCCGGGTCGATCTGGCCGACAAGGCGAACAGCTACCCGGACCAATTGTCCGGCGGCCAGCAGCAGCGCGCTGGCCATTGCCCGGGCGCTCGCCCTGCACCCCAAGGTGATGCTCTTTGACGAGGCCACCAGCGCGCTGGACCCGGAGATGATCGGCGAGGTGCTCGACGTGATGCGCGCCCTGGCCGAAGGCGGCATGACCATGGTGGTGGTTACCCACGAAATGGGCTTTGCCCGCGAGGTGAGCGACCGGGTGGTGTTCATGGAGGCCGGCCGGCTGTGGAGGAGGCGGCCACCAGGATTTCTTCCTGCGGCCGGCGCAGGAACGGACCCGGGAATTTTTGCGACAGATACGCTGATCCGGCCCCGGTGGCCGGCTGAGACGAACCCAACAAGGAGGTGGTTATGCGACGTGCACTGCAAATGATGGTTTTGGTCGTGGTGGTTCTCGGACTGCTGGCGTGCGCCCGGCAACGAGCGGCGAGATGCAGCAAGGAAGCTCTCGGCGGAAAGCGCCATCGAGCAGGTGGCCAAGCGGGGCGTGCTGCGGGTGGGCATGGACGCGTTCGTGCCCTGGGCGATGAAGGACAAGAAGGGCGAGCTGATCGGCCTTGAGATCGACATCGCCAGGCCCGGCTGGGCCAAGGACATGGGCGTGAAGGTGGAGTTCGTGCCCACCGAGTGGTCCGGCATCATCCCCTGCGCTTCATCGCCGGCAAGTTCGACATGATCATCGGCGGCATGACCATCACGGCCGAGCGCAACCTGAAGATGAACTTCACCAACCCCTACTACTACACCGGCCAGGGACTGCTCGCGAACCGCAAGATGACCGAGGGGTTCGCCATCGCCGATTTCAACAAGCCCGAGGTGACGCTGGCCGCCCGGCTCGGCTCCACCGCGGCGTTGGCCGCGCGTGCCCATTTCCCCAAGGCGACCCTGCGCCTGTTCGACAACGAGCCGGCCGCGGTCCAGGAGGTGCGCAACGGCCGGGTGCACGGCATGGTTTCCAACGAGCCGCTGCCGGTGCACAGCGCCGCGGCCGCGCCGGAACTGCTCAAGGCCTACCCGGAGCAGCTGGTCAAGGAGCCGATCGCCATGGGTGTGCGCAAGGGCGATGCGGACACCCTCAACTTCCTCAACAACTGGATCGAGGTGACGCGAAGCCAAGGGTTGGATCGACGAGCGCTACGCCTACTGGTTCGGCACCACCGACTGGCAGCAGCGGGTGCAGTGAGCCGCGGCTGGCAACCCCTGCCCCGGCCCGCCGCCTCTCCACCGAGCCCATGCGTACCCGACTCCGCCCCTTTGGCCGGCTCGACGCGGCGCTGCTCGCCCTGCTCGTGGGCGCGGCCGGGTACGCGGGCTACCGCATCGTTGTCCATCTCGACGACGCCCTGGAACTGGGCGGCCATGCCCCAGTTCCTGTTCCGCTACGACGCGGACGAGGGGCGGTGGGTGGCCAACTACCTGGTCGAGGGCCTGCTGACCACCCTGCGGCTGAGCGTGTGGAGCGGTCTGCTGGCGCTCGTCCTGGGGCTCGCCATGGCCCTGGCCCGCACCGGTCGCAACCTCTACTGGCGGCTGGTGGCGCGCAGCTACGTGGAGCTGATGCGCAACCTGCCGCCCTTGGTGGTCATCTTCCTCTTTTACTTCTTCCTCGCCGACCAGCTCATCCCGCTGTGGCTCGCCCCCATGCCCGGGTACTGGCCGGCGGCCGACCCCTCGGTAGAACCTGGCTGGGCGCCGTTCGCCCCCCGGGGCCAGCGGCCCCCTTCCTCTCCGCGGTGGTCACCCTGGCCGTGTTCGAGAGCGCCTATGTGGCCGAGATCCTCCGCGGCGGCATCGAATCCATCCACCGCTCGCAATGGGACGCGGCCCACGCCCTCGGGCTGACCCGTGGCCAGAGCCTGCGCCACGTGATCCTGCCCCAGGCGGTGCGGCGGGTGCTGCCGCCGCTCGCCGGCCAGATGATCTCGCTGGTCAAGGATTCGGCCATCGTCTCGGTGATCTCCATCCAGGAACTGACCTACCAGGGCACCCAGCTGATGGCCTCCACCTACCTGACCATCGAGGTCTGGCTGACCGTGGCCGTGATGTACTTCCTGCTGACCTGGCCCTGCTCGCTGCTCGTCGGCCGGCTGGAGCACCGCCTCCGCCCGGACCGCCGCAACCCGTGGCCGCCGGTTGCGGGTCGACCCGGAAAGGGTTACCATGCAACCATTGCCGCCGGTTTCCTGCCGACGGTTTCTTCCCAACCCGACGGTACCCCCCATGTTCAGCAAACGGTTTGTTGTTCGTTTTGTCGCCTGCGTCGCCCTGTTCGCCCAGGCGCTCCTGCCCGTGCAGGTGTCCGCCCTGACCATCGGCGAGGAGCGCAAGATCGGTGAGCAGCTGCTCTTCTCGATCCGCCGCGAACTGCCCGTGCTCGACGACCCGGACATCAGCGCGTACATCAACGCGCTCGGCCACAAGGTGCTGGAGAACATCGGCCCGCAGTACTTCGACTACCGCTTCTTCGTGGTCAAGAGCGACCAGTTCAACGCCTTTGCCGCCCCGGCCGGGGTGGGCGTGTTCTTCGACTCCGGCCTGATCGAGACCATGCGCACCGAGAACGAGCTGCTCAGCGTGCTCGCCCACGAGATCGGCCACGTGGTCAGCCGGCACATCGCCCAGCGGCTCGACAAGGGTTCCAAGGTCGGCGCGGTGTCGATCCTGGCCGGCATCGCCGGTCTGGCCCTGGGCGTGCCGTCGCTCTCCCAGGGGCTCCTGGTCGGCTCCATGGCCGCCGGTCAGGCGATCAACCTGCAGTACAGCCGTGAGGACGAGGAGCAGGCCGACCGGCTCAGTTTCGGCTGGATGCAGCAGATGGAGCGCGACCCGGCGAGCATGCAGGAGATGCTGCGCACCATGCGCCGCATCACCCGCTACCGCATGGGCGGCGAGGTGCCCCAGTACCTGCTCACCCACCCGAACCCGGAAGCGCGCATGAGCTACGTCGAGTCGCTGGTCGAGCTGGACACGAAGCGGCCGGACCGCAAACCCTACCCCGAGGCGGACAACTTCGCTTTCCTGCGCTTCAAGTACCGGGTGCTGCTCCAGTCCATGGATCACGACCGGCTGCGCATCCACTGCGCCAACACCCTGGCCTCGGGCAAGGAAGGCAGCCAGCAGACCGTCATGGCCCATTACGGCCTGGCCCTGTTGGAGAGCGAGGCGCGCAACACCGACGAGGCGCTCCGCCAGCTGGCCGCGGTGCAGGCGCGCTACCCGGGCCGGGACATCCTCGAGGTCGACCGGGCCGCCATCCTCCTGGGCGGCGGCCGGGACGCCGAGGCCCGACAGATCCTCGAACAGGCAGTCAACCGCGATCCCACCGACATGTACGGTACCAGCCTGCTCGCCCGGGTCGAGCTGCAGTTGGGCAACAACGGTCGGGCCGAGCAGCTGTTGCGCCGGCTGCAGGCGGCCATGCCCGAATACCCGCAGCTCTATTTCGAACTGGGCCGGGTCGAGGCGAACCGCGGCCAGCAGGGCGCGAGCCTTTTTTACCTGGGCAAGTACAACCTTTACCGGGGGCGGGACAAGATCGCCCGCCAGTACCTCACCCGCGCCTCCAAGGACACCAGCGTGCCGGAGAAACTGCGCAACGAGGCCAAGGTGATCCTGGCCCGGCTCGAGGAACTCGACAAGGGGGTGTGAGGCCATGCTCAAGCGATTTTCCGTGTCGCTCGATGAAAAGCTGCTCAGCCGGTTCGACGGCTACCTGGAAGCGCGGGGCTACGCCAACCGCTCGGAGGCGATCCGCGACCTGATCCGCAAGGTGCTCATCAACGAGGAGTGGGAGCGGGACAGCGAGGTGGTGGGCGTGGTCACCCTGGTCTACAACCATCACCAGGCGCAGCTGCAGGAGCGCATCACCGAGCTGCAGCACGCCTTCCACCACCAGATCACCTCGACCACGCACGTGCACATGGACCACGACAACTGCCTGGAGGTGACCATCGTCAAGGGGCGGGCCTCGCAGGTCAAGGAGCTGGCCGACCAGCTCATCGCCCTGCGCGGGGTCAAGGACGGCAGCCTCACCATGTCGAGCACCGGAGACCGCCTGGACTGAAACTCAGCGCTTGTTCTTGCGCCAGTTGGGGTGGGTGATGCTGAACTTGTTGATCTTGTAGTTGAGCACCCGCGGGCTGATGCCCAGGCAGCGGGCCGCGTTTTTCTGCACCCAGAGGTTTTCCTCCAGGGCCTTGAGGATCAGTTCCCGCTCGTGCGTCTCCAGCGGTTCCGCGGTCTGGATGAGCGGCGCGGTCACCCGGCTCAGCTCCGGGATCTGCAGCGAGGTGGGGGTGATGGTGGGGCTGTCCTCGAGGATCACCGCCCGCTCGATGGTGTTGGCCAGCTGGCGGATGTTGCCCGGCCAGTTGTAGCCCTGGATCATGGCCAGGGCCTCGGGCGAGAAATCGTCGATGCGCTTGCGCATGGAGGCGCTGGCCTTGTGCAGCAGCTTGCGGGCCATCGGCACCAGGCAGCGGGACCGCTCCTTCAGCGGCGGCAGGTACACCTCGAGCACGTTGATGCGGTAGAACAGGTCCTCGCGGAACCGGCCGGCAAGGATCTGCTCGGGCAGGTTGCGGTTGGTGGCCGCGATCAGGCGCACGTCCACCTGGATGGTGCGGTTGCCGCCCACCCGCTCGAAGCACTTGTCCTCGAGCACCCGCAGCAGCTTGGCCTGGATCTCCAGGGGGATCTCGCCGATCTCGTCGAGGAAGATGGTGCCGCGGTTGGCCTGCTCGAACCGGCCGATGCGCTGCTTGTCCGCGCCGGTGAAGGCGCCTTTTTCGTGGCCGAACAGCTCGGACTCGAGCAGGGTTTCGGGGATGTTGGCGCAGTTGATCTTGACGAAGGGGTGGTCGCGGCGCGGTGAGTTGAAGTGGATCGAGCCGGAGAGAAAGCTCTTGCCCGTGCCGGTGTCGCCGGTGAGCAGGATGGAGGCGTCGGTCGAGGCGAATTTGCGCAGGCTCTTGAGAACGGCCTTGAAATTTTCGCTCTCCGCGATGATCTGGTTGAAGTTGTAGACGATGTCCTGCTGGCGGCGCAGGTAGGCGAGTTCGTTGACCATCTGCCGGCTTTCCATGGCCTTCTGCACCGCCAGTTGGAGGCGTGCCGGACTCAGGGGGTCGACGAGGAAATCGCAGGCGCCGGCGCGTAGCGCCTTGACGATGAGTTCGGCCCGTTCTGTTTCGCTGGTGGCGATGAGGGGCGTGGCCTGGCTCTGCTCGTGGATTTTTTTCAGCAGGGTGAAGGAGCCGTTGTTTTCCTGTTTGACGCGCAGGAAGATGAGATCGAACTGCTGGCGAACCAGGGCCTGCTGCAGCGATTTGGGGTCGCTCTGAAAGGAGAGTTCGGCGGAGTCTCCCAGGGCCAGTTCAATGTTTTCCCTGCCTTTCGGCTGCCACTCGTAGACCAGGACACTGAGTTTCGGTTCGTTCACGGTCTGTCCTCGGCGCGATGATTTCGAATTCGTGATTTCGATATCTTTTTTGTAACTTTACGCCTCCCGCAGGGAAAAGCAACCGGAATTTTCCCCGGATGAGACCGGGCGGACAAGGGGAAAGAGATTGTGACACAAAGCCTGACCATGACCGACGAAGCACCCGGAGACCGGCTGATGATGGAACGGGCGCTTCTGCTGGCGCGGCGTGCGGGGGGTGCCGGCGAGGTGCCGGTGGGCGCGGTGGTGGTCGGTGCGGACGGCCTGATCCTGGCCGAGGCGGGCAACACCTGCGTGTGTGATTCGGACCCGAGCGGTCACGCCGAGATGGTGGCCGTGCGCCTGGCCGGCCAGCGGTTGGGCAACTACCGGCTGCCCGGCACGACCCTGTTTGTGACGCTCGAGCCCTGCGCCATGTGCGCGGCCCTGCTGGTCCACGCCCGCATCCACCGGCTGGTGTTCGGCGCCTTCGACCCCAAGGCCGGGGCCGTGGTCTCGCGTTACCGGATCGGCAGCGACGGCCTGCTCAACCACAGTTTCACGGTGACCGGCGGGGTGCTCGCCGACGAATGCGGCCGCCTGCTGCGGGAGTTTTTTCAGAACCGCCGCCGGATTTCTGTTGTCAAAAATATGACGACAGAGTAGAAAAGCCCCTCGCTGACCGGTCGAACCGGCCGGTGCCCGCGCCCACAACACGGAGAGGTGACCGAGTGGTTTAAGGTGCACGCCTGGAACGCGTGTGTACGCAAGTACCGTGAGTTCGAATCTCACCTTCTCCGCCATCATAAAAAAGCCCCGGCAAGCTCGACAGCTTGCCGGGGCTTTTTCTTTGCCTCCGTTCGGCCACATCGGTTCTTTTCGAGGGCATTGCCCGGCATCCATTTTCGGGTATATTGTTTAGCTGTTTTCCCTCCAGTTTTTACCTCTTGTTTTCAGGGGCGCGTCCCTTTATTTCTTCTCTCAGACAAGGTACATCGTTCTGCAGTCGCTGCTCCGGCAAGGACCGGGCCGGTGCTGCCGGATAAATCACCATCGGGAAGGCCGGTCCCTGCAGGCGAGGTGCAGCGACGCGGCCCAACCAGCACAGGAGGTGGACCATGAATGATTTTCTCAATCCGAAATCCATGCTCACCCCGGGGGTGGCGGGCTCGCTGATGATGTTCCTGGTCAACGGCCTTGCCTCCCAGTTCCCGGAACTGCCGGCCCGCTATCTGGCCCTGTGCCTCAGTTTCCTGCTCGGCTCGATCGTCTGGTTTGCCGAGGTCGAAGGCCGGGCCCAGAAGGTGCAGAAGGCGGTCTACTGGGTGCTCAACTCCTTGCTCATTTTCGTCATCGGCTTCGGCACGACCCATCTGGCCGCGGATGCGACCGCCGGACAGGCGCCAGCCGGCGCGCCCCACGCCAGGGAACTGTTCGCCCCTGCCCGGGCCCATGCCGCCACTGCCGAGGCTCCACCCGTGGTGTCGCCACCGCAGCCTGGACAGATCCAGGTCTTGACGGAAAAGCTCGCCAGGGAACGCGAGGAAAACAATCGTTTGCGACGGGAGTTGGAAGTCGCGCAGCGCCCGCCCTCACCACCACCACCGCCGCCACCCGCTCCGAAAAGGCCACAGCCGGCCCCGCAGGAACAGTTCTTCAAACGGTGGTGACCGGCGTCAGCATGGGGCCGGAGGCTCGGTGGGACGGATCTGGAGCAGTGTTCTCGACGGCGCCGGTTTCGTCACCACCGCAGCGACCTCAGGGGTTCCGGCTCTCGGGCCGTACCAGTCCCTCCCGGATGCGCCGGGAAAAATCCGGGTCCGTGTCCACGGCCTGGGCTTTTTTGTTGATAAAGCTGCGCGCCTTCAACTCGGCAAAGGGCAGGTCCTGGTTGACCAGGCCGCGCTCGTAGAACAGCCGGTCGATGAAGCCGTTGGCCACCAGCCGCCAGTCCAGCCAGGCATCCGGGGTGTAGGGCACCACGTGCTGGCGGACACTGGTGGTGCAGTTGGCGATGAGGGCGTTGTACCACTGGGGCCGGTCGCGCAGCCGGTTCACCTCGCGCAGGTAGTCGAGGAAAATGGAGCGGGCCAGGGCAGGCCGCACCTTGAGCGGATACAGGTAGACCTTCTCCCGGCGCACATTGGTGCGCAGGCGGATGACGTCGCGTTCGTCGGCGACCACGTAGATCCTCTCGTACTGGCGGAAAAAGCCCTTGACCGCGGAGTAGCCCTCGCCCTTTTCCTTGCGGGTCTCGATGGAGAAGCACACGTATCCCGCCTCGCCGAAGCCGAAACTGGCGATGGTGTGGGCAATGCCCGGCGCCCCCCAGGTGATGACGAACAGGTCCACGGTCTGCAGGTCGGCCAGGTTGTAGGTGCGGGACTCCCAGCGGCAGGTGTAGTCGGTTTCGGTGCGGTAGTCGCAGTTGCGCACCCCGTGGATGGTGACCGTGTCGTCGGCGAATTCCGCCCGGGCGAGCACGGCCACGTCCGCCTGCCAGTCGCGCTCGTTCGAAGGGGCGCGGGTGAAAAACCAGGAAAGCACCGCGGCGAACAGGATCACCGGCAGGATCAACCCCTGCCATCGATCGGGCCGGACGAGCGGCGGCAGCAGCGTGCCGAGCGCATAGAGGAGGATGGCCGTGATCCGCGCCGCCAGGGGCAGGGGCGCGAGCCAGAGGACGTATCCGGCCCAGGCCATGGCCAGCAGGAGGAGCGTCCACTGGCCGGTCAGGAGAAGTAGAGTGCGCATGGGTAGTGCCTCCGTCCGATCTTTCGGAAAACAGCGATAATCCAGCGGACAGGGTAGCCGTGCTGGCCGTGGAGGTCAATGAAACGCGCCTGCGGCGGTGGTGGCTCCTGGATGGACGTGCTCCTGAATGGTCCCAACAGCAGCGGAGGCGAAGGGTTCGTCGGTGATGGTCGGCCAAAAAAATCCACCCGGGCTGTAACCTTGCCCGGTCCCGGACGTTTTTTAAAATATGGAGAGCTGCGAGCGTTTGTATCGGGACAACCGGGAGCGGGTGCTGAGGTTTCTGCTGCACCTGACCGGCGATGTCGAACTGGCCCGGGACCTGGTGCAGGAGACCTTTGCCCGCTACTTAAGCCGCTACGGCCGCGACAGCGAGCAGCTCGGGCTCCTGTTCACCATCGCCCGCAACGCCGGCCTGGACGCCCTGCGTCGGCGGCGGACCAGCCCACTGCCGGAACGGGAAACCGCTGATCCGCGCCGCGACCCGGAGCACCAGCTGATCGACCGCCAGGAAATGGACCGGGTGCTGGCCGCCATCCGCCGGCTCGACGACACGGACCGGCAGCTGGTCGCCCTCCTGGCCACCGGCACCTTTTCCTACCGGGAGATCGGTCGGCTGCTCGACCTGAGCGAAACCAACGTCAAGGTCCGTGTCCACCGGGCGCGGCTCAAGTTGAAGGCCCTGATGGCCGAAGGAGAGGCGTGATGGAGTATCTGGCCAGCCTGTACATCGACAACGAGATGGACCTCGGCGAAAAACGAACGTTTGTGGAGAAGGTCCGCGCTGACAACGACTTCGCCACCCTGACCCTGGACCTGCTCGACCAGGAACAGCGGCTGCGCGACCTGCCGCTCCACACCCTGGCCGCACCCGCGCCTGTCCCGTGGCGGCCGCCGCTGCGCACCCGTTTGGCTGCGCTGCTGCGGCCGGCGGGGCTGGCCGCGGCCGGCTTTGCCGCCGCCCTGCTGGTGGTCAGTCTGCTTACCGACCAGCCGGCGCCGGTTGCGCCTGTCAACCGGTTCGTGCTGTTCGAGCCGGACGCCCGCCAGGTGGAACTGGCCGGTTCGTTCACCGGCTGGCAGCGGGTTCCCCTGCGCCGCGCCGGGGACAGCGGCTACTGGGAGCTGACCCTGCCGGTGGCGCCGGGGGAGCACCGGTTCGCCTACATCCTCGATGGTGAGCGGCAGATGGCCGATCCCACCCTGCCGGCCCTGGAGCAGGATGACTTTGGCGGCGAAAATTCCATTCTCAACGTGGGGTTGCAGATATGAAACGCGTGTTCTGCCTGTGTGTCGGCGTGACCCTGCTCAGCGGCTGCGCGAGCCACTCCTGCCGGGTGGAAGGCGGCACCCTGACCCTCCTGCTCGACCGCCCCGGCGCCGCGCAGGTGGCCCTGGCGAGCAGCCTGGACGGGTTTACGCCCCGCCCGGCGCACCGGACCAGCGACGCGTGGGCAGTGTCCGTGCCCGCGGGGGCATCGTTTCGCTACTTCTACCTGGTGGACAACCAGGTGTTCCTGCCCGACTGCCGCCTGAGGGAGCAGGACGATTTCGGCGCCTGGAACTGCGTGTATGAGCCGGAGTTGTAACCTTTGCAGCAACCGATCGTTTGAACAGGAAAAAGACCAACGTTCACTGTCTATCGAGAAAGTATGAAACATCTGACTGCCGTCCTTATCGTGCTGTTTGTGAGTGTGTCTCTGGCCTGGGCCGACGACCTGCAGGGGTTGTCCGTGCAGGATAGGGACAGGGTGCAGCGAGAGGTCCGCGAGATGAGTGCCGTGGGCGTTCCCGAAGCGCAGGCCTGCGCCATGCTGGCCGCCATGGCGCGCAACCGGTTCAGCGCGGCGAGCCGGGAGCAGGCCCGCCAGGCGGTGATGAGTGCCGCGCGGGACGGGCTGCCCTGTGCACCGCTGATGGAGAAGGCCATGGAGGGCATGACCAAACGGGCCGGCGAGCAGCAGGTGGTCCGGGCCATGGCCACGGTGCGCGACCGCTGGGCCGAGGCCGACCGGCTGGCCCGGCGGATGACCACCGACCGGCGCACCGTGATGGCCACGCGCCAAGCCGTGGCCGACTCGCTGGCCGCGGGCATGCGCGTCGCTGACGTGGAGGCGATCCAGGCCCGGCTGCAGGTGCGCATCCGCGACCAGGAGCGGGTCCTGAACCGGGCCGAGGCGGATCAGCTGGCCGTGCAGACCATGCAGACCGTGCGCACCATGGCGCGGTTGGGCATCGACTCGTCCCAGGTGGCCGGCCGGGTCAACCAGGGGCTGCGCGACGGCTACACCCGGCGAGACATGGAACGGCTGCACCAGCAGATGGCCAGCCCGTCCCGTGCGGGCGCAGCCTCGGCCGCAGGCGCAGGCGGCAAGGGTGCTGCCGGCGGCAGCGGTGGCTCGGGCGGTAGCGGTGGTTCGGGTGGCAGTGGTGGCTCGGGCGGCAAGAGCGGCGGGCCGAGCGGTGGACCGGGTGGCGGACCGGGCGGTGGCGGCGGCGGTGGTCGGGGCGGCGGCCGGTAGGGGACGAGGTTGCGCCATCCCCGTCGCGGACCATGAAACCGGCACAGGCTGATTCCCGCCCGGTGCACACCCGCTGATCGGCAGGCTGGAGCGGGCCTCTTTTCCATCAGAAAGAAGAGCCCCTTTTCTCTCCCCGGAGGGAAAAGGGGCTTTTTTTGTCGTGCCGGCCCGCAGCCACCGGGTAGAGTGGCCCGGGCGCCGGCCGGGAGGCGGTCGGCGGGAACAGTGGAGCGGGCAGGGGAGGGGTGATGGGGCGCGAGCGGGTGCTGGCAATGGATCTGCTGCGTGGCCTGGCCGTGGCGGCCATGATCGGGGTGCACACGGTCAATGCCCTGCTCGACCCGGCGCTGCGGCAGGGGGTGCTGTTTGCAGTGGTCCATTTCGCAAGCGGCCTGGTGGCGCCCGCCTTTCTTCTGGTCGCCGGCTTCACCTTTCTGCTGGGCAACGCAGCCGAGGGTGCCGTCCGTCCGCGGCTGCCCAAGGTGCTGGGCCGCATCGGCCTGATCTGGCTGGTCGGCTACCTGCTCCACCTGCCCGCCTATACACTGGGCGACTGGCGGGCGCGGGTCGGTGCGCTCCAGTGGCAGGAATTTCTCGGCGTGGACGTGCTTCACTGCATCGGCGCGGGCCTGCTGGTGCTCCTGGTGCTGCGACTGGTTGTCCCAGGTGGCCGCGCCCTGCTCGGCGCGGTGGTGCTCGCCGGCAGCCTGGCGGTGCTCCTGGCCCGGCCGGTGTGGCAGGCCGACCTGGCAACCCGGCTGCCGCTCTGGCTGAGCGGCTACCTGGTACCTACCGGGACGACGCTCTTTCCCCTGCTGCCCTGGTTCGGCTTTGTCGCCGCCGGCGCGGCCCTGAGTCTCTTCTGGAGCCAGGCCCGGGCCGCGGGTTTGGAGGAGCGGTTCCAGCAGGTCCTCCTGCGCGCCGGCCTGGTGCTCGCGCTGCCCGGGCTGGCCCTGCTCGTGCTGATGCGCGACCATCTGCACCTGATCGTTGACGACCGGTCCTCGGTACTCCTCTTCCTTTGCCGACTGGGCTTCGTGCTCCTGTTCGTTGCCGCCGGCCTGCGCGCCTGCCGCGGCCGGTCCGCGCTGGCGCCGCTCATCGCCTGGCCGGCACGCGAGGCACTCCTCTTCTATGTCCTGCACCTCAAGCTGCTCTACCACCCCCTGCCCGGGGGGCGGTCCCTGGTCGCGCTGATCGGCCCGCACCTGGGCTACCCCGGCTGTCTGGCCGTGGCCATGGCGCTCTTCCTGGTGACGCTGGTCCCGGCCGTGCTCTGGCACCGGCTCAAATCGCTCCATCCCCTGGTCGGACCGCGGCTGGTGCAGGTCGCTCCTGGTCGGCGGTCTCGTCGTCTTCCTGATCGCCTGAATCCAGCGACCCAGGCCGTGGAGGTTGGGGTTGTGGCGCCGGCCATGCTATAGTGGCCCCATGCGCGGCCCCCCGGCCGTTCCCGTTCCCCGATCGCCAAGGAGAATCCCATGTCCCTGTTGCCGGCCTACGAGCAGGAAACCCGCCCCAACCCCGACGCCAGCGTCATCTGGCTGCACGGCCTCGGCGCCGACGGCTACGACTTCGCGCCCATCGTGCCGGACCTGCACCTGCCCGAGGAGGCGGCCATCCGCTTCATCTTCCCGCATGCGCCCAGCCGGGCGGTGACCGTGAACAACGGCTACGTCATGCCGGCCTGGTTCGACATCCTCGAGATGGGCCTGGACCGCAGGGTCGACAGCGCGGAACTGCTCGTCTCGGCAACGGCGATCAACCGGTTCATCGACCGCGAACTGGAGCGCGGCATCGACAGCCGCCGCATCGTCCTGGCCGGCTTTTCCCAGGGCGGGGCCGTGGCCTACCAGGTCTGTCTCAGCCACGACAAACCCTTGGGCGGACTCATCGCCATGTCCACCTACCTGGCCACCATGGACAGCATCGACCTGAGCCCGGCCAACCTCGATCTGCCCATCGAGGTCCAGCACGGCCTCTACGACCCGGTGGTGCCGACTGCGCTCGGCATCCGCGCCGCCGAGTTTCTCAAGGACCGCGGCTACGCCGTGCGCTTCCGCACCTATCCCATGGAACACGCGGTCTGCTGCGAGCAGATCACCCACATCAGCGAGGCCCTGCAGCGGTTTCTCGACCTGTAGCCCGGCTCAGCCGGCGGCCGGTCGCGGGGTGAACCGGCGCACCGCCCGGTGGAAGGCGGTGCGGGTGGCCTCGTCGTCCCGGCCGCGGTAGCGCAGGCCCACGTACAGGTCGATGATCGCCTCGGCCTGGTCGGCCAGGTCGGGCCGCTCTGCGCGGATGGTCTGCAGCAGGCTGATCGGTCCCTGGTGCGGCCGGCGCTTCAGCCCCGCCCGGGCGAGCGCGGCGCAGAAGCGACGCCAGTCGCGGGCCACCGGGTCGGTACGAAGGTCCCGTGGCCGGACCAGGGCAAGCATCAGGAACCAGCCGGCGGCCAGCAGACCCGCACCGACCACCAGCACCTGGGCCGCGCCCCGGCCGATGCCCACGTTCAGGCCGGCCAGGCGCAGCAGCTGCACCTGGTCGGCAAAGGAATACTCCATCACCCAGCGGTTCCAGCGGCTGTCCACCAGGTCCCAGGTGTTGGCCAGCGGCTGCAGCCAGGCGGGCAGGCGGGCGAAGGAGAGCAGGGCAAAGGGGGAGTCGGTTCCGCCACCACCAAGCAGCTCGTCCGCGGTGGCCTGCAGCCGCCGCGGGGCCGCGGCCGCGGTGGGGTCGATGCGCTGCCAGCTGCCGTCGAGCAGGACCTCGCACCAGACATGGGCGTCCGCCTGGCGCACCACCAGGTGCCCGCCGAGCGGGTTGACCCGGCCGCCCAGGTAGCCGCCCACCAGCCGCACCGGCACCCCGGCACCGCGCAGCAGGAAGGCGAACGAGCCGGCGAAGTGCTCGCAGAAGCCGGCCCGGGTGTCGAACAGGAACCGGTCGACCGCCTCCGCGGCCTGGTCCGCGGCCCCGGGCTCCAGGGTGTAGCGGAAGTCGCCGGAGGCGAGCAGGCCGAGCGCCCGCTCGACCACTTCATGCTCCAGGAGGCCTGCCTGCTGCCAGGAGCGGGCCAGTTCGCGCGCCCGCGGGTTGCCCGCCGGGGGCAGCTGCAGTCCCCGGGTAGGCAGGCCGGCCTGGGCCCGAGCCTGCGCCCGGGGCCGGGATTCGCCCCGGTAGCTGATCCGCCCGGTCACCGGCCGCCAGGTCTGCAGGCTGTGGTCGCCGTTCAGCCAGGCGCCGCGCAGGTTGGCCCGCACGGGCAGGTCCAGGGCGAACAGCCAGTTGCGCTGGTGTGGCTCCAGGGTGAGGGTGTAGCCCACCGTGGGCCCGCCGGTCGCCAGGGCCAGGCCGCCCCGGTTCCCTTCACCCCGCCGCCAGATCTCCCCGTCGAATTCCCAGAGGACGATACCCCGCCAGTAGCGCTGCTCGGGCGGCGGCATGGGACCGTCGAACTCCACCCGGAAGGCCACCTCGTTGTCCACGGCCAGGCGGGCGATGGCGCCGAAGCGGATCTCCTCGGAAAACCCCGATTTCGCCTCGATGAGCGAGGGCCGGCCCCACAACCCGCCCTGGACACGCGGGAACAGCAGGAAGAACACCAGCGTGACCGGCAGGGCCTTGAGGGCAAGTCTCCCGGCCAGGCGCAGGGCCGGCCGCAGGCCGAGCGAGGGCTGCTGCACGTGGGCGAGCACCGCGGTGTTGCCGAGCACGGCCAGGACGATGTAGGTGGTGGCGGGCAGCGAGTCGCTGAAGAACATGCCGCTGACAATGACGAAATAGCAGAGGATGACGGCAATGGTCGCGTCGCGGCGGTGGCGCAGCTCGAACAGCTTGAGCGCGATCATCAGGCTGAGCAGGCTGACAAAGGCCTCCACGGTCAGGCCGTCGTTGGTGAGCACCGCCACCAGGAAGAGGAGCGCGCCGGCCACGGTCTTGAGCGCGAGGCCGGGCACGGGCAGCGGCCGGCGCAGGGAAAGGGCGTGGTAGGCCCACATGGCCACGCAGAGCAGGGCCGCGACCACCGAGATGTTCGGCAGGTGGAGCAGGGTGGCGGTGATCACCGTGGCCAGGATGGGCCGGGTGTCGGGTTTTTCGAGGTCCGTGGGCAGGATGCGCATCAGTGCAGGGCCAGGGCGCGCAGGCAGCGGTCGCGGTGGCCCGGTCCCCGGTTCGGGCCGATGGTGGTGGCGCCCAGGCGCAGGCCGTAGCGGCGGGAGCCGGCCTCGGCGGTGAGCACCAGGTGGCAGAGGCGGGAGAGCCGGTGTTCCAGGTCACCGCCCGGAACCCGGTCCAGGGAGAAGATGGCGCCGCCGCTCTCCTCTTCGGCAAACACCCGGGTGTGCAGTCCCTGGCCGCGGGCAAAGCTCTTCCAGTGCAGCTGCTGCAGGCTGTCGCCCGGCCGGTAGGCGGCCAGGCCCGAAAACTCGCGGCCGCCGGTGGCGGGCCGGGGGCGGCTCCGGTCCCGGTCTTCGCCCGCGCCCTCACTGCTGTGCGGCCCGGGCAGGGGCTGCGGGTAGACGAGGCAGTCCAGTTCCACCGGCAGGGTGGTGCGCACCGTGCACAGGCCGAGCGGAAAGCTGGTCCACAGGTGCAGGGTGCGGGCCTGCAGCAGACCGCGACGGGCTGCGGGCAGGCTCAGTTCGACCCCGGTGCCGCCTCGCGCGCGCAGGTCCGCCGTGACCGGATGATCCGGATCCAGGGCGAGGAGCAGGCCGTAGCGGTCACCCTCTGCCTGCAGGTGCAGGTCGAAGCGCGCCTCCCGGCCGGCGAACACCGGCCGCGCCCGGCCGCCGGTGACGGTGATGTCGCGCAGGTTGCGCCAGCCCGAGCGGACGGCCACGAGCAGCATGGAGCCGAGCAGGAAGGTGAGCAGGTAGCCGAGGTTGTTGTTGTGGTTGATCGAGCCGACCAGGAGCGCCGCGATCATGCCCGCGTAGAGCAGGCCGTACAGGGTGGGGTGGAAACGGTAGCGTTGGCCGGAAAGCGTCCAGGCCGGGGCGAGGTGCAGCAGGATGTCCCGACCGGGCGGCAATCGGCGGGTCCGGGCGGTCACGCTCACGCCGGCACCGGCACACTCTGGAACACGGTCGCCAGTTCGGCTGGATCGACCTCGGCCAGGGTGTCGGCGTGGCGGAGACGGTGGCCGGCCACGTGCGGCAGCACCTGCTGCACGTCCTCGGGCAGCACCCAGTCGCGGCCGGCAAGCAGGGCCCAGGCCCGGGCCGCGCGCAGCAGGGCGAGACCGGCGCGGGGCGACAGGCCGAAGGCGAACCGGCCCGAAAGGCGGCTGACCTCGAGCAGGTCCTGGACATAGCCGACCAGGTGGGTGGAGAGATGCACACCCCGCGCCCGGCGCTGCAGTTGCAGCACCCGGTCGGCGTCGAGCAGGGGGGTGATGTCTGCCACCGGTTCGCTGTCGCCGGAGAGCAGCTGGCGTTCCGCCTCCCGGTCCGGGTAGCCCAGGGTCAGGCGGAACAGGAAACGGTCGAGCTGGGATTCGGGCAGGGGATAGGTGCCGGCCTGTTCCAGCGGGTTCTGGGTGGCGATGACGAAAAATGGCGCGGGCAGGGGCCGGGTCGCGCCCTCGAGCGAGACCTGGCGCTCTTCCATGGCCTCGAGCAGGGCGCTCTGGGTCTTGGGGGTGGTGCGGTTGATCTCGTCGGCGAGCAGGATGCGGGTGAAGATCGGGCCGGGGTGAAAGCTGAAACTGGCACTCTTTTGCTCGAACACGCTCACCCCGAGGATGTCGCCGGGCAGCATGTCGCTGGTGCACTGGATGCGGCGGAAATCCAGGCCGAGCACCCCGGCCAGGGCCTTGGCCAGGGTGGTCTTGCCGATGCCGGGAATATCCTCGATGAGCAGGTGGCCCTCGGCGAGCAGCGAGCAGAGGGCGAGCCGGATCTGTGGTTCCTTGCCGAGCACGAAACGGCCGGTCTCGGCGATCACCCCGGCAAGCAGTTCGGCCAGGGCAGCGGGACTGTCCGGGACAGCGGGGGAAACGGCGGTGGGAGATGGGTGCATGGTCGTGCCTGTGCCTGAAGTATCGGGGGAATCATTCCCGGGCTACCATAGGAATGATTCCCGGCATGGCAAGGGCGGCGGGGTGGAATAGGGTGGCCTGGTCGGCCGTTTGCGCTCAGGGCGCGGCAGGCGGGTGCAGCGGTCGCTCGTGGTCGAAATCGCCCAGCGGTCGCTGGAAGGTGTAGGCGGCCGGATTGGCCACCAGGCTGTCCCAGGTCTCCTCGGTATTGCCGCCCAGGGCGGCGAAGGGCCAGGAGACGAGGAAGATCGCCGCCCCGGCCACCGTGGCCATGGCGCCGGCCGGCCGGGCGACGACCAGGTCCACGGTCATGGCGGCCGGGTCGCGGCGGGCGGTGGTGGGGGCGTTGACGTCCCGGGCCGCGATGCCAGGGGTGTACTCCGGCCGGGCGGTCAGGGCGCCGGTGGGCGAGGGTGGGGCAACCGCCACCTGACCATCGCCGGTCTGAGGCGCAGGGACGGGTGCAGTCACCGGCGCGGGCGGAACGGCGGTCTCTGTCACCGGTGCGGCAACGTTCTCGAGCCTGTTTTCCGGCGTGGCGGCAAGGCGGTTCCGGGAGGTCCGCGCCGGCCCGCCGCAGGCGGTGAGCAGGAAGGCGGCCAGGACCAGAGCGGTCAGGGTGCAGTGCAGGCGATTGTTCATGACCGGTGCTCCAGTGCGGGTTGTGTGTGCCGGTGCGGACCGGGTTTTCAGTCGAGGATGAACTGGCTGAGCAGTTCCCGGGCAATGGGGTCGAGCAAGTCCCACTCGATCCCTGGGGCTTCAAAGCTGATGTGGAAGACCATGTCCCGGCTGTCCACGCCGATGACGCTGTGGTGAACGACGACCCGGCCGATGGTCGGGCGCGGTTCGGCCACCCGGGCCACGTACATGGGGGTGGGGCCGCTCTCGACCACGGCCGAGCGCAGGACCTCCGCGTTGCCGACCACTTCGGCGATGAAGGTTTCGGCGTACTGGGTGGGCGACACCCCGAAGCGGGCGGTGATGCCCCGTTCGCGCCGCACCGTGAGCCCGGCGAAGAAGCCCTTGGTGCGGGTGATCTTCTCGCGGGTAATATAGAGCAGGTCAGTCTGGCCGGCCGTGTCCTCGCGCACGTACCAATCCTCGGGCTGCAGGTAGGAGCCGGCGCCGTTTTTGGCGGTGTACCAGGAAAAGCCCTTGGGCTCCTCGGGCAGACCGGCCGCTTTTTTGGCGCAGCCGGTGCAGACGAAGGCGAGGAGGAAAAGGGCCGGGACAAGCAGGAGAAGATGTCGCATGGGGATGAACAGGTGGGTTGGACCGCGCCGCCGGGCCGGAGATGACCGGCCGGTCCGCGCAATCGTTGACGGTTGGCGCACGATACCGTTTCGGCCGTGGTCTTGGCAATCGCTTCCTGTGCGTTGGTCCGCACCGCCGCTGTTTTTCCCCTATGTTGCCACCCGGGTAATGGCGCATATGGCCGCTTGACGAAACGGGTGCGGATCGCTACATTACAAAACATGAATACATGTTCATATATCAATAACAAGGAAACAGCCCGTGACCGCCACTGACGATCAGGACCGCTGCCAGGTCCGCTGCATCCATCCCGACCGCATCGCCGCGGCCCGTCGGGACGCCCTCGCTGCGAAGGAAACCGAGACCCTGGCCAGCCTGTTCAAGGCCATGGGCGAGCCGAACCGGCTGCGCATCCTCTGGGCGCTGGCCGGCGGAGAGATGTGCGTCTGTGACCTGGCTGGCCTGCTCGCTGCGAGCGAATCCGCGGTCAGCCATCAACTGCGCCTGCTCCGCCAACTGGCGCTGGTGCGTAACCGCCGCCAGGGCCAGGTGCTCTACTACCGGCTGGGCGACAACCACATCGAAATCCTCGTGCGCACCGCGCTCGAACACATCCGGGAGTGAACCAACAAACCGCCATGGACCTGCTGCTTGCCTTCCTCGGTGCCGCCTGGCACCTGCTCGAACAGTCCGCCCTGTACATCCTCCTCGGCCTGGCCATCGGCGGCCTGCTCAAGGTCTTCCTGTCCGCCGACTTTGTCGCCGCCCACCTGGGACGCGGCCGGTTTGCGCCGGTGTTCAAGGCGGCCCTGCTCGGCATCCCACTGCCGCTCTGTTCCTGCGGCGTGCTGCCGGCAGCGGCGCAGCTGCGCCGTCAGGGCGCCAACCGGGGCGCCACCGCCGCCTTCCTCGTGGCCACGCCCGAGTCCGGGGTCGATTCCATTGCCGTGAGCTGGGCCCTGCTCGACCCGCTGCTCACCGTGGCCCGGCCGGTGGCCGCCTTTGTCTCGGCCGTGGCTGCCGGGGTGGCGCAGAACCTGTTCTTTTTCCGCGAGGAAAAACCGCAGCCGGGTCCCACCGTGCTGCCCATGGCCACCGCCTGCCAGGGCGACTGCTGCGGCGGCCACGGACCGGTTCAGGGATTCCTGGCCAGGTTGCGGGAGGGAGGGCGCTATGCGGTGTACGACATCTGGGGCGATCTGGCCGGCTGGTTCTTTGTCGGCCTGGCCGTGGCCGCGGCCATCACCGTGCTCGTCCCGGACGACCTGATCTCCCGTCACCTGGGCGGCGGGCTCAGCGCCATGCTGCTCATGCTGGTGGCCGGCATCCCCATGTACATCTGCGCCACCGCGTCCACACCGATCGCCGCGGCCCTGATCCTCAAGGGCGTCAGTCCGGGCGCGGCCCTGGTCTTCCTGCTGGCCGGACCGGCCACCAACATCACGGCCCTGGCGGTGATCGTGCGCATCCTCGGCAAGGGGGGCGCGGCCGTGTACCTGGCGGCCATTGCGGTGGTCAGCGTGGTCTGCGGACTGGTTGTCGATGGACTCTACCTGGCGCTCGGCCTGTCGGCCGCAGCCACCCTGGGCGAGGTGGCCGAGACCCTGCCCGAGTGGCTGCTGCTCGCCGCCACCGTGGTCCTGTTGCTGCTGACCCTGCCGGCATTGTTCCGCTGGACCGGGCGGCTGGTACCGGCCGCGGGCTGAACGACCGATCGCTGCCTGAAGGGCGAGAGGGGCGTGCCGATGAGGCGCGCCCTTTTTTGTTGAGTTGTGCGGATGCGGCAGACAGATGGGCAGGGGCGGCGAACGCCGCCCCCGATGGAGCGCCCGGCGTGGACCGCCGGGCGCGTGAGCTTACTTCTTTGTTCCTGTTTCGGTGGTGTAGCGCCAGGTCTTCTTGAACGGGTTGAACACCAGGCAGGGACATTCCGCGCCCTTGATCACCCGGTCGGCGATACTGCCGATGAGGATCTTTTCAAAGCCCTGGGCGCCGTGCGTGCTGAGGATGATCATGTCGGCGTTGTGCAGGTCGGCAAAGGTGAGGATGGCCTCGGCCGGTTCGCCGCCGAGCACCTCGCCCCGGCAGACCACCTTGCCCTTGTCCAGATCGCGGAGGAAATCCTTCATCTTCCTGTCCGCATGGGCGGCCAGGTTCTTGCCCAGCCGGGCCAGCGTCTCCGGCTCGAAATCGGTGTAGTCGACCACCTGCCGCATGACGTGGACAAAGGTGATCCGCGCGCCGAAGGTGGCGGCGATGGCCAGGGCGAACCCGGCCTGCAGGTCCGAATGGGTGTAAAAATCCACGGGCACGATGATGTGTTCGATTGCTTTCATGGCAGACCTCCTGGAAAGTTGGGGCAGGCGGGCGGCGGGCACCTCTTCGTCCTGTCCGGAAGGTTCTTTGCCGGTGCGGCAGCACCGTGTTCCGGCAGGGAGCAGGTGGGATCCGCCTGCTGTTGCCCCTCCACCCTAGCAGTCCGGGCCTTGGCGGACAACCAAAAAGCCCCTGAGAGCAGGTGGCGGCGCCAGGAGCGCGACGGCGGGAAAGTGCCGCTTGCAGCGCCTCGCCGCAACCTTTCCGCTCACCGCTTGGATGGTTCGGCTGGCGCGTTCGTTTCCGCGGCCTTGTCCGCCCGGGGCGGTGCGGGCTCTGTGGCCGCCTTGGCCCCGCTGTCCTCGGTGGTGCAGTAGTCGCTCGCGCTGTCCATGCCGGTGTGGCCGTGCCAGCAGTCCTCGGCCCAGTCCATTTCCTGAATGTTGTTCATGTGGTTCTTCCCGTATCGTTGGTGCTCTGCGGTTGGTGGTTCCCGGTGGACCGGCAGGGCGATCAACCGGCCGGGCCGGTGAGTTTGAGGCCGACGATACCGGCGACGATCAGACAGACGCAGACCAGCCGGCCGACGGTGGTCGGTTCATCGAACAGGACAATGCCGAAGCAGCACCGTGCCCACCGCGCCTACCCCGGTCCACACCGCATAGGCCGTACCCACCGGCAGGGTGCGCACCGCCACCCCCAGCAGCCAGACGCTCACCGCCATGGACGCCAGCGTCCACACCGTGGGCCACAGCCGGCTGAACCCCTCGGTGTATTTCAGGCCGATGGCCCAGCCGATCTCGAACAGCCCCGCGATGAACAGCAGTCCCCAGGCCATGGTCGCCTCAACTCCCTGCGGGACCCTTCCCGCGTTGTCTCTCCAGTGCCCGGTAATCCGGGCGCACCCCTTTCCTCTAGCGCTCCCGCGGCCGCAGGACAACAAAAAAGCGGGCCGGAGCAACCGCTCCGACCCGCCCTGTCCTGCGGACGGCATTACCTTGAGTCGATCACACCGGCACGTCACTCATGGCGATTCCCAGGGCAGCGGCCACGCCCTTGCCGTATTCCGGATCGGCCTTGTAGCAGTGGGTAATATGGCGGACCTGGATCTCTTTGGGCACGCCGGCCATCTGCCGGGCGGTGTTCTCGAACAGCACCTGCTGCTGTTCCTTGCTCATACGGTGGAAGAGCTTGCCCGGCTGGGTGAAGTAGTCGTTGTCGTCCTCGCGGGCGTTCCAGTGGTCAGCGGCCCCGGAGAGACTCAGCGGCGGCTCGGAGAAGTCAGGCTGGTCCTGCCACTCGCCGTAGCTGTTGGTGTCGTACGGAATGGTGGAGCCGTAGTTGCCGTCCACCCGCATCTGACCGTCACGATGGTAGCTGTGGAAGGGGCAGCGCGGCCGGTTGACCGGGATGAGATGGTGGTTGACACCCAGGCGATAGCGCTGGGCGTCGCCGTAGGAGAACAACCGGCCCTGGAGCATCTTGTCCGGGGAAAAACTGATGCCGGGCACCACGTTGGCCGGGTTGAAGGCAGCCTGCTCGACCTCGGCGAAATAGTTGTCCGGGTTGCGATTCAATTCGAGCACGCCCACCTCGATGAGCGGCGCGTCTTTCTTGTACCAGACCTTGGTCAGGTCGAAGGGGTGGTAGGGTAGGCTGGCGGCCTGCTCCTCGGTCATCACCTGTACGAACAGGGTCCAGCGCGGGAAATCTCCTCGTTCGATGGCCTCGTACAGGTCACGCTGGTGGCTTTCCCGGTCCTTGCCGACAATGGCCTCGGCCTCGGCGTCGGTCAGGTTTTTGATGCCCTGCTGGGATTTGAAATGGAACTTGCACCAGTAGCGCTCGTTTTTGGCGTTAATGAAACTGAAGGTATGCGAACCGAACCCGTGCATGTGGCGGTAGCTGGCCGGAATGCCGCGGTCGCTCATGATGATGGTCACCTGGTGCAGGGCCTCGGGCAGGTTGGTCCAGAAGTCCCAGTTGCTCGTCGGGTTGTGCATGTTGGTGCGCGGGTCGCGCTTGACCACATGGTTGAGGTCCGGGAACTTGAGCGGGTCGCGGAAGAAGAAGACCGGGGTGTTGTTGCCGACCAGGTCCCAGTTCCCTTCTTCGGTGTAGAACTTGAGGGCGAAGCCGCGGATGTCGCGTTCGGCATCGGCCGCACCGCGCAGGCCGGCGACCGTGGAGAAGCGGGCGAACAGTTCGGTCTTCTTGCCGATCTGCGGAGAAGATCTTGGCGCGGGTGTACTTGGTGATGTCGTGGGTGACGGTGAAGGTGCCGTAGGCGCCGGAGCCCTTGGCGTGCATGCGCCGCTCCGGGATTACCTCGCGGTCGAAGTGGGCCAGTTTTTCCAGGAACCAGACATCCTGGAGCAGCTGCGGTCCACGCGGTCCGGCAGTCAGCACATCCTGGTTGTTGGGAACCGGAGCGCCAGCGTTGGTGGTGAGTTTTTTCTTGTCGGACATCGGGGTGCCTCCTTGCAGTGGGTATCGGTGCGGTACTCCGTGGTCGCCCGTGGAGCTGAATGTGGTCAAAGGTACCAAGGTGGTAGAGGCATGTCAATATCAAATAGGAAAAAATCTTATCTGGAACAGGATCCCAATGGCGTCTCGCACCGTGGTCGGCCAACCGGCCCCGCGCGGTGGAAAACCGGGTGGTTGTCACCGGCTGACACACTCCGCGCTTCCCTTCCGGACAGTGATTCTCTATAGTGATCATTCATCCCAACCAGGAGGTGCGCCCATGGCAGCGATGGAACTCAAGGCCGACGCGGACAAGAAAGGTCGCCAGGACGGCAACGGCACGCGGCGACAAGAACGACAAGGCGGGCAAGACGGAGCGGGTGTTCGACCTGACCGCACCCGAGTGGTACCTGAACCGCGAACTCACCTGGCTGGAGTTCAACCGGCGGGTGTTCAGCGAGGCCTGCGACGTGCGCAACCCGCTGCTCGAGCGGCTTTTCTTCCTGGCGGTAATCGGCTCCAACCTGGACGAGTTCTTCATGAAGCGCATTGGCGGCCTCAAGCAGCAGGTGGGCGCCAACCTCAAGCTGCTGTCCATCGACGGCCGCACCTCGCAGCAGCAGATCGACGAGAGCTACGCGGTGATCCGCGACCTGCTCGGCCGGCAGCACAACATGGAGCAGGAACTGCTCGGCCAACTCGCCCGCCAGGATATCCACATCCTCAAATACGCCCAGCTCAGCGAGGAGCAGCGGCAGCGGATGGCCACCTATTTCCGCGACAACATCTACCCGCTGCTCACCCCCCAGGGTATGGACCCGGCCCACCCGTTCCCGTTCATTTCCAACCTGTCGCTCAACCTGCTGGTGGCCACCCGACACAGCTCGGGCGAGCATGTCTACCTCAACCGCATCAAGGTGCCGACTACCGGCGCCGGCATTCCCCGGTTCATCCGGGTCGAGCCGGACCGGCACGTCTATGTGCTGTTCGAGGACGTGATCGCCAACAACCTGGAGGTGATCTTCCCGGGCATGGTCATCGAGAGCTGCGAACTGTTCCGGGTGACGCGCAACGCCATCACCGAAAAGCTGCCCGACCAGGCCGTGGACCTGCTCTCCATGATCGAGTCGGCCCTGCGCGACCGCAAGTTCGCGGAGATCGTCTGCATGGAGGTGGAGGCCACCATGACCCGGCAGCACCGCGGCATGCTCGCCTCCCAGCTGGGCATCGACTCGCGCAAGGACGTGTTCGTCATCGAGGGGATCATGGGCAAGCGCGACCTGATGCAGATCGTGGCCATCGACAAGCCGGAGCTGCATTTCCCGCCGCACCGGCCGCTCAACCACTACAAGCTCAGCTCCGACGCGCCCAACCTCTTCCACCTGATCCGCGAGGAGGGGCCGTTTCTTCTCCAGCATCCCTACGAATCGTTCAGCAACTCGGTGGAGCGGTTCCTGCGCGAGGCCTCCACCGACCCCAAGGTGCTCGGCATCAAGATGACCCTGTACCGCACCTCGGCCAACTCGCAGATCATCCAGTACCTGCTCGACGCGGCCCAGAACGGCAAGCAGGTGGCGGTGGTGGTCGAGCTGATGGCCCGCTTCGACGAGTCGGCCAACATCCACTGGGCCAACTACCTGGAGGAGGCGGGCATCCACGTCACCTACGGCGTGGTCGGGCTGAAGACCCACTCCAAGGTGATCTTCGTGGTCCGCCGCGACTACACCGGCCTGAAGCGCTACGTGCACATCGGCACCGGCAACTACCACGCGGGCACGGCCCGGGCCTATTGCGACCTCGGCCTGCTCACCTGCGACGCCGAGATCGGCGACGACATGACCGAGTTCTTCAACTTCCTCACCCTGGGCTACGCGCCGGCGCGCAAGTACAAGAAGCTGCTGCCCAGCCCGCGGATTCTCAAGAAGGCCCTGCTCGACGGCATCAAGGGCGAGATCGAGCACCAGGCCAAGGGGCACACCGGGCTCATCCAGCTGAAGACCAACGCCCTCACCGACCAGGACCTCATCGCCGCCCTCTACCAGGCCTCCCAGGCCGGCGTGCACGTGGACCTGATCGTGCGCGACAGCTGCCTGCTCCGGCCCGGCATCATCGGGCTGTCGGACAACATCCGCGTGGTCTCGCTGGTCGGCCGCTTCCTCGAGCACGCGCGCATCTACTATTTCCGCAACAACGGCCAGGAACAGTACTACATCGGCTCGGCCGACCTGATGAAGCGCAACCTCGACCGGCGGGTGGAGATGGTCGCGCCGGTGGAAACGCCCTCCCTGCAGGCGCAGCTGCGCGAGATCATCGACCTGCAGCTGGCCGACCGGCGCGGCGCCTGGGACATGCAGCCGGACGGCAGTTACATCCAGCGCCGGCCCGAGCCCAAGGACGAGCAGCGCTCGGCCCAGGAACTGCTCATCGAACGGAGCGAGAAGCGGCTGATCGAGGCCCGGCGGTTGTACAAGAAGCAGTATCCGAAGAAGATCGCCAAGCGGAAGAACAAGTAGGCGAGGGCCGTTCCGGTCGGGCAAGCGGATCGAGGGCGTCGACCAATTTCGGTTCCGTGTGGGCGGCAGCGTCCAGGTGAGCGAGGCTGTCGTGCCCGCCACCAGCGACGCCCTGCTGGTGACCGGCACGACCCTGCCCGGGATGCTGCCCCTGCTGCTGGACAAAGAACCCGACTCCGTTCCTCCCGACAACGGTACTGTTGCCATCTTTTTGTTGCCATCCGCATATTTTTTGTTGCACCCGGACCGGCCGATACCACGTTCCCCGGGGAGAAACGGGTCGTCCGGCTTGTCGGAATTGAAAAAAAGTAAAAGTAAAAGAAAGAGTTGTCTGTTTGCCGGGCCGACCTTGGGCAGTTGGCATCCATAGTGCAAAAGAGGTTCCGCAGGAACGATATCCGCCGGTCCGGCCGAATTGTCTTGCAGACCGCGCAGAAAAATTTTTCCATAGAGTCGTTGTGCAGGGACCGGAGCCGCCTCCTGCCGGCTGGTTCCCCCGGAAAGGGGAGTCGACCGGCCTGCGCGCACGACCGGACGAGTCAACAAGGCGTCGGCGGGGCAGGGGCCCGGCCCGACGCGGGAGTGCCAACGAGCAACCAGGGGAGAGGAATGAAAGAGACAAAATACAGCATTTGCGGAATGTGCAGTGTGCGCTGTCCCATTGCCGTGCAGGTCGAGAACAATCAGCCGGTGTGGATCGAGGGGAACAGCAACGACGGCGGCATGGGCACGAGCCTCTGCGCCAAGGGCAGCGCCGCCTTTTCCCAGCGGCTGGACAAGCAGCGGCCGGTGAGTCCCATGCTGCGCGTGGGCGACCGCGGTGCCGGCGACTGGCGCGAGGTTTCCTGGGACGAGGCCTATGACTTCATCACCAAAAAGCTCAACACGATCATCGCCGAGCACGGCGGCCGGTCAATCATGCTCAGCGACCGGGGCGGCCCGTTCAACGACCTGCGCAAGTCGTTCCTCAAGGCGCTGGGTTCGCCCAACTACATCAACCACGACTGCACCTGCGGCCGCAACGTTCACCACGCCTCCATGTCGGTGTACGGCCTGGGCCGCAAGGACTTTGCCTACGACTACGAGAACGCCCGCCACATCGTCCTGTTCGGCCGCAACCTGACCGAATCCCTGCGCGTCAAGGAGGTGAAGAGCTTCCTCAAGGGCATCAAAAACGGCGCCCGGGTGACCTACGTCGACCCGCGCGCCTCGGTCACCGCCGCCAAGGCGAGCCGCTACTGGCAGAACCGGCCGGGCACGGACTACGCCCTCCTGCTCGGCATCGCCAACTGCGTGGTCAATAACGGCTACTACGACCGGGAATTCGCCGACCGCTACATCACCGGCATGGCCGAGTTCACCGCCTTCCTTGCCCCGTACACGCCCGCCTGGGCCGAGGCGGAGACCGGCATTGCGGCGGCCGAGATCGAAACCTTCTGCCGGGAGCTGAACGAGGACCGGCCGCGGGTGATCATCCACCCGGGCTGGATGCTCGCCCGCTACCGCGATTCGTTCTACGCCTCGCGCATGATCCACATCCTCAACGCGCTCATGGGCAGCATCGAACAGCCCGGCGGCCTGTTCTACCCCAAGGGCTGCAAGGACGCCGGACGCAAGGGGCTGCGCAGCCTCGGCGCCGATATGCCGGGGGTCAAGGAGGAGCGGGCCGACGGCTGCGGCAGCCGCTACCCCATGTGGGACAAGGGCGCCGGCATGCTGCAGACCGCCTACGACGCCATCGAGAGCGGCGAGCCGTACCCGGTCAAGGCCTACTTCATTCACCGCCACAACCCGATGATCGCCCTGCCGGACCCTGAGGCGCAGCGCCGCATCTTCGACAAGCTCGACCTGATCGTGGCCGTGGACGTCAACTTCAGCGAGTCCGCCTGGTACGCGGACGTTATCCTGCCCGAGTCCACCTTCCTCGAGCGGGCCAGCATCCTGCGCACCGAGAAGGGGCTCAAGCCCGGCTTCGGCCGCCGCGAGCAGTGCGTGCCGCCGCTCAACAACACCCGCGCCGGCTGGGAGATCTACTCCGAACTGGCCCGGCGGCTGGGTAAGGGCGAGTACTTCCCCTACCAATCGATCGAAGAAATCTGGGAGTACCAGCTGCAGGACACCGGCGTGGCCGTGGCCGATTTCGACGCCAAGGGGTTTGTCAAGCTGACCAAGGAGGCCATCTGGTACGACCGCGGCGACCTCAAGTTCGGCACCGACTCGGGCAAGATCGAGATCGTCAACACCAAGTGGGAGGAGGCGGGTATTGCCTCGCTGCCCCCCTACGTCAGCCCGGAACCGCCGCCCGCGGGCAGCTTCCGCCTGCTCTACGGCCGCTGCGGCTACCAGGCCCACGGCCAGCACCAGAACAATCCCACCCTCAGTCAGCTGCTTGACGAGAACCACCTGTGGATCCACTCCACCGCCGCCGGCAAGCTCGGCATCAAGGACGGCGACCGGGTCGAGGTAGCCGCCAACGGCACCAAAGGCACCATCCGCGCCCGGGTCACGGACCTCATCCACCCGGAGGCGGTGTTCATGCTCCACGGCTTCGGCACCGATGTGCCGGTGAAGAAACGCTCCTGCGGCAAGGGGCTGGCCGACCAGATCTTCATGAAAGGCAAGCTCAAGGAGTGGGACCGGGCCGGCGGCGGCCTCAACCTCTGTGAAAGTTTCGTGACCGTCAGCCGGGCGGCATAGCCGAAGGAGAAGCGCAATGAGCAAATACATCATCACCCAGAACGTGGCCGACTGCATCGGCTGCCGGGCCTGCGAAGTACACTGCAAGGAAAAGAACAACCCGGGCACCGGCGCCTTTTTCTGCCGCATCCTCGAGGTTGCCTCGCCGGCCACGGGCTCGGTGCCGGGCATCGATTTCATCTACCTCGGCTGCTTCCACTGCGAGAAGCCCTGGTGCGTCGACGCCTGTCCCACCGGCGCGATGCGGCGGCGTGACCAGGACGGCATTGTCTACGTGTTCGAAAAGGACTGCGTCGGCTGCAAGGCCTGCATCACCGCCTGTCCCTGGTCCGTGCCCCAGTGGAACCCGGAGACCGGCAAGGTGGGCAAGTGCGACCTGTGCATGGACCGCGTCGACCAGGGCCTTGAACCGGCCTGCGTGAGCAAGTGCACCACCGGCTGCCTGAGCTTCACCACCCCGGCCGATGCCTCGCAGACCACCCGGCAGGCCTTTGCCGAGCAACTGTTCCGCAACCGGCGCTGACGGGAGGGACCGCCATGGCTGACACCGTGCCCCAGGAATATCTCGGCATCCTGCTGCTCTTGATCTTCGGCGTGCTCTTCGGTGTACTCACCCTGTACATCGGCCGGTTCTTTCGGCTGAGCCGGCCGTACCGGGAGAAGCTGGTCGCCTACGAGTCGGGCAACGAACCCACCGAATCGCCGCGCATGCGCTTCTCGGTGAAGTTCTACCTGATCGCCATCCTGTTCGTAGTCTTTGACGTGGAGGCCATCTATCTCTACCCCTGGGCCGTGACCTATGACCGGCTCGGCCTGTTCGCCCTGGTGGAGATGCTGCTGTTCATTCTGCTTCTGCTCGTGGGGTATGTCTACGCCTGGAAGAAAGGGGTGCTGCAATGGGAGAAATAACCGAGCCCGGCATGGTCCGCCTGGAGGAGGGGGTGCGCTACATCCCCGGCGCCAACGCGCTCCTGGGGCCGCTCAACAAGCTGGTCAACTGGGGCCGGGCCGGCTCGATCTGGCCGGTGACCTTTGGGCTTGCCTGCTGCGCCATCGAGATGATGGACGCCGGCGCCGCCACCAACGACCTGGACCGGTTCGGTATCCTTTTCCGGGCCAGCCCTCGTCAGGCCGACTGCATGGTGGTGGCCGGCACCCTGAGCAAGAAGATGGCTCCGGCCCTGCGTCGTGTCTACGATCAGATGCCCGAGCCGCGTTACGTGCTCGCCATGGGCAGCTGCGCCTGCAGCGGCGGCGTGTTCGACACCTACGCGGTCACCCAGGGCGTGGACCAGATCATTCCGGTGGACGTGTTCGTGCCCGGCTGTCCGCCGCGGCCCGAGGCCCTGTTGGAAGGGTTTCTGAAGCTACAGGAAAAGATACGCAAGGAGCAGTTCCGATGGAGCCAATGGCGATAGCTGAACGCTTGCAGACCGAGTTTCCCGACGAGGTGCTCGAACGCTACATCTACCAGGGCCAGACTGCGGTGGTCATCCGGCCGGGACGGCTACGGGACATCCTCCGGTGGCTGCGCGACACCCCGGAGATCCGCATGAACCACCTGCGCTCGCTCTGCGGCGTGGACAACAGCCGCCACCGCGTGGACCCGAACCTGATGCGCTTCGAGGTGGTCTACAACCTCTACTCCATCGAGCACCGCCATGCCCTGCGCGTCCGCGTCGAGGTGGGCGAAGAAGACCCGGTCATCGATTCGGTGGTCAGCCTCTGGCCGGGCGCCAACTGGCTGGAGCGGGAGACCTGGGATCTGGTGGGCATCCGCTTCACCGACCACCCGGACCTGCGCCGCGTGCTGCTCCCGGACGACTGGGAGGGCCACCCGCTGCGCAAGGAATACCCGCTGCGCGGCAAGGGCGAGTGGGCCGGTCTGGTGGAACTGCAGGCCAGGGCCAAGGAATTGGACAAGCACTCCTTTGACCCGGACAACCCGCCGCCGGCCCCGACCGCCGAAAAAGGGGCAGGCCACCACATTCCTCAACGAGGAGGAGGGCGCATGAGCACACCCATCCGACAGACCCTCGAGGTGCCGGTGGCCGAAGGCAGCGACGGCGAGCGCTACTCGCTGCGCATGGGGCCGCAGCACCCGGCCACCCACGGCGTGCTCCGTCTGGACCTGGAACTGGACGGCGAAACCATCGTCGAGTGTACTCCGCAGGTCGGCTACCTGCACCGTGGTTTCGAGAAACTGGCCGAGAGCCGCACCCACACCCAGAACCTGATCCTCACCGACCGGCTCGACTACATCGCCGCCATGGCCAACAACGTCGGCTACTGTGTGGCCGTGGAGCGGCTGTTGGGGATCGAGGCGCCGCTGCGGGCCCGCTACATCCGCACCATCGTCGCCGAGATGTCGCGCCTCTGCTCGCACCTGCTGTGGCTGGCCACCCATGCGCTCGACATCGGCGCCATGACCGTGTTCCTCTACTGCTTCCGCGAACGCGAGATCCTGCTCGACCTGTTCGAGGAGCTGTGCGGCGCCCGTCTGACCTTCTCCTATACGCGCATCGGTGGTGTCCGCCAGGACGTGACCCGCCATTTCGTCGACGAGCTGCAGCGCTTTCTCGACCTGTTCCCGTCCAGGATCGAGGAGTACGAGACCCTGATCGACACCAACCGCATCTGGCTGAAGCGGACCGTGGGCGTGGGGCGGATCAGCGGCGACGAGGCGCTCGCCCTGGGCCTCACCGGCGCCTGCCTGCGCGGTTCGGGCGTGGACTACGACGTGCGCAAACACGAACCCTACGATGCCTACGGCCTGGTAGACTTCGAGGTGCCGCTGGGCACGGAGGGCGACATCTACGCCCGTTACCGCTGCCGCATGGAGGAACTGCACCAGTCGGTGCGCATCATCCAGCAGTGCCTCGACCAACTGCCGCCCGGACCGATCGCCAGTGCCGACGCCCCGGACCTGGTCATGCCGCTCAAGCCCGTGGCCACCATCACCCCGCAGCGCAGCCGCTACGGGACGGCCATGATCGGCATCGACCGCAGCAAGACCCTCTACCCGGACGGCGACGTGTACGTGGCCACCGAGGTGCCCAAGGGCGAGTTGGGCTTTTACTTCGTGAGTGACGGCACCAGCCGGCCCTACCGGATGCACATCCGCTCGCCCTCGTTCATCCACATCGCCGCCCTGGGCGTGATCGCCAGGGGCGAGTTGATCGCCGACCTGATTGCCAACATCGGCAGCCTGGACGTGGTCCTGGGCGAGTCCGACCGGTAGGCCGCGGCCTGCCGCCTTGAGTACACACCGAGGAACCGTATGAACATCCTGCTCCTGCTCGTCTGGATCGTTGTCCTCTTCTGCGTGGTCATGCTGCACGTGGCCTACGCGACCTATTTCGAGCGCAAGATCATCGGCCACATGCAGGTCCGCCTGGGGCCGATGGAGGTCGGCTGGCACGGGTTGCTCCAGCCCATCGCCGATGGCATCAAGAGCTTCTTCAAGGAAGACATCATCCCGGACAACGCCGACCGGCCCACCTTCCTGGCCGCGCCGATCATCTGCCTGGTGGCCATGATGGCCTCGCTGGCGGTGCTGCCGTTTGCCCCGGGCTGGGTGCTGGCCGACATCGACATCGGCCTGTTGTTCGTGTTCGCCATGAGTTCGCTGGCCAGCTACGGGGTGGTGCTCGCCGGCTGGGCCTCGAACTCCAAGTACAGCTTCCTCGGCGGCCTGCGCTCCATGGCCCAGGTGATCAGCTACGAGATCAGCATGGGCCTGAGCCTGGTCGGGGTGATGCTCATGGCCGGCTCGCTCAACCTGTCCAAGATCGTCGAGGCCCAGGGCGACAGCTTCCTCTCCATGTACCTGTTCCCCCAGTGCATCGGTTTCTTCGTGTTCTTCATCAGCATGCTGGCCGAGACCAACCGGGTGCCGTTCGACCTGCCCGAGGCCGAGACCGAGCTGGTCTCCGGCTACTCCACCGAGTACAGCGGCATGCGCTACGCCATCTTCTTCATGGCCGAGTACATCGGCATGATGGTCATGGCCGCCATCGGCACGGTCTGCTTCCTCGGCGGCTGGCACGGCCCGTTCGCGGTGCCCTGGTTCCCGGCGCTGTGGTTCGTGCTCAAGATCTACCTGTTCATGTTCCTGTTCATCTGGATCCGCGCCACTCTGCCGCGCTACCGCTACGACCAGCTGATGGACCTCGGCTGGAAGCTGCTCATCCCGCTGGCGTTGGCCAATATCGTGGTCACCGCCTGCTTCAAGGCCCTGCTCGGCTGAAGGAGTGCCCATGCAGATACAGTACAAACCGAAACGGAACCTGCTCGAGACCATCCTGCAGGTCGAGATCCTCCAGGGGCTCGGCCTGACCCTGCGCCGGCTGTTCTCCAAACCGGTCACGCGCCAGTACCCGCACGAGAAGCCGAAGATCCGGCTCGGCTTCCGCGGCCAGCACGCCCTGGTGCGCGACCCGGCGACCGGCGACTGCAAGTGCATCGGCTGCATGCGTTGCGCCATGGCCTGCCCGTCGCGCTGTATCCGCATCCGTCCCTACAAGGACAAGGAAAAGTACGGCAACCGGCGGCTCATCCAGGAGTACAAGATCGAGGCCCTGCGCTGTGTCTACTGCGGCTACTGCGCCGAGGTCTGCCCGGTGGACGCCATCGTGCTCACCGAGGTGTTCGAGTATGCCAGCTACGACCGGCCGTCGCTCTACTTCACCAAGGAGCAGCTGCTCGGCAACTGGGACCGGTTCATCGCCGAAAAGGGCATCCGGGCCGAGGACTACGTCAACCCCTGCTGGCGGCCGCGCGGCCTGCCCGAGCACACCCTGCCCGCAGCCAAGCGGCAGGTGGTCGATGCCGAGTGGAGCGGAGAGAAGCAGGTGGTGGGGCGCAACTGGAAAAAACACCACGGCGCCGAACAGGCCGTCTGACGGGGGGGAGACGATGTTCCTACAGATCTTTTTCATCTATTGCGCCCTGGTGATCACCGCCAGCGGCGTGCTCGCCATCAGCCTGCGCAACCCGGTGCACTCGGTGCTCATGGTGCTCCTGCTTTTCTTTCACATGGCCGGGCTCTACCTGACGCTCAATGCCGAATTCCTTGCCGCGGTCCAGATCATCGTCTATGCCGGCGCCATCCTGGTGCTCTACCTGTTCGTGCTCTTTCTCGTCAGCCTGCGCGACGAGGTGACCCTCCATCCCTTTGTGCCCGGCGCCTGGGCGGGCCGGGTGATTGCCGGCTGTCTGGCTGTGGGCCTGTTGTGGGTGATCCCCTCGTTCACCCTGGGTGAGAAGGGTGTGTGGACGGTGGAGGCGGTGCGGGCGACCACCCACACCAAGGCGCTCGGCCTGGAACTCTACACCACCTACCTGCTGCCCTTCGAGATCGCCGCGCTGGTGCTGCTGGTGGCCCTCATCGGCGGCCTGGCCCTGGCCCGCCGCGATGATCCGGCCGCGGACAGCCCGGAACAGCCACCCGCCGCCCCGGCGGACAACACCAAGGAGGTGCAGTCGTGATCCCCCTGTCCTGGTACATGGCCCTGGCGGTGGTGCTGTTCTGCATCGGTGTGTGCGGCTTTCTCACCCGGCGCAACATCATCATGATGCTCTTGTCGCTCGAACTGATGCTCAACGGGGTGAATCTCAACCTGGTGGCGCTCAGCCATGCCCTCGACTCGGTGCGCGGCCAGGCCTTCACCTTCTTCATCATCACCGTGGCCGCCTGTGAGGCCGCCATCGGGCTCGGTATCGCCATCGCCCTGTACCGCAGCCGCAAATCGGTGCATGTCGATACCATCAACGAACTGAAAGGGTAAGCCTATGCCGGCCTCACTGCTCGCCATCCCGTTCCTGCCGCTGGCCTCGTTCGTCCTCACGCTGCTCTTCGGCCGGCGGATGGGCGTCCGCGCCCACTGGCTGCCGATCGTCACCGTGCTCGTCTCGTTTGTCTGCGCGCTGGTCGCCTTCTTCCGCGTGCAGGGCGGCGAGATCATCAACCAGGACCTGTACACCTGGATCGAGAGCGGCACCCTGCGCATCTCGGTCGGCTTCCTGGTCGACCAGCTGACCGCGGTGATGCTCATCGTGGTCACCAGCATCAGCGCGCTCGTGCACATCTACTCGGTCGGCTACATGAAAGGCGAGGACGGCTACTACCGGTTCTTCGCGTACCTGAGCCTGTTCACCTTCTCCATGCTCATGCTCGTGCTCGGCAACAACTTCCTCCAGCTGTTTTTCGGCTGGGAGGCGGTGGGACTCGAGTTCCTACCTGCTCATCGGCTTCTACTACGAGAAGCAGTCGGCCGCGGACGCGGGCAAAAAGGCCTTCATCGTCAACCGCTTCGGTGACTTCGGCTTCCTCCTGGGTCTGCTGCTCATCTTCGTCACCTTCGGCAGCCTGGACTACACCGCGGTCTTCGGCCAGGCGGGTACGCTTGTCGGCCGGACCACGCCGCTGTTCGGCGGCGAGGTGCAGACCGCCACCCTGATCGCCATCCTGCTCTTCTGCGGCGCCATCGGCAAGTCGGCACAGCTGCCGCTGCACGTCTGGCTGCCCGACGCCATGGAGGGCCCGACCCCGGTGAGCGCCCTCATCCACGCGGCCACCATGGTCACCGCCGGCGTCTTTCTCGTGGCCCGCTGCAATCCGATCTTCGCCCTCTCCGAGACGGCGCTGAACCTGGTCACCATCCTCGGCGCGCTCACCGCCCTGTTCGCCGCCACCATCGCCCTGGTGCAGACCGACATCAAGCGGGTGGTGGCCTATTCCACGGTCAGCCAGCTGGCCTACATGTTCATCGGCTGCGGCGTGGGCGCCTACTCGGCCGGCATCTTCCACCTGTTCACCCACGCCTACTTCAAGGCCCTCCTGTTCCTCGGCTGCGGTTCGGTGATCCTCGCCATGCACCACGAGCAGGACGTCCGCTCCATGGGCGGGCTGAAGCGCTACCTGCCCATCACCTACTGGACCTTCCTGCTCGCCTCGCTGTCCATCTCCGGCATTCCCGGGCTGGCCGGCTTCTTCAGCAAGGACGAGATCCTGCTCATGGCCTTCAACACCGAGCTGGGCGCCGGCAAGTTCGCCTGGGCGATCGGCACGCTGGTCGCCTTCATGACCGCCTTCTACTCGTTCCGGCTGTTCTTCCTCATCTTCCACGGCGAGTTCCGCGGCACCGAGCACCAGCGCGAGCACCTGCACGAGTCACCCCGGGTGGTCACCATCCCGCTCATGCTGCTCGCCGCCGGCGCGGTGGCGGCCGGCTGGTTCGGCATCCCGGCGGTGCTCGGCGGCAGCAACCACTGGGCCCACTTCCTCGAGCCGGTGCTCGGCCACCCGCACATGCACCTCTCCCACGGGGTCGAACTGCTGCTCATGGCCACCTCGGTGCTGGCTGCTGCGGGCGGCATCGTGCTCGCCTGGTACCTGTACCGGCTGCGGCCCGAGCTGCCCGGCGCCCTGGCCGGCCGTTTCGTCGGCCTGCACCGGCTGCTCGTCAACAAGTACTTTGTCGACGAGGCCTACATAGGCCTGATCGTCAAGCCGACGCTCGCCTTCGGTCGCGGCGTGCTGCTCAAGGTGGTCGACATCAGCATCATCGACGGCGTGGTCAACGGCCTGCCCCGGCTCATCGGCCGGCTGTCGGAGCGGATGCGGCTTGTCCAGGACGGCCAGGTCAGCCATTACCTGGCCTGGATCGGCGGCGGCGCGGTGCTGCTGCTCGCCGTTCTCCTTACCGGTCTGTAAACCGAAACCACAACCCAGGAAGCGTAGCCCATGTCCATTCCTCTTCTCAGCACCCTGATTTTCTTCCCGGTTCTGGGCGGACTGTCGCTGCTGGCCGTGGACCGGCAGCAGACCGGGACCATCAGGCTGATGGCCCTGTTCATCGCCCTGATCGAATTCGCCCTCAGCCTGCCGGTGCTCCTGTTTTTCGACAAGACCACCCACCTGATGCAGTTCGTCGAGCACCACCGCTGGATCCCGGCCCTGAACATCAATTACACGCTCGGCGTGGACGGCATCAGTGTGCTTTTCCTGCTGCTCACCACCCTGATCATCCTGCTGTCCATCCTCGTTTCCTGGGAGGCGATCACGGACAAGGTGCCGGAGTTCTTCGTCAGCCTCCTGCTGCTCGAGGGCGCCATGATCGGCGTGTTCTGCGCCACCGACTTCTTTCTGTTCTACATCTTCTGGGAGGCCATGCTCATCCCGATGTTCCTGATCATCGGGGTCTGGGGCGGGCCGAACCGGATCTACGCCACGGTTAAGTTTTTTCTCTATACCCTGATCGGCAGCCTGCTCATGCTGGTGGGCATCATTCTCCTCTACCTGAACGGCGGCCACACCTTCGACATCCTCCGCCTGGCCGGCCAGTCCTACCCGCTCAAACTGCAGCTCATCCTCTTCTGGGCCTTCTTCGCCGCCTTTGCCGTCAAGGTGCCCATGTGGCCGGTGCACACCTGGCTGCCCGACGCCCACACCGAGGCCCCGGCCGCGGGTTCGGTGATCCTCGCCGGCGTGCTCATCAAGATGGGCGCCTACGGCTTCCTGCGCTTCTCCATGCCCATCCTGCCCCAGGCCACCCAGGCGATGATGGTGCCCATGCTCGTGCTGTCGGTGATCGCCATCGTCTACGGGGCCATCGTCTGCCTGGTGCAGACCGACCTCAAGCGGCTGGTGGCCTACAGCTCGGTGAGCCACATGGGCTTTGTCACCCTCGGCCTGTTCGCCCTCAACCAGCGCGGCCTGGAGGGCGGCATCCTGCAGATGATCAACCACGGCGTGGTCACCGGCGCGCTCTTCCTCGCCATCGGCATGGTCTACGAACGCACCCACACCCGCGAGATCGTCCACTACGGCGGCCTGGCCACGACCATGCCGGTGTTCGCCGGCTTCTTCCTGCTCTTCACCCTGGCCGCGGTCGGTCTGCCCGGCACGAACGGCTTCATCGGCGAGTTCCTCATCCTGCTCGGCGGGTTCGAACGGCTGCCGTGGACCGCGGTGGTGGCCGCCTCGGGCCTCATCCTCGGGGCCTGGTACATGCTTTGGCTCTACCAGCGCATCTTTTTCAACGGGGTCAACGAGCGGGTGCAGGGGTTGGCCGAACTCAACCTGCGCGAGATTCTCACCCTCACCCCGATGGTGCTGCTCATATTCTGGATCGGCCTGTATCCCAACGCGATGCTCTCTTTCCTGCATGTTTCCGTGGCGCATCTCGTGGAGCAGGTGCACGGTGGTGGACTGGGGCCGATGGTCGGCTCGGTCCTGCAGCCGTGATGGCACGTATCTGTTTCCTTACCCTGGCTCTCTGAAAGAGGAACGAGCATGATCGAACCTGTGGCTGTCAACTGGGCCGCGATGGAACCCGTTCTCCCGGAACTGCTGCTGATCGGCGTCGGCGTCCTGCTGATCGGCCTGGATCTCTTCCTGCCCCGCCAGCGGCAGCTGCTGCCCTGGCTGACCGTGGTCGGCTGCCTGGCGGCGCTGGCCATGGTGCTGGGCTCCCGACCGGTGAGCGCCTTTGGCGGCATGTTCTTCACCGATGGTTATGCCACCGTGTTCAAGGCGATTTGCCTGAGCGGGGCGATCCTCACCGCCCTGATGAGCGAGTCCTACCGGACCGTGGCGGGCATGCGCCAGGGCGAGCACTACAGCCTGATGCTCTTTTCCCTGGTGGGCATGCTGGTCATGGCCTCGGCCGGCGACCTGATCACCCTGTACCTGGGCCTGGAACTCATGGCCCTGCCCATCTACGCCATGGTCGGCCTGCACAAGACGGACCGCCGTACCAGCGAGGCCGCGGCCAAGTACTTCCTGCTCGGCGGCTTTGCCTCGGCCCTGTTGCTGTTCGGCATGTCGCTCGTTTACGGCCTGACCGGTACCACGGACCTCATTCGCATCGGCGAACTGATCGACACCCTGCACCTGGCCACCAACCCGGCCCTGCTCGCCGCCCTGGCCCTGCTCATTGCCGGCTTCGGCTTCAAGGTGGCGATGGCGCCCTTCCATCTGTGGACCGCGGACGTGTACGAGGGCGCGCCCACCATCGTCACCTCGTTCATGTCCGTGGCGGCCAAGGCCGCGGGCTTTGCGGTGTTCGGCCGGGTACTCCTGCAGGCGCTGCCCCAGCTCTACGACCACTGGGGCCCGGTGCTGGCCGTACTCGCGGTGCTCACCATGGCCGTGGGCAACATCACCGCGCTCTGCCAGCGGAGCCTCAAGCGCATGCTCGCCTACTCCGCCATTGCCCACGCCGGCTACGCCCTGCTCGGCCTGCTCGCCGGCAGCGCCGAGGGCATGGCCGCGACCATGACCTACCTGTTCATCTACCTGTTCATGAACACCGGCGCCTTTGCCGTGCTCATGCTGCTCTCCCGGGCGGACGGCGGCGGAGAGGCCTTGGACGACTGCCGCGGCCTGGCCACGCGCAGCCCCATGGTGGCGGCGCTGATGCTCGTCTACCTGTTCTCGCTCACCGGCATCCCGCCCACGGCCGGCTTTGTCGGCAAGTTCTTCCTGCTCAAGGCCGCCTTCACCGCCGGTTACACCACCACTGTGGTGCTGGCCGTCATCTTCAGCGCCATCTCCGCCTATTTCTACCTGCGGGTGGTTCGCTACATGTACATGAGCGAACCGCAGCAGGAGGGAGCGGGCCGGATCTGCTGCTCACCGGGCATGCTCGCCGCGCTCACCCTCTGCCTGCTCGGGGTGATCGGTCTTGGCCTGTTCCCCGGGCCTCTGCTCGGCTGGACCACCTGGATCCTGCAGGGCTGAGCTGAGCGAACGCAAAAAAGCCCGGGTCGGCGGTGCCGACCCGGGCTTTTTTGCGTGCTGTGCTCGGGGCAAGGTCCCCGGCCGGTCCTCAAGGCTCGGCCGGTTTCGGCCAGGTGGCGGCCAACTCCTCGATGAGGACCCTGCGGATGTCACGCATTTCCAAGATATCGCGCACCTGCGGGTTGTCCCGGGTGAGAAAGCCGAGGTTGACCTCGCCGCCGGTGAGGAGGAAGTCGGTCAGGGCAACCCGGTAGCGGCCGGCCGGATCGACCGGTTTGCCGCCCACCTGCCAGACACCGTTCTCCCAGGTGATGGAGGCCGAATGCAGGTAGCCGCCCAACCCCTGGTTGTGCACCCCGGCGTCCAGCACCCGGGTGAGCAGGGCGCCGTCCAGGGTGGTTGCCACCACCCGGCCGCCAAAGGGCAGGATGCGCAGGATGTCGTACTCGGTGATTGGTCCGGCCGGCAGTACATCGTCGATGCGCACCGAGCCGCCGTTAAACACGGCCGCATCCGCCCCTTTCGCCTCGCGGAGCATGGCTCGGGCGATCAGGCCGGTCAGCCGGCCGGGGCGATTGCGCACCGTGGCCTCGAGGCCGTCGAGGGGCTCGTCGGTAACTGCGATCACCCGTTCCGGGGTGAAGCCGTCCTGGCGGAAGGCGGCAAAGCCCACCTCGGTCCACCGGCCCGCCAGCGCGGCCACGGTCGGGTCTGCGGGGATCGAATCATCGACCAGCTGCAGCCGGGTGGTCACGGTCGGCCGCGTTCCGGCTGCGGTGAAACGCAGGGTGACGATGGCGAGCGAGCGGAAGTTGGCGTCCGCCTTGACGATGGGCACGAACTTCGGGCCGCGGAAGATCTGCCAGTTCTCGTGTTCGTGGCCGCCGAGGATGAGGTCGATTTCAGGCACGGCTGTGGCCAGACGGCTGTCCTGGGCAAGCGACAGGTGGGTGAGGGCGACGATGGCATCGGTTTTGCCCCGCAGTTTGGCCACCTCAGCGCGGGCGCTGGCGATCGGGTCGCGGTAGCGCACCCAGTCCTTGCGGTTGGCATCCATGGTCAGACCAACGAGACCGATGCGCAGGGTCCGCTCCCCGGCTTGCACCGGCACCACGGTGGAGGCGACCACGCCGGCAAAGGGCTGGCCGTCGGCGCCAACCACGTTGGCGGCGACAATGCCGAACTTGGCCTCGCCCAGGTGGGCGCGGAACCGCGCCTCGCTCACATCGAACTCGTGGTTGCCCAGGGTGGTCCAGTCCAGGCCGAGGGCGCCGAGCACCTCGACCATCTGCCGGCCGGCCAGGGGCTGGCCGTCGACCCGGGCCGTGCCGAGTGCCGAGGGCGACAGGTAGTCGCCGCCAAGCGTGACCAGCACCGGCCCGCCGGCCCGTTTCAGGTCAGCCACCACCGTGGCCATCCGGGCCGGGCCGCCGTAGCGGCCGCCCTCCACGGGCTGGATCTCGTAGACGTCGTTGGCGTGGACAAGGTCAGTTCGACCGGCGGGAGGGGGTGTTCCGCCGCCTCCGAGCGGCCCGAGTCAAGAACGAGCAGAGCGGCCAGCAGGGCGACGATGCCCAGCAAGGGGATGCGCATGGGGGGCTCCGTGCAGGGGTGGGTGGTCAGTCGTCCAGGTAGATCATTTTCCGGGTCATGCCGCCATCGACCACGAAGTTCTGGCCGGTGATGAAGCCGGCCTCGTCGGAAAGCAGGAAGGCGGTCAGGGCGGCCACGTCCTCGGGCCGGCCGACCCGGCCCGCCGGGTGCTGGCCGTGGTCTTCCGGGCGCAGCTGGGGCTCGCGTCGGTTGGCCTGTTTCTGCCAGGCCTCCACTGCGATCCAGCCCGGGCTCAGGCAGTTGACCCGCACCTCCGGGCCCAGGCTGACGGCCAGGGCATGGGTGAGGGCGACCAGGCCGCCCTTGCTGGCCGAGTAGGCTTCGGTGTGCGCTTCGGACTGCAGGGCCCGGGTGGAGGCTATGTTGACGATGGCGCCGCCACCACGCCGCAGCAGGGGCGCGGCATGCTTGGCCAGGAGGAAGGGGCCGGTCAGGTTGACCGCCAGCACCCGGTTCCAGTCGGCCAGTTGGAGTTCTTCCAGCGGACCGGTGAACGGCCCGGCAATGCCGGCGTTGTTGACCAGGCCGTCCAGCCGGCCGAAGTCCCGGTCGATCTGCGCCAGCAGGTCGGCCACCGCCGCCTCTTCGCTCACGTCGCCAACGAGCGGGACGATGCGACCGTTGGCCTCATGCGCGGTCTCGATCGCTGCCTCGGCGTCCAGGTCGAAAATCACCACCGTGAAGCCGTTTGCGGCCAGGTGCAGGGCGATGCCCCGGCCGATGCCCTGGCCGCCGCCGGTGACCAGTGCCACCCGTGTTTTTGTGGTGTTCCCTTGCATGGCGGACCTCAGGCGAGCGAGCGGCTGACTACCTCGCGCACGTCGTCGGACAGGGCGGGCCGGGCAGCGAGCCGCTCCAACTGGGCGCGCATGAGCCCCTGCCGGCCCGTGTCGTAGCGTTGCCACTGGGTGAGCGGGGTGAGCATGCGGGCGGCGATCTGCGGGTTCTGGCCATCGAGCAGGGCGACCTGGTCACCCAGGAATGCGTAGCCCGACCCGTCGGCCGCGTGGAACTGGCTGTGGTTGGTCGCCCCGAAGGTGGCGATCAGGCTGCGCACCTTGTTCGGGTTGCGGTAGGTGAACGAGGGGTGCGCGGTCAGGCGGCGGACTCGCTCCAGGGTGCCGGGCAGGGTGCAGCCGGCCTGCAGGGCGAGCCACTTGTCCACCACCAGCGGGTCGTGCTGCCAGCGCTCGTGGAAGTCGGCGAGCAGCTGCGTCCCGGCGTCCAGGTCCGCGTTGACCACCGCGGTGAGCGCGGCCATGGTGTCGGTCATGTTGCCCGCCTTGCGGTACTGGGTCAAGCCCGAGGCGAGCAGGTCCGGATCGACCCGGCTGCCCGGGTCTGCGGCGAGCAGGTAGGCGAGGCAGAGGTTACGCAGCGAGCGCCGGCCGGCGTCCACCGGGTCGTAGCGGTAGGGACCACCCACGCGCAGCTCGGCGTAGCGTTCCCGCAGTTCTGTCCTCAGTTCCCGGCCCACCGCGGCGCGGAACTGCTGGCGGGCAGAGAACACGGCCACCGGGTCGACCACGGCCAGCTGCTGGCTGATCCAGTTCTCCGCGGGCAGCACCAGGGCCACGGCGAGGAAGGCCGGGTCACTGTCGCGGTCGCGCAGCAGGTCACGCAGGCCATGGTAGAGCGTCCGCGGCAGGGTGACCGGGTCGTCGTCCTCGCGGGCCTCGTCGATGCGGGCGAGCAGGTGGCGCAGGGCGAGCTGCTGGCCCGCCTCCCAGCGGTTGAAGGCGTCCGGGTCACGGGCCATGCGCAGGCTGAGTTCCTCGTCCGTCTGCTCGAATCGGACCCGCACCGGCGCGGAGAAATTGCGCAGGAAGGAGACCACCGGCCGGTCCGGCACCGGTGCGAGCACAAACGCCTGTTCCCGTTCTTCGAGAAGGAGCACCCGGGTGCCGTCCTCGTCCGCGCCCTCGATGGGCAGAATACCGCCATCCCGGTCAAGCAGGCCAACGGCAATCGGCATGAAGAACGGCTCCTTGACTGCGGCCTCGCGGCTTGGCGGGCAGGTCTGCACCACATGCAGGGTGAGCTGTTCGCCGGCCTCGTCCCAGTCGGCCTGCACCGCCAGCTCCGGCGTCCCGGCCTGCGCGTACCAGCGCTTGAACCGGGTCAGGTCCAGGTTTGAGGCCGCCTCCATGGCACTGACAAAGTCGTCACAGGTCACGGCCTGGCCGTCGTGGCGCTCGAAGTACAGGTCCATGCCCCGGCGGAACCCGGCCTCGCCGAGCAGGGTGTGGAGCATGCGGATCACCTCCGCGCCCTTGTTGTACACGGTCAGGGTGTAGAAGTTGTTGATCTCCACGAACGAGGGCGGCCGCACCGGGTGGGCCATGGGGCCTGCGTCCTCGCGGAACTGGAGCGAGCGGATGATGTTCACGTCCTGGATGCGCTTCACCGGCCGGCTGACCAGGTCCGCGGTGAACTCCTGGTCGCGGAACACGGTCAGCCCCTCCTTGAGGCTCAGCTGAAACCAGTCGCGGCAGGTGATGCGGTTGCCGGTCCAGTTGTGGAAGTATTCGTGGGCGATGACCGCCTCGATGCCTTCGTAATCGGTGTCCGTCGCCGTCTCCGGCAGGGCGAGCACGTACTTGGAGTTGAACACGTTCAGCCCCTTGTTCTCCATGGCGCCCATGTTGAAGTCGTCCACGGCCACGATCATGTAGATGTCCAGGTCGTACTCGCGGCCGAATCGTTCCTCGTCCCAGCGCATGGCCTTCTTGAGGGCGCGCATGGCGTGGTCGCACTTGTCCCGGTTGCGCGGCTCGACATAGATGCGCAGGTCGATGCTGCGGCCGGAGCGGGTGATGAAGGTGTCGGTGAGACACACCAGGTCGCCGGCCACCAGTGCGAACAGGTACGAGGGTTTGGGAAAGGGGTCGTGCCAGGTGGCCCAGTGGCGGCCGTCCGGGAGGTCGCCGCGGTCAATGCAGTTGCCGTTGGCGAGCAGCACCGGGCAGGCGGTCCGGTCGCCGACCACGGTGGTGGTGAACACGCTCATCACGTCCGGCCGATCCGGGAAGCAGGTGATGGTGCGGAACCCCTGGGCCTCGCACTGGGTGCAGTAGTTGCCCGAGGACCGGTAGAGCCCTTCCAGGGCGGTGTTGCCCTCCGGGTCGATACGGGTGTCGATGGCCACCTCGAAGGGGGCGGCGGGCGGGTGGGGGATGATCAGTTGGCCGTTACCGAAGGTATAATTCTCCGGGCCGAGGTCGACGCCGTCGATGGCCACCCGCAGCAGTGTCAACCGCTCGCCGTCGAGCACCAGGGGGGCGCCGGCGGCGGCGTTGGCACGGCACTGCAGCCGCGATTGCACCAGCGTGGCATGGGGATCGAGTTCGACCCGCAGGTCGACGCGGTCGACCAGGTAGGCGGGCGGGGTGTAGTCCTTGAGAAAGGTTTCTTTTTTTCCTGTGGTCACGATGGGTTCACCTGGGTGCGGGAGCAGAATCGGCCCGTGCTGCCGCTGGGCGGGAGCCGGATTGGGGCGGTTGGCTGGCCGGGTGCGTTTTGGGCGGTTCCGAATCGGCCTTTGTGTGGTACTGTGCGCCGGTTTGTCCGCCGGCCGGTCACCCGGGGCGGACAGGGGAGTGGCGGCACCACCGGGTTGGTTGCGCGGCGACGCGCCAAAGCTAGCGTATAGGCATGATGAAAGCAAGCAGAACACAGGGATTGGAAGCGCCCAGCGGATCGTTGTCCGGGCTGAGGCGTTGATCGGTATGGACGAGCGGGTGGAGGTTCTCATCGTTGGCGGCGGACCGGGCGGCCTGGCCTGCGCGGCCGACCTGGCGGCCGGTGGCGCCAGGGTGCTGCTGGTCGAGCGCAAGCCGGCGATCGGTCCCAAGGTCTGCGCCGGCGGCATCACCTGGAACGGGCTGATCCGCGAGGTGCCGGAGACGCTCATCGAGGCGGCCTTCCCGGAGCAGCACATCGTCACCGGCCGCCAGCGGACCGTGGTCGCCGAGGAGAACCCGATCGTGGCCACGGTCAACCGCGAGCGGCTCGGCCAGTGGATGGCACAACAGGCCGCGACAGCGGGCGCGGATCTGCGCACCGGCTGCCGCGTGCTGCGGCTGGACAGCGGCAGCGCGACCCTCGAGGACGGGGCCGGCCGGCAAACCCGCGTCACCTTTGATTGCCTCGTGGGTGCCGATGGGTCCAACTCGCTCGTGCGGCGATCGCTCGGCCTGCCTGCCCGGGCCGTGGGGCTGGGGTTGAACGCCATGCTGCCCGGCCACCTGCCGCGCATGGAGTGGCACCTGCGCGCCGACCTGTTCGGCTGTGGGTACGGCTGGGTGTTCCCCCATGCCGAGGAGGTCTCGGTGGGCGCCTATACGGCCGCGAGCGGGCTTTCCGGCCGGGTGCTCAAGGAGCGGCTGCTCGCCTGGGCCGCGGACCAGGGGTTCCGGCTCGACCCGGAGCGGCTGCGCGCCGGCCTGGTCAACTTCGACTACCGCGGCGTTCGCTTCGACCGCACCTTTCTCGTCGGCGATGCCGCCGGGCTGGCCTCCGGGCTCACCGGCGAGGGCATCCACCCGGCCCTGATCTCCGGCCGGGCCGTGGCCCGCATGATTCTCGATCCGGCCGCCTCAACCCGTGCACTCGACCTCCTCGTGCGCCATCAGCGCCGCCACCGGCGGTTCGTTGCCCTGGCCGGGGGCCGCCGCCTCTGTGGCCTCCTGATGGAAACCCTGGTTGTCCTGCTTCGCTTGAAAATGCTTGATTTTCGGGCGCTGGAAATGGCAAGATAGAACAATTCTCATTGCTTGCGGACGCTTGTTCCGCTCTCACCCCGGCTTGCCCCATGACCACCAGACAACGAAACCTCCTCATGAACGGCCTGTTTCTGGCGGCCTGCGCCGGGATTCTCCTCTTCCTGCTGCAGGCCCCACCGGAAACCACGCGGCCGTTACCGCACGACCAGGATCATGAACGGTTCATGACCATGAAACGCAAGGAAGCGGAAAAATTCTGCGATGCCTGTCACGGGCCGCAGGGCGTTGCCCCCCTGCCGGAGACGCACCCGCCCAAGTTCCGCTGCCTGTTCTGCCACAAACGAAAAGACCCAGTCGAGGGCCCATGACCACCAGCAAAGATGTCTATTATGTCAGCGGTTCCACCGCCATTCTCGCCGAGGACATGGGCAAGGCCCTGCTCGCCCAGTTCCAGAACATCCGCTTCCGCGAGGAGAAACTCCCCTTCATCCAGTCTCCGGACGACGCCCGCAAGGCCCTGGACTACATCCGCAAGCAGTCCAAGGGAGACAAGCCGCTGGTCTTCTGCACCATCATGGACCAGGAGACCCGGGATGTGTTCGATCACCCCGAGGTCCAGTTCTTCGACATCTTCCTCAACACCCTGGAACTGCTTGAGCAGGCCCTGGAAATAAAGGCCCTGCGCGAGCCGGGCTACTCCCGCCACTTTACCATCACCAAGATGGACAAACGGGTGGATGCCATCCATTTTTCCCTGGACCATGACGACGGCACCCGCACCAACGAGTACGACGAGGCGGATATCATCCTGGTGGGCGTGTCCCGTTCAGGAAAAACGCCGGTTTCGATCTACCTGGCCACGCACATGGAACTGAAGTCCGCCAACTTCCCGCTCACCTCGGATCACCTCGAGGAACCCGAACTGCCCAAGGACATTGTCCGCAACCGCAAGCGGGTGGTCGGGCTGACCTCCTCGCCGCTTTACCTCCACAACATCCGCGAAAAACGCTACGCCGGTTCCACCTACGCCAGCCTGGCCAACTGCACGCGCGAACTGCAGCAGGCCAAGAGCCTGTTCCTGCGCCACAACATCAAGACCCTCAATGTCGAGGGGCGATCCATCGAGGAGATCTCCGTGCAGGCGATCCAGGCCATCGGCCTGACCAGGAGGAAACGGTCCCGGGTCCGGGACATCGCCGGCCACACCTCCTGAGTGCAGCCGGGACAGGCGGGGCTCAGTAGAGGACCCGGTCGAGGACGGACGGGGTGGGGGGACAAACCGGCCCGGATGGACCGCAGCCGGCGTTGTTGTCGAACTGGAGTCCCAACAGCCGCAGGCTGTTGGCGTCCAGGGTGAGCCGGTCCTCGTAAGCGGCCCGGATGGTCTGGTCGGCCGGGTCGACCAGGCGCACCGACAGGTACATGACCCGGTTGGCCAGGGTGTAGGTGCCAAGGACAATGGCCTGGGCGCGCTGGGTGCCGGCCATCTCCTGCAGGTCGCGGGTGAGCATGAATTCGCCCTGATCCTCCCGGACCAGCAGATCCCGGCGCAGTTTGATCTCCTTGATTGCATAACCGCGGCTGACGAAGCCGGCGGCCAGGTTGTTCTGGAAACTGCGACCGAAGCTGGAGGTGTCGGTTAACTGATCGTTGTTGACCAGGGTGGTGATCAGGACCGGCTGGTCCGGCTGGCGGGGCAGGAGCGGCGGCACGGCCTGGGTGAGCAGCGACTCGGCCACCCGGTCGCCGAGCCGTACCAGGTTGACGTCCGCGCCGAGCACCGGTTCGAGCCGGGTGCCATTCAGATTGCTGCAACCGGCGGCGAGCAGCAGGAGAAAGAGCAGCCAGGGAAGGGCCTGGGTGGAGGCGGGTCGCTTCATAAGCGATGGGGCGGGCGGTTCCGCCGCGACCGGGGCGGCATGACCGCCGGTCAGTCTGATTTCCGCGGCCGGTGCGGGCTGGCGGTACTGCCAGCTGTCGGCGTCGTTGATGTAGTAGATGTCCGAGGTGCGCAACAGGTAACGGTCCCCGTCCATGATCGAGGTGGTGATGATGACCTCGTCGTGTTCGTTGAGCACCGAGGTGGCGCGCAGCGTGTCCACCGCTGCCGCCGAGGCGATGGTGATGAGTTCCCAGGGCGCGTCGCGCAGCACGGTGACGCCGGTAGCCAGGGCGGTGAGCACGCCGGGCTGGGGCCACTGGGAGCGGACCGCGCGGTGGTGCACCACCTGCACCTTGTAGTCGACGATGAGGCTGGCGCCGTCTGCCGCGGCCCGGGTGTCGATGCCGAAATCGACCAGTTGGGTGGTGAGCAGGTCGTTGAACCCCTCGTCAAAGGGGGAGGCACTGCCCGGTCCGCATCCGTCCGGTTTGGTGCAGTTGTGGCGGACATGCAGGGCCGAGTCGAGGTAGTTCCGGCGGATCAGTTCATTGTTGATCCGGTTGGCAACATCGTTGGCCAGCACGTTCCAGTGGTGGGCGGCCTGCATTTTCGGCTGGTTCGAGTAGGGAAACCCCTGTGGTTGGGGCATGCGGACACACCCCGAGGCCAGGCAGAGCACCGTGACCAGCATGGGCAGGAACAGGCGGTAAGGCATCATGACTCCGGGCAAAAGGTGACCGGGCACAGGCCCGTGTACCTGTTTTTCGGCAGCAGGCCGCAAAAGCTGAAGGCTTTTTTCAACCGCTCCGGCCACGGTGGGTCACAGGACCCGCCCGATCAGCCGTTCGATCTCCTCCTGCGGCGCGGCACCGACCATCTGGTCGATGAGTTCGCCTCCTTTGAAGAACAGCAGGGTCGGCACCCCGCGAATGTTGAAGCGGCCGGCTTGCCGCTGCTGGCTGGAGGTGTCGATCTTGAACACCATCAGCCGACCGGCATAGCGGTGGGCAATGGCTTCGATGAGCGGGGCGATGGTCCGGCAGGGACCGCAGGTCGGGGAGTAGAAGTCGACCAGTACCGGCAGGGGGCAGCGTTCGACCTGCTGCTGGAATCCGTTGTCGGTAAGCGGGTTGACCCGGCCGGAGCGTGGCGCATCTTTGAGTGGGGCGCCGCAACGGCCACATTTGGAGTTCAGATGCTCTTTGTCCGAGGGAATCCTGTTTTTGGCCCCGCATCCGGGGCAAACGGCGATCAGGTTCATGGCAGACCTCAACAGGGCAGGGAAAAAAGGACGGGCTGACTGGTCCTGAATGGGAGGGCGGCGCGCAGCCCATTCAGCCTTCTCGTCACGACATAGGTGAAATATAGGTAGGCCGATCCGGCTTTTCCACTCAAAAGAGGGGGGCGAAACCGTGATCCCTTGGGCGCCGAAGGTCCGCGTGACTCCGAAGGGACGAAAGGTATCCGCACTTGAACCTCCATCGTATCACCTAAAAAAACGGCCGGCATCGGGATACCCGATGCCGGCCGTTTTTGCTTTTCTCATGGTCGGGAAGAGAGGATTCGAACCTCCGACCCCAGCGTCCCGAACGCTGTGCTCTACCAGGCTGAGCCACTTCCCGACTTTGGTGCGTTGTTGACGTTTGTGCGGTATCAGACCGACGCTCTCGTCTTGATCAATGCGGGCTTTCCTTTAGCACAGTCTGTTTGCCATGTCCAGCCTAATTTGAGTCGAATTGGGCGCCTGCGCCGGGAAAAGAACCCGGGTCGGATGGAGGAAAGGCCCGATCCGGTCGCGGGCAAGGTCGCTACAGGCAGGAGGCAGCGCGCGGAGCGCACAAAAAAAACAGCCGGCCATCGGCCAGCTGTTTGTGCGCATCGTTACCGAAGGGATGTCTCAGTTGACAGCATCCGTCAATTTGCTGCCTGGTTTGAATTTGGCCACGGTTTTCGCCGGAATCTTGATCATAGCCCCGGTGCGCGGGTTCTTGGCCTGGCGCTCGGTGCGCTTGACCGTGGAAAAGGTACCGAACCCAACCAGCGTCACTTTGTCTCCCTTGGACAGTGCCTCGGAGATCGTCATGAGCATGCCATTGAGTGCCTTCTCGGCTGCGGCTTTACTGATGTCCGCCGCCTCCGCCATGGATTCAACCAGTTCTTTCTTGTTCATTCTTCCCTCCCGGTGATTTATGCATTGCCAGAACAGTCAGGTTCATCCCGACGCGGCACCTGTCGACAACTCGGAAACTAAAATAAAAAAAGAATTCTTTGTCAAAGGAAAAAAATCCCGGTCAACAGCCCGTAACGCTTGGATATTCGTACTATCTGGCCGCTTCCGGGACATACCTGGCTCACCTGCCCTCGAGGTCGAAGAGCACCCTGCGGATGCCGCTGTTCTGAAAAAAGCGAAGTAAAGACAGCCTGATGCCCGGATCGCCGAGTTGGCCGAAATCCGCTTCGGCCAACTGCACGCAGACTGTGGCCTCGCCAGGGCCGTCCAGCCGCACCCTGCAGCCGATAAAGCCAAACTGTTCCAGGCCGTGCTCCCAGTGGCGGATCTGGTCGAGCCGTTTCCCGGTGATCTGCAGTCCGGTGGGAATCCGGGTGGCCAGACAGGAGGAGGAGGGGCAGTTCCAGTCAACCAGACCCAACTGGCGGCTGTAGCGACGCACCTCACCTTTGTCCAGGCCGGCCTCCACCAGGGGCATGCGCACGCCCAGTTCGTGAATGGCCCGCAACCCCGGCCGACCGCTCTTCAGGTCGTCAATGTTGGTGCCGTCGACCAGCAGGGAAAATCCCCGTTTCGCCATTCGTTCTCTGAACAGCGTATAGAGCCGGAGCTTGCAGAAGTAGCAGCGGTCTGCATCGTTGGTGACAAATTCCTTCCAGGCAAGCGGTTGGACGTTGACCGTCTCCAGTTCGATCCCGCGCGGGTAGCCGTTGGCTGCCGGCCAATTCTTCGCCCGCTCGATTTCGTCGTTCCTGAGCAGCTCGGATTGGGCGAAAAGAACGAGCACGTTGCCGGCACCCAGCACGTCCAGTGCGCATTTCAGCAGCAGCCCGCTGTCGATGCCACCGGAAAAGGCGATGGCCAGTTGTTTGCACTCCAGCAGGATGGCGGCCAGTCGCCCGGCTTTTTCTTGAAGGTGCACGCAGGACATTCCCCTGGAAGGTGAGACAACCGGTCCGCCGCCGGGACGGGACCCTTCTTATACACCGGATACGGCCTGTACCGCAAGGTGCGTCTCTGGGACGGCCTGCATGGGTTTGCACGCGCTGCCGGCGGCCGTCTGTGGTGCGCGGTGCAAAGGCACGGTCGCGTTCAGCGGCCGCCGGTGACCAGGCTGAGCAGGCGCGGACAGATCCGCTGCAGCGCTCCGTGGCAGAGGACAAGGAAGGCGATGAGCAGGGCCGGCAGAAGGAGATAAATGGTCAGGACCGTATAGGGCCCGTCCAGCGGAATGTGGCTGTAGGCGAGCATGCGCAGGACCATGAGCAACGGTTCATGGGCTGCGTAGACAAAAAAACTGGCGCTGCCGAGGGCCAGCAAGGTCTGTTTCAGCCGCTCGTGACGGAGTGCGAGTTTGGTGGCGTACAGGGCCGCGAGGACGCCGACGATCAACCCGGTTCGGTGCAGATAGATGTTGAACCAGGCGGTGTGCCAGACCACGTCGATCAGCAGGATGGGGATGTAGGCGAGACAAACGGCAGGACCGTAACGGTCGAGGAAGAACAGGTCCCGGCCACGCAGGGCGCAGAGCGCCCCGGCGGAGAAGAACAGGACACCGGCGGAGTCGGGTATATAGACCGGCCATTTGCCACTCACCCAGAGCAGGTAGACTGCCAGCAGAAACGGCAGGGCGGCGGAGCGAAGAATGAGGGCGATGAGGGGCGCCAGCAGCACCAGCACCATGAGGTCGCGTATGAACCAGAAATGGTAGGCGATCGGGTAGCCTTTGAAGCCAATGAGTACATTGGCATAGTCCTGGAGCGGCAGTTCCCTGATCAGGGCGGTGGGACCGGAGAAATAGGGGGCCAACACAGGGATGGCCTGGACAACGGCGTAAAACGCCAGGGTCGCGGTGCTCCAGAACAGGAAGGGGATCAGGAGGGTGCGCATCCTGGTCGTGACCTTGCGGGCAAAAGTTTGCTGCGACCAGCGGAAATTGGCGAAAAACAGGTAGCCCGACATCAGGAAGAAGAGGGGCACCGCCACCCGGGCTATACCTTGCGAGATGAGCACGCGGATGAAATCGGTGAGCGGGTTGAGATCTTCGGTCCCGATTGTTCCGTGCGCGAAGCGGATGGCGGTGAAGTAGGCGTGGATGTAGACCACGCCGATGATGGGCGGAAAGCGGAGCAGTTTAAGCCGCAGGGAGGACGTCTCGTCGATCATTGCAGGGCGCTGTTGTCCGTCCTGTCGGCGACAGGGTCAGGGCTTGGAAGGCGGCTGACTGGTGGTCAGTGCCAACGGGACCGGTGGCGTGGATACCGATGGTGGCCGCCGCGGTAATGGGAATGGCCGCCGTTCCAGTAGGAAAAGGAAAAAGAAGGCCAGGCATAGGCGTACGGCCAGGCGGGCGCAGCATAGGCGTAGGGCCCCCGGTAGGTTGTATAGGGGGAGGAATAATAGTAGGGGCTGGAGTAGCCGGAATAGGGTGAGGGTTGGTCATAATAGTAGGGGACAGCCACGCAACCCCCGCACAGCAGGGCCGGCAGGAGGACACACAGGGTTCGCAGTTTCATGAGTTACCTTCCTTGCCGCCGGAAGTGTGACGGCGACAAAACACTACCACGGCGTGCGACAAAAAGGGAAAAATTCCTGAGTCAGGGGATGGGAGATCGATTAAGCACGGTTGGCCGGCCGGCCACCTTTGTGCGGCGCGAACGGCCCACGCCACGATCAAAGAGCGGTGACAAGGGCGGCCAAGCCCCTAAAGTACTGCCGCGAAAACGAGACAAGGGACAGGCAAAAAAAAACAGCCTTCCGGAAACCCGGAAGGCTGTTGCATACGGCCGCTTCGGCAGAGATTAGAACATGAAGCGGAAGGAGGTGACGATGTTGTGGCTGCCGATCTTGTTGACCTCGGCGCCGTTGATGGTTGCGTGGGAGGTGCCCAGGTACTCGTAGCCCAGATCCACGGCCATCTGCTCGTTGATGTTGTAGGTGGCACCGGCGCCGCCCTTGTAGGCGAAGACGTCTTCCGAGTGGTTGATGTAGCCCATGCCGTCGGTGGGGTTGACAATGCCAGCGTCGATGTCATAGCGGCCGTAACCGGCGCCCGCGGTGGCGTACAGGGCGAACATGTCATCGATCGGCATTTCATAATAGCCGTTGATCATGTAGGTGGTCAGAGCAACTTCGCCGTCGCTGTCCTCCATGTCGGCAAACTGGTCACCGAACTCGAACTCGAGACGGAACGAACCGTAGTCGGCCGGGAAGACCTTACCAACGGCGGCCTGGAAGCCCCAGCCCATATCGGAGTCGAGATCGTTGCTCTGGAAGTCAACCTGATTCGGCCAAACCAGCTTCAAACCACCGCGGACATACCAGGGACCGTAGCCACTGCCGTCTTCCAAGGTCTTGATCCGGCCCTCGTGGTCCTGCAGCTGCTTGTCATGGCCGTCCAAACGCTCGTTCTGCTGTGCCTGGCCACCCTGCATTTCATCAATCTGCTGCTGGCACTCGTCCGGGCAGCCGGCTGCCTGCTGCATCTTGCCAGGGCCACCGGCCAGGGCGGAACCTGCGGTCAGGACAAAGGCGGAAACGGCCAATACGCTCAAAACTTTTTTCATGATACTCTCCTTTTTTTACAGAACTATGATTTTTCGGGCGTTATTGCCCAAACACCGGGTTTTTTCTAACCAGCAGTCGCCTTTTTCCCGGGACGTTTGTCCGGCAACCTTGTTGTGCCGTTGACGGACCATGTATCCCCTGAAATTTGATGCCAATATAACATTCCGGAGTTTGGTTGGCAATATCCCGCAAGACAAAAAATACAAAATTTTGAACAAAGAAGATGTATGATTTGTTCATGTGATTGATTTTAATATTAAAAATAAGAAGAAAAAAATTTGCACAGCACAGTCCCTCAGGCCGTGTGGCGGCTCGGCCGGGGTGGCGAGCGAGCGGCCCGGTTCCAGTACAAACGTCGGTCTTCCGGTCGACAGGGTACCCTGTAAGCGCCTTGACGAAGCCGGGCTGTTCCGCTAGAAGGGGAGGGTCGGTGACGACCGCTGCCGGTGACGGACCGCTGCCGGTGACTATTCTTCAGTTCAATAGGGAGGGAGCGTGATCCGCACAGGTGTCGAACAGGTCTGCCGGTCTTCGCTGGAGTCGCTCTGCGGCAGACGACTCGGTCTGCTCGCCAACCAGGCCTCCACCGACCGCCATTTCACCCACAGCCGGGATCTGCTGCGCCGTGCCTACCCCGGGCAGTTGACTTGTCTTTTTTCGCCGCAGCACGGGTTCTATAGCGAAAAGCAGGACAACATGATCGAGTCGGACCACGCCATTGATGCGGAGACCGGGCTGCCGGTGTATTCCCTCTACGGCGAGACCCGGCGGCCCTCGCCGGCGATGTTCGCGGACATCGATGTACTGCTGGTGGACCTGATCGATGTCGGCACCCGCGTCTATACCTTCATCTGGACCGTGGTCCACTGTCTCGAGACCGCGGCCGAAACCGGCACCAGAGTGGTTATTCTCGATCGGCCCAACCCCATCGGCGGGCAGCTGATGGAGGGCAACCTGCTTCGACCCGATTGCGCCTCCTTTGTCGGTCGGTGCGCCATCCCCATGCGCCACGGCCTGACCATGGGGGAACTGGCCCTGTTCTGCAACCAGGAGATGGCCATCGGCGCGAACCTCGAGATCGTGCCTGTGCAGGGGTGGCGGCGGCAGATGCTCGCCCCGGCCACCGGCCTGCCCTGGGTCTTTCCCTCGCCCAACATGCCGGCCTTTGCCACGGCCCTGGTCTATCCCGGCCAGGTGCTCTGGGAGGGGACGAACATCTCCGAAGGGCGGGGCACGACCCTGCCGTTCGAGCTGTTCGGCGCCCCCTTTGTCGACCACCGGGCAGTGCAGGGCGCCCTGCGCCCGGCAGACCTGGCCGGCTGCTGTCTACGGCCGCTCTGTTTCGAACCGACCTCGGGCAAATGGGCTGGACAGGCCTGCGGCGGCTTCCAGATCCACGTCACCAACCCCGATGTGTTTCGTCCCTACCGCACCAGCCTTGCCCTGTTGCAGGCCCTGCGGCATCTCTACCCGGAGGGGTTCGCCTACAAGGCGCCGCCCTATGAATATGAGTTCGAGCGGTTGCCCATGGATCTGCTCATCGGTGACCGGCAGGTTCGGGAGGGATTGGAGAACGGCGTGCCCGTGGCCGACCTGGAGGGGGCCTGGCAGGCCGATCTGGAGACCTACAAACAGCGCTGCCAGGTCCTTTTCCTTTACGATTAGGGCAAAATGCAGTACGGTCCGCACCCTTTGGCCGGTTGCCGCAGGGTGGTGTTCTGCTTGAGTGTTCCGTCCCGGCAGCAGTGTCCTTGCCCACTTACCTCGGAGTGTTTTTGAACGTGCCCCGCGAACAGACCCTGCAGCAGCTCGCCGACCTGGTGGGAGGCAGTGTGGCCGGCGACCCGCAGCTCGTCGTCTGCGGCCTCAACGGCATCGAACAGGCCGGACCCGGTGAAATCACCTTCCTCCTCGACGCCAGGCATCTCCCCCTGCCGGAGGGCTGCCGGGCCAGTGCCTGCATCGTCCCGACCGGCTGCGGGCCGCTGCCCCTGTCAACCATTGTCACTGATCAGCCCGCGGTGGCCGCCGCCCGCATCCACGCCTTCCTGCTTGAACAACCCTTTGCGGCCCGCGGTGTGCACCCGAGCGCGGTGGTCGGCAGCGACTGCCGTATCCCCGAGCAGGTGAGTGTCGGTCCGCTCGTCTGCCTGGGCGACCGGGTGGTGCTCGGCGAACGGGTGACCATCCACCCGGGCGCGGTGATCGGCAGCGACACCACCATCGGCGACGACACCGTCATCCACGCCAATGTGACCGTGGCCGAGCGGTGCACCATCGGGAGCCGGGTGATTCTCCACCACGGCGCGGTGATCGGCAGCGACGGCTTCGGCTTCGCCACCGACAACCGTGGCAACCATTACCGCAAGCCGCAGGTCGGCACGGTGCGCATCGATGACGACGTGGAGATCGGCGCCAACGCCTGCGTGGACCGGGCAGCCTTCGGCACCACCTGGGTGCAGGCCGGAACGAAGATGGACAACCTGGTCATGGTCGGCCACAACGTGGTCGTCGGCGCGAACTCCATTCTCGTTGCCCAGACCGGCATAGCCGGCAGCACGACGCTTGGCCGCAACGTGGTCCTGGGGGCCAAGGCCGGGGTCGCCGGCCACCTGCACATCGGCGACCGGGTCATGGCCGCGGCCATGAGCGGTATCCACAACGACCAGCCCGCCGGGGCGATCGTCGGCGGCACCCCGGCCTTTGAAGCAAAGGCCTGGGCCCGGGCCGCCGCCGCCTTCAGCCGTCTGCCGGAGTTGGTCAGGGAGTCGCGCCGGCTGCGTCGGGAGGTCGACCGGCTGAGCGCGCTTCTCGAACAGGCGGGACAACCGAACGGAGACAAAAAATGACAGCACCGGACATCCAACTGCCCTTGGATACCAAGGCGATCATGGCCATCCTGCCGCACCGCTACCCCTTTCTGCTCGTGGACCGCATCATCGAGCTGGACAAGGGGAAAACCGCGACCGGCCTGAAGAATGTCACCATCAGCGAGCCGTTTTTCCAGGGGCATTTCCCCGGTGAGCCGGTTATGCCCGGGGTGCTCATTCTCGAGGGCATGGCCCAGACCGGGGGCTGCTCGCCTGCCTGTCCGATCCGTCCATGATCGGCCGACTGATCCTGTTCGCCGGCGTGGACAAGGCGCGCTTCCGTCGGGTGGTCCGGCCGGGCGACCAACTGCTCTACAAACTGGAGATGGTCAGGCAAAAGGGCAAGGTCACCAAGATGGACGGCAAGGCCTACGTGGATGACCAGCTGGTCACCGAAGCCCAGTTGACGGCCAGCTTCGCCTGACGGCCGCCGCCGTCCCGCCCCCGCCACAACCCTGCCCCGTGCAAACACACACAAGGAATGAATCGCTGATGAGCATCCACCCCACCGCGGTCATCGACCCCAAGGCTCAGCTCGACAGTTCGGTGCGAGTCGAACCCTACGCCATTATCGACGGACCGGTACGCATCGGCCCGGGCACCCGCATCGGCACCCATACGGTGGTCTCCGGCCACACCACCATCGGCGCGGACAACACCATCGGCCCGTTCTGCTCCATTGGCGCCCCGCCCCAGGATATCCACTACAAGGACGAGCCGACCGAACTCGTCATCGGCGACGGCAACCAGATCCGCGAGTATGTCTCCATCCACCGGGCCACGGCCAAGGCCGGCCGGCAAACCCTGCTCGGCAACCGCAACATGATCATGGCCTACTGCCACATCGCCCACGACTGCAGCATCGCCGATCACGTGATCATGGCCAATGTCGCCACCCTGGCCGGCCACGTGGAGATCGGCAGCCATGCCAACCTCGGCGGTCTGGTGGCGGTCCAGCAGTTCTGCCGCATCGGCGACTATGCCTTTATCGGCGGCATGTCCGGCATCGCCCTCGACGTCCCGCCTTACGTGATCATGGAAGGCACGCGCAACCAGATGCGCATCTCCGGCATCAACAAGATCGGCCTGCGTCGCGCCGGCATGAACCGGGAAACGATCAAGAACCTGGAGGAGGCGTTCAAGATCCTGTTCCGTTCCCCCCACCTCCTGCTCAAGGACTCGCTGGCCCTGCTCCAGGAGGAGATGGCCGACTGTGTCGAGGTGCAGGTGATGGTCGACTTCTTCCACACCAGCAAGCGCGGGGTGGTCAAGCGCACCATCGATGACTGAACCCGGGCTGCCATCGCCCATCGGCCTGATCGCCGGCGGGGGCCAGTTTCCCCTGCTGTTCGCCGAGGCCGCCAGGGCACGCGGGAGGCGGGTGGTCGCGGTCGCCCACGTGAACGAGACCCTGCCCGAACTCGAGCAGCAGGCCGATGTCACCTGCTGGGTCAAACTCGGCCAACTCGGCCGCATCATCAAGTATTTCCGCCAGGAAGGGGTCGACGAGACGGTTTTTGCCGGCACCATCACCAAGACCCGCATTTTCCACGACGTCCTGCCCGACTTCAAAGGGTTGACCCTGTGGAACAAAATCGACATCCGTCTGGATGACGCCATCCTCCGCGCCGTGGCCCAGACCCTCGAAGAGGAGGGCATCCGGGTGATCGCCTCCACCTGTTACCTGGACCACCTGTTCTTTCCGCAGGGCCTTCTTTCCCGGAAAAAACCCAGCACCGCGCAGATGGAGGACATCCGCTTCGGCTGGTCCATCGCCCGTGCCGTGGGCCGGCTGGACATCGGCCAGTGCGTGGTGGTGCGCGACCGCAGCGTGCTCGCGGTGGAGGCCATCGAGGGCACGGACGCGGCCATCCGCCGGGGCGGCGAACTGGCCGGTTCCGGGGCGGTGGTGGTCAAACTGAAGAAGCCGGACCAGGATTTCCGTTTCGACCTGCCGGCCACGGGGGAGAAAACCATCGCCACCCTGGCCGCGGTCAAGGGCGCGGTGCTGGCGGTGGAGGCGGGCCAGTCGCTGCTGTTCGACCGCGCGGCCATGGTCCGCGCCGCGGACCGGGCCGGCATCGTCGTCATCGGCCTCTGCGAGGACGACCAGGGGACACTGCACAGTTGACTCCGGCGACAGATCCGGGGGAGGGGAGCACCATGGGACCGACACGGGTTGTGGACATTCTGCGCGACCAGCCGGTGGGCCGGCCGGTGGCCATCAGCGGCTGGCTGCGCACCCGCCGGGATTCCGGCGGCCTGAGCTTTCTCGAGGTGAACGACGGCTCCTGCCTGGCCAGCCTGCAGGTGATCGCCGACGCGACCCTGGCCAATTACGACGGCGAGATCCGTAAACTCGCCACCGGCGCGGCCCTGCGCATCCAGGGCCAGCTGGTCGCCTCGCCGGCCAGCGGCCAGGCGGTGGAGGTGCAGGCCGAGTGCCATCACCGTGCTCGGCCCGGCCGATCCGGCCACCTACCCGCTCCAGAAGAAGCGCCACAGCTTCGAATTCCTCCGTTCCATCACCCACCTCCGTTCGCGCACCAACGCCCTCGGCGCCGTGGCCCGGGTGCGCAGCGCGCTCAGCTTCGCGGTCCACCGGTTCTTCCACGAGCAGGGGTTCCTGCAGGTGCACACCCCGGTGATCACCACCTCGGACTGCGAGGGCGCGGGCGAGATGTTCACCGTCACCGCGCTCGAGCCGGCCGCCCTGCAGGGGACGGATCCGTTTGGTGCCGATTTCTTCGGCCGCCGGGCCGGGCTGACGGTGAGCGGCCAGCTGCAGGCCGAGATCTTTGCCCTGTCGCACGGTCGGGTGTACACCTTCGGGCCGACCTTCCGCGCCGAGAACTCGAACACCAGCCGGCATCTGGCCGAGTTCTGGATGGTCGAGCCGGAGATGGCCTTCTGTGACCTGGCCGGCGACATGCAGGTGGCGGAAGGGTTCATCCGCTTCCTGGTGGAAACCGCCCTGGAGGAGTGCAGCGAGGACCTGGAGCTGTTCGACCGGTTCGTCAGCAAGGGGTTGATCGACCGGCTCGTGCAGGTGCGGGACCAACCGTTCGTCCGCCTCACCTACACCGAGGCAGTGGCGGAGCTCGAGCGGTCGGGCCGCGACTTCGCCTTTCCGGTGCGCTGGGGCCTGGACCTGCAGGCCGAGCACGAGCGCTTCCTCGCCGAGGAGGCGGCCCGGGCGCCGGTGATCGTCACCAATTACCCGATCGGGATCAAGCCGTTCTACATGCGCGTCGATGACGACGGCCGCACCGTGGCGGCCATGGACATCCTCGTGGCCGGCATCGGCGAACTGGTCGGCGGCAGCCAGCGCGAGGAACGCCTGGAGGTGCTCACCACGCGCATGACCGCGGCCGGGCTCGACCTCGAACAGTACTCCTGGTACCTGGACCTGCGCCGCTACGGTTCGGCGCCGCACGCCGGCTTCGGCCTCGGTTTCGAGCGGCTGGTGCAGTTCGTCACCGGCATGCAGAACATCCGCGACGTGATCCCCTTCCCGCGCACCCCGGGCAGCGCGCCCTGCTGATCCTTCCCCCCAACCAGAACGGAGACGACCATCGCTGCGGTCACCGGAAACACCAACGGGCTCAAGCCCAAACAGCTGCGCGACCTGGAACGGCTGGCGCAGAAGCGGGTCCTGCCCGAGGAGATCATCGGCCGGGAAACGGCCCGCTCACTCGCCGCCATTTCCATTGAGCTGAACCGCCAGGTCGGCCTGCTCATCCACCGCTCCGGCCAGATCGAGAGCGTGGTCGTCGGCGATTACGATCGCATCACCATCCCCGCACTCACCGGGGTCGGCGCAACCGGCGGCAGGCTGCGCGGCCTGCGCTGCGTGCACACCGTGCTCGGCCGCGGCGCGGTCAACGAAGAAGACATCATGGACCTGGCCTGTCTGCGCCTCGACCTGATGGGGGTGCTCACGGTCCGTGACGGCCTGCCCGATCTGCTCCACACCGTGCACCTCATCCCCCGCCAGGTGGACGGCCGCGACTGGGCCGAACTCGCCCCGGTGCATCCGGCCAACCAGACCCAATCCTGCATCGAGCTGATCGAGGCCCTGGAGAGCGAGTTCAGCCGCGAGCGGCCGATCCGCGAGGTCGACCAGGGCCGCGACCGGGCCATCCTCATCAGCGTCACCACCGGCGCGAAGGGCGAGGCCGAGGAGTCCATGGCCGAGTTGGTCGAGCTGGCCCGCTCCGCCGGAGTGGAGGTGGTCGCCGAGGTGATCCAGCGGCGCAAGCACATCCACCCCCGCTTCATCCTCGGTCGCGGCAAGCTGGTGGAGATCATGCTCATGAGTCTGCGCCTCGGCGCCAACCTGCTCCTGTTCGATCAGGAACTGAGCCCCTCGCAGATCCGCTCGGTCACCGACCACACCGATCTGCGGGTGATCGATCGCACCCAGCTCATCCTCGACATCTTCGCCAGCCGGGCCCGCTCCCGCGAGGGCAAGCTGCAGATCGAGATGGCCCAGCTCAAATACATGCTGCCCAAGCTGACCACCCGCGACGACGCCCTGTCGCGCCTCACCGGCGGCATCGGCGCCCGCGGCCCGGGCGAGACCCGGCTGGAGATCGACAAGCGGCGCATCAACGACCGCATCACCCGGCTCGGCAAGGAACTGAAAGGGGTGGGCGCGCAGCGCTACCACCGCCGCAACCGGCGACGCAAGCGCGACGTGCCGGTCATCTCCCTGGTCGGCTACACCAACGCCGGCAAGTCGACCCTGCTCAACACCCTCACCAAAAGCGAGATCCAGGCCGAAGACCTGCTGTTCGCCACCCTGGACCCGACCAGCCGCCGCCTCCGTTTTCCCGAGGACCTGGAGGTGATCATCACCGACACCGTGGGCTTCATCCGCAACCTGCCCGCCGACCTGCTCAAGGCCTTTGCCTCCACCCTGGAGGAGTTGGTCGAGGCGGACCTGCTCCTGCACGTGATCGACGTGGCCAACCCGGCCTGGCGGCAGCAGGTGGCGGTGGTGGAGGGGCTCTTGGTGGAGTTGGGGCTGGAGGAGATTCCCTGCCTCAAGGTCTTCAACAAGATCGACCGGCTGGATGCGGAACAGCGGGCGCAACTGCCGCTGGCCGAGGGGGTGGGCATCAGCGCCCTGCGGGCCGAGACCCTGACGCCGCTTTTGCAGCGGGCCCAGGCCCTCATCACCGCGACCATGGGCCGGGATGGGCTGACGGTGCCCGGCTGGCGCCGGGACGACGAACCGGGGGACGACGAGCCGGGGGAGGACGAAGCGGAGGTGGACGGGTAGGGGGTCAGCCCTGGAGGAAGAAGCCCAGGGCCTTGTCGAGTTCGCCGGTGCAGAGGAACTCGCAGCCGACCGTGTTGTCCTGGACCGTGCGCACCACCACCGGCTTCTTCAGCACGGATTTGTTGCGGTCGGTGAGCTGGAACTCGATCTGCAGTTCCTGGCCGGGCTCGATCCGGTGCCGGCCGGAGACGGTGAAGCCCACGCCGCTGCGCGAGATGTTGACGATGCGGATGACGCCGCTGCCCGGTCCGGCCGGGTTCCTGCTGCTGTAGGTACCGGCCAGGCTGGTCGGCTTGCGGAAGTGGCGGCGGAAATCGAGCAGCACGTGGAAGACGGTGCCGCAACGGCAGCGGATGGCCCGGTTGTGGCGGTCGTTGCGGAATTTGGCGGCGGCAATCTGCCGCACCAGGCCGCAGCCCGGGCAGATGAGGGTGGCGCTGTTGCCGTCACGGATGTGGACGGTGAGGGGCTGGGGTGCCATCAGTCGTAGATGAGGCAGGTGTAGCGGGCCAGTTCCGCCTCGGTGGCCGCATCCAGGTCGGCGGCGACCTCGTGGATCTGGTATTCCCGCCGGCAGTCGGTGCATTTGAGGCGGACCTGGCGGCAGCGCCGCTCCACCCGCAACTCGCCCTCACACTGCCGGCATTTCATGGACGGACCCCCGGTCGGCCGATCAGCTGTTCGCGGGTGAACACCGCCCTGAGCGGGTAGCCCGCGGCGGCCAGCGTCTCGGCGCCGCCCTCCTGGCGGTCGACGATGGTGGCCACCAGCCCCACCCGGAATCCCTCGTTCTCCACCCGCTCGATCACCTTGATAAGCGTCCCGCCGGTGGTCACCACATCCTCCACCAGCGCCATCAGCCCGCCCGGCGCCAGGTTGCTCTTGCCTTCGATGAAGTTGCCGGTGCCATGGCCCTTGGCCTCCTTACGGACGATGAAGGCCGGGATCGGCGCCTTTTCCAGATAGCTGACCATGCTGACCGCGGTGACCAGCGGGTCGGCCCCCAGGGTCATGCCGCCGACGCCGACGATGGGCTCCGGGTGGGTGCGGATCAGCTCGAACAGCAGGCGGCCGCAGAGGTAGGCGCCCTCGGCATCGAGGGTGGTCTGCTTGCCGTCTACATAAAAGTCGGAGGTCTTGCCCGAGGTGAGGGTAAAGGTGCCCTGGCGGTAGGATTTGGCCAGGAGCAGGTCGCGCAGCCGTTGTCGTTCGTTCATGGGGTTCCTTGCTGTGATGGATGGTTGCTGCAGGATACCCGGTTTTCCCCTGTTCGCAAAACGATTTTGTAATGGGACACCCCGCGAACCTCGCGGCCGGATGCTGCCATCGGCCGCAACGGCCGGTGGACAAGGGGTTGCGGCCTGCGGCGGAAGCGGGCGGCCGGCGCGCTTAGCGCTTGCAATTTGCCTGACCCTCGTGGATACTGTCGCCATTTCAGGTCGGGTCAGGGTCAACAATCACGCAAGGAAACAGATCAATGTGCGGAATAGTGGGGTATGTGGGGCCGAGGCGGGTCGTGCCGGTACTGCTCGAGGGGCTGCGCCGGCTGGAGTACCGCGGCTACGACTCGGCCGGGCTGGTCTACCGGTTCGACAACCGGCTGGTGCGCCACCGCGCCGGCGGCAAACTCGCCAACCTGGAGGCCGTGGTCGACGAGCACATCGGCGTGGCCAGCACCATCGGTCTGGGGCACACCCGCTGGGCCACCCACGGCGCGCCCACCGAGGCCAACGCCCACCCGCACGCCGACTGCACCGGCAACCTGGTGGTGGTGCACAACGGCATCATCGAGAACTACAGCGCCCTGCGCAGCGAACTCATGGCCCGGGGCCACGTCTTCACCTCGGAGACCGACACCGAGGTCATCGCCCACCTGATCGAGGACTGCCTCGACGGCGATCTGGTCGCCGCGGTGCGCACCGCGCTCGCCCGGGTCGAGGGCTCGTATGCCATCGGCGTGCTCTGGACCGGGGCCCCGGATCAGCTCGTGGCGGCCCGCAACCACAGCCCGCTGGTCATGGGCGTGACCGCGGACGACTGCCTGGTCGCCTCGGACATCCCGGCCCTCCTGCCCTTCACCCGCGAGGTGATCTTCCTCGACGACGGCGAGATGGCGGTGCTCGGCCGGGGCACGTACACGATTCTGAGTGTGGACGACGGCGCACTCCTTGACAAAGCGGTGACCACCATCGACTGGAGCGCGGCCATGGCCGAGAAGGGCGGCTTCCGCCACTTCATGCTCAAGGAGATCTTCGAGCAGCCGCAGGCGATCCGCGACACCGTCAGCGGCCGCATCGTGCCGGACACCGGCCTGGTGGAACTGCCGGAGATCGGCCTGGACGACGCGGCCATCCGGCGGATCGAGCGCATCGCCCTGGTCGCCTGCGGCACCTCCTGGCACGCGGCCCTGGTGGCCAAGTACTGGCTGGAGAAGTGGGTGGGCGTGCCGGTGGAGGTGGACATCGCCTCCGAGTTCCGCTACCGCCGGCTGCTGGTCGACGAGCGGGTGCTGATCATTGCCATCTCCCAGTCGGGCGAGACCGCGGACACCCTGGCCGGCATCCGCCGGGCCGCCCAGCTCGGCGCGCGGGTGCTGGCCATCTGCAACGTGGTCGGCTCGACCATGGCCCGCGAGGCCGACGGCGTCCTCTACACCCATGCCGGCCCGGAGATCGGCGTGGCCTCGACCAAGGCCTTCACCTGCCAGCTGGCGGCCCTGTTCCTGCTCACCCTGTATCTCGGCCAGGTGCGCGGCACCATCCCCGCGGCCGAGCGCCAGTCCCTGGGCGCGGCCCTGATCGACCTGGCCTCGGTCATCGAGAATGAACTGCCCCGCCTGCAGACCGAGATCACCGGGCTGATCGAGCGCTACTACGACGCCCGCGACTTCCTCTTCCTCGGCCGCGGCCTCAACTTCCCCATCGCCCTGGAAGGGGCGCTCAAGCTCAAGGAGATCTCCTACATCCACGCCGAGGGCTATGCCGCCGGCGAAATGAAGCACGGGCCGATCGCCCTCATCGACCGCGACATGCCGGTGGTGGTGCTGGTGCCGCGGGACAGCGTCTACGACAAGACCGTGTCCAACGTCGAGGAGATCAAGGCCCGCCAGGGGCGGCTGGTGCTGTTCGGCACCAGCGGCGACGCTCACCTGGCCACGCTCACCGAGGACGTGCTCTTCCTGCCCGAGGTCCATGAGGACCTGAACCCCATCCTCTATACCATCCCGCTCCAGCTGCTCGCCTACGAGATCGCCAACCGCCGCGGCTGCGACGTGGACCAGCCGCGCAACCTGGCCAAGAGCGTGACCGTGGAATAACCCCCGGCCGTACATCGCCTGCACCCAGCGCCCGCAGCCCGGAAAACGAGGGCTGCGGGCGTTTTTTTTCTTGCATACATGCACAAATGTATGTAAATAGCCCTGCTGTTCCAGCCGGGATCCCGGTGGACTTCCCGTTCGTTCAACCCGTTGGTTTTGTTTTTCTTTCACAGACAAGGACCTTGACCATGAACACACAGAAGACAACTGTCTCCGTCCTCCTGCCGTTCCTCCTGGCCAGCCTGCTGCTGGCCGGCTGCCGGGGCGGGGACAAGCAGGCCGGACCGCCGGCCGGCGGCCCGGCCGAGGTGGAGGTGGTCACCCTCGCCGCGCAGAGCGTCGCCTTGAGCATCGAGCAGCCCGGCCGTACCGCCGCTTATCGCATCGCCGAGGTACGGCCCCAGGTGAGCGGCATCATCCTCAAACGCCATTTCGAAGAAGGCAGCGAGGTCAAGGCCGGCCAACTGCTCTACAAGATCGACCCGGCCGTGTACCAGGCCGCCTATGACAGTGCCCGCGCCGCCCTGGCGCGCGCCGAGGCGTCAGAGAACTCGGCCCGCCTCAAGGCCGAGCGGTACCGCAAGCTGGTGGACCGCAAGGCGGTGAGCGATCAGGACCAGGTGGAAACCGAGGCCGCCTGGAAGCAGGCTGTGGCCGAGATCGCCGCGGCCAGGGCGGCGGTGGACAGCGCCCGCATCAATCTCGCCTACACCGATGTCAAGGCCCCCATCTCCGGCCGCATCGGCAAGTCCGAGGTGACCGAGGGCGCGCTCGTCACCGCCCAGCAGGCGGGCGCCCTGGCCACCATCCAGCAGCTCGACCCGATGTACATCGATGTCAGCCAGTCGAGCGTGGAACTCCTGCGCCTCAAGAAAGAGGTGGCGTCCGGTCAGCTGCAGGTGGATGCGGACGGCAAGGCCCGGGTGAGCGTGCTCCTCGAGGACGGCTCGGCCTACTCGCACCCCGGCCAGCTCGAGTTCGCCGACGTGACCGTCACCGCCTCCACCGGCACGGTCACCCTGCGGGTGCTGGCCGCCAATCCGGACAATGTGCTCCTGCCCGGCATGTTCGTCCGCGCCCGGCTGGAGCGCGGTCAGCGGCCCGACGCCATCCTGGCGCCGCAGGTGGCGGTCACCCGCGACATCAAGGGCATCGCCCAGGCCCTGGTGGTGAACAAGGAGTCCGTGGTCGAACTGCGCCGGCTCGTCACCGGCCAGGTCATCGACGACATGGTGGTGATCGAGTCCGGCCTGCAGGCGGGCGACCGGGTGATCGTCGCCGGGCTGCAGAAGGTGCGCCCGGGCGCATCGGTCAAGGCGGTGGAGGCCAAACCCGCCGCCCCGGCCGAGCGCAGCCAGGCCGCAACCCAGAACAAGGCGGAGTAAGCCATGGCACGCTATTTCATCGACCGGCCCATCTTCGCGTGGGTCATCGCCATCGTCATCATGCTCGCCGGCGCGCTTGCCGTGGTCGAGCTGCCGATTTCCCAGTACCCGGAGATCGCGCCGCCTTCGGTGCGCGTCACCACCGAGTACACCGGCGCCTCGGCCGAGACCATCGAGAACTCGGTCACCCAGATCATCGAGCAGAACATGACCGGTCTGGACAACTTCCTCTACATGAAGTCCGAGAGCTCCTCCACCGGCAGCGTCACCATCACCCTGACCTTCGAGGCCGGCACCGACCCGGACATCGCCCAGGTGCAGGTGCAGAACAAGCTGCAGCAGGCGCTCAAGCTGCTGCCCGACGCGGTGCAGAAGGAAGGCGTGCAGGTGGCCAAGTCCAACTCGACCTTCCTCATGATCGTCGGCCTGATCTCCACCGACCCGACCACGAAGGACTACGACCTGGCCGACTTCATGGTCACCACCCTGCGCGACCCGCTCAGCCGGACCCCGGGCGTGGGCGCCATCCAGATCTTCGGCGGCCAGTACGCCATGCGCATCTGGCTCGATCCGAACAAGCTGAACAGCTACCAGCTGACCCCCGCCGACGTGGCGAACGCCATCCGCGCCCAGAACAACCAGGTGGCGGTGGGCGAGCTGGGCGGCTCACCCTCGGTGGAGGGCCAGCAGCTGAGCTACTCGATGATGGCCCAGACCATGATGAGCTCGCCCGAGCAGTTCGGCAGCATCATCCTGCGGGTGCAGCCGGACGGCTCCCAGGTGCGGCTCAAGGACGTGGCCCGGGTGGAGATCGGCGCGGAAAATTACAACTCCCTGAGCACCTTCAACGGCCAGACCTCCTCGGGCATGGCCATCATGCTCGCCACCGGCGCCAACGCCCTGGAGACCTCGGACGCGGTGCACGCCAAGATCGAGGAGCTGAAGCCCTACTTCCCGCCGGGCGTGGAGGTGATCTTCCCCTACGACACCACCACCTTCATCCGCATCTCCATCAAGGAGGTGGTCAAGACCCTGTTCGAGGCGATCCTGCTCGTCTTCCTGGTCATGTACCTGTTCCTGCAGAACTTCCGCGCCACGCTCATCCCCACCATCGCCGTGCCCGTGGTCCTCCTGGGCACCTTCGCGATCATGGCCGCTGTTCGGCTTCTCGATCAACACCCTGACCATGTTCGGCCTGGTGCTGGCCATCGGCCTGCTGGTCGACGACGCCATCGTCGTGGTCGAGAACGTGGAGCGGATCATGGCCGAGGAGGGACTGTCGCCGCTCGAGGCCACCCGCAAGTCCATGGACCAGATCACCGGCGCGCTCATCGGCATCGCCCTGGTGCTCTCCGCCGTGTTCGTGCCCATGGCCTTCTTCGGCGGCTCCACCGGCGCCATCTACCGGCAGTTCTCGCTGACCATCGTCTCGGCCATGCTGCTTTCGGTGGTGGTGGCCCTGGTCCTCACCCCGGCCCTGTGCGCCACCCTGCTCAAGCCGGTGCAGCAAGGGGCACAGCCTGGAGAAGCGCGGCTTCTTCGGCTGGTTCAACCGCACCTTCGAGCGCAGCGCCGACACCTACCGCACCTGCGTCGGCTACGTGCTCAAGCGCACCGGCCGTTTCGGCATCATCTACCTGGCGATGCTCATCGCGGTCGGCTGGTTCTTCGTCAAGCTGCCGACCAGCTTCATTCCCGAGGAGGACCAGGGCGTGTTCCTCACCATGGTGCAGCTGCCCACCGGCGCCACCCTGGAGCGCACCCAGGCGGTGCTGGACCGGGTGCGCGAGCATTACCTGGTCGCGGAGAAGGAGAACATCAATTCCGCCTTTACCGTGGCCGGGTTCAGCTTCGCCGGCCAGGGCCAGAACATGGGCATGTCCTTCGTGCAGCTCAAGCACTGGGACGAGCGCACCCGGCCCGACCAGTCGGCCAAGGCGATCATCGGCCGGGCCATGGGCGCCTTCTCGCAGATCAAGGAGGCCATGGTCTTCCCGTTCAACATCCCGCCGATCCCGGCGCTGGGCTCCTCCACCGGCTTTGACTTCTTCCTCCAGGACCGCTCCGGCCTGGGGCACGAGCAGCTCATCGAGGCCCGCAACCAGCTGCTCGGCATGGCCGCGCAGAATCCGAACCCTGACCCGGGTGCGGCCCAACGGCATGGAGGACGCGCCCGAGTACAACGTCGACGTGGACTACGAAAAGGCCATGGCGCTTGGGCGTCACCGTCAGCGACATCAACACCACCCTGGGCACGGCCTGGGGCTCCATGTACGTCAACGACTTCCTCAACCAGGGGCGGGTCAAGAAGGTCTACGTGCAGGCGGACGCGCCCTACCGCATGAACCCGGATGACCTGGACCTCTGGTACGTGCGCAACGACCGGGGCGAGATGGTGCCCTTCTCCTCGTTCGCCAGCGGCTACTGGAGCTACGGTTCGCCCCGGCTGGAGCGCTACAACGGCAACCCGGCGATCAACATCGTCGGCGAGGCCGCGCCCGGCCTGTCCAGCGGTGACGCCATGCAGACCATCGGCGAGCTGGTGGCCAAGCTGCCCCCGGGCTTCGGCTACGAGTGGACCGGCGCCTCCTTCCAGGAGCTGCAGGCCGGTACCCAGGCGCCGTTCCTGTACGCCATCTCCATCCTGGTGGTGTTCCTCTGCCTGGCGGCCCTGTACGAGAGCTGGTCCGTGCCGTTCTCGGTCATCCTGGTGGTGCCCCTCGGCGTGCTCGGCGCGCTGGCTGCGGTGTACACCCGCGGCCTGACCAACGACGTCTACTTCCAGGTCGGCCTGCTCACCACCATCGGCCTGTCGGCCAAGAACGCCATCCTCATCGTCGAGTTCGCCAAGCGGCGTTACGATCGCGGCCGCGACCTGGTCGACGGCGACCTTGCAGGCGGCCCGACTGCGGCTGCGACCGATCCTCATGACCTCCTGGCCTTCATGCTCGGCGTGCTGCCGCTGGCCATCAGCACCGGCGCCGGCGCCAACAGCCGCCACGCCATCGGCACCGGCGTGCTCGGCGGCATGACCCTGGCCACGGTGCTGGCCATCCTCTTCATCCCGCTCTTTTTCGTGGTGGTGTTGCGTGTCTTCAAAACCCGGCGGCCGGAGGCGGACACCACCCCCGCCGTCACCAAGGAGTGATGCCATGAGAACCGACAAACCAATCCTGGCCGCGACCCTGCTGCTCGCCCTCGCCCTGGGCGGCTGCTCGTTTGCCCCGGCGTTCACCCGGCCGGAATCGCCGGTGGCCGCGACCCTGCCCGGCGAGGCCCTGACCGATCAGGCCGGGGTGCTGGCCGCGGAACTCGGCTGGCGGGACTTTTTCGCCGACCCGCGGCTGCAGGCGATTATCGAGCTGGCCCTCAAAAACAACCGCGACCTGCGCGAAACCGCCCTCAACGTCGAGGCCTTCCAGGCCCAGTACCGCATCCAGCGGGCCCAGCTGCTGCCCACCGTGGACGGCGGCGCCGGCTACGTCAAGCAGCGGACCCTGGGACCCGGGGGCCACGCCACCAGTGAGGCCTATTCCGCCTCGGTGGGCGTCACCGCCTGGGAGATCGATTTCTTCGGCCGCATCCGCAGCCTCCGCGACCAGGCCCTGGAAGAGTACCTGGCCATGGAGGAGAACCGCCGCAGCGCGCACATCAGCCTGGTGGCCGAGGTGGCCCGCGCCTACCTCACCTGGCTCGCCGACCGCCAGCTGCTGGCCATCACCGAGGATACCGCCGCCAACGAGCAGGCCTCCTACGACCTGATCAAGCAGCGCTACGACGAGGGTGTGGCCACCCAGATCGACCTGGCCCAGGCCGAGACCGGGCTGCAGACGGCCCGCGCCAACCTGGCCCAGTACCGCCGTCTGCTCGCGCAGGAGGAGAACCTGCTCACCCTGCTGGCCGGCGGGCCGTTGCCCGACGACCTGCCGCCGTGCACCGACCTGACCGCGCAGGCCCTGCTCGATCCGGTGCCGGCCGGCCTGCGCTCCGACCTGCTCCTCCAGCGGCCGGATATCATGGCCGCCGAGCACACGCTGCGCGCGGCCAACGCCAGCATCGGCGCGGCCCGGGCCGCCTTCTTCCCGGCCATCAGCCTGACCGCCGACGCCGGCGTGATCAGCGCCGAGGCCTCGGACCTGTTCGACGGCGACTCCGGTTCCTGGCTGTTTGCGCCCACCCTCCGCCTGCCCATTTTCACCGGCGGCCGCCTGTCGGCCCAGCTCGACCTGGCCGAGGTGCGCAAGGAAATCGCCGTGACCCGCTACGAGCAGGCCATCCAGACCGCCTTCCGCGAGACCGCGGACGCGCTCGCCGGTATCCGCACCTTCGGCGAGCAGCTGCAGGCCGAGGAACTCGGCCTGCAGGCCAACCAGACCTACTACGCCCTGGCCCGGGAACGCTATGACCAGGGCGTGGACAGCTACCTGGTGGTGCTCGACGCCCAGCGCTCGCTCTACCGGGCCCGGCAGAGCGTGGTCGTCATCCGGCTGGCCCGGCTGGTGAACAGGGTCAACCTCTACAAGGTCCTGGGCGGCGGCTGGCAGGAGCGCAGCTGATGAGTGCCCTGACAGACCACGGGCTCCGCGCACCGCGGGCGGACGGCTGACATGGCCCGGAAAACCAAGGAAGAGGCCCTGGAGACGCGCAACGCCATCCTCGACGCCACCGTCCGGGTGTTCGCCGCCAAGGGCGCGGCCAATGTTTCGCTGGCCGACATCGCCCGCGAGGCCGGGGTGACGCGGGGCGCCATCTACTGGCATTTCGCCAACAAGGCGGACCTGCTCAACGCCCTCTGGAACGAGGTGCTCCTGATCTACACGCCGCTGGCGCGGGCGAGTGAGAGCCGTGACGAGCCCGACCCGCTGGGCCGGCTCAAGGAGCTGTATGTCCGCTTCCTCGGCCGCCTGGCGGAAGACCCCCGCCAGCAGCAGCTCATCCGCATTCTCTTTGACCAGAAGAGCGGCGGCGAGGACCTCGACCTCATCCGCACCCGCCACCTGGAGACCCTGCACGAGCGCAACCGGAGCGTGCAGACCGTGCTGCGCAACGGCATCGACCGGGGGCAGCTGCCCGCTGATCTCGATGTCCGCCTGGGCACCATCGCGGTGGTCAGCTTCATGCACGGGCTGATCGCCAACTGGGTGCTGACCCCGGACCTGTTCGACATCAAACGGGACGCACCGGCCCTGATCGAGGGGCTGCTGCAGATGCTGAAGAGCGGGCTGGGACGAACTCCGCCCTGAGCGTCCGCAGAGGGAGGGGAGGGTGGATCACAGCCCGGTGGAGCGTCCGTCCGGCCACCGTTTGCAGGGGGTGGTGCTCGTGGCGATTTCCGCCGCCGGCTTTGCCACCATCGGCCTGTTCGCCCGGGTGGCCGCGGCGAGCGGCGCCTCCACCTTGAGTGTGCTCGCCCTGCGTTTCCTCCTGGCCGGAGCACTCCTGGTCCTGGTCATGCGCCACCGGCAGCTGCCCTGGCCCCGGGGCCGGGAGCTTGCCGGCCTTGTCCTGCTCGGCGCCCTGGGCTACACCGGCCAGTCCTTCTGCTTCTTTTCCGCCCTGCACCACCTGACCGTCGGTCTGACGGTCCTGCTCCTCTACCTGCACCCGGCGCTGGTGCTGCTGGCCAGCGCGGTGCTCGGCCGACAGCGGCTGACCCTGCGCAAGGCCGGGCTCGCGGCTGCCAGCTTTGCCGGCATTCTCCTCACCGTCTCCGCTGACCTGACCGGCACGCCCGTCGGCCTGGCCTTCGGCATCGGCGCGGCCCTGCTCTACACCGGCTACATCCTGGTCGGGGAACACCTCACCCCGCGCACCGGGGTCATCCCTGCGGCCACGGTGATCGTTCTCAGCGCGGCCGTGATGTTCAGCAGCGCCGCCCTGGTCGAGGGGGTGCGCTGGCCGGGAACCACCGGGGGCTGGCTGGCCGTGGCCGGCATCGCCGTCTTCGGCACGGCTCTTGCGATCGTCACCTTTTTTGCCGGCGTGCAGCGCATCGGCGCCGGTGACGCGGCCACCCTGTCCACCCTGGAACCGGTGGTGGCCCTGGTGCTTGCCTTTGTCTTCCTTGGCGAGCAGCTCGGTGCGGTGCAGCTGGCGGGTGCGGTGCTGGTGATCGTCAGCGCGGCGGTGCTTGGCCGCAGCGCGTGAACAGGGGGAGAGGGGCTCAGAGTCCGGGCACGCCGAGCTGCTGGATGCGGACCGCGTTCAGCCCCTCCTCGTAGGCGAGCAGCTTGCCTTCGCTCCGGTACAGGCGGAAGGCGAGGGCGTGGGAGAGCACGCGGATCGGGTAGTCGCGCGGCAGCTGCTGCAGGTAGGGCTGGATGGTGACGAAATCGATGGCCCCGTACTGCTGCATGATGAAGCGCAGACCACCGTTTTTCGGACCGATGTTGTAGGCGAGCAGACCGAGGAAGAGGTCGTTCTGCATCTGTTTGAGGTAATACCGCAGGGTGGCGGCGGCGAGAAAACCGTTGTGGCGGTGGTCATCGACCCGGGGCGCGATGCCGAGATGACGACCGGCCAGCGCGGTCACCTCGTCGGGCACGCGGGTGATCTGAAAGAGGCCCTGGCCGCCGTCACTGCTCGGCCGCGGCAGGAAGCTCGACTCGGTCGCGGCCACGCCGTGGAGCAGGTCCGGGTCGAGGCCGAAGGCGGCCGCGGCCTGGTCGATGTCCCGTGTGTAGGGCTGGGCTCGGGCGATCAGGGTGTGCAGCTGGGCCGGGTCGAGGCGGCGGTAGGCGGCGAACACCTGGTGGGTGAGCGTCACCCGGCCGGCCTCGGCCCGGCCGCCGACCAGGGTGCGGAAATGGCCGAAGGCCCAGTAGAATTGGCCCTGGACAACGAGCACGCCCACCCCGGCCACGCAGGCCACGGCCAGGACTGAGGGCAGCCAGGGCGAGCGGGCCAGCAGCCAGCGGCGCAGCCGCAGCCAGGCGAACAGGCTGAGGCTTGCGACCACGACCAGGCCGAACACGCCCAGGGCAAAGGGCAGCAGGCTCGTAAAAAAGCGGGTGCCGGAGAACCGCTCCGCCGCCAGGCCGAGCAGGACCATGATGGCGGTGACCGCGGTGATGGTCAGGCAGGTTGCCTCGAGCAGGGCAAGGAGCAGGGGCCGGCGGGTGCGGGCCGGTTTTTTCTTCGCCCGGGATCTCGGCCGCGCCTTTTTTTTCGCCTGGCCGCCGGTCGTGCCCGTTTTCGACCGGCGGGGCGGCCTGACTGCCGACTCGCCGTTCTTCGCCCCGGTGTCCGGACGGCCGGCCGGTGGCGTGGGCGCGGGCGCTGCGGTCGCCGGCTCGGCCGGCTGCTGCCGGTCTGCCCCTTTCTTCGCTGCCAAAACGCTGTGTTCCTCCCTTTCTGTTTTTTTGTGTTCGGGCCGGCCGCCGGGTTCTGCCCCGCGCCGGTCCTTTCTGTCCATTCAGCCTGTGCAAGGAGACCCCATGGCCCTGTTCACCATCGATCCCCAAACCTGCAACCAGGACGGCCTCTGCGCCGCCGTCTGCCCGCCCGGCGTCATCGATTTTTCTCCGGGCGCCTTGCCGGTGCCCACTGCGGACGCGGAGGCGGTGTGCATCCGCTGCGGCCACTGTGTGGCCGTGTGCCCGACGGCCAGCTTCACCCATCGGGAGATGGCGCCCGCCGACTGTGCGCCGCTTTCGCCCCAACCGGTGCTGAGCGCCGAGCAGTGCGCCCGCTTCCTGCACGGCCGGCGCTCCATCCGGGCGTACCGGCAGCAGCCGGTGGACAGGGCGACCCTGGCCCGACTCATCGATCTCGCCCGTTACGCCCCCTCCGGCCACAACAGCCAGAACACCGAGTGGCTGGTGCTCAGCGGCCGGGAAGAACTCCGCCGCCTGGCCGGCCTGGTCGTCGAGTGGATGCAGCAGGTCCAGGTCGAATCGCCGGAGTTGGCCCGGGCCATGCACCTGGAGCGGACCGTGGCCCGCTGGCAGGCCGGCCACGACGTGATCCTGCGTGGCGCGCCGGTGCTCATCGTCACCCATGCCCACGCGGAGGACCGGATCGCGCCCTCGTCCTGCACCATTGCCCTGGCCCACCTGGAACTGGCCGCCACCTCCCTTGGCCTGGGCACCTGCTGGGCCGGCTACCTGCATGCGGCCACGGCGGCGTTCGCTCCGCTCGTTGCCGCCCTCGACCTGCCGGAGGACCACCGTTGTTTAGGGGCGATGATGGTCGGCTACCCGAAGTTCCGCTACCAGCGGGTGCCGACCCGCCGACCGGCGCGGATCACCTGGCGGCTGGACGAGTGAACCGCTCCGACCCGGGCGCACAGGCGGGCGCCTGCGGCCGGGCAGGGACGGCGGGTGAGGGAAGGGTCTGGGAGAGGCGGGGGCGGAAGGGCGGGATGCGGCCGGCCCTTGGCTGTCAGCGGTGGTGGCCCTTGCCCTTGGAGTGCCCCTTGCCTTTGGCCTGGTGCTTGACCTTGGTGGAGTGCTTGACCTTGGCGCGGGAGTGTCCCCGGACATCACGGCGGGGCGGCGACTTCTCGATGTAGACCTTCTTCGGCGGGCGGTTGCGGTCGTAGCGGTACTCGTAATAGGCGGGCGGTGGTGGCGGCGGGTGGTAGGTGCGGCGCTCCGGTCGAACCTGGCGGTAACGGGGCACGTACTCGTCCCGGTACCAGCCGTCGTCGACAAAGTAGACCGGCCGGCCGCAGGCGTCGTACTCGTGGCAGTGGCGGTCCCAGTGGCGCATGTGGCCGGGCGGCACGCGCAGGTAGATCGGCGGGTACCAGACCTTGACCCGGCGGACGATCACCGGTTGCTCGTAGATCACCCGCGGTGACGGGAAGCCGCCGATGTCGATGCGGCCGTAGAAGTTCGGTTCGGCAACGCTGATCGAGACAGCGGCCTCGCTCCGGCCGCCGGTGAGGACGAAGGTCGCCAGCAGGACGAGGGTGGCAAGGGTGCGCAGGTGCATGATGGTCTCCCTGGTGGGTGTACAAACACAAACGACCGCGGGGTCAACCGTGGTCAGCAGGTGATATTGAACGCCGGGTGATAAGTGATGACCCCGCCGGCCCGGGCCCCGGCAAAGGACAGGGCGAGGAAGCGGTCCTGGCCCTCGCCCTGGATCATGATCTCCGGGTTGTGGCGAAAGCCGAAGCGCCGGTAGAAGGCCGGGTCGCCGAGCACGACGCAGCCGTTGCCGCCCATGGCCCGCAGCCTGGCCAGCCCCTCGCGCACGAGCCGGCCGCCCACGCCCGCGCCCCGGGCCGATGCGGTCACGGCCAGCGGCCCCAGGCAGTACCAGCCGGTGGAGCCGTCCGAGATATCCACCCGGGAGAAGGCCACGTGGCCGACCACCACACCGTCCAGTTCGGCGACCAGCGACAGGGCGAGCGCCCGGCCGCTGCGCAGGCCGTCGACAATCAGGTGTTCGCTGTGGCGGCTGTGGGGATTGTCGACGTAGGCGTCGCGCGTGATGGTGGCAATGGTGTCGATGTCGCCGGCCTCTTCGGCCCTGATGCGCAGGTTCATGTCTTCCTCCCGCCCGGTTGGCTGCTGGCGCCACTATAGAATATCTCCGCCACCGCGACCAGTGGAAAACACCCCGGCCCGGGTGCCGCCACGGCCCCGGCTTTTTCCGCCCCTGCCTGGAAACGCTTCTGTTTTCCCGGTTTCTGCTCTATAGTATTCCCGTTTTCCCTGTGCCGGAACGGCGCACACCCCACGGCTGCCTGCGAGTGAACCGATATGGCGACCTCTCCCCCGGGTTGGAACGAGCGACCCCCGCCAGCACCCCGACGCCCCGCTCCGCCCTCTGCCGTCACCCCGTGGCCGCTCCCCAATCGCTGCCCGGCCCCGCCCGCTGCCCCCTGCCTGTCCGCCCCCTCCGGGCGTTTTCCCGCAACCGCACCACCACCGCATCCCTGACCGCAAGGAGACCCAGATGATGGCCTGCGCCGCCGAGCACACCCCGTACAAGCCCACCCACAAGGTCCGCTTCGTCACCGCCGCCTCGCTGTTCGACGGCCACGACGCCACCATCAACATCATGCGCCGCATCCTCCAGGCCACCGGCGTGGAGGTCATCCACCTGGGCCACAACCGCTCGGTGGGCGAGATCGTCACCGCGGCCCTGCAGGAGGATGTGCAGGGCGTGGCCATCACCTCCTACCAGGGCGGCCACGTCGAGTACTTCAAATACATGATCGACCTGCTGCGTGCGGGCGGCGGCGGGGATATCCGCGTGTTCGGCGGCGGCGGCGGGGTGATCGTGGCCGAGGAGCTGGACGAACTGCACGCCTACGGGGTCAGCCGCATCTACACCCCGGCTGACGGCCAGCGCATCGGCCTGCAGGGCATGATCGACGAGGTGGTGCGCCTGGCCGACGTCGCGCCCGCACCGCTGGCCGCACCGGATGCGGACACGGTGCTTGCCGGCCTGCGCGGTGGCGACCGGCGGCTGCTCGCCCGGCTCATCACCCTCCTGGAAAACGGCAGCTGCACCGCGGCGCTGCGCGCCCGCCTCAAAGAGGAGGGTGCGGCCTGCCGGGTGCCGGTGCTCGGCATCACCGGCACCGGCGGCGCGGGCAAGAGTTCGCTCACCGACGAACTGGTGCGGCGCTTCCGCCTCGACCAGGAGGACCGCCTGCATCTGGCCATCGTCAGCATCGACCCGTCGCGCCAGCGCACCGGCGGGGCCTTACTCGGCGACCGCATCCGCATGAACGCCATCGACCACCCGCACATCTACATGCGCTCGCTCGCCACCCGCGACACCGGCTCGGAGATCAGCGCGGCCCTGCCCGAGGTGATCGCGGCCTGCCGGCTGGCCGGCTTCGACCTGGTCATCGTCGAGACCTCGGGCATCGGCCAGGGCAACGCCGCCATCGTCCCGCACGTGGATCTCTCCCTGTACGTGATGACCCCGGAGTTCGGCGCCGCCTCCCAGCTCGAGAAGATCGACATGCTCGACTTCGCCGACTTCGTCGCCATCAACAAGTTCGACCGCAGCGGCGCCGAGGACGCGCTGCGCGACGTGCGCAAGCAGTACCAGCGCAACCACGGGGCCTTTGGCGTTGCGCCGGAACAGATGCCGGTCTTTCCCACGGTGGCGGCCCGCTTCAACGACGAGGGCGTCACCGCGCTCTACCAGGCCCTCCTGCCCCGGCTGGAACAGGCGGGCCTGCGAGTCGAACCGGGCCGGCTGGCGCGGATCGGCGAGGCACGATCCGGTGACCACCGCGCCATTGTCCCGGCCGAGCGCAGCCGCTACCTGGCGGAGATCGCCGACTGCGTGCATGCCTATCACCGGCGGGTGGAGGACCAGGTGCGGCTGGCCCGCGAACGCCAGGCGCTCAGCCTGGTGCGCGACCTGTTCGCCGCGAACCGGCCAGGCCACGGGCAGCGTCGAGGAACTGCTCGCCGAGCGCGACGATGGACTGGACCCGCAGGCCCGGCGCCTGCTCGACCAGTGGCCCGCGCTTGCGGCCAGCTACCGCGGCGACGAGCAGGTGGTGCGGGTGCGCGACCGGGAGATCCGCACCCGCCTCACCCGCACCTCGCTCTCCGGCTCGACCGTGCCCAAGGTGGCCCTGCCGCGCGACGACGACCACGGCGCGCTGCTCCGCTTCCTCTGCGCGAGAACCTGCCCGGGCTGTTCCCGTTCACCGCCGGCGTCTTCCCGTTCAAGCGGGAGAACGAGGACCCGACCCGCATGTTCGCCGGCGAGGGCGACCCCTTCCGCACCAACCGCCGCTTCAAGACGGTGAGCGCGGGCATGCCCGCGCACCGGCTGTCCACCGCCTTCGACTCGCCCACCCTGTACGGCGACGACCCGGACGAGCGGCCGGACATCTACGGCAAGATCGGCAACTCGGGCGTGTCCATCGCCACCCTGGACGACATGAAGGAGCTCTACGCCGGCTTCGACCTGTGCGCGCCCACCACCTCGGTGTGCATGACCATCAACGGCCCGGCGCCGATCATCCTGGCCATGTTCTTCAACACCGCCATCGACCAGCAGCTCGACCGGTTCGCCGCGGACCACGGCCGGCCGGCCACCGAGGCGGAGGCGCTCGAGATCCGCCGGCAGACCTTCTCCACCGTGCGCGGCACGGTCCAGGCCGACATCCTCAAGGAGGACCAGGGCCAGAACACCTGCATCTTCTCCACCGAGTTCGCCCTCAAGATGATGGGCGACATCCAGGAGTATTTCGTCCGCGAGCAGGTGCGCAACTTCTACTCGGTGTCCATCTCCGGCTACCACATCGCCGAGGCCGGGGCCAACCCGATCACGCCAGCTGGCCTTCACCCTGGCCAACGGCTTCACCTACGTCGAGTCCTACCTGGCCCGCGGCATGCACATCGACGACTTCGCGCCCAACCTGTCCTTCTTCTTCTCCAACGGCATGGACCCCGAGTACACGGTGATCGGCCGGGTGGCCCGGCGCATCTGGGCCGTGGCCATGAAAGACAAGTACGGCGCCAACGAGCGCTCGCCAGAAGCTCAAGTACCACATCCAGACCTCGGGCCGGTCCCTGCACGCCCAGGAGATGGCCTTCAACGACATCCGCACCACCCTGCAGGCGCTCATCGCCATCTACGACAACTGCAACTCCCTGCACACCAACGCCTACGACGAGGCCATCACCACCCCCACCGAGGAGTCGGTGCGCCGGGCCATGGCCATCCAGCTGATCATCAACCGCGAGTGGGGGCTGGCGATGAACGAGAACCCCAGCCAGGGCAGCTTCCTCATCGATGAACTCACCGACCTGGTGGAGGAGGCGGTGCTGCAGGAGTTCGAGGCCCTGGCCGCGCGCGGCGGCGTGCTCGGCGCCATGGAGACCGGCTACCAGCGCAGCCGCATCCAGGAGGAATCGCTCTACTACGAGCGCAAGAAGCACGACGGCTCCTACCCGATCATCGGCGTGAACACCTTCCTGAACCCGGAGGGCGACGCCACCGGCGTGATCGAGCTGGCCCGCTCCACCGAGGAGGAGAAGCAGTCGCAGATCCGGCGACTGCGCGAGTTCCAGGCCCGCCACCAGCAGGCGAGCGGACCCATGCTCGCCCGCCTGCGGGACACGGTGATAGAGGGCGGCAACGTGTTTGCCGTGCTCATCGACGCGGTGCGGGTCTGCTCGCTCGGCCAGCTGACCGCGGCCCTGTACGAGGTGGGCGGCCAGTACCGGCGGTCGATGTAGGCAGGGGGTCAGTCGAGGGCGTTTTTGAGGCTCGTCTGCATGCGGGCCACGTGGCTGCCGGCCCAGTAGATCCGCTCGCAGCGCGGGCAGCAATGGAAGGTGTCATAGTAGCGGATGGTGAGCGGCTCGAGCCGGTGGAGGATGGTCTCCTTGGCCACCGGCTTGAGCAGCCCGTTGCAGGCCAGGCAGCGCACCAGCGGGTGCGACAGTTCGCGCAGGCCGAACAGGCTGAGCACCTCGCGCAGCTGGGCCGCGGGCGTGTCACTGCGGACGTAGCGGCCGAACACCACCTCGCCGCGCTTGAGCAGCTCCAGGTTGCGGCTGAGCAGCACCCGCCGGGAGCGACCGAGGCGCTTGAGCAGGTCGGCCGTGGTCCACTCCGGCCGGTAGAGGGTGTTCAGCCCGGCCATGCGCAAACTCCGGGCCAGCCGACCCAGGGTGGCGTCCACCAGGAAGGCCGGCCGGGCGAGCCGGTCCGGGCGGAGCAGGGTGGGGCGGCTCAGGTCCCAGGGCACGGTCACCGGCAGAATGTCAAACCCTTGGTGATCGCGCACCAGGTGGCTGAAGTCGATGTCGCGGCCGTCGCAGAGTAGGCGGCCGACCTCGGTGTGGGGCAGGCCGAAGGCCTCCACCTGGTCCTTGATCGAGGTGCGGCGGGTGACGGCGAGTACGATCGGCTGCGGCCCGCGCCAGCGGCGGCGGAGCAGGTGGACCAGATCACCGTGAAAGAGATAGGTGGCGGGCATGGGGTCCTCGCTCAGGCGGGGTGGACGGTGCGGACGCGCCACAGCCGGCGGTTTTCGGCTGCGACGGGTTGGCCTGCTCCGCTTCCTGTGGTAAAGTGCCGCCGTCGGGATGGTGGATCAGGGGGACGGTTTCAGGAGGTGGACAATGCGCAAAGCGATGCTGGCAATTCTCGCCGCGGCAGTGCTGGCCGTGGCGCCGGTGCGGGCGGCGAACCAGGCGCCGGCAAACGACACGGCCGGTGACGGCGAGGTGATGGAGTGGCTCGACGAGGTGCACGAGCAGGGCTCGGTCGGGGTGCGCCGGGCCTCGAACTGGGTTGATCACTTTTTCGACGACGAGCGGACCGCGGCCGAGGAGAACCGCAGCCGGGTCCGGTTGCGGATGACCGCCGGGGTGGAGGAGGGCGACGGCGTCGACTTCGAGCCGCGGGCCAATATCCGCCTCCACCTGCCCCAACTGTCCAACCGGCTCAACCTGCTGTTCTTCGCCTCCGAGGACGAAAACCCGGAGGAGGACAGCACCCGCCCGGACCCGGACGTGCGCGGCGACAACAACAAGAAGGACGCGGCCGTGGCCCTGCAGTACTTCCTCCAGGAGAGCGACAAGTCGAACATCTCCGTGACCCTGGGCGGCTCCTACGACTACCTCTACACCGGTGTGCGCGGGCGCTACCTCAAGGAGTTCGGCCCGTGGACAAGCCGGCTCGTGTCGCAGCTGCGCTACTACACGGACAACGACTGGAAGTTCCTCAATTCGCTCGACTTCGAGCGCCCGCTGTCTGAGCGCTGGTTCTTCCGCGCCACCGGCCAGCTCGACTGGATCGAGGAGGACGACGAGCTGCCCGGCGGCCTGCTGTTCCGTCTCTACCAGGCCCTGGACGTGGACAAGGTGCTCAGCTACGAGTGGCACAACTCCTTTGACGACGTGGGCAACGAGGACCTGTCCGAGGTCAAGCTGCAGGTCCGCTACCGCCAGCGCTACCTGCGCGACTGGCTCTTCTTCGAGGTCTCCCCCTACGTCAAGTTCGAAGAGGAGGAGGACTGGAACACGGTGCTCGGCTTCTTCGGCAAGATCGAGATCATCTTCGGCTTCAGCGGGACGGGCAACGGCGACCGGGTCGACGACCCGGGCAGTCCTGACCGCGACCTGTGACCCGCCCGCCGGCCCTCAGCCCCTGCTGGGCCGGTGGTCCAGGAAGGTGCCGTCGTTGTAGGCGGCAAAGGCCTGGCGCAGTTCCTCCTCGGTGTTCATGACGATCGGCCCGCGCCAGGCCACCGGCTCGCCCAGCGGCCGGCCGGCGGCGAGCAGCAGGCGCAGCCCTCCTGCCGCGGCCGCGATCCGCACCATCTCCCCCGCCCGCTCGTAGAGGACCGTCGTGCCCGCCCCGAGCGGGCGGCTGTCCTCGCCTTCCTCGAAAGACCCTGCACCGGAGAGTACGTAGGCAAAGACCGCGTGGCCCGCGGGCAGGGCGTGGGTGAACACCGCGCCCGCCGGCAGCTCGACCACGGCCAGGGTCGGGTCGATGACGATGTCGTCCACCGGGCCGCGCACGCCGGACAGCTCGCCCGCGATCACCCGCACCCGGCCGCCGCCGGCGAGCGCCACCTCGGCAATGGCCGAGGCCGCGAGGTCGCGGTAGCGGGGCGCCATCATCTTGTCCGCCGCCGGCAGGTTGGCCCAGAGCTGCAGGCCCTGGAGCACGCCGTCCGCGGTGCGGCGGGGCATCTCCTGGTGGATGATGCCGCTGCCCGCGGTCATCCACTGCACCTCGCCGGCGCCGATGGCGCCGCTGTTGCCCAGGCTGTCCCCGTGTTCGATCAATCCGGCGAACACCATGGTGATGGTCTCGATGCCCCGGTGCGGGTGCCAGGGGAAACCGGCCAGGTAGTCCTCCGGCCGCTCGGAGCTGAAGTCATCGAGCATGAGGAAGGGGTCGAACAGCGGCGCCTCGGCGAACCCGAAGGCGCGGCGGAGGCGGACGCCGGCCCCTTCCAGGGTCGGCTGGCTGACAAAGGTGCGGGCGATGCGGCGGGTGGTGGTCATGGTCGGGAACCTCCTGGCTGGGGCTGACTGGCGACCGCACGGTCGACCAGCTCGATGGGGTTGGAGAGCACGGCCTCGGGCATGCGCGCAAAGGGCCGTTCGCACAAGGCGAGTCGCGCCCGGTAACGGCCGGGCGGCAGGTCCGCCGGCAGGGCGACGTCGAGAAAACGGGTGGACTTGCGGTCCGGCAGCAGGCGGCAGTTGCCGGCAGCGGCGCCGTCCAGGCGCGCGGGCCGACCCGGGCCGTCCGCTTCGGGCTCGGCCACGAACTGCACCACCGGCACTACCCCGAAACCGAAGGTGGACACTGAACTCAGCGACAGCCGCACCGTTTCCCCGGGCCGGTAGCGGTCGTAGGCCGTGGCCAGGGTGAGGTGCCGGTTCTCGTCCGGCTCCGGGGCGCGCGTGCCCGAGGTGGCCGCCTCCCAGAAGCGCGGCCGGCCCGTGTCGAGATGGATGGTGCGGCCGCCGTAATGGCCCACGCCGGCGCAGTCCTCGGCCCGGACCAGCTCCCACAGCTCTTTGCCGTCCACGCCCTCGATCCAGAAATCGAGCGCCAGCCCGTCCAGGTGGGTGGAGGTGCGGGCCGCGTTGCCGCCCTTTTTGCGCAGGTTGTCGTTGTACTCCGGGCTGCGGTAGGCGGATTCGATGTGGATGGTCCGGCCGGGCGCGACCCGGTCGGCGAAATAACTGAGCAGGAAGAGCAGCCGGGGCGAGATGTGCTCGCCCTTCTCGGCCGTGGGGTAGGCGAACACCCGGTCCACCTCGGCCAGCGCCGCCTCGCGGATCGAACCGTCCGTCTCCAGGAGCCGCACCCGGGCCTCGCGGCCGTTGCGGTGATTGACCAGGTGCAGCTCGCCGCTGCCCATGCGGAAGAAGCGCGCCAGCTCTGCCGCCGCGGTCAACGGTGCGGATACGAGCAGGCACAGCAGCACGAGGGAAAGAACCGGCAGCCGGGGAAGGGTGCGGCCGGGATGGGACAGGATATTCTTCATGCGCATGGCGGGACGGATTCAAAGGGTGAGCGGGGAACCGGTTTTCGGCGGTCCGCGGCAAAACGCCCGGGCCGCCTGTCCGCCACTGTACCCGATCGGGCCGCCCGTGGCTAGACGGGCCTGGCCGGCGGCGGCGTCCACCCGACCGCGGCCGGGTGGACAGAACCGGCCGGAGCGTCTATGATGCGGCCGGAAGCCCGTCCCTGCCAAGCGGTGGCCTGCCCGGTGCCGGCCGCCACAGCCCGCCCGAGGAGACCAGCATGGAACGCGTCACCGTCAACACCCCGGCCCCGGATTTCACCCTCGACGACTACACCGGCCGACCCGTGGCCCTGGCGGATTTCCGCGGCCAGTGGGTGCTGACCGTGTTCAACCGCGGCTTCCTCTGACCGTTCTGCCGCCGGCACATGGCGCAGTTGCGCCAGGACTGGGACCAGTTCGTTGCCCACAAGGTCGCCATTCTCGTGGTCGGGCCGGAGGACGCGGAGAGCTTCCGCACATTCTGGGAGCGGGAACAGCTGCCCTTCATCGGCCTGCCCGACCCGGAACAGCGGGTGCTGCGCCTCTACGGCCAGGAGGTCAAGCTGCTGGCGCTTGGCCGGCTGCCCGCGCAGATGCTCATCGACCCGGACGGCCTGCTCCGCCAGGTCCACTACGGCCACTCCATGGCCGATATCCCGACCACCGCGGCAACGCTTGCGCCGCTCACCAAAACGTCACCTGAAACCTGACAGATCCTTTCAAGACAGTCGTTTATGAACAATCCGGATATGCTCATTGCCGTCCTCACCCTGGCGGGTGCGGCGGTGCTGCTCGTCACCAACTGGATCCGCGGCGACCTGGTCGCGGTGCTGGTCATGCTCACCCTCATGCTCACCGGCGTGCTTGAACCCAGCGATGCCCTCTCCGGCCTGTCCAGCCCGGTGGTGGTGATCATCGCCTCCATGTTTGTGATCAGCGAGGCCATTGTCCACACCGGCCTGGCCCAGCGCATGGGCGAGGCCATCATCGACCGCGGCGGCACGAGCGAGGTTCGGCTGCTCGTCCTGCTCATGGCCGGCTCGGCCCTGGTCGGCTCGTTCATGAGCAGTACGGCCACGGCCGCCATCTTCATCCCCATCACCCTGGCAGTGGCGGAGAAAGCGGGCCTCAACCACCGCCGCCTGCTCATCCCCCTGGCCGCGGCCGCGCTCATCAGCGGCATGATGACGCTGGTGGCCACCACCCCGAACATCGTCATCAACAACGCCCTGCGCAGCCATGGCCAGGAGGCCTTGAGCTTCTTCAGCTTCACCCCGTTCGGTCTCGCCGTGCTGGTGCTGGCCATCGCCTTCATCGTGGTTGCCGGCCGCCACCTGCTGTCCGGCGGACAGGGCGCGGTCAGTCGGCGGCGGGAGCGCTCCATCGGGGAGATCCTCCAGGGCTACGACATCCGCCAGCGGGTCGGGGTGCTCCGCGTCACCCCGGGCTCCGGCCTGATCGACCGTTCGGTGGCGCGCATGCAGCTCGGCGCCCGCCACCGCATCAACCTGATCGCCCTGCACACCGTGGCCGACAGCGGCCGCGCCTTTGTGCCGGCCCGGCCGGAAACCGTCTTCCTGGCCAACGACATCCTGGTGGTGATCGCCGAGCACGAGGCCATCGACCGGTTCGCCGAGGGGTTCGAGCTCGAGCGCATGGAACTGCAGGTGGACCCGGCCCTGGAGCGCGAATTCTTCCAGGCGGTGGGCGTGGGCGAGGTGATGCTCACGCCCGAGTCCAACCTGATCGGCAAGTCGGTGCGCGAGATCGGCTTTCACAGCCGCTTCCGCTGCCAGGTGCTGGCCATCCGCCGCAAGGGCGCCACCCTGACCACCGGTTTCGCCGACGAGCCGCTGCGCTTCGGCGACGTGCTGCTCGCCTGCGGCGCCTGGGAGGATATCCTCCAGCTGCGCGACCACCGCGACCAGTACATCCTCCTCAACCTGCCCCAGGACTACCACGAGGTGATCCCGGCGCGCAGCCGCGGCCCGGTGGCCGTGGCCATCCTCGCCGCAATGGTCGGCCTGCTGGTGTTCGACCTGCTGCCCACGGTCACGGCCGTGCTCGTGGCCACCGCGGCCCTGATCCTCTTCCGCTGCGTGGACGTGGACAGCTGCTACCGGGTGATCGACTGGCAGACCGTGCTCATCATCGCCGGCATGCTGCCCCTGGCGCTCGCCCTGGAGCGCACCGGGGCCATCACCCTGGTCACGGATCGGCTGCTCGAGCTGTTCGCCGGGGTCGGCCCCATGGGGGTGCTGGCTGCGCTCTTCCTGGTGACCGTGGCCATCGGCCTGTTCCTCTCGAACACGCCCACCGCGGTGCTGGTGGCGCCCATGGCCGTGGAGATCGGCCTGAAGATGGGCATCCCGCCCCAGGCCTGCGCCATGACCGTGGCCATCGCCTGCTCGGCCGCCTTCATCTCGCCGCTCGGCTCGCCGGTGAACATGATCGTGCGCGAGCCGGGCGGCTACACGTTCATGGACTACGCCCGGGTGGGCGTGCCGCTGGTGGCGCTCAGCCTGGTGGCCACCCTGGTGCTCGTCCGGCTCATCTATCTGCGTTGAACCCGGCCCAGGAGGATTGGTATGGCTTTCATCCACTTCACCCCGACCCTTGGCATCGATGAGAAAGAGATCGAGTGGACCGCCATCCGCGCCCAGGGTCCGGGCGGGCAGAACGTCAACAAGGTGGCCAACGCCGCCCTGTTGCGCTTCGACGTGCGCGCCTCGACGCTGCCGGAACCCTGCAAGGCGGCCCTGCTGGCCCGGTCGGACCGCCGCCTGACCGCGGACGGGGTGCTCGTCATCCGCGCCGAGGAGTTCCGCAGCCTGGAGCAGAATCGCGCCGCCGCGCTCGCCCGCCTGACCGAGCTGGTGGTGGCCGCGGCCACGCCGCGGCGCAAACGGCGACCCACCCGGCCGACCCGGGGCTCGGTGCAGCGCCGCCTGGAAACCAAGAACCGGCACAGCCGCACCAAGGCCCTGCGCCGCAAACCCGAATGAGCGGGCCGCCGTTGCCCGCCGGACGTCCCATGCACGAGACCAACCCCGAACTCCGCCTGGCCGAAGCCTTTGTCGAAGAAACCGACTGCCCGGTATTTCTCACCGGCAAGGCCGGCACCGGCAAGACCACCTTCCTGCAGGAACTCGCCGGCCGCACCTCCAAGCGGCTGATCGTCACCGCGCCCACCGGCGTGGCCGCCATCAATGCCGGCGGTGTCACCCTGCACTCCTTTTTCCAGCTGCCCTTCGGACCCATGGTGCCCGGCGATACGAGCTTCTTTGCCCGCCACCGCTTCAGCCGCGACAAACGCAACATCGTCCGCAGCCTGGATCTTCTGGTCATCGATGAGATCAGCATGGTGCGCGCCGATCTGCTCGACGGCGTCGACGCGGTGCTGCGCCGCTACCGTGGCAACGACCAGCCCTTTGGCGGGGTGCAGCTGCTCATGATCGGCGACCTGCACCAGCTGGCGCCGGTGGTGCGTGAACCCGAGTGGCAGCTGTTGCGGGCGCACTACGCCTCGCCCTGGTTCTTTGCCAGTACTGCCCTGCAGCGCACCAATGTGGTGCCGGTGGAACTGCTGCGCGTCTACCGCCAGGCCGATGACCACTTCGTGGACCTGCTCAACCGCATCCGCAGCGGCCGGGTCGACGCGGCCACCCTGGAGGAGCTGAACAGCCGCTATGCGCCGGATTTTGTCCCGGACGAGGGCTGCATCACCCTGTGCACCCACAACAGCCGCGCCGACGCGGTCAACCGGGCGCGCCTGGACGCGCTGCCCGGCGCACGCCACCGGTTCACCGCCAGCATCGACGGCGATTTCCCGGAATACGCCTTTCCCACCGCGGCCGAGCTGGAACTGAAAGAGGGGGCCCAGGTGCTGTTCGTCCGCAACGACACGGCCGCGGAGAAGCGTTGGTACAACGGCAAGATCGGCACGATCACGCAGATTTCCGCGCACGGCGTGGAGGTGCGCTGTCCGGGCGAGGACGAGCGCATCCTGGTGGAACGAGTGGAATGGGAGAACGTCAGCTACACGGTGGACCCGGAGACCACGGAAATCACCCGCAAGGTGGTGGGCAGCTTCAACCAGTACCCGCTGCGGCCGGCCTGGGCGATCACCATCCACAAGAGCCAGGGGCTGACCTTTGACCGGGCAATGATCGACGCGGAGGCGGCCTTTGCCTTTGGCCAGGTGTACGTGGCCCTGAGCCGCTGCCGCACCTTCGAGGGGCTCCTGCTGCGCGCGCCGATCCCGCCGCAGGCAGTCCGCACCGACCCGGCGGTGCTCGCCTTCAACGCGACTCTGGCCGAGCGCAAACCGGACGAGGCGGCCCTGCAGGCGGCCCGCATCCGCACCCAGCAGCGGTTGTTGCTGGCCTGTTTCGACTTCGGCCGGCTGGAGAACCTGCTCGGCCGGCTGTTCGGGCTCGCCCGCAGCCACGCGGCCATCATCCGCCTGAGCGGCGGCGCGGACCTGGCCGAGGTGCGACTGCGGGTGGGGGAGACCATCTGCCGGGTGGGCGAGCGGTTTTCCAACCAGCTGCGCTCCCTGTTCAATCCCGACACCCTGCCGGCCGCGGACCCGGTGATCGCCGAACGGCTGACAAGCGCGGCCGGGTATTTTGGCGAGCAGTTCGACACCATCCTCGTCCCCTGCCTGGAGGACATGGCGGTGGAGTCGGACAACCGCGAGGTCGCCCGGCGGATCACCGAGGCCATTCGCCAGGCCCGCCAGGAATGCCTGGTCAAGCGGGCCGGGGTGCTGGCCTGCGGCACGGGGTTCTCACCCCGGGACTACCTGCGGGCCGTGTCCGCCGCCGGCATGGAGGCCGAGAAGCGGGTGCGCAAGGCCGCGGTCACCTACACCGAGGCGGATGTCGGTCACCCGGAGCTGTACGAGCGACTGCGCGAGTGGCGCGCCGCCCGCTCCCGCGCCGACGGTCTGCCCCCCTTTCAGGTGCTCCATCAGAAGACCCTGGTGCAGATCGCCGTGCACCTGCCACCAACCATGGAGGAACTGCGGCACATCAAGGGCATCGGGCCTCGCCTGCTCGAGCGGTACGGCGACGAACTGGTGGCGCTGGTGGCCGACTACCGCAGCCGCCACAATATCGACACGGTCGACCTGCCGCCGCCCGGGGCCATCGGCCCGACCGGTGCGCCCAAGAAGGGGCTGTCCCGGACCAACACCAAAAAGATCAGCCTGGAGATGCTGCGCCGCGGCCGGAGCGTCGAGGAGATCGCCGCCGAGCGGGAGTTGACCGAGCAGACCGTGATCGGCCACCTGGCCTGGTACGTGAAGCGGGGCGAACTGGAGGCCACGGCGGTGATCGACGAGGAGCGACTGCGCCACCTGGAGGCGCGCATCGACGAGACCGGCGTGCTGCCGCTGGGAGCGCTGAAAGCAGCTCTCGGCGAGGGCTACACCTACGGCGAGATCAACCTGGTGCTCGCCCACCGCGATCGCACGGCCGGGCAGGGGGAGGGAGGGGAGGTGAACGGGCAGGGTACCCGCCTGATCCGGCCGGGATGCGGGTCGGGCTAACGCCCCGGGCCGCCGAAGCTGTCCTCCCCGCCGGCAGCGGCCTCCCAGACCGCGCGGCCGCTGGCGTAGAGGGTGCGGGTGGTGCCGCGGGCAGCGGTGAGCACCGTTGCCCAGGCAAGGCGGTCTGGGGTGCGATCATAGGAGAGGAAAAGCGGCCCGACGGTTTCGTCGGGCCGCTTTTTTTCGTGGAGGCGGGCGAGGATGGCCGCCCGGTCGAGCCACGACGCGGCCGGCGGGCAGCCGTCCAGCGAGTCGTCGTGGCGCTGGAAGGTCGAGTAGCGCAGCAGGGTGTGATCGGGCAGCAACTGGAAGAAGCCGGCGATGCGCCCGTCCACGGTGATCGGCGCGAACCCGCCCGATGCCGGGCCGGGTCGCTCCAGGGCGGGGTCAGGCCGGCCGCGACGGCTACAGTTCGATCCGGTCCAGCCCTTCGTGACGCAGGGCGTGCATCAGGGTGAGGTACTCGCGCAGGTGGCGGGTGACGAGGAAGTTATCGAGCACGAGCGCCCGGCCCCGCTCACCCATCTCCGCCAGGTGGTCACGGTTGCGGAGCAGGTAGCGGATACGCAGGGCCGCACCCTCGGGCGTGCTCACCAGAAAGCCGGTCTGGTGGTTGATCACCTGCAGGCGGATGCCGCCGGTGTTGCCGCCGATCACCGGTTTACCCTTCCACAGGGCCTCGGTGACGGTCAGCCCGAACCCCTCGCGGGTCGATTTCTGCAGGACGATGGTCGAGGCCCGCTGCAGGGCGTTGATCTCCCGGTGGCTGTCGGCGGGCAGGAGCAGGATGTGGATGTTCGGGTCGTCGCCGGCCGCCTCGCGCACCTCGCGCAGCACCTCCTCGCCCTCGGGGTCGTCGGCCGCGCCGCCGCCGGCCAGCACCAGCTGCAGGGGCGTGTATTCCCTGGCCAGCTGGTAGGAGCGGATCACGCCGAGCGGGTCCTTGAAGCGGTCGTAGCGGGACACCTGGGTGATGAGCGGCAGGTCCGGGTCCAGGCCGTGACGGTCGAACACCGCGTCCACCTCGCCCGGGTAGAGGTCCCGGTTCTTCTGGCTGAGCGGGTCGATGCTCGGCGCGATCAGGTAGAGCGGGTGGGGCAGGGGCTGGGCAAAGTCGGCCAGCGACCAGATCGAGGCGTCGTAGCTGCCGACCCAGTCGCGCAGGTACTTCCACACCGCCCGGTGCGGGCGGCTCAGGTCGATATGGCAGCGCCACACCCATTTGCCCTTGTGCTCCGGGCAGAAGTGGAACAGCGGCGCCGGCTGCGGGTCGTGGATGAAGACGAAGTCCGCCTCGCTGAGCAGGCCGCGCAGCCGTTCGGCATTGTCCCGGTTGGTCTGTTCGTAGGCGGCCAGCTGTCTGGGCGGGATCGCCACCGGCGCGCCCTGCAGGCCGTTGTGGAAGCTCTTGGTGCACTGGTAGAACTCCGGGCCGCCCTCGATCACCTCCCAGCTCGTTTCCAGCCCCAATTCCTGTTTGAACGGGATCAGCCAGCTGAGGATCTCGGCCACGCCGCCGCCCTCGCGGGTCGAGTTGACATGCACCACCCGGCTGCCGCGCAGCGGTTCGGCCAGGTGGCGGAGATGGTCGATCACCTCGGCGCCGACGATGGGCACATATTTTTCGAGAAGTCCGCTCATCCGGCACCTCCTCCGGCCGGGATGCGGCCGAACACCGAGGCCAGTTCCTGGCGCAGGGCGGTGAGGGTGGTGAACCAGGGATCGATGGCGTTGATCCGGCGGATCAGGTCGGTGCAGGCCGCGTCGTCAAAGGCCGCCAGCCACTCGGTGAAGTCGCTGCGGCCGCTGTCCGTGCGCCGCCGCGCGTCGATGAAGTGGTAGAAGATCGAGCCGCGCGACATCAGGCTGATCTGTTCGGCCATTTCCGACGGCGCATTGATGCGCGTGCCGGTGTCGAACACCAGGATCTGCGAGCGGATGAATTTGAATCGCTGGCCCGGGTGGGCCCAGACCACCAGTTCGCTCTCCGCCAGCCGCTCCTCGATCACGTCGAGCAGTTCCTGGCGCAGGCCGTCGATCTCCCGGTACTGGCCGGGGTCGATGATCGCCAGCCGTTCGGCCAGGCTGGCGTCATGCAGGCTGCGCCAGGCCCAGGCGGCAAAGTCGTTCTGGTATTCGGGTTCGTCGAAGCTGGGGCGGAGCATACCGCCCCAGAAGTGATAGTAGATGCAGCCCGGGTGGATGGTCGCCACCCGGTCGCGCAGTTCGCGCAGGTTCTGCGCTTCCTGGCCGGTGGCGATGGCGATGAGGCCGCAGTCCTTGACGGCAAAGGCGTCTTCCGAAGTCAAATGTGATGGCATCGTAAAAAGTCAAAACCCGCAAAGTTACGCTTAGCAAAAACAGCCTGTTATGAAGCAAGAGACGTCGTTCTCGTGGCTTTTTACGAGAACGACAAATGTCGGTCTCTCCTTCATTCCCGCCGGGTGGTGCAACGGCAGCCGACGGGGCGGAACGTCGCCGGCCCGGCCGGACCGCGTCGGGCAGGAAGCCACCCGCCGCGGTCCGGCTGCGCGCCTGGAAAAAGCGGACGGCGCATCTCAGTCACCAAACACCAGGTCGTGGCGGATCCAGCCCACCGGACTGCTGTTGTCGTAATAGCCGAGCTGCACCCAGTCGCCCTTCTTGCCGAGCACCCGGTAGATCTCGCCCATCTCGGCATTGGTCACCACCTGCGATTTCAGGCTGCCGCTGCTGCGGATGTTCACCTTTTCCGCGGTGATCACGGCGGTGTTGATGTCGCTCACCAAGGGCGTGTACACCCAGGCGGTGTTGTTCTGCCAGTCGCGGAACTGGGTCCACTGACCGGAGCGTCGCTCCACCTGGATGGGGTAGCCGCGGGGCACGGTGAACAGGATTTCGTCCTTCGTGCTGGGGCCGGAACGGATGTTGGTTTCGTCTTTGACAATGCTTTTGGCCGGGGCGGCCGCGGCCGTGCAGATGAGCAGGGAACCGGTGAGCAGGCAGGTGCAGACAGAGGGCAACAACGAACGTCGAAACATGGGGGTACTCCTTGAGCAGGGCGGCGCAGGCCGCGATTAATTTGGTGGTGTTCCGGTTGCGCAGGGCAGGACAACAGCAGCGCAATTCGGAACATGGTCACACAGTGGTATCCGTGGTCGCAAAAACCGGACCATGGCCGGCGTGAAGGTCCAGGCGGGAGGAGAAGAGGACGTCGGTTCAGGGGCTTGCACAACGAGGGGTGGGGCCGGCCGGCGGGCGTGACTGTCCTGTGATGGGGCGGATTGTCCTGCGGAGCTGGAATCTGTCCTGCGTTGCAGGACGAGGCGGGTGCCCGGCGGTGCGGGCGGGTCAGGCGGTGCGGAAGGCCGCGATCAGGTCGTGTTTCTTCAACAGGGCGTACAGGCGGCTGCGCGACAGGCCGGAGAGGGCTGTCGCCTCAGCCACGCTTGCTGCCCGGTGGAGCAGTTCGCGCAGGTAGCGCTGCTCGGCCTCGGCCACCGCGGTCTCGCGCACGGCGCTCAGGGGCGGCAGCGGAGTGCCCGGAGGAGCCCCGGGCAGCAGGTCCGTGGTCGCGTCCTGGCCCGCCACTACCGAGGCCCGGGCCAGGTGCACGCGGATGTACACCGGCAGATGCTTGGCGAACAGCACCGGCGCCTGCTGGGCCACGGACACGGCCCGCTCCAGGGCGTTGACCAGTTCACGCACGTTGCCCGGCCACTCGTAGCGGTCGAGCAGTTCCAGGCAGTCCGGTGAGAAGGTCTTGGCAGGCAGGGCGTAGCTCGCACAGAGTCGGGCCACATGGTGGACGGCGATAGCGCGGATGTCTTCGATCCGCTCGCGCAGCGGCGGCAGTTCGATGGTGAAGGCGCGCAGGCGGAAGAGCAGGTCCTTGCGGAACCGCCGCTCGTGCACCAGGGCGTTCAGGTCGCGGTTGCTGGCGGCGATCAGGCGGAAGTCGCTGCGGATCTCCGGGCCGCCGCCCACCTGGCGGAAGCGGTGCTCCTGGAGCACGCGCAGGAAGGATTTCTGCACGGTGAGCGGCATCTCGCCCACCTCGTCGAGGAACAGGGTGCCGCCGTCGGCCCGCTTGATCAGGCCGCTGTGGGTCTTGTCCGCGCCGGTGAAGGCGCCGCGCTCGTGACCGAACAGGATACTCTCCACCAGGGTTTCCGGCAGGGTGGCGCAGTCCACCACCACGAACCGTTTGCCCATCCGGCGGCTGTTGTTGTGGATCGCCCAGGCGAACAGCTCCTTGCCGGTGCCGGTCTCGCCGGAGATGAGCACGTTGGCGTCGCTGGCCGCGGACAGGGCAAGGCGGTCCAGCGAGCGCCGCATGGAGGCGCTCACCCCGACGATCTCGCCCAGGGTCTCTTCCTTGAGGGTGGTGTGCGGCTGGCGCAGGATCTTCTTGGCCCGGTACTGGATGGCCCGCACCAGGCTCAATTCCATGGCCGAGGTGAAGGCCGGCCGCTCGACGTAGTCCCAGGCGCCCATCTTGATGGCCTGCTCGGCCTGGTCCGGGTTGCCCGTGTCGGTGACCAGGATCACCTCCGGGTAGGAGGGCGCCTCGATGAGCATGGGCAGGGCATCCATGCCGTCACCGTCGGGCAGCACCGGGTTGAGGAAGACCACGTCGCAGCCGTCGATCTCGGCCAGTTCCAGGCCGCGCGCCATGGTAGGGGCCGCGTCCACCTGGTGGCCGAGCGCCCGGATCTTGGCGCTCAGGGTTTCGATGAACCGCTCGTCCGTGTCGATGAGGAGAATGCGCGCCATGGTTTTTTGGATCCCAGTAGGCCGATGCCGGTCTGCAGCGGTTTACGGCAGTTCCACTGCCCAGGTGTCCAGCGGTGGCACGGTGCCGACGATTTTTTCCTGCTCGAGGAAGCGGGCGAAGCGCAGATAGCGGTTGCGGTCGAGCGCGCCCGGCCGCAGGGCAAAGCGCGGCAGGGTGTCGCGCCAGGCGCGGCGGTTGAGTTCATCGTCGAGATTTTCCCGGCCGTGGCTGACGAACAGCCGCCAGCTCTCGTCCGGGTGGTTGACCAGGTACTGTACGCCCTCCTCGAGGGCATCGACGAAGCGGCGCAACCGCGGGTCAGCCAGTTTTTTGCTGCCAGCCACCAGGATCAGCTCGTCGTAGCTGGGCACGCCGTGCTCCTCCACCAGGAAGGCGCGGCCGGGCCGTTTTTCGATGTCCATCTGGTTGAGTTCGAAGTTGCGGAAGGCCCCGATGGTGGCGTCCGCCTGGCCGGTGAACAGGGCCGGCGACAGCGAGAAGTTGACGTTGACCAGCTTGACGTCGTCGAGCGTCAACCCGGCCCGGGCGAGCATGGCCTTGAGCAACACAGTCTCGAAGCCGCCCACCGAGTAGCCGATGGTCTTGCCCTTGAGGTCGGCGATGGTCTTGATCGGCCCGTCGGCCAGCACCACCAGCGAGTTGAGCGGGGTGGCGATGAGGGTGGCGATGCGCACCAGCGGCAGCCCCTGGTCGACCTGCATCTGGTGCTGGTGCTGATAGGACACGGCGATGTCGGCCTTGCCCGCGGCCACCAGCTTGGCCGGGTCGCTCGGGTTGGAGGGCGCGATCAGTTCCACCTCCAGGCCGCGGTCCTTGAAAAAGCCCTTTTCCAGGGCCACGTACAGGGGCGCGTGGTCCGGGTTGACGAACCAGTCGAGGATCACGGTCAGTTTGTCCGCCGCACCGGCGCGCTGGCAGGGCAGAAGGAGAACAGCAAGGGCGACGAGGACGAGGGTGAGCTTTTTCATGGGGCGGTTCCGTGTTTGGGTTGCCAGTACACCAGCCTGTCGAGCAGGCGGTCGATGCAGAAATACAGGGTGAGCGAGGCCGCGGCCAAGAGGGTGAGGGCTGCGAACATCAGGTCGACCTGCATGCGGGCGTTGGCATGGAGCATATAGAAGCCCAGCCCCTCGCTCGATCCGACCCACTCGCCGATCACCGCGCCGATGGGCGCCACTGCCGCGGCCACGCGCATGCCCGCGGCAAAGGCGGGCAGGGCCGAGGGGATGACGATGTGGCGGAGCACCCCGGTCGGGCTCGCGCCCATGATGCGCGCCAGGTCGAGCAGGTCGCGGTCGGTGCGCTGCATGCCGTCGTGGAACGAGGCGGTCACCGGGAAGAAGATGATCAAGACCGCCATGGCCACCTTGGAGGCCATGCCGTAGCCCAGCCAGAGCACCAGGATCGGTGCCAGGGCGAACACCGGGATGGCCTGACTGATGACCAGCACGGGCAGCAGCCACCGCTTCAAGAGCGGCGAGAGGATCATGGTCAGGGCCGCGATGCTGCCGAGCAGTCCGCCGATGAGCAGGCCGAGCAGGATCTCGATCACCGTGATGGCCAGGTGCGGGGCGAGCACCGGCAGGTGGGTGACCAGGGCCCGGGCCACGGGCAGCGGTCCGGGCAGGATGTAGGGCGGCACCCCGGTGACGAGCACCACCAGCTGCCACAGGGTGATGAGGCCCGTGGCGAGCAGGGGCAGACGCAGGTGGTTCATGGCGCTTCCGCCGACTCGGTCTCGCCCATGAGCAGGCCGAGCAGTTCACCATGCCGCCGGGCCAGGGCCGGGTCGCCCGGGTCGCGCGGCGTCGGCCCGTCCAGTTCCAGGGTGGCCGCCACCCGCGCCGGCGCGCCGGTGAGCACGATGATCCGGTCCGCCAGGCGCAGGGCCTCGAGCGGGTCATGGGTGACGAGCACCACCGTGGCCCCGCGGGTGAGTTCGGCGGCCAGGTTCTGCAGGCGCATGCGGGTGAGCGCGTCGAGCGCCGAGAAGGGCTCGTCCATGAGCAGCACCGGCCGATCCTCCATGAGGGTGCGCAGCAGGGCCGCGCGCTGGCGCATGCCGCCGGAGAGCGTGGCCGGCAGGGCCTGCTCGCGGCCGGCGAGGTCGGCGGCGTGGAGCAGGTCGCGGGCCCGGGCGCGCCGGGTGTCGTTCACCTCGCCGCGCAGCCGCGCCCCGAGCAGGACGTTGTCGAGCAGGCTGAGCCAGGGCAGGAGCAGGTCGTTCTGGCCCATCCAGGCCACCACCCGCGCTCCGGCCGGGTCGGGTTCGAAGCGGACCCGGCCGGTGGCGGGCAGGGTCACGCTGCCGGCGATCAGCTTGAGCAGGGTCGACTTGCCGCAGCCGCTCGGGCCGAGCAGGCAGGTGGTGCGGCCGGCGCTAAAGCGCAGCGAGAGATCGGTGAACAGCGGCCGACCCTCGAACTCCAGGCCGACCCCGTCGATGACAATGGCCGGGGCGGCCGAGGGCGCGGACGCGGCCAACGGGTCAGAAGAAACGGAAGAAATGGTGCACCGGGCCGTTGCCGCGGCCGATCTCGTAAGCGGCGCCGGCCTGGATGGCGCCGGTGATGTAGTCCTTGCCCAGGCGCACCGCGGTCTCCATGTCCTCGCCGCGGGCCAGGTAGGCGGCAATGGCCGAGCTGAGCGTGCAGCCGGTGCCGTGGTTGTTGCGGGTGACCACGCGCTCGCCCGCCAGGGTGACCAGCCGTTGCTCGTCGCCCAGGTAGAGGCAGTCGTCGCTGTTCTCCGACTCCAGGTGACCGCCTTTGATGAGCACGTTGCCTGCGCCCATGGCCGCCAGGTCGGTGGCCGCGGCCGCAAGGTCGGCTTCGCTCGTGATCTCCCGGTCGAGCAGCACCGAGGCCTCGGGCAGGTTGGGGGTGATCAGGTCGGCGAGCGGGATGAGGTGTTCCTTGATCGCGGCCACGGCCTCGTCCTGGAGCAGCTTGTCGCCGCTCTGGGCCACCATCACCGGGTCGAGCACGATGTTTTTGGCCCCGTGCCGGCGCAGCCCGTCGGCCACGGTGCGGATCAGTTCGGGCGAGAAGAGCATGCCGATCTTGACCGCGTCCGCGCCGATGTCCGAGAGCACCGCGTCCATCTGGGCGGCAACGAAATCCACCGGCACGGCGTGGATGGCGGTGACGCCCAGGGTGTTCTGGGCGGTCAGGGCGGTGATGACGCTCATGCCGTAGCAGCGGTTGGCGGAGATGGTCTTCAGGTCGGCCTGAATACCGGCGCCGCCGCCGCTGTCGGAACCGGCGATGGTCAGGACCCGGTGATAGTGCTTCTTTGCTTGCATGCTGGTTCCTCGTTGTGGGTCGATTGAATCCGTTGCCGGAGCACGGCTGCGGCCGTGCGCGGGCAGGGCGCGCTGACGATGGCCGAGACCACGGCCAGGCCGTCGGCGCCGGCGCGCAGCACCTGGGCGGCGTTGTTGGCGTCGATACCGCCAATGGCCACGAGCGGCAGCCGCACGGCCCGGCGGATGGCGCGCAGCCCGTCCAGGCCGAGCGGCGGGGCGGTGTCGGTCTTGGTCGGGGTGGTGAACACCGGGCTCGCGCCGATGTAGTCCGCGCCCTCGGCCTCGGCACGGATGGCGTCTGCCACCGACTCGGCCGAGATGCCGATGATCATCCGGTTGCCGACCAGGCGGCGGGCGTCCGCGATGGCCAGGTCGTTCTGGCCGAGATGGACCCCGTCCGCGCCCACGGCCAGGGCCACGTCGAGCCGGTCGTTGATGAAAAGCGGCACGCCCGTGCCGGCGAGCAGTGTCTTGAGCAGCCGCGCCTCATCCATGAACTCCCGCGTCGAACAGCCCTTCTCGCGCAGCTGCACGCAGCTCACCCCGCCCCTGATGGCCGCGCGCACGACTTCCACCGTGCTCCGCCCGAGCGACAGGGTCCGGTCCGTGACCAGGTAGAGGGAGTAGTCGAACATGGAACTCAGGCCTCGCGGATGCGGCAGCGGGCCGCCAGTTCGTCCGGGGTGAGGGTGTAGAGCGCGTCGAGCAGGCGGATCATGAAACTGCCCGGCCCGGGCGCGCCGTCGCCGGCCACCTCGCCGGCCACGCCGAAGAAGGCCAGGGCTGTGGCCGCGGCCAGGACCGGGTCCGGGTCGATGGCGTGGAAGGCGGCGACCAGGGCCGTGGCCGAGCAGCCGGTGCCGGTGACCGCGGGCATGAGCGGGTGGCCGCCTTCAACGAGCAGGGTGCGCTCGCCGTCGGTGACCAAGTCGATCCTGCCGGTGACCGCCAGCGTGGTGCCCAGGCTCCGGGCCAGGTCGCGGGCCGCCTCGGTGGCCTCGGTCACCGACCGGGTCGCGTCCACGCCCTTGGTCTTTGTGTCCGCACCGGCGAGTGCCAGGATCTCCGAGGCATTGCCGCGCACCACGCTCACCCGGGTCTCGGCGAGCAGGCGGCGGCACGCGTCGGTGCGCAGGCGGGTGGCGCCCGCGCCCACCGGGTCGAGCACGATGGGCCGGCCCAGTTCCGATGCCTTGCGGCCGGCCTTGACCATGGCCGCCAGCCAGGTGTCGGTGAGCGTGCCGATGTTGAGCACCAGGGCGCCGGCCAGGGCGACCATCTCCTCCACCTCGTTGTCGGCATGGGCCATCACCGGCGAGGCGCCGGCGGCGAGGAGGACGTTGGCGGTATAGTTCATCACCACGAAGTTGGTGATGTTGTGGACGAGCGGCTTCTCGGCCCTGAGCCTGGCCAGGTTTTCGGCGGCCCGGGCAGCGTAACGGGACATGGAACGTACTCCTTGCGGAGAAAGAAACGGGTCGGGCTGGGAGAAGAGAGGCTGAGGCGGGAAAATCAGGCGAGATTTTTTGCGATTCCCTCCGCTGGAACGATCCAGATCAGGTTCAATGGGTCTCTTCTCAGGCTTGCGCCACCCCTGCAAAAAATGTGTTCGCGCTCTCTATAGAGGGAGACCGCGGTGAAGTCAAGGCGAACCTGCGGCCGCAGGCCGGCGGTTCAGGCCGGCAGGTGCACCGCGGCCGAGCAGGGTGTGCCCTCAGGAAAGACCGACGTCGCCCCCTCCGGGACAATGCCGAGAAAGTGCAGGCCGGTGTCGCGGGCGGCCCGGTAGTCGGCCAGGGCGTCACCGACGAACAGGCAGCGGTCCGGGGTGAACCGGTGGCGGGCGAGGATTTCGCGGATGATCGCTGCCTTGGGTTGGGGCGAGCCGTGCACCTCGAGGAAGAACCGGTCCAACCCCTTGGCCTGGACGATCCGGCGCATCTCCTCGGCCGGCGTGCCCGAGACGACAAAGGCGGGAATCTGCCGATCCGCCAGGTCCCGCAGGGTCGGGTCCACACCGGGCAGCAGCGGCGCGGCGAGCACACCCTCGTAGACCAGGGCGGCGAACTGTTCGCCCAGCCGCGCCAGTCCGACCTCGTCCACGGCTACGCCGGCGATCTGCTCGCAGCAGTGGCGCAGCTTCAGGTGGCGGGGCAGGCCGCCGTTGTCCAGGTGGTAGCGGACCACCGCCTCCTGCACCTCCGGGCCATGGGGGGCGAACAGGGCGGCAAAGGCCCCGCACTTCACCTCGTGCGAGGCCGCGATCACGCCGTCGAAGTCGAACAGGATCGCCTGCCAGTTTGTTTGCAATTTTTTCACGAAATATCGAGTTTTTGTGTTGAAGAGTTCAGGAACTGCAGGAGAGCATGGAGCAGCCCGGCCGGTGGCGGGCCCACTCGGGCCGCTTTTCCGCAAACCGCTCCCGGCCCGGCTGCTCGTCGTACGGATGGCGGAGCACGTCGAGCAGCTCAGCGGTGAGGCTGAAGTCGCCCGCGGCAATGTCGTCGATGGCCAGCTGGGCCAGATAGTTGCGCAGCACGTATTTGGGGTTGACCGCGTGCATGCGCTGTTTGCGCTCCGCATCCACCAGGCCGTCGTGGCGCAGCCGCTGGCGGTAGCGGTCAAGCCAGTCGGCGAGCTGCTCTAGGTAGGTGGGGGTGAGCTGCTCCGGTCGGTAGAAGGCCGCCATGAGCGGCGCGGCCAGTTCGGCCGGGGCGATGCGGTCGTCAGCGTTTCCGGCCGGGATGTCGGCGAGATGCCGGTAGAACAGGGTCATATCGGTTTCTACCGCGGGCAGCAGACCGAGCAGGTCCTGCGTGAGCGTGGTGTCGGTCTCGGCCTGGAAGGCGACCAGTCCCAGCTTGGCGGCCATGGTCGCCTGCCAACCCTCTTCGAACCAGCGGCTGTAGTCGGTGAGCCCCTGCTCGAGCGGTTCGGGATCGTCGATGAGCGGGTGGAGCGCATTGGCCAGCTGGGCCAGGTTCCAGTGGGCGATGGTCGGCTGGCGGCCGTAGCAGTAGCGCCGTCCTTCCGCATCGGTGGTGTTCGGTGTCCAGTACGGGTCGTAGTCCTCGAGCCAGCCGTAGGGGCCGTAGTCGATGGTCAGGCCGAGGATGGACAGGTTGTCCGTGTTCATCACCCCGTGGACAAAGCCCACGCGCAGCCAGTGGACCATCAGCTCGGCCGTGGTCCGGCAGACCTCGGCGAACCACTGGCCGTAGACCGCGGGCGAAGGCTCGCCCAGGTGCGGGAACAGGGTGCGGATGGTGAAGTCGGCCAGCCGGCGGAGCACGTCCAGCTCGCCCCGAGCCGCGAACAGCTCGAAGTTGCCGAAGCGCAGGAACGACGGCGCCACCCGGCAGACCACCGCGCCCGGCTCCTCCTCGGGCTGGCCGTCGTAGAACATGTCGCGCTCCACCATCTCGCCGGTGAGGATCAGGCTGAGTGCCCGGGTGGTGGGCACGCCCAGGTGGTGCATGGCCTCGCTGCACAGGAACTCGCGCAGGGAGGAGCGCAGCACCGCCAGCCCGTCGGCCCGGCGCGAATAGGGCGTGGGCCCGGCGCCCTTGAGCTGCAGGGTCCAGTGTTCGCCCCGGCGGTTGACCGCCTCGCCCAGGTTGATGGCCCGGCCGTCGCCCAGCTGGCCGGCCCAGTTGCCGAACTGGTGCCCGCCGTAGCAGGCGGCGTGCGGGTCCATGCCGGGCAGCATCAGGTCGCCGGAAAACACCCGGGTAAAGAGCGGCGAGGTGCAGGCAGCCGCATCCAGGTCGATGAGCGCCGCGGTTTCGGGAGAATACGCGACCAGCTGCGGGGCGACCGGCCGCACCGGCGTAACCCGCGAGTAGCAGGCGTTGAACACCTGGCGGCGGCTGTTTTCAGTCAGCGGATCACCGGGCAGAAGTCGGGTGAAGCGGTTGTCGAACCGCAGGCTGGTCAGCGGGTTGGTAGGGTCGGGCGGACGGCTCATCATCGCTCCTTGTTGCAGCGGCGGGACGGGCTGGAGACCGCGCTTGCCGCCGGGTTCAATCTGGGGTAATGCTGGCGGCCATGCACACACTCAAACCCATGCTGGCGGCCGCGGCCGTGGTCTTCATCTGGTCGGGCTGGATCACCCTGTCGCGCCACGGGGTCCACTCGACCCTGGAGCCGGCGGACATCACCCTGCTGCGCTACTGGACGGCCCTGTTGGTGGTCACGCCGCTCGCCCTGCGCTACCCCTGGCGGGCGCACCCGCTGCACCGCTACCTGGTGCTCGGCCTCGGCGTCGGCTTTCCCTACACCATGCTCAGCTTTTACGGTCTGCGTGTCGTGCGCGCGGCCCATGCGGGCGTGCTCGTCAACGGCATGCTGCCGGTGCTCGGCGCGCTGGCCGCCTGGTTCCTGTTCCGCCAGCGCATCAGCCTGCACCGCTACGCGGCCATCGGCCTGATCTTCCTGGCCAACGGGGTGATGGCCGGCGGCCGAGTACTGTCGCCGGACCGCTTGGTCGGCGTGTTCATCCTGCTTGCCGCAGCCTGCTGCTACACCCTGCACATGACCGCCATCCGGTTGTGGCGCATGGACTGGCGGGACGTGGTCGTGGTCGTGCCGGTGGTCAACGTGGTCCTGTTCACGCCGCTGTGGTTCGTGCTGCCCTCGACCTTAAGCAGTGCGTCCCTGCACGATATGGCTGTTCAGGCGCTTTATCAAGGCGTCATCGTCAACGTGCTCGCCCTCACCTGCCGTGGCCTACGCCATCCGCCACCTGGGCACGATCACCGTGGCCCTGTTCATGTCCTTTGTGCCCGTGACCACGGCCCTGCTCGCCTGGGAGCTGCTCGGCGAGGCGCCCTCGGGCTGGGAAACCGCGGGGATTGTCGGCTGTTCGCTGGGGCTGTTGCTCTATGCCTGGGAACCGGGACGGCCGCCTTGGCGGACGGCAATTGGGAGCCGGGACGGGACAGGGCAGGGCAGGGGGGCGGATGAACGCACGCGAACTCGGTGAGGTGGCCGCGGGAAAGCGGCGGTTGACAGAGTCGGAGCGGCAGTGGTGCGTGGCCGAATTGACCGGGGTGCTCGCGGACTGGAACCCGCTATCGTGCCCGAGAGAGGCGGACGATCGCGTGCTCGCAACCGTGCTGCTCGATGCCTGGACAGACAGCTGCCGCTGCGACTGCGCGTAAGCGGCCAGCTGTCAGGGAGAAAGGGCGGCCCAAAGGCGGCCGGAGGGAAACGGGTTTAGAGCACGCGCATCTTCAGGTTGGCCACGCCCTGGCGGGAGAGCGACAGCTTGCGGGCCAGCCGGTAGCTCAGGTCCACGTCCCGGCCCTCCACATAGGGGCCGCGGTCGGTGACCGTGGCCCGGGCCTTTTCGCCGGTTTCCGGGTTTTCCAGCTCCACCCGGGTGCCCAGCGGCATGTCGCGGTGGGCGATGGTGTGGCCGTGCATGTTGTAGGGCTCACCGTTGGCCATGATGCGGCCGTGGTGGTACTGGCCGTACCAGCTGGCCACCACCTCGGTGGCCGGGTCGCTCCCCTGGTCACCGGCCGGGATGCGCAGCTGCTGGCCGATCTGCAGGTTTTTCGGGTTTTTGATGTCGTTCAGCCGGAGGATGGCCTGCGGGTCCACGTGGTATTTCTTCGCGGCCAGGGTCCAGACATTTTCCCCCTTCTGCAGCACGTGGATGGTCTCGCCTCCCTTCGCGGGCGCGGCCGCCGGTTCGGGCAGGCTGACGCCGGTTGCGACTGCAGGCGTGGCCGCAGCCGCGCCCCGGGGCGGGGCAAAGGCGGCCGTGACCCGGCCGGCGCTGTTCCTGGTCGGCATGGCGACCCGGGCTGCGGTCTCCCGGGCGAGCAGATCGGCAAAGCTGCCGGGCGTCTGCACCGTGGCCCCGGCCTTGACGATCGCCCTGCCGGTGCGGGCCGAGCGGCCGACCGCTTTCGGGTTGGTAGTCTGCAGCGTGTCCCAGTCCATGCCCAGACGCCGGGTGACGTCGGTGATGGTGTCCCCTGGTTGGATGGTGTAGTGCATGCGTTCTGTTCCTCTGGTTGTGGCTGTGAACAGCAAACCGTTGCTTTTGCCTGCGGTTTGTATCGACCGTCGCGGCGACGAAATTTAGACGGAAGCGGCACGCACCACTAAAATTCGGATTCGCCGGACCCGGCCGCTCTGCCCGGGCGGGGTTGGTTCGCGCCGGCTGCCTGTCTTTTTCTGCCAGCCGCAGATTTTCCTAATCCCCGACCCCTTCCCGTGTCGATAGGTTCCTGTGGGAATGCTTCCCGTTTCACTGTTGCCGGTACGACCGGCGGGCAGAGGGAAGGGCAACGAATCAACCGTACTTTCAAGGAGGAGGGTATGCGATTCAGGATCAGCAAGAATCAGGACGGCACGGTGCGCACCATCATCGTCAGCGGGGCCATGGACGAGGAGAGCGGTTGGGACCTGCTTCAGGTGGCGCAGATCATGCTCGCCATGGAGCGCTGCCGCGAACTGGTGGTGGATCTGCAGGCAGCAGTCATCGATGAGGAGGTGACCGTGTTCAATTCCGACACCCTGGTGTCGGTGTTCGAGGAGCGGCTCTGTGCCAAGGACTGTGCCGTGGTCTTCCGCTGTGCGGATGGCAACGAGATTCGCATGCAGTCCGGGCTGTCGCCGCTGCCCACCATGCCCGCCTTCACCAGCGTCAGCCTCGGCGAGGCCCGCTTCTACGGCCGGGCCATGCGCTGGCTCGAACAAGAGGCCCGCCTGCTGGCCACCTCGGGCAACTGAACGCGCAACCACCCGAAACACACCAAAAAAAGCCGCCCGGCAGATCGCTGCCGGGCGGCTTTTTTTGTGTGCGCAGGAACCTCAGATTCAGGCGGTCGGGCTGTCGTCCGGCACAAAGGCGCGGTAGATGTTGCGCACCGCTTCCTCGTAGTCGCCCGCGGCCACGCCGACGATGATGTTGATCTCCGAGGCGCCCTGGTTGATCACCCGCACGTTGATGTGCGCCGCGGCCAGTGCGGTGAAGATCTTGGCGGCAATGCCCACGGTGCGCACCATGCCCTCGCCGACCACGGCGATGAGCGCCAGGTTCTTCTCGATACTCAGGTGATCCGGTTCGAGCTGACGCTGGATGTCGTCGAGCACGGTCTGGTCCAGGCCGCGCAGCTTGTTGTCCAGGACGATGACGCTCATCGAGTCGATGCTCGACGGGCAGTGCTCGAAGCTGATGTTGTGCTGCAGGAAGATCCCGAGAAGCCGGTGACCAAAGCCGATCTCCTTGTTCATCAGCGATTTTTCCACGGTGATCATGGTCGCCTTGTTCAGGCCGCTGATGCCGGCGATCTCGGTGGATGTGAGCGCCGTGGCGCTGAGCTTGGGCACGATGCGCGTGCCCGGGTCCTGGGGCCGGTTGGTGTTGCGGATGGCCACCGGGATACCCGCCTCGCGCACCGGCAGGATGGCCTCGTCGTGGAACACGCTCGCGCCCATGTAGGCCATCTCGCGCACCTCGCGGAAGGAGATCTCCTCGATGGCGCGCGGGTTTTCGACGATGCGCGGGTCGGCGATGAGAAGGCCCGAGGTGTCGGTCCAGTTCTCGTAGAGGATGGCGCCGGCGGCGCGGGCGGCGATGGCGCCGGAGATGTCGGAGCCGCCGCGCGAGAAGGTGGTGATCTCGCCCTGGCGGTTGCGGCCGTAAAACCCTGCCATCACGTACATCCGGCTCTCGTCGGCGAGGCGGGCGCGCAGCCGCTCGTAGCTTACCGGGTCGACCAGGCCGCCCTCGCGCAGGAGGATGTGGTTGGCCGGGTCCACGAATTCGGCATCGAGGAACTCGGCCATCAGCCGGGCGCAGAAGTACTCGCCCCGGGACACGGCGAACTCCCGCGAGCAGCCGGCCTCGAGTTCGTTGCGGAAGGTCTGCAGCAACCCGGGCAGAGCCGAGTCCAGACCGAGTTCGGCGGCAATACCAAGGAACCGCTCGGTGATCAGGCCGAAGGGCTCGTCAATGCCCGTGGCCATGGCCGCCATGTCGTGGCAGAGATAGAGCAGGTCGGTGATCTTGGCCTCGTCCGGCCGCCGTTTGCCCGGCGCGGACACGACGAGGATGCGGCGGCGCGGGTCGGCCTGCATGATGGCGGCGACCTTGCGGAACTGGGCGGCATCGGCAACGCTCGACCCGCCGAACTTGGCGACTATTCTCTCCATGGGTTCATCCTGCTGGCGATGTTTTGTTGGTAAAATGCTGTTCTAGGATCAAAAAAACTATATGTTTTCTTCCGACCGGAGATGGCCGAACAGGTCGGGCTGGAAACCCTTGAGGCTGCGTTCCACGGCCCAGCGGATGGTCTCCGGTTCGCGGGCCGCGTCGGTAGAGAGGAAGGCCGGGTCCGGGGTCTTGCCGACCCGGGCCAGGTCGAGCCGGTCCGCGTCGAAGCAGGTCTGCACAGTCGCATCCGCATGGGTCAGCGCCTGGGTGTGCAGGCGGCAGGCGGTGCAGAGCAGGTCGAACTCGTGGTCCGCCAGGTCGAAATAGCGACCGCGCCACGCTTCGGCCAATTGCGCGCCGCGCGGGCCGTGGTCCGGGTCCTTGCCGTCGCTCAGCCGGCGACTGTCGTGGAACAGGGCGAACAACTGCACCACCCGCTCGTTGGCGCCGGTGGCCGGTGTCAGGCGCAGGCCGTTGGCCCAGACCCGGGCCAGGTGGCTGAAGCCGTGGATGCCGTGCCAGTTGATGTGGAACTGGGCGCGGATGGCCTGGACGAGTTCTTTGGAGATGATCGGGGTCATGGTCGTTGTTGGCTGAGCCCCCGGAGCGGCTGCAGTGCGATGGCAGCCGGTCCGTGCGGGCGATGGCGTTGGTCGGGTTCGGGCGGCGCGGCAATGGTGCCGGCCCGGTACGATGCCCTTCAATAGAGTATTCGCGCCGGGGAGGAAAGAAAAATCTGCGTGGCCGTGCACCGGGGTCCATGGACAGGGCGGGCCGCGGCTCGATCCGGCTTGGCGATCACGGTTCGTGGCGCAAAAAGCGGTGGGGGACGGATGGACCTGACAGGCTGTGGCAACGTGGCCAGGGGACACGTGCAAAGATGGACGCGTTAGCCCCATAAACGGGCCGAGTTTCAACGTGTTGCCGCTTTTCTGGGGACGAGCCGGGCCACGCTGCCCGGGTGCGCTCGTTGCCTCTGCAAAGATGGACGCGATAGCCCCATAAAAAAACCTGATTTTCAACGTGTTGCCGCTTTTGTGGGGACGAGCCGGGTCACGCTGCCCGGGTGCGCTCGTGGCCCCTGCAAAGATGGACGCGTTAGACGTGAAAAATAACCATATTTCAATGTCTTGCCAGCATTGGTCATTCAGGCGGCAACCTGGTCCGGTGAGCAAGGCCAATGAACCCAGGCGCACGGCAGTCACCCCGACAGCCCTTTGCCGTGCCCCGCTGCTTTTCCCTGCATGAGGTGCGCCGCGTGCAGGGTGGGCAGCGCCGGAACCCGGGATTTCCTTGTTGCCGCGCAAAGGGCGGGTGGTAGGATGCACACAGGCTGTCACGCCTTGTCGGACAGGGCCTCCCCACGGTCGTCCTGGCTGCGCGATCAACCCCTTCCAGGAGGAAACACGCCATGCAGGCTGCCTTTGCCGGTGTGAAAGTGCTCGACCTGTCGCGTCTGCTGCCGGGGCCGTTCTGCTCCATGCTGCTGGCGGATTTCGGCGCTGATGTCATCAAGGTGGAAGACCCCCAGGGCGGGGACTACATCCGCTGGTGGCCGCCGCTGCTGGGTGACAACAGCGGCTACCACGTGGTCCTCAACCGCAACAAGCGGTCGCTGACCCTGAATCTGAAAAAGCCGGAGGGCAAGGAGATCTTCAAGCGGCTGGCGGCAGAGGCGGACGTGGTCCTGGAGGGGTTCCGACCCGGGGTCATGGACCGGCTGGGCCTGGGGTTCGCGACGTTGCAGGCGATCAATCCCCGGCTCATCCACTGCGCCATCACCGGCTACGGCGCGGACGGGCCGCGGGCGCAGCGGGCCGGGCACGACATCAACTACCTGGCGCTCAACGGCGTGCTCTCCTACAGCGGCCGCCAGGGCAGCCCGACCCTGTCCGGGGTGCAGATCGCCGACCTGGGCGGTGGTGCCCTGTTCGCTGCCTTCAGCATTGCCGCCGCCCTGTTTGCCCGGGAGCGGTTGGGCCGGGGCCAGCACATCGACCTCGCCATGGCCGACGGCGCCCTGAGCTGGCATTGCCTGCGCTGGGGCAAGTATCTGGGGGATGGCGTCGTGCCGGGTCTGGCCGACGATTTCCTCAACCACGGCTTTGCCTGCTACAACCTCTACGAGACCCGCGACGGCCGCCACATGTCCCTGGGCGCCCTGGAACCGCAGTTCTGGAGCCTGTTCTGCCGGACCGTCGGCCGCCCGGACTGGGACACGCCCAGCTATTTCGAGCCCGGCCCGCACCAGCAGGAACTGCAGCGCCAGGTCGCGGACCTGTTCCGCAGCAGAAGCCTGGCCGAGTGGACCGAGCTGTTTGCCGACACGGACTGCTGCTGTGAACCGGTGCTCCATCTGGACGAGGTGATGCGCGACGAGCAGGTGCGCCAGCGGCAGATGATCGTCGACCTGGTGCACGTCCGCTGGGGCGCGTATCAGCAACTGGGCGTGGCGCCCAAGCTTTCGCTCACCCCGGGCACGCTTCGCAGTCACGCCCCGGATCTCGGCGAGCACACCGCCGAGATCCTGCGAGCCATCGGCACGGACGACGCTGCCCAGGCATCCCTGCGCGCCGCAGGCGTCATCTGACCGGCCGGGCGGATCGTAACGGTAGCGCCATCCGTCGGAGAACCCACATCCTCAACCCCTGCCTGCACACAGCCTGAGCAGCTGCAGTCTCCATTGCTCAACCGCTCAACCGCTACAAGCTCAAAAGCTCACAAAAAAAGCCCGCGGCCACGCCCCCAAAAGGAGCGCCGCCGCGGGCCGGTTGGGCTCGCTGATCCGAAAACTCAGCGCTTCAGCGGTGTGTCGCCGAGGATCGGGTTGTACAGGGTGTCAAAGGTGCCGCCGGTGGAGATGTGGCCGGCCGCCCGTTCCGGGTGGTCTTCGATATCCACCTTGTTGCCGCTCGCGTCCACAGGCTCGCCTTCCGCGTTGACCGCGACGATGCCGGTGGGCGTGGTACCCACCCCTTCCTCGTCATAGGGCCGGCTGGTGATGATCGCGCCCACCGGGATCGGGTTGCCCGCGGCGTCCCTGCTCAAACCGTCCGAGCGGAAGGTGAACGGCACGTTGCCCGGCTCGTCGCCGAACACGTCCTTGCCCAGGTTGTAGCTCTGGTCGAGGACGATGCGGCGGTACAACTGGATGTTGCCCTGCATGGTCTCCTCCGAGGGGTAGAGCAGCGAGCCCTTGATGAACAGCCCCTTGCCGTTCGTGCCCGGCTCGAGATACTCGCCCCCGGCCACGTAGGCGCGCATGATCTGCTGGCGTTCGAGCAGGTGGGCCTTGCGCTCCTCCATGGCCATGTTTTTCAGGGCCTCGTCGGAGAACACGGTTTCCAGGTCGAGCTTGAGCCCGAGCGTTTCCTGCTGCGTGGCGGCGTAGCGCTTGAGTTCACTGGCGATTTCCTTCGGCATCACGCCCCACAGGTTGGCGCCGACCACCACATGCATGAAGAAGCCCTTCTCGCCGAAGTCTGACCCGGTTTGCCGGTAGTCATGCAGACGGCTGGTCTGCGGCGTCCTGGCATTGTAGGCGCCGTAGTCCATTTCGCGCCAGCCGTCCGCTCCAGGCAGCTTGCGCTCGAACGACCATACCGAGTCCACCGTGTTGCCGACCTTGCCGTGGCAGCCGATGCACTGCATCAGCTCCTCGGTGGTCTGCGGCCGCAGCCGGCCCTTGCGGTCCTCGATGTAGGCGGAGAGCAGCCAGCCGGCGTTGTTGTCCACCCAGCCCTGGCCTTCACGACCGAGCACCACCCCGTCCGGGTGGGCATCCTCGTCGATATCCTCGATGCCGACCTCCTTCCATTTATACATGTAACGGATTTCCTTGACCCGCTTGGAGCGGGTGCCCGGGAACTCGTAACGGTGCGCCGCGGCCGGGGCCACGCCGTCGAGTTTGGCGCCCGTCTGGCCGTCGGCGTTCAGGTCCACGTAGTGCAGCGGGTGGGCGAACTCGCTGCCCACCGGAAAGAAGCCGCGTGCCACCTTGATCTTGGCTGCGTCGCCGAAGTAGTGGGTTTCCTTGGGCTGCTGGTTCTTGATGTTTCGTTCGAGCAGGTCCAGGTTCTGTTTGTAGATGTCCAGGTCGACCGCGCCGCCCCTGGTCATGAACGGTCGCGGCAGGCGCAGGTAGATGCCGCTGACGCTGCCGCTCATGGGCGTGAAGATGCCGTAGGGAAAGAAGTTGACCGCGCGCCAGCCGGTGGGCTGTGCCTTCTTGTCCATGACAAAGCCGGCGGTGTCCACAAAGCCGTGCTTGCCGCCGTCCGTGGGGTCGTTGCCCCTGGCCGGGTAGAGATGGCCCGGGTCGAGCGCCGGGAACAGGACGAATTCGCTCGATTTCGGGTTGATCCAGCTGTTGTGGCCGGCCCGCCGCGAGGCATCATAGGCCGGGGTCCAGTTGTCCTCGCGCACGTAGCCGACATCGCCCGGCTTGGGCAGGGGCACACCTTCTTTTTTCAGGCGGGCGAGGATCTCCTCGGGAAAGATGGTGTTGCGCCACAGCACCTTGTTCAGGTCCGGGGTGGGGAAGCTGTAGAGGATCTGGTCCTCGCCCAGGGGGAAGGCGTTGCCGTGCTTTTCTTTGGCCAGGTAGTCGGTGTGGCAGAACAGGCAGGCGTTCTGGGTGCCGTAGCCGGTCTCGATCCAGCACTGGGCCGGGATGGCCGGGTCCTCGTTGCGCGACGGCTTGTACGCGGCGCCGGTGCGCTTTTTAAAATTTTCCGGCTCGACCCCCTTGTGGAAATCGGCAAGCGGGATGACCCGCGGCGACAGCCCTTTCTGGGTGAGCGCCTGGCGGGCCTCCCTGGTCGGGTCGTCGGGCTTGTCGTCGGCGACAAGCGGCACGACCCCCATGAGCGAGAGAACGAGAAGGGTGCGGATGAGTGTTCCGGTACGCATGCTGGCCTCCTTGGTGCGATCAGCGTCGGCGTCGGGCCGACGCGTCTTTGAATGGGCGGGGAGGGATGTTTCGAGGCGCGCCGCCTGCCCGCCAGGCTTGAGCATCTTCTTCAGGAGCGCGAGGTAGCGGGCGTGGTCGCCGATATGATGCCACGTGTCGCAGATGAAGAACCGGTCGATGGAGGCGTCGGCCAGAAGCGGGTCGTCCGGCGCGGACAGGATGGTGACCACGTTCTTCACCTGAAGGTCACGGATGCGCCGGTTCAGATGCACAATCATATCCGGGCTGACATCAACGGCGTAAACGCGCCCGGCATCCCCGACGTGATGGGCCAGCCGGAATGTGAAATATCCTGACCCGGCACCGATGTCCGCAACCGCTTCGCCCGGTTTCAGGTCCAGCGCCGTGATGACCTCGTGCGGCTTCTGGTAGGCGTCCCGCGCCGGGTCGTCGAGCATGGCGATGTACGCCTTGGGGTCTTGGTGCAGCCGGTGCATCTCGTGCATGTCCCTTGGCTTGCTGTCTTGGGCAAGGGCCGCCTGTAGCAGCAGAACTGGAACCAGAGGCGGAATGAGCGATTTCATAGTCGAGTTATACTCCAGAAACTCAGGTGGCGCGACTAGGAGCACGCGCCCATTCCCGAACCTCTTGCTGCCTGCTGCTCAAGGAGATACGCTCAACGCCATGACGACGCTGTCTGATTTCCCATGTCGCCAGCGACGTTGGTCGGCGCATGTTCGCAGTGTGGGCTTTGGTCCTTGGCGGATTTCTCGCCGGTTGCGCCACTAAACCGGCAATCGACGGCCAAGCGGCTCTGTTGTCTCTGCTCCTACGATAGGTTCGACCAGACCAAGGCTCCGGCTGGCGTCCCTTGTATGACGAACAACGAGAATGCGGAACGGCAGCGCCTTAATTGAGGCATATCTACAGCGCCACAAGGAGTTGACGCCGGACCAGAAAGCGATACTCCATTTCCACGCGGCTCAGATGTTCGCGTATGACGGAGACAATGCGCGAGCGGTGAGTCATCTGGACCGGGCACGTTCTCCCGCCAAGGACTCTGGGCTGGGTCTCGGATGGGACGACACGGTTGCCGCCACACGGGCGTTCCTGCTGCGCGACCGCGCATCGCTACTGGCCGCGAAGGAAAGGTCGCGTGCCTCACACGAATCATCCGAGGAAGTCGATGAACTCATCGAGCGCTCTGGCGAATCCTATGCGGATATGCGGTGGTGGGCTGCGCTGTCTCCCGTTGTCACCGTTCCCAAAGGCGCGTCGAAGGAGCATCACGCCACCGCCGAAAAGCTTGCCAAAGCTTTTGGCATACCGATGAGCGAAGTCGCGGCCAGTTCTCCCATTCCATTTGGGTCGAGTTGAGGCGGCAAGGTCCTGATTCCGACTGGGCGGATACCTCGTGTTCCACTACTCCAGTGGCACCGTGATTAGTGCTTCGGGTGAGGATCGCTGAACGCGGCAGTGGAGCGGTTTATCAGTTCCTCGCGGGAGCGCAACGGCAAGCGCGAGGCACCAACCGGGTTGATAACGAGTTTCAGATCAGCCAGATGATGCGTCCGGCGGCGAGTGGCATGTCCTGAACAATATGAAAACGTTGTTGATTCTCCACGCGGCCAGCGGCGTCCTGTTGATGGCGCTGTCGGCTCCCGCTGCCGTGGGAAAAAGTCCCGCCAAACGGGCTGTACGGCTTCCGGGTGAAGGCGGCGTTGGAAAACCCGCGAATCTGGTACGCCGCGAACAAGTCGCGGCAAAACGATTGCTTGTGGCAGGCGCGGTCTTCGTGGCGGCGGCCCTGACTCCGACTTCATCCCCGCATCGGCGTGGACAATTACTCCCTCGGCCGCCTGTTTCTGTTCGCGGTGCCGTTTATCATCGGTCTGGTGCAGAGTGTCCGGTACGTCGAAGTCCTTGGCCGACAGGTTCGCTAGAGACTCGCGCTTCGTGGAGCATTTCAGCGAGCTACGCCGTCTAATCTCACATGAAATGGACTTGCGACCCCATTGGGCCGATTGCGAGGGCCGGACGCATCTTCGTGGGGGCGGCGCCCGCGTTGGTCTTGAGTGCGGCCCTGCCTTTGCCTGCCGCCGAGGTTCAAAAGGGAACGCCGGAAACGCCCTCCAGCCCGGACGCGGTTGCAGGCACCTTCGTCTGCGACGACGGCATGGCTTACCCGGTGGTGCTCACGTCGAACAGCAATGGCACCTACTGGGCGAGGGGCAGCAGTCGCCTCAAGAACAAAGGTGACGCCTCCGGGACCGGGACGTGGAAGCTCGCAAAACGAAGAGTCGTCCTCGCGCCCTCGAAAGAGGATGGCTGGACGAACAAGGGCCGAAGGTGTTCGATGTGCTCAAAGTTCAAAGGCGACTGGATATTCGTCGGCGCCGACTGGCCACACTACTACAACAAGCACCGGGGTAACGGATGTTCCCTGCTTCCAGAGACAAGCGCCGGAAGAAAGCTACACGTTCGTCCCCGATGCCGAACTCCCGTTGCTGAAAACCTTTCAAGGCCATTGTCGAACAGAAGCGGCCCCATGTCGCCTACATCAAGACCAGCGACGGCAGGAGGCTCTGCATCGG
>CAVWHP010000011.1:370000-527897 GCA_963754825.1 uncultured delta proteobacterium | reverse complement strand
GTCGCTGCTGCTCCAGCCGCGTATTGCTGTGTCGATCTGCGCAAGATCCCCATGGACGACGCCAAGACCTATGCCCTGCTCTGCCGCGGGCACAGTCTGGGCGTGTTCCAGCTGGAGGGCGACGGCATGCGCGACCTGTTGATGCGCATGAAGCCGGAGCAGTTCTCCGACCTGATCGCCCTGGTCGCCCTCTACCGGCCGGGTCCGCTCGACTCGGGCATGGTCGACACCTTCGTCGACACCAAGCACGGGCATCGCCAGCCCGACTATCCGCTGCCGCAGATCAGGGAGGTGCTCGAGGAAACCTACGGCGTGATCGTCTACCAGGAACAGGTGATGCAGATCGCCAACATCCTGGCCGGCTACAGCCTGGGCGACGCGGACATCCTGCGCCGGGCCATGGGCAAGAAGATCCCGGAGGTGATGGAGAAGGAGACGCGGCAAATTCATGGCCGGGGCCAAGGCGAACAACGATCCCCGAGGACAAGGCCGAGTACATCTTCGACCTGATCGAGCCAAGTTCGCCGGCTACGGCTTCAACAAGTCGCACTCGGCCGCCTACGCCCTGATCGCCTACCAGACCGCCTACCTCAAGGCCCACTACCCGCGCCGAGTTCATGGCCGCCCTGCTCTCCTGCGACGTGGCAGAACACCGACAAGGTGGTCAAGTACATCGACGAGTGCCGCCAGGAGATCGGCATCGAGGTGCTGCCGCCGGACATCAACGAATCCTTCGCGACTTCACGGTCATCGGAACGACCGCATCCGCTTCGGCCTGGCCGCGATCAAGAACGTCGGCGACGCGGCCCTGGAGGCGATCCTGGCCGAACGCACGGCGAACGGGCCGTATAGCTCGCTCGGCGAGTTCTGCGGCCGGATCGACTCCTCCAAGGTCAACCGCAAGGTCATCGAAAGCCTGATCAAGGCCGGCGCCTTCGACTCCATGGGCGGCCGCCGCGCCCAGTACATGGAGATTCTCGACCAGTGCATCGACCGGGCCAAGGCCGTGCAGCGCGACCGCTTGAGCGGCCAGATGAGCCTGTTCGGCGTCGGTCAGCCGGCCAGCACCCAGGTGGACGCGACCGAGGTGGAACTGCCGGACATCCCCGAGTGGCCCAAGCTGCAGCGACTCGCCGGCGAAAAGGAAACCGTGGGCTTCTTCCTCACCGGCCACCCGCTGGAAGGGGTGCGCGACGATCTGCGCCGGGTGACGGACACGGACATCAGTGGCGCGGCGAAACTGCGCGACGGCCAGGCGGTGCGTATCGGCGGGCTGATCGCCGGCTGCAAGGAGCACAAGTCAAAGAAGGGCGACCGCATGGCCTTCACCGTGCTCGAGGACATGAACGCGAGCATCGAGGTGATCATCTTTCCGTCCACCTTTGCCGAATGCGCCCACCTGCTCACCAGCGAACAGCCGCTGATTGTCACCGGCACGGTGCAGCAGGGCGAACGCACCGCCAAGGGGGCGGCGGGGGGCGAGGAACGGCCGCACGGCGAGGATGGCAAGCAGCAGGAGCAACTGCGGGCCAAGGTGATCGCCCAGGAGGTGCGCACCCTGGAGGAGGCGCTTGAACAGTATGCCGAACGGGTGCTCATCACCCTGCCGGCCGGGTCCACCTCCCGCCAGCACATGATGGACCTCAAGGAGGAACTCTACCGGTTCCACGGCACCACGCCGGTGCTGCTCACCCTCCACTTCGACAACCGCGGCCAAGTGGACATCCAGGTGATGAAGGACATGGGCGTGCGCGCCTGCCCGGATTTCATCCGCACCATCGGCCGACTGTGCGGACCGCGGGCGCTCAGCCTGCAGGTGAAAAAGCCGGAGGCGGCCCGCCGCGGCGGCAACGGCAACGGTCGCAACGGCAACGGCAACGGCAACGGCCGCACCAGCCATTGAGCCGCCGGAACGCGGACAAAAAAAGCGGCCCGTCGTCGGACGACGGGCCGCTGTGCGTTTCAGGCTGCAGCCGGTTCCGGCCGCGGCACCATGCGCCTTGCTCAGGCGTTCTCGAAAATCTCGTATTGGGTGGGGGCGCCGAGCAGTTTGTCGATCTGCTCCTGCAACTCCATGCGCTCCTTGCTCAGGGTCCATTCCCGCCAGTCATCGAGCGTCTGCCAAGTGCTGATGACCATGCTCACACCCGCCTCATCGACGCGGTTGAAACTCTCGCCGGAAATGTACCCCTTCCGGCTGAGGGTCAGGGCCCGCATCTTTCTGAGCAGCGCGTCCAGTTCGGGAATGTTCTTCTCCGCGACCTTCCTCTTGATCAGTACCTTGACAGCCATGATGTCCTCCCTGTGTTGATGTAGCATTGACAGATGTCCATGAACAACCAAACAGCGTTCATCGTGTTGCCTCTTCACTATAAGCGGTCAGACCACTGGAAGCAAAGACAAGAGCGGCCGCGCGTGAAAAAATCTCCTGGCAAAACCATTGCGGGACAATGCCCTTTGCCCGACGTTGGCGTCCCGCCGGCTCAGTTGACCTTGAGTTTGCCGCCCGTGCCCATGCCGTGCGGGCCGGTGGCCTCCTGTGCCTGGTAATTTTTGACCGCCTGCACGAGGTTGTTGAAGGCGTCGGTCATCGAGGCCACCACCACCTTGCCTTCCGGCGTTTTCTTGTAGGCCGACAGGGCGCCGCCGACATCGCCTTCGAGCATGCCGAACACGCCACCGACATCCATGGATTTGGCGCTGCCCTCGGCCACCGCCACCTGGACACCGGAGCGGTTGTCCACCAGAGTGAGCATGCTCTGCGCCCCCTTGCTTTGCAGGGAACTGCCCACCAGGGCGCCGACCGTGCCGAACAGGCCGCCGACCATCCCGCCCATGCCGCCCATGTTGTTGTCCTGGAAAATCAGGGTCGGGCTCACGGTGTAGTCGGCCGCCACCATCTGGCCCTTGCCGAAGCTGCTCTTCTGCCGGAGTTCGCCCGCCTGCTCGAGGTCGCGTTCGCGCATCATGCTGTTCATGCCGGCGCCGCGCTCGACCACCACGAAACAGTTGCTCTGCTGGGCCAGGAGCCTCAGCACCGGCACCGTGGACTGGATGCCGTAGCGGCCCAGCCAGGAGTACCAGTTGGCGGTTTGGTCCTCGTTGACCGCCAGGGTGCCGAAGGGTGAGGCGCAGCGCTCCAAGCTGGCGTTGGCATTGGCCGCATTGGCGCCGCCGGCGCTGCCGGTGGCCTCGCTCTTGGCCCCGGCGTCCCCCATTTTCACCTGGCTGCAGGCGGGCAGGACACAGGCGGCAAGAGCGATGGCGAGCAGATACTTTTTCATGGTTCCTCCTTGGTGGTGTGGTGAGTGGACGGGTCAGGCACGGGTCAGGTGGACGGTCACAGGGTCGCCGGGCCGGCAGCCGAGTTGTTCGGCCGCGTTCGCCTGGTTGGCCGCTATTTCGAGGTAGCCGCTGCTGTCAACGAGAGCCAGGAGTGCACCGGCGGGCGCCTCGGCGTAGGTGCGGTGGAGACGTTCGACTCGGTGGCCTTCGATTTCGGCCCAGGCGAAGCGGGGCGGGTCGAACAGGCCGGTGCGTATGGTGGTGCGCACGTTGCCGAAATGGTCGATGCGCTGCACCTGGCCAAGCAGACAGTTGTCGCCATGGACACTGGCCGGCACGATCACCATGGTCAGTTCCGCCGGGTCGACCTCCGGGCCGAGATCGGCCAGGGGCCGGCCCGCGGCCAGGGCCGCGGCCACCGGCGCCATCCGGTCGCGACCGTGAAAGGTCGGGCTGGCAGTGGTCGGGAAGAAGTCCGGGTGCGCCACCCGGTGGACGGTGTCGAGTTTGCCGTCAACGACGAGCAGGGAGAGGATGCCGTTGTCCGGGGCGACGAAGAAATGGCCGCTGCCGCAGGCGGCAAGGATCGGCCGGCGGCCGCCGACGCCCGGGTCGACCACCACTACATGGACACTCCCTGCGGGAAAGAAACGGAAACTGGTGCGGATGGTGACCGCGGCGGTGACCACGTCCCAGGGCGGTACGCCGTGGGTGAGGTCCACCACCGTGGCCCACGGGCAGCCCCTGAGCACGGCGCCGCGGAGTTGGCCCGCATAGGGGTCCTGCAGGCCGAAATCGGTGGTCAGGGTGACGATGGCTGGCGCACGCTCTTCCATGAAACATCCCCGGCCGGGGGCTGGCTCTGGTAAGGGGAAACATCCATAATCGCCGGCTGCGGGCCGGTGAAAACAGCCGAACAATCCGGCCGATGACCAATGGTAGAGCAGGACGCCCCGGGGCGTCAAGGTGGAAGAGCGGCCGGGAGGAAAATCCCGGCCGGCAGGCGGGCCTCAATCAGGAGGCAGGATGGAAGGCGCTGTCTCAGGCGAAACTGAGGCCGCAGTCGGGACAGGTGGACGAACTGGTGGGGAAACGGCAGCCGCAGGCCGGGCAGGTGGCCTCGTTCCGGCCGGCATCGAACACCTCGTCCGCCAGGCTGGTGTCGTAGTCGGTGAGCACGGTGGTGCGCCGGTGCTCCTCGTCGAGCAGGGCGAGAACCTCGGCCAGGTCCGCGGCGCGCACCTGGAGGAGCAGTTCCGCGCCGCGGCAGGTGGTGCGGCAGCCGGCCGGGCCGTCGGTACGGGCGATCGCGGCCAGGCCGTGCGCCTCGAGCAGCGCCTGCAGCTGGCGGATCTGGCCGAGCGGCCCGCGTCGGACCAGGGCGAGCGGCTCGTCCGCACCGATGGGCTCGGGCCGGACGGGCCGCTGCCGGTCGAGCCGGGCGCGCAGCGCCGCACCGCTCTCCAGGGCCACCCCGCAGGCGGCGCAGGTGGAGATCTCGGGCCGGTACTCGTCGTGGCAGGTCGGGCAGTAGTTGCACTCCGGATCGATATCCATGGGCAAAAATCCTGGCAGAAGTGGGCGTCTAGAGGATGTAGCGGCTCAAATCCTCGTTCTCGCTGATGTCGGTCAGCTGGCGGCGGACATAGTCGGCGGTGACCCGGAACTCCAGGTCTTCGCGGTCGGTGGCGTCGAACGAGACCTCGTCCAGCACCCGCTCGATCACCGTGTGCAGCCGGCGGGCGCCGATATCCTCGGTCTTCTCGTTGACCTGCACGGCGATGCGCGCCATCTCGCGGATGGCCTCTTCCTCGAACACCAACTTGACATCCTCGGTGGCGAGCAGGGCGGTGTACTGCCTGATGAGCGCGTTCCTCGGCTCGGTGAGGATGCGGAAGAACTCCTCCTCGCCGAGCGCGTGCAGGTTCACCCGGATGGGGAAGCGGCCCTGCAGCTCGGGCACCAGGTCCGAGGGCTTGCACACGTGGAAGGCGCCGCTGGCGATGAACAGGATGTGGTCGGTCTTCACCGGGCCGTACTTGGTGGTCACGGTGGTGCCTTCGACGATGGGGAGCAGGTCGCGCTGCACGCCCTCGCGCGACACCTCGGGCGCACCCGAGCCGGCGCCGCCGCGCGAGGCGATCTTGTCGATCTCGTCGAGGAAGATGATGCCCGACTGCTCGGTGCGGCGGATGGCCTTTTCGGTGACGCTCTCGTGGTCCACCAGCCGTTCGGCCTCCTCGCGCTTGAGGTATTCGAGCGCTTCCGGCACCTTCATCCGGCGGGGCTGTTTCTTCTTGAGGAAAAATTTCGAGAAGGCGTCCTGCAGGGAACTCTGCATCTCCTCCATGCTCGAGGCGGAAAACATCTCCACGGTCGGCGCGCCACCCTGGGCCGACACGGCCAGTTCCACCGTACGGTCGTCCAGTTCGCCCCGGCGGAGCATCTCGCGGAACCGTTCGCGGGTGGTCTGGCCCTGGTAGTCGGCCTGGCGGGCGGCGCCGTCGTAGCCGAGTTCGATGGGCGCGGGCTTGGCCGGGGTGGTGGTCTGCGCCGGAGAGCGGGGCAGGAGCAGGTCGAGCAGTCGCTCCTCGGCGTTGGCCTCGGCCCGGCCCTCCACCCCTTCCGCCTCCTCCCGGGTGACCATGGTGATCGCCAGTTGGACGAGGTCGCGGATCATCGACTCCACGTCCCGACCCACGTAGCCGACCTCGGTGAACTTGGAGGCCTCGATCTTGAGAAACGGGCTCTGGGCCAGGTGGGCGAGGCGGCGGGCGATCTCGGTCTTGCCCACGCCGGTCGGGCCGATCATGATGATGTTCTTGGGGGCGATCTCCTCGCGCAGGGGCGGTTCGACCTGCTGGCGGCGCCAGCGGTTGCGCAGGGCGATGGCCACCGAGCGCTTGGCCTCGGCCTGGCCGATGACGTAGCGGTCCAGTTCGGCCACGGTTTCCCTGGGGGTGAGCGATCCTCTGTGGTCGGAGGGGTTCATATCTTTTCGACGACGATGTTGGTGTTGGTGTAGACGCAGATGGAGCCGGCGATCTCCAGAGCGGTGCGGGCGATGGCGGCCGCGTCGAGCGCGGAATGGTCGATGAGGGCCCGCGCCGCCGCCTGGGCGTAGGGGCCGCCCGAGCCGATGGCGAGGATGCCGTCGTCCGCCTCGATGACGTCGCCGGTGCCGGACAGCAGCAGCGAGTGCCTGGCGTCCACGGCGATGAGCATGGCCTCGAGGCGGCGCAGCATCTTGTCCGTGCGCCAGTCCTTGGCCAGTTCGACCGCACTGCGCATGAGGTTGCCGTTGTACTGCTCGAGCTTCTGCTCGAGCCGGTCGTAGAGGGTGAAGGCGTCGGCGGTGGCGCCGGCAAAACCGGTGATCACCTGGTCGTGGTAGAGCCGCCGGACCTTTCTGGCCTGGTGCTTGATCACGGTCGCCCCGAGGGAGACCTGACCGTCGCCGGCGACAACGACCTCGCCCCGGTGACGGATGGCGAGGATGGTGGTGGAGCGGATGGGTTGTGGGCGCATGTTCCTGTGCTGCTGGTGGTGATTGATAAAAAAACAATGCGCAAACGGGTAAACATCAAGCCGGACCCCGTCAATGGCCGGGCCGGTTTTCCGCCCGCTGCGCGCCCGGCGGCGCAGGGCCATTCATTCCTTGCGCCGCGCCTGCGGATGGGCCTGGTCGTAGACCCGGGTGAGATGGTCGATGTTCAGGTGGGTGTACATCTGGGTGGTGGACAGGCTGACATGGCCGAGCAGTTCCTGGACGGTGCGCAGGTCCGCGCCCATCTCGAGCAGGTGGGTGGCGAACGAGTGGCGCAGGCCATGGGGGGTGACAGTCACGCCGATGCCGGCGCGCAGGCCGTAGCTCTGCACGAACCGCTCGACCGAGCGCGCAGTCAGACGCGTGCCCCGGCCGTTGACGAACAGGGCCTGGCGCTCGGTCTCCCGGCCGCGGGTGGCCCGGGCGAGGATCAACGACTCCCGTTCCGGCAGGTACTGGCGCAGGGCCTCGTGGGCGGCCCGGCCGAACGGAATGAGTCGCTCCTTGTTGCCCTTGCCGCGCACCCGCACCATTTCCGCGGCCCAGTCGAAATCCGCCAGGTTGGCGTTCACCAGTTCGGAGACGCGCATGCCGGTCGAGTAGAGCAGCTCCATCGCCGCCCGGTCCCGGCGCCAGTAGCGGTCCGCCGCGGTGGGCGCCTCGATGAGGGCGAACACCTCGTCCACGGTGAGAAAGGCGGGGATGTGCCGGCCGCGTTTGGGCCCGACCACGCCGGCCAGCGGGTCGGCGGCCAGCCCCCCGCGGCGGCGCAGGAAACTGAAGAAGGTGCGCAGGGTCGAGAGCTTGCGCGCCACCGAGGCGGCTCGCGTTGGTCGCGTACAGGGTGGCGACAAAGGCGCGCACCGTGAGTGCGGTGACCTGTTCCGGGGCGCAGTCGTCACCGCAGAAGCGGACGAATTCGCGCAGGTCGCGCTGGTAACTGTCCGCCGTGTGAGGGGAGTAGCCCTTTTCCACCAGCAGCCAGGAGAGGAACGGTTCGATCTGGGTGATCATGGGCAAAGAGAGGTTGAAACCACGGGGTATTCTGTTTAAAGTCGCTTGTTACTTCCGGATGTTTCATCCGGCAAACAAAATCGCTGCCGCGCTCCGGCGGCCGCAGGGACCATGGCAAAAAAGACGTTCGAACAGGCGCTCGCCAAGCTGGAGCAGATCACCGCCGAACTCGAGGCCGGCGATCTGAGCCTGGAAAAGAGCCTCGACAAATTCAACGAAGGCATTGAACTGGTGCAGTTCTGCAACAGTCGGCTCGATGAGGCCAAAAGCCGCGTCGACCTGCTGTTGAAAAAGGATGGCGAGCTGGTGGCCGTCCCCTTTGCGGAGGAAGACGGTGGAAATAGCGAACTACCTGACTGAACGGCGCCGCCGGGTCGATGACGGCCTCGCCCGCTTCATGCTCGCGGCGGACGGTACCTTCCGCGAACACATCGAGTCCATGCGCTACAGCCTGTTCGTCGGCGGCAAGCGCATCCGCCCCATTCTCTGCCTGGCCGGGGCCGAGGCGGTGGACGACTCGGCGGGTGCTGCCCGCCGCGCCCTGCCGGTGGCCTGCGCGCTCGAGTGCATCCACACCTATTCGCTCATCCATGACGACCTGCCGGCCATGGACGATGACGACCTGCGCCGCGGCCAGCCGACCAACCACACCGTGTTCGGCGAGGCGGCCGCCATTCTCGCCGGCGACGGCCTGCTCACCTTTGCCTTTGAACTGCTCAGCGGTGAAGCGACCGCGGCCATCGACGACACCACCCGCGTGCGCATCATCGCGGCCATCGCCCGGGCGGCCGGCCCCCTGGGCATGGTCGGCGGCCAGAGCCTGGACATGCTCTACGAGGGGCAGCAGGTCGGCTACGACGTGCTGCGGGGTATCCACCGCAGCAAGACCGGGGCGATGATCACCGCCGCGGTGCAGAGCGGCGGCCTGGTGGCCGGCGCCGATCCCGGCCAGGAGGCGGCCCTGCGCGCCTACGGCGACAATATCGGCCTGGCCTTCCAGATCGTCGATGACCTGCTCGACGTGGTCGCCACCACCGAGGAACTCGGCAAAACAGCGGGCAGCGACCAGCGCGCCCAGAAGGTCACCTACCCCTCGCTGTTCGGGGTCGAGACCTCGCAAACCATGGCGCGGGAAGCGGCCGGCACGGCCGTGGACGCCCTCGCCCCCTTCGACCGCAAGGCCGACCCGCTTCGGGCCCTGGCCAACTACATCGTGGACCGTAGAAAATAATCATGCTCATCGTCGATACCCACGCCGAGCGGCAGTACCGGCTGCTGGACACCGTCAACTCCCCCGCCGACCTGCGCGACCTCAGCGTGGCGGAGATGGAACAACTCGCCCGTGAACTCCGCGAGACCATCATCACCACCGTGGCCCGGACCGGTGGCCACCTGGCGCCCAGCCTCGGCGTGGTCGAACTCACCCTGGCCCTGCACTACGTGTTCGACACGCCCCGTGACCGGCTGGTCTGGGATGTGGGCCACCAGGCCTACGCCCACAAACTGCTCACCGGCCGCAAGGACCGGTTCGCCACCCTGCGCCAGTACCGGGGCTTGAGCGGCTTCCCCAAGCGGGCGGAGAGCGAGTACGACCCGGTGGGGGCCGGCCACAGTTCCACCTCCATCAGCTACAGCCTGGGCATGGCCGCGGCCAAGGCGATCCAGGGGGAGCCGGGCAAGGTCATCGCCGTCATCGGCGACGGTTCGATGACAGCGGGCATGGCCTTCGAGGGCCTCAACCACGCCGGCGACCTCGACCGGGACCTGATCGTCATCCTCAACGACAACGAGATGTCGATCTCGAAAAACGTCGGCGCCCTGTCCAGCTTCCTCAGCCGCAAGATGACCAGCCGCACCATCCGCCGGCTGCGCGACCACATCGAGGACCGGCTCATGGCCCTGTCCTCGGTGGGCGAGAACATCCTCACCATGCTGCGCAAGAGTGAGGAAAACCTGAAGAACCTGTTCACCCCGGGCATGCTCTTCGAGGCGCTCAAGTTCAAGTATGTCGGCCCGATTCCCGGCCACGAACTGGACGACCTGATCGCCACCCTGGAAAACGTCCGCGACAACTCGCACGGGCCGGTGCTGGTGCACGTGATCACCACCAAGGGCAAGGGCTACAAGCCGGCCGAGACCAACCCCGGCGAGTTCCACGGGGTCGGGCCCTTCGACGTGGCCACCGGCACGCCGGTGAAGAGCGTCGGCCGCGGCGTGTCCTACACCCGGGTGTTCGGCGACACCCTCTGCCGGCTGGCCCGGACCGACAAGCGGGTGGTGGCGATCACCGCCGCCATGCCCGGCGGCACCGGCCTGTTGCCCTTTGCGGCCGAGTTTCCGGACCGCTTCTTCGATGTGGGTATCGCCGAGCAGCACGCCGTCACCTTTGCCGCCGGGCTCGCCCTGGAGGGGCTGCGGCCGTTCTTCGCGGTCTATTCCTCGTTCATGCAGCGGTCCCTGGACCAGCTCATCCACGACGTCTGCCTGCCCAACCTGCCGGTGACCATCGCCCTGGACCGCAGCGGCGTGGTCGGTGACGACGGCCCGACCCACCACGGCGTGTTCGACCTCGCCTTCCTGCGCTTCATTCCCAACCTGACGGTTATGGCGCCGGCGGACGAGAACGAACTGCAGCACATGCTCCACACCGCCCTCTCCCACCACGGCCCGGTGGTGCTCCGCTACCCCCGGGGCAACGGTGAGGGCGTCGCCCTGGAGCCGGATTTTCACCGGCTGGAGATCGGCCGGGGCACGGTGCTGCGCGAGGGCACGGACGTGCTCCTGCTGCCCATCGGCAACCGGGTCGGCCCGGCCATGGCCGCGGCGGCCCGCCTCGAGGCGCAGGGCATCGACGCGGCGGTCATCAACCCCCGTTTCCTCAAGCCACTGGACAGCGACCTGATCGCCGACTGGGCAGCGCGCACCGGGCGGGTGGTGACGGTCGAGGACAACTGCGTCCAGGGTGGTTTCGGCAGTGCCGTGCTGGAGGCGCTCAACGAGCGCGGTCTGCACCTGCCGGTACAGCAGGCTCGGCTACGAGGACCGCTTCATCGAACACGGACCGCAGGCCGTGCTGTGGCGGGCCGCGGGCATCGACGCGGACGGCATCGCCCACAGTGTGCTCGACCTGCTGCGCCCCGATCAAACGCAGCTGCCGGGCTGATCCCGGCGGTACCCCTGTCAACGGTCAACGAAAAAACGCAGACCCCATGAAGCACACCACTGTCACCCTCGCTGTCCGCCTCGTCTGCATCGCCTGTCTTGGTCTCGCCCTGCTCACGGCTGGAGCTGGCTGCTCGCACAAGAAAAAAGGGGCGACCGTGGTGCCGGCCGACAACAAGAGTCTGCCGCAGCCGACCAAAACCGTGGTCCGTCCAGCACCGCCCCCGCCCTGCCCGCCGACCCCGCAGAGTGAACGCTCCGTGGCGGTGCGCGCCCAGCGCGAGGCGGACCTGCGCAACCAGTTCCGGCTCGCCTCGCTGACCCTGGGTGCGCCCATCTATATCCGCATCTTCAAGGAAAGCAAGGAACTGGAGGTGTGGGTGGAGCGCAACGAGCGGTTCAAACTGTTCAAGAAATACCCGGTCGCCAAATTTTCCGGCGGGCTCGGCCCGAAGACGCGCGAGGGCGACCTGCAGGCGCCGGAGGGGTTCTACGCGGTCAGCGCTGAGCACATGAACCCGTGGAGCAGTTTCCACCTGGCCTTCAACATCGGCTACCCGAACGACTACGACCTGCTGCGCGGCGCCACCGGCGGCGCCATCATGGTGCACGGCAAGAAGGCGTCGATCGGCTGCTTCGCCATGACCGACCCGGCCATCGAGGAGATCTACACCATCGCCGATTACGCCCTGAGCAGCGGCCAGCTCTCGTTCCCGGTGCACATCTTTCCCTTCCGGATGACAGTCGCCAACCTGATGCGTCACGCCCGCTCGCCCCACCTGCCGTTCTGGCGGAACCTGTTGCGCGGCTACACCCTGTTCGAACTGTCCCGCCTGCCGCCGACGGTTTCCATCAACAACCAGTCGTACGCCTTCACGGCGGGCAGACCGCCGCAGCCGACCCTGGTAGCGCACGCCCAGCAGCCCGCCCCGGTGGCGCAGACCACCACGGCCCGGACCCTGCCGCAGAACCTCCGGTCCGCACAGCCGACCCCGCAGGAGATGCGGCCGTCCGCACAGGCCTCGGCCCGACCTGCCCGCATCGCCACCAATCAGGCCGTCCGGTCCGTGCCGGCGGCCAACGCGGTGCGACGCAGCGGCCAGACCATTCCCTGACCCGCCCGGCAACGCCGTCCCGGCCGCGGGCCGCTAGAGTCGGCAGCCCGCGGCGCGGTGGTCATTCCCGTCCCTTCACACCCTGTAGTAGTCCCGATACCAGTCGACGAAATGACGGACGCCGACCTCGATGGGGGTCGACGGCTTGAAGCCGACGTCGCGCACCAGATCGTCCACGTCGGCGTAGGTGGCCGGCACGTCGCCGGCCTGCATGGGCAGGAAGTTCTTCTCGGCCGTGCGGCCGAGGCACTCTTCCAGCACCTCGATGAAGCGCATCAGCGTTCACCGGCTGTTGTTGCCGATGTTGTAGACCCGGTAGGGCGCGGTAGCTGGTCGCCGGGTCGGGCCGGTCGCCGCGCCACGCCGGGTTGGGCGCGGCCACGCGGTCGATCACCCGCACCACGCCCTCGACGATGTCGTCGATGTAGGTGAAGTCGCGCTGCATCTTGCCGTGGTTGAAGACGTCGATGGGCCGGCCCGCGAGGATCGCCTTGGTGAACAGGAACAGGGCCATGTCCGGCCGGCCCCAGGGGCCGTAGACGGTGAAGAAGCGCAGGCCCGTGGTCGGCAGGCCGATACAGGTGGCTGTAGGTGTGGGCCATCAGCTCGTTGGCCTTCTTCGTGGCCGCGTACAGGCTCACCGGGTGGTCGACGTTGTCGTGCACCGAGAAGGGCATCCTGCGTGTTGGCGCCGTAGACCGAGCTCGACGAGGCGTAGACCAGGTGCTGCACGCCGGTGTGGCGGCAGCCCTCGAGGATGTTGACGAAGCCGACCAGGTTGCTGTCCACGTAGGCGTGCGGGATTGTCGAGCGAGTAGCGCACGCCGGCCTGGGCCGCCAGGTTGACCACCGCGTCGAACCGCTCCTCGGCGAACAGGGCCGCGCGTGCGCTCGCGGTCGGCCATGTCGAAGGGTGCATGGGAAAGCCCGGGGTAGACCTGCAGCCGGGCGAGCCGGTCCCGCTTCAACTGCGGGTCGTAGTAGTCGTTGAGGTTGTCCAGGCCGACCACGGTTCTGCCCTCGGCCAGCAGCCGCTGGCAGAGACGTGGCCGATGAAGCCGGCGGCGCCGGTGACCAGTATCTTCGCAAATGGGCTCAATCCCCGTCCTCCCTGCTGGCTTCCAGGACCGGATCGACGGACGCCGCAGCCGGTTCAGTCGTCATAATTACCCGCCGGTCCCTTGTCGCTGGTGATGGTGGCTGCCCGCGCCCGGATCTTGTCCGCGGTCCACTCCTCGGGCGACTCGATCCGCCCGACCTTGGGGCCGAGGTCGTAGCTGCCGGCCGCGAGGATGGCCTCGACGCCCAGCCGGGCCGTGTCACCGGCGTTGAACACCGACGACCAGGAGGGTGTGGACAAAGTCCTCCACCCGCCGCGCCATGCGCTCACGCACCGCCCGCGGCTGACCCATGATGCGGTTTTCGAACGCCAGGTTGAGGCTCTTGTAGTCGCCCTTTTTCCAGCCCTTGTCCTCGGCATAGGCGCGCATCGCCTGCCAGAGTTCTTCGGTGACGCCCTCGCCCGGGACCTTGATGAAGTCGCCGCTCGCGTCGAGGACCGCATTGCCGTAGTCGTTGACCTCCACACCCCAGCTGACCATCTGCAGGGCCGTGGCCACGTTGGCCTTGGTGGAATTGGTCCGGGCGGCGATGGCCCGCAGCCGGTCGGAGTTGTTGCCCGAGGTGCCGTGCTGGGCGCCGCTTACCTTGTACCGCTCCAGGGCCTGGTGGATCTCGGCGGTGAGTTCCACCTGGATGCCCTGGGCCGAGGCCTCGATGCCGTGGGTGGTGCCGTTGTTGAGGGCGATCCAGTCCGGGAAGATGCCGTGGGCATTGAGCCCCCGGACGATGAACAGGGCCTCCTCGATGGTGGACAGGCCGTGCTTGCCCTTGATCTCGCCCACCTCGGTCTCGAAACCGGCCCAGGAGGGCACGTAGCGGGACAGTTCGATGCTGGCCAACAGGTTGTCGGCGTCGGGCAGGTGCGAGGCGTCGATGGCGATCGAGGTGATGCCGGCCTCGAAGATGGTCGGGATTTCCACCGTTGCCGCCGGGATGTCCCCCGGCTTCTTGATGCCGTAGTGGTCGGCGTGGATGGCCACCGGCACGGTGATGGCCAGTTCGTTGCACAGGGCGTCCACCTGGCGGGCGATGTTCCAGTAGTTGGTCGGGCAGTAGGCCGAGGCGCCGCCCTCGCTGCGGGCGATCTCGATGAGCACCGCGGCCCGGGCCCGCTGCGCCGCCTGGAGCACACCGCGAATGATCAGGTGGTTGCGGCCGTTGGCGGCGATGGTCATGGCGCCGCCCTTGGCCAGTAAGGCGCGGTCGATCACCTTGCCGCTCACCAGGAGCGCCCGCGAATTGGGGAACAGGGTGCGGATATTCGGCGGCCGGCCAATCTCCACGGCTTTCTCAAAATCGGCGATGTACGACATGGATGTCCTCCTGTTGACGGTTGGTTCAGGCAGCCGACAACCGGCCGGACAGGTGTCCGTGGGCGGTGCCGGGCTGTGTTTTTCTGTGAAGAATACTTTGTATCGTAAACAACCTGCCGACGGTTCGGCAAGGACAAAAGCGGCGGCCCGTCTCAGTCCCGCGGCGGCGGGTCCGCGGGCGGTGCAGCCCCGCTGTCCGCCTCCCCTTTGTCGGGAAAACCGGTCAGGGGCCGGCGGGCGAACAGGCCCACGGCGATGATGCTGACCTCGTAGAGCAGGACCAGGGGGCCGGCCATGAGCAGCTGGTTGACCACGTCCGGGGTGGGGGTGAGGATGGCCGCGACGACAAAGGCGATGAGCAGGGCGTACTTGCGGTTGCGGCGCAGGAACGGCCGATCGACCACGCCGACCTTGGCGAGAAAGACCATGAGCACCGGCAGTTCGAAGACGATGCCGAAGGCCAGGAACAGGCGCAGGGCGAGCGAAAAGTACTCGTTGACCGCGGGCATGGCCTCGAGCAGTTCGCTCGAATAACCGATGAGGAAGCGGAAGGCCGGCGGAAAGACGACAAAGTAGCCGAACAGGGCGCCGCCGGCGAAACAGAGGGTGGAGATGATCGTGAACGGCACCAGCAGCCGCTTTTCATGGCGGTACAGGCCGGGGGAGACAAAGCGCCAGATCTGCAGAAAGATGACCGGGCTGGCAAGCAGGGTGCCGCACACCAGGGCGAGCTTCAGGTAAAAAAAAACCCTTCCTGGTACGAGGTGAAGATGAGGGAGCGCCCCTCGGGCAGGACCTGGATGAGCGGGCGGAGGAACCAGTCGGCCAGGTGGCGGACAACGCTGTAGGCGGCGGCGAAGCCGACGGCCACGGCGCCGAGCGAGATCAGCAGGCAGGAGCGCAGCTCCGCCAGGTGTTCGGTCAAGGTCTGCTGGTCAAACTGTTCCTGCTGTTCCACCGTGTACACCACTCCGGGTTGCGTTGTCTGGGGGGAAAGGACCGAAAAGACGCTCTCTTCTACCCCATCCGCCCCGGCTTGTAAACCGGGATGGATAATGTTTGACTTCAACTTCCACTTACGGCTACAAGAATCGGACGCAAGACCAAGAACCATCAGCAGGAAACGGTACGGGAGAACCATGGCCTCCATTCTCGTTGTCGACGATGAACTGAGCATGCGCGAGTTCCTCACCATCCTTCTCGAAAAGGAGGGCTACGGGGTGCGGGCGGCGGCGGACGGCAAAAGCGCGCTCGCCCTGCTCGAGGCACAGCCCTTCGACCTCGTCATCTCCGACATCCGCATGCCCGGCATGACCGGGCTGGAACTGCTCGCCCGCAGCAAGCAGCTCCGGCCCGAGACCGGGGTGATCATGATCACCGCCTTCGCCTCGCCCGACGACGCGGTCACGGCCATGAAGAACGGGGCCTTCGACTACATCACCAAGCCGTTCAACGTCGACGAGATCAGGAGCGTGGTGCGGGCGGCGATGAAGAAGCGGCCCACCGCCGGCGCGGTGCCGGAGGACGGGGTTCCCGGAGATCATCGGCCGCAGCCCGGAGATGATGAAGATCTTCGACATGATCACCAAGATCGCGCCCACCCCGGCCAACGTGCTCATCTACGGCGAGTCCGGCACCGGCAAGGAACTGGTGGCCCAGGCCATCCACAACCGCTCGCGGGTGGCGGCCAACCCCTTTGTCCCCATCACCTGCAGCGCCATCCCGGAGAGTCTGCTCGAGAGCGAGCTGTTCGGTCATGTCAAGGGCTCGTTCACCGGCGCCATCGCCGACAAGGCCGGGCTGTTTCAGCAGGCCGACCGCGGCACCGCCTTTCTCGACGAGATCGGCGAACTCACCCCGATCATCCAGACCAAGCTGCTGCGCGTCCTCCAGGAGCGGGAGTTCATGCCGGTGGGCTCCACCCGCACGCGCCAGGTGAACGTGCGCATCATCGCCGCCACCAACCGGGTGCTCGAGCAGGAGATCATCTCCGGCCGGTTCCGCGAGGACCTCTACTACCGGCTGGCGGTGGTGCCCATCCGCGTGCCGCCCCTGCGCGAACGCATCGGCGACGTGCCCCTGCTCGTCGAGCACTTCCTCAAGAAGTATTCGACCCTGCTCGGCAAGGAGGTGCAGACCATCTCCAGCTACGGCATGGAGGTGCTCATGCAGTACGATTTTCCGGGCAACGTGCGCGAACTGGAAAACATCATCGAGCGCGGCGTGGCGCTCGAATCCTCGAACATCATCCTCCCGGAGAACCTCATCCTCTCCCTCCACCGGCAGGAAAAGACCGGCCCCGTCCGCTCCGCGACGGCCGCCGAACCGCTGTTCGTCGCCGCCCGGGACGAGGACGAACTGTTCGCGCGGGGCCTGGAAGAGGTGCTCCAGCGGGTGGAAAAGGAAATGATCCTGCACGCCCTGGCCCGGGCCGACAACTCCAAGATGCGCGCCGCCGACCTGCTCAAGCTGAGCTTCCGCAGCCTGCGCTACAAAACCAAGAAGCACGACATCGACTGAGGCCGCTGGCCACGCCCTGCCCTTCCCGCCCCCGCCGCACCCGAACCGGAGCCGCCCATGCTGCAGCGCCTCGCCAGATTGTTCACGCCTGTTGCCGACAGCGAACAGGAGACGCGCCGCCATCTGCTGCGCTGGCTGTTCATGCGTGTGCTGCTGTTCACCCTGCTCATCGGCTTGACCTCGTTCTTCCGCGGCAAGGGCCAGCAGGTCCTCCTGCCCCCCCAGTCGGTGACGCTCGGCTTCCTCCTGCTGCTCTACGCCTACACCATCGGCTCGGCCCTCCTGCTGCAGAAAACGGCCGTGCCGGTGCGCGCCTTCGGGCTGGTGCAACTGCTCTCGGACACTGCCGTCGCAGCCCTCCTGGTCTACGCCACCGGCTGCAGCAACTCGGCGTTCGCGCCCATCTTTCTTCTGCCGGTGATCGCCGCCGGGCTCATTCTCCACCGCAGCGGCGGCCTGGTGCTGGCCGCGGCCGCCACCCTGCTCTACGGCGCGGTGCTCGGCAGCGAACTGCTCCACTGGCTGCCCGCCTATTGCCGCGCCCCCGCCTACCGCGCGCCGGACAACATCTTCGTCAGCTCCAACCTGTTCGCCACCTACGGACTGATCTTCTTCCTCGCCGCCCTGCTCAGCGGCCAGCTGGCCCGGCGGCTGCGCTTCACCGAGGAGCGGCTCAACCGCACCGCGCTCGAGTTCGACCGGTTGTCGATTCTCTACAAGCAGATCTTCGACGACATCTCCACCGGCATCATCACCACCGACAGCCGCAACCGGATCACCTCCTGCAACCAGGCGGCCGAACGGATCACCGGCTGCTCCCGCATGCTGCTCCTCGATCAGCCGTTCACCAGCCGCTTCCCCGCCATCTCCCTGCGCGAGGAGCGGCAGGGGCGCAGTGTCTGCGATTTCCGCAAACGGGACGGCACCGCCATCCGCCTGGGCTACTCCTACTCGAACCTCAACATGCCGGCGGAACAGGGGCGGGAACAGGAGAACGGCTGGAAGGTGATCACCCTCCAGGATATCAGCCAGATCGAACGGATGGAGCGGCAGATCCGCGAGACCGAGAAACTGGCGGCCGTCGGCCAGATGAGCGGGTCCGTGGCCCACGGTTTCCGCAACCCGCTGGCCGCTATCTCCGGATCGGCGCAGATTCTGGCGCTCGACCAGGACAACCTCGCGGCCATCGATCCGGCCACCTTCAGAACGCTCGTCGGCATTATCCTGCGCGAATCAGTGCGCATGGCGAAAACCATCACCGATTTTCTCCAGTTTGCCCGGCCGGCAGCCGTGCAGCCCGAGTGGTTCTCGCTCGGCCGGCTGGTGGATGAGGTGATCGCCAGCCTGCTGCAGGGGCCGCTCGGGGCGGCGGCGGCGCGCGTCGACCGGGAGTTCGACGCCAACCTCGGCTGTTGGGCGGACCGCCAGCAGGTGCAGACGGTGCTCGTCCATCTGCTCGAGAACGGGTGCGCGGCGGTGGGCGCAGAGGGGGGGAGAGTGACGGTGGCCGCCGCGGAGACGCAGCAGGGCGGCCAGGAGGTGCTGCAGATCGAGGTCCGCGATCAGGGGCCGGGCGTCGCGCCCGACCTGCGGACCAGGGTGTTTGAACCGTTCTTTTCCAACCGGGCGGACGGCACGGGCCTCGGCCTGTCCATCGTCCGCCAGATCATCGACAATCACCGCGGCACGGTCGCCATCGCGGACAACACCCCCACGGGGTGCATCGTCCGGCTGACCCTGCCGATGCCGCCGCGGCCTATTCCCTGAGTATATCGACCCGGGCGCCCAGGCCGCGCAGTTTCCCGGCCATGTTCTCGTAGCCCCGCTCGAGGTGGTAGATGCGCGAGATTTCAGTCCGCCCCCGGGCGGCCAGGCCGGCAATGACCAGCGAGGCGGAGGCGCGCAGATCGGTGGCCATCACCGGGGCGCCGCAGAGTTGGTCCGGGTCGATGCCGCGGACCACGGCGCGCGACCCCTCGATGGTGATGTTCGCCCCCAGGCGCCGCAGTTCGGCCACATGCATGAACCGGTTCTCGAAGATAGTCTCGTGGATGACCGAGGTGCCGTCGCCCTGCACCATGAGCGCCATGAACTGGGCCTGCAGGTCGGTGGGAAAGCCGGGAAAGGGCATGGTGGTGATATCGACGCTGCGCAGGCGGCAGCGGCCGGGAGAACCGATCTCGCCGCAGGCGACGGTCATGCTGTCCTCCGCCAGGAGGATCTGCGCCCCGCACAACTGCAGTTTCTCGGTGAGCGACGGCAGGTGGGCCGGGTCGCAGTCGGTGAGGGTGACCTCGCCGCCGGTGGCCGCCGCGGCGATCATGTAGGTGCCGGCCTCGATCCGGTCCGGGATGATGCGCGCGCTGGTCGCCTGCAGCCGTGCGCCGCCGTGGACGGTGAGCCGGTCCGTGTCGCGCCCTTCGATCTGTGCCCCCATGGCGGTGAGCATGTCGATGAGATTGCCCACCTCCGGTTCCTTGGCGGCGTTCTTGATGATCGTTTGGCCCGGGGCGGCGACCGAGGCCATGAGCACGTTCTCCGTGCCGGTGACCGAGGGGACGTCGAAATAGACCGTGCCGCCGTGCATCCGCCCTTCCGCGACCGCCTCGACATAGCCCTGTTCGAGCCGCGTGACCACCCCCAGCTGTTCAAAACCGCGCAGATGGAAATTGATCGGCCGGGCGCCGATGGCGCAGCCGCCCGGCAGACTGACCCGGGCGAACCCGGAGCGCGCCAGCAGCGGGCCAAGCACGAGCACCGAGGCGCGCATGGTTTTCACCAGTTCGTAGGGCGCCTCCGTGCCGGAGAGCTGATCGGTGTTGACGCGCACCGTGTCGCCCTGGCGCTCCCAGCGGGCGCCGAGGATTTCCAGCAATTTGAGCATGGTCCTGGTGTCGCGCTGATCCGGCACGTTTTCCAGGGTGTGCCAGCCCGGGGCCAGCAGGGTGGCTGCCATCAGCGGCAGGGCGGCGTTCTTCGCGCCGGAGATGCGAACCGTTCCATGCAGCGGCAGGCCGCCTTCAATGACGAGTTTGTCCATAGGTGTGGTGTGTGAGAAGATGAAGGCTGGTGATGGTCGGGAGGACGATCAGGGTGCGGGCCGGCGCCGTGCCTGCAGCACCCGCGGCCTGCCGGCCCAGTCGTCGATGACCCGGATTCGGTCGTACTGTGCCGCGTGCGCCTGGAACAGCTGCAAGACCGCCGTCCCCTGGTCGGCGCCGATCTCGCTGAACAGCCAGCCGCCCGGCCGCAGGTGATACGCCGCGGCGGCAGCCAGCCGCCCGATCACCTCCAGGCCGTCCGGCCCGCCGGCGAGAGCGAGACGCGGCTCCGCCCGGCTGACTTCGGGTTCAAGCCCATCGAGCTGATCGTCCGCAACATAGGGCGGGTTGCTGACGATCAGGTCAAACGGCCGGTGGGTGCCGAATGGGGCGAACAGGTCGCCGCAAACCAGGTCGACCCGGTCCGTCACCCCGTGGCGACTGACATTCTCCCGGGCCACGGCCAGCGCCGCCAGCGAGATGTCCACCGCGGTCACCGCGCAACCGAGTTCCCTGGCCAGCACCACCGCGATCACACCGCTGCCGGTACACAGGTCCAGGCCGCGACGCACCGGGCCGTCGGTCCGGCAGGCGGCGAGCGCCAGTTCGAGCAGAAATTCGGTCTCCGGGCGGGGGATGAGCACGGCCGGCGAGACGAGGAAGTCCATGGACCAGAATTCCCGGGTCCCGGTCAGGTAATGCAGGGGGACGCGTCCCGCCCGCTCGTCGACCAGCCGCCGGTAGGCCGCCATCACCTGCTCATCCGCAGGATCCGTGCCGCGCAGCACCACTTCGCTGGCCGACAGGGAGGTCAGGTGCTGGAACAGCAGGCGCGCATCCAGGTCCGCCCCGGCAATGCCGGCCTCGGCCAGCCTCCGCGCGGCCTGCCTGATCATCTCGTCAATGCGCATGCAGCCGACTCGGGTCAGGACGCGGATTTGAGCGTTTCCGACTGGTGGTGGGTGATGATCGGCAGGATCACATCGTCGAGCATACCGGCCAGCACCTGGTCGAGCCGGTAGAGGGTGAGATTGATGCGGTGGTCGGTCACCCGGCCCTGGGGATAGTTGTAGGTGCGGATGCGTTCACTGCGGTCGCCGCTGCCCACCTGGCTCTTGCGGTCCTCGGCCATCCGGTCGTGCCGCTCCTGCTCCATCCGGTCGAGCAGCCGGGCGCGCAGGACCTGCAGTGCCTTGGCCTTGTTCTTGTGCTGGGATTTTTCGTCCTGGCAGGTGACCACCAGCCCGGTGGGCAGGTGGGTGACGCGCACGGCCGAGTCGGTGGTATTGACCGACTGCCCGCCTGGACCGGAGGAACGGTAGACGTCGAACTTCAACTCATGCGGTTCGATGTGCAGGTCGACCTCCTCCGCCTCCGGGATGATGGCCACGGTCACCGCCGAGGTGTGGATACGGCCCTGGGTCTCGGTGTCCGGCACACGCTGCACCCGATGCACGCCGGACTCGTACTTGAGGCGAGAATACACCTGATTGCCGCTCACCAGGGCGATGATCTCCTTGAACCCGCCGATGCCGATCGGGTTGGAACTCATCACCTCGACCTTCCAGCCCTGCATCTCGGCATAGCGACTGTACATGCGAAACAGGTCGGCCGCGAACAGGGCGGCCTCGTCGCCACCGGTACCGGCCCGGATCTCGAGAAAGATGTTCTTGTCGTCATTGGGGTCCCGGGGCAGCAGCCGCAGGCGGATCTCCTTTTCGAGCTGTTCCTTTTTCAGGTTCAGCTCGGTGATCTCGGCCCGGGCCATCTCCACCAGTTCCGGGTCCTCCCCCTCGCTCCGGATCAGTTCCTGATTGCCGCTGATCTGCAGACAGGTCGAGGTGTGCGCGGCATGCAGTTCCGCCAGTTTCGCCACCAGGCTGTGCTCGCGGACGACCTCACGGTAGCGCTGCTGATCGCCGACCAATTCCGGGTCGGAGAGCTGCCGCTCGAGCATATGCAGCTTCTCATCGATATCCTGCAAATTCGGAAACATAGGCGGACGGTGGGGAAGACGGGAAACCCCTCGTGACAGCAGCGGCAACTCTACCGTGGCCGGGCCGGACCGGGTCAGCGGTCGGCACCGGTGGCAGTTGCGGCCTTCCGGTCAGGAGGGGTGGAAAGGAGAAAACAGCGGACAGCTACTTCTTTTTGCTGCCCTGGAACCCGGCGTATTTCTTCTTGAATTTCTCGATACGACCGGCGGTGTCGATGAGTTTCTGTTTGCCGGTGAAGAAGGGGTGGCAGGCCGAACAGATTTCGACGTGGATCTCGCTGTTCACCGAGCCGAGTTCGATCTCGTTGCCACAGGCGCAGACAGCTTTGATTTTGTTATATTTGGGATGGATATCTGGTTTCACGGTCCGTACTCCTTGTGAAGGGATAAAAAAATTTCTCCAAAGCAGGCGAATATATCCTGTTTCCCCCCTGCTTGAAAGCAAAAACAGAACCTAACGGTTCATGGAGGCGAAAAACTCCTGATTGGTTTTCGTCTGGGCCATCCGGTCAAGGAGAAATTCCATGGCATCGGCCGGGTTCATGGAGGAGAGAAGTTTGCGCAGGATCCATATCCGGTTCAGGTCATCGGGGGCCAGCAGCAGGTCCTCCTTGCGGGTGCCCGACTTCTGGATGTCAATAGCCGGATAAATGCGTCGGTTGGCCATCTTGCGGTCGAGCACGATCTCCATGTTGCCCGTGCCCTTGAACTCTTCGAAGATCACCTCGTCCATGCGGCTGCCGGTGTCGATGAGCGCGGTGGCCAGGATGGTCAGGCTTCCGCCCTCCTCGAGGTTCCGGGCGGCACCGAAGAACCGTTTCGGCCGATGCAGGGCATTGGCCTCGACACCGCCCGACAGGATCTTGCCGGAGGCCGGGGTCACCGTGTTGTAGGCGCGGGCCAGGCGGGTGATCGAGTCGAGCAGGATGACCACGTCCTTTTTGTGCTCCACCAGGCGCTGGGCCTTCTGGATGACCATCTCGGCCACCTGAATGTGGCGCTGGGGCGGTTCGTCGAAGGTCGAGCAGACCACCTCGGCATCCACGTTTCGCCGCATATCGGTGACCTCCTCGGGCCGCTCGTCGATGAGCAGAACGATGAGGATGATCTCCTTGTGGTTGGCGACGATCGAATTGGCGATCTTCTGCATGAGCACGGTCTTGCCGGTCCGCGGCGGGGCGACGATCAGGCCACGCTGCCCCTTGCCGAGCGGCGAGGTGATGTTCAGCACCCGCATGCTCAGGTTGTCCGGGGTGGTCTCCAGGTTGATCTGCTCTTCCGGGTGCAGCGGCGTCAGGTTGATGAAGGCGGTTTTGTTCTTGGCCGCTTCCGGTGGCTCGTAGTTGATCGTATCGACCTTGAGCAGGGCGAAGTACCGTTCGTTGTCCTTGGGGGCACGCACCTCGCCCTCGATGGTGTCCCCGGTGCGCAGGTTCAGCCGGCGGATCTGCGAAGGCGACACGTAGATGTCGTCCGGACCGGGCAGGTAGTTGTAGTCCGGCGCCCGGAGAAAACCGAATCCATCCTGCAGGATCTCGAGAACACCGCTGCCCCTCAGTTTGCCGTCCTCGTCTGCCTGTTCCTTGAGGATGGCAAAGATGAGTTCCTGCTTGGTCATATTGCTGTAGCCCTCGATATCGAGGGAAGCAGCAAGACTGACGAGTTCCTTTATTTTTTTGTTTTTTAAGTCGGTTGGATTCATTGACCGGTTCTTCCTCCCAGTGGTCGACGAGATAAGGGGCAATCGAGGGGATGTATCATGATGGATAGACGGAGGGAAATGTGAATGAACACCGGGAACGATGACTGGACAACACCCTGCACCGGCATACAGGTGCCGAACGCGCTGCTGAAAAAAGACGATTGAGGTCGAAAACTTTTCTGATTGTCTACAAAGATGGACCGGGTGAACAGGGAGGAGCAGGAAAAACTGCTATCCAGAGCAACGGACCGGGTCGGGCAAGAGCAAGAACGAACCGGTTGGCGGTCTATAAATTCTGTGAAATATCAGGTCGGGAAGCCGATGTTGGACAAATCGATCGGTTGAGATGTTATCGAGCTAAATATTTGTTTAAGGTGTCGCTGTCAAGCACTTTCTTGACCGGTACGAGTTGAAAAGCGTGCCGACAGTTCCCTGGCCAGGGCAACGATCTGCTCCCGGACACTCGCCCAGGAACCGCTGTTGTCGATCACGTACTCGGCCCGGCGCGCCTTATCACCCAGGCCCATCTGGGCGGCGATGGCCCGCGCCGCGGACCGCCGGGACACACCGTCCCGACGCATGGTGCGGCAACACTGTGCCCCCGGACGTGCATAGACCACCAGCACCGCATCCACCTCGCCCTGCCAGCCGGCCTCGTAGAGCAGCGGAATTTCCACCAGCACCAGCGGTTCGTCGTATCGCAGCACCTCCCGGCGCATCACTTCCCGGGCGAGCGGATGGAGCAGCGCGTCGACCTCGTGCCGCACATCCGGGTCGGCAAAAAGGCACTCGCGCAGTCCAGCCCGGTCGATCCGCCCGTCCTCGAGCAGAAAGCGATTGCCGAACCGCTCACGGAGCGCCTGCCAGCCGGACTGGCCGACCTCGAGCAGGTGCCGGCAGCACTGGTCGACATCGATCAGCGGTGCCTGACAGAAGCCTGCGAGCAGTCGGCTCACACTGCTCTTGCCCGAACCGATGCCGCCGGTGATGCCGAGAAGGAAGGGTTTCATGCGGCTTCCTCCATTTTCAGGGCATCGAGGAGCTGCTGCATGTCCGCCCAGACTGGCGCGGTGCAGCGAAGCGTCTCACCGCTCACCGGATGCGTGAAGCAGAGCGTGCTCGCGTGGAGCATCTGCCGCGCCGGCTGCAACGCTGCGTCGCGCCCTACGGCGCCGCCGTACAGGGCATCCCCGACCACCGGACTCTTCATGGCGGCCATGTGGACGCGAATCTGATGGGTCCTGCCGGTTTCAATGGTGATTTCGGCCAGGCACCAGCCGTTGGCAAAACGCTCCTGCACGCACCAATTGGTCACCGCGAATTTCCCATTCTGCGGACAGACCGCCATTTTCTTGCGGTGCACCGGGTGCCGGCCGATGGGCGCGACCATCCGCCCTGCCGGTTCGCGGGGCGTGCGTAACAGCAGCGCGTGGTAGGTTTTCTGGACGGTCCTGTCCTTGAAATTCGCCATGAGGAGTCGCAGGGCCTGTTCGGTCTTCGCGACCAGGAGTACGCCGGAGGTATCCTTGTCCAGGCGGTGGACGATCCCAGGGCGCAACGCGTCGGCGGCGGGCAGGGCGCCGAGGCGGTAGAGCAGTCCATGCACCAGCGTGCCCTGCTGGTGGCCACAGGCCGGATGCACGACCAAGCCCGGCGGCTTGCTGATAACCAGCAGGTGGGCGTCTTCGAACAGCACAGGAAAATCAACCCGCTCCGGCCGCAGATCCGATGGAGGCGGCGACGGGAAGGCTATGGTCACCGAGTGTTCTGCTCGCAGGCGAAAGCCGGCCTTGACCGGCCGCCCGTCCACGAGGACATCCGCGGCGGCAATGCGTTTATGCAGAGAGGAACGGGACAGATCGGGATATTTGTCGAGGAGAAAATGGTCGAGCCGCTGGCCGGTCTCACCCGGCAGAACGATATGGGTCGCCGGGGTCCCACCGTCGGGAGGAGCGGCTGTGCGATCAGAGGCAATCACCGCCGCGCCGCCCAGTAATTGGACGCTTAACAGAAGATTTTTTCAATCTGCCGCTCGACCTTATCCTGGTCCATCTGTTTGGCGAGAGACAGTTCTTTGACCAGCAGGTTTTTGGCGGTGTCGAGCATTTTCCGTTCCCCGTAGGAAAGCTCCTTGTCCTCCTTCAGGAGAAACAGGTCGCGCAGGACAACGGCCACCTCGAACACGGAACCGGTCTTGATCTTGTCCATGTAATCCCGGTACCGTCGGTTCCAGGTCTGGGCCGTGACCTGGACGTCCCGCTCCTTGAGGATGTCGATGACCTTGGTGACCTCATCATCGGAGATGATCGCCCGCAAACCGACGTTGGCGCTCGTCGCCGTTGGAATCATGATGGTCATGTCATTGTCGAGAATTTTCATCACATAAAAGCTCTGATCGACGCCGCCGATGGTTTGCTTTTCAATGGTTTGAATCAAGCCTACACCATGAGCCGGATACACGGCCATATCTCCTGCTGCAAACACATGATCCTCCAAAAAACGGTAAAAAAGACTTGCATCGAGACACGAGGCAAAGCGCCATCTATCTCTAAAATATTATATTAGCATATTTTTTTGATATTGGCAAAAGGTCCTGCAAACACAACCCAAGTAAAAAGACAACGGGTCGAAAATATGGTGAATATATGCCGGTGCAGTGGGGATGGCCGAGTGGGTGGGTGGCGGTGTTCGCCGCGAAATGCGAAGCGAACCAGGTCAGCGGCCGTTCATCCTGTTCATACACTCATCGATGCCGTGCTCGATAAAGAGGGCAACAGCCTCATCGACCAGACCGGCGCGCTCGTGCAGCAGCCGTTGCTCCTCCTCACCCAGTCGCGACAGCACGAACCGGTCGACCGCCTGTGCGTGCCCTGCCGCATCGGCGACCGGCCGGCCGATGCCGATCTTCAATCTGGCGAAATCCTGGGTGCCCAGGTGCTGGATGATCGAACGGATGCCGTTGTGCCCGCCGGCGCCGCCACGGCGGACCACCTTGATGCGGCCGGCGGCCAGATCGATGTCGTCATGGAGCACAAGCAGGTTGGTCTGCGGTATCTTGAAATACTCGAGAAAGGGGCGAACGCACTCGCCGGAGCGGTTCATGTAGGTCTGCGGCTTGACCAGAAACAACTGGCAGCCCCGGAGTCTCCCCTGGCCGAACAGCCCCTGCATTTTCAGGGTATCGATTCGCCAGCCGTTGACGGCGGCGAGGTGGTCGAGCAAGAGGAAACCGGCGTTATGCCGGGTCAGATGATAGTCCGGGCCGGGGTTACCGAGGCCGGCCAGCAGGAATCGGGAGTCCGCCATGCATCAGGAAAAGAAATAAAGAAACGAGCCGGAGAATCCTCTCCGGCTCGTAGACGAAGCGAAAAGAGCGCGGGCCGAGCGAGCAACGCTTAGAAAACGGCAACGCAGACCGTGTCGGCCTTTTCCAGCATTTCCACATTCGCCGGCACGGCCAGGTCGGCGAAAGTGAGCCCCTTGCCGCCCTGCTCCAGATGGGTGATATCGGCCTTGATCACGTCCGGGATATCCAGCGGGCAACCGCGCAGCCGGACCGAGGTCTTGAACACCTGCAGGTCGCCACCGAGGTCCACGCCCTTGGCGGTGCCCACGTACTCGACCGGGACAGTGAACCGTGCGGCCTTGTTCAAATCGATTTCGAGAAAGTCCACATGCAGGAGACTGCCATCAACCGGTTCCTTCTGAATCTCCTGCACGAGTACGTTTCGGCTGCCCTTGCTGTCCCCCTCCACATCCAGGGTTACCACCGCATTGCGGCCATGAATGAACAGCAGGTCCTTGAAGAGCTTGGCCGTGTCGAACTGCAGGGACACAGGCTCCTTGCCGCCACTGTAGAGGTTGGCGGGCGTGATATCGCGCATCCGCAGCTGCCGCATCGGCCCCTTGCCGAACACCGTGCGCACTTTTGTTTCCATTTTTACCTGAAGCATGAAGACCTCCCCCCTTTCCTGCGGGTTCTATGAAAAATGTTCTGAATATCCCGTCTGGGAACTAGACAAAAAGATAACTGACCGAATCCTCGTTATGAATCCTGTTGATCGCCTCGCCCAGGAGGGGACCCACCGACAGGACGGTGATTTTATCGCACTGCCGGGCCTCTTCTTTCAAGGGAATGGAATTGGTCACCAGCAGCGACTTCAGGCAGGAATTGCTGATCCGTTCGACGGCCGGACCGGACAGGACGGCATGCGAACAGCAGGCATGCACTTCCTTGGCTCCGACTTGTTTGAGGATCTCCGCACCGCCGCACAGGGTGCCGGCCGTGTCGACCATGTCGTCAAGAAGGATGGCGGTCTTGCCCTTGACGTCGCCGATCACATGCATGGCCTGGCTTTCATTGGCCCGTTCACGCCGCTTGTCGATGATCGCCAGGCCGGCATTCAGCCGCTTGGCAAAGGCGCGGGTGCGCTCGACACCGCCCGCGTCCGGGGACACCATGACCACATCGGAGAAACTTTCCCGGATATAGTTGAGGATGATGGGCGCGGCATAGAGATGATCCACCGGAATGTTGAAGAATCCCTGAATCTGGCCGGCATGCAGATCCATGCACAGCACCCGGCGGGTGCCGACCACTGTGAGCATCTCCGCCACCGCCTTGGCGGTAATGGGCACTCTCGGCCGCACCTTCCGGTCCTGGCGGGCGTAGCCGTAGTACGGCATGACCGCAGTGATCCGCCGCGCCGACGCCCGGCGCACGGCGTCGATCATGATGATGAGTTCCATCAGGTTGTCGTTGACCGGGGTGCAGGTCGGCTGGATGATGAACACGTCGGCGCCGCGCACGTTTTCGCCGATCTCCACGGAAATCTCGCCGTCCGAAAACTTCTTGACCTCGGCCGCCCCGAGCGGCACCTTCAGATATTCGCAGATTTCCCGGGCAATGACCGGATTGGCATTCCCGGTGAAAATCTTTAAGTTTTTTGGCATGTCACTTTTCTCTTGCGAATGGCTGGGGCGGGAGGATTCGAACCCCCGAATGCAAGGATCAAAACCTTGTGTCTTACCGCTTGACGACGCCCCAGTTTTCAACCAGACACATGGCCTGACGTGTCCCAGCAGATTTCTCCGGCGAGCGGAGGGACCAGATAGGTTTGTCCGAACCGGCGCGCGAACAGGACGCGGCAGATCTCGGCAGCCTGCTGGTCGGAAAAAAGAGCGAACACCGTTGGTCCGGATCCGGACATCAGCGCGGCGACCGCACCATGGGCGAGCAGTTCTTCCTTAATTCGACCGATCTCCGGATAGCGGGTGATGGTGACCGCTTCCAGGTCATTCTCCAGAGCCGCCGGCAACCCCTCGACGGTGGCTGACAGGCAGGGCTGGCCGGCCGGGTCAGCACTTTCTAGAAAATTTTTGAAAATAGTTGTCTTTTCTTCCTTTGTCAACGCAAAAGTCTGATACGCCCAGCGCGTAGACACGGCGAATCCGGGATTAACAAGCAGCACAAAACAGCCGCTCAGCGGCGCGACCGGCGTCAGGATCTCGCCGATGCCGACAGCCAGCGCGGCCGGCGTGTCGGCCAGAAAAAAGGGCACGTCTGCGCCCAGCTCGAGTCCCATTGCGGCGAGTTCCCCGGCCGTCAGGCCGGCCTCGAACAGAGAATTCAATGCCTTCAAGGCGGCCGCCGCGTCGCTGCTGCCGCCGCCAAGGCCGGCGGCTATCGGAATGTTCTTGGTCAGCGAGATCTTCACCCCGCCAAGGGTACGACCACGGCGCTGCGCCACCGTCTCCAGGAAAAACGATGCCGCCCGGTGAACCAGGTTGTCGGCATTTTCCGGCAGATCGGCACCAACGCAGTGCAGGCGGACGCCCTCGCCCCCTCGCTGCACCTCCAGAAGGTCGAACAGGCCGACCTTCTGCATGCGGGTTTGGAGCGTATGATAGCCGTCCGCCCTGCGCCCGGTGACCCTGAGAAACAGATTGATCTTTGCCGGTGCCCTGACCGACAGACACTCCGCCTGCATATTGGTCCGGAAAGGTCTCAGCCCAGTTTGACGAACCGCATTTTCAGTTCGTAAAGGATGCGGGTGAGCAGTTCGTGCTCATTGGGGTCGAGGTTGCCACCGGTTTTCTCGGCGAGCAGGGTCAGGGTGTCGATGGTGTGTTTGGCGAGTTCCCGGTCGACGATCTTCCGGCCGGTTTCCGGGTGGGGCAGTTCCCCCATGTGGTAGAGCGCCGAGGTGTTCAACGACAGGATGAGGGAGGCGAAGGTCACCTCCGGCATGACGCACCGACCGGCGGCGTCCTTGACGCGGCCTTCCGGACACTCGCCGCATGATGCAGAATTCTCGCTCATAATGATATGCTCTGGTGGTTGGGTTTGCTTCACCCCTTGGCCTGCGACGGGCGCGTTCGGCAGCAAAAGGGCGGGACAGGGAGCGGTTGAGGCACAACACCGGCCGCGCCGATGCGCCCCCCGGAAGAGAAAAACAGCCAACGAAAATTATACCTATCTTCCCGCAGGCTCACAAGGCGAAAGTAACGGATGACGCGCCGCCTGCCAGCCCCGGCCCCTTCCACTCCCTATCTACCCTTTCCCACCACCTTGCCCTTGAAGGCAGGCCACGGAGACGTTATATGTAGCTTTTTTGTTTCCCTTGTCGCCACAGCGGGAACTTGTCCATCTCCAAGGAGTGCTGCATGCAAGAGGTACGCGTTCGCTTCCCACCCAGTCCCACCGGTTACCTGCACATCGGCGGGGCCAGGACGGCCCTGTTCAACTGGCTGTTCGCCAAAAAACACCAGGGCAAGCTGATCCTGCGCATCGAAGACACCGACGAGGAGCGCTCCACCCAGGCATCGATCGACGGCATCATCGACGGTCTGCAGTGGCTCGGCATCGACTGGGACGAAGGGCCCTACTTCCAGACCGAGTTTGCCGTTGACCACATCGAGGCGGCCAACCGTCTCCTGGCTTCCGGCCACGCCTACAAGTGCTTCTGCACCAAGGAGGAACTGGAACGGAAGCGGGAAGCCGCCCTGGCCGCCAAGAAACGCGAGGTCGGTTATGACGGCACCTGCCGTCATCTGAGCCCCGCGGAGGTCCAGGCGAAAGAAGCGCAGGGACTGCCCGCGGTCATCCGCTTCAAGGTGCCGGTCCGCCCGGGCAACCTGTTCTACGACGACGAGGTGCTGGGCCGGATCGAGCGGGCCTACAGCGACATTGAGGACTTTGTCATCGTCCGTTCCAACGGCAAGCCGCTCTACCTGCTGTGCAACGTGGTCGACGACATCCGCGACCGCATCACCCACGTGATCCGCGGCCAGGACCACATGACCAACACCACCCGCCAGGTGCTGCTCTACGAGGCGCTGGGCGCGCCGCTGCCGGTCTTCGCCCACATGCCACTGACCATGGACCTGCAGAAGCGCAAGATCTCCAAGCGCAGCCACGGCGAGGTGGTGGCCGTGCAGTTCTACCGGGACCGCGGCTTCATCCCCTGGGCGGTGTGCAACTTCCTCTCGCTGCTCGGCTGGAACCCGGGCAACGACCGGGAGTACTTCACCCGCGAGGAGATGATCGAGGTGTTCAGCCTCTCCCGTATCAGCCGGGTGAACTCGGTGTTCAACTATAAGCCGGGCGACCCCAAGTTCTTCACCGATCCCAAGCTCATCGCCATGAACGAGCACTACCTGCGCACCATGGACATCGGCGAACTGGGCGGGATGGTGCAGGCCGAACTGGAGGCGGAGGGGCTCTGGGACCCGGCCTACGCCACCACCCGGCGCGACTGGTACCTGGCCACCCTGGCGCTCATCCGTGACCGTTTCCACACCCTCAAGGACTTCACCACCACCGGCCGGGCCTACTTTGCCGACACCTACGCTATCGACCCCAAACCGCTGGCCAAGAACGTGCTCAAGTTTCCCGAACTGGCCGCCTGGCTGCCGCAGTTGGCCGAACGGTTCGCCGCCCTGGCCGAATTCACCGCCGAGACCACCGAACAGGTGTCCCGCGAATTGGCCGACGAACTCGACGTCAAGCCGGGGGTGCTCATCAACGGCATGCGTACCGTGCTCACCGGCCAGCTGGCCGGCCCCTCGATGTTCGAGGTGCTTACCACTTTAGGCCGGGAGAAGGTGATGGCCCGGCTTGCCCATGTCGATCACCTGTTCATCCCGGCCTGAGGTCGGCAACCGGACCACGCTCCCATGACAACCGAAAAAGAAACCGCCGCCAAACCGCTCGACTTCATCCGCCAGATCATCGCCGAGGACCTGGCCAGCGGCAAGCATCAGGCCATTGTCACCCGTTTCCCACCCGAGCCCAACGGCTTCCTCCACATCGGCCACGCCAAGTCCATCTGCCTTAATTTTGGCGTGGCCGAGGAGCACAATGCGGTCTGCCACCTGCGCTTCGACGACACCAACCCGGACAAGGAATCGATCGACTACGTGGAGGCCATCCAGCGGGACGTGCGCTGGCTGGGCTTCGATTGGGGCGAGCACCTCTACTACGCCTCCGACTATTTCGACCAACTCTACGATTTCGCCGTGGAGCTGATCCGCCGGGGCAAGGCCTATGTCTGCCATTTAAGCGGCGAGGAGATGCGCGCCTACCGCGGCACCCTCACCGAGCCCGGACGGGAGAGCCCTTACCGGAACCGCACGGTCGAGGAGAACCTGGAGCTGTTCGAGCGAATGCGCAGCGGCGCGATGACCGAGGGCGAGTGCGTGCTCCGGGCCAAGATCGACATGGCCTCGCCGAACATCGTCCTGCGCGACCCGGTGCTCTACCGCATCCTCAAGTCGAAGCATCACCGCACCGGCGACCGCTGGTGCATCTACCCGATGTACGACTTCACCCACTGCCTCTCGGACATGCTCGAGGGCATCACCCACAGTCTGTGCACGCTCGAGTTCGAGAACAACCGGGCCCTGTACGACTGGGTGCTGGATACGCTCGAAACGCCCAACCACCCGCGGCAGATCGAGTTCGCCCGGCTGAACATCAACTACACGGTGACCAGCAAGCGCAAGCTGCTCCAACTGGTCACCGAGGGGCAGGTCTCCGGCTGGGACGACCCGCGCATGCTGACCATCTCCGGGCTGCGCCGGCGCGGCTACACGCCCGCCTCGATCCGCAGCTTCTGCGCTACCATCGGTATCGGCAAGCGTGAGTCATGGATCGACATGGGCGTGCTCGAGAACGCGGTGCGCGAGGATCTGAACGAGAAGGCCCATCGCGTGTTCGGTGTACTCGACCCGCTCCGGGTGGTGATCACCAACTACCCCGAGGGCCAGGTCGAGGAGGTGGTCGCCCACAACCACCCGCAGCGGCCCGAGTTGGGCACACGCACCCTGCCCTTTTCCCGCGAACTCTACATCGAGCGTTCGGACTTCATGGAGGACGCGCCCAAGAAGTTCTTCCGCCTGAGCGTCGGCCGCGAGGTGCGGCTGCGCTGGGCCTACCTGGTCACCTGTCATGAGGTGGTCAAGGACGACCAGGGCCGGGTGGTGGAACTGCGCTGCAGCTATGATCCGGAAAGCTGCGGCGGTTCCGCCCCGGACGGCCGCAAGGTCAAGGGCACCATCCACTGGGTGTCTGCGCCGCACGCCCTGTGCACCGAGGTACGGCTCTACGACCGGCTGTTTACCGCGGAGTTTCCGGATGCGGACAAAACCCGGGACTTCAAGGAGTTCCTCAACCCCGACTCCTGCACCGTGCTGACCGGCTGCATGCTTGAACCCGGCCTGGCCGGGTGTGCACCCGAAGACCGCTTCCAGTTCGAGCGGCAGGGCTACTTCTGTGTCGATGCGGTGGACAGCCAGCCCGGCCGGCCGGTGTTCAACCGGATCGTCACCCTGCGCGACAGCTGGGCCAAACAGAACGAAACCACCTGAGCGAACCCCATGCCGACGATCAACCTGCGCAACATGGCCATCAACCAGACCGGCACCATTGTCAGCGTCCGGGTGGGCGGTGAACTGGGCCGCCGCATCCGCGAAATGGGCCTGGTGCCCGGCACCGAGATCACCATCAAGCAGCGCGCCCCCCTCAACGATCCGGTCGCCCTGCGGGTCATGGACGGCACCCTGACCCTGCGCAACAACGAGGCGGACTACATAGAGGTGGAGGTCACCCCCTGACCGCCACCTGATCGCCCGCCAATCCGCTCCGCCCGCACCGGCCGTTGCCGCCTTGGCAACGGCCGGCACCTCTCCGTTGTCCCTGTATTTCTCCAGAAAATCAGGAAAATTCCCTCCGTCCGCCTTGGCAAAGTCGTTGACAGTGATAATTCTTTGGTGTACCTAACAATCCGCTGTCGCCGCCCGCAGACCATCGGCGCCGGCAGTGTCCGGCAACCTGAAGCCAACCCGGCCCTCGGCCGACAGTAAGGAAGGGAGCCATGCCTGTAGATCAGACCCTGACCAAGGAACCTCGAGAGAACGCGGGACAGGTGCTCAACGACCTGGCGGACGGGTGTCCGCGCCGAAAACGATGGTGTCGGCAGCAGGGGGGCACGCCGTTGCACGAAGCCTGCTGCCGAGGTCGACTGCGGGTGTGTGCGGTCAACGGTGATCGCCGTACCTGCGCGAAAATGGCCAATCTGGGCCTGCTGCCCGGTACCGAGTTGGAACTGCTGTGCAGTGGCAATGGCCGCCAGTGCATGATCAAGGTCAACGGCGGCACCATCAGCCTGGACGCGCTGAGCGCGGCCAACATTCTCGTCGACCCCCTCTGAACGGAGACAGCAGCCGTGCAGCATCTCCTCGTCACCCTCATCGTCGCGGCAGCGGTTCTGTATCTCGGGCTGCGACTGCGCACCATCTGGCGGAACAGAAACACCCCCTCCTGCGGCGGCGGCTGTGCGGGCTGCGGCTCCCTGCCGGACTGTTCGTCGCCCCGCAAAACCCTCCCCCAGTACAAACCGCCGCTGGAACACCGGTAACCCCGGCCGGCCGTGACCGGCTGCGCGACTGCGTTTGTCGCGGTCGTTGCCTGCTGTTCGGCGTGCAGCCTCCGCCCAGCACGACTGGCCGGGACCGCTGACGAATCGGCCGGCTGTTCTTCCGAACTCCGCAGAACACTTCCCTTCACCCCCGCAAGGAACGCCCTTCCCATGGACACCTTCCTCACCGTCGCCCTCACCGGCAACCCCAATGCCGGCAAGACCACCCTGTTCAACCATCTCACCGGCGCCCGCCAGCACGTGGGCAACTACCCCGGGGTCACGGTGGAGAAGAAGGAAGGCTGCTGCCTGCACCAGGAGCAGGGGCTGCGGGTGGTCGACCTGCCGGGCACCTACTCCCTGACCGCCTACTCGGTGGAGGAACTGGTGGCCCGCGACTTCCTCGTCAACGAAAAGCCGGACGTGGTCGTGGACGTGGTGGACGCCTCCAACCTGGAGACGAACCTCTACCTGAGCTGTCAGTTCCTGGAGTTGGGGGTGCCGCTGGTCATTGCCCTGAACATGATCGATGTGGCCGAGAAACGGGGCCTCACCATCAACGCCGAGCAGCTCGGCCAACTGCTCGGCGTGCCGGTGGTGCCGGTGGTGGCGCGCACCGGCGCGGGTGTGGACCGGCTGCTCGACGCGGTGCTGGCGGTGGCCGCCAGCAAGGAGCAACCCAGCCCACTGTTCCTCCGCTACGGTTCGGACATCGACGAGGCCCTCGCCGACATGATGCCGGTGGTCCGGGAACTGGCCCCGCTCAACGCCACCTATCCGGAACGCTGGCTCGGGGTGAAGATTCTCGAAAATGACGAGCAGATCGTCGAGAAGGCGCGCGCCGCCAACCCGGAGGCGACCGAACGGCTGGCCGAGCGGGGCGACGAGGTGGTCCGCCACCTGCAGAACACGCTCGGGGTCTACCCGGAGGCGGTGATCGCCGACCACCGGTACGGCTACATCAAGTCGATCATGCGCCAGGGGGTCGTCACCCGCAAATGGGTCGCGGACCGGCTGCACACCTCGGACCGGATCGACAAGGTGGTCACCCACCGGCTGCTCGGCCCGCTCATCATGGCCGGGGTCCTGTTCGCCCTGTACACCTTCACCTTCAGCTACAGCACGGTGCTGGTGGACGGGCTGTCCTTCCTGTTCAGCTCGCTCTCCCGCGGTATCGACGCCCTGCTGGCCGACGGCCCGCTCAAATCCATGCTCATCTCCGGCGTGATCGACGGCATGGGCGGGGTGCTCGGCTTCGTGCCGCTCATCATGTTCATGTTCTTCGGCATCGCCGTCCTGGAGGACTCGGGCTACCTGGCCCGGGTGGCCTTCATGATGGACCGCATCTTCCGCATGTTCGGCCTGCACGGCACCTCGGTGATGCCCTTCATCGTCTCCGGCGGCATTGCCGGCGGCTGCGCCGTGCCCGGGGTCATGGCCACGCGCACCCTGCGCTCGCCCAAGGAGCGGACTGGCCACCATGCTCACCGTGCCGTTCATGAACTGCGGTGCCAAGCTGCCGGTGCTCGCCCTGCTCATCGGCGCCTTCTTCTCCACCCACCAGGCCCGCTACATGTTCCTCGTCACCCTGCTCGCCTGGATCGTGGCCCTGTGCGCGGCCAAGCTCCTGCGGCTCGACCGTCCTGCGCGGCGCCTCGACCCCCTTTGTCATGGAGCTGCCCCCCTACCGCTTTCCCACCCTCAAGGGGCTTCTCATCCACACCTGGGAGCGGACCTGGCAGTATATCAAGAAGGCCGGCACGGTGATTCTCGCCATCTCCATCCTGCTCTGGGCGATGATGACCTTCCCGGGCCTGCCGGAGGAGCGGGCCGCCGCCTTTGCGCAGCAGCGCCAGCAGGCCGAGGTGACCCTCGCCGCCTCGCCGACGGATCGCGACCGGGAACTGGCGCGGATCGGCGCCGCGGAGGCCGAGGCCGGGCTGCGCCACTCCCTGGCCGGCCGTATCGGCACGGCCTGCGAGGCGGTCAGCCGCTACGCCGGGCATCGACTGGCGCACCAACATCGCCCTGATCGGCGGGTTCGCGGCCAAGGAGGTCATCATCTCCACCCTGGGCACGGCCTATTCGCTGGGCGAGGTCGACCCCGAGGCAGCCGGCTCGCTCAGCGAGCGGCTCCGTCGCGACCCCAACTGGAACCCGGTGGTGGCCCTGGCGGTGCTGGTGTTCATCATGTTCTACGCCCCCTGCTTCGTCACCGTGGTGTGCATCGCCAAGGAGGCGGGCTCGTGGAAATGGGCGGCCTTTTCGATGGTCTTCAACACCCTGTTCGCCTTTCTCCTGGCGGTGGGCATCTACCAGATCGGTGCCCTGCTCTACCTGCGCTGACAGCAGACCGCCGGCCCGGGCGTTCAGGGCCGGTAGTCGGCGAAACGCTCCAGCACCTCGGCCATCTGTGCCGGCGACAGCAGCGGTGGCTCGGCCACGGCCAGGGCCATGAGGTACATGCGCGCCAGCGTTTCCACTTCCATGGCCAGGGCGAGCACGCCGTCCAGATGGGCGGCGTGGCAGACCATGCCGTGATGGGCGAGCAGGGCGGCGCGGCGGTCATGCAGGGCCTCGACCACCGTATCGGACAGAGCCTGGCTGCCGAAAGTGGCGTAGCGGGCGCAGGGGACAGTGTCGCCGCCGGCCACGGCGACCATGTAATGGAAGGGTGGGATGGTCCGCTCCAGGCAGGCCAGGGCGGTGCAGTGGGGGGAGTGGGCGTGCAGGATGCAGCGCCGCGTCGGGGTAGTGGCGGTAAAGGTCGCGGTGCATGCGCCACTCGGAGGAGGGCCGCCGGTGGCCGCTGGCTGTGCCGGCATCGTCCAGCCACACCAGGTCATCCGCTGCACAACGGTCGTAAGCCAGGGCCGAAGGGGTGATCAGAAAGCCGCGCCGCTGCGCACGCTGAGGTTGCCCGAGGTGCCCTGGTTGAGGCCGCAGCCGTTCATGGCCCGGGCCGTGGCCAGCAGCTGGGCACGCAGGCCTTGGTCGCTCACCGCCGCTGTTCCGGATAGAGACCGAGCAGCCCCTCCCGGCTCGCCGGGCAGACGCCGCGCTCGGTGATCAGGCCGGTGACCAGCCGGGCCGGGGTGACGTCGAAGGCCGGGTTGCGCGCCGGGCTGCCGGCCGGCGCGATGCGACACGGTGCGCGTCTGGCCGTCCCGGTCGCTGCGCCCTCGCACGCTGAGCACCTCGTCCGCGTCGCGCTCCTCGATGGGGATGCCCGGCCAGGCCGTCGTCCATCTGCCAGTCGATGGTCGACCCGGGCAGGGCCACGTAGAAGGGCACGCCGTTGTCGGCGCGCGGCCAGGGCCTTGAGATAGGTGCCGATCTTGTTGCAGACGTCGCCGGTGGCCGTGGTCCGGTCCGTGCCGACGATGACAGAGGTCGACCAGGCCGCGCTGCATGAGGTGGCCGCCGGCGTTGTCCACGATCAGGTGATGGGGGACGCCGGCCTCGGCCAGTTCCCAGGCGGTGAGGCTCGCGCCCTGGTTGCGCGGGCGGGTCTCGTCCACCCAGACGTGCACCGTCGATGCCGGCCGCGTGCCGCCTTGTAGACCGGCGCGAGCGCGGTGCCCCAGTCCACCGTGGCCAGCCAGCCGGCGTTGCAGTGGGTGAGGATGCGCACCGGCTCCCGGCCGTTCTTCCCCTGCCAGAGGGCCTGGATCAGCCCCAGGCCGTGATTGCCGATGGCCTCGTTGACGGCCACGTCCTCGTCGCAGATCAGTGCGGCCTCGGCGTAGGCGGCCCGCAGGCGCTCACCGGCCGGCAACGGCCGCAGCCGCCCGAGCATCCGCTCCACCGCCCAGCGCAGGTTGACCGCGGTCGGCCGGCAGTCGATCAGCGTCCGCGGCCAGCCGCTCCAGCTGCCGCGTCGTGGGCGTCCTCGCGCAGGCCGAGGCACAGCCCGTAGGCCGCGGTGGCGCCGATGAGCGGCGCGCCGCGCACGAGCATGCGGCGGATGGCGTCCATGGCCGCACCAGCGCTCTCCAGGCGAACGACCGCAAAGTGAAACGGCAGCCGCGCCTGGTCGATGATCTCCACCGCCCAGCCGTCCGCGGCCAGCCAGATCGACCGGTACGCCCGCTCACCCACGCGCATGGCTGCTCCCCGCGCCCGAGCTTAGGGACCGATGGCCGGAATCATCTCCGGCGTCCAGTAGATCACCCCTTTCTCCCTGGCCTCTTCATAGAACGCCTCTCCGCCCCAGTCCTTTTTCTGGTCCATGTAGCCGGGCTGCATGACCTTGAGGCTGATCCGGTCGCTGTTCCGCAGCTGCTCGCGGGTAAACTGGTGGATGCCCTGCAGCGGGGTGTTGCCGAGAAAAATCCACTCGCCGGCGCAGGGCGCATCGGTGCCGCTCAGCTGGTAAAGAACATAGGCGCCTTCGGGTTCCGAGTTCACCTTGAAGCGCACCGCAGCGGTCTTGTCGCCGCAGCCGGCAAGCACGAGCAGCAGGGCCCCGCCGAGCGCCAGCAGGCCGGCCCGGATGCGGATGGAGGCACCGCTCATGGCTGCCTCCTCGGCTTGAGTTCGACAAAGATGGGCTGGGCCTCGGTGCCGGCGGCCTCGCGCGACTCGTGGCGGGTGTTCACCCAGAACGAGGTGATGTCCTCCAGGTAGCCGTTCTTGCGCATCTGCACGGTCACGTACTCAGGCTGGCCGTCGCTCGATTCCCAGTGGACCAGGAGTGGGGTGACACCCAGGGTGGCGTCGTCCCTGAGGTTGATCACCTCGGCGCCGGCCGGGTTGGATTCGAACTTCACCGCCCCGTACATGGTTTTCGAGCAGCCTGCCGAGCCCAACAGCAGGGCCAGGGCGCCCAGAGAAAGGAGAAGATGACCGAGTCTGTTGAACTGCATAGTGCGCCTCCTGTGTGTGATGCCGGCCCGCCCGCGCCGCTTGCCGCGAGGGTCCCGAGAGTCTGTTCATCCGGGCAATGCGTCCCCCGGAGGGCAGGTGGCCGCCCCTGCCCAGTCCGGTGAGACTACCTAACCCGCCCGGAACCGGTCAAGCGATATTTCGCCAACCGGTCGGCGCCGGTTTTTTGCTATTGCCTTGGGGCAAAACCGCCGAAGGGATTGCAAGCGCCCCTGTTCCATGGAATTTTGCCAAGGCCTGTGCGACAACCCGGATCGGCCGGAGACAGACGCGACCGCCCCTGTTCCCCTTCACCCCGCCACACTGCCATGGACGCACCGCTCGATACTCTGAACGCCCTGCGGATCTCCGGCAGCCTGCCGAGCATGCCGCAGGTGCTCGTGCAGCTCATTGACAGCTGTCATGACCCGGACGTCCGCCTGCAGACCATCGCCCGCATCGTCGACAAGGACGCGGCCATCAGCGCCAAGATCCTGCAGCTGGTCAACTCCTCTGCCGTGGGTGCGGCCCGGGCCTTCACCAACCTCGAGCAGGCGGTCATCCACCTGGGGGTCGACACGGTGCGCAACCTGGCGATCAGCGTCTCGGTGCAGCAGGTGTTCCGCCGGGTCGAGACCAACGGGCTGCTCTCCATCGACCGGTTCTGGCACCACAGCTACCTGAGCGCCCTGCTCGCCCACAAGGTTGCGGTGGCCACCGGCTACCCCAGCCCGTCCGAGGCCTACCTGGCCGGCCTGCTCCACGACATCGGCAAGCTGCTGCTGTGGATGGCCTTCCCGGGTCGCTACGCGCCGCTCTTGCTCAAGGGCGTACGCTGTCACAGCGGCCGGCTCGCCTTCCTCGAGGAGGAGAAGCTGCACATCAACCACTGCCAGGCCGGCGCCTGGCTGTGCGAACAGTGGCACCTGCCCGCCCTGGTGGCCGACGCCGTCCGTTACCATCACCACCCCGTCGAAGAAGTGGCCCAGGGACTGCCGCTCACCCGCATCATCAGCCTCACCGACCTGCTCAGCCATGCCAGCGCCGCCGACCCGGACGGCCTGGCCGCGGCCGACCTCTTCTTCGATCTGGCGCCGGCGCAGGTCGACAACCTGTACGCGGGCGTGGACGAGCAGGTCGAGCGCATCGCCGCCGAACTCGGCATCCGCGTCCCGCGCGAGGCCCGCACCTCCCACGATATGGAGGCCGAGGACGAGGAGGCGCGGCGCGAAACCTCGCTCGGCCTGATCAACCGGGTGCGCGACCTGACCCGGCTGACCGGGACGGTGGACAGCCTGCTCGGCGCGACAGACACCGAACAGATCGTGCTCGCCGTGGAACAGGGGGTGCAGATCCTGTGCAACATCGACACCTGCCTGCTGCTGCTTGCTGATGGGGCCGGTCCCTCGCTGCGCTGCCGGGTTTCGGCCGGCAACCGCCTGCACCGGGAACTCGACGGCCTGGTGTTCGCGCCCGCCCGGCACAGCGACAGCCTGATCGCCCGCGCCCTGCGTCAGGGTCGCAGCGCCCACTCGTTTGCCAGGCCCCCGGACACGCGGCACACCACCGGCCTGCTCGACACCCAGCTGCTCCGTCTGTTCGCCAGCGAAGGACTGGCCGCACTCCCCCTGGTCCACCGGGGCGAGATCCACGGATTGCTGCTCGTTGGTCTGGCCGAGCGCGCCCTGCCCCTGCTCGAACCCATGGGCCCGCTGCAGCTGCTCGCCGGCCAGGCCGCCGTCTGCCTGCACCTCGAGCGCATGGCGGCCGAACGGGCGGAGCGGCTCGCCGCCGAACGGGTGCGCGCGGCCAGGCTGGTGGCCCGCAAGATCGCCCACGAAATCAACAACCCGGTGGCCATCCTGCGCAACTACCTGCGCATTCTCGACCGCAAGAGCGGCCGGGGCGAACCCATCGCTGAGGAACTGGCCATCCTCGACAGTGAGATGGAACGCATCGGCCGCATCACCCTGGACCTGGAGCAGCTGGCCCTGGCCCAGGTCATCGCCCGGCCCAACCAGAGCGAGCTCCACCCCCGCATCAAAGACATCCTGCGCATGTTCCGGGGTTCGCTGCCCGAGGACAACAGCATCACCCTCTCCTTCCGGCCGTGGCCGGAGCCGCTCAGCGTGCGCGCCGACACGGACCGGCTGCGGCAGATCCTGCTCAACCTGCTGGCCAACGCCCTGGACGCGGTGAGCGGCGGCGGCACGATCACGGTGCGCACCGAACCGGGGCCGGAGATGGTGCGGGTCCGGGTCGAGGACACCGGCCCGGGCATCGACCCGGGCCTGCAGGCGGGCCTGTTCGAGGACGGTGTGAGCGGCAAGGAGGGCCGCCACGGCGGCTTCGGTCTGGCCATCGTCCGCAGCCTGGCCGAGCAGATGGGCGGCACGGTGGGCTGCGACTCGCGCCCCGGAGGAACGGTATTCACTCTCACCCTGCCGGTCTGAAAACCCTTGCAAGAGAAAGACAATCAGCTTTTTTCATTGGACATTTGCCGGCAAACAGGCTTAAAAATCGTTCGATGGACGCTTTTCCTGCGCAGCACCCGCTGATGCCGGCAGAGACCGGTTGGACTGACAGTCTCCCCCTGACAGATGACCCCGATGCCCATGGAACATGCCGTTCTCCTCGTTGACGATGCCGTCCGATTCTGCCACAGTCTGCAGCCCCTTCTCCAGGCCGAACACTACCAGGTCGATTTCGCCCACTCCGGGGCCGAGGCCCTCGACCGCCTGCACCAGCGCAGCTACGCCGCGGCGCTGGTGGACATCAACCTGCCCGACATGGCCGGCACCGAGATCGCCTCGCACCTGGGCATCCACCACCCCGACACCGCGGTCATCATTCTGACCGGCAACGCCACCGTCGACAACGCCGTCGAATCGCTCCGCCAGGGCGTCTACGACTACATCCGCAAGCCCTGCGCCCCGGAAGGGCTGCTCCGCACCCTCGAGCACGCCATCCAGCACAAGCAGCTGCAGCGGGAGCTGCGCACCAGCGAGAAGCGCTTCCGCCAGCTGGCTCAGGCCACCTGGGAGGGCATCATCATCTACGACCGGGGCACCCTGCTCCAGACCAACACGCAGCTCTGCCGGATGTTCGGCTACCGCGAGGAGGAACTCATCGGCCGGCAGGTGTTCAGCGTGCTTCTTGACCGCGCCACCATCCGCGCCATGAACCCCGGGGGCGACCCGGAGACCATCGGCCCGTTCGAGGCGCGCGGCATCCGCAAGGACGGCTCCACCTTCCCGGTGGAGATCCGCGTCAAGCACATCGACCACCAGGGCCGCCAGGTGCAGGTGGCCGCCATCCGCGACGTCACCGCCAACGAGATCGCCCTGCAGCAGAAGATGGCGCTCCTGGAAAAGCTGGCCGACGCCCAGCGGATGGAGTCGCTCGGGCTGATGGCCAGTTCGGTGGCGCATGACCTGAACAACATCCTCGCCGGCATCATCACCTACCCGGAGTTGATGCTCATGGACCTGGGCGAGGACTTCAAACACCGCGAGGAGCTGCTCATGATCCGCGAGGCCGGCAAACGCGCCGCCGCGGTGGTCAACGACCTGCTCACCGTGGCCCGCGGCGCCACCTGCAAGAAGGAGGTGCACAACCTCAACTCCCTGGTCGCCGCCTACCTCAAATCGGTGGAGTACCGTGAGATCGCCCAGCGCTACCCGGAGATCAAGGTGGCCACCTACCTGGAGGGCAAGCTGCTCAACATTAGCTGCTCGGCCATGCACCTGGCCAAGTCGATCATGAACCTGATGAACAACGCCGCCGAGGCGATCCAGACCCGCGGGCAGATCACCATCGCCACCAGGAACGTGTGCTTCTCCATCCCCTACCAGGGCTATGAGACCATCGAGCCGGGCGAGTACGTGCTGCTGTCGGTGGAAGACAACGGCCCGGGCATCTCGGCGCAGGACATCAAGCAGATCTTCAGCCCGTTCTACAGCAAGAAGGTGATGGGCCGCAGCGGCACCGGTCTCGGCCTGGCCGTGGTGTGGAACACCGTGCACGACCACGGCGGCTTCATCGACGTGATCACCAGCAGCCGCGGCTCACTGTTTTCCCTCTATTTTCCGGTTGACCGCCAGGGCGTCTTCCGCCCGGTCCAGCACACCGTGGTGTCCAGCCAGCAGCGCGGCCGGGGCGAACGCATCCTGGTGGTGGACGACCAGAAGAGCCAGCGGGAGATCGCCCGGCGGCTGCTCACCCGGCTCGGCTACGAACCCCTCACCGCCGCCTCGGGCGAAGAGGCGGTGGCCATCGTGCGCACCACACCGGTGGATCTGGTGCTGCTCGACATGATCATGGACCCGGGCATCAACGGCTGCGAGACCTACCGGCAGATCCTCGAACACGCACCCAACCTCAAGGGGATCATCACCAGCGGCTACTCCAGCGCCGAGGACATCCAGAACGCCCTGGGGCTCGGCATCAGCCAGGTCATCAAGAAACCCTATTCCCTGCAGGAACTGGCCCAGGCCCTCAGCCTGGAAATCCGTTCCGCCCCCTCCCGCACCTGAGTTTCCCCGCCGTCCGTGCCGGATTCCGTGCGGTGCGGCGCGGGCGGTAGTGTCGCCGTCCGGGTCGGGCCGATGGCGGCATGACCAGCGAACTGTTCCGGTCGCCGCTGTTTGGTGGTATGATGGCCCCCGGTCCGGCAACGACAGATCGTCGCGGCCGCCCTGTTCCCATCAGCTCAGCCCCGCCCCGAGGAGGCCGGCCCATGAAGCGCTTTTTTCAGATCCTGACCCTGCCCTTTGTCTGGGGGTGGAAGATCCTCAGTTCCGGCCTGTCGGTGCTCGTCAACCTGCTGTTTCTTGCCTCGCTCGTTGCCGTGCTCTCCCTGCTCCTCTACCAGCCGCCGGTCACCGTGCCCGACGGTGCGGCCCTGGTGCTCGCCCCGGAGGGCAGCATCGTCGAGAAACGCTCGCCCATCGACCCCCTGACCCGGGTGATCAACCGGCTCGCCGGCGGGCCGCTGAGCGAGGACGTGGCCCTGCAGGACCTGCTCGACACCATCGACCACGCCGCCGATGACAGCCGCATCAAGCTGCTCCTGCTCAAGCCGGGCCGCATCGGCAGCCTCAGCCCCGACCAGGTGCAGAGCATCGGTGCGGCCCTGGAACGGTTCAGGAAGGCGGACAAGAAGGTGATCGCCTTTGCCGACTCCTACTCCCAGGCCCAGTACTACCTGGCCAGTTGGGCGGACCGGATCTACCTGCAGCCCATGGGCGCGGTCCACCTGCGCGGCTTTGCGGTGTTCCGCCTCTACCTGCGGGAACTGCTCGACCGGCTGGCGGTGAACCTGCACGTGTTCCGCGTCGGCACCTACAAGTCGGCCCTGGAACCGCTCATCCGCAACGACATGTCGCCCGAGGACCGGGAGGCCAACAGCCTTTGGCTGGGCAACCTGTGGACCGCCTGCGCCGCCGACATCGCCCGCAACCGCAAGCTGACACTGGAGAACCTGGGGGAAAACATCAATGCGCAGGTGGCCAACCTGGCCTCGGTGAACGGCGACCGCAGCGCCCTGGCGCTGACCACCGGCCTGGTGGACGGCCTGAAGTCCCATCAGGAAATGGAGAGTGAACTCAAGGCGCTGCTCGGCGAAGCCGGACACAGCAGACGACTTTGCCCACATCAGTTTCGCCGACTACCAGGAAACCTTCACCCCGCCGCACACCCGGGCAGAGGGCAAGGACCGGCTGATCGGCATCATCGTCGCCGAGGGCAACATCCTCTACGGCACCGGCACGGTCGGCCAGATCGGCTCGGACGACCTGATCCGGCAGATCCGCAAGGCGCGCGAGGACAAGCGGGTCAAGGCCCTTGTCCTGCGCATCAGCACCGGCGGCGGCAGCGCGCTCGCCAGTGAACTGATCCGCCAGGAACTGGCGCTCATGAAAAAGGCAGGCAAACCGGTGGTCGTGTCCATGGGGGCCATGGCCGCCTCGGGCGGCTACTGGCTGAGCGCGGACGCCGACCTGATCGTCGCCTCGCCGGTGACCCTCACCGGCTCCATCGGCATCTTCGGCGCGGTGCCGACCCTGGAGCGGACCCTGGAGCGTCTCGGCGTGCACGGCGACGGCGTCGGCACCACCGCGGTCTCCCACTTCGGCAACCTGGCCAGCGCCATGTCGAGCGAGGAACAGGCCATGTTCCAGATGGACGTGGAGCAGGGCTACCGGCAGTTTCTCGAGGTGGTCGCCCGGGGGCGAAAGATGGAGGTCGCCGCGGTGGCGAAGATCGCCGAGGGACGGGTCTGGGACGGGGCCACCGCGCTCCGGCTCGGCCTGGTGGACCGGCTCGGCAACCTGGCGGAGGCGGTGGCCGAGGCTGCCCGCCTGGCCAAGGTGCCGGCGGAGAACGGCTACTACATCGAGCTGACACCGACCTCACTGCGTGAGCGGTTCCAGCGGGTGGACAAACCGGTGGAGGTACTGGCCGCCCGGCTGCTCGGCCCGGGCCCGCTGGCCGCGCTGCGCCAGCCCCTGGCCGGCCCGGTGGAGCTGCTGCTCGGCGGCGCCGACCCGCGGGCCCTGTACGCCCACAGCCTGCTGCCGCCTCCGGGCGAACTGCTCCGCTGAGCGCGAACGGCTCAGCCCTTGAGCACGGCCAGCGGCTGCAGTTCCACCACCACCTCGACCAGGTCCTGCTGGTTGGCGATCACCGTGGCGATGTCCTTGTAGGCGCCCGGCGCCTCCTCCAGGTCGCGGCGGCCGCGCAGGGCGTGGAGGATGTGGCGGGCGTCGAGCCGGCGCACCTCGGTCTCCAGGTCGAGCACCCGCTGCGCCTCCTTGCGCCCGAGCACCCGGCCGGCGCCGTGCGAGCAGGATCTGAACGACTGCTCGTTGCCCAGGCCGCGGACGATGTAGCTCTGGCTCCCCTGGGAGCCGGGGATGATGCCGGGCTCGCCGGCGAAGGCGCGGGTCGCGCCCTTGCGGTGCACCCACACCTCCCGGCCGAAATGGTGCTCCCGGGCGGCGTAGTTGTGGGCCACGTCCATGGCCGGGTCGAACTGGTCGCAGCCGGTCACCTCGGCGACGATCCCGGTGAGCACCGCCATCATGCGGCCGCGGTTGGCCCGGGCAAAAGCGACGCAGTAGGTCATCTCCCGCAGGTAGCGCTGCCCCTCGATGGAGTCGAGCGGCAGCACGGCCAGCTGCCATTCCTTCGGGATCGTGCCCCGGCCCGCCTTCCTGGCCAGCTGCACGGCCAGCCGGTTGTACACCCCGGCCACCTTGTAGCCGAGGTTACGGCTGCCGCTGTGGACCATCAGCCAGATGCGGTTGTCGCTGCCCTGCTGGATTTCGATGAAGTGGTTGCCCCCGCCCAGGGTGCCGAGCTGGCAACGGGCGCTGGCGAATTCCTCGCGGACGACCGGCAACTCCTGTTCCCGGCCGGCCGCGCCCGGGTCGGGCATGATTGCCTGCGGCTGCGGCCGGCTGTGGTGCTGGAAGCCCACCGGCACACTGCGGCGCAGGTCGCCGAGGATGGCGCGCAACTGCGCCGACGTCACTTCCTGCAGGCCGGTGCGCACCGCCTGCATGCCGCAGCCGATGTCCACGCCCACGCCGTTGGGGATGATGGCGCCGACCGTGGCCAGCACCCCGCCGATGGGCATGCCGTAGCCCACGTGGGCATCGGCCATGATGGCGACGTGGTGGAAGGCGCAGTCCAGGTTGGCCAGGTGGCGGGCCTGGTCCATGGCCTCCTCGTCCAGCTGGTCGAGCCAGAGGAGGATGGGGATTTTTTCGGTGCTGACCACACGTTGCACGGCGCGCTCCACGGGGTGGTGGTTTCGGGTGGTGGCGGCAACGGCCGCCCCTGCAGGAGGGTGATTCCTTCGTCGTGTAGCATCAACGGCCAGCGGCGGGCAAGCCGGCCGGAAACGGAACAACAGTCGAGAACAGCAACGTGGAGGGAAGCAGATGGAGAAGACCATACTCGTGGCCATCGACGGCAGCGTGTACAGCGCCAACAGCCTGGATTACCTGGCGCACCTTTTTGCCGCCGACAGCAGTCTGCGCGTGCACCTGCTGGCTGTGGCCCCCTCCGGCGGCGCCGGCAAGGAGTGGATGTTCGATGTGGACCCGCACCGAAGCCCCACGGCCGGTTCGGACCAGCGCAGCCAAAAGGCCGGCCGCCACCTGCGCGAGGCAACGGAACGGCTGCAGCGCGGCGGTTTCCCCGCTGACCGCATTCACTCCAGTGTGCGCGTGGCCACCGGCGGTATTGCCGCGACCATCCGCGACGAGGCCGAGCGCGGCAGCTACGACAGCCTGGTGATCGGCCGGCGTGGTCTGGGGGCTGTGGGCGGCATGCTGTTCGGCAGCACCTCGGGCGACCTGGTCGAAAAGTGCCAGCGGGTGCCGCTGTGGATCGTCGACGGCAGCGTCACCGAACACCGTTTCCTGCTCGCCGTCCACTGCCAGCCCGCCTCGCTCAAGGCCGCCGACCACCTGGGGTTCATCCTCAAGGACCACCCGAACGCGGCCATCTGCCTGTACCATTCGGACAGCGTGTTCGGCAAACAGTCGCCGGCCCGGGCCGAGGCCTTTCACGCCCAGTGGGGCCGGGAATGGTGCGACCGCCACCTGGACATCGACAACTTCCTGTTCTACGCCCACGCCCAGGTGCTCATGGACAACGGCGTCAGCCGCCAGCGCATCACCCAGTTGCCGGTGCAGATGCACCTCGATGTCGGCAGCGACCTGCTCCGCCAGGCCAGGGCGCACCACTGCGGCACCATCGTCCTTGGCCGCCGGCCCCGGGGCGGCGGGGCCGGCCAGTTCAAGGGCGTCTCCGACAAGGCGGTCAAGCAGGCCGAGAACCTCGCCGTCTGGCTGGCCGGGTGAAGACGGGCCCTGTGTCGCGGGCTATTGGGCTTTGTCCGGCCGGACGATGACCGTTGCCGCCTGCTCCGCGCGCAGGTGGGCAGCGGCGAGCGCTGTCAGTTCCTCGACGCTGATGGCGGCAAAATCATCGGTGATGGTCAGGGGCCAGCGCAGCTGTTCGGGATGGCGGCTGGACAGGCCGAGCACCCCGTCCAGCCAGTAGCGGTTGGTGCGCCGGGCGTCGCGGATCGCGGTCAGGGTCGGCTCGAGCGCGCGCTGCAGTTCTTCCGGCCGCACCCCCTTGGCACCCAGTTCGGCCGCGGTCCGGGCGATGATCCGGGCAAGCGGTTCCGCCTGCTCCGGGGCAACGGTCAGGCTGGCCTGGAGCAGGCCGAAGTCCGGCCGGATACGACTGGGCTGGCTGAACACCCGGGGCGAATAGGCGGCCCCCAGTTCCTCGCGCACCTGCACGCGCAGCCGATCGCCGAGCACCGAGGCGAGCACGTTGAACCGCCGGGTGCGGCCGATGTCCCAGTAGTCGCCGGTTCGCCAGGCCACGGTGAGCTGGGCCTTGTCGATGGCGCTGGCCACGGTGAACTGCTGCCGCTCACCCGCCGGGAAGACGAGCGGCTCCGCGGCCGGAGCGGCCCCGGCTGTGCGCTGCTCGGCGCCGAAGTGACGGCCGACCAGGCGCGCCGCCTCCCTGGGGTCGATGTCGCCGACGATGTTGATTTCCAGCGGAGCGGTGGCAAACTCGGGCCGCAGCCAGCCCTCCACCTGGGCGAGCGTCACCCGCTCCACCGCCTCCCGGGCGGGCAGGCCGTACTCACGGCCGCCGCCGCCAAGAAACCGCTCACCGCGCAGCTGCTGCGCCCCTTCCACTGAACTGCCCAACTGCTCGTACATCTGCCGCAACTGCTCGCGGCTGCGCGTCAGCGCCTCACTGCGAAAGGCCGGGTCGTGCAGACGGGCGTAGGCCAGTTGGAGGAGCAGCTCCAGTTCCCCGGCCAGGGACGTGCCGGTGAGGACAAAGCTCTCCGCACCGGCGCGGAATTCGAGTTTGACGTTCGTGCCCGCCAAGGCCGCCTCCAGCTGTTCGCGGCTGAGCTTGCCCACCCCGCTCTCCCGCACCACTGTCTCGGCCACCAGGGCCAACCCCTCCGCGGGCTCCGCCTGACGGCCGCGACCGAAATGGATGGCCACCTGCACCTGATTGGCATCAAAATCGGTGGCCTTGGTGTTGAGGCGCACACCGCCCGGGAAATCCACACTGCGCGCGTCGATGTCGGTGTGGTCCGTCTCGGCAACGACTGTGCCGGCCGACGCCGGCACGGGCAGGTAGGGGAAGTCCACCTGTTTATCCGCCACCCAGGCCGCCACCGGCCGGGACGCGTGCGCGGTATAGAGCGCGCGGATCTGCTCCTCGGGTTTCTTGCCGGCCAGGTCAGGGGGCACCGTGCCGACCACCTGCACATGGCGGCGCGCACCGGCCCAGAGCTGGCGCAGACCGTCGTTGGCCGAAGCCAGGGTCATCTGCTCGAGCATCGGGCCGAACAGCGCCATCTCCTGCGCGGGCGCGAGCGGTACTTCGTTGCTGTTCAGCTTGCGGATCAGGTCGCGGGCGATCGTGCTGCTGTCGCGCGAGGAGGCGGTCTGCACCGCCTTGTCCAGCGAGGCGCGCAGCTCCCCCTTGACCCGAACCAGCTCCGCCTCGGTAAAACCGTCCCGCAGGGCCTGGGCGAGCGCGGTCTGCAGCATGCCCAACCCCTCCCGCCATGTGCCCGGCTCGACCCGGGCGGTGAAGCCGGCATAGCGGAAATGCCGGAGAAAGAGGCCGCCGGACACGCGGCTGCCGGTGAGCGGACTGCCCGGCTGCCGCTCCAGCTGCTGCAGGCGGTTGTTGAGCAGGGCCGTGCCCACGTAGTGACGGAGCTGCTCCGCCTGCCCTGCGCGCGAATCGGACTGCGGGGTGACGTTGACCACCGTGTTCAGGGTCAGGCCGGTGTAGCCCAGTTCCGGCTCGGGCTGAAACAGGACCGAAACCCCCTCCGTCCCCACCCGGCCGATGTCCGGGCACGTCCCGGCCGGGCCGGCGGCGGTGAGCAGGGCGAAACGCTCGCGCAGGAGGTGCTCGGTCTCGGCCACCGCCATGTCGCCGACCACCACGACGATCAGGTTGTCCGGCCGGTACCAGTGGTCGTAATACCTGCGCAACAGCCGGCTGTCCGCGGCGGCGAGCACCTCCTCGGTGCCGATGGGGTCGCGCTCGGCCACCAGCGTGCCGGCAAAATCGAAGCGCAGCTGCTCCTTGCCCACCCGCGACTCCGCGGAATCGCGGCTGCGCTTCTCGGCAAGGATGATGCCGCGCTCGCGCTCCACCTCCTTCTCGCGCAGCAGCCCGCCGCGGGCGTAGTCGGCCAGCACCTTGAGTCCCTCGGCCAGCACCTCGGGTTTACCGGACGGCAGGAGCAGTTTGTAGACTGTTTCGTCGAAGCTGGTGTGCGCGTTGGTGTCGGCGCCAAAGCCCATGCCGATGGACTGGAAGTATTCCACCAGGGTTCCGGGCGGGTAGTGGGTGGTGCCGTTGAACAGCATGTGCTCGAGATAGTGGGCCACGCCCCGCTGGTCGTCCGTCTCGTGCAGCGATCCGGCCTGCACGTTCAGATACAGGGCCACCCGGTCGCGCGGCTCGCGGTTGGCCAGGAGCACGTAGCGCAGGCCGTTGTCCAGTCGGCCGAATCGTAAGCTCGGATCGGGGGCGAGATCGCTGCCCTCGTGCGGCCAGCCGGTGCTGATGCAGGCTGGCCGATCGGAGTCCGAGCCAGCGGCCGCGGCCGGCACGATCAGGGCCACCAAGGCGGCCACGAGGCAGAACAGGACATGCGCGAGGGGCAGGGCAACGGGGAGAGAACGGGCATGGGTCATTGTCGAACCTGGGTGATTGGTGTATGCAGGGACGGGTATGCGGCAACTATAAACAGCCACCGGGGAGAGACAAGATGAATGTATACGGTGCAAGCGGCCTGGTGCTCGGTGCGTCGCGGCCCATCGGCCTGGCCGTGGCCAGGCTGCTCGCCAGCCGCGGCGTGCGGCTGGCCCTGCCCTGGTACGACTGGCCCGAGTCGGCCGCGGCCATGGAGCGGGAATTCGGCGACCAGGGCCACCTCTGTGTGCGCGTCGACCTGCGCGACGCCGACCAGGTGGCCGGTCTCATGGCGCGCGTCGGGGAGCGCTTCGGCGGCCTCGACCTGCTCGTCAACAACATCGAGCGCGGCGGCATGCCGGTGGTGCACGGCGGCTACCGGCGGGAGGTGAACCGGCAGCAGTGGCAGCTGGAGATGGACACCACCCTGCACGCCAAATGGCTGGTGTTCGACCAGGCCCTGCCCCTGCTCCGCAAGCGCGAATCGGCCGCGGTGGTCACCATCAGCTCCATCGCCGGGATGATCGGCCGCACCGGGCCGGCCGGGCTGCTGTTCAACGACGGCTATGCCGCCGCCAACCGGGGCGTGGCCTCGCTCACCGAGACCTGGGCGCGGCTGGGCGCGCCCACCGTGCGGGTGAACGAGCTGATGCTCGGTCTGATCGACAGCCGGCACGGGCCGGGTACCCGCGGCTGGGAACTGCTGGACGAGGCACAGCGGCGGGCCCTGGTCGGCCACACCCTGCTCGGGCGCACCGGCACCCCGGATGAGGTGGCGCGGATGGTGCTCTTTCTGCTGGCGGAGGCGGACTACCTGACCGGGACGGTGGTCAGGATGGATGGCGGCTATGTGCTCGGCGGCGAGGTGCCGCCGGCCATGCCCGAGGGGGTGCTGTGAAGGCCGGGGCCGGGGATGCGCTCAGATGTCGCGGGCCCAGTCGGGGATGTGGCGCATGACGTATTCGGTCACCGCCGCCTTGGACGCCTCGTCGTTTTTGCTGACGCCGGCATCGCGCAGGGTCTCCTCGTAATCAAACCAGCAGACTTCCCTGTCCTGGCGATTATAGACCGTGAGAATGCGATGGTCGGGGTTGTCGACGTCCTCTTCCTCCTGGATGGCGGCCACCAGGCGGAGGGCTTCCTCGTAGGGCAGAAAACGGATTTCCTCTTCACTCATGACAACGACTCCGTTGGCCGGACGATGGCCGGCGGCAAGGAAAAAAGGCGGGACGCCCGGGGGGCGTCCCGCCTGGTCTCACGCCAGCGGATCGGTCTCAGGCAGGCTTGACGATGGCGCCGGAACGGATACAGCGGGTACAGGCATTGACATGCACTGTGCCGCCGCTCGGCGTGACCATGCGCACACGCTGCAGATTGGGCAGCCAACGACGACGGGTCTTGTTGTTGGCGTGGCTGACATTATTTCCCGTGGCAGGGCCCTTGCCACAAATTTCGCATTGACGGGACATGATGGATTCTCCTTGGTAGGAATTCAGTTTTCAAAAAACACGCAATAATACCTTCCCCCACTGAAAAATCAAGCTCTTTTGCTGGCGCCTGCAGGGAATCGGCGCGGGGCCGGGTGCGCCCGCCATCCCCGCCGGCGCTGGCGGTCGCGCGGTTCCGGCCGCCCCGGCCCACCGCTGCCGCGAAAAATTCTCCTCGAACTCCGGTTGGTTTTTGCTATAATCGGCCTTACTTTGCGGGCACCGCCAAGCAACCGACACCGAACCGCACCAACCAGTTGCCGCATCCGACCGGCGTGACCGCGCCGCGACAACCTCTTGCTGGAACCGATTCATGGGGCACTCCGTCGTTCTCGCCTACGATTTCTTCTCCTGGCGAGCCATTCTCGACATCCTTTTGATCAGCGCCGCGCTGTTCTTCCTGCACCGTACCCTGCTCCGACTGGGCACCTGGAAGATCATGGCCGGCATTGTCCTCGCCTTCCTGGTGTTCGTCGTCGCCAGCGCCCTGAACCTGCAGGGCATCGAGTGGATCTATCAAAACGTCAGCCACGTGGCCGTCCTCGGTCTGATCGTCATCTTCCAGCCGGAGTTGCGCAAGGTACTGGAAAAGGCGGTGTCGGTCAGCCCCGGGCGGCTCCGCGACCAGGACGCCCACCTGCCGGGCCTGATCGCCGAAAGCCTCTGCAAGCTCGCCGAGGATCGCTGCGGCGCGATCATCGTCTTCCCGGGCCGGGAGCCGATCAAGGACAAACTCTCCGGCGGCTACCAGCTCAACGCCCTGCCGAGTATCCCGCTCATCCTCAGCATCTTTGACCCAAACTCGCCCGGCCACGACGGCGCGGTGCTCATCGAGGGCAACCGGCTCACCCAGTTCGGCGTCCGCCTGCCCATGAGCCAGTCGACCCGGCTCTCCGAGGAGTACGGCACCCGCCACCACGCCGCCATGGGCCTGGCCGAGCAGACCGACGCGCTCGCCCTGGTGGTCTCCGAGGAGCGCGGCCGGGTGTCCGCCTTTGTCAACGGCGAGATGCAGCCCATGGCCAACGCCGACGCGATCACCGCCGCCATCCTCGACCACCAGCGGGAGATGGGTTTCCTCGGTCTGGAGAACACCCCCAGGATCCGCAAGCGCACCGTCTTCCAGGTGCTCATCAGCCTGGTGATCGCCACCATCTTCTGGTCCACGCTCATCGTCTCCCAGCGCGAAATCGTCGAACGGGTGCTGCCGGTGACCATCGACTACACCTCGCCCGCCGACAACCTCGCCCTGGTCGGCAAGAAGGAGGACGAGGTCAAGCTGCACCTCGCCGGCCCCAAGTCGGACATGGACATCTTCGCCACCAACCCGCCCAGCGTCAAAATCGACCTGTCGCGCATGGCCAAGGGCACACAGACGATCATCATCACCAGCGAGAACCTCAACCTGCCCAAGGGCGTCACCCTGCTGGACAGCTCGCCCCAGCAGCTCAAACTGACGCTTGCCGAGATCGTGGAAAAGAACCTGGCCATCACCCCGCAGATCATCGGCAAACTGCCGGGCAAGCTGAAGATCGGCAAGATCACCGTCGTCCCGGACAGCGTACTCGTCACCATGCCGGCCGGGAAGGACGAGCAGGAGGCCACCGAGGTTCTGACCACGCCCATCTACCTGGAATCGATTGCCACCGACAGCAAGCTGTTCACCAAGATCATCGCCCGCCCGTCCATTCAGCCCGTTGCCCGACGCTGGCCGGACGTGGAAGTGACCATCGAGTTGAAGAAATAGCCTCCCTGCCGCCCGCTGCCCGGCCGCCCTGCGGCGGGGTGGCGGCCGGTCCTGCCGCCGTTCTCACCATCACCCCCGTTCCGCGATGACCCGCGCCAGCCGGTTGCCTGCCCGCATCGACCTTGTCGTATTTTTTTGAACATTATTGTTCTGACAGCTTGCTTGTTTTGTGCAAAAATGTACTGAAAGAAAGACGAGCTCGCCCCGCCATCCTGATCACCACCCCGCTTAACCTTCTCAATATATTCCTCTTCTCTCTTTCCCTGGCCGCTGGCACGATTCACGCAATACCGTTTCGCACAAGGGCGTCCCGTCCGCTTCCGCCCCATCCGGGTTCCTGGCAGCGGTCGGCCGACGCCAACCACAGACCCCCTTCCACAGGAGAGCGTGCATGAAACGGTACTTTTCCCTGGTCGCCCTGGCGACCCTCGTGCCTTTGGGCAGTGTCAACCAGGCGGCCGCGGCCACGACCACCGCCGCCCTGGACACCAACTCGGCCTATGTCTGGCGCGGCCTGACCTTCAACGACGGCCTGGTCCTCCAGCCCAGCCTGGACGTGTCCACCGGCGGCTTCGCCGTCAATGTCTGGGGCAACCTGGACATCGACGACTACAACGGTGCGGTGGACGACGGCGAGTTCTCCGAGGTCGACCTGACCGCGTCCTACACCTGGAAACTGGGCCCGATGGACGCCAGCCTGGGCGCGATCGAGTACCTCTTCCCTGGCGGGGCCGAGGCCACCACCGAACTGTTCGCCGGCCTGGCCTACGCGCTGGTTCCGGGCCTGACCGCCTCCGGTAAATTTTTCTACGACGTCGACCAGGTGGACGACTACTACCTGAGCCTCGGCCTCGGTTACGCCTACACCCTGAGCGAAAAAACCACGCTCTCGCTCGGCGGCTCGGTCGGCCTCGCCGGTGCGGACTTTGCCGGCTTTTATGCCGGCGGTACAGACGGCGGCTTGTTCAACTACACCCTGACCGCGGGGATTAAATACCTGGTCACCGACGCCCTGGCCGTCGGCGCGGCCATCAACTATTCCGAGTCCCTGGACGACGACGTCCTGCCGGACGAAGCGGTGGACACCACCGTCTACGGCGGGGTGAGCCTCGCCTACACCTTCTGACCGACGGGCGAGCGACGAGCCCTGCACCCCCGGGGCGAATCCGCCCCGGGGTGTTCTCTCCGGGCGAGGCGGCGGAGCGGCCCGCACCGCCCGGAAGCGGGGCGACACAGGGGATTTCCCTTGCCGCGGACTGGATTCGCTGGCAGACTGACCGGGCGCGCGCACCGCGCCCCGTCCCCCAACCCGCATCGCCAAGGCCGCCGCCATCATGGAGCCACCCGCCGCCGTTGATTCCTTTTTCCTGGCCGTCACCTGGCTGGGCTCACTGCACCTGCTCCTGCCCGCGGCCCTGGCCGTGGCCGCCCTGCCGGTGGCCGGCAGCCGCCGCTACGAATTCCTGCTGCCCGTCGCCAGCCTCGGCCTGAGTGTTGTCCTCGTACACCTGCTCAAACTGCTCGTCCGCCGGCCACGGCCACAGGTCGAGCAGCTGCTCGTCAGCCTGCCCGCGGACTGGTCCTTCCCCAGCGCCCACACCGCCCAGGCCGCGGCCTTCTTCCTGGCCGTGGCGCTCATCGCCCGCCGCCGCCTGCCAACGGGACCGGCCGTGGCAACCATAAGCGTCGCCCTCTGCATCGTCGTTCTCGTCGGCTGGTCGCGGGTCCATCTCCAGGTCCACTACCTCTCGGACGTGCTCGCCGGCGGGTTGATCGGCGCCCTGATCGCCCTCGGGGTCGTGGTCGCCCACGGCCGCCGGCCGCACCCCACCCGCTGAGCCCCTTTCCCGATCATGCACAATAAATTCCTCGGTACCGGCGAAAAAGGCTATCACCCGCTGCGCAAGATCGGCGTCTGCCTGTCCGGGCTGCGCTACGCGGTGCGCTACGATTTCAGCGTCACCTACAAGCTTGTCCTCTCCCTGCTCGTGCTCGCCGCCAGTTTCTGGCTCCGCCAGTGGCTCGACTTCCTCATGATCACCGCCGCCACCGCGCTGGTGCTCGTGGCCGAACTGTTCAACAGCGCCATCGAGGCCCTGTGCGACTTCATCGAGACCGCCGAGAACGAAAAGATCAAAGTCATCAAGGATATCGCCGCAGCCGCGGCCGGCATCAGCATCCTCCTCTGGGCCGTGGTCCTGGTGGTCGAACTGTCCCGCCTGTACCGGACCTGGATCGGCTGAGCCGCGTCCCCCGCCTTCGTCTTTACCAAATCTTTACCACCCCTTTCCCGGGCCACCTTGACTGCCTCTTTCCGGCCGTGACACAATCCGGTACGTCGTCCTTCCTTGTCACGGACCGTTTTCGGAGCGTACCGGGGTGGATGTGAACTGAACCGGCGCTCTCCCCTCGCCCCCTCCGGCACAGCCGCGGCACCGGCCCCGCGTCCGCCGGTGTTGGCCCATGCGTGCCGCCACCCTTTGCCCGGAACCTGACCGCATGTCCCTGAAGAAGAAGATCATCCTGCTCCTTCGTCGGCCTGTTCTCGCTGTACGCGCTCATCGAGTTCGCGGTGCAGCGGCTCGTCCTGCTGCCGGCCTTTGTCCAGCTCGAGGAGGCCGCGGCCACAAGCAACACCCAGCGGGCGGTGCAGGCCCTGGAGCGCGACATCGAGCTGCTCGTCCCCTCGGCCACCGACTGGGGCACCTGGGACGATACCTACAAATTCATCACCGACGGCAACGAGGCGTACCGCGAGGCCAACCTGAACGTGCTGGCCCTGGAGAGCCTCAAAGCGAACCTGGTCGCCTTCTACACCCCGGAGGGGCGCCGGGCCTGGGGCATGGGCTATGATCACGACAACGAGCGGGAACTGGCCCTGGGTGCGCTGTCGGCCGACCGGTTGACCGTGAGCCACCCGCTCCTTGCCCCGCACGGCGAAGAGACCGTGGCCGGCCTGCTGCGCACGGAGGCCGGCGTGTTCCTGGTCGCCAGCCGGCCGATCCTGACCAGCGAGGGCAAGGGCCCGAGCCGCGGCCGGGTGGTTATCGGCCGCATGCTGAACAAGGCGGCCATCGAACGGTTCGGCACCCAGACTCAGGTTCAGCTGCAGGTCGAACTGCTGCCCGCGAGCGAGGGCGCGAAGCTGCCGGCCGAGGAGAAAACCGCCTCCCTGGTGCGCCACTCGCCGGTGCAGCTCCGGGTGGACGGCGGCAGCACCCTCGGCAGCACCGAGGTGGCGGACCTGACCGGCGCGCCGCTCCTGCGCTTCCACGTGGACACGCCGCGCGCCATCGTCGCCCAGGGACGCGCCACCCTGCGTTACGCCGCCCTGTCGCTGGCCGCGGCCGGCGCCCTGGTGCTGCTCACCCTGCTCCTCTTCCTGCGCCGGACCGTGTTCACCCCGGTGGCGACCCTCACCCGCCACGCCCGCACCATCGGCTCGCGCGGCGATCTGAACGCCCGCCTGTCGATGCAGCGCAACGACGAGATCGGCACCCTGGCGCGCGAGTTCGACATCATGGTCGAGCGGCTGGCCGCAACCCGTCAGCAACTCGTCGAGCAGTCCTACCAGTCTGGCATCGCCGAGATGGCCAGGGGCGCCCTGCACAACATCGGCAATGCCATCACCCCCATCGGCGTCAAGCTCATCAACCTGCGCCGCGATCTCAAGCAGGCGCCGCTGGCGGAGATGGCCATGGCCTGCGCCGAACTGGCCGACCCGGACCACCCCGGCCGAGCGCCGCACCGACCTGGCCCGCTTCGCCGAGTTGGCCGGCGGTGAACTGGCCACACTGGTCGAGCGGGCCACCGACGAACTGGAGGCCATCCGCGCCCAGGTGGACCATGTGCAGCTCATCCTCGCCAACCAGCGCCGTTTTGCCAAGGCCCAGCGGACCATCGAACCCCTGGTACTGCACCGGTTGATCACCGAGACCGCGGAACTGCTGCCCGAGGAACTGCTCGCCCGGATGCGCATCGAGATCGACGAGAGCGTGGCCAGCCTCGGCCGGGTGGCGGTCACCCGCATCGCCCTGCAGCAGGTGATCTCCAACCTGCTCATCAACGCCGCCGAGGCCATCGCCGCCGACGGCCTGGACCGGGAGTCCGGCCTGCTGCGCATCACCGCCGACCCGACCGACCCGGACCAGCCGCACCTGGCGCACGTCCGCTTCACCGACAACGGCCAGGGCATCCCCGCCGAGGCCCTGCCGCATCTGTTCGAGCGCGGTTTCACCTCCAAGGCGCGCGGCTCGGGCATCGGCCTGCACTGGTGCGCCAACACCATGGCGGCCATGGGCGGCCGCATCCGACGCGACCAGCGACGGCCCCGGCCGGGGCGCCTGCCTGCACCTGCTGCTGCCGCTCGCCGACCAGCACGAATCCTTCACCGAGGCCGACAGCATGACCCACCACCGACACCACCGCCACGCCGTCGCCATCCGCATCCTGGTCGGCCGACGACGAGGCGGCCATCCGCGACAGCTACCGCGACATCCTCGCCCCCAAGGATGCGGAACCGCAGCCGGCGGCCGCAGCCTGGACGAGATGCGCGCCCGGCTGTTCGGCACGGCCAAGGCCGCGGTCGAGGCCGCCAGCGAACGGTTCGAACTCCATCTTCTGCAGCGGCGCCGAGGAGGCGGTGGCCGCGGTCAAGGACAGCGTCCGTCGAGGACCGGCCGTTCAGCGTCGTCTTCCTCGACATGCGCATGCCGCCCGGCCCGGACGGGTTGTGGGCGGCGATCCGCATCCGCGAACTGGACCAGCGGGTGGACATCGTCGTGGTCACCGCCTACTCGGACATCGACCCGGAGGAGATCTCCCGCAAGGTACCGCCCACGGGCAGCATGTTCTACCTGCAGAAACCCTTCCACCCGCACGAGATCCGCCAGCTGGCCGGCGCGCTGGGCCGGCGGCGGCAGGCCGAGGAGCGCATCCGCCAGCTGGCCTACTACGACGACGTCACCAGCCTGCCCAACCGGGTGTTCTTCAAGGAGCGGCTCGCCCAGAGCCTGGCCGCGGCCCGCCGCCACCAGCACCCGGCGGCGCTGATGTTCATGGACCTGGACAACTTCAAGCGCATCAACGACACCCTCGGCCACTCGTTCGGCGACCTGTTGCTCATCGAGGTGGCCAAGCGGCTGGTCATCGGGCTGCGCGCCACGGACAGCATCGCCATGGGCCATCCGTCGCGCACTGCCGAAAGCCTGGCCCGGTTCGGCGGCGACGAGTTCACCATCCTCCTGCCGGAACTCGGCAAGTGCGAGGACGCCGGCCTGGTCGCCCGGCGCATCCTCGATATCCTCGCCGCAGCCGATGCAGCTCGGCCGGCCACGACATCAACATCAATGCCTGCATCGGCATCGCGGTGTTCCCCCAGGACGGCCAGGACGCGGAAACCCTCCTGAAGAACGCGGACATGGCCATGTACTTCGCCAAGCGGGAGAGCCGCGCCACCTTCCGCTTCTTCACCGAGTCGATGAACGAGTCGGCCATGAAGCGCCTGAACATCGAGAAGCAGCTGCGGCTGGCCCTGGCCCGGGATGAGTTCACCCTCCACTACCAGCCCCAGATCGAGGTGACCAGCGGCGCCATCTCCGGGGTCGAGGCCCTGCTGCGCTGGACCAACGCCGAGTTGGGGTCGGTGTCGCCGGCCGAGTTCATCCCCGTGGCCGAGGAGACCAACCTGATCGTGCCCATCGGCGAGTGGGTGCTGCGCACCGCCTGCGCCCAGGCCAAGACCTGGCGGGACGAGGGCGTGCCCGTGCCGCGGGTGGCGGTGAACGTGTCGGTGCAGCAGTTCGCCCAGTCCGGCTTCCCGGCGCTGGTGGCGCGGATTCTAGAGGAGACCGGGCTCGAACCGGCGGCGCTGGAGATCGAGATCACCGAGAGCGTGCTCATGAAGGATGGCGACATGGCCACCGCCACCCTGCAGGAACTGAAGGACGCTGGGCGTGCAGCTGGCCATCGACGACTTCGGCACCGGCTACTCGTCGCTCGCCTATCTGAAGAACTTCCCCATCGACCGGCTGAAGATCGACCGGGCCTTTGTCTTTGCGTTGAACACGGACATGAACGACCGGGCCATCGCCTCGGCGGTCATCTCGCTGGCGGAAAACATGAACCTGAGCGTCACTGCCGAGGGGGTGGAGAACGAGGACCAGCTGAGCTTCCTCAAGTCCCGCCACTGCGACGAGGCGCAGGGCTACTACCTGAGCCGGCCCCTGCCCGTGGACGAGATGGCGGCCTTCATCCGCCGGCGGAGGGAGGAGCAGTAGCCCCGAATCCGGATCCGGGCCGGAACCAGGGCGCAGTCGGGCGGGCAACCGCCGGCTGCGCCCTCTTTTTTGGGCTGGCTACCGGCGGCGCAGGAGGTGCAGGTAGAGAACAAGGTTGCCGACGAGGAGGAGGGCGGCGAGCAGGAACTGGAATTCGCGGTTGAGCCCGGCCGGGTAGATGAGGGCTTCGACGAGTCGGCTGAACCCGTTCGGCCCGACCCCGGCGGCCAGGGCGCGCTCGTGCAGGACGGCCTCCAGCGGGGTGAGCGGACACATCCAGCCGATGAGTTCGATGGCCAGTCCATAGGCCAGGGCCGGCAGGTGGACGAACACCAGCCACCGCCAGCGCAGCGCCAGCAGCGCACCCAGGGCCACGAAGAGAATGAACCCCAGATGGAGGAGCAGGAGCGCGTCGGCGGCCAGGCGGAAGAGCATGGGGACGAGGAACGAAGTGGGTGCAGGGCCGCGGCCGGTCCATGCCGGCCGCGGCCTCTGCGGGTTGGAGGGGCGGTCAGCCCAGGTTGGCGAGGGCGAATTCCCAGTTGACGAGCTTGTCGAGCACGGCCGCCACGTAGTCGGCGCGCCGGTTCTGGTAGTCCAGGTAATAGGCGTGCTCCCACACGTCGATGGTGACGAGCGGCTTGCATGGCCACCGGTCAGCGGGGTCTCGGCATTGCCGGTCTTGACCACCTTGAGCGCGTCGCCGTCCGCCACCAGCCAGGCCCAGCCGCTGCCGAACTGGGAGGTGGCCGCCGTGGTCAGTTCCTTGCGGCAGGCCGTCGACGCTGCCGAAGACTCGCCTCGATCTTCGCCTTGAGCGCGGCCGGCGGCTCACCGCCGCCGCTCGGCTTGAGGCTCTGCCAGTAGAAGGTGTGGTTCCACACCTGCGCCGCGTTGTTGAAGATCGCCGCCTGGTCCGCCTTGCCGGCGGTGGCCCGGACGATCTGCTCCAAGCGACTGGTCGGCAAAGGGGGTGCCGGCGATGAGCTTGTTGAGGTTGGTCACATAGCCCTGGTGATGCTTGCCGTAATGGAAGCCGATGGTGTTGGCGCTGATCACCGGAGCAAGCGCGGTGTCCGCCCAGGGCAGCGGCGGCAGGACCACCGGGGCCGCGGCCCGGGCCGAGCCGGGCAGGCCGCCCAAGGTGAGCACCGCGGCCCCGGCGGCGGTGGCGAGGAGCAGTTCCCTGCGGTTGAGGGTGGTGCGGGTCGAACTGGGTGTGTTGTGCATAACGTCCTCCGTGCGGTGGGGGTTCAGGGAGGGACCGCGCCCCGGCGCCGTTCGGACCGAAGGGGGGCGGCAGGAGCGGCGACGAGCGCGGCGGTTGGCACCTGGAACTGTAGAAGGATCGCCCCTGGCTGTCAACAAGGAACGGTCTTTCGGTCAGATCGGCGACAAGACGGCAGGGTCGGTGGAGTACCCGCAGAACCAGCAACACAGGGGGCCGGAGACGAATCTCCGGCCCCCTTTGGGGTGCTCTTAATTGTGTTTGGCTTTCAGCGACAGTTCGACCCTGTTCCTTGTTTAAATACTCCATTTCCGGGACTTTTGAAACACGTCCGGGGCTCCTTTGCCGCGGCACAACCAGGCCTCCACGGTCTCGAAGGTGGCGAAAACCAGCCGAGGGCGTGGCGTTCGGGACCCCATCCGGAACAAACAAAGCTTCCGAAATCAGCAGGTTGGACAAAATCCTGGGTAGACCGGGACTGAATCCGGTTCATCCCTCGTGATCCACCGGCAGATATCGGGTATCCTCGCCGGGCCGAACAGGGCCGGTTGCCGACCGCCGGCTTTTTCCCGACCAGTCTTTCCCCCGAAACAAAGCCATGCAGCTCAGACACCTTCTCCAGGCCCACTTTCCCGACCTGAACCCGGCCCGCCTGCCCGGCGGCTTCGACCGGGTGGGCGACATCGCCGTGGTCAGTCTCACGCCCGAGCTGGCCCCGCAGGAACGGGCGATCGGTGCGCTCATCCTGGCGGCGCACCCGCAGCTGCGCGTGGTGGCCCGACGGATGGGCGAGGTTGCGGGCACCTACCGCACCCGGCCGCTGGCGGTGATCAGCGGCGAGGAGCGGCTGACCACGGTGCACCGGGAAAACGGCGTCAGCCTGCACCTGGATCTTGGCCAGGTGTACTTCTCGGTGCGCATGGCGCACGAACGGGCGCGCATCGCCGCCCTGGTCGCGCCGGGCGAGCGGGTGGCGGTGCTCTGCTCGGGCGCGGGGCCCTTGCCGCTGATCATCGCCCGCCACAGCCGGCCGCGGCTGGTGGTCGGCATCGAGCTGAATCCGGCGGCGCACCAGTTGGCCCTGCTCAGCCTGCGCGCCAACCGGCGGCTGCGCAGTGTGCGCTTTGTCGAGGGCGATGCGGCCGCGGTGCCCGCGCATCTCGGCGAGCGGTTCGACCGGGTCGTGGTGGTGCTGCCCCACGGTGGCGAGACCCTGCTGCCCGCGGCCCTGGACGCGCTCGCCCCGGGTGGCACGCTGCACTTCTATGCCATGCGCCGCTGCGGTGACGAGGGCAATGCCGCTGCTGTGGTCGAGCATGCCTGCCGCGAGCGCGGCCGACGGCTGGGCGCGGTGGCCACCGTGGTCTGCGGCCACTGCGGCCCGGGTGTGCACCGCGTCTGCCTGGACTGCCCGGTGGATACCACAGCGTAAGACCACCCCGTCCGCCCCGCGGCGATTGCGGATCGCCGTCGCCTGTGCTATCCTGCGGCCTCGCCCGGCCCCCGGCCGCAAACCCCGACCCCTGCAAGCGGAGACCTCCCGATGGCATCCACCGGTTTTGAAAAGAAGCAGACCCAAACCACCGGTTACGTGAAAAAGCAAACCCTGTACCTGGCCCTGGTTGCGGCCCTGATCATCGGCTTTGTCGGCGGCGTGGTCTACTCCGTCTACCGGGCGCCGGTGGCCGACCCCCATGACCATGACACCGCCAACCAGCAGCAGTCGGCCGCGGCCATCGCCTCGCTGGAGCAGGCGACCCGCGACAACCCCAAGGAAGTGCAGGCCTGGGTGCAGCTCGGCCACGCCTATTTCGACTCCGGCCAAGCCAAGCAGGCCATCGCCGCCTACAATTCAGCCCTCGCCCTCAAGCCCGACGATGCCAACGTGATGACCGACCTGGGCGTCATGTACCACGAGGACAAACAGCATCAGAAGGCGATCGAGCTGTTCGACCAGGTGCTCAAGCTCGACCCCACCCATGAGCAGGCCCGGTTCAACAAGGGCGTGGTGCTGCTCACCGGCCTGAACGACCGGCCCGGGGCCCTGGTCGAGTGGAAGGAGCTGATCCGCCGTCACCCCATGGCCGCGGCGCCCTCGGGCCGCATGGTCGGCGACCTGATCGACGAGCTGGAGAAGGCCGGACCGGCCAAACGCTGAGCGGACGGCAGGTTTGGTCATTCTGCAGCGCCGGTCATCAATCCGGCTGATCACGACCATCACTGGAATGGTCGGGATCATCCGGGTTCGTCGCTTGACAGCGTCCTGTATCGCTTTTATAAGTCTGCATTCCTCACAGGTTTCGATCCCCCCGGACCGGACCGCGGCCGCCCCGGCATGTCCCGAGCGCCCGAGCGCAACCCCAATTGAGAACAAGGAACTGTCATGAGCAAGATCAAAGGCACGCAGGCCATCATCAAATGTCTGCAGGAAGAGGGCGTTGAAGTGATTTTCGGGTATCCCGGCGGCGCGGTCATCGAGCTCTACGACGAGTTGTGCAAGAGCGGTATCCGCCACATCCTCGTGCGCCACGAGCAGGGTGCGGTGCATGCGGCCGACGGCTTCGCCCGCGCCTCGGGCAAGGTCGGCGTGGCCCTGTTGACCTCCGGTCCGGGCGCCACCAACGGCGTCACCGCCATCGCCACCGCCTACTGCGACTCGATCCCGGTAGTGGTGCTCACCGGCCAGGTGCCGCGCGCCCTGATCGGCAACGACGCCTTCCAGGAGGTGGACATCGTCGGCATCACCCGGCCGTGCACCAAGCACAACTACCTGGTCAACGACCCCGACGACCTGATCCCGGTGCTGCGCGAGGCCTTCTACCTGGCCGCCTCCGGTCGGCCCGGACCGGTCCTGGTGGATCTGCCCAAGGACGTCATGGCCGCCATGATCGCCTACCCGGCGAAAACGCCGATCAAAATGCAGACCTACCAGCCCAACGTCAACCCGCACCCCAACCAGGTGGAGAAGGCCTGCCGCGCCTGCCTCAAGGCCAAACGGCCGGTGTTCTACACGGGCGGCGGCGTCATCCTGTCCGGCGCCAACGAGGAACTCACCCGGCTGGCCAAGCGGCTGAACGTGCCGGTGACCATGACCCTCATGGGCCTGGGCGGTTTTCCGGGCTCGGAGCCGCTGTCGCTGGGCATGCTCGGCATGCACGGCAGCTACGCGGCCAACATGTCGGTGGCCAAGAGCGACGTTCTCATCGCCGTGGGTTCGCGCTTCGACGACCGGGTCACCGGCCGGCTCGACGCCTTTGCGCCCCAGGCCAAGATCATCCACATCGACATCGACCCGAGTTCGATCAGCAAGAACGTCAAGGTCGACATCCCCATCGTCGCCGACTGCAAGCTCGCCCTCGCCGCCATGAACGCCTGGCTCGACGCCTCCAGCGAGTTCAACGGTGAGGAGATCAAGGCCCAGCATCAGCCCTGGGTGGACCAGGTGATGGAGTGGAACGAGAAGCACCCGCTCTCCTACATGGACGCCGGCGAGGTGATCAAGCCGCAGTACGTCATCGAAAAACTGCAGGAGCTGACCGGCGGCGAGGCCATCATCACCACCGAGGTCGGCCAGAACCAGATGTGGGCGGCCCAGTTCTACAAGTTCTGCAAGCCGCGCCGGCTGCTCACCTCGGGCGGGCTCGGCACCATGGGCTACGGCCTGCCGGCGGCCATCGGCGCCCAGGTCGCCTTCCCCGGGGCCACGGTCATCGACATCGCCGGCGACGGCTCGATCCAGATGAACATCCAGGAGCTGGCCACGGCCCGGGAATGCGGCGCGCCGGTGAAGATCGCCATCCTCAACAACAACTACCTGGGCATGGTCCGGCAGTGGCAGGAGCTGTTCTACAACGGCCACTACGCCTCGACGGTCATGGAGGTCACCCCGGATTTCGTCGCCCTGGCCCAGGCCTATGGCGCGGTCGGGCTGCGCGCCCGGACCAAGGCCGAGGTCGAGCCGGTGATCCGCGAGGCGCTCGCCGCGAAAAACGTGGTGATCATGGACTTCTCCATCCACCGCGAGGAGGGCGTGTTCCCGATGGTGCCGGCGGGCAAGGCGACCACCGAGATGCTGCTCGTCTAAGGCGCGCCCCGCCCGACAACCGGCGGCCGGCCTTGCAGGCGGCCGCGCACTGACAGACTACCCAACGTCGAACAGGACCCTACACCCATGAAACACACCCTTTCCGTCCTCCTGCGCAACAAACCGGGCGCCCTCTCCCGGGTGACCGGGCTTTTCAGCGGCCGCTGCTTCAATATCGAAAGCCTCTGCGTGGCCGAGACCTTCGACCCGCAGATCTCCTGCCTGACCGTGGTCACCAGCGGCGAGGCGGCCATCATCGAGCAGATCACCAAGCAGCTGCACAAGCTGATCGACGTGATCAAGGTCAGCGATGTCAGCGAGGGCGAGTTCGTCGAGCGGGAGATGGCCCTTATCCGGGTCAAGGCCGAGGCCGGCACGCGGGCCGAGGTGCTGCGCGTCATCGACATCTTCCGCGGCAAGGTGGTGGATGTGAGCCCGACCACCTACGCCCTCGAGATCACCGGGTCCGAGTCGAAGATCAAGGCGGTGATCGACATCCTCCGGCCACTCGGCATCAAGGAGATCGTCCGCACCGGCAAGATCGCCATGATGCGCGCCCCCAAGAAATAACCTGCCCCGACCGGGCCCCCGCACGGCGCGGCGGGCCCGGTCGGTCCACCCCCTTCCGCGGATCCCCATGCAGAACCCCCAAGTCCCTCTTGCCAGCGAAGGCTACCCGTTTATCCTGCTCAGCGGCTTCGCCACCCTTGTCTGCACCCTGCTCGGCCTGGTTGTGCCGGCCCTGTGCCTGCTGCTGCTCACCGCCTTCGTCACCTATTTCTTCCGCGATCCGGCCCGGGTGCTGCCCGAGGCTGCGGGGGCGATCGTCAGCCCGGCGGACGGCAAGGTGATCGTGGTCCGCGAACTGGACGACGACCGCTTTCTTCACCAGCGGGTGCTGAAGATCTCCATCTTCATGAACGTGTTCAACGTGCACGTCAACCGCATCCCCCTGGCCGGCACGGTCGAGCGGGTGGTGCTCAGTCCGGGCCGCTTCTACGCCGCCGACAAGGACAAGGCCGTGCTCCACAACGAGCACTGCGCCCTCACCGTGACCACGCCGACCGGGGTGCGCTACGCGGTGGTGCAGATCGCCGGCCTGATCGCCCGCCGCATCGTCTGCCGGGCCGAACCGGGCGACCGGGTAACGGCCGGCCAGCGCTACGGCATGATCCGCTTCGGCTCCCGCCTCGATCTCTACCTGCCGCTGGCCACAGAGGTCACGGTGCGCGAGGGCGAGGTGGTCCGCGCCGGCGAGAGCGTCCTCGGCCTGCTGCGGGAAGCGGCCGGCGACAAGGCTTAAGAAAGATTTGTCTCCCGCCTTCGGGCGGCGTATAGTACCCTCTCAACCAGGCCAGACCCCTTACCGCCGGTTTCCGGACCACCACCGGACCGTCGTTCCCGCACCCCACCACGAGCACCTCATGGATAACGAATCCTCGCCCAACCGTTTGTACATCGTTCCCTGCATGCTGACCATCTGTAGTCTGTTCAGCGGCTTCTACTCGATCATCGCCGCCATCAACGGCCATTTCTTCGCCTCCGCGGTGGCCATCCTGGTGGCCGGCGTGTTCGACGGCCTGGACGGCCGGGTGGCGCGCATGACCCGCTCCACCTCGACCTTCGGCATGGAGCTGGACTCCCTCTGCGACATGGTCGCCTTCGGCGTGGCCCCGGCGCTGCTGGCCTACCTGTGGGCGCTGACGCCCTACGGCCGCTACGGCTGGCTGGCCGCCTTCCTCTACGTGGCCGCCACCGCCCTGCGCCTCGCCCGCTTCAACGCGCAGACCGTGGCCAGCCCGAGCCATGACTTCACCGGCCTGCCCTGCCCGGCGGCCGCCGGCGTGATCGCCACCGCGGTCCTGTTCAGCAGCGATGTGTTCAACACCACCAGCACGGTCAAGCACGTCTCCCTGCTCGTGCTCATCTACCTGCTCTCCTACCTGATGATCTCCACCCACCGGTACGCCAGCTTCAAGCACATGAACATCCCCAGGGAGAAGCGGTTCCAGGTGTTCATCGGTCTGATCCTGCTGTTCATCCTGCTGGCCAGCGATCCGCCGAAAACGCTGTTCCCGGCCGCCTTCCTCTACACCCTCTCCGGTCTGGTGATGGCCCTGCGCGGGCGACTGGGGCGGAACAAAGTGAAGGCCATCAGCCCGGACAACCGGTCGCTCTAGGCGTCGGACAGGCGACAGAGCAGCGGACGTGCGCATCACCGGCGGCAGCGCCCGCGGCCGCCGTCTGGCCGCGCCCGGTTCCGGCCGGGATGTCATCCGGCCGACCTGCGACCGAGTGCGCGAGGCCCTGTTCAACCTGCTCGGGCCGCGGCCCGCGGGCAGCCGGGTGCTCGACCTGTTCGCCGGCACCGGCGCGCTGGGCATCGAGGCCCTGAGCCGGGGCGCGGTGTTCGCCCTGTTTGTCGACCGCTCGCTCACTGCCGGCCGGCTCATCGAAACCAACCTGCGCGCCTGCCTGGCGCACCCGGCCGCCGCCTTCGTGCGCCTGAACCTGGCCACGGCCGCGAACCTTGCCCCGCTCGGCGCCGGCCTGGAACCGGGCATCGCCTTCGACCTGGTCTTCCTCGACCCGCCCTACCGTCAGCATCTGGCCGACCGGGTGCTGCCCCTGCTCGAACCGGCCGGTCTGCTCAACCCCGGGGCGGTGGTGATCGTCGAGGAACACGCCCTGGCCGAACTGCCGGAGCAGACTGGTGCGCTCACCCTGACGGACCGGCGCCGTTACGGTGAAACCGGCCTGTGGATCTTCCGGCACCAGCCGGCAGGAAACTGACCCCATGGACACACCGCTCGATCTCCCCCCGTCCTGCGAGAGCAGACCCGGCCCGGCCATCGCCCTCTATCCCGGGACCTTCGACCCGATCACCAACGGCCACATCGACATCATCCGCCGCGGCCTCTGCCTGTTCGACCGGATCGTCGTCACCGTGGCCGTCAATGACCAGAAAACGCCGCTGTTCTCCCTTGCAGAGCGCTGCGCCCTGATCAGCGAATGCTTCCCTGATCTGGACGGCCGCATCGAAGTCGGCGCCACCGCCGGATTGATCGTCGAGTACGCCAGGCAGCACGGTGCCCGCGCCATCATCCGCGGCCTGCGGGCCATCTCCGATTTCGACTACGAGTTCCAACTGGCGCTGATGAACCGGCGGCTGGAGCGGAGTGTGGAGACGGTCTTCCTGATGACCGGCTTCCGCTGGATCTATATCAGCTCCACCGGCATCAAAAACGCCGCCCGGCTGCAGGGCAACATCAGCGGCCTGGTCCCGGCCCACGTGGAACGGGCCCTGGCGGAGAAGTTCGCCCGATGACCACGGCCAGGGACAACCGCAGCGGCGGGGTTCCGGCCACGGACCGGCGCCAGCTGCTGCTCGGCTGGGGCCGGTGGGCCGCGGCGCTCGCCGCCACCCTGTTTCTCTACCCGCTGCTCCGCTTCACCGGTTTCCAGGTGCCGCGCAAACCGCGGCTGGTGGAGGTGCCCGCGCCCCTGCCGCTGAGCGGGGTGCACACCGGCCCGGACTTCCTCCTGTTCGTTGCAAAGGACACGGCCCAGGCCGTGTCCCGCACCTGCACCCATCTCGGCTGCCGGCTCAACTACCAGGAGGACAAGGGGTACATCGAATGCCCCTGCCACCAGAGCCGCTTCACCCCTGAGGGTAAACGCTTTGCCGGACCGGCGGAACGGGACCTGCCCACCCATCCGGTCACCCTGAAAAAGGACGCCCAGGGCCGGACCACCGCCTACGTGGTGCAGCTCTGATGACCGCCCAGGCCGAGCGCCCCACCCGGCCCGCGCCCCTGCGGCTGCTCTTCGCCTACCGCTGGGGCGGGGCCTCGCTGGTCAGCCTCTTCCTGTCGGTGCTGTCCGGCATCGTCATCGGCCTGCAGTACGACCCGGCCGAGCCCTTTTACGCCACCACCGCCATCGAACTGGTCATCCCTTACGGCTCCTTCTGGCGGGGGCTGCACTACTATTCGAGCCAGGCCTTTTTCCTGCTGCTGCTCGCCCACCTGGCCGTGGTGCTCTGGCAGAACGAGGCCCGCTTCACCCGGGGGGCCTGGATCCGGCTCTGCGCCACCCTGCCGGCCGCGCTGCTCCTGCTGTTCACCGGCTACGTGCTGCGCGGCGACGCCACCGGCGAGGCGGCCGGCGCCATTGCCGAGCATATCTGCCTGTCCATCCCGCTGGTGGGGGGGGTGATCAACGACCTGTTCTTCGACCTGGCGGACAGCGGTGTGCGCAAGGTCTACCTGCACCACGTGATCGGTTTGGTGGTGCTCGGCGGCATGGCCGCCTGGCCGCACCTGCGCCGCTACACGGCCCGCTGGCGCAACCATCTGCTGCTCGTCCTGGCCACGGTGGGGGTGTCCGCCGTGTTCGCCGCCCCGGTGGAACCGGAACGGTTCGGTCTGCTGTTCATCGCCGGCCCGTGGTTTTTTCTCGGCCTGCAGGAACTGCTCCGCTACCTGCCGGCCTTTGTCGCCGGCGTGGTCATCCCGCTGGCGCCGGTGGTGCTGCTGTTCTGGCTGCCCGCCGACGGTTCCGCGCGGCGCTACGGGATCGTGGCCATCCTCCTCTGGCTGTTCGCCTACGCGGTCCTGACCCTGCTCTGCCTGCAACGGCTCTGAGCCTGCCGGCCGGCAACCGGTTGGCTATCTTCCCCTGCGCGCCGACTATTTCTTGCCAGCGGCGGGCAGATATCGTATTCATTCCTGAGAAAATTCTTCCAGGTTTGTCAGGTTGGCCATGTCGACACCGCACCCATACACCCTCCTCCTCTTCGAGGACGATCCCTTTATCCGCGACATGCTCGTCGTCTTCTTCACCGCCCAGGGCCTGACCGTTCGGGCGGCTGCGGACGGCCGGAATGCGCTGGCCCGTATCCGCGCGGAACAGCCCGACCTCATTCTGCTGGACGTGGTCCTGCCCTTCCAGGACGGTTTCACCATTCTCGACGAACTGCGCCGCGCGGACATCAAGACCCCGGTGATCCTGCTCACCGAGAAAAGCGGGGTGGACGACAAGGTCACCGGCCTGGACCACGGGGCCGACGATTACCTGACCAAGCCCTTCAGCCCGGCGGAACTGCTGGCCCGCATCCGCGTCCAGTTGCGCCGCACCGCGGCGAACCAGGAACCGGCCCCGCAACCACTGACCGTCGGCCCGGTGACCATCGATCCGGCTGCCCGGGAGGCGCTGCTGGCCGACCGCTCCCGCCTTCCGCTCACCAAGACCGAGTTCGACCTGCTCTACTACCTGGCCGCCAAAGGGCGGGCGGTCGCCTCGCACGCGGAACTGCTCAAGGAGGTCCTCGGCTACGAACCGGAGACGGAAACCAAATCCCTGGTCATGCATATCGCCAATATCCGCCGCAAACTGGACAAGGCCTGTCCGCACGCCCTGACCATCCGGGCGGTTGCCGGCGTCGGCTATAAACTCGTTTTCGGAGAAGCGTTATGAAGAGCTGCTGTCTGCCGTTGTCCACCCCGGGATCGCTGCGCTCCGCCCGTCTGTGGCCGCGCCCCGCCCTCCTCCTTGTCCTGCTCGCCCTGGTCCTTGTTGTCCTGCCCGGACGGGTCGCGGCCAGCGAGCGAGGCGAAGTGCTCATCCCCATCCACGTGGCCGCGGGCACCAACCTGATCCATCTCGCCCGGGACTACTGTCACACGCCTGGCGACTGGCGACGGATCGCCGCCATCAACAAGCTCGCCGAGCCCTACCTGATCATTCGCGACACCACCCTGCAGGTGCCGCTGTCGCTGCTCATCGTCGAGCCGCTCACCGCCCGGGTGGCCGCAGTCAACGGACCGGTGTCCCTGCACACCGCCGACGGCCGCACCTCGCCGCTGCACACCGAAGACACCGTGGCCGCCGGGCAGACCGTGGTCACCGGACCGGACGGCTACACCCACCTGATCCTGCCGGACAACACCTACACCCGGGTGGAGCCGGACGCCCGTTTCACCATCGCCTACCTGTTCCGCCTCGCCGACGGCACCATCAAGGCCGATTTTGGCCTGGAACGCGGCAGTCTGGTCCACTGGGTGCGGCAGAAACTGCGCGCCAACGACACCTTCCGGACGAGGACACCCATCGCGGTCACCGGCATCCGCGGCACCGAATACCGTCTCAAGACCGAGGAGGCCGAGGCCAACACCGTGGAGACCCTGCGGGGCCGGGTGCAGGTGGCGGCCGGGGGCCGGACCGTCGCCCTGACCGCGGGCCAGGGCACGCGCGTACGTGCCGGCGCTGCGCCGGAACGGGTCAGAGCCCTGCCCGCGCCGCCCGCTGGCGAGACCATCGAGCCGCTCTACCGCACCCTGCCGGTACAGATCGACGCGCCCGCGCACGCCACCGCCAAACAGTTCAGGCTGCGGCTCACCACCGACGACCAGGGCCAGGCGACCGCCATCGACCAGACCACGGCCGCCGGCAGTGCCTTCACCATCGGCAACCTGGCCGACGGCCGGTATTTCGCCTTCCTGACCGCCCTGGACGCCGAGGGCTTTGAAAGCGCGCCGACCGGGCCGATGCCCCTGACCCTGCGCACCGTGCCGCCCGCGCCGCTGATCACCGCGCCGCAGACCAACGGTACCCTGTGGGGCACCTCCGGCCGGATCGAATGGCTGGCCTCGGACCAGGCCGATCACTACACGGTCGAACTGGCCGCGGACGCCGGCTTCACGCGCCTGCTCGACCGTCGCGATGTGCGCGAACCGCGCTACACCACTCCGGAACTCGCCCCGGGCGAGTACCACGTCCGGGTCAGGACCGTGGCCGCGGACCGGTTTGAGACGCTGTTCTCGATGCCGGTGGCCTGGAAGCTGGTGCCGGTGCCGGACATGGGCACCATGGAGGCCACCGCCAACACCAGGCCGGTGCTGCAGTGGCCGGCCATGGCCGAGGGCTGGCACTACGACCTGCAGGTGGCCAGCGACGAGGCCTTCACCAGCCTGGTCTATGCGCGCGAGGGCCTGGCGACCACCTCCTGCACCCTGGAGGAACAGCTCAACCCGGGCACCTACCACGTGCGCCTGCGCGGCACGGTCAACGGGGAACCGCTGACCCCGTGGACCCCGCCCCAGCAACTCACCATCAAGCCCAAACCGCTGGGTTGGGAGGAACTGCTCATGGGCGTGGTGACCCTGGGCATCATCCTCCTCTAGAGTCGAAGAGCCGACGCCGTGCCCCAGCGGCTGCTCGCCCCGGGCCTCGGCCTGCTGCTGCTTGTTCTGCTCGAGTATAGCGGTCTGGGCACGGTCCTTGCCAACAACGGCCTGGACCTGCTGTTCCAGCTGCGCGGGCCTCGCCAGCCGGAACAGCGGCTCGTCCTCATCGGCATCGATGAGCCGAGCCTGCAGCACCACGGCGCCTGGCCCTTTCCCCGCACACTGCACGCCCAGTTGCTCGACCGGTTGCGCGAAGCGCGGGCGGTGGGCTTCGACTTCCTCTTCCCTGAACCTGCGGCCGGCGACGACCAGCTCAGCCGGGCCATGGCCGCCGGCCCGCCGGTGGTGCTGACCGTGGCCCGCGCCTACGACGGCCAGCTGCTGCCGCCCACCGCCACCCTCTCCGGCCAGGCCGGGGTCGGGCACGTGGAAACCCTGCTGTCGGGCGACGGCATCGTCCGCCGCTTCCGCCCGGATGCCCTGGACGGGGTGCCCGCCTTCTCCCGGGCCCTGCTCGAGACCGCCGGTCTGGCCGCGGAGGCGCCCGCGGCCGGGCCGCTGATCATCAACTTTTACGGCCCCGAGCAAACCTTCCTCTTTCTCTCCTACACCGATGTGCTCGCCGGCCGCCATCCGCCGGCATTCTTCCGCGACCGGCTGGTGCTTGTCGGCGCCCGCGCGGTCGGCCTCGGCGACGCGCACGTCACCTCGTACACCAGACTGCACCCCACCCCGGGAGTGGAAATCCAGGCGACCATCATCAGCAACACGCTCGAACGGTCGTTCATCCGCCCGCTGCCGTTGGCGCCGATCCTGTTCGTCGGCGTAATCTGCGTACTCGCGTTGTTCGTCTGGCCGGTGACCGGTGAACGGTTCAACCTGGCCCTCAACCTCGGCCTGGTTGCCGTGCTGCTCGTGGCCGCGCTGGTGCTGTTCCGCTCGCATCGCTTCCTCGACTTCCTGCCGGTGCTGGCGATGCTGTTCTTCACCTACCTGGCACACCTCTTCCGGCAGCTGCTCTGGGCCGCCGGCCGTATCCTCGGCGAGGTGCGGCGGCTCGCCCGGGAACTGGACGCCGGCCTGCAGCAGGTGTGCACGAGCATCCCGGAGCCGTTCATCCGCGCCCCGGCCCGCGACCGGGGCGTGACTGTGGCCGGCATCCAGCGCCACCTCGACCGGCTGCAGGCGGCCGTCAACGCCCTCAGCCTGCAGCACCATTTCCTCGACGACCTGCTCAAAAAGGAGTTGCCGCCGCTCATTCTCTGGGAGCGGACGAGCGGCCGACCGGTCTTCGCCAACACCGCCTTTGTCCGGTTCTGGCAGCGGTTCACCGGCGAAACCCAGGCGCCCCTGCCCACGAGCGACACCTTCCGCGCCGCGCTTGGCAACCACCAGGCGGAGTCCGACCCGGCCGATGCACCCGCCGGCGCGGACCCGGCGGCGCCCTGCGTGGATGTCGAGGTCCGCGACGACAGCGGCCTCAGGCGTTACCTGCAGGTGCGCCGCCACCGTTTGCAGGCCACGGACGTGCCCTTCAGCGGTACCCTGGCCGTGTTCCAGGACGTCACCGAGCTGAAGGAGCTGGAACGGGTCAAGGACGAGGTGGTGTCCATCGTCTCCCATGAACTGAAGCTGCCGCTGACCACCATCCTCGGTTACGGGGAGATGCTCGCCATGACCCTGGACGGCGCCCCGCGCCAGTACGCCGGCGAGATCTGCAGCCAGTCCCGGCGGTTGAACCGGATGATCGAGGACTTCCTCGACATCGCCCGGCTGGAGAGCGGCCGCCAGCGAGTGCGCCGCTACCCCTTCCCGCCCGGACGGATGCTCGAGGACGCGGTCGCCGGGGTGGCGCCGCGCAGCCGGGCAAAAGAGATCGACATCGTCCTCGAACAGCCGGAGCGGACCTCACCCCTGATCGGCGACGAGTCGCTGCTCCTGCAGGCGGTGCTCAACCTGCTCGACAACGGGGTCAAGTTCAGCCCGGCGCACACCACCATCACCCTGCGCCTGGTCGAGGAGCCGGAGCGGTTCGTGATCACCATCGCCGATCAGGGGCCCGGCATCCCGGCGGCGGAACGACAGGCCGTGTTCGACAAGTTCCAGCGCGGCACACAGACCGGCGGGGCCGAGGGGTTCGGCCTCGGCCTGCACCTGGTGCGGCAGATCATCGGCCTGCACGACGGCGAGATTGCGGCGGTGGAGGCGGAGGCAGGCGCCTGTTTCCGCCTCACCCTGCCGAAGCGCAGCGACAGCGAGATGGAAGACGTTCGGGGCGAGGAGGAAAAAACGGGGGAGGAGAGCAACGGCGAAGGGTGATCCGCCGGCGGGTCACATGCGGCCGTGGCGAATGATGGACAGCAGCAGCCAGAACCCCATGATCCCGGCCACGAGGAAGCCGAGCAGGCCGATCACCGGGATGTCGTGCCAGTGCGGCGGGATGTCGGAGAGTACGATCAGCGAACTGCCGACGATGAGCGCGGCCAACACGATGGCAAAGGCGATGCGGTTGGAGACCCGGTCCAGCGCCGCGCCCAGGGCCTGCAGGCCGCGGTGTTCGAACTCGATGCGCATGCGGCCGCCGCGCAACTGGCGGAGGATGGTGCGCAGTTCCTCGGGCAGTTCGCGCAACAGCTGCAGGTAGCCCGAGCCGGTGCGCGCGATCTCCTCGGCGAGCCGCGCCGGCCGCATCCGCTCCAGCCGGATGCGACGCATGAACGGCCGGGCCAGACGGATCAGCTCGAGTTTGGGGTCGAGCATCAACCCGACCCCCTCCACCGTGCTCAGCGCCTTCATCATCTGGTAGAAGGCGGGCTTGAAGGTGAGCTTGTGCCGGGTCACCAGGTCGAGCAGGTCCTGGAGGATCCGGCCCGCCTCCAGCTCACCGAGCGGCCGGTAGAGGTACAGGTCCACCAGGCCGCCAAGGTCGCGGCCCAGACTCTCCCGGTCCACCTCACCGAGCTGCACGGTCACCTTGAGTACCCCCTCGACAACGGTGCGCTCGTCACCGGCCACCAGATCGAGCACCAGGTCGGTGAAATCCTCCCGGTCCTTGCGCGACAGCCGCCCCATCTGCCCAAAATCAATGAAGCAGACGACGTTGTCCGGCAGGATGAACAGGTTGCCCGGGTGCGGGTCGGCGTGGAAAAAGCCGTGGACGAAGATCTGCTCCATCACCAGGGTGGCGCCGCGCTCGGCGATGAGCGGCAGGTCGTAACCCTGCTCGCGCAGCTGCCCCGCCATGGACGCCTTGATGCCGAGCACGTACTCCATCACCAGCACCCGCGGGGTGCTCAGTTCCGGGTAGACGAGCGGCACGTGGATGGCCGCGTTGTTTTTGAACTGGCGGGCGAAGCGCTGGACGTTGGCCAACTCGACGGCAAAGTCGATCTCCCGGCTGAGGCTGCGGGCGAACTCCTGGACAATGGCCGTGGGCCGATGACCCTGCACCTCCTCCAGGTACTGCTCCATCAGGCCGGCAAGGTGGGCGAGGATCTCCAGGTCAACGGCGATGACGTTCTCGATATCCGGCCGCTGCACCTTGACCACCACCTCGGCCCCGCTGTCCAGGCGGGCCCGGTGCACCTGGCCGATGGAGGCCGCGGCGAGCGGTTCGGCATCGAAGTAGTGGAACACCTCGTCCGGCGAGCGGCCCAGTTCCTCGCGGAAGATGGCGTGCACCTCGGCCAGGCTGAAGGGAGGCACCTCGTCCTGGAGGCGGGCGAGTTCGTCGAGGTACTCGGCCGGAATGAGGTCCGGCCGGGTGGACAGCAGCTGGCCGAGCTTGATGAAGGTCGGCCCCAGTTCCTCGAACACCAGCCGCAGCCGCTCCGGCCGGCTCAGCCGGGCGATCTGCTCGCGCGGCTTGCGGTTGATCATCTGCAGGCCCGACTCCAGGTACTGGTCGATGTGCAGCCGGTCGACCAGGTCGTTGAAGCCGTACTTGAACAGCACCCGCAGGATGCGCTGGTAGCGGTTGAGGTGGCGATAGGTCCGGCCGATCGCCCCCAGTTTCTTGATGCTGAACATGCAGCGGGTCTACTCGTCGCGGTCCCGGTTGAGCGCCACCTGCAGTTCCTCGACCTGGCGCCGCAGGTCGGCCAGCTCGTCCCGGGTGGCCAGGTTGAACTGCTCGATGCGCTCCTCGACCCGCTTGTTGATCCACAGGTCGAGCTGGTCCCTGGCCTTCTCGGATCGGCGCAGCAGGTCGTCGACGAACTGCCGCCCCTCCTCCTGGCTGATCCGGCCCTTCTCGACCAGGTCCGCCTTCAACTCCTCGATCTTGTCCTTGGTGAGAAAGGCGATGCCGATGCCGGTGTAGAGGATGTTCTTCAGGGTCTCTTTCATGGTGTCCTCCATGGACTTTTTCGGGCGGGGTGCCTCCGTGTGTACGGAGGCGGGCGCGCCGCCTATTCCTTGTCGATGTCGCGGTGGTGCACTTCGGGCGTGTAGCCTTGGGCGTGCAGCACCGCGCCCAGGTGTTCGACCAGGGCCACCGAGCGGTGCCGGCCGCCGGTGCAGCCGATGGCCACGGTTACCGCCTCCCGGCCGGCCGCGGCAAAGCTGCCGAGCAGGAAGTCCAGCAGCGGCTCGAGCAGTTCCAGGAAGCGGGCGCCGCTGTCGCTCTTGAGCACATAGTCCGCCACCCGCTCCTCCCGGCCGGTGTGCGGCCGCAGGTCCGCCACCCAATGCGGGTTGGGCAGAAAGCGCACGTCCCAGACGAACTCCGCCGGCTCGGGACCGTGCTTGAAGCCAAAGGAAACAAGGGTGATGTGCACGAGAACCTCCCGACCGGGACCAGAGAAAGGCACAGCGACCGTGCCTGCATGTAGTATAACCACGGGCCCTGATTGGGCAACCGGGCACCCGTCGCCGCTCAGCCGGCCGAGCAGATCATGCGGATGGACTCGGCCCGCTCGGCGATGCCGCGTTTGATCATCTCGTGGTTGTAGGCGGCGATCACGTCCTGGCGCTTGAGCATGCCCAGCACCCAGGGCTCCTCCAGACTCTCGACCACCGGAATCTCGTCGATCCCCTTGATGTCGAACAGGTTCATCGCCTCGTAGAGGTTGGTGTCCGGGGTGAGCATGAGCACGTCGCGGGTGCAGATAGCGCCCACCAGGTGGCAGACCCGCTCCTCCTCGCTGTGCAGGATGGTCTTGACGTCCTGCATGGACACGACCCCGACCATCAGTCCTTTGTGGTTGACCACCGGAAAATAGAAGCTGCTGCGGGCGATGCGGAACAGGTCCAGCAACTGGTTGATGTTGGCGTTCTCGCTGATGAAATCCACGTCTTCGGTGATGGCCTTGCCCACCCGGACCGACTTCATGATCGCCACCTCCCGCCCCTCGTGAATATCGATGCCCTCACGGGTGAAATCCACCGTGTCGAGTGAGTCGCGGCACAAGCGGGAGGCGGTCACCGTGCCGAGCACGGCGGTGAGCATCACCGGGATGATGATCATGTAGTTGCCGGTCATCTCGAACAGCAGAAAGATGGCGGTGAGCGGCGCATGGGTGGAGGCCGCCAGGAAGGCGCCGATGCCGACCGTGGCGTAGGCCCCGGGGGTGGCTGTCGATTCGGGCAGGAACTGGTGAACGATGCCACCGAAGGCGCCGCCGAGCACGGCGCCGATGAACAGCGAGGGTGCGAAGGCGCCGCCGGCGTTGCCCGAGCCGAGGGTGATGGCGGTGGCCACGGACTTGAGCAGCACCAGGGCGGCCATCCGCCAGACCAGGGCGTCGCCGGCCAGCGTCTTGGCGATATAGTCGTAGCCGTCACCCATCACCTGCGGAAAGAAGAGGGCAATGCCGCCGACCATGAGCGCCCCGAGCACCGGCTTGGCCTGGGGGTGCAGCCGCAGGCGCTGGAACCAGTCGCGCACGGAGTAGAACATGCGGATGTAGAGCGCCGCCGCCACGCCGACGATCACCGCCATCAGGGTATACAACGGCAGTTCGACGAAGGCGTTGACAATGGTGTAGTCCGGAATGGGAAAGGCCGGAATCTCGCCGTAATAGGCCCGAGAGACCACGGTCGAGAGGGCCGAGGCAATGACCAGGGCGGAGAAAGAGGAGATCTCGTAGGTCCCCAGCAGGACGATTTCGGAGGCAAAGAACATCCCGGCCAGGGGCGCGTTGAAGATGCCGGCGATGCCCCCGGCGCAGCCGGCGGCGATGTACACCTTCATCCGGCGGCCGGACACGCGGAACCGCTGGCCCATCTGCGACCCGAGGGCACCGCCGATCTGGGCGATGGGGCCCTCCACCCCGGCCGAGTTGCCGGAACCGATGGTCAGCGCCGTGGCGATGGTCTTGATGAAGATGGTCCGGGCGCGGATGACGCCGTTTTCCAGGTTGACCCGGCGAAGAAAGTTGGGCAGGCCGTAGCCGTTGACCTCGCCGGGGAAGGCGAGGGACAGGGGGATGAGGAGCAGCGCGCCGGTGATCGGCAGGAGCGGCAGGAGCAGGCGGCGCCAACCGCCCTCACCGATGCGCAGCAGTTCCTGGCCACGGACGAAGAGGAGTTCGTGCACCAGGTCCACGGTCTCGCGGAAGGCAATGATGGCGCAACCGGCCATCACCCCGATACAGGCGGCGATGAGCATCATCCGGGCCTGTTCGCCGGGCAGCAGGAATTGCAGTTTGGCTTTCATCTCCGCTCCGGAATGGTCGGTTCGCCGCCCGTTGCCCGTTCGCCGGGCCTGCCGGCACCCGGCCGGCCCTCCCGGCGGCCACGAACCCCGCGGCGCACGACCGGTAAAAGAGTGAGCATAGCAAAATACCCTATGCAAGGGAACGGTTTTTTCTCCCCTCACCCGCCCGCCTCGGCACCGGCAGGATGCAGCGGCCGGGCGCGCGCCGCGGCCCTTGTCCTCTTCGTCGGCCCGGTCTATACTGGCGCATCGTTTATCCGGCCGAGGTGGCGTCAGCGCGTCCGCCCCGGCCGGGTCCCCCTTGAACAGACCGTGAGGAGAGCCAGCACCATGTCCAGCGAAAAGAGAAAGCCCGACCCGGCCCGAGTGGCCATCCTGCGGTCCCTGCCCGCCGAAGTCAAGGCGACCATCACCGGCGAGGAGGCCGACCAGTTCATCTACACCGACGCCCTCCCCGAATCGCTCTACGAGAAGATCCGTGATTTTCTGGTGGAAAGCGACGACTGAGCGCGCCCCGGTCGCTCCGCTTGCGGCCTGGGGAAAACGGCCCGCCCGGACCCGACCGTCAACCCGTTCCGGGACCGATTGTGGCCCTGGAGGAGCGCTGCCCGCCGGCAGGCGCGTCAGCCGCCGTGCTGACGCCAATGTATGGGTTTTTGTGAACGATTTAAGATTGCACATTGCTGGCTTTTGGTTTATCGTGCCGCGGTATTTTACTGAATTCTAATTCATTGCCGCGACTGGCGGAGCCGCTGGTTCCGCCGCACTTCAATCAGTTGCCCCCCCGATCGCCTTTTCACGAACGGGCTCACAAGCCGACGTCGATTTCCGCCAGGCCGCTTCGCCTGCGGGAACCGAGATGTGCCTGGGGGGACGCAACACCTGCCGTGCCGTCGGCACCAAAGGAGACTGATCGGGCCTGTCCTGTTTTTTTGAGGTTCTTCGGAGCCTTACGTATAGCGTCCTTCTGTAGCCGTTTCCGGTGGCAGCGCCGTTGCCGGAAAACACCAACCACCGTGTAAGGAGAATGATCTTATGTCGCGAAAAATGGTCACTATTGACGGAAACCAGGCATGTACGCACGTCGCATATGCCACAAGTGAAGTCATAACCATCTATCCCATCACGCCGTCCTCGCCGATGGCGGCGGAAGCGGACGCCAAGGCCACCGCCAAGCAGGAGAACATCTGGGGCTCCATCCCGGTCATCTCCCAGATGCAGTCCGAGGCCGGTGTGGCCGGCTCCATTCACGGTTCGCTGGGCGCTGGTGCACTGTGCACCACCTTCACCGCCTCCCAGGGCCTGCTGCTCATGATCCCCAACATGTACAAGATCGCCGGCGAGTTGATCCCCACGGTCTTCCATGTAACCGCCCGCGCCATCGCCTGCCAGGGTCTGTCCATCTTCGGTGACCACGGTGACGTCATGGCCGCCCGCCAGACCGGCTGGGGCCTGCTGTGCTCCCAGGACGTTCAGGAAGCCCAGGATTTCGCCCTGATCGCCACTCAGGCCTCCCTGCAGTCGCGCATTCCCTTCGTCCACTTCTTCGACGGCTTCCGCACCTCCCACGAGGTCATGAAGATCGAGCAGTTGACCATGGACGACATGCGCGCCATGATCGACGAGGACCTGGTCATCGCCCACCGCGAGCGCGCCCTGACCCCGGACCGTCCGACCATCGGCGGTACCGCCCAGAACCCGGACGTGTACTTCACCGGCCGCGAGACCGTGAACAAGTATTACGATGCCGTGCCGGCCATCATCCAGGCCAACATGGACAAGTTTGCCGCCCTCACCGGTCGGCAGTACCACCTGTTTGACTACATCGGCGCCCCGGACGCCACCGATGTCATCGTGGTCATGGGTTCCGGCGCCCTGACCATCGCCTCCACCGTCGAGCACCTCATCGCCGACGACCGGAAGGTCGGCCTGGTCATCGTCCGCCTGTTCCGGCCGTTCGACCCCGCCGCCATGGTCAACGCCCTGCCGTCGACCGTCGAGCGCATCACCGTGCTCGACCGCACCAAGGAGCCGGGCTCCAACGGCGACCCGCTCTACCTCGATGTCCGCGCCGCGGTCACCGAGGCCGCCGAGGCCAACCCCACCATGATGATCCCGATGATCCTCAACGGCCGTTACGGTCTGGGTTCGGCCGAGTTCACCCCGGCCATGGTCAAGGCCGTGTTCGACAACATGGCCTCGTTCGCACCGAAAAAGAAATTCTGCGTCGGCCCGAACGACGACCTCGCCTTCACCAGCCTCAGCTACGACAAGTCCTTCAACATCGAAGGCAAGGACGTCTTCCGCGCCCTGTTCTACGGTCTTGGCTCGGACGGCACCGTCGGCGCCAACAAGAACACCATCAAGATCATCGGCACCGAGACGGACAACTCCGCCCAGGGCTACTTTGTCTACGACTCGAAGAAATCCGGCTCCATGACCGTTTCGCACCTGCGTTTCGGCAAGAACCAGATCGTCGCCCCGTACCTGATCAACAAGGCCAACTTCATCGCCTGCCACAACCCGGCCTTCCTGAACACCTACGACATGCTGGCCAACCTGGAAACGGGCGGCACCTTCCTGCTGACCACCACCTTCACCAAGGACGAGATCTGGGATCACCTGCCCGCCCTGGTGCAGAAGCAGCTGATCGACAAGAAGATCAAGTTCTACATCATCGATGCGGTCAAACTCGGCCTGGCCCTCGGCCTGGGCGCCCGCATCAACATGATCATGCAGACCGCCTTCTTCGCCATCTCCGGCATCATCAGCAAGGACGAGGCGATCAAGTCGATCAAGAAGGCCATCAAGAAGACCTACGGCATCAAGGGCGACAAGGTCGTCCAGATGAACTACGGCGCGGTGGACGGCGCCATTGAGAACATCGTCGAGGTCAAGGTGCCGAAAAAGGTGACCGGCCACGAAATGCCACCCACCGTACCGGCCGAGGCCCCTGACTTTGTCAAGACCGTCACCGCCAAGATGATGGAAGGCCACGGCGAGGACATCCCGGTTTCCCAGTTCCCGAACGACGGCCGCTGGCCGACTGCGACTTCTCAATGGGAGAAGCGCAACATCGCCGTACAGGTGTCCCAGTGGGATCCGGAAGCCTGCATCCAGTGCGGCCGCTGTTCGCTGGTCTGCCCGCACGGCTGTATCCGTATGAAGGTCGCTACCCCCGAGGCCCTCAAGGCCGCCGGCGCCGACGCCTCCTTCAAGACCGTTGATGCGGTGGGCAAGGAGTTCAAGGACATGCAGTTCACCATTCAGGTGTCCACCTCCGACTGCTGCGGCTGTACCCTGTGCGTGACCGTCTGCCCGGGCCGCAAGAAAGGTGCGGACGGCAAGAAGACCGAGGCCCGCGCCCTGGCCATGGCGATGAATTCCGAGGAACTCAAAGCGGAAACGTCGAAGAACTGGAAGACCTTCCTGGCCCTGCCCGAGGTCGACGACAGCCTGATCAACGTCGGCACCATCAAGGGCAGCCAGTTCAAGCGGCCGCTGTTCGAGTTCTCCGGCGCCTGCGCAGGCTGTGGCGAGACCCCGTACATCAAACTCGTCACCCAGATGATCGGCGACCGCATGCTGGCCTCCAACGCCACCGGCTGTTCGTCCATCTACTCCGGCAACCTGCCCACCACCCCGTACGCCAAGCGTGCCGACGGTCGTGGACCGGCCTGGTCCAACTCGCTGTTCGAGGACAACGCCGAGCACGGTCTGGGTATGCGCCAGGCAGTGGACAAACTGGCCAGCCAGGCGCTCGAACTGCTGGCCGAGGCTGTCAAAGATGGTCTGGTCAAGAAGGAACTGGCCGACGCACTCGTCAGCGCCCCGCAGAAAGAGCAGGGCGAGATCGAGGCCCAGCGTGCCCGGGTCGCCGAATTGAAGGCCGCCCTCGAGGGCAAAAGTGACAAGGTCGCCAAGCGGCTCTATCACGTGGCCGACTACCTGGTGAAGAAGTCCGTCTGGATCATCGGCGGTGACGGCTGGGCCTATGACATCGGCTACGGCGGTGTGGATCACGTCCTCGCCTCCGGCAAGAACGTCAACATCCTGGTCATGGACACCGAGGTGTACTCCAACACCGGCGGCCAGATGTCGAAAGCCACCCCGCGTGCGGCCGTTGCCCAGTTCGCTGCCGGCGGCAAGAACGCGCCCAAGAAGAACATGGGCCTGATCTTCTCGACCTTCGGCACGGTCTATGTCGCCCGTATCTCCATCGGCGCCAACCCGCAGCAGGCCATCAAGGCCATCCAGGAAGCCGAGGCCTATGACGGTCCGTCGCTGATCATCGCCTACGCCCACTGCATCAACCACGGCATCAACATGGCCATGGGTCTGGAGCAGCAGAAGAAGGCGGTGGAGTGCGGTCACTGGTCGCTGTTCCGCTACAACCCGGCACTCGAGGCCGAGGGCAAGAACCCGATGATCATCGATTCCAAGGAACCGACCATCCCGTTCGCCGAGTATGCCCTCAACGAGAACCGCTACCGCATGCTCAAACTGGCCAACCCGACCATGGCCGACGAGCTGATGGCCCTGTCGCAGAAGGATGTGGACAAGGCCTGGAAGCTGCTCAAAGGCTGGGCCAAGGCCCTGGACGTGGAATAAGCATCCGCTTGTTCTGAACACCCAAGCCCTGCCGGTTCGCCGGCAGGGCTTTTTTTGTATTGTTCCTCTCCTCCCGCACCACCTGCCGGCCACTCTTTTGCCTGACCGCTGCCACCGGGCCTGACGAAGGACAAAAAAGGCGGCCGCACGCGAGATCTTCTTCGCGCGCGGCCGCCTGTGTGCGAACAGCCGGTGACCGGTCGGCAAGCCGACCAGGTCCGGTCTACTTCTGCTGCTTCATCCGCTCCCGCTCCGCCTTGAGTTCCTCGTACTCTCGCTCCGCCTGCTGCAGGACATCGTCCTGGCGGTTCTTGATCTCCTCGATCTTGCTCTTGATCTTGTCTGCCCTGATGGACATGCCGGCCGCGCCAAACAGGGTGTTGGCCAGGTAGCGGAAGGAGAAGAGCATCAGTTCGACATCGTCCTCCCTGATTTTCGCCACGGTGTCCGCATCCACCTCGTAGGTGTCGAGGAAGGAACTCTCGAACACGAACTTGCGGAAGGTGTCCAGGTCGGTGGAGGCCATGAAGAACATCCGCTTGGCCGCATCGCTCAGCGTTGCCTGCAAACCGAAGGATTTCCGGCGCATGATCAGGCGGAGCCACTCCTTGTTCATCTCGTCGCGCACATCGACTCCCTGATCGGCCCGCCAGTCCCGGATGGTCCAGCGTTTCGGCTCCTCATGCCCCTTGCAGTGGGGTTCCTTGACGAGAAAGAAAAACTTCTCCTCGGCGGCGTCGTCCGTTCCGCCCTCGTGAAAATCCGCCATGCCCACCGGGTAGTAACGGCAGGCCGAGGGCCGGTCCGTGTACACCGTGCACCCTTCCGGGGTGACAAACGGACAACCGTTCTTGTCGCCGGTCAGTTTGATCTGCACGCCGGGTATGTCGGTTTTTTCCAGATAGGTGGGCTCGGTGTACTGGGTGATGAACTCATGCGCCGGTATGTTGAGTCGGCGGCGGAGAATGAGGATGTCGTACGGCGTGAGAATGATCTTGATGTTGTGACAGCAGGCCGTGAAACAGCTCACGCCGGGGTGACACGCGAACTGTAGGGGAGAATCCAGGGTCAGTTTTTCCGGCAGGATATTGGAGGGGTTTTTGTCGGTCGTGTTGACAAAATCAAAATCGGCATCACTTTCTCTGTCAATGGTCATGAGGCGCCTCTTGCTCAGTGCGGATTGGTCAGGGACAGGGCCGTTCGGCCCGGTAGGGAAAAGACGAGTATTGTACCATGTGCGCTCAGCCTGTCAAATCCTATCCGGACCAATGTTCGGTACGGATTTTCAACAGGATCAGACGGTGAGGGTCCGGCAGGCGGCACCCTCCGTCGAACCGCCCCGGACGCATCGATTTTTACCGACCGCTCGTTATTTGGCTGTTTTTTCCACAGCGAACCTGCTACAACAGCGCCATTCTTCTTTTCCACCAGGCTAACGTTCATGAAGCGAATTTTCACCAGCCCCATTGACCTGAGCAAAGTCGATACCCTGATTTACCACCTGCCGGACGGACCGACCTTTTCGGTGGAACTGGATGGACTCAAGGGATTCATCGACATCGACATGGAACTGGGGGATGTCTGCGACACCTCCGACATCGACGGTGTGCTCCATTTCTTTCCGCGCGGCAACGCCTGAGTTCCCCTGCGCCGCCCGCCCTGCCGCGTACCTTTCTCTTTCTTCCGACCCTCCTCCATGCAGACGCTGATCGACACGACCATTGACGGCCATGTGCATACGCGCCGCTGCGGCCACGCGGTCGGCGAGATGGTGGAGTACGTGGAGCAGGCGGTGGCGCGCGGCCTGCGGGTGATCACCTTTCTCGAACACCTGGAAGCGGCGATCAACTACCAGCCGCGCAGTTGGCTCGAAGCTGAGGACTTCGACGACTACTTCGCCGAGGGACTGCGCCTGCGCGAGCGCTTCCGCGGGGTGATCGAGGTGCGGCTCGGGGTGGAAACGGGCTACAACCCGGCGGCGGCCGATGCGGTCCGGGCGCGGTTGGCCCGCTACCCGTGGGACCGGGTCGGCCTCAGCTGCCATTTCCATGCCCACGAGGGCAGCCATCTCAACCTGCTCAGCCGCCGCCAGCAGAGCCTCGACACCTTCACCGCGATCGGCGTGGACCGGGTGCTCAGCCGCTATTTCGAAGCCCTCATCGCCGCGGTCCGCGAGATCGACTGTGACGTCCTCTGTCACCTGGACGCGGCCCTGCGACACTACCCTGGCCTCCAGTTCAACCAGCGCCATCGCCAGCAGATAGTCGACCTGCTCGACGCCGTGCAGGAACGGGGTGTTGCCCTGGAAATCAACACCTCGGGCTTCGATTACCGCGGCACGCCCTTCCCGGCGGCGTGGATCATCACCCGAGCCCTGGAACGCGGTATCCCGCTGAGCGCCGGCTCCGACGCCCATCGACCGGCTGACGTGGGCCGCTACTTCGACCGCTTGCCCGCCTACCTGGCGAGCCTGGCCGCGTAAACGACGGCAGCGCCTGAGCCTGCCCCAGGTCCGGCCGCTTGTCCCAGCCGTGCCGATCACCCGCCCGCTGCACCCTTTTCCCAACCGACCCGCCGCAAACAGGACCGCGCCTTCGGGCCGGTCTCGGACCAACCCCGAAGGCGCTCTTGCCTCCTTGACCTACTTGATGGACCAGTCCACGCCCAATCGGCTGATCACGTTCATGCCGCCGCACAGGACCAGGGTGTCCACCGTGCCGAGGTGGTCGAGCAACACCTGCACCTCGTAGGAACGCGGCCCGGCATTGCACATGAGAATGTAGGTCTTGTCCGGCGACAACTCCCCGTGCCGCGCCCGCACCTGGCCGTATTCCAGCGCGGTCCAGCGCTCGGCGCCGAACTTGTCCACGTAGGGCGCGGCCTCCACCGGATGGCGCAGGTCGAGCACCGCCCAGTCGGGCTCGGTGTCCATGTCGTCCATCCACTGGAGGAACCGGGCCAGTTCCACCTGACGCAACCGGTTGTCGCAGAGGTTCTCCGCCACGTAGGCGGCGGCGTTGATGGAGTCGATGGCCGAGGAGAACGGCGGGGCATAGGCCATTTCCAGCAGGCCGAAGTCCTCGATGGTGCCCCCTTTGGCGATGAGCGCGGCGGCCGCATCCACCCGGGCGGAGATCGAGTCGTTCATCATGCCGAAGGCCTGCAGGCCGAGCACACGCCGGGAACGACGGTCGAAGACCAGTTGGAGGATGACCACGGCCTGGTCCGGGAAGAAATGGGCCCGGTCGGCCGGTGCGGTCAGGGCGCAGTCGGCGTCGAACCCCTCGACCCGGGCCGCCTCCAGAGTAAGGCCGGTGGAGGCGATGCACCGCTCGAAGGCCTTCATGATGAACGAACCCAGCACCCCTTTGAACAGGGCGGGCTGGCCGGCCATGTTGTCGGCGACGATCCGTCCCTCGCGGTTGGCCAGGGAGCCGAGCGGGGTGTAGGTGTCCTTGCCGGTGAGCAGGTGGGTGACGGCAATGCAGTCACCGGCGGCGTAGATGTTCGCATCCGAGGTCTGCAGCCGCTGGTTGACCTTGATGCCGCCGCAAAGAGGCCACATCGAGGCCGGCCTCGCGCGCCAGTTCGCTGCGCGGCCGCACGCCCACGGCCATGACCACCAGGTCGGCATCGAGGAGCCGCTTGCCGGTGCGTACCGCGACGACCTGCCCCTGGCCGCCTTCGATGAGCACCTCGGCCGACTCACCGGTGTACACCGCCACCCCCTTGTCGAGCAGGTGCTGCTTGAGCATGGTGGCAAAATGGTGGTCCACCAGCCGTGGCAGCAACTGCGGCTGCAGTTCCAGCAGGGTCGTCTCCACCCCCCAGAGATCGGTGAAGGCCTCGGCCATTTCGATGCCGATGGCGCCGCCGCCGATCACCACCGCCCGGCTGACCTTGCCCTGGGCGATCCGCTTTTTGATCTCGATGGCCTTGTGCAGGTCGGAAATGGTGAACACCCCGTCCAGGTCCGCGCCGGCGATGGGCAGGTCGAACGGTCGGGCGCCGGTGGCGAGCATCAGCTGATCGTAGGGAAGATCCTCCTGGGCACCGCTGTCCAGGTTCTCCACCCGCACCGTCTTGGCCTTGCGGTCGATGGCCAGGGCCCGGGTGCGCGTGCGTACGCGGACGCCCTTGGAGTGCTCGAAAAAGGCCGCGTCGCGGACCACGTGGAAGCTGGTGGCGCGCAGTTCACTCTCGTCGCTGACATCGCCGCTCACATAGTAGGGGATGCCGCAGCCGCCGTAGGAGATGAGGCTGTCCTGGTCGACCATGGTGATCTCCCAGTCCGGCCGCAGCCGTTTCAGCCGGCAGGCGGCCTTGGGGCCGGCGGCAACTGCGCCGATGATGACGATTTTCCTGTTCATGGTACACCTCCGTGTCTGTTTGGACTGCGTGGACGCAGTCGGATCCGGGACAAGCGCGGACGCTTGCTGTGTGTGCTTGGTGGCCTGAGGGCAGGCGGTCTCTTTGTTCAGCGGACCTTGCCCGGGGGTTGTTGCGCGGCGGCCGCACCGCCGGCGTTGTCCGGCCGGCGCTGCTGGGCCGCGGCCCGCCGCAATTGGGCCGTAACCGCCACCTGGAAGGCCTGGCGATCGAACCGGGGCGCCGTGACCGTACCGACCAACGGCGCCTCGACGCGGGCGGTGCGCAGCAAGGCCGCCCCCTGCTCGCCCACCAGTTGTTCGGTCGCCGGCATCTCCAGCCGGAAGTCGAGGGCCCCGTCCATGCCGGTGACGCCGTGCAGGCGCAGTTCCGCGCCGCCGCTCTTGAGCCGCACCGGCGTGCAGCGGATGCGACCGTCGCGGCCCTCACAGGAGAGTTCGCGGCTGAGCAGTGCAAGGGGGTGCCGGTCCAACCCGGCGAGGCGCAGCACGGCCGCTGTTTCCCGGGCCGGCTGCACCCGGAGTTCATTGAGCCCGAAGGTGGCACGAAAGGTCGGCCGACCGGCCACCCCTTTCTGCAGCGGCCAGTGGAACGCATCGAGGCGCAGGTCAACCGAGCCCTCGGCCCTGGTCAACGCACCGAACAGCGGGTGGACCTGGACGAGCAGGCCGCTGGCCAGGGGCGACTGCACATCCACGCCGTCCAGGGCGCGTGCGGTCGGCGGAATGCTGATCTGCTGTGGGTTGGCCGCAAACTGCCAGTTCGGCTGCAGGCTCATCCGGCCGGCGTAGAGATCGCCGGCAATGCCCGCCCGCAGGCTGCCCTTGCCGATCTCCACCGGCAGGTCGATGCGGCGCAGGCCGATGGAGCGGAACTGCAGCGTCTCGGCTTGCAGGGTGGTGTTCAGCACCATCCGGTCGAGGCGCAGCGGGCGCTGCAGCGGCCAGTTCAGGCGAAAATCCGCCGGTTGTTTGCCGCTTAAGCGCACCTGCTGGCCGAGGGCCGCGGTGAGCGGGTCGCTGAGCAGGGCGAGATCAGGCGTCAGCCGGCCGCTCAATGCAAGCACGGCCGCCCCGCCCCCGGTCAGCCGGCCTGCGCCTTCCGCCTGCAGCCCGGTTGCGCGCAGCCGGAAGGCCGGAATCCGTACCTCCTGATCGGTGCCGAACACACCTGCACTTGTCACCTCGCAGCGCACCTGCCGGTCGTGGAACACGCGCCGTCCGGCCCGCAGCAGCTCGAGGTTGTCCAACTGCACATCCAGCTCGGTCCGCTGCGGCTGGTCCCGACCGGCGGCAACGGTGCCCCCGGCCCGCACCTGCCCCCGCGCCTGCAGATCGGCGGCGAACAGTCCCGCCCCCCTCCCCAGGGCAACAAGCGGGCCGGCCTCGCCGGTGAGATCGAGCTCAGCGGCCAGATCGAGCGTCGGCTCCTGCCAGTCGCCGACATGCAGGCCACCCCGGGCGGTCAGCCCGCCGGTGCGCAGGACCAGGTGGCGCAGGTCGAGCAGGCGGCGGCCCGGGTCGATGATGGCCACGGCCCGGTCCTTTTCCGCCAGTTCGCGCCAGTTGGCGGCAACCACCAGTTGGCGCACGGTGACCTTCTCCCGGCCGGCCGGACCGCGGGGCTCCAGGGTAAAGGCGAACTCCGGCTGCTGGAAGGCAAAGTTGCCGGCCTGCACCGCCAGATGGTCGATCTGGCCGCTCAGTTCCTCCAGCACGAGGCGCCGGCCGCTGCTGGTCCCCTTGCCGGCAAAGGTGAGCGCGCCGCGCAGCGGAGCGGACGCGGCCTGATCGATCCCCCCGAGCAACCGGGACGCACGTTCGAGGTCCAGGGTACCGTCGGCGATGAGCGCGGCCTGCAGGCCGTCCGCCCGTTTGTCGATGTCCTTCAGGGTCAGGTTCACCTGTCCCGGCCAGAAGATGGTCCGCGCCTGCAGACCGGTGAGACGGCGGTCACGGAGAAAGGTGGGGGCGGTGGCGATCTCGCCCTCCAGAAAAAAATCGTACTCCGGCATCACGGTCCGGCCGGCCTTGAACACCGCCAGCCCACCCACGTCCATGCGACTCTTCAGCCGGAAGGTGCCGTCCTGTTCCCGACGGGAGGCCCCCTGGAACTGCATCCTGCCCCGGCCGCTGTACGGCAGCACGAACAGCTTGGCCAACTCCCGCGACATCTGCTCCAGGTCGGCGGTGGCCGCGAAGGTGAAATCCTCGAACCCGCCATGGCCCGAACCCTCCAGGAACGGGGTGTGCAGACGGATGTCCCGGGCCCGGGTCTGGCCCTGTTGATGGGTGATCTCGGCGGACAGGGTCAGCGGCGCGTCCCAGCTGTAGTGCTGGTCCTGGTGCACCGCCCGGAGGCGGTCGGCCCGCCACTCGGCCCGGGCCTGCAGATCGTCCGGCCGGCCGGAAACCTGCACAGAGAAATCAAGCACGCCCTCGCGGACCACCGTGTCCCGGTGCAGGGCGAGCAGGTGCGGCAACTGGGCCGCGACCACCGGCAGCTGCACGGTACCGGAGGCGGTCAGGCCGACGCTGCGGCTGTCCAACTGTCCCTGCCCCTGGAGTTGGACCGGTTCCGAGTCGACCCGCAGGTTCTCGAAACGCCAGCCCTCCTTGCGGCTGCGACTGCCGTTGAAACTGGCCGACAGCCGGTCCAGCGCCGGCCGGTCCGCACCCAGCCAGCCACCCTCGAGCCGCAGTGTGCGCAGGAGCGCGTCCCCCTGCAGTTTCACCTCGGCAAAACCGGCGGTGGTCACGTGCAGGGTGGCGTCGAGCGTACCGTCGCCGGTGGGCCAGGAGCCGCGGGAAGCAGCCAGATCGAGGAAAGGGGCGAGGTCCAGATCCTGGACCGAGAGGTCGGTGCGGGAGATGAGCGTGTCGAGAAAGGACTGGCTGACGGTCGGCAGGTTGACAAAGCCCTCGGCCTGCAGGCGGCCGTCCCGGGAACCGGAGAGGAAAGACAGGGTGTAGGTGACGGTGCCCCGGGCCAGGCTGCCCGAGAAACGGATCTCGCGGGCCAGTTCACGCGGGCCGGCGGCGCCCTGATCCAGGGTGACGAGGCCGTCCGCACCGTGCACCCGCACGGCCAGTCGCTCCCACCAGGGCAGGGGCGAGGTGGCGGTCGGCTCCTCGGCCGGGGCGGCAGGGGGCACCACAGCATCGACCGCGGCCGCCGGCGTCCGCTCGGCGAGCAGGGTGATGACGGGACGGGTAACGGTCAGTTCGCCGAGATAGCGGGGGGCAAGCAGCAGGGCGAGCAGTCCCTTGTCGCCGCCGACCTCGGCCGCCTCGGCGCGCAGCCCCTGCTGCGGGATGTCCCAGCGCAGACCGCGGCAGCTGAACGGCCGCTGCCAGCCCACAGAGCACTCCTCGACCTGCAGGGTTCCGGGCAGTCGGCGGTCCAGGCGGTCGAGGAGCAACGCGGCCACCGGCCGTAGCCCGAGCAGGGCGGGCAGGAAAAAAAGCAGCATTCCCGCGGCAACGAGAACGGCCGAGACGAGGGACCACTTTTTTCTGTTCACACACTCCCCTTTGCCGCCTGGCACCGCGCCGCGCGGCAACCCGGCGGCCGGCGGCAACAGCCCGCACCTTGCCGCGAAAGACCCGGCTTGTCAACACCGTTGTCCCCGGCGAAAAGGCCGTGGCGGCAGGCTGCTCAGTGCTCGAATTCCCAGCGGAGATCGCCGCCGCTCTGCAGGGGTCCGGTCTCGGTGCGGATCGAAAACCCCTTGCCGAGCAGGTAGCGGGTATTGAAGGCCCCGGACTCGTCGAGCATGTTCTTGCCGTAGCTGACGTAGAATCTGGGGGTCAGCCAACTGCCGAACACCAGCGACAGGTCGTCGTAGCCGTCACCCGTCTCCAGGCTGATGTCATCGATCATGGTCAGTTCCTTGACACCCTGCAGGTAGGGGACCAGCCCGCCCAGACCGGCCTTGGAGGCCACACTGCCGATGAGCCCCGTGTCCTCGCGGGTCTCGCCGCCGACCGAGGTGTTTTCCAGCAGGCGGGTGAGGATGACGGACTGCTCCATGTAGGGGTGCGAATAGAAACTGAGTTCCGGGTTCTGCAGAAAGCCGCCGGCCACCAGACCGACGGTGGCGTTGCCGTCACGCTTCTCGCTGCGCAGTTCGATGCCCGGGTTGGTGAGCGTGCCGCCGGTGAACAGCAGCCGGCCGACATCGATCTGCAGGCGCCGGCCGTAGAGGGTGAACGAACCCTCGACAACGCTCAGCGTCCCCCTGCCGGTCAGGGGCCGATCCGCCCGGCTGGCCAGTTCCAGGTCGCCCGTTATCCGCCCGCGCAGACCGTAGGCGTCGATGCGCACGTCCTCGCCGGTCACCAGCCGGACCGTGGTCGCCAGGGGCCAGCCGGGCTCCTCCGCAGCGGCGTGGTCCGGGTCATCGATGACCACCATGTCGTCCGAGGGGGAGAGGCTGGAGGCGAAATCCACCGAGGCGATGCGCGCCCTGGGAATGATGACCGTGCCCCGCAGCTGCCGACTCCCCGCAGCGCTTGTGAGGCGCAGGTCCGGCGAGACGGTCACGTCCAGGCCGGGCAGGGCCGCCGCCTGGAATCCCTCGCCGCGGATGGTGATGTCATCGGCGCGAACCCCGGACTCGTCCAGGTGGAGGACCGTCTCCGCCAGCAGCTCGCCCTCGCCGGAACTGGCCGTGGCCTGCACGGCCAGTTGCCCGGCGTCGCCACGCACCGCCACCTGCAGCGGCGCCAAGGTGATACCGAGCTGGGGAATTTCCGCCTGACCGTCCTCCAGGTCGATGGTGCCGCTCACCTCCGGCGCCTTGAGCGTGCCCGCGACGGTCACATCGCCCTGCAGCCGGCCGCTGAACAGCGCCGCCTGGCCGGCCAGTGCGCTCAGTGGGGCAAGGTCGCGCAATTCCACCTGCAGCGCGCCGCTCAAGGGGCGGGTCAACAGGTCGTCCCCGGGCAGGCGGACCCGGTCCATGGCCAGGTCGAGATGCGCCGTGCTGCCGTCCTTGAGTGCGCTGTCGAGCGCGGCCTGCAGCCGCTCGCCCGCGTAATCGGCCCGCAGCACCTGGGAGCGCCACTGCAGCTGCTGCGTGCCGCCGTCGCCCAGATCGAGCGCCAGGCTCATGTCGGCGACCCGGGCGGCAAGGGTGCCGCGCGTGAGGTGCGGACCGCTGCCGGCGAGATCGAGGGTGGTGTTCAACCGCCCCTGCAGGGGCCCGTCGCTGTCCAGCTGACCGGCCAGGGCGGCGAGACGGACATCGGTCGTGCTTGCCTGCAGCCGCCAGGCGCCGTCACTGCCGGCCCAGTCCCCCTGGGCGCAGACCCGGCCGGAGGATCCGGTCAGGCAGAAGGGCTGCAACTCGACCCGGTCGGCGGCGGCGACGAGCGCAGCCGGCTGCTCCTGCTGCCAGGCGCCAAACCCGCTGGCGCTGCCCTGCGCCTGCTGCACCCGGCCCCGCCACTGTCCGTCGCTGACCCCGCCCTGCACGGTGAGGCCGGCCGTCCAGTCCGCCCCCTTGGTGGACACGCTCAGGCTGTGCGTGTCCATTGAGCCGCGGAACTGCGCCTGGCCGGTGTCGAGCGCCAGGGAGCCGAGACGAAGCTGTTTCGCCTGCAGGTCGGCCTCGAGGCTGCCGCCCGAAAACAGACCGCCGCTCGCTGCCAGGGTGAGGGTCGCCACCCGGTGCTGCTCCAGGGCAAGCGCCGTCCCGGTGAGGGTCAGGTCGAGCTGCGGCGCATCGGTGGTGCCGCGCACCTCTGCCTGGGCACGCAGGCTGCCGCCCGCCCCGGGCCAGAGTTCGGCCAGGTTGGCGGAGGCAAGCTGCGCGCTGAGGTCGACCCGCTCATCCACCCCGCCGCTCACCCGCAGGGTGGAGGAGCCGCTGGCCAGGGTGAACCGCTCCACGCGAAAACTCGTGCCGTGCAGCTGCGCCTCACCCGCACCGGTGACGGGCAGTCCGCGCAGCCGGCCCTGCAGCTCGTCCAGGTGCACTGCGGCCTCGAGCCGGTCGTGCAGGCGACCCTCGGTGCGCAGGCGGACCTGGAAGTCGCCCGGCCAGTCGGCCACGAACACGGACGGATCGAGATGGTTGGCCGCAAGCTCGGCCTGCCAGGCGAGTTCCGGTGCCCAATCGAGCCGGCCCGTGAGGTCGAGCACGGCCCGGTCCTGCATGAGGCGAAGCTCCTCCACCAACAGGCCGTCCAGGTTGCCCGTGAGGCGGGCGCGCAGGTCAACGGGCCGGTCGATGCCCTGGGTCGCCACCCTGCCCTGCACCTCGGCGCGGTAGTCGGTGAAGCTACCGTTGCCGGTAAGCTGCACATCGGTGAACACCTGAGCGGGCCAGGCGGGGTCGATCGCCGCCAGGGCCAGCCGGTCGCTGTGCACGCGCGCCTCCCAACCGGCCTCGGCGAGCAGGTCGCGCAGGCTCCCCTGCACACGGGCAGCAAACGGCGCCGTGGTGGTCAGCTCGCAATCCAGGGCGGCCAGCGGTCCCTGGACAGTGCCGCTGCCCACAAAGGGCGCCAGGTCCGCAGGGGTGTAGGTACCGTCAAAGGCGAGTTGCAGCGGGTAACCGGCCGCGGTGCGCACCTGCCCCCTGAGCCGCAGGATGGCCGTGTCCGTGGTCAGCCGCAGGTCGTCGAGGGCGAGTTGTTCGCCCTGCCAGCTGACCGGGCCGAGTCGCCCCTCACGCAGGGCGAACACCTCCTCGCCCTCGAGAACCACGCTCAGCCGGTCCACGGCAAGCGAATCGATGCGCAGCGAAACCGGCAGGGACAGGTCCGGCAGGACCACCGGGCCGGCGGCTTTGTCGTCGCTGCCTGGGCCGAGCACGACCCGCACACCGGTGGCCGCCACGCTCTCGATGCGCATCCCGCCGCTGAACAGCGCCCCGGGCTGCCAGCGCAGGGTGAGCCGGTCGATGCTCACCGCATCGACACCGTCGCTGTAGCGCAACTCGCGCAGCTGCAGGGCGCCCAGCAGGGTGCCGGAGGTGGCCCCAACCTGCACCCGGCCGCCGCTGAGGCGGGAGACGATCGAAATCAGGCTGTTGAGCCCCGGATCGGTGGCGAGCAGAAAGGCCGCGGCCGACAGGGTGAGCAGCAGGGCACCGAGCAGGATCCAGGGCAGCCGGCGTCGCATCAGAGATCCGCCCCCAGGGTGAAGTGCACCCGCCAGGAGTTGCCGCCATCGTCGATCGCCCTGGCAAGGTCGAGCCGCACCTGGCCGAACGGCGCGTTCCAGCGGATACCGGCGCCGGCGCCCTCCTTCATTGCCAAATCCGTAAAACTGTTCATGGCGCTGCCCGCATCGTAGAACACGGCCGCGCTCCACTGGTCGAACAGTTCGCGCTCCAGTTCCACGCTCCAGGTGAACAGGTAGCGGCCGCCGACGATGTTGCCCTCCCGGTCAGCGGGGCCGATCTTCTTGTAGCCGTAGCCGCGCACACTCTGGTCGCCGCCGGCGAAATAGCGCAGGGACAGCGGCAGGTCATCCAGGTCGTCGACCAGGGTGGTGCCCAGGTCGGAGCGGCCGATGAGCCGGTACTTGTCGAATGCCGAGAGAATCCCCTTGGCCCCGGCCGTGGCCTGGAGGAAGCTGACATCGCCCAGCGGCCCCTCGCTGACTGCCGCTCACCGAGGCCGGCCAGGCGCAGGCCATGGGTGGTGTTCACCCGGTCGTCGGCGAGATAGAGAACACCCCGCACGCCCGGGATGAACAGCGCGGCGTGGCCCGAGTCCAGGCCGGTGTCGTACCGCTCGTCGAGGTACTGGAGATAGGTCGAAAACTCGCCCCGCTCACGGAAATGGTCGCGGCTGACGGTGGATTTGAACAGGTTGGACTCGATATTGTCGTAGTTCTCGATCTCGTAGCTGGCCAGCAGCGACAGCCGGTCGCGCCGCGGGTCGCCCAGGGGGATGGTGTAGGCGCTGCTGAAGGTGCTCTTGCGTTCCGAGGGCTGCAGCCGCAGGTCGAGCTGATGGCCGAGGCTGTTGACATAGCGATTGGCGTACTCGAGGGTGGAGCGAATACCGGTGTCCGTGCCGTAGCCCAGGCCGACGGCGTACTTGTGGGCCGGGGCCGGGGTCAGTTCCACCCGCACCGGCACCTGCGCCGAGGCGCCGGTCTCCAGGTCGTAATCCAGGTCCACCGTGCTGAAATAACCGACATTGAACAGGGACTGGCGCAGCCGCGCGAGGTTCTTCGGGGTGAGCGGCGCGCCTTCCCGGACCGGCAGGATCTTGCGCAGCAGGTCGTGGTCGATGGTGTCCCGGGAAAAGGTGATCGGGCCAAAGACGTAGCGCGGGCCGGTGTCCAGGCGCAGGTGGACCGCGGCCGCGTAGTCCTTGCGCCGGATCTCCACCCGGCTGGCGGTGTAGGCGGCTTTGAGGTAGCCGCTGTCGATGGCCCTGACGATCAGCGCCTCCTTGGCCGTCTCGTAGCGCGGGTGATCGAGCACCTCGCCGGTGCGCAGCGTCAGCCGCTCCACCGTTCGGCGCAGCACCGGGTCCTGCTCGCCGGCGCCGCTGACCTCGATCCGGATATCCTCGATGACCACCGGTCGGCCGGTATCGACTTCCAGGTGGACGAGCCAGCCGTCGCCGTCCCGCCGTTTCGACAGGGTGATGTCGGGATCGTAGTAGCCGAAGGGTTCGAGCGCCCGGGCCGCCTCCCCCCTGGCGCTGCCGTACAGGCGGTTGAACAGGGCCGTGGAAAGGGGACCGGCCTCCGCGGCGCGGGCAAGGGCGAGATGACTGCGGATATTGCGCCGGTGGGATTCGGTGAGGTCGCCGCTGATGTCGACGCGCACCGCGGGCGAAGGCGCCGCTGCCCGCGACCGGCCGCAGCACAGCAGGGCAAGCCCGAGGAGGAGGACGGTGATGAGCGCGGCACGCGCTGCGGCCGTGGCGGGGGAACGGTTCGTGCGCACAACAAGGCCCCTGGAAAGGCCCGGGAAACCGGCGCGAAGCGCAGTGGAGGCGGTTCCGGGCGAAAAATCGGCCGCCTGGCCGGGGGCGCTGCTCGCCCACCCGGCAGGCGGTCGTTGGTTCAGGGGGAATGTAATCTGCTCGGGTGCGTTTTCAAAGCACTGTTTGCCCGGATGCACCCGGAAGCGAACCGGCCCCCGCCGCAGGGTGCGACAGGGGCCGGGCAGGAGGGGAAAACCGGCGGTTACTGTTTGGAGAAGGCCAGGCCGCCCGTCGGGGCCCGGTCGATGAGGATCCGATCGCCCTCGGCGAACCGACTCTCGAGGATCTCCAGGGCGAGCGGGTCCTCGATGTAGCGCTGGATGGCCCGCTTCAGCGGCCGCGCGCCGTACGCCGGGTCGTAACCGGTATCCACCAGGAACTGCTTGGCCTCCTTGGTCAGGGTGACCTTGTACTTGTGCTCGGCCAGCCGTTTGGCCATGCGCCGGATCTGGATGTCGACGATGGCCGGCCAGATTCTCCCGGGTGAGGCCGTGGAAGGTGATGATCTCATCGATGCGGTTGAGGAACTCCGGCTTGAACTGGCGGTGCAGGAGGTCGTCCACCTGCCGGCGCATGGTCTCGGGATCGGTCTGGGCCAGCTCCATGATGATCTGGCTGCCGAGGTTGGAGGTCATGATCAGGATGGTGTTCTTGAAATCCACCGTGCGGCCCTTGCCGTCGGTCATGCGGCCGTCGTCGAGCACCTGGAGCAGGACGTTGAACACGTCCGGGTGGGCCTTCTCGATCTCGTCGAAGAGCATCACCGAGTAGGGCCGCCGGCGCACCGCCTCGGTGAGCATGCCGCCCTCGTCGTAGCCGACGTAGCCGGGAGGCGCGCCGATCAGCCGGGCGACGCGAGTGCTTCTCCATGTACTCGGACATGTCGATGCGGATCATGGCCTGCTCGTCGTCGAACAGGAACTCGGCCAGGGCTGCGGGCCAGCTCGGTCTTGCCCACGCCGGTGGGGCCGAGGAAGATGAAGGTGCCGAGCGGCCGGTTCGGGTCCTGCAGGCCGGCGCGGGCCCGGCGCACGGCGTTGGCCACGGCCGTGATCGCCTCGTTCTGACCGATCACCCGGGTGCCGAGCGCCTCCTCCACGTGCACCAGCTTCTCCTTCTCGCCCTCCAGCAGCCGGTCCACCGGGATGCCGGTCCACTTGGCGACCACGCTGGCCATGTCCTCGGCAGACACCTCCTCCTTGAGCATCTGGCGCTTCTTCTGGATCTCGGCCAGGCGGGCGTTGGCCGCCTCCAGCTCCTTCTGCAGCTGGACGATGCGGCCGTAGCGGATCTCCGCCACCTTGCTCAGATCGCCGGCGCGCTCGGCCCGCTGCTCCTCCATGTGGGCCTGGTCGATCCTGGCCTTGATGTCGCGGATGGACTGGATGATGTCCTTCTCCAGGGTCCACTGCCCCTTCATGCCGTTGAGGTCTTCGTCCAGGTTGGCCAGCTCCTCGCGCACCCGGGCGAGCCGCTCGGCAGAGGCCGTGTCCTTCTCCTTCTTGAGCGCCTCCTGCTCGATCTCGAGCTTGATCTTGCGGCGTTCGAGCTCATCGATCTCGGTGGGCATGGAGTCGATCTCGATGCGCAGCCGCGAGGCCGCCTCGTCGATCAGGTCGATGGCCTTGTCCGGCAGGAAGCGGTCGGTGATGTAGCGGTTGGACAGCGTCGCCGCGGCCACCATGGCCGCGTCCTGGATGCGCACGCCGTGGTGCACCTCGTACTTCTCCTTGAGGCCGCGCAGGATGGCGATGGTGTCCTCCACGCTCGGCTCCTGCACCAGCACCGGCTGGAAGCGGCGCTCCAGGGCGGCGTCCTTCTCGATGTACTTGCGGTACTCGTCCAGGGTGGTGGCGCCGACGCAGTGCAGCTCGCCGCGGGCAAGCGCCGGTTTGAGCATGTTCGAGGCGTCCATGGACCCCTCGGCCGCGCCGGCGCCGACCAGGGTGTGGAGCTCGTCGATGAACAGGATGATCTCACCGGCCCGCTTCTCCACCTCCTTGAGCACCGCCTTGAGCCGGTCCTCGAACTCGCCGCGGTACTTGGCACCGGCCACGAGCGCACCGAGATCCAGGGCAATCACCTGCTTGCCGTTCAGGGTGGAGGGCACGTCGCCGTTGACGATGCGCTGCGCCAGTCCCTCGACGATGGCGGTCTTGCCGACGCCGGGCTCGCCGATGAGCACCGGGTTGTTCTTGGTGCGGCGGGAGAGCACCTGGATGACGCGGCGGATCTCCTCGTCCCGACCGATCACCGGGTCGAGCTTGCCGCGGCGGGCCACATCGGTGAGGTTGCGGGCGTACTTCTCCAGGGCCTGATATTTTTCCTCAGGATAGGGGTCGGTCACCCGCTGGTTGCCGCGCACACTCATCAGCGCCTTGAGAAAGGCGTCGCTGGTCACGCCGATTTTCGTGAGCATGGCGGTGACCCGGAGCGACCGGTCGGCGAGGATGGTCAGGAACAGGTGTTCCTGGCTGACGTACTCGTCCTGCATGTTGGCCGCGGTCTTGAAGCTCTCTTCGAGCAGGGTGCGGAACTGTTGGGAGGCGTAGCTCTGGCCGGCGCCCGAGCCGCTGACCTTGGGCAGGGCGGCGATGAGCTGGTTGGTTGCGCCGAGTACCACGCTCGGGGTGACGCCCATCTTCTGCAGCACCGGAACCACGACCCCCTCGGGCTGTTCGAGGATCGCCCTGACCAGATGCTCGGGCTGCAGTTCCTGGTTGCCGCCCGTCTGCGCCAGCTGCTGCGCGGCCTGAATGGCTTCCTGGGATTTGAGGGTGAATTTGTCGAGTTGCATATCTTCTCTCCGTGCCTGTCGGCGTTAAGGTGGTGCTCGTTCAGGGCGTGCCTGCTGGGGGAAGAGAATAAGAACAAAACCGACCGTGTCAAGATTTTGGCACACACGGGAAAAGATTTCCCCGCGGGGGCTGAAACGAAACAACCCCCTTGCCGGAGCTCGACAAGGGGGTTGTTGACAGACGATGCAGATCCTCTTCAGCCGCAGGAACCGCCGCACGAACCGGAACTGCAACTGCCGCCGCCCAGGGGGTTGGCAGCGGTGATGGAAAACCCGGAGCGGTAGCCCGCCTCGATGAAGTCCACCTTGACAGCCCCGCACCTGGTCAGCAGGTCGCCGTCCACCAGAAATTTCAGATCGCCTTCTTCAAACACCTGATCACTCGCTTTTGGCTCATCCAGAGCCAACCCCAGAGAGGGGCCGCTTCAGCCACCCTGCATCAGGGCCACCCGGATCGCAGAACTGATCTTGTTCTGCTCCAGGTAGGTCTTCAGGTTGTTGACGGCCAGCGTTGTCGCTTCAAACATTGTCGCCTCCTCGATGTGATGATCGCCCCGCCTGCGGGCGGGGCTGCCTGATTGTCAAAATTGATTCCGAACCGTGCGTTCCGGCGGTCATCAGCCGCAGGAACCACCGCAGGAACCGCCCGAGCAGCAGCCGCCGCCGGTGCCCAGGGTGTTGGCGGCGGTGATGGCGAACCCGGAGCGGGATCCCGCCTCGATGAAGTCCACCTTCACGGCACCGCACTGTTCCAACAGGTCGCCGTCGACAAGAAAGGTCAGGTTGTTCTCCGCGAACACCTTGTCCTGTTCCTTGGCCTCATCCAGCGCCAGACCGAGCGAAGGCCCGCTGCAGCCGCCCTGCATGAGGGCGATGCGGATGGGTGAGTCGACCTTGTTCTGTTCCAGATATGCGCGCAGATTGCCGGCGGCCAACTCGGTAATGGTAAACATGCAAACCTCCTTCAAAAAGATGCCCCGCCCGGAAACAGACGGAAGCGGAATGGGTATGCAGGCAACAGTAAGGAGCCGGCGCAGGCAAGTCAACCGCAGATCCGCCCACAAAAATCTGGTAATCTACCACAACATTTTGGCGGGGAGTATCAGTATCGCCAGAACCGGAAAAAATTACGCCGTGGCCGTGCCGGACGGGCGGCCGGGGCCGACCCGGGGCTGGAGAAAAAAAGGGCCAGCAGCGAAAATCATTGTCAAAAGGGGGCGGCCTTTCTACAATTCTCGTTTTGCGGGGTGCACAACCCGCAGTGTTCCCCCCTTGACGAGAGTTGGCTCATGCGCGAAAAAATACTCATATCCACCGGTGGCGGCGATGCACCGGGCCTGAACGCGGTCATTTTCGCCGTGGTCAATTCAGCCACCCGCAAGGGCTGGGAGGTCTACGGCAGCCGCTCCGGCTACGGCGGACTGCTCGACAAGGACGACCTCGTTCGCCTGAACCCGGAGGACGTGGAGGGCATCCTCTCCCAGGGCGGCACCATCCTCGGCTCCACCAACAAGGGCAACCCCTTCGCCAAACCGGTGGAAAACCTTGCCGGGGAGATCCAGATCGTCGACATCTCGGATAAAATCCTGAACAATTTCGAACAGAATGGGCTTCTTCTGCCACATCGCCGTGGGCGGCGACGGCAGCCTCGAGATCGCCCACCGTTTCGCCCAGAAAGGAATGCCGGTGATCGGCGTGCCCAAGACCATCGACAACGACCTGGAGGCCACCGACCGGACCTTCGGCTTCGACACCGCCGTGTCCACCGCCACCGACGCCATCGACAAACTCCACTCCACCGCCAAGTCGCACGACCGGGTGATGGTGGTCGAGGTGATGGGCCGGGAATCCGGCTGGATCGCCCTCTACTCGGGCATCTCCGGCGGCGCCGACGTGATCCTCATCCCGGAGATCCCCTTCTGCCTGGACGCGGTCTGCGAGAAGATCGCGGACAACGAACTGCACGGCAAGCACTATTCCATCGTGGTGGTGGCGGAGGGGGCACGCGCCGAGGATGGCGAGGTGATCTGCAAGGGCATGGGCGAGGTCGGCCGGACCGAGGTGGTGCTCGGCGGTATCGGCGAATGGGTGGCGGAGCAGATCCGCACCCGGCTCGGCAAGGACACCCGCTCGCTCGTGCTCGGCCACCTGCAGCGGGGCGGTTCGCCCACCACCTTCGACCGCCTGCTGGCCCTGCGCTTCGGCGCCGCCGCGGTGCGCCTGGCCGAGCAGCGCATCTTCGACCACATGGTCGCCTGGGTGCCGCCGAACATGACCTCGGTGCCCATCGCCGAGGCCATCCGCCGGCGCAAGAAGATCGATCTGGACAGCGACAAGGTCCTGACCGCCCGCGACATCGGCATCTGCCTGGGCGACTGAGCCCGCCGCCCCGAACCGACATGGCCACCGCCGACCGTCTCCGCGAACTCTATGAACGGATGTACGACCGCCTCGGACCCCAGGGCTGGTGGCCGGGCGACAGCCCGTTCGAGGTGATGGTCGGCGCCGTCCTCACCCAGAACACCAACTGGAAGAATGTCGAGCGGGCCATCGACAACCTCAAGGGAGCCGGCCTGCTCGCCCCCGACAAACTCGTTGACCTGCCCACCGGGCTGCTCGCCGAATACATCCGACCGGCCGGCTACTACAACATCAAGGCCGGCCGGCTGCACAACCTGCTCCGCGCCATCGCCCAGACGCACGACGGCGATCTGGACACCTTCCTCGCCCAGCCACTGCCCGAACTGCGCCAACAGCTGCTCGCCGTCAAGGGCATCGGCCCGGAAACGGCCGACTCCATCCTGCTCTACGCCGCCGGCCAGCCCGTGTTCGTGGTCGACGCCTACACCCACCGCATCCTCAGCCGCCACCAGCTGATCGACGAGGATGCCGGCTACAGCGACATCCAGGAGTTGTTCATGGACAACCTGGAGGCCGACCCCCAACTGTTCAACGAGTATCACGCCCTCTTGGTACGGGTGGGCAACCGCTTCTGCAAGAAACAGCGCCCCGACTGCGACGCCTGCCCCCTGTCCGGGCTGTAATCCGCTCTAGTCCGTCGTCTCCTCCGCGGCCTGCCGCTCCGGCGGCTGCGCGCGGCCACTGCCGGTGTGCCAAAGAAACTTGTGGCAAATACCGCGGATCATGCTCGCCTCTTTTTTCTTCAGCCGCACCCGGCTGAGGAACTGGCGGACGTTCCGCATCCAGTAGACGCGGTTGGTGTCGTGCAGGAAGGTCAGGGCGGACAGGGCCTCCTCGATGTGGGCATACATGCCTTCGAGGTCAAAGGAGTTGGCGAATTCGGCCTTGGGGACAGCGGCGAAGGGGTGGGCATGCACTGCCGTGTAGAGTTCATAGCAGTGGATGGCCACCGCCTGGGCGAGGTTGAGCGAGGAGAAATTGGCGGTGGGGATGGTCGAGGCGAACTGGCAGAGGTCGAGGTCCTCGTTGGTGAGGCCGGTGCTTTCCGGGCCGAACATCATGGCGATGCTGCTGTCGGCGACCAGCGGCGCGATCTCCGCCATGGCCTCGTGCGGGGTCCGGTCCTCGGGCCGGTGCCGACCCTGGCGGGCGGTGGTGCCGACAATGCAGTGGTAGGGCTCGGCCGCCTCGGCCGTGGTCCGGCAGCGGCGCAGGGAGCGGATCAGATGGGCGGCCTTGTGGGTCGCCATCTTGAGCATGCGCTCCTCGTCCGGCTCCTCGTCGGTGACCACGGTCAGCCGGGTGATGCCGAAATTGCAGGCGACCCTCGCCGAGGCGCCGATGTTTTCCGGGTATTTCGGCCGCACCAGGATGATCCCGGCCTGGTCGAGACCGGCAGCCGGTACGTGCGCGTCCCTCATCACACAGACGTGGCGATTGGTCTCAATGACCGCTGGACTGTTCCAGTTCCAGCGGCTTCTTGCCGCCCCTGTCGGTGGAGGACGAACCGCTGCCGGTCATGCGCTTGAAGAAGGGAATGATGCCCCGCTCGGCCCGCTTGATCTCCTCTTCCGCCTCCTTAACCGTGATCTGCCAGGCCGGCGCGAATCCCGGCGACTTCTCGAACATGATCTCGATGGCCTTCTGGTACACCTGGACCTGGCGCAGTTCCTGGCGGCCGGGTTTCTGGTTGAGCACCTGCACCATGTTGCGCAGGTTGTCACGCTCCTGGCGGATTTTGTCCAACTCGGCCTTGCGGCGCTCGTTCTCGGCCGAATCGATCTCCAGTTTGGTGTGCAGGTGTTCGCGCAGCTTGCGCATGCCGCCGTTCAGGTCCCTGACCTTGAGCAGACCGCGGACCCAGAGGACGAGCGCGATGAACAGGCCGATGAGCAGGCCGCGGAGAAAGGGGTTGGCGAAAATGCCTGATATCCAGCTGGTATCTTCCATGGGAGCGCCTCAGCGAAAAGGGATGAGCAAGGGGAAGCGGGCCCGGATGGGCCGGTGTCCGCCGTCGGTGCGGCTCAAATGCGGTTGTTTATTTGAATTACCGGGGTTCGTCAAGAAAAACCACGGCCCGTCACCGGGCCGTGCGGGTCAGTCGTTTTTGCCCGCAACCGCTGCGCTGGAAGCCTCTCCGAGCAGGGCAAAGGTGAGCCGCCGGTTGGCCAGGTCGGCCTGTTCGAGCCGGACCTCGACCCGCTGGCCGAGCTGGTAGATCCGGTTGCTCGCCTCACCGACCAGGCGGAAGCGGCGGCCGTCGAACAGGTAGTAGTCGTCGGTCATAGTTTTGAGCGGCACGCTGCCGCTGACGAAGACCTCTTCCAGGACGACGAACAGGCCGAAGGTGGTGACCCCGGAGATGATCGCGGTGAAGGTCTCGCCCACCCGGTCGAACAGGAAGAGCACGGACAGCCGGGCGTGCACGTTGCGCTCGACCTGGATGGCGCGGCGCTCGCACTGCGACAGATGCACGCCCGCCTCGACGAAACCGGACTCCCGTGCCGGGAACGGCAGCCGCCGGTTGTCGACCGCCTCGCCGACGAGCTGCGCCTGCAGTACGCGGTGGGCGATCAGGTCCGGATAGCGGCGGATGGGCGAGGTGAAGTGGAGGTAATAATCCGCGGCCAGACCGAAATGGCCGGCGTTTTCAGGGGAGTAGCGGGCCTGCTGCATGGTCCGCAGCAAGAGCGTGTTGACCACGTACTCGGTGGGCGTGCCGTGGGCCTGCGCCAGCACGCGAGCGAACCAGGCCGGGTTGATCGGTGCCCGGGGCAGCTGCAAGCCCATGGCCCGGGCCGCCTCGGTGAAGGTCTCGAGCTTGGTCAGGTCCGGGTACTCATGGATGCGGTAGAGGACCGGCCGGCCGGCCCGGGAGAGGGATTCGGCCACCGCCTCGTTGGCGGCGAGCATGAAGTCCTCGACCAGCATGTGCGCCTCGTTGCGCGCCCCCAGAGTCACATCGGCCACCCGATCGCCGTCGAGTTGCACCTGCGCCTCGGGGATGTTGAATTCCAGGCTGCCGCGTTCGATCCGCCGCTGTTTGAGCAAGGCCGCCAGCCGTCGGGCGTGGTCGAGCATGGGCGCCAGTTCGGCGTGCGCCTCCCGGACCTCGGGGTCACGCAGGTAGGTGAGCTGGTGCACGGTGGTGTAGGTGAACCGCTGATGGCTGCGGATCAGGCTGCGGCCGTAGCGCTGGCCGATGCGGCGGCCTTCGGCATCGTAGCTGAGGATGGCCGTGAAGGCGGCCCGGTCCCGGTCGGGCACCAGGCTGCACAGGTCGTTGGACAGCCGCTCCGGCAGCATGGGCAGCACCCGGTCGGGCAGGTAGGTGCTCGTGCCGCGGTGGTAGGCCTCCCGGTCGATGGCCGAACCCACGGGCACATAGTGACTGACGTCGGCAATGGACACGTACAGGGTGTAGCCCGCCTCGGTCCGCTCAACACAGACCGCGTCGTCGAAATCACGGGCCGTCTCGCTGTCGATGGTCACGTGGGCCACAGCCCGCAGGTCGAGCCGGTCGCCGAGGTCGGTCACTGCGCCAAGCGCTGCCGCCTCGGTCAGGACCTCGGCCGGGAAGGTCTCCTGCAGGCCGAAGCGGAGCATGGCCATGCGGATCTGCACGGTGGCGCTCTTCGGGTCGCCGAGGATCTCGACGATCCTGCCGGTCGGCCCCTGCCGCTCCGTGCCGTAATCAAGAATGTCCGCAACCACCGCAATGTTGTCGGCGGCATTCTGGGTGTCGCCGCGGCGGATGAGCACGGTGTAGGGCAGCCGCTCGTCGTCCGGGGTCAGGTAACCGCCGGTGCCGGTGGCCGTGAAGATGCCGCACAACCGGGTGACGGCGCGGCTGAGCACCTGGACCACCCGGCCTTCCCGCCGGCCGCGCTGTATGCCGGTGACGGCGATGAGCACTGTGTCGCCGTGGCTGGCCCCGCCCAGATGATGGGGGGCGATGAACACGTCCTTGCCGCCCTTGGCCTCGCCTTCGATCATGGCGAAGCCGAACCCCTTGGAGGTGACGTCCAGGGTGGCGCGCAGCCGTTCCGGCGGGGCCGCCAGGGTGAAGCGCCGCCCCTCTTTGGCGAGCTTGCCTCGCTCGGTGAGGCGCATCAGGGTCTTGCGCAACTCCGGCAGCTGCCGGGGCACCAACTGCAGTGCCTCGAGGATCTCGGTGGCCGTGAACTGTGTCGCCCGTTCGGCGATCAGTGCCAGGACCAGGGTCTCCAGCGAGTTGTCGGTCAGAATACCGCCCTGCAGGGCCGGCGACCGGTGATGATATTTTTTTCCCGCGGTCTCTCCCCGCGGACGCGATTTTCGAGTCATTCTCCTCCTGTGCTGCCTGTGCGTTCATGTTTCGTAACGGCAACCGCCTGCGCGGTCCGTAGCAAGACTATACTTCCTTGCCGGGCGGGCTGAAACGAAAAACCCCCCGTCCTTGCCGACCCGGGCCGTCGCCGCGTTGCCAACGGACCGACCGGGCGCCCCCGGCATCGAGAATTTTTCTTTGTCCGGGGACGGCGATCTGCTATAGAATGCAACTTTGCGGGTCAGCCCGCGCAACGGACCGCCCCGCCGCAGCGAGGGTGTCGCCGGCACCAGAAACGACCGTGAACCACAGAGCCGATGCAGTACGTTAAATTCGATATCGACGGCTACCGCCAGACCATGCGGGGCTTCATCGGCGACGGTCCGGAGACCGGGGTGTTCTGGGACGCCCTGGACTTCGCCTTCGAGGCCCACGGCAGCCAGTGGCGCCGCTCCGGCGACCCGTACATCATGCACCCCTGTTCGGTGGCCAGGATCCTCGCCGAGGAACTCGACATCCGCGACCCGGAAATACTCGCCGCAGCCCTGCTCCACGACACGGTTGAGGATGTGGAGGAGGTCTCCGGCGAGGTGATCCGCGAGCGCTTCGGCGCGAACGTCGAGGCCATCGTTGAAGGCTGCACCAAAGTCACCAACTACACCGGTGACCGCCAGACCTTCAAGAAACTGGTGCACCGCAAGATCTTCAGTGGGGCGGCGGCCAAGCTCGAGGTAATGATCGTCAAGCTGGCGGACCGGCTGCACAACCTGCGCACCCTCTCCAGCATGCCGCGCCACAAGCGGCAGAAGATCGCCGACGAGACCCTCGATATCTACGCGCCGCTGGCGACCATCCTCGGCCTGTTCGCCATCAAGCGGGAACTGTACAACCTGGCCCTGGCCTTCAAGTTCCCGCGCCAGGGCAGCCGGCTGCAGCTGCACATCAACAACCTGCGCAACGACCCGGAGATCAACCGGGTCATCGACAATGTTCGCCAGGGAATTGACCACGACGGGCTGGACGGCACGGTCAACCTGCGGCCCAAGGGGCTGTGGGGCTACTACGACGTGCGCAACCGCATCCTCATCAAGAAGATCGAAATCCCCTGCGAGATCCTCATCCTCATGCGCACCCGCACCGGCTGCTACCAGGCGCTGGGGGCGCTCAACGAGATCTACCCGCCGCTGCCGCGCACCATCCGCGATTTCATCGCCAACCCCAAGCCCACCGGCTACCAGGGGCTGCATGCCCGGGCCAACATCGGCGGCCGGCAATACCTCTTCAAAATCCGCACCGAGGAAATGGCCCGCCGCGCCCAGCGGGGCATGATCCGCGACCTGGCCACGGACAGCCGCGCCAACAGCAAGTTCTTCAACGAAATCCAGGAAATGTTCGACATCCTGGGCAGCGACGACTCCCTCTCCTACCGGGACATGATCGCCGCCGGCGGCCGCAAGGAGATCTACACCTACACGCCGCACGGCGACCTTGTCTGTCTGCCGGTCAATTCGATCCTGCTCGACTTCGCCTTCCGCGTGCACACCGCCATCGGCCATACCTGCGTGGGCGCCATGATCGGCAGCCAAAAGGTGGGGCCCGAGCACCAGCTGCGCGACGGCAACGTCATCAAGGTGCTCCGCCAGGAGGAACCGGTCAGCTTCGACCCGAGCCTGCAGATCCTCTGCCAGACGCCCAAGGCCCGCTCCGAACTGGCCAAGGCCTTCCGATTGCGCCGGGAGGCGGTGTCCCGGCAGATCGGCGCCTCGGTACTCACCCAGGAACTGCGGCGCTACGGCGTGCCCTTCGAGGTCACCGAGAAGCCGGGCATGGGCGACATCCTCGCCTATTTCGACATCGAATCCCTGGACGAACTGTTCCTGCAGATCGGTGAGGGGCGGGTGCGGCTGCGCGAGTTGATCTACGAAATCAAGAACGGCCTGTATGTCGACCGGCCGACCCTGTTCCAGCCCACCGGCAGCTTCAACCGGGTGGACCTGACCACCGTGGACCCGGTGGTGATGAAGTCCTCGGCCTGCTGCAAGCCGGGCCCGCTGGACAAGGGCGTCATCGGCCTGCTCAGCGAGCGCGGCCTCTCGCTGCACCGCAAGGACTGCGCCCAGCTGCAGAAGATCAACTTCCAGCGCGAGGACGCGGTGGAGGTCCGCTGGAAGTTGAAGGGGACGCGGATCGACAAGACCCAGAAGATCATCGTCATGCAGGCGACCAGGAACCGGCTGTTCATGCTCCTTTCGGTCGCCCCGGAGGAGATGAAGGTGCTGGACGTGGTCTATCTCGGCCGCGGCGCCGCCCTGATCGGAGACTGGGAGGTCAGTTTCCAGGTGGCCAACCTGTACGGCCTGAAGAAGGTGGACCGGCATTTCTCCCGTTCCGGCCTCAGGTACGATTTCGAACTGGAAGCCTAGGGACACCCGCTTGACTCCCACACCGTGGTGCTTACCATAGGCTCTAAGGTCGGCAGCCGCAGGTCTCTTTCCAACGAACCGCAACGCTGCCCGCCCTACGGCCGCATGCGCCGGGTCGTATACGTGCGTGTCCGTCTGCACAGGCGCCTGTCGGGCTGATTTCTCCTTTTCAGCCTACGGCAGGCGCCATTTTTTTTGTGGCCGGCAGTGGTCGATGAACTCGTCCAGCAGGGCCTGAAAGGCCGGCCGATCGAGTTCGCGCGCGCCGAAGCGGAGCAGGTGGGCGGTGGTCATCTGACAATCGATGGCGCCGATGCCAAGCCGCAGGGCCTGGTCGACCAGCGCCGCCAACGCCACCTTGGAGGCGTCGGTCACCCGGGTGAACATCGACTCGCCGAAGAACATCCGGTCCAGGCAGACCCCGTACAGGCCGCCGGCCAGTTCGCCCTCCCGCCAGCACTCGATGGCATGCGCGTAGCCGAGTTCGTGCAGGCGGACGTAGGCCCGGTGCATCTCCGGGGTGATCCAGGTACCCTGTTCGCGGCGACCGGAGGCGGTGGCACAGGCGGTCATCACCGAGGCAAAGGCGGTGTCCGCCGTCACCGTGAACCGCCCTGCGTCGATGGTGCGCCGCAGTCGCCGGGGCAGGTGGAACTCCGATGGCAGCAGGACCAGGCGGGGGGCCGGTGACCACCAGAGGAGCGGGTCGCCCTCCGTGTACCAGGGGAAGATGCCCTGGGCGTAGGCCGCAAGCAGGCGCACGGGCGACAGATCGCCGCCCACGGCGAGCAACCCGTCGGGTTCGGCCAGTTCCGGGGCGGGGAAAAGGGGCTCGTCGACAAGACGGAAGACTGCCATGGCGGGCCAGCGGGCGGGGAAAAGGTCGGTTCGTGAACGGAGGCGGACTGGTTGGCGCCTGTGCGGCGTCGCAGGAACACCGATGGACCGCCGGAACGGCGGTCCGGCAACGACTAGTGGATGCCCAGCCGGTCGGTGTCCGCCGGGTCGACGTGGTAGAGACCGGCGCCGACCACCACCTCGACACCGTCGGCCATGGTGCATTTTTTCACGTAGGAGACCTTGCGGGCGATTTCCTTTGAGCCCGGCACCGGCCAGTGATACCCGACCCAGCCCTGTCCCTCGGTGCGGACGAGGTCGTTCATGGCCACAAAGAAGGGTTTGCCTTTTTCGTCCTTCAGGTCGGCGAGTTCCCTGCCTTCCATCTTGTACTTGATCGGGTGCATGAGCATGCGGGTTTCCTTGAGCGTGTGCACCCAGATGTAGGTCCCCTCGAAGAGAAAGGGACTGCCCTTGCCCTTGAAGCGGGGAAAGGCCGCCGGTCCTTCCTGGGCCAGCAGCGCGCAGGCCTCCTCGACCTTGGCGGCGATGGTCTCCGGCCTGGACGGGGTCGACTGCACCGTGGTCTTCACGTAGGCCTCTGATTCGGCCGCCAGTTGTTCGACTGTCATCTCGGCCACGCAGGGGGCGGCGGCCAGCGTCAGAAACAGGGCGGTGATCAGGGCGGTCAGGTACGTTTGCACAACACATCTCCTTCTCAAATAAATACTTCCGGGTCATGAACACGTCCCCGGCACCCAGAAACGGGCACCTTCAGGGCCAACCCGCCGGACGGTCTATTTCCTGATGAAGCAGTCGCCGTAATGCTTGAGTTCGGCGATGGATTCGCGGATGTCGTCGTGTGCCAGATGCCGGCCCGCCTTGCTGAATTTCGCCAGGTCCGGGGCCCAGCGCAGCGCCAGTTCCTTGAGGGTGCTGACATCGATGTTGCGGTAGTGGAAAAAGTGCTCCAACTCGGGCATGAAGCGGGCGAGGAAGCGGCGGTCGTGCCAGACGGAATTGCCGCACATGGGCGAAACCCGCTCGCCCACCCACTGGCCAAGAAAGGCGAGGGTTTCCAGTTCCGCCTGGCGGCAGGTGTAGGTGCTCGTGCGGACCCGGTCGAGCAGACCTGACTGCCGGTGGTGCTCGCTGTTCCAGCGGTCCATGGCGGCGAGCACCTCCTCCGGCTGGTAGAGGGCGATGACCGGGCCGTCGGCAAGGATCTCCAGCCGGGAATCGGTGACGATGGTCGCCACTTCCAGAATCCGATCGGTAAAGGGATTCAACCCGGTCATCTCCAGGTCAATCCATACCAGGTTGCCGTCATCTTTCATAGAAAGTCGTTCTCTGCGCGCTCTGGACGGGTTCGGGCCGTCGCACCGCGCCGGTCCCCTCCGACCTTCACTGGACCACAGCTTGTTCGTTCGGGCAATAATTTTTCCATTTTTTCTCCCGCCGGTACGGCCCTGGCACCCCCCTCCGCCAGTTCGTGCTTCCGCAGGCGCCCTGTGCCGGAAAACGGCTGGTCAAGAACAGCGAAATGTGGCAGAACAACGACCAGGGGCGGGACCGGCGGTGGCCGCCGGAGGTTCGCAGCCGCCCCGAATCGTCCGCCGGCCTCGCTGCCGTCACCCGCCGAGGGCCATGAGTTCAGCAACCGTACGCACCTTTGACGTGATCATTGTCGGCGGCGGGCCGGCCGGCCTGTTCGCCGCCCACTGGCTGAGCGAGCACTCGTCCCTGCGGGTGCTGCTCATCGACAAGGGCAAGCCGCCGCTCAAGCGGCACTGCCCCATCGGCGACCGCGGCTGCGTCCACTGCCGGCCCTGCAACATCCTCTGCGGCGTCGGCGGGGCCGGGCTCTTTTCCGACGGCAAGCTCAACTTCATTCACAAACTCGGCAAGACCGACCTCACCCAGTTCCTCGGCCTGGCCGAGGCCTGCCAGCTGATCGACGAGACCGAGGCCATCTTCAACCGCTACGGCATGGACGGCCAGGTCTTCCCCACCGACATGGACGCGGCCCGGACCATCCGCAAGGAGGCGCGCAAGCACGGCATCGACCTGCTGCTCATCCGCCAGAAGCACCTGGGCAGCGACAACCTGCCCCGTCACATCGAGGCCATGGCCCGGGAAATCGAGGCGCGGGGCGTGCTCTTCCACCATTCCGAGAACGTGCGCGACCTGCTCGTCGACCACGGCCGGGTAACCGGGGTGGTCACCGACCGGGACACCTACGCGGCGGAAAGCGTCATCCTCGCGCCCGGCCGGGTCGGCGCCGAGTGGATGGGCGCCATCGCCGGCCGCAACGGTATCGGCCTGTCCCAGCGGGGCATCGAGGTCGGGGTGCGGGTCGAGGTGCACAACGAGATCATGCAGGACCTCTGCCAGATCATCTACGACCCGACCTTCTTCATCCGCACCGCCAGTACGACGACCAGACCCGCACCTTCTGCACCAACTTCGGCGGCTTCGTGGCCCTGGAGAACTACCAGGATTTCGTCTGCGTCAACGGCCACGCCTACATGGACCGCAAATCAGCCAACACCAACTTTGCCTTCCTGTCCAAGGTGGTCCTGACCGACCCGGTGGACGGACAACCAGGCCTACGGCGAGTCCATCGGCCAACTGGCCACCCTGATCGGCGGCGGCAAGCCGATCCTGCAGCGCTACGGCGATCTGCGCCGCGGTCGCCGCTCGCACCTGGAACCGCATCCGCAACAGCTACATCGAGCCGACGCTGAACAACGTGGTCTGCGGCGACATCGCCATGGCCCTGCCGGAACGCATCCTCACCAACCTGGTGGACGGCCTGGAACAGCTCAACCAGGTGGTCCCGGGCGTGGCCAACGACGAAACCCTGCTCTACGCCCCGGAGATCAAGTTCTTCGCCACCCAGGTGGAGACCGACAGCCACCTGGAAACCGCGGTGCGGGGACTGTTCGTGGCCGGCGACGGCCCGGGCGTGGCCGGCAACATCGTTTCCGCCGCGGCCACCGGCCTGATCGCGGCTCGAGCCATCGTCCACCGCCACACCCAGGGAGCACCCCCATGACCAGATCCGCCGTCCATACCGACCAGGCCCCGGCCGCCATCGGCCCCTATTCCCAGGCCGTGCGCTTCGGCCGGTTGCTGTTCGTCTCCGGCACCCTGCCCATCGACCCGCAAACCGGCCAGATGATCCCGGGCGATATCGAGGCCCAGGCGCACCAGGTCTTCCGCAATCTCACCGCGATTGCCGCAGCGGCGGGCGGCCGCCTCGGCGACGCCGTCAAGGTGACCGTGTTCCTCGCCGACCTCGGTGACTTCCAGCGCGTCAACGGTGTGTACCGCCAGTACTTTCAGGAGCCCTACCCGGCCCGGAGCGCGGTCCAGGTGGCCGCCCTGCCCCTGGGTGCGCCCATCGAAGTGGAAGCGATCATCGCCCTGACAGAGGCGCCGCCATCCTCCTCCTGAAGAGAGCCGGCACCGCACCCTGCTCCTGTCGTTCGCAGCCATCACCCAACTCCCCGTTTTCCTCACCTTCCCGACGGTGCGGAGCCCTTGCGAGCCAACAAAAAATATTTGACAGGGCAACGCTTTTGAAATAGATATTGCACACTTTGCGTCTGTTCGATTTCGTTTATACCGCTTGCCGCCGTGCAGTTTCGGCGGGGCCTCGCCGCCGTCCCCGCTGATCCCTCCTTTCCGGACGATCAAAGGGTCTGCCCGTGTCCGCGCCCCGTCCTCCCACATCCCCGCCCCGCCGGCGGCGCACGGTTCCGGCAAACGATCGCAGATCCTTCCACACAAGGAGAACACGGTGGCCTATTCCTGCATTGACCTGACCAGCGCCGACGGTATCGCCACACTCACCTTCAATCGTCCCAAAGCCCTCAACGCCCTCAACTCCGCCCTGCTCGCAGAGCTTGCCGACGCCATCGGCCAGATCGGCGCGGATGAATCCCTCCGTGTCCTGATCCTCACCGGTGCCGGCGAAAAGTCCTTCATCGCCGGTGCCGACATCACCGAGATCGCCACCCTGTCGCCGCTGGGTGCCAAACAGTTCGCCCGGTTCGGCCAGGAGGTGATCAGCAGCCTGCAGACCCTGCCCATCCCGGTGATCGCCGCGGTCAACGGCTTCGCCCTGGGCGGCGGCTGCGAGATGGCCCTGGCCTGCGATTTCATCTACGCCTCGGAAAAGGCCCTCTTCGGCCTGCCGGAAATCACGCTGGGCCTCATTCCCGGCTTCGGCGGCACCCAGCGCCTGGCCCGGCTGATCGGCGCCAACCGCACCAAGGAGATGGTCTTCACCGGCCGCCACCTGACCGCGGCCGAGGCGAAAGAGATCGGCCTGGTCAACAAGGTCTTCACCCCGGAGGAACTGATGACCAGGACCCTCGAGGTCGCCCGGGTGATCGCCAGCAAGGGCAAGGCCTCGCTCCGCGCCGCCAAGGAGACCATCAGTGGCGGGTTGAACACCGACCTGGCCACCGGCCTGGCCATCGAGCGCGACGCCTTTGCCCTCTGCCTGGCCAGCCCGGACGCCCAGGAGGGCACTTCGGCGTTTCTGGAAAAACGCAAACCGGCGTTCACCGGCAGCCGGAACGGTTGACACTACCGTCCCCCGCCGGACCGCCGGCAATCCGCAACAACCCGCCGGGTGGCCCTGTCGACCGGCGGCAACAGTCCCAGAATAAGGAGAGGCAGACATGGAAGTGAAGACGTTCGGTGTCATCGGCGCCGGTCAGATGGGCAACGGCATCGCCCAGGTGGCGGCGACCAGCGGCCTTGCCGTTATCATGAACGATATCAAGCAGGAGTTCGTCGACCGTGGTCTGGCGAACATCGCCAAGAACCTGCAGCGCAGCGTCGACAAAGGCAAACTCGCCGCCGCCGAAAAGGAGAGCATCCTCGCCCGCATCACCACCAGCGTGGACTTGAAGGACATGGCCGCGGCCGATTTCGTGGTCGAGGCGGCCAGCGAGAACGAGACCATCAAGTTCAAGATCTTCCAGACCCTGGACGAAGTCTGCCCCCCGCACGTCATCCTGGCCTCCAACACCTCGTCCATCCCCATCGGCCGCATCGCCGCCAACACCAAGCGGCCGGACAAGGTGATCGGCATGCACTTCATGAACCCGGTGCCGGTGATGAAGCTGGTGGAGGTCATCTGCGGCCTGGCGACCTCGCCCGAGACCCTGGAGACGACCCTGGAACTGACCCGGCGGATCGGACAAGACCCCGGCCCGCTCCAACGACTATCCCGGCTTCATCGCCAACCGCATCCTGATGCCGATGATCAACGAGGCGGTCTTCTGCCTGTACCACGGCGTCGGCGAGCGCGAGGACATCGACACGGTCATGAAACTGGGCATGAACCATCCCATGGGCCCGCTGGCCCTGGCCGACCTGATCGGCCTGGACACCTGCCTGGCGATCCTCAACACCCTGTACCAGGGGCTCGGTGACCCCAAGTACCGTCCCTGCCCGCTGCTTCGCCAGTACGTCGAGGCCGGCTGGCTGGGCCGCAAGTCCGGCCGGGGGTTCTACACCTATTGACCGTCGGTCCGCCGGCCGCGGACCCCAGATCGCCGCATTCCGGGGCGGCACGCCACCCCGGGCCAGTGGGGATACCCTGCAGGGAGAAAGAGCATGGCCATGGCCGAACCGGCAGTGCAGGATCAGTATCCCGACGACTACGCCCACTGCTTCGGCTGCGGCCGGCTCAACCCGCACGGGCATCATCTCAAGAGTCGCTGGGACGGGGATGAGACCGTCTGCCGGTTCACGCCGCAGGACCAATACACCGGCGGCTACCCGGGGTACCTCTACGGCGGCATGATCGCCTCGCTGATCGACTGCCATGCAGCGGCCACGGCGGCAGCGGCCAAGGCACGGGCGGACAGCACGCCGATCTCGCGTTTTGTCACCGCCTCGCTGCAGGTCGATTACCTCGCGCCCACCCCGATCGGCACGGAACTGGAACTCCGCGGCCGGGCGGTGGAGATCAAAGACCGCAAGGTGACCGTGGAGGTCACGGTCACCGCGGCGGACAAACTCTGTGCCAGGGGGCGGGTCATCATGGTGCAGATCAGGGACCAGCACTGACCCGCAGCCCGAGCGAAACCCAACCATTTGTCTGAGCATCACAACCTTCCAGGGGGAAAAACACATGAATTTCGAATTGACTGAAGAGCAGAAGCTGATCCGCGACATGGTCAGGAGTTTCGCCGAGGCCGAGGTCGCCCCGTCTGCCCGCATCCGCGACGAAGAGGAGCGTTTCGACCGCGCCCTGATGTACGACCGGCTGGGCGAACTCGGCCTGACCGGGATCGTCTTCCCCGAGGAGTACGGCGGCGGCGGCGCCGACTACATCAGCTACGCCATCGCGGTGGAGGAACTGTCCCGCGTCTGCGCCTCCACCGGCGTTACCCTCTCGGCCCACCTCTCCCTCTGCGCCAACCCGATCTACCTGTTCGGCACCGAGGAGCAGAAGCAGAAATTCCTCGTGCCCCTGGCCAAGGGTGAGAAGATGGGCGGCCTTCGGCCTGACCGAGCCGTCCGCCGGCTCCGACGCCGGCGGCACCAAGACCACCGCCACCCGCGACGGCGACGACTGGATCCTGAACGGCTCCAAGATCTTCATCACCAACGGCGGCGAGGCCGAGACCTATGTCGTCTTGGCCCGCACCGACAAATCCGCGGAAAAACACCGTGGCATCAGCGCCTTCATCGTCGAGAAGGGCACCCCGGGTTTCTCCTTCGGCAAGAAGGAGGACAAGATGGGCATCCGCTCCTCACCCACCATGGAACTGGTCTTCGAGAACTGCCGCATTCCCGGCGCGAACCTGCTCGGCAAGGAGGGCCAGGGTTTCAAGGTGGCCATGAAGACCCTGGATGGCGGCCGCATCGGCATCGCCGCCCAGGCGCTTGGCATCGCCCAGGGCGCCTTTGACGCGGCGCTCGCCTACACCAAGGAGCGCGAGCAGTTCAACCAGACGAATCGCCTCGCTTCCAGGGTGTGCCTTCCAGTTGGCCGACATGGCCACGCAGATCGAGGCGGCCCGCCTGCTGATCTACAACGCCGCCTACCGGGCCAGCGCCGGCCTGTCCTATTCCCAGGAATCGGCCATGGCCAAGCTCTTTGCCAGCGAAACGGCCATGAAGGTCACCACCCAGGCGGTGCAGATCTTCGGCGGCTACGGCTACACCCGGGAGTTCCCGGTGGAGCGGATGATGCGCGACGCCAAGATCACCGAGATCTACGAAGGCACCAGCGAAATCCAGCGGGTGGTTATCGGCGCCGCCCTGACCAGGTAGCGGTCGCGGCCGGGCCGCTGTCGGCGGCCCGGCCTCACCTGAGAACTGTTCGAGGAAACGGGAAGAGAGAGCGGTACCCACCGCCTCTCTTCTTCTGTGCACGCACGAGCCGATCGTGCAATTTTTCTGAAGCAACTGGGGGAGAAGGGCCGGATGGAGTTTACCCGTGAAATTTATTGGAATGTCGGTCATGGGGTTCTGACCCTCGCGCCCATGTATGGCCTGCTGCTGGTCGCCCTCGGCGTGTTCGTCCTCGGCTGCCTGAAGCGGATCAAGGTCTACCGGCTCGGCCAGCCCGTCGACCGCACCGACCGGCGCGGCGAGCGGATCAGGCACCTGCTCGCCACCGCCCTGCTGCAGACCAAGGTCTTCCGGGTGGTCGGCGCGGGCACGGCCCACGCCGTGTTTTTCTGGAGCTTTTTCCTCCTCTTCATCGGCACCCTGCTGATCGTCGTCCAGGCCGATTTCACCGATCTGCTTTTTCGGCGTCAAATTCCTCAAGGGCAATTTCTACAAGGGCTTTTCGCTCGTGCTCGACCTGGCCGGGCTGGTGGCGATCGTCATGCTCGTCGGCCTGGCTGGTGCGTCGCTACCTGATCCGGCCCGAAGGGCTGACCACCAAGGGCGACGACGCCCTCATGCACGGGCTGCTTGCTCGCCATCCTCGTCACCGGCTTTGTCATCGAAGGCGCCCGCATGGCGGTCACCGAGATGGGCACACCGCTGGCCCTCTGGTCGCCGGTGGGCCTGGCGGTCGCCAAACTGCTCGGTCCCATCGGCGAACCGGGACTGCGCACCCTGCACGCCGGCCTCTGGTGGTTCCACCTGCTGCTCGCCCTGGCCTTTATCGCCGTCATCCCCTACACCAAGTTCCGCCACATCCTCACCACCAGCGCCAACTGCCTTCCTTGCCGACCTCGGCCCCACCGGCAAGCTCACCTCCATCGACCTGGAGGATGAGACCGCCGAGAAATTCGGCGCCAGCGAGCGTCACGGACCTGCGCTGGAAGGACATCTTCGACGCCGACGCCTGCACCCTGTGCAAACGCTGCCAGGACCGCTGCCCGGCCTTTACCACCGGCAAGCCGCTGTCGCCGATGCGGCTGGTCAACCAGATCGGCGAGATGGCCTTCACCGACCCGGCGGCCAACCTGATCGACACCATCGGCCGCGACGTCATCTGGGCCTGCACCACCTGCCGGGCCTGCCAGGACATCTGCCCGGCCTCCATCGAACACATCGACAAGATCATCGAACTGCGCCGCAACCTGGTGCTCATGGAGGGCGAGTTCCCCGGCGAGGAGGTAATGACCGCCATGGAACAGACCGAGGTCAACGGCAACCCCCTGGGCATGGGCTACGCCTCCCGCGGCGACTGGGCCGAGGAGCTGGGGCGTCAAGCCGCTGGCCGAAGACCCGGAGGTCGACGTGCTCTACTTCGTCGGCTGCTACGCCTCCTTCGACAAGCGCAACATCGCCGTGGCCGCGGAGCTTCGTCAAGCTCTGCCAGGCCGCCGGCGTCAAGGTCGGCATCCTCGGCAAGGAGGAGAAATGCTGCGGCGAACCGATGCGCAAGATGGGCAACGAGTACCTCTACCAGACCATGGCCATGGAGAACGTCGAGGTTATCAAGGCGTACGGGGTGAAAAAGATCGTCACCACCTGCCCGCACTGCTTCAATACCCTGAGCAAGGACTACCGTGATTTCGAGTTCGACCTCGAGGTCGTGCCGCATGCGGTCTTCCTCGACCAACTGATGGGCGAGGGACGCCTCAAAATCCGGGCCGAATCCTTTGCCTGCACCTATCACGACAGCTGCTACCTGGGCCGGCACAACGACATCTACGACCCGCCGCGCAACCTGATCCGCGCCGCGGGCGGCCAACTCACCGAAATGGCCAAGAACCGGGACCAGGCCTTCTGCTGCAGCGCCGGCGGCGGCCGCATCCTGGCCGAGGAAAAGATCGGCGAGCGCATCAACATCAAGCGGGTGCGCATGGCCGTGGAGACGAACGCGGACCAGCTGCTCTCCAACTGCCCCTTCTGCCTGACCATGTTCGAGGACGGGGTCAAGGGGGCCGACGTCGAGGAAAAATTGCGGCCCCGGGATATTGCCGAAGTACTGGCCGATCGGTTATAGAAAGCGGCTGGAGAACGTACCGCACAGACCAACAACCTTCACCTGGCCTCACGGCTGGAGGGCGCGATGAACATACTGATCTGCATCAAGCAGGTTCCGGACATGGAATCGAAATTCAAGATCAACGCTGACAAGACCTGGTACGACCGGGCCGACCTCGCCTGGCGGATGAACGAGTACGACGAGTACGCGGTCGAACAGGCGGTGCGCCTGAAAGAGCAGGTGGGCAGCGCCGACCTGACCGTGCTCTGCATCGGTCCGGACCAGGTGAAGGAGACCATGAAGAAGGCCCTGGCCATGGGCTGCGACCGGGGCGTGCACATCGCCGACAACGACGCCCACCAGCGCGAGCCGCTGGTCATCGCTTCGATGATCGCCAACTTCGCCAGGGACAAGAACTTCGACCTCATCTTCACCGGCATGCAGTCGCAGGACCGGGGCAGCGGCCAGGTGGGCGTTATCGTGGCCGAACTGCTGGGCATGGACGCGGTGACCACCATTGTCGACTTCGCCTATGACAACGGGATGGTCAGCGTCAAGCGCGAACTCGAGGGCGGCACCAAGTCCCTGGTCACTGCCGCCACACCGCTGGTGCTCACCTGCCAGTTGGGCCTGAATACCCCGCGCTACCCGACCCTGCCCAACATCATGAAGGCCAAGAAAAAGGAGCTGCTCACCATCGCCCCGGACCTGGGCGGCGTCACCCCCGGCCAGGAGACGGCGGCCTGCTTCTTCCCGGAGAAAAAGTCCGGCGGCCTGGTGCTGGAGGGCGATGCGCCCGAACTGGCCGACAAGCTGATCCAGCTGCTCAAAGAAAAAACCGGCGTGCTCGCCTAGGAGAGACTCATGAAGACCTTACTTGTGGCGGAATACCGCGAAGGGAAACTCCGCGCCGAATACACCCAGCTGATCGCCTTTGCCCGCGAGCTGCAGGCCGAGGCGGCCATGTTCCTGGTGGGCAACAGCACCGATCTGCCTAAGTTCGACGGTACCCTTTACCTGGCCGAGGCGGCCAAACACGGGGAGTACAGCCCGGCGGTGCACAAGCAGCTGCTGCTCGACGTCATCGCCAGGGAACAGCCCCAGCAGGTGGTGTTCCTCCATTCGTCCTACGGCTGGGATCTGGCCCCGCGGGTCGCCGTGGCCCTCAAGGCCGCCCAGGTGTCCGAGGTGATCGGTGTCGATGGCGGCCTGCCGGTGGTGCCGGTGTGCAACGCCAAGCTGCGCCGCACCATCAAGCCCACCACGGCCACCACCGTGCTCACCATTCAGGCCGGGGCCTTCGGTCTGGATGACGAACCGACGGGTACGCCCACCGTGGTCGCGGTGGACACGGACGCCACCGGCAAGGTGCAGTGCACCGGCTACGAGGCCGCCAAGATCGAGGGCGTGGACCTGACCAAGGCCACCATCATCGTCAGCGCCGGTCGCGGCGTGGGCAAACCGGAGAACGTTGCCATGGTGCAGGCCCTGGCCAAGGCCCTGGGTGGCGAGTACGGCGCCAGCCGGCCGGTGGTCGACGCCGGCTGGGTGGAGCACAGCCGCCAGGTCGGCACTACCGGCAATACGGTCACGCCGAGACTCTACGTGGCCTGCGGTATTTCCGGCGCCATCCAGCACCTGGCCGGTATGAAGAAGTCGGATTTCATCGTGGCCATCAACACGGACCGCGACGCGCCCATCGGCGAGGTGGCCAATGTACTTGTGGTCGCCGATCTCAAGCAGTTCCTGCCGGTGCTCACTGAGAAACTGCAGAACCGCTGAACCCCGCCCTCTCCCCGCCCGTGGTCAACCACGGGCCTGATCGCCCTTGCACCGGGCAGGATGCCGTTGCGCAGCCTGCCCGGTTTCTTTTTGCCCCTGCGCCCTGCCTGGCCGACCTCCAGTCGGTGGTTCAGAACAACCGGGAGCCGGGCTGCACCGGTTTATCCGGCACGCACAGCACCACCTCGCCGTTGTCGTCGGGAAAACCGGTGATCAGGCAGCCGGAGCGATGCGGCCCGATCTGTTTCTCCGGCAGGTTGACCACACCCACCACCAGCCGGCCGACCAGGTCCTCCGGACGGTAGAGTCCGGTGATCTGGGCGCTCGAGGTGCGCTCGCCGATCTCCGGCCCGAAGTCGACCCGCAGCAGGTAGGCGGGTTTACGTGCGGCGGCGAAGACCTCGGCGCTGACGATCCGGCCGACCCGGATGTCCACCCGGACAAAATCCTCCCAGTTGATCGTTTCCATCTCCTGTTTCCTCCTGTTTTCGGCAAGGGCCGTCCGTGCGGGTTACAGCCCCAGATCCTGGTTGATGAGAATGACCCGAACACGGCCCGGCGGAAAAGATTTTTCCGTGATCGTCCAGGTGTTGCACAGCCGGTCCGGGCTCGCACAGTCCTGGCAGTGGGCGGTGAGTGCGCAGGGCGTGCGGAAGCCGAGGTGGCGGAGCACGTTGAGCGGGGCGGCATAGGTCCTGATCCGCTCCATGGCCGCTGCCAGATCGGGGACCAGCTTGTTCCGGCCCACGGTGAGGATCACGTGGTGCGGCCCGTAAGTGAGGCCGGCCACTCGGTTGCCCACCATGTCCAGGTTGACCAGCTGCCCTTTTTCGGTGATCGCATTGGTGCCGGTGAAGAACAGGTCGGCCAGCAGGGCCTGCCGCCGACGTTCGAGGATCTCCGCCCGCGGCACCTCGCTGGCAAAGGTCTCGATCAGGCGGATGTCCGCCATGGAGCGGATGGTGTCGAGCACCCCTGTTTCGGCGAGCGTCATGGAATCCCCCCAGGAGACCACCCGGGGGTTGATGGCCGGCAGCAGCCGCTCGAGGATGAGGTCGCGCGCCTGGGCCGGGCTGGCGACCACATAGGGGTCAAAGTTGTTTTTTGCCAGGGCTTCCCGGCAACGGTCCAGCCGCAACTGCCAGTACCTGTGTTCGGCGATGTGCATGCGCCTCCTCCTGTTCCTGGCCCGATGGCGTCCGGATCGAGGACCGCCTCGGCGGCCGAGTCATAAAAAAGGCCGCGTCCCTATGCAGGACGCGGCCGTTTGGCAACACGAGCGGGACCGGAGATCAGTCCTCGACGACCTCGATGCCCTCGAGCTTCCAGCCTTCGGTGCGGACCGGGCGCGCCCAGGTCCACTTCTCGGCGAACTTGACCGGTTCGGTCATGCTGCCGGACACCAGGGCATCGGTCGCTTCATCCACCGTGTAGTCGAGCAGGTTGGCGGTGAACAGCACGGTGACAAAGTCCTCGTTGTTCTCGCTGCCTGCCGCGACGATCTCCACCCGGCGCACCGCGATGCTTTCCAGCTTGTTAATCTGGCCCTGTTCCTTCATGCGGGCAAACTGCTCCGCATACTCGGCGGCAAGCTGGTCGCCGAGCAGCTGACGGTAGGAGGAGAGATCGCGACGCACCCAGCCGGCCTGGATTTTGAAAAACACGTCCGAGGCCACCTCCAGAAAATATTTCTCGTCAAATCCCGGGTCGGTCGTGCGGATTTCCGACAGCCCGGCCTGGAGCGGGTCGGTGTCACGGATCGGCGGCACGGCCGGCGCCTGGCTGCTACCGAAGGTGCTGCCGCCGGACTGGAAACGCGAGTCCATGGGGGGCGGCTGGTACCCAGGGCCGCTGGGTGCGGCCGGCCGGTTGGCGAAGCGCTTGTAGAGGAAAAAGCCGACACCGCCGAGCAGCAGCAGCGGCAAGATGCCCATGCCGCTGCCGCTGGCGCCGAACAGGCTGCCGAAGAGCATGGCGCCGAGCGCGCCGCCGACCAAGCCCCCCATCAGGCCGCGGCCGAAACCACCAGCCTGGGGCGTCTGCTGCTGGCGCTGGTTCATCTGGCTGGGGGCCTGCTGTTGCGGCGCCTGCCGGGTGGCCGGGCTGCTGAAGGAGCGACCGCCGGAGCGGGAGCGGGCATCGGCGGAATCGACGGCCGCGCTGAAATCGATGCAGGCCAGGGCGAACAGGACGAGCAAAATCGGGGTACAGCGATGCAACAGTGCGAGCATGGGTTCTTTCCGTGGTTGATGTGAACGGGAGGGCGACAGAAGCGTCGCTGGTCGGCGGACGGGACGGGCGGCAGCTCTTCGGACACCCGCGGTGGTCCTTGCGTTCTTTCGAGCAGTTCTTATTGTAAAGCCAAAACCATTCCCGTCAAGGCAATTAGGCAACCACCATGACGATCATCCCCTTGCCTGCAGCATCCCGCCGACACCGACAATGTGGTCCATGACAGCATCATGAACGCTGCGCCTGAAGCCATGGTGCGGGTCGGTGACAGCCCGCCGGCGGAGATGGCCACCCTGTCGCTGGTGCTCAGCGCGGCCGGCATCGATCGCCAGGTCGACCACCGGAGTGGCGCGGTGCTCGTCGCCAGCGGGGATGCTCCCCGGGCGATGGCCGAGTGGACCACCTACGAGGAGGAAAACCACGGCTGGCCGCCCCCGCCCCCGCCCCGTCCCGCCATGCAGCCCGGCACGCCGCCCACCTTGGGGCTGATGAGCCTGCTGGCCCTGTTCTTTGCCCACACCGGTCCGTGGCAGGCGCACAGCCTGTGGTTCGCCCGCGGTGCGGTCGACAGCGAGGCGGTGCTCGTGCAGGGCCAGTGGTGGCGCCTGTTCACCGGGATGACCCTGCACGCCGACCTCGCCCACCTTGCCGGCAACGGCCTCATAGGCGGCCTGGTCATTCACCTGCTGTCCAGGACGCTTGGCTACGGCACGGCCTGGCTGCTGCTGCTTCTGGCCGGTGCGGCCGGCAACCTGCTGAACCTGGTGCTCCGAGAGAGCGCGCATCTTTCGGTCGGGCTGTCCACCGCGGTGTTTGCGGCGGTCGGACTGCTCACCGGCCTGCAGCTGGTGCACCGCAGGACCCGCTCGCTGCGAACCCTGCTGCTGCCGCTCGGCGCCGGCGCCGGTCTGCTTGTCCTGCTTGGCAGCGGCGATGCGCGCACCGATGTGGGCGCCCACTTCTTCGGGTTTGTGACCGGCCTGGGCGGCGGCATCCTCGCCGGCCAAGTCTTCCCCGCTGCCCCGCCCCACCGGCCTGCCCTGCAGGCAGGCCGGTTCAGCCTCGCCACCGGCCTGCTCATCACCTGCTGGTGGTATGCCCTCCGCTGACCAGACGGCGGACGCAGTCTGGGGCGAAGCCTTTGGACGGAATCCGGGTGGTGCGCCTAACGGAGAAAGGTGGTGCGCCGCAAGGGACGGGCCAGAACATGGTCCCGTCCTCCCTGGCCGGGTGGGGTGAGCGTGGTGAGGAGGAGGAGGACAGCGCCTCCGGCGATGACCGCGAGGTTGGCGGCCATGGACCAGGCATGCAGTCGCCTGAACTGCACGCGCGCGGGGTGCTCGGCCGGGGTGGTGACAAAGGAGGGGATGTCCCGCTTGAGCGCCGCGGCGCGCGGTTCGAGGACCGTGGCCTGCACGGCGGTGAGCGCCAGCATGGCGGTGAGCAGGCACGCGGCGACCAGGGTGAAGCGGCCGCGCACAAGCAGACGGCAGAAGAGCGCCACCACTCCGCAGACCAGGGACCAGCGAAAGTAGCCGGGAAAGAGCACCCCGACGATACCTCCGGCCAGATCACGGGAATAGGCGTGGAACAGGATCGGGGTGAGGAGAAAGGTGAACAGGGCGGCTCCACCCAGCCAGCAGCTGATGGCCAGGTGGTAGCAGAAGGTCGCAATCTTCACGGCAGGCTCCTCTGCGGTCCCGGTTCAGGCGCCGCCCAGGTAGGCGTTGCGCACTTCCGGGTTGGTGAGCAGCTCCCGCGCCTCACCGTGCAGGATGATCCGGCCGACCTCGAGCACATAACCGCGGTGGGCGAGCTTGAGGGCCGCCTTGGCGTTCTGTTCCACCAGCACCACGGTCACCCCGGCCGCATTGATGGTGCGGATGGTGTCGAAGATGGCCCGCACCAGGAGCGGCGCCAAGCCCGAGACTCGGCTCGTCCAGGAGCAGCAGTTTGGGGTCGCTCATCAGGGCGCGGCCGATGGCCAGCATCTGCTGCTCGCCACCACTCAGGGTGCCGGCCAGCTGCGTGCGCCGCTCCGCCAGGCGGGGAAAGAGGTCGTAGATCCACTCCCGGGTGCGCGCGATTTTCGCCTTGTCGCGGATGGTGAAGGCGCCCAGGTTGATGTTCTCCTCCACGGTCAGGGTGCCGAACACGCGCCGTCCCTCGGGCGACTGACTGATGCGCGCCTGCACCACCTGGTGGGCGGGCAGTTTGTGCAGGGCCAGGCCATCGAACAGGATCTCCCCGGCGGACGGCCGCACCAGACCGCTGATGCAGAGCAGGGTGGTGGATTTGCCGGCGCCGTTGGCCCCGAGAATGGTGACGATCTCCCCTTCGGCAACGTGCAGGCTGATCCCGTGCAGGACCTCGACATTGCCGTAGCGTACATGCAGGTCGTTAATGGCAAGCAGCATCAGTCCTCGTCGTCGTCGCTGTCCGCGCCCAGGTAGGCTTCGATCACCCGCGGGTTCTGCTGGATCTCCTCCGGTGTGCCCTCGGCGATCTTGCTGCCGTATTCTATCACCACCATCTGGTCGCAGGCCTTCATCACCAGTTTCATATCGTGTTCGATGAGCAGGATGGTCAGCCCGCGTGCGCGCATGCGACTGATCAGGCCGATCAGCTCCTGGGTCTCCTGATCGTTCATGCCGCCGGCCGGCTCGTCGAGAATGAGCAGTTTCGGTCGGGTGGCCAGGGCCCGGGCGATCTCCAGGAGGCGCTGGTTGCCGTAGCTGAGATTCTTGGCCAGCTGTCCGCCGCTGTCCCGCAGGCCCGACAAAGGCCAGTTCGGCCAGGGCCTGGGCGAGCGCGTCCTGCTCCTCCCGCCGCTGGCCCGGGGTGTGAAACAGGGAGCCGAACATGCCGGTGCGCATGCGGCAGTGACAGCCGGCCAGCACGTTCTCCACCACCGACAGATTCTGGAACAGGCGGATGGTCTGGAAGGTGCGGGCGATGCCGAGCATGACGATGCGGTGGGTGAGCCAGGCCGCCGATGGCCTGCTCCTCGAAGAGCGACGGTGCCCTCGTCCGAGCCGGTAGTTGCCGGTGATCAGGTTGAAGACCGTGGTCTTGCCGGCGCCGTTCGGACCGATCAGGCCGACCACCTGGCCTTCGTCCACCGTCGAAGGAGACACGGTTGACCGCGGTCAGGCCGCCGAAACGCTTGGTGATGTGGTCGAGACTCGAGCAGGGTCACGACTCTCCCCCTGCCCGGTCCAGGAGCGGTAGATCCGCGGCCGCGGCGGCAGGATGCCCTGGGTGCGGTACGATCATCATGAACATCATCGCCAGGCCGAAGAAGAGCATGCGGGCGCTGGCGAAATCGCGGAAGACCTCGGGCAGGCCGACCACCAGGAAGGCGCCGAGGATCACCCCGGCGATATTGCCGGCACCGCCCAGGATGACGATCATGAACAGCACCACCGACTCCCAGAAGCTGAACGACTCCGGCGAGATGATGGTCATCTTGGCCGCGAAGATGGTGCCGGCCATGCCGGCCCAGCCCGCGCCGAGCACAAAGGCGGCGAGTTTGTAGGCGGCGGTGTTGATGCCGCTGCCCTCGGCGGCCACCTCGTCCTCGCGCAGGTAGTTGAGCGCCCGACCGAAGCGGGAATTCTCGAGCAGGGAGAAGAGCAAGATGGTCAGACCGAGCGAACAGCCAGATGAGGTAGAAGAAGTGCTGCGGCTTGCGGATCTCGAAGCCGAACAGCTGCGGCCGGTCGATGCCGAAGATGCCGTTGGCCCCGCCGGTGATGCCGAACACGTCGTTGATCAGGGCGATGCGGACGATTTCCACCATGCCGATGGTGACGATGAGCAGGTAGTCGCCGCGCAGGTGGATGATCGGCCGGGCCACCATCAGGGCGAACAGGGCGGCGGTCAGACCGCTGACCGGCAGGGTCCAGAGCACCGGCACGCCGTAACTGGTGTTGAGGATGGCGGTGGCGTAGGCGCCGATGGCGTAGAAGGCGGCGTGCCCCATGTTGAAGATGCCGGCGTAGCCGAGGATGAGGTTCAGAGCTCAGGCCGCAGGATGGCGTAGAGGCCGATGCTGTTGAGCACGTCCACCCAGTAGCGGTCGAAGCACCAGCGGCGCGCACAGCAGCAGGGCGAACAGCGCGCCGGCGACAATGCGGCCGGGAACCTTCATATCTTCTCCGCCACCCGCTCGCCGAGCAGTCCCGTGGGCCGGACGATGAGGATGAGGATGAGGACGACGAAGGCGATGGCGTCCTTCCAGGCCATGGAGATGTAGGCCGCGCCCAGGGCCTCGATCACGCCCAGCAGCAGGCCGCCGACCATGGCGCCGGGGATGTTGCCGATGCCGCCGAGGATGGCGGCGGTGAAGGCCTTCAGGCCGTAGATCCAGCCCATGGTGAAATTGATCTGGCCGTAGTAGAGCCGCACCATCAGGCCGGCGGCCCCGCCCAGGGCCGGGCCGATGCAGAAGACGATCAGGATCACCCGGTTGACGTCGATGCCCATGAGCCGGGCCGCGTCCTGGTCGATGGCCGCGGCGCGGATGGCCGTGCCGATGCGCGTCTTCTGGATGAACAGGTAGAGGCGGATCATCATGACCACCGAAGCGACCAGGATGAGGATGCGCATCAGCGGAATCGGCAGGCCGAAGATGGTCGACGGCGATCTTCGGCAGGAGGTCCTGCGGGTAGACCTGGAAGTGGGCCCCGTAGACGAGCATGACCGCGTTCTGGAGAAAGATCGAGGCGCCCAGGGCCGAGACCACGGCGGAGAGGCGCGGCGATTCGCGCAGCGGCCGATAGGCGATGCGTTCCAGCAGGATGCCGATGACGCCGACGAGGCCCATGACCATGAGGGCCAGCAGGCCGATGCCGAGGAACCGCGCCGACGTGATCGGTGAGGGCGAGCGAGGTGAGCAGGGTCAACCCCAGGTAGGCGCCGATGGTGAAGAGGTCGCCGTGGGCGAAGTTGATGAGCTTCAGCACCCCGTAGACCATGGTGTAGCCGAGGGCGATGAGGGCGTAGATGCCGCCCACGGCCAGGCCGTTGGTCAGTTGCTGGAAGAATTCTTCCATCGCCTCTCCGGAAGGCCGCCGGGACCGTCAGGCCCCGGCGGCGCGAAGGGGTTTGCGCTCAGGGCTGCAGGACGAAGTCGCCCTGGTTGTCCACCTGGTAGACCCGGTAGACCTCGCCGACGCGGTCACCCTTGTCGTTGAAGGAGATCATGCCGGTCAGGCCCGGGAAATCCTTGAGCGACTTCTTCAGGTAGGCGGAGATCTGCTCCGGTTCGACCGAGTTGGCCCCCTTGATGGCTTCGACCACCACCCGGAAGCCGTCGCCGGCCAGCACGGGGTAGATCGATTTCGGGGCGCTGCCGAACTTTTTCTCGAAGGCGGCGACAAAGGCCTTGGCCTCGGGCGTGTCCAGATCCTTGGGCAGCGGCGGGGTCAGGAACAGGAACCCTTCCGCGGCGGCGGCACCGGCGACCTTGACGAGTTCCGGGTTGTTGACCGCGTCACCGCCCATGAAGGGGACGTTCCAGCCCATCTCCTTTTTCTGGCGCAGCAGCAGGCCGGCCTCCGGATAGTAGCCGGTGAAGAAGACGAAGTCCGGGCCGGCCGCCTTCATCTTGGTGAGAATGGTGTTGTAGTCGCGCTCACCCGGGGTGAGGGCATCGAAGAAGACTACCGGGATATTCATGCCCTTGAGGTTGGTCTGGGCCTCCTCGGCCAGCCCCTTGGCATAGGAGGTGTTGTCGTGGAGAATGGCGATCTTCTTGTAACCGAGCTTGCCGATGGTGGCCGTGGCCACCTTGCCCTGTTCGTCATCCCGCGGGCAGGTGCGGAAGAAATTCGCCAGCCCCTTCTCGGAGAGGCGGATGGCGGTGGAGCCGTTGGCCACCTGGACAATGCCGGCCTCGTCGTAGATGTTCTGGGTGGCCTCGGTGACGGAGGAGCCGTAGGTCCCGATCACCGCGACGATCCCCTGGGTGCCCAACCGGTTGGCCGCGAGCGAGGCCTGGCGCGGATCGCCGGCGTCGTCCTCGCTGATGATCTCGACCTTTCTGCCGAGGACGCCGCCCTGCTGGTTCAGCTCGTCGGCGAGCAGGCCGACCACCTGCCGCATCTCCTGGCCCTCACTGGCCCAGGCACCGGTCATCGGCCCCATCAGCCCGATCTTGACGGCATCGGCGGCAAGGGCGCCGGACGCCAGCAGAAGACCCAACCCGGTCACAAGGCACAACAGTCTTTTCATCTTCTCCTCCCTGATTGTGGAAAAACGCGTGAAACAACGCTGCTGCAGCTTTCAGGAGCAAATTGGTAGCAGCAATACCGACAGAAGTCAATTGTTAAGCCGGTCCGGGGGCAGACCCTGCCGGTGCGGGAGGGGGAACCTTCAGCCGCCGAGCACGGGAAACAGGTGGCGGAGACCGTTGGCGATGAATTCCACGCCCATGGCGGCCATGATCAGCCCCATCAGCCGGGTGACGATGTTGATGCCGGTGCGGCCGAGCAGGCCGTTGATGGTCGGCGCCAACCGGAAGAGCAGTGCGGTGAGCACGGCCAGGATGAGGATGGCCGCGGCCAGGGAGAGGGTGTGGGCGGGCGAGGGGTGGCGCTGGGCGTAGAGGATGACCGTGCTGATCGCCCCCGGCCCGGCCAGGAGCGGTGTGCCCAGCGGCACCACGGCAACGCTGTCGCGCTCGGCGGAATCCAGTTCCTCCTCCCGGGTCTGCTTGACATTGCTCACCTTGGCGTTGAGCATGGAGATGGCCATGAGCAGGATGAGGATACCGCCGCCCACCCGGAAAGAATCCACCGAGATGGAAAAGAAGCGGAGGATGGCCTCACCGCTGACCAGGACGAGGAGCAGGATGATGCACATGGACAGGGCGGCCAGGGTGCCGTTGCGGTTGCGGGTTGCCGCGTCCTGACTGGCCGTCATGTTGATGAAGATCGGCAGGATGCCCACCGGGTTGACGATGCCCAGCAGGGCGATGAAAAACTTGAGATATTCGTTGAAGCTTCCGGTTTCCATCGGCCATCCCCGGTGTTTTGCCCACGGTACGGGCACGGCAACAAAAAAGGGGTTGAACCGGATCGGTCCAACCCCTTGCCTGTTTGTGGTAGCGGGGAGAGGATTTGAACCTCTGACCTTCGGGTTATGAGCCCGACGAGCTACCAGACTGCTCCACCCCGCGTTGCAATCCAGTCAATATAGCCGAATGGCAGAAATTGTCAAGCGCCAGTTTCGCTGTCCTGGCTTTTTCCCACCAGCGGCCGGATCTTCTCCAGGACCACCTCCGGGAAGCGGGTCAGTTTGCCCGCGCGGTTGACGCAGGCATGGACGGTGAATCCCCTGGCCAGCAGTTCCGGTCGCCCCCCCGCCCCTTCCCGGGTGATGGCATAGTGAAACCGGCAGGAAACCTTGGTCACCTCGACCAGCGACGCGGCGATGGCGAGCAGGTCGTCGTAGGCGGCCGGCGCCTTGAAGCGCAGGTAGGTTTCGGTCACCGGCAACACACAGCCCAACGCCTCGATGGCGCTGTACGGCAGGGCCCAGGACCGCATCATCTCGGTCCGGCCGATTTCGAAATAGCGCAGATAGTTGGCGTTGTAGACCACGCCGGCGGCATCGGTGTCGCCGTAGATCACCCGGTACGGGACCGTGAAGACCGGTTCCACCAGACCGACGGAAAGTTTGTTCACCGGTTGTCCTCCTGTTCAACAAAGCGGCGGAAAAAGGCGGCGCCCGAGGGCAGGTCGAGCCCGTTGCGGGCCACCGCCTTCTCTACGTTCGCCTCGGTATAGGCCAGTCCGGACGGAGTGGCCACCCCGCGGGAGTCGTAAAGGAACAGAGGCACCGGCCAATCCTCGTGGGTGCGGCGATGCAGCGGCGTGTAGTGGTCCATGGTCACCACCAGCCGGAACGGTTCGCCGCGCCGTTCCATTTCGGCGGCGATCGGAGCAACGATGCGCCGATCGAAGTCCTCGATGGCCTGCACCTTTTCCTGCACCAGTCCCTGGTGACCGGTTTCGTCCGGGGCCTCGACGTGGACGAGGACGAAATCGTCCCGGCTGAGCACCTCGAGCGCGGCCCCGGCCTTGCCCTCGTAATTGGTGTCCAGGTAGCCGGTGGCCCCCGGGACCTCGACCACGGCAAGACCGCTGAGCACGCCCAGCCCCTTGAGCAGATCCACCGCCGAGATGAGGCCGCCCGAGAGGCCGAACCGCTCGGCCAGGGTCTCCATGGACGGCCGCCGGCCCTCGCCCCAGAGCCAGAGAAAATTGGCCGTGCGCTTGCCCTGGCGAGCCCGTTCCCGGTTGACCGGGTGGTCGGCGAGAATGGCCTCCGCCCGCGCGAACAGCTTACGGAAGGCCGGCACCGCCAGGTACTCCTGGAAGAAGCCGGTCACGTCCTGGTCCGAGTGGTCGTGGGGCGGCACGGTGGTGAAACCCGCCGGCAGGTCGTCATTATACACCAGCAGGTGGCGGTAGCTGACCCCCGCATGCAGCGCCAGCCGGTCCGTGCCGCAGGCCACCTGCAGGGCTTGGATCAACTGCCGGCTCTCCCCGGTGCTGATGTGACCGCTGCTGTAGTCCACCATGGTCAACCGGCCGTCGTCGCCACGGTCCACATGCACCAGGTTGCAGCGGAAGGCCATGGCCGTGCCGATCTCCACGCCCATGCTCGCCGCCTCCAGCGGCGCCCGGCCGGTGTAGTAGCGCTCCGGTTCGTAGCCGAGCAGGGAGAGGTTGGCCACGTCGCTGCCGGGCGGATACCCGGGCGGCACGGTGCGTACCCGCAGCATCTCGGCCTGTCGGGCCAGCCGGTCCATGGCCGGGGTCGCGGCTGCCTCGAGCGGCGTCCGGTTGCCGAGGGCGGGAACCGGCACGTCGCCCATGCCGTCGCCGATAAGCAGGATATATTTCATGACTGTGTCCGTCCGCCTCCGGTCTAATCCTCTTCGAGGATGCGGATCTTGACCACCGGCGCGGTCACCGCCTCCAGCCGGCTGATCTCGTCGAGCGCCGCACTCACCGCCGATTCCCTGGCACTGTGGGTGACGAGCACGAGCGGCACGGCGCCGGTCTTCTTCCGCCCTTTCTGGATGACCGATTCGATGCTGATGTCGTGCCGGCTGAGGATGCCGGCAATGGTCGCCAGCACGCCGGGCTGGTCGAGCACGGTGAAGCGGAAGTAGTACGGCCCGTACAACTCCGCCATCGGGGTGATGGCCCGGGTGCGCATCGCCCCGGGCAGATAGGCCAGGCTCGGCACCCGGCCGACGCAGTTGTGCTGCATGTTGCGGGCGATGTCGACCACGTCGGCGGCGACCGCGCTGCCGGTGGGCACAGAGCCGGCGCCAAGCCCGTAGAAGAGGACGTTGCCGACCATGTCGCCCTGGAAATGGATGGCGTTGAAGGCCCCGTTGATCGAGGCGAGCAGGTGGTTCTCCGGGACCATGGTCGGGTGCACCCGGGCCTCGACGTGTTCGCCATGGTTGCGGCTGATGGCCAGCAGCTTGATGCGGCAGCCGAACTCGCGCGCCAGTTCGATGTCCATGGGCTCGATGCGCGAGATGCCCTCGATGGAGATCTCGTTGTGGGTGATATGCATGCCGTAGGCCATGGACATGAGGATGGCCAGTTTGTGGGCCGTGTCGATGCCCTCGATGTCGTAGCTCGGATCGGCCTCGGCGAACCCCAGCCGCTGCGCTTCCTTGAGCACCTCGGCGAACGGGATGCCCTCGTCGGTCATGCGGGTGAGGATATAGTTGGCCGTGCCGTTCATGATGCCCATGATCGACAGGATGCGGTTGGCCACCAGCCCCTCCTTGAGGGACTTGATCACCGGGATGCCGCCGCCGACGCTGGCCTCGAACCCGACCTCCACGCCCTTGGCGGCCGCGGCTGCGAAGATGTCGCGGCCCTCCTGGGAGAGCAGCGCCTTGTTGGCGGTGACCACGTGCTTGCCGGCCTCGATGGCCTCGAGAACAAAGGTCTTGGCCGGCTCGATGCCGCCGATCAGCTCGACGATGATGTCGATGTTCGGATCACGGATCAGGGACCTGGCGTCCCGGGTGAGCGGAATGTGGCTGAACCGTTCCGGCAGCGCACTGGCACCGTGGTCGGCGATACCCGCCAGTTGGATGGACATCCCGGTGCGCTTGCTCAGTCGCTCCTGCTGCGCCAGCAGCACTTCCGCCAAGCCCTTGCCCACCGTGCCAAAACCGATTATGCCTACCCGGATCTCGTTCATCAGCTGTTATCACCTGCAGAGAAGAAGTTGGAGAACTGTTCGCGTCCGGCGCGTTTTCTACCCGCTTTCCGGCGGGTTGTCAAAACGTATGCAGGCTCCTGCCGGCAAGCTCCCGGACTGGCGTCCTTTCCGCCGACTCATCACTCCGGCTGATCCTCAGTATCATTTTCCGTGGCACATTCCCCCAAGGTACAGTATAGTGCCACGCTCAATGAGGGGAGATTCATTTTCACCGCTCTTTTTTTATCAAGCATATGCACCTGTTGCTCAAACATTTCCGCAATCACACATGGAGGAAGCCCGCATGAATATCCTTACTTTCGGTCCGAACGGCAGCGGCAAAGGCACCCAGGGCGCCATCATCAAGGAGAAGTACGGCATCGATCACATCGAGTCCGGCGCCATTTTCCGCGAGCACATCAAGGGCGGCACCGAATTGGGCAAAAAGGCCAAGGCCTATATCGACCGCGGCGACCTGGTACCGGACGACATCACCATCCCGATGGTGCTCGAGACCTTGGGCAAGTCCAAGGAGAAAGGCTGGCTGCTGGACGGCTTCCCGCGCTCGCTGGCCCAGGCCGAAGCCCTGGACAAGGCCCTCAAGGATGCCGGCATGAAGCTCGATTTCGTCATCGAGATCGTCCTTGATCGTGAAATCGCCAAGGAGCGCATCATGGGCCGCCGCCTCTGCGCCAACGACAACAACCACCCCAACCACATCGCCTTCGAGGCCATCAAGCCGGTCGAGAAGGACGGCAAGCTGGTCTGCCGGGTCTGCGGCGGGGCGCTTTCCACCCGCGCCGACGACCAGGACGAAGAGGCCATCAACAAGCGCCACAACATTTACTACGACGAGACCACCGGCACCATGGCCGCGGTCAACTACTTCAAGAAGCTGCCCGGCACGCCGGTGATCAGCGTGAACGGCGCCAAGAACATCAAGGAAGTCTCCGAGCTGATCCTGAAAGAACTGCCGTAAACGAACCGACGACTCTTGCCTGCAAACGTTTCCGCGCCCCCGGGTGCGGAAACGTTTTTTTGTTTGCCTCACAGCTCATTTCCTTTATGGTTGCGGCCATGAAAACGCTCGTCTCGACCAATCTGGTGCAGTCCATCATGGCCAAAGAGGCCTTTGTGCGCGAGTCCGCCGACGACCTCCTCCTTCTTGCCGACTGGATCCGGGAGACCTTCGCGGACGGCGGCAAGCTGCTCATCTTCGGCAACGGCGGCAGCGCTGCCGACGCCCAGCACCTGGCGGCCGAGTTCGTCAACCGCTTTCTCATAAACCGGCGCCCGCTGCCGGCCCTGGCCCTGACCACCGACAGTTCCGTGCTCACCTCCATCGGTAACGATTTCTCCTTTGACCAGGTGTTCGTCAAGCAGGTGCAGGCCCTGGGCCGCCCCGAGGATCTGGCGCTGGGCATCTCCACCTCCGGCACCTCGGCCAACGTGGTCAAGGGGATGCAGGCGGCACGGGAAATCGGCATGCGGACCGCGGCGCTCACCGGCGGCACGGTCCGTCCGGGCGGCGACCTGGCCGCGCTCTGCGACCTGGTGCTCAACGTGCCCGCGGACGCCACCCCGCACATCCAGGAAACCCATCTGTGGATCGAGCACGTGCTCTGCGAGATCGTCGAGAAGCAGATGTTCGGGTCCGCCTGACTCCGGTCGTTCCCGCCCGCCCCTCACCTTCCCGACTGTGCCATGACCGTCTCTTCTGTTCAGCCCCTTGATTTCAGCGGATTGCACACCTACTCGGTGCATGACCGCCACTCCAAGGTCAGTATCGACGACTTCGCCGCGCCGGTGCGACCCGGCATGAGCCTGCGCGAGTTGCTCGCCGGCCTCCCCCGGCAACTGGCCGGTGCCGATTTTCCCGACCTGGTCGAGCGCCTGGCCGCAGCCCGACGGGCCAAGCGGCCGGTACTCGTCGGTATGGGCGCGCACGTGATCAAGGTGGGCCTCAACCCGGTGCTCATCGATCTGATGCGGCGCGGGGTGATCACCGCCCTGGCCTTAAACGGCGCGGGCATCATCCATGATACCGAGATTGCCATGGTCGGCCGCACCTCCGAGGAGGTGGCCGACGTGCTCGGGGCCGGCGCCTTCGGGGCCGCCCGGGAAACCGGCGAGGTGCTCAACACCGCCATCCGCGACGGCGCCGCCCGCGGCATCGGTATCGGCCAGGCGGTGGGTGCAACCCTGCTCGCCCACCGCTTTGCCCACAACGACCAGAGCCTGCTGGCCCAGGCCGCCGTACTCGGCGTGCCGGTGACCGTGCACGTGGCCATGGGCACGGACATCATCCACATCCACCCGGGTGCGGACGGCGCGGCCATCGGCCAGGCCGGCCACCACGACTTCCGGGTGTTCTGCCGCCTGGTGAGTGACCTGGAGGGTGGCGCCTATCTCAACGTGGGCTCTGCCGTGCTCCTGCCCGAGGTCTTTCTCAAGGCGCTGACGCTCGTGCGCAACCTCGGCTACCAGGTCAAACGGTTCACCACCGCCAACTTCGATTTCATCCGCCATTACCGGCCCGCCACCAACGTGGTCCACCGGCCGACCCTGGAGGGTGGCAAGGGCTTCAACTTCACCGGCCACCACGAACTCATGCTGCCGCTCCTGGCCGCCGCTGTGCTCGATGCCCTCGATCAACACCCCGGGCAAGAGGACTGGTTAAAAACCGCCACCGCCCCGACAACAGGCCGCCCCTGCGGCGGGAGCAGATTATGAGAACAACCCTGCGCATCGGCACCCGCGCCAGCCTGCTGGCCGTCACCCAGTCCACCTGGGTCAAGACCCGGATCGAACAGGCCCACCCGCAGGTGCGCGTTGAACTGGTGCAGATCACCACCAAGGGCGACCGGATTCTGGATGTGCCGCTGGCCAAGGTCGGCGGCAAGGGACTGTTCGTCAAGGAGATCGAGGACGCACTGCTCGACGGGACTGCCGATCTGGCCGTCCACTCCATGAAGGACGTGCCCACCGAACTGCCCGAAGGTCTGTTCATCGGTATCGTCCCCGCCCGGGAAACCCCGCTGGACGCCTATATCTCCAACCGGTTCGCCACCCTGGAGGCGCTGCCGGTCGGCGCCAGGGTCGGCACCTCGAGCCTGCGACGCAAATCCCAGCTGGCCGCCGTGCGGCCCGACCTGGCCATTCTCGACCTGCGCGGCAACGTCGACACCCGTCTGCGCAAGCTCGACGAGGGTCAGTACGAGGCCATCATCCTGGCCGGCGCCGGCCTCAACCGCCTCGGCCTGCAGGGACGGATCACCGCTGAACTCGACCCGACGCTCATGCTCCCGGCCATCGGCCAGGGCGCGCTCGGCATTGAACTGCGCCGCGACGACACCCAACTGCTCGCTGACCTGCAATTCCTCCATGACCCCCGCACCGCCACTGCCGTGGCCGCCGAACGGGCCTTTCTGCTGCGTCTCGAGGGCGGCTGCCAGGTGCCCATTGGCGCGCACGCCGTGGTGGACGGCGAAACAGTCCGTCTCACCGGCCTGATCGCGAGCGTCGACGGCCGCCAGCTGCTCCGCGACACCCTGACCGCACCGCCGGCCGAGGCCACGGCCCTGGGAACCCACCTCGCCGAGTTGCTGCTCGCCCGCGGCGGCAAGGCCATCCTCGATGCCGTCTACAACGCCACCCCGGACGAATAACTCCATCCTCTCACACCGCAAACGGACCAGACCAGTGACCATAGCCACTCCTCCTTCGCCACAGCGCACCGGCAAAGTCTACCTCGTCGGCGCCGGCCCGGGTGATCCCGGGCTCATCACCCTGCGCGGCAAATACCTGCTCGAGCACGCCGAGGTGGTCGTCTACGACTATCTCGCCAGCCCCAAGCTGCTCAACTACGTGCCGAAAAACGCGCAATTCATCTATGCCGGCAAGAAAGGTGGCGGTCTGCACGCCTTTACCCAGGACGGCATCAACAAACTGCTCGTGGAGCACGCCAAGCTGGGCAAGATGGTCGTCCGGCTGAAGGGCGGCGACCCGTTCATCTTCGGCCGAGGCGCCGAGGAGATCCAGGAACTGGTGGCCGAGGGCATCGACTTCGAGGTCGTCCCCGGGGTGACCTCGGCAACGGCCGCGGCCACCTACGCCGGCATCCCCATCACCCACCGTGAATACACGGCCTCGGTGGCGTTCGTCACCGGCCACGAGGACCCGAACAAGAAGCTGTCCAACATCGCCTGGGACAAGCTGGCCACCGGCGTCGGCACCATCGTCATCTACATGGGCATCAAGACCCTGCCGACCATCACCCGCAAGCTCATCGACTACGGCCGCTCCCCGGACACGCCGGTGGCCGTGGTCCGCTGGGCCTCGACCCCGCAGCAGCATTCGGTGGTCGGTACCCTGGCAACCATCTGCGACGTGGTCCAGCAGGCAGACATCAAGCCGCCCGCGCTGGTGATCGTCGGCGAGGTGGTCAAGCTGCGCGACACCATCGACTGGTTCGAGAAACGGGCCCTGTTCGGCCGCCGCATCGTGGTCACCCGAACCCGGGAACAGGCGAGCGAACTCACCATGCAACTGGAGGAACACGGGGCCGAGTGTCTCGAGTACTCGACCATCCATATCGAGCCGGTGGATGACTACACCCTGCTCGACCAGGCCATCGACCGCATGGGCGACTACCAATGGGTGCTGTTCACCAGCCTGAACGCGGTCACTTATTTCTTCCAGCGGCTTGCCCTGCTCGGCCTGGACAGCCGGCACCTGGCCGGTCCGAAGATTGCCGCGGTGGGCAAGGCGACCGCCGAGGAACTTCTCCGCTACGGCATCCGGGTCGACCTGATCCCGGAGAAATTCACCGGCGAGGGCCTTGCCGAGGCGCTCGTGCAGTCGCAGGTTGCCGGCAGCCGCATCCTCCTGCCGCGCGCCCTGAAGGCCGGCGACCTGCTGCCGGAGACCCTCACCGACGCCGGCGCCACGGTGACGGTGGCACCGGTCTATCGGAACGTGCCGCCCCAGGGCCGCAAGGAGGAACTGCGCGAGCAGCTGGAGAGCGGCACCGTCGACCTGGTGACCTTCACCAGCAGTTCCACCGTGACCAATTTCCTCACCATGCTCGACGCCCGCGACCAGGACGAACTGCACCGGCTGCTCAACGGGGTGGCCATCGCCGCCATCGGTCCGGTCACCGCCGCAACCCTCCAGGAGCACGGCCTGCATGTGGATATCCAACCCCGCCGCTACACCATCGCCGACATGGTGCGGGCGATCGTTGCCCACTACCGCGAGCAACGGGCGACCACCGCGGCCTGAGCGCCACGCCCGCCATCCCAATACTTCACCGGCGAGCAGACGGCCGCCGGCCAGTCGTACCGACGCAACCCGGCGGCAGCCCGGCGGTCCCATTCTGCTCTGCGCCGCCTGCAACGCCGTGATCACCACCCCGGACCAGGCGGTGCAGATTCACGGTCGCCACGGGCACGCCTTTTTCAACCCGGCGGGCATAGCCTACGAACTTCGCTGCTTCCGCAGCGCCCCGGGAATCAGCGTCGCGGGCGCACCGACCAGTGAATTCTCCTGGTTTCCCGGCTGCCGCTGGCAGATCGCCCTCTGCGCCGCCTGCCGCACCCACCTGGGGTGGCTGTTCACCGGCGCGGAATCGTTCGCCGGCCTGATCAGCGGCCGCATCAAACCCTCGCCCGCCGGCGTCTGATCGTGCACGCCGGCGCCCGGCGCGGGCGCCGGGCGCCTTCGGCCGGTCCCTGGTGGCGACCGGTTTAATTTGTTGTCATTCCCCGGGGCGGGCGGTAAAATATTATATAAATTCCCCCCTCTTCAGGTCTGCACGCGGTCTGCCAGCCCATGCCGAAACGAATTTTTCGCCACTTCCTGCTCCTTTTTGCCCTGCTGCTCGGCGCAGCGGCGACGACGGTCCATGCCGGCGAACACGCAGCGCCCACTGGCGGCACGGTGTGGGACACTGCGGTGAACAGTCTGCTCGCCACCGGCATGTACGGTTTCGACGCCCAGGGACTGCCCGGCCTGACCATGCAACTCCAGCACTCGGCGCACCCGAACCCGGGCCTGCACACCGCCAGCACTAGGCCGGCCGGTCAGGCCATCACCTTTTCCTACGAAGGGTCCGCGGGTCTGCTCGGCTTCTCGGCCGGCTACATCCTGACCACGGAGGCGGATGAGCGCAGCCCCGGGACGGTGTTCCTCGGGCTCGACCCGCAGCGTAACGGCCCCTTCGATCCGGCCCGCTCCTGGTACCTGGCCTTCGACCTGTCCCGCTCCTACCAGGTTGACGAGGATCTCACCCTGCAGCTGGGCAACAGCACCATGCTCCTCAAGAATCCCTTCGACACCGAGGAGGGGCAATTGTTCTCCATGCTCTTCAACATGCCTATTTCCTATCGGAACTATCTGACCATCACCCCGATGCTGCAATGGACCCGCCCGGTTGCCGGTGATCCTGCTGGCAACGGCGGGGCCGCCGGGAACGTGCCGGATCCCGCGGCCACACCCGCGTTCTACGGCGGCATCTCCATCAGCTTTTCCTACTGATTGCACCGGGGGCGACGACCGCCGCCATCGCATCGCCTCTTTTCCATCATTGACTCATGCCCAGTCGCGCCTCCCACCAGCAGCAGTTGCCCGGCCGACCGGACCGTCCTCTCCCTGGCCGCCCCTCCCCGATGGGAGTACACACACAGGAGTGCCCATTGTGAATACCATCACCACATTGACCACCGTTGCCCTGCCCGCCCGCCTCGCCAGAACAGTCCTCGTGCTCGTGGCCAGCCTGTTGGCCGGACCCTGCGTCGTCCCGATGATCCTTCCCGGTCCCACTGACGCCCTGGCCGCCGATGCGCCGGCACAGACGACACCAGCCAGGCGCCAGGTGCTCTTCCTGCCCTTCTCGGTGGACCTGCCCGAATCCCACGCATATCTGCGCAACGGGCTGGCCAGCATGCTGGCCAGCCGTCTGGCCAGTCGGGCGAACATCGTCGCCGTGCCCCAGGGTGCGGCGACCGAGCAGATGGCTGGCGCGCTCAAAGCCGGCAACTATGAAGCCTTCGGCCAGCAGTTGCGGCAGTCCGGCGCGGACTACCTGGTCATGGGCTCGCTCGTGCCCGAGGGCGAAAATTTCGCCCTCACCAGCTATGTCTTCTCGAAAAACGCCAGTCAGGCACCGCGCAAGTTCACCCATGCCCTGCCCGCCGTGGAGAATGCCATGAGTGCCATCGACGACCTGGCCTGGCAGATCAGCGGCACCGTCTTCGGCAAGGTTCGCCCGGAGGAAGCCGCCACCGCCCCGGCACAGGCCAAGGGCGCGACCGCCTTCCAGACCGCGCACCCCGAGCGCGCCTACCGCGAGAATCTCGTTGCCGGCAGCCTCACCGGACTGGAAGAGGGTTCCCGCTTCGATCTGGTCGCCAGCCACCGCAGCCGCAAGATGCCCATGGAACTGATGGACCTGAACGCCGGCGATCTGGACAACGACGGCTCGGTCGAGATCGTCCTGCTGGCCCGGTCGGAACTGCTTCTCTATCGCCTCCTGGACGGCCAGTTCCAGAAGATCACCGCCATGCCCCTGGCCGATCACCTGCGCTACCACGGTGTCACCCTGGCGGACCTGAACGGCAACGGCCGCCAGGAGATCTATGTCAGCGCCAGCGCCGGTGAGGTGCCCGACTCGAGCGTGTACGAGTGGGACGGCCGCGAGCTGCGCCAACTCTTGACCAAGGTCCGCTACTACCTGCGCGCCCTGGATGTGCCGGGGGACGCGCCCGTGCTCCTCGGTCAGTCGACCCTGGCCGGGGAACAGGGGGCAGTCGGTATCTACCGCATGACCCACGACCCGCAGCAGGGTATCGTTGCCGGCGAGAAATACCCTCTGCCCGCCAGCCTCAACCTGTTCGATTTCGCCGTGGGCGATCTGGACGGCGATGGCTCCCGGGAGGTTGTCGCCATCAACGCGGATAACCGCATGCAGGTGTTCGCCGCCTCCGGGGCGCTGCTCTGGACCAGCACCGAACTCTACGGCGCCAGTGACAACTTCTTCGGCACCCTGTCGAGTCAGGCGGATCTCGAAAAGAAAACGGTCTACGTCAACACCCGCATCATCCTCACCGATCTTGACGGCGACGGGCACAACGACGTGCTGGTTGGTCGGAACCGCCTGGAAACGGTCGCCTTCATGCCCAACCTGCGCTACTTCGACGGCAGTTCGCTCACCGCCCACCGGTGGGCAAACGGCGCCCTGACGCCGTTGTGGGAAACCCGCAAACTGCCCGGATACACGGTCAACTATCAGGCGCTGCGCACCGGCGAGGCAGACGGCCACCTGCAGCTGCTGTTCGCCGACTCGGAAAAGGGCTACCCGTTCATGTTCTGGCAATCGTCCGCCGCCGCTCTGAACAGCTATACTCTGCGTACTGCGGCCAGCGCAGACTGAGCGGAACCGGCCGTTGCCGCCTGTCCTGCCTCTTCCTGGCGGGACAGGCGGAAGACGCCTGTCCTCCACGCCCCTGCCGGCCTCGCCACCCCCCCTCCATTCACCCCGACAGCCCGGTTTTCAGCCATCCGGGAGCGTTACCGCACCACGCCCCGACAATCCCGAAAGCCCCCGCCCGACCCGCCGCCACCCCCGCAAAGCACCCATCAAATTCTCCACATTCCCCAGAGCAACAGACAACCTGCTGTTTTGCCGGTTGTTTTTCCGTAGGACAGGAGCATTAAATTGATGCTTTTTTTTGAGGAACTCATTAAGAGACGGGGAACTTTTTACCCTCAACCCCCAAAAAAGGAGACGATTCCCATGAAGTACCTGCGCACATCCCGCGGACACGCGGCTGCCGCCTCCCTGCTGATGGCGGCGTCCTTCTTCGCCGGCACTGTCCATGCGGCCGACGCCGAGCAGACCAATCCGCTGCAGTTCTACACCGGCAGCAACAACAGCTTTGCCAAGGCCACCCTCCAGGTCGAGGTCGGTCTGTTCGACCAGGGCAACTCCTGGTTTGGCAACGCCCGGGAGGCCCTCGGCGAGGATTCCGATTCCTGGTGGGAGTCGCTCATCCGTCCGGGTCTCGAAGGCAGTTACTTCCTGCCCAACACCCAGGAGATCTACGGCCGGGTGGACGCCGTGCAGGCCAACACCGGCGGCGGCCTGGACGCGGCCGCCTCCAACGCCGGTCTCGGCGATGTCAGTGACCTGCGCGTCGAGAACGCCTACGCCGGCTGGCGTTCGGGCAATCTGTTCAGCTCGCTCGGCGAGAATTTCCTCGACATCTCCTTCGGCCGCCAGCAGTACAAGGTGGGCGACGGCTTCCTGCTCTACAGCTACGCCGGTTCCGGCGGCGACCGCGGCGCCTACTGGATCGGCGGACGCCGGGCGGCCGAGTATGCGGGCATCGTCCGCATGAAAACCGGCGGACTGAACGTGGACCTGGTCTACCTGGAGAACGACCCCATCTCCAACGACTCCACCGAACTGGGCGGGGCCACCGTCAACTACACCTTTAATGACAACGCCAGCATCGGTGGCGGCCTCTACACCCTGGATTCGGACATCGACAGCCGGGACGGCATGAACGTCTTCGACATCCGCGGGGGGGTTAAGCCCTTTGCCGCGGCCAACGGCCCGGAGGCACTCCGACCGCTGCGCTTCGACGCCGAGTATGTCCATGAGGACCGGGATGACGGCTTCGACGCGGGCAACGGCTGGCACATCACCACCTCCTACCAATTCGAGCAGGTGGCCTGGCAGCCGACCCTGAGCTACCGGTACGCGAGTTTCGACGAGAACTACGACACTCTCTTCTACGGCTTTGCCGACTGGGGTTCGTGGTATCAGGGTGAAATCATCGGCGAGTACGTGCTGGGCAACTCCAACCTGGATTCGCACATGGTCAAGCTGAAGGTGCAGCCGCTTGAGCCCGTGGCCGTCAGCCTGTTCTACTACAACTTCACCATCCATGATGCCGGTGACTTCGGTGTCAAGGACGACGCCTACGCCGACGAACTGGACCTGGTGATCGACTGGTCGGTCAACGACCACCTCAGCCTGTCCCTGGTCGGTGCCCTGGCCATGCCCGACGACGGCGCCACCGAGCACACCGGCGGCGACGACGACTGGTCGTACGTCATGCTCTACGGCAGCATCAAATTCTGATCCTGTCCGGCACGCAGCCCCATCGACCGACCGGTGGATGGGGTGCGGCCACCGCCCGTCGGACCCGGCTGGTCCGACGGGCGTTTTTTTGTTCTTCACCCCTGCCGGCCTCGTTGTCTTCGCCACCGTATCGTTCCGCCGGCCAGGTCCCTGACTGCGGCATGCCGCTCCAGGCGCAGCCAGCAGCCGCCACCACAACTCCCGCCACGCCCTTGCCAGCACCGGTCGCCGAACTGTCCGACAGGTCGACAACCCCTTGTGCGGCAACACGTCTTCTCCCGCCGCGGTGGTCCTTCAGGTTGCCCGACAGACAAGGTAAAAAAAATTTTACCGGGGTAAAAAAAACTTGACGGTCCTTGCCGCACGTTTTACTCTGCAGGCACCTGAGATACGTCCAAAAGGTTTCTTGTTGGCGCGAGAAACACGCAAACCATCACCTATGCAAAGGAGAAAAACATGAAGAAAGTACTCGTTGCAGGCGCTGCCTTGTTGCTGGCCGGCGGTATTGCTTCCACGGCTTCCGCAGCTGCCGTCGAGCCGGGCGTGAAAATCACCGGCGATGCCCGCGCTCGGCTGGTCTACAGAGACAGCTTCGACTTCGGCCAGAAGGGCGAAAGCGAGGCGACGAATCTGGATCACCGAATTCGCTTTAACGTGGTCGGCACCGCTGCCGGCGGCGCCTATGTCAAGTCTCGCATCCGCGTTGCCGACACCTACGCCAACGACTTTGACACCGACCTGGGTGAGCGGGCCTCCCTCGGCGGCGACAACATCTGGGTGGATGTGGCCGTGCTCGGCGTACCCTTCAACGATCAGTTCACCACCGAGGTCGGTAAATACCGCGTCACCTACGGCCCGGGGGCCACCTCCACCAACTTCTTCTACGATGACGTCAGCCTGGCTGGCCTGCGCGGCATCGTCAAGACCGACACCGTCGAGTTCAACCCCTTTGTCGAGTGGATGGACGAGGCACAAGCCTCCGCCATCGGTGAAGACAAAAGAGAGGACAACGACGAGATGCGCTTCGGTGGCCACCTCAAGGCCAAGGTCAACGAGGACTGGACCATCGGCGGTATGCTCGGTTACCAGATGGACGACCGCGTTGAAAAGGAAGAACTGGTTGATGGCCTGACCTACAACGAGCAGAACGACGGGTTGTTCGCCTCGGTGTATACCAAGGGCAAATCCGGCGCCATGGGCTTCCAGGCCGAACTCGGCTACACCGAGTCCAACCTGAACGGCTTCAACAACTGGCGCGAGGATGACAACGGCGATGGCAAGGACAATATCGGTTCCGAGGACGACGGTATCGGCGGCTACATCATGCCGAGCTACACCATGGACGCCCTGACCTTGGCACTGAACGTCGGTTTCACCCAGGACGGCTTCCTGCCTGACCGGGCTTTCGGTTTCATCATGATCGGTACAGAAGAGCCGATCAGCGCGGTCAAGGTTGGCGATACTGGCGACTGGATGTGGGGTGGCTTGGTGGCCATGTACCAGGTTAGCGAGAGCCTCAAGCTCACGGGTAACTTGGCCTATGTCAGCGTTGACGCCTGGGACAAGGGCGGCGGCCCGCTGACCAGCACTCCGGCGCTGGACGATGCCATGGAGATCTCCGGCAAGCTGCAGTACACCATCAGCAAGGGCGCCGACTTCTACTGGCTCGCCGGCTACCTGGCACCTTCCTTCGAGGATGACGAAGTCGAGGATGACGGTGCCTTCGGTACCTACGCCAAGTTCGAACTCAAGTTCTGATCCCTCTGAACTGAATCGACCTTCGTAACGCCCAAGGGCGGGTTCCTGCAAAGGAACCCGCCCTTTTTTTGTTCGCCTTTTTTTTTCAGCGCCCCGCTTCAGAGGCCGTGGCCCCGGCGAACAATCAGCCTGCCCGCGGCAGCACAATGGTCGCACGGACCCCGCCCTCGGCCCGGTTCTTCAGGTTCAGGCTGCCGCCATGGTCCTCGATGATCCGCTTGACCATAGTCAGTCCGACCCCGGTACCGACCTGCTTGGTCGTGAAAAACGGGTCGGTGGCGTGTAGCAGGTCGGCTGTGGTGCTGCCGCCCCCGGTATCGCTGATGACGATACGGACCTCCTTTTCCTCCGCCAGCACCTCGACCATCAATTCCCCACCCTCGGGCATGGCCTCGATGCTGTTGCGGGTCAGGTGGACCAGGGCCTGCTGGATCAATTCCGGATCGATCTCCACCTCGGGGTCGGTTTCCGGCAGACGCAACATTCGCCGGATGCCCTTTTCCTCCATGCTGCGGAAATGGAGCAGCAAGCATTTGTGGATCAACGGGCCGAGCCCCATCCGCCGGCACACCGGCTTGACCCGGTCCACGAAACTGAACAGATCCTCGAGGATCTTTTCGATTTTTTCCGCCTCGCGGGTCATCATTTCAAGAAACTGCAGCCAGTCCCTGTTGTCCGTTTTGCGCGCCAGCAACCGGGCGGTGCCGCCGATGGCCGTGATCGGGTTGCGGATGCTGTGGGCGAGTTGGGCGGCCATGTGGCCCACCGCCGAGTACCGCTCCGCCTCGATGAGCAGGTTTTTGTTGTTTTCCAGGACCCGGGTCACCTCCTCCAGTTCCTTGATTTTGCCCTGCATGGCCATGTACAGGCGGCAGTGGTCGATGGCCAGACTGGCCTGGCTGGCGAAACTCTCCAAGGCCCGCACCCGTTCATCCAGGATCGGTTCGCGGGTGACGAAGTGGTCGGCAATGATCACCCCGAGCGCACGGCTGGGCGAATAGAGGGGGACCACGACGAAGCTGTCCTCCTGGAGCAGGCCGAGCAGCTCGAGCGGCACGGAACAATCGCACCGGCCGTTGACCACGTTGATGGAGCGCCGGTCGCGGACCGCGCGGACGAGCAGGTGTTCCTCGTCCGCGGCGTCCACCCGCAGGGCGTGGACGATACGGTTGACCTCGGAATCGGCCTGGCCGGGGCTGCCCTCGACCTTGGCGAGCAGGTCGTCGAGGCGCATGCCCTGGCCGACCATGTCCAGCCAGATGCGCCCGCCCTCTTCGCGGTTCCCCGGACCGATGGCCAGCCGCCCTTCCAGGGTCGCCCCGGCCTCGTCGAACAGGGCGAGGAAGGCGCGGTTGAACTGCAGTCCTTCCTCGGCGGTGATGCCGATCAGGATGGCGTTGAGGATTTCGTCCAGCTCGACCATGCTCAGGTAGGCTGTGTTCATCTTCATGGCCAGCTGATGGGCCAATTGGATGCGGAAATTGGCCTGTTCGATCTGGCGTTGATAGTGCCGGTTGCGGATGGTCAGCCGTCGCTTTTCGAGCACCTTGCGCAGGGTGGTGAGCAGATCGGCGAAATGGACGGGCTTGGTGAGGTAGTCGTCCGCCCCGTAACGGAGGCAGACAAGGGCCGTCTGCAGATCGGTAACGGCGGTCAGCATGATCACCGCCAGGTCCGGACGGCTCTTTTTCAGCTCGGGCAGCAGCTGCATGCCGTCCGCATCGGGCAGGCCGATGTCGAGCAGGATCAGGGCCACGTTCCTGGTGCTCAGATGCTGGCGCAGTTCGCTGGCCGAGCCGGCCGTGACCGAGGGGAAGCCACGCTGTTCGAGGAACTCCCGCAGCAGGCCGACAATGTCGGGAAAGTCATCGACAATCACCAGCACCTCATCGCCTTCCAGTAGTTCGTTGTCGGCTATGGTGGCAGTGGGAGGCGGCGGAAAATTGTGCTCGGGCATGGATGGCCTGGATTCGGGATTCGTGGGTGGGCAAGGGAAAGAGCCGCTGCCTGATTTCTCTACTGTTGAAAAAAACATGTGTCAAGCTGCAGGGGCAATAATTCCCGGATTGCCACCGGCCGCGGACCGTGGTATGGACCCGTTGTCCTCAACGGGGTCAATTTTCCATGAAAAATCTACCAAATGAAACCATAGCTGCCCCCACACCGCGGGAGCCGTCCGACGAGGAAATGCTGCAGGTCATCGCCGACTTTCTCGCCATGGGATATGCGGACAATATCGTCGCCATGTTTCGTCAGGAGCCGCGCTACTGGGATTGGACCGGCCGGTTGCTGACCGATGAGCGGTATGCGGTCCGGCTGGGCGTCCTGGTCCTGTTCGAACAGCTGGTCGTGCTCTGCCCGGAGAAGCTGCCGCTCGCCATCCCCTCCCTGGCTGCGCAACTGGACAATCCCGTTGACTGGGTGCGCGGCGAGGCGGTCAGCGTGCTGGGTCTCATCGCCAGTGACTCGGCCCTCGACCTGGTGCGTTCACGGCTCGACGACCGTTCTCCGCAGGTGCGGGAAATCGCCCATGACATCCTCGGTCTGCCGTTCCATGGATAGCCTGTTCGGCCCCGAGGGAGTGCTCGCCCGCAGTATCGACGGCTACGAATTCCGCGCCGGTCAGCTGGAAATGGCTCGGGCCGTGGCGCAGTGTCTCGCCCCGACTGAAGAGGAGCCCAAAGAAGGCTGTTCGTCCCTGGTGGTCGAGGCGGAAACCGGGCTGGGCAAGACCCTGGCCTATCTCATTCCCGCCGTGCTCAGCGGCGCCCGGGTGGTGGTGTCCACGAACACCCGCAACCTCCAGGACCAGATTCTGGAAAAAGAGATCCCCCTCATCCGGGAGCACATCGACCCGCACCTGCAGGCACTCTGCGTCAAAGGCCGCCAGAATTACCTGTGCCTCTACCGTTTTCGCCAGTTGCAGGCCGCTTCCGCGGGCGAGTTGTTCGCCGAGGGCGGGGAGGCCCTCGACCACTGGATCGCAGAAACCGTCTACGCGGACCGCTCCGAACTGCCCTGGCTGGCCGCCTCCTCATTGCTCTGGCAGAAAATCTGTTGCCAGTCGCACTTCTGCCTGGGCCCCTCCTGTCCGGAGGCGACCGGCTGCTTTCTCAATCGGCTGCGCCGGGACGCAGGGGCCAGCCGGCTGCTCATCGTCAACCATCACCTGCTCTTTTCCGACCTGGCGGTACGTCGCACCGGCTACGGCGAGGTGCTGCCGCGCTACGAGACCGTCATCTTTGACGAAGCCCACCACGTCGAGAACGTGGCCACCACCTTTTTCGGCTTCACCTTGTCCAGGTACCAGATGCTCGACCTCGTTGGCGACCTGGAGCGCACCGTCGCGGAGGACCTGGCCGGTAAGGACCGCCAGGCAGTGAGCGAGGCGGCGGTCCGCCTCAGTGGCACGGTGGAGCGGTGGACGGCGACCTTCCCCTCGGGGCGCGGCCGCTTTCCGCTCCCGTCGCTACTCGGCGAGCGGGCCGATGTCCTGGCGGTCTGCGAGGACCTCGGGGCCGCCCTGGAGCACCTGGCAACCGTCCTGGACAGCTTGGCAGGCCGGGAAGGCCCGTGGCCCCAGTATGCCGGACGCGCCCAGGACTTGGCCTCCCGCCTGCAGCAGCTGCTGGCCAGCCCGGAAGACAACCCGGCCGAGGCGGAAATCCGCTTCACCCGCTGGTACGAGCGGACCGAGCGCAATCTCACCCTGTGTGTCACGCCGGTGGATGTGGCCGAGGAGTTGCGCGCGACGCTCTTCGCCATGACCCGTCATTGTGTGTTCACCTCGGCGACCCTCACCGCAGGCGGACGCTTCACCTATTTTCTCGACCGACTCGGTCTGCCCGAGGACACCCCGACCCTCAGCCTGCCCTCGCCCTTCGACTACCGGCAGCGGACGCTGCTCTACATGCCGGCCACCGGCTTTCCCGAACCGGCCGCGCCGGGCTACCAGTCGTCACTGCACACCTGCATGGAAACGCTTATCAACCATGCCGGCGGCCGCACGCTCGCCCTGTTCACCTCCTTCCAGGCCATGGAAACAGCCTATCACGTTCTCCGCGACCGGGTCCCCTTCCCGCTCCTGGTCCAGGGTGAGGCGCCCAGGCGGGTTCTCCTCGACCAGTTCGCCCGTCGGACTGAATCGGTGCTGTGTGCAGTCGCCAGTTTCTGGGAAGGGGTGGACATCCCCGGCGAGGCACTCAGTCTGGTGATTATCGACAAATTACCGTTTGAAGTGCCGAGCGACCCTGTTATTATGGCCCGCATCAACCGCATCCGCGCCCAGGGGGGCAACCCCTTCGCCGATTTCCAGGTGCCGCGTGCCATCCTCACCCTGCGCCAGGGGGTGGGGCGGCTGATGCGCACCTGCACCGACCGGGGCGTCGTCGCCATCCTTGACGCCCGTCTGTTCACCAAAGGGTACGGCCGCCAATTTCTCAGAAGCCTGCCGCCCAGCCCGATCACCAGGGAACTGGCGGAGGTGGCCTCATTTTTCCGAACTGACGATGAAACAGAGTGACACCGGCCCGGACCACACCGGGCTGCGCAAAGTGGCCGCGGTGGTGGGCGAACGGGTCGAGGCGACCATGCGGGCGGATCAGGCCGCAGCGCTTGCCGGCGCCGATCCATTGCTCAACGAGGTGCTCGATTACGCCCTTTTCAACGGCGGCAAGCGGATCCGGCCGCTGCTCACCGTGCTCTGCTCGCGCTGCTGCGGTCGCGACGACGAGGATCTGTACCTGCTGGCCGCGGCCTTCGAATACCTGCACGTGGCCTCGCTGATCCATGATGACGTGATTGACCGGGCCGAACAACGGCGCGGCCGCGCCACCGTCCTGGCCCGGTTCGGCATGACCTCGGCCATTCTCGCCGGAGACTGGCTGCATGCGCAGAGCATGTATCTGATCGGCAGACTGGCCGAAAACGCCGGCCTGGAAATCTTCTGTCGCGCCACAACCTCCATGGTGAACGGCGAATTCGCGCAGCTCCGCCTGATCGGCGACACCAGCGCAGGAGAGTTTCCCTACTTTGCCGTGATCCGCCAGAAAACAGGCAACCTCATCGCCTCCACCTGTACTCTGGGGGCCATCTACGCCGGTGCGGAAACGTCACAGCGAGCGGCCCTGGCCGCCTACGGCGACCACCTCGGCGCCGCCTTTCAGGTGGTCGACGATCTGCTGGATTTTCTTGGGGACGAACAATCGACCGGGAAAAAAATCGGGAACGATTTCATTGAAGGCAAGGTGACCCTGCCCCTGCTGCATGCCCTCGCCCGGGCCGATGGCAGCCAGCGCCGGGAAATGGAAGGCCTGATGCACGGTGACCGCACCATTCCGGGGAGTTATGAGCGCCTGCGAAGCCTGATCGAGCAATTCGACGGTTTCGCCACCGCGGCCCGAACGGCCCGGCAACTGGTACAGCAGGCCACCGAGTGCCTCGACATTTTCCCGGACCAGGAACCGGCACGGGAAAACGTCGCGCTCCTCAAGGAACTGGCGGAGTACATCCTCACCAGGACGAAGTAGCTGTCGCGCCCACCCATGCCTTTTCTCGCCCGCCGCACAGCCTTTGTTTCCGTGGTGTTCGCTCTTCTTGCGACGCTCTTTCTTTGCTGCGGGTGCGACAGGCCCGAGTCTTCGCACAAAGAACGACCGGACACCGGGCAGAACGCCCTGGAGTCGCCATCGCAGCGACCCGCGAACGAGGGCATCACCATAGACCCCATCGTCGTCTTCGAAGAACCCGAGGCAGACACCCCGGAGCAGGCGGCCTCAGCCCAGTTGCCCCCGCAGGAGGCGGTCCCGCCTGTTGCCTCTGGAACAGCCCGACCAAGAGTCGCCATCATCATCGACGACATGGGGTATCATCAACAGTTGGGCAACCAACTGTTGGCACTGGATCTCAACCTGACGTTTTCTTTTCTGCCGGCAGGGCCGTTTACCGCGCAGCAGGCCGCGCTGGCCAAGGCGAAAGGCCGCGAGATTCTCCTCCATCTGCCGATGGAACCGAGGAATACAGCCTGGAATCCAGGCGAAAATGCCCTGTATGTACGCGATACCCCCGAGCGTCTTCGCCAAAAAATGGCCGGGATGTTCAGCGCCGTGCCGCACGCAACCGGTGCCAACAATCACATGGGATCGCGATTCACCGCGGATGCGGCCGCCATGCGGGTGGTGCTCGCTACCTTGAAGGAACATTCCTTCTACTTCATCGACTCCTACACAGCCCGCGGTTCGCAGGGATTGGCGACGGCGCAGGAACTCGGCGTTCCCGCCGCCCGACGGCATATCTTTCTGGACAACGTGCAGGAAACCGAAACGATCTGCCGGCAGATTGACGAATTGGTGGCCATCGCCCAAAAAAAAGGCGCAGCCATCGCCATCGGTCATCCGAACAGGGCCACCCTCAGGGCCCTGACCGAATGCGGAGCGAGACTGCGCACGGCGGTCGAGATCGTCAGCGCCCGCCAGTTTGTCCAGTGACGACGGTTAGCGCCCGGAAAGACCGTTGCTTCCGCCCGGAGAACTCAGGTGCGGCACCACTCAGACAGTAAAGTCCGGGACGAGGAAGCTGATGTGCTCCTCTTCGCCCTCCATTTCTTCCACAGAGCGGGCCCCATGGCGCCGCAGCCAGTCGACCACCTGCACCACCAGATGCTCCGGCGCCGAGGCGCCGGCACTGATCCCCACCCGTTCGACACCGACAAACCAGCCCGGATCCATCTCGCCGGCATCATCGATGAGATGGGCCGGCGTCTGCCGCAATTCCGCCACTTCACGCAACCGGTTAGAGTTGGAGCTGTTCTTGGAGCCGACGATGAGCACCAGATCGACCCGGTCGGCAAGTCGCCGGACAGCCAGTTGCCGGTTCGTGGTCGCGTAGCAGATATCGGTTCGTTCCGGTGCTGCGACTGCGGGAAAACGCCGACGGATAGCCTCGACCATTTCAGCGGTGTCGTCGACGCTCAAGGTGGTCTGGGTCACATAGCCGATCCTGTCAGGGTTGGTGGCCTGCAGACTGGCGATCTCCGAAGGTTTCGAAACCAGGTGCACCGGACCTTCCGCCTGGCCGCAGGTCCCTTCGACCTCCGGATGGCCCTTGTGACCGATGACGATCACATCGTAGCCCTTGCGATGCAGACCGATCATCCGCCGGTGTACCTTGGACACGAGTGGACAGGTGGCGTCGATGGTGCGCAATCCCAAGGCTGTGGCCTGCTCTGCGATTGCCCGGGATACGCCGTGGGCGCTGAAAATGGTCACCGCCCCGGCGGGAATCTCTTCCAGTTCCTCGACAAAAATTGCCCCGCGGCCCCTGAGCGCATCGAGCACATGTGTATTGTGAACGATTTCATGCAACACATAGACTGGTGGCGCGTACCGCTCCAACGCCCGGTTGACGATCGAGATGGCCCGGTTGACGCCTGCGCAGAAACCGCGTGGCCTGGCAAGAAGGACGTGCATATTCGAAACCTCTGCTCAATCCTCGGTCTTTTTCAAGGCGTCGCTGATGGCCAGCGGGTACGGGTGATGTTTGCGAAGAAACAGAGGCATGCTATTGCGGGCAACACGGGCGGCGTCCATGGAATCGAAGATGCCGTAGAACACAAAAAAGGTCGGTGGTGCGCTTTTCTTGCGAAGAATATAAAATTGCTCGTGCAGTTTATAGTAATCATCCTGCACCAGCATCCTGGTGATGCTGGTTTGTGCCTGCTCCGAGGTCAGCATCATAAGTTGGATAGTGTACAAGCCACGATAGGCTCCGGCCAGCCAGGTGGCGCTGGCACCTCGCCGATCACGAAACAATTTGTCCCCATCCCGTAGCGCTTCCTCCCTGGTCAAAGGCGGCAGAGCCAGGGTTGCCTCGGACGCCTCGGAGGCTGTGGTTCCTTCGGCACCAACCTGCGCCGCAACATACTCACCACCCCGCGGTTCCGCGCCCGGCAAGGTGGACCCCTCACCTCGCGCAACGGTTTGTGAGGGGATTGGCGCGGGCGGGGTTGGCGGTATAACTTGAATTGGCTGCTCCTTCTGGGCATCGTTGGCCACCTTCCCTTCATTCCCGCCGCTCAGAAGAAGACCGATAAACAACACCAGAAGTGCAGCGGCGATTAAAGTTCCAGCGATAATCTTATTTTGTCGCAGCAGGTCGTAAACCTCGACAACCCTGTTCTCTATTTTATCGAGCTCGGCGGATTCAGGATCGACATGGTCAAGCAGCACCATGAAGGATTTTTCCGCATAGGAAATCTGCAGTGACTCCTCGGCCAGGATGTTAATCATACGAAGGTTGCCCTGGGCTGAAGAAAAAATCTTGTTCACAGCACCTTCAGTGAAAATATCGTCGTGCTGGTCATGACTCACGCCTGCCGCATGCAGACGATAGCGGAGGTATTGCCGGGTTTCGCTCTCGGTGAGTGGCTCAAGAAAATAGCCGGCCTGAATATCGACGTTGCTGCAAAAGGCGGAAAGTTGCTCGAGGTTGGCTTCAAGCCCAGGCCGTCCCGCAAGGATGAAGGTCAGGCCAAGAGTATCAGATTGTTCACTGATGTGCCTGACGAGTCTTTCAAGGGTGGCGAGGAACAGTTTTTCAGCCTCGTCGATAATGAGCACGGTTTTCAGTTTTTGAGCACGACGTTTTTCGAGAAGGTCACGCAATTCGTGCAGAAAATTAGTCGATTCGTGCTTGATCGAGGGATTCATGCCCAGATCGAAACAGGCAATCCGCAACAAATCATCGAAGGATCCGGCCGGATTATCTATGTAGATCACCTTGTATTCCGCTGGCAGACGGTCAATGATGACACGACACACCAGCGTCTTCCCGGATCCTTCACGGCCGATCAGTTTGACGAGGGGTCTTCCCGCGAGAATATCCAAGATGAGCGACTGACAGACTTCCTCCCGTCGTGCCCCTGGAAAAAAAACATCAGGATCAGGCTCTTCCCGGAAAGGGGAATGGGTGAGATGAAAGTGTTCAAGGTACATACGGATGATCAGTCCTCAGTGAAAAAGGACAACTCTGGGGAAGGGGAGAGAAATTTAGACATGATTTACATTTGTACCCGGTTAGGGGGGGCTTTGACAAAGGATACGTTGAAAAAATGGTATTTAACTGTCAAGGAACAGCCTAATTGAGCAGGCGCGGGGTCAGCGTAATTGAGCAGTTTGACCTTCGGTGAGTTCGGTTGCAGGGGTTGCCGGTTGCCTTGTTTGTGGACGCATTTTCTTTCGGTATGATTCGCCCTTCATCACCAGGTGGTGGGCATTGTGGGCGAGTCGGTCGAGGGCCGAGTTGGCCATGACCGGGTCGGGAAACAAGGGGAGCCAGTCACCCGGCGGCCGGTTGGAGGTGACGATGATTGAACTGCGCAGGTGCCGTTCGGCCACGATCTCGTAGAAGTCCTCGGCCTGGGTCATGGTCATGGGCTTGAGTCCGAAGTCGTCGATGATGAGCAGGTCCGGGGCGAGGAGTCGGCGCAACTCGACTTCCCAGGAGTTGTCGGCCCGGGCGGCCTGCAGCACCCGGAAGAGTTTGGCCGCCTTGAGGAACAGCACCGAGCGGCCGGTGCGGCAGGCATGGTGTCCCAGTGCCTGGGCAAGGTGGGTCTTGCCGGTACCGGCGGGGCCGTAGAGAAGGACATGCTCGCGTCGCTCGATGAACAGGCCGGTGGCCAGATCCCTGACCGCGGCGGGGTTCAGGGAGGGGTTGGCCGGGAATTCGACGTCCTCCAGGGTCTTGGGCTCCTCGAAGCTGGCGCGCTGCAGGCGCAGGCGGAGGCTTTGGGTTTTGCGGCGTTCGATCTCGTCCTGGAGCAGGAGCTGCAGGAACTCCAGATACCCGAGCTGATCGTCGCGGGCCTGGGCTAGGCGGACGTCTATGGTGTCGAGCATGCGGCCGAGCTTGAGCGCCTTGAGCTGGCTGGTGAGGGCGGCGGTAATGCTCATTGGCTCACCTCCAGGGCGGCAAAGCTGTCCGGCGGGTGGAGGAAACCCTTACCCTGCTCGGTGAGGGGCGCCGACGGCGGTTCCTGGGCCGCGGCTGCCATGACGGCGGGATGCCCTGCTCCAGCACCCGAGTGAGCCGGCGCAGCTCGGTGGCGCCGAAGTGGAGCAGATAATCACAGGCCTCATCCAGCCGATCGGGGCCGTACTTGTCCGCCAGTCGCAGGACCCCCTGGGCCTTGCGCAGGTTGCGAATGGCGTGGCCGGAAAGGATCTCCGTGACCATGCGCGCCACGTTCGGGCCGATCTCCGCCGCTTTTTTCCGACAATACTGCGGGTGGGCAAAGAGAAAGGCCTTGGCCGCATCGGGGTAGTCATTGGTATCGGTGCGCCAGGTGCCGCGCCGGATGGCCCGGGGATGGGTCTTGACCAGTTCGTCATCGCAGTAGATTTCGACCAGGTGCCGAGTGGCCCGCACCCAAACCGTCCGGCCCACGAAGCGGCTTGGCAGCGAGTAGTAGCTGCGCTCAAAGACCACGTGGTGGTCTGGGTGAACCTTGGCTTCGCCCCAGGTCGGCCGCTCAAAGGGTTGTGCCGGGAGCGGCTGGAGCGCGCCCTTCTCCTGCTGCTCGAAGCGGACCATGGGCGGCTCGCAGGGGGTGCCGTGCTCCACCTGACCGACCTGATCGCGGCACCAGACGAGCGCCTTGTGGTTCAGGTCGGCCAGATCGTCATAGCGGCGGCCGGCCACCAGTTGCTGGCGAACCACCGGCACCTGGCGCTCCACCTTGCCTTTCTCCTTCGGAGAGGCTACCCGGGCCGGATCGACGGTGAAACCGTAGTGGCGTTCCAACTCCCCGTAGGCCCGGTTGACCGTGGGGTCGTATAGATCGGGGCGGACCACTCCGGCTTTGAGGTTGTCGAGCAGGACCGTCCGGGGCACCCCGCCGAAGAACTCAAAGGCGCGGATGTGGCAATCGATCCAGGTGGCCAGATCCTGGCGCTGAACAAAGCGGACAAAGCGGTGGCGACTGTAGGAAAGGGTCATGACGAACACCCACAAGGACTGCACCCGCTCGCCAACGCGGACCCGGGTCAGGCCGAAATCCACCTGCACCTGCTGTCCCGGAGGCGTCTCCAGGCGCACGGTCACCTTCGCGGTGACCGGCGCGATGTGGCTGCGGAGGAAGCGTTTGACACTGGCATAGCTCAGGGTGAGCCCCTGTTCGGCCAACAGTCGCCATATCTGTTTCGCCGTCATATCGGGTTCCTGCAGCCAGTTGCGGATCTGCTCCGCGTGGGGCTCGAGCAACTGCTGCCTGAGGGGCGCTTCGGCGCCTGCGGCCTGACGGCTGTCGGTTCGCAGGGCCGCCAGCACCTGAGCCCGCTGCGCATCGTCGCCGCCGCGGCTCAGGCCGTGGCTTCGGGCCAGTTGAAGGTACTTGCGCACTGTCTGCCGCGACTGGCCAAGGCTCCGCGAAAGCTGGGAAATGTTGTGCCCCTGCTGCCAGCGGAACAACAACTCGTCGAGTTCGGTCATGAAAATGGGCCTCCGTGCCATGCTGC
>CAVWHP010000011.1:0-367500 GCA_963754825.1 uncultured delta proteobacterium | reverse complement strand
ACTTATCTCCCACAGTCTGACTCCCGCGATAGAACTTGACGGCATTCGGAGTTTGTATGGGGTTGGTAATCCGGTGGGACCCCTAGCCCAAACAGTGCTCTACCTCCGTCAGTCAACTCGCAAGGCTATACCTAAATATATTTCGGAGAAAACCAGCTATCACCGGGTTTGATTAGCCTTTCACTCCTATCCACACCTCATCCAAGCTGTTTTCAACCAACAATGGTTCGGGCCTCCATCTCGTGTTACCGAGACTTCACCCTGGACATGGATAGATCACCCGGCTTCGGGTCTACCCCACGCAACTCGACGCCCTGTTAAGACTCGCTTTCGCTACGGCTACACCTATCGGCTTAACCTTGCTGCGTAGGGTAAGTCGTTGACTCATTATGCAAAAGGCACGCTGTCACATCACATGGATGCTCCAACTGCTTGTAAGCTGACGGTTTCAGTTTCTATTTCACTCCCCTCCCGGGGTTCTTTTCACCTTTCCCTCACGGTACTGGTTCACTATCGGTCACTAGGGAGTATTTAGCCTTGGAAGATGGTCCTCCCAGATTCCCACAAGGTTTCACGTGCCTCGTGGTACTCGGGGACACCCTAGGGTGATTCGAGATTTCGCCTACCGGACTATCACCGTCTCTGGTCGGCCTTTCCATACCGTTCCGCTATCTCTCCTCAATCCCATGTCGGGGCCCCACAACCCCTGCAAGCAAGCCTACAGGTTTGGGCTATTCCGCGTTCGCTCGCCGCTACTTGCGGAATCTCAATTGATTTCTTTTCCTGAGGGTACTGAGATGTTTCACTTCCCCTCGTTCGCCTCCGATCCCTATGTATTCAAGATCGGATGACAGGATATGACTCCTGCCGGGTTGCCCCATTCGGAAATCTCCGGGTCAAAGCCTGTTAGCAGCTCACCGAAGCTTATCGCAGCTTTCCGCGTCCTTCATCGCCTCCTAGTGCCAAGGCATCCGCCGTCAGCCCTTAGTAGCTTAACCATAAGTCTTTTTACAACTAAGTTAGCTCTAAACGCTTGTGTAGTACACCGATGCCTCCGTGCGGAGGTCCTAAGACCCACTTGCACAGCATCGGCTCTACGATTTAGATACCCTGCTATTCAATTGTCAAAGATCAAAAACTCTGAAAGTTTAAAGTTGAATGTTGAATTCGCACTCAACACCCAACCTTACTCTTTCAATATGGTGGAGGTGAACGGGATCGAACCGATGACCTCCTGCGTGCAAGGCAGGCGCTCTCCCAGCTGAGCTACACCCCCAACAAACTCTCGAGCATGCCTGGTGGGCCTAGGTGGACTTGAACCACCGACCTCACGCTTATCAGGCGTGCGCTCTAACCAAGCTGAGCTATAGGCCCATGACCTTGATCTCTCAAAACTGAACAGTAAATAGAGCAGGGTTGATCCCATACAAGGACTCGCCTTGTATTTTTCCTTATAAAGGAGGTGATCCAGCCCCAGGTTCCCCTAGGGCTACCTTGTTACGACTTCACCCCAGTTACCAGCCATACCTTGGCAGCCTGCCCCCTTGCGGTTAGCTCAACTGCTTCTGGTACAACCGACTCCCGTGGTGTGACGGGCGGTGTGTACAAGGCCCGGGAACGTATTCACCGTGGCATGCTGATCCACGATTACTAGCGATTCCAACTTCATGGAGTCGAGTTGCAGACTCCAATCCGGACTGAGACCGATTTTACGGGATTGGCTTCACTTCGCAGTGTCGCTGCCCTTTGTATCGGCCATTGTAGTACGTGTGTAGCCCTGGTCATAAAGGCCATGAGGACTTGACGTCATCCCCACCTTCCTCCGGTTTAACACCGGCAGTCCCTTTAGAGTGCCCAGCCGAACTGCTGGCAACTAAAGGCAAGGGTTGCGCTCGTTGCGGGACTTAACCCAACATCTCACGACACGAGCTGACGACAGCCATGCAGCACCTGTCTCCAGATTCTTCCTAATGGAAGCACCCCCTAGTTTCCTAAGGGTCTCCGGGATGTCAAGACCAGGTAAGGTTCTTCGCGTTGCATCGAATTAAACCACATACTCCACCGCTTGTGCGGGCCCCCGTCAATTCCTTTGAGTTTTAATCTTGCGACCGTACTCCCCAGGCGGTGCACTTAATGCGTTAGCTGCGACACAGAGGGGATCAACACCCCCTACATCTAGTGCACATCGTTTACAGCGTGGACTACCAGGGTATCTAATCCTGTTTGCTCCCCACGCTTTCGCGCCTCAGCGTCAGTATCCAGCCAGAAAGTCGCCTTCGCCACCGGTATTCCTCCCGATATCTACGAATTTCACCTCTACACCGGGAATTCCACTTTCCCCTCTGGTACTCAAGTCTGACAGTTTCAAATGCACTTCCACGGTTAAGCCGTGGGCTTTCACATCTGACTATTCAAACCGCCTGCGCGCCCTTTACGCCCAGTGATTCCGAACAACGCTTGCACCCTCCGTATTACCGCGGCTGCTGGCACGGAGTTAGCCGGTGCTTCCTTTAAGGGTACCGTCAAACATGACAGATATTAACCACCATGCACTTCTTCCCCTTTGACAGAGCTTTACGACCCGAAGGCCTTCCTCACTCACGCGGCGTCGCTGCGTCAGGGTTGCCCCCATTGCGCAATATTCCTCACTGCTGCCTCCCGTAGGAGTCTGGTCCGTGTTCCAGTACCAGTGTGGCGGATCATCCTCTCAGACCCGCTAACCATCGTCGCCTAGGTAGGCCATTACCCCACCTACTAGCTAATGGTACGCAGACCCCTCCTCGTGCAGTAGCTTGTTCCAGAGGCCACCTTTCCTTGCATACCTTATAGAAAGCAAGAATATCCGGTATTAGCACCCCTTTCGAGATATTATTCCAGACACCAGGACAGGTTATCTACGCGTTACTCACCCGTGCGCCACTCTACTCAGGACCGAAGCCCCTTTCGCGTTCGACTTGCATGTGTTAAGCACGCCGCCAGCGTTCGTTCTGAGCCAGGATCAAACTCTCCAGTTTATATCCTAGCCAATCACAATTCGATTGGACTTTTTACTCTCCAATTCAAACCAATACTACTTGGCCCGCTCTTTTACTGTTCAGTTTTCAAAGATCAATTCTCAAGAGCACTTGGCTCGCTGAGCTACTCGAGCTATTTTAGCAGCTCTTGTTGTTTCTGTCAAAGCAAAAATCAGCTTGCCACTCTTTTTTTCTTCCGCTTCTCAGCGGAAGGTTCAAGGCGGCGAGGTGTAATGATACCCTGCTTGAAGAGGCACGTCAATAAGAAATATACATTTTGAATCGTTGGAGCAACTGGGCACTATTTAAACGAACGGCAACCGTCTGTTTTTCCAAAAAAAAATCGGTCAAATTAGTTTCCGTCCACTACTCCTTGGCCAACCATTTACCCAGGGTTTCAACGACTTTTTCCGCCTGCGCCCTGCTGGAAATGTTGAATTTTGACTTAGCCTGGAACTGGCCGTTCCTTTTCTGGTAGCGTCGTATGGTGAACTTATCGGGGCCATAGGTGCCGGCCTGCCGGTCGAGTTCCTGGTACCGGAAGACGATTGTTGCCCAGGCGCCTTTGCTCAGCACCTCCCTGTCCAGTTCCTTGACGACAAGAACCCCGTCCTCCTCGTAGTTGACGGTCAGATTGTCGATTTCTTCGGACATGTACCACCTCAAATCTGAGCGCCCGGAATGGCCGGGCGGAGAATGTTGTTCTTAATCCAGCAAATCGAACTGGTCTGTCGACGCATAGCACATGGGGCAGACCCACGCTTCCGGCAGATCAGTAAAGGGCGTTCCGGGCAGGACCGTGTTCATCGGGTCGCCGACCGCAGGATCATAGACATACCCACAGTTGGCGCAGATATACCGTTCGGTATCGGTTGCTGACATTTGGCTACACCGCAAAGTATTTGGCCTGGGGGTGATGGACGACAATGGCCGAGGTGGTCTGTTCGGGGACCATCTGCATGTTTTCGGTCAGGGTGATGCCAATCGCCTCGGGCTTGAGGAACTCGAACAATGGTCGGTGCACGTCGAGATCCGGACAGGCCGGGTACCCAAAGCCATAACGGGACCCCTGATACTCCTGGGTAACGGCTCCCTGCACATCCTTCACCCCCCCCCCGATGCCCAGTTCACGACGCATGACGCCATGCCAGTACTCCGCCAGGGCATCCGTGACCTCAACGCTGAAGCCGTGCAGCATGAGGTAGTCATGGTACGCGTTTTCCTGGTACAGCCGGGCGGTTTCCTCGCCGATCTGCGCGCCGATGGTCACGACAAAAAAGCCGGCCACGTCCCCGCCCTCTTCCGCTGACTTGAAATAATCGGCGATGCACAGGAAAGGCGCTTCCGCCTGACGCGGGAAAGCAAACGTATACTCCCTGCCGTCTGCCTCGACGTGCAGTGAATCCTCCCTGGCGTGACAGCGGAAATACCCGTACGCCACCCTGGGCTGAATCCACCCCTTCTCGAGCGATTGATGCTGCAGTTGTTCGTACAGGGGCTGGACAGTTCCGTCGATCAACTGCCGGTACTCCGCTGCCGACATCTTGCCGCGCCGGTACCCCCAACGACCGCGAAACAGGGCCTGGGTGTTGACCAGCGGAAACAATTTCGCCGGGTCGATGTCCTGCACGTAGCGCAGGCCGATGAACGGTGGTGCGGGCACCGGGTTGGTCCGATCGAGGACCGTGTCGCGTACGCCGGGCTTCATCGGTTGGACCGCAGCCGCGCTGTCATACCGGGTCGACTGCAGTTTCCCTTCTTCGAACTCGCGTACCGCCTTCAGGCCGGCAAAAGCATCGCTGCAGTAGACCACCGGACCGGAATAATTCGGTACGCAGGATTCGGCGACGAATTTCGGGGTCAGCGCCGCCCCGCCCAGCAACACCGGCACGGTCAATCCGGCCTCACGGTACTGGGGCAACGATTCTTGCATGACGATGGCCGATTTCACCAGGAGACCGCTCAGGCCGATGAGATCCACCTGGAGTTCCCGGGCCTTTTCGATCACGGTCTCGGCCGGCACCTTGATGCCGATGTTGAAGACCGTGTAGCCGTTGTTGGAAAGAATGATATCCACCAGGTTCTTGCCGATGTCGTGCACGTCACCCTGCACCGTGGCCAACAGAATCCGCGTGGCACTGTCGCCGTCGTTCCGGTCCATAAACGGTTCGAGCAGGGTGACCGAAGCCTTCATGACCTCAGCCGATTGGAGAACAAACGGCAGGAGCAACTCGCCCTTGCCGAACAGTTCACCCACGTGGCGCATGGCCGGCACCAGTATCTGGTTGATGATATCGATGGGCTTGAACCGTTCACGAAGAATGGCGAGCAAATCCTCCAGACCGTCCTTGTCGCCGTTCAGCACCTTGTGAAAGAGCTGCTGCTCGTGAGGTCGGGCGGTCTCCTGCTCCTCGTCCGTGGTCGTAGACAAAGCCCCGCTGAAATGGTCGATGAAGCGCATCAACGCATCCTTCTCCCCATCCTCCTGTCGGTTGTGGAGAAGGTCCAGGCAGACCTGTCGATCTTCCGTGGAAATTCGTGCCAGGGGGAGGACCCGGGCCGTATCGACAATGGCCGCATCGAGCCCGGCCGCCACCGCCTCGTGCAGAAACACGGAATTCAGAAGACGCCGCGCGGCCGGAGCCAGACCAAAGGAGATGTTGCTCACCCCGAGTACGGTCAGGCAGCCCGGCAGTTCCGCCTTGATCCGGCGGATGCCCTCCAGGGTCTGCAGGGCCGCGTCGCGCAGGGTCTTGTCGCCGGAACCGACGGTGAAGGTCAGACAGTCGAAGAGCAGGTCCTGGGGACGCAGGCCGCACTCGTCCACCGCGATCGCGTGGATGGCCCGGGCCACACGCAGTTTGTCGTCCGCGGTCATGGCCATGCCCTGCTCGTCGATGGTCAGCGCGACCACCGCGGCCCCGTACTTCTTCGCGGCCCGGCAGACCCGGCGAATGTTCACGCCGCCGTCCTCGAGATTGATGGAGTTGACGATCGCCCGGCCGGGGTAGATGCGCAGGCAGGCCTCGATGACCTCCGGCGTGGTCGAATCGATCATCAGGGGCGCTTTCAGTCCACCCGCACACAGCCGCACCAGTGTGGTCAGATCGGTCATTTCGTCGCGGCCGGCGTAGGCGGTGCACAGGTCGATGACGTGTGCCCCCCTCGCCTCCTGTTCGACCGCAATCCTCAGACAGGACTCGTAGTCGTCGGCGAGCAGCAGTTCGCGGAACTTTTTCGAACCGTTGGTGTTGGCCCGCTCACCGATGAACAGCGGCGGGATCTCCTGCTGCAGTTCGACCGCCTGATAGAGACTGGCCACAGACGGCTTCATCGCACCACCTCCCGCCGTGCCGGCTGCACCCCGTCCAGTTCCTCGACCAGGCGCCGGATGTGGGCGGCGGTGGTGCCGCAGCAACCGCCGACCACACTCACCCCGTAGTCGGTGACGAAGCGTTTCATCTCTCGGGCATAGGTCTCCGGGTCAAGCGGGTAGCAGGTCCGGCCGTTGACCACCTCGGGCAGCCCCTGGTTGGGCACACAGGAAATGCGCCCCGGCCAGTGGTGGCTCAGATAGCGGATATGCGACTCCATGTCCTGCGGCCCGGTGGCGCAGTTCAGACCAAAGGAGAACAGCGGGTACGGTTCGAAGGTGACCGCGGCGGCGGCGATGTCCGAACCGACCAGCATGGTCCCGGTCCGCTCGATGGTCACCGACACCATGACCGGGATCTCCGCCCGCAGTTCTTCGAGGGTCTCGTAACAGGTGGTGACCGCGGTCTTGATCTGCAGCAGATCCTGGCAGGTTTCGATGATGAGGAGGTCCACGCCTCCCTCGACCAGGGCGCACACCTGTTCCTCGTAGGCCCGCGCCAGCACTTCCACCGGGATGTGTCCGAGCGAGGGCAGCTTGGTGCCCGGGCCGACCGAGCCGCCGACATAGGTATCCGCCTTGCCGCCGATGGCCCGACGGGCATTGTCGACCGCAGCCCGATTGATGTCCGCGACCCGGTCCTCAAGCCCGTATTCCTCGAGCACGATCCGGTTGGCGCCGAAGGTGTTCGTCTCGATGACCATGGCACCGGCCTCGACAAAGGCGGCGTGGAGTTGGACGATGGCGTCCGGGGCGGTCAGATTGAGCAGCTCGTTGCAGCCCTCCCTCCCTTCCCAGGCAGACACCGGGATGATCATTTCCTGAAGATTTGTGCCGCAGGCGCCGTCCAGGATCAGCACCGCGTGGTCGTGTGGTCGCATTCGTTTGCTCGTCGGGATGGAGTGGCTGAAAGCCGGAAAAACAGGGCGGCGGGAGGCTCGCAGCGCTCCGCCGGGGCTGGCTGTCCCCCGCAATTGCCACGATCGTCCCGTTCCTGCAACCAGAAAATGAACTCCGCCCCCACCGTACCGGCCGAAACAGGACAGCGGGCGAGGAGGTGCTTGTCAAACCGCGGTTTTTTTTCTACAGTGCGGCGGTCTCGCACTTTCTCATTCCTTCTGACAGGTTATTGCCATGCCCCGATCGATCGCCGGCATCGTCCTTGCCGCCGGCAAGGGTACGCGAATGAAGTCCGAGCGTGCCAAGGTGCTCCATGAGGTTTTCTTCCGGCCCATGGTCCACCACGTGCTCGAGGCTGCCATCGGCGCTTCCGTCGAACGCTGCGCGGTGATCGTCGGCCACCAGCGCGAGGCCGTGTGCGCGGCCCTGGCCGGCTTCAATGTCACGCCGGTGGTGCAGGAGGAACAACTGGGCACCGGCCACGCGGTCCTCTGCGCGGAACAGGCCTGCGCCGGGGCGGATCTGGTGCTCATCCTCTGCGGGGACACGCCGCTCATCCGTGCGGAGACCCTGCAGGCGATGCTGGACACCCACTGCCGCCAGCAGGCCACCCTGACCCTGATGACCACCGTGGTGGAAGAGCCGTTCGGCTACGGCCGGATCCTCGCCGATGCCCAAGGTATGGTACAGGCGATCGTCGAGGAGAAGGACGCGACCGGCGAACAGCGGGCCATCCGCGAGATCAACGCCGGCATCTATCTGGCCGATCGAAATTTTCTCTTCACCGCCCTTCGCCAGGTGGGCACCGACAACAGCCAGGGCGAGGTCTACCTCACCGACATCGTGGCCATTGCCAACCGCCAGGGCGCACGGGTGGAAAAATGGTGCCACCCGCAGGCCATCGATGTGCTCGGGGTCAACTCCCGCGTCGAACTCGCCCAGGCCCAGGCTGTCCTGCAGCAGCGCCGCAACCGGGAGCTGATGCATGCCGGCGTCACCCTCGAGGCGCCGGCAACCACCCTGGTCGGACCGGACTGCCCCATCGGTGGCGACACGGTGCTGCACGGCGGGGTGCGCATCGAGGGCGGCACAGTCATCGGCCGCGACTGCCGCATCGAAGCGAACTGCGTACTGCGCGGCTGCCGGCTGGGCGACGACGTGACCGTCGGCGCCAACAGTGTGCTGCACGGAGGCGAATTCCCCGCCGGCACGATTGTCCCGCCGCTGACCGCCCGGTCGGCGGACTGATAACCTGGACCTTCTCCTGCCCACCGCGGCCGCGACAGCGCCGCACCGATCGCAGGCCTTCTTCCTTCCCGGCCCCGGGCGGCCCGGACCACCCTATCGGAGCATTTCCAGCCATGACCGACCTGAAGAAAATGTATTCGACCCTGCTCGGCGACTCCTTCCCCATGGAGATGACCATCACCTTCGGCGACCAGACCCTGGTCTACCGCAAGAAAACCTGGAAGATCGCCCAGGAGGACGGCACCACCGAGGAGCGCGGGCTGCGCTACGGCGAGAACCCGGACCAGGAGGCGGCCCTCTACGAACTGGTCAACGGCAACCTGGTCCTCGGCGACTGCCGCTTCATCGACCCGGGCAAGGGGCTGGTGAGCGCCATCACCGCGGCGGACATGCTCCAGGTGGGCAAACACCCGGGCAAGATCAACCTCACCGACGTGGACAACGGCCTGAACATCATCAAGTACTTCACCGACCGGCCGGCCGCGGTCATCCTCAAGCACAACAACCCGAGCGGCGCCGCCCTGGGCGCCAGCCTCGCCGAGGCTTACAACCGGGCCAACCGCTGCGACCGCATCGCCGCCTTCGGCGGGGCGGTGGTGGTCAACCGGTCCCTGGACCGGGAGACCGCGGAACTGATGGCCGCCAACTACCTGGAGGTGGTGTGCGCGCCCGATTTCGAGGAGGGCGTCCTGGCCATCCTCGCCCGCCGCAAGAACCTGCGGGTGATCCGCATGGCCGGGATTGCGCGGCTTGCCGAGTACGAGCACCACCGCTTCGTGGATTTCAAATCGCTGATCGACGGCGGCATCATCGTCCAGCGCTCGGCGGTCAACTCCATCCGCTACGGCCGCGGACCTGAAGCCCGCGAAGGCCACCTACAAGGGCGCCACCTACGCCTGCGAGCGCCAGCCCAGCGAACGGGAGATCGAGGACATGCTCTTCGGCTGGGCGGTGGAGCACGGGGTCACTTCCAACTCGGTCATCTATGTCAAGGACGGCTGCACCGTGGCCATCGGCGCGGGCGAGCAGGACCGGGTGGGCGTGGCCGAGATCGCCGTGCACAAGGCCTACGCCAAGTATGCGGACATCCTCTGCTTCGACGCCCACGGCCTGCCCTACGTGGACCTGGTGGCGGAGATCGGCCGCCGCCGCCGCGACCCGGCCCTGCAGCAGGCCATCGACGCGCAGGTGCGCGCCGACCGCGCCGGTCTGCCCGGCTCGGTGATGATCTCGGACGCCTTTTTCCCGTTCCGCGATGCCGCCGAAGTGGGTATCCGCGAGGGGGTCTCGGCCATCCTCCAGGCGGGCGGCTCGATCCGCGACTTTGAATCGATCCAGGCCTGCAACGAGGCTCGGCCGCAGGTGGCCATGCTGTTCACCGGCCAGCGTTCGTTCAAGCACTGACCCGATACAGGCGCCTGCGATCTACGGCTGGACCGGCTGCCAGCAGGCCATGGCCGCCGAACGCAGGCAGGCGGTAGCGATCTGCACCGCGGCCAGCCCCTCCCGGCCCGGAACCGGGTTAGGGCCCTCGTTGCGGAGAAAGGCGAGCCAGTCGGTGAGCAGGGGGACGATGGTGGGCACCGGCGGACCGGGATCGAGGGGCTCGCGCCGCGTGCCGCGGATCCACTCGGCCGTGTGGTGGATCTGGTCGCCGTGCAGTTGGCCGTCCGCACCGACAAACTCGAACCGGCCGGAACGGGCCGGGCTGATCTTGGCGCAGTCCACCGTGCCGAGCACCCCGTTGTCCAACTCCACCAGGGCGAGCAGGTGGTCCTCGAGACGGCGAGTGTGCACGCAGCGGCTGCGGGCGAACACGCGCACGATCTCCCGACCGGTAATGAAGCGCAGGGCATCGAACACATGCACGGCCGTGTGCAGGCTGACCCCGGCCCCGGCCTGGTCCGGGTCGTCCAGCCAGGCCAGCGTATTCGGTTCGAGCCGCTGGTTAGCGGTTAAGCCGTGCAGTTCGCCGATCCCGTCCAGGCAGCGGCGCAGCAGTCTGACCACCGGGTTGTAGCGCAGGGTCTGGCCAATGGTCAGGCCCAGGCCGCGATCCTCGAACAGGCGGAGGATCGCCGCCGCATCTGCGGCGGTCACCGCCATCGGCTTTTCCAGCAGCAGCGGCTTGCCGGCGGCCGCGCAAACCTCGGCCACCTCCCTGTTGAGCGTAGGCGGCAGGGCGGCAACCACGCAGTCCACCGCCGGGTCGGCCACCAGCTCCCGCCAGTCCCCGTACCAGCGGCAGTTCCAGCCCGCCGCCTGCGCTCTGCCCTCCGCCGACCGGCGGCTGATCGCAACGAGCTCCAATCCCTCGACATCGTCGACAACATGCCGGGCGTAGCGGCTGCCGTGCTTTCCTGTGCCGAGGATGCCCACCCGCCAGGGTCGATTTGCCGACCTCATCCCGCCTGCCCCCCTGCGGCATCGAGCCGATGCTTTTCCCGCCGTTTGCGTTCGACCATGAGAAAAAACCGGTAGGCCGCCGGATAGCTGCACAGGGCCAGGGGCAGGGCCAGCACCAGGCCGCCGACCAGCAGCACCACGGCCGCGTCCACGCCCATGTGCGCGGCCACCGTCAGGGCCTCTGCCAGCGGCGCCGCCCGCATGGTCTCGAACGAGGCCCGGAGCGCGGCCCAACTGGCCCGACCGGGCAGGAGCAGGTCACCGGTCCACCAGGCGAGGTAATAGAGGGGGAGGTAGGTCAGGGGGTTGCAGAGGATGGTGCAGACGAGCAGACCGGCCACCGTGCTTGCGCGGGTGGCCACGGTGAGCAGCAGGATGAGCATGGCCTTGAACGGCATCACCGGGGCGAAACCGATGAACACGCCCACCGCCGTACCGCGGGCCAGGGCCGGCGGCGAGCCCTGCAGTTCCTTCAGCCGCTGGAACAGGTGGGCGATTTTACCGGCCATGACGGCAATGGATCAGGAAGGACGGGCGCACAGGCTGTCCCAATCCGGCGGCAGGTCGCCGGCAGCGAGTCCGAGGGTGCGGGCAAAGGAGTGCAGTTCCCCGGTCGCACAGTTGACCGAGGGCGATCGCGTCCCGCTGTGTACCTCGGCCGCCTCGTGTTGCAGGTAGGCGAACAGCGCCTCCGCCGCCTGCCGCCGGAACGGCTCGATCGGACAGCCGAGCCCCTCGCTGAAGCGCTGGTAGCGCTCCCAGTTGCAGATCGCCCGACCGATGCCGCGAAAGAGCGACAGGTCACGGTTGTCGACTTCCAGGTCGCGGAGGATGATCTCCTGGTAGCGGGCCAGGGCCGCCTCCTGCAGGGGCCGCAGTTCCTCGTCGGCCAGCACCAGCCCGGGTCCCTCAGGGTCCTCGGTGAGATAGTGGACGCTTGCGTGCAGGGCCACCTCGGGGATCTCGCCCGAGTGGCGCACGAGCAGGAGTTCCTCCTCGAGGAGGAGAGTTCGTTCGTCGCTGATCACGAGGCCTCCGGCCCTCCCTGGTTGTCGTCGAGCAGGTACAGGGTGCGCACCGTGTTGATGCGGTCCTGCAGGGGCAGACAGTGGTGGTCATTTTTCAGGTACTGCAGGGTCGGGTAGAGCATCTTGCCGGTGATGGCCGCGGCCATTCGCTCCAGTGCCTGGCGCTGATCCTCGGGCAGCCGCTCGAGTCGGCCGAAGGTCTTGGCGACCTCGCCGAGCACGATCCGGTCGATGTGGCCGCGCAGTTGGACGATGGTCGGCGTGGAGTCCATGTTCTCCAGCCAGCGGCTGAACTTCATCCGTTCCTCGTCGACGATTCGCTGCGCCTTGACCGCCTCCCGGTCGCGCTCGGTCCGGTTCATCTCGACCACGCTGTGCAGGTCGTCGATGTCGTAGAGGTAGACGTTGCCCAGGTCGTTGATCCCCGGATCCAGATCCCGCGGCACGGCGATGTCGATGAAGAACAGGGGCCGGTTGCGGCGCTCGCGCATCACCGAACGCACGTCCTCCTTGCGCAGGATCAGGTCGGGCGAGCCGGTGGAGCTGATGATGATGTCCACCCGCTGCAGTTCTCCGAGGATCTCCTCCAGGCCCACGGCCCGGCCGTTGTAGCAGCGCGCCAGGTTGACCGCCCGCTCCAGGGTGCGGTTGGCGACAACCACCTCGGCCACACCCTGGCCGACCAGGTGCTCGGCCGCCAGTTCGGCCATCTCCCCGGCGCCGATGAGCAACACCCGCTTGTCCGCAAGGTCGCCGAAAATCTTGCGCGCCAGTTCCACCGCGGCGTAGCTGATGGACACGGCGCTGGCGCCGATGCGGGTTTCCGTGCGCACCCGCTTGGCCACGGAAAAGGCCTTGTGCATCAGCTTGTTGAGCAGAAAACCGGTGCAGCCGCTCTTGGCCGCGTGGCGGTAGGCCTCCTTCAACTGGCCGAGAATCTGCGCCTCGCCGACGATCATCGAGTCCAGGCTGGCGGCCACCAGAAACAGGTGCTCGACCGCGGCCTCGTCGAAGTGCTGGTAGACGTGCCGGTCCAGTTCCTCGCCGGACACGGCGCCGGCGAACAGCTGATCGAGAACCTGGGCTCGCGCCATCTCCACATCCTGGCAGGTGAACAGCACCTCGACCCGGTTGCAGGTGGACAGGAGATAGTACTCGCCCACCGCCTCCAACTGCCCCAGAGCACGCAGGGGTTCTTCATAGCCGCTTGAAAGAGCGAGCTTTTCACGGATTTCCAGCGGGGTCGTCTTATGGTTGACTCCCAGCAGCACTATGGTGTCATGCGGCATAGGAATGCACCCCTTCCAGCAGAAAGGAAACGCCCCAGAGGGTGAACAGCACGGACAGGAAGGCGATGATGCTGAGGATCGCCGCCCGGCGGCCCCGCCAGCCCACGGTGAACCGCTGGTGGACCACGGCCGCGTAGAGGAACCAGGTGACGAGCGACCAGGTTTCCTTGGGATCCCAGTGCCAGTAGGCGCCCCAGGCCTGCTTGGCCCAGATCGAACCGGTGACCAGGCCGAGGGTGAGCAGGGGAAAGCCGACACTCAGGCAGTGGTGGTTGAGTTTGTCCAGGGCCTCCAGGGAGGGCAGGCGGGAATAGAACAGGCCGAACCGCTTGGACTTGATCTCCCGCTCCTGGATCAGATACATGATGCCGCCGACGCAGGCCAGGGCGAGAAAACCGTTGGCCACCAGGGTGACCGAGGCGTGCACCGGCAGCCACCAGGACTGCAGGGCGGGCGCCAGCGGCAGGATCGTCCGGGAGGAAAAGGCCGCCACCAGCATGAGCGCCACCACCGGGATACTGACGAACACGCCCAGGTTCTTGACCGTGTACCGCCAGCGGAAGCTCAGGTAGCAGGCGGCCAGCGACCAGGCAAAAAAGGAGACGGTCTCGTGGTGGCTGGTGATGGGCGTGTGCCCGGCCTCGACGTAACGGGCCAGGATGTTCACGGTGTGCAGGAGGGCCGCGGCGAGAAAGATGCCATGGGCAATACGTCGGATCTCGTTCCTGCTGGTCAGGAAGAAGACCAGGTAGGCCGCCGCGGCGAGGAGGTACGCGGCCAGGCTTGCCTGAAAGAGGAAAAAGCTCATCGGTTCTCCTTGGTCACCCTTCCCGGCCGGAATCTGCGGGCCGGAGGAGCGCGTCATCCCCGAGCACGTGGTTCAGATGGTGCTCTATCCTGTCCCAGCGGCCGGAACGCAGCCAGTCGAGGATGTCCGCGTGGAACATTTCCTGCAGGCGGGCCTTCCTTTCCGCCGGGCTGGCCGGACCGGCGAGGATGCGGTCGCGTGCCTCGCCCAGCAGGTCGGTGAGCAGGCCGTACTCCTCGCCGAACTCGCACTCGAGCTGCCGCCTGATCATGGCCGAAACCGCCGGGCTGCGACCGCTGGTGGACACGGTCAGGAGCAGGTCGCCGCGCCGGACCACGGCCGGGATCTGGAAATCGCAGGCCTCGGGGGCGTCGGCAATGTTCGCCAGCAGGCCGGCGGCCCGGGCATCCCGTTGCACCGCGGTCTGCACCGCGGGCTGGTCGGTGGCGGCGAAGACCAGGAAAGCGTCGTCGAGATCGCCTGGCCCATAGGGCTTTTCCCGCCAGGCCACGCTACCCCGGTCGGCGAGGGCGCGCAACGATCCGGTCAGCACCGGGCTGATCACCCGCACCCGGCCGCAGGCGGCAAGCAGGCCGCTGACCTTGCGTTCGGCGACCTTGCCGCCGCCGACCACGACACAAAGTCGGCCGGTTATGTTCAGGCTCACAGGATACACGATCGGTCCCTCAGTGCCACTTCTGCCGGCGGTCAGCACACAGTCGAGCGCCCGACTGCGGCCGCGGCGGGTCAGCGGGAGGCGGCGGCCGTCTGTCCCCAAACCTCGGGGCGGGGCTTCAGCCTGGTGAGCAGGATGGACTTGTCCGCCTCCAGACTCTTCAATTTTCTCGGTGAGGCTGAAATTTTATACTCTCGCTCCGCCATTTTCAAGAAAGGCTGGAGGCTGCGGCGCTGGGCGTCGTGCGCCAGGTAGACCACGCCATCCGGCTTGAGCGCCCGGCGGAGTACGTTCAGCAACGGTTCGAAAAACTCCTCGCGGAAAAGGATTTCGGCGCCGAGGATGACATCGAACCGCTCCATCTCCGGTGGTTCGAGCCAGTCGAGCAGGGTGCAGCGCACCTGCGGCAGTTTGCTCGCCGCGGCGTTGACCCGCTCGAAATCAAGGATGAGCGGCTCGTAGTCGCTCAGGGTCACCTGGTAGCCGGCCGCAGCAGCGACCAGTCCGGGCGCACCCAGGCCGGCGCCCAGTTCGAGGAGCGTTGCCCCGTCGCGGCGGGGCTGGCCGGCAATGAACTCGGCCAGCACGATCGCTGCCTCCCAGAGCCTTATCCAGAAGGGAAAGGTGGAGACATCCTTGAGCGGATCACGGCCGCCGAGAATCTGTTCCAGGTCGGTGATCTTAAGGAGGTGCAGGTGGTAGTCGCGAACCTTGAGGGGTTCGAAGGCCACCGTGTAGCGCGCCTTGATGTTCGTGTACAGCGCCAGTGCTTCGGCGGGCAGGGTTTGCGGGTCCATCGTGCGTTCCGGTACTGGAGAAGGCCGCCTTCCGGCGACTGGGGTCACGCGCCCTGCCGTGCAGTCCCGGGGGAAGGCGGGAGGGCTTGGCGGGAACAAAAAAAGAGCGGACCGAAGAAAATCGGTCCGCTCTTGCAAACAGTTCGTGCCGTCAGGTTATCAGCAACCTTCCAGCTTTTTGCCCTTCTTGGCCTTGACGGTTACTTCGTCGCCAGCCTTCATGTCGTCAGCCTTGTCGCAGGTTACGGTAACTTTGTTGCCGTCAACGCTGTCCACCGTGCATTTGGCAGCAAAAACCGAACCTGCACTCAGCACAAAAGCCGCAATCATCATTGCCGTTACAATCTTTTTCATGATGGTCTCCTTTATGAATTGGGTGGTTAAAACCGTACCAGTGGCCTCTTTCCTGTGCCACAGATTAAGAAATGCGCCCCTGCTTGTCAACAGCAATTCTCCGCCGACCAGGCCTGCCGGCGGCGGGTCAGAGCACCGCGGCGATATCCCGTTCGAGCAGGGTCCGGGGCATGGGGCCGGGATATTTCCTGACCACGTGGCCGCTGCGGTTGATCAGAAAGGAGGTGGGCACGGCCACGACATTGCCGAAATCCCGGGTGGTCCCCCTGTCCGCCATGAGCACCGGATAGGTGATGCCCGCCTGCTCGACCAGCCGGGCCACCGCCGCCGCCCCGCCCTCGTCGACGGACAGGGCCACGACCGCGAACCCCTGCTTACCGTACTGTGCCTGCAGCTGTTTGAGGGTTGGAATCTCCTGTAAACAGGAGGGACACCAGGTGGCGAAAAAGGTGATGAGTACGGCCTGTCCCCGGTAGGTCTCGCTGGCGACCACCTGACCGCCAACCGCCGTCGGCAGGGAGAAAGGGGGCATGGCCACGGCCGCCTGGACCGGATGGGCAACAAGGAGAACCCCCAGCGCCGTTGCCAGCAGAATCATTCGCTTCATCGTCTTTCCTGTCTGTGCAATGAGGTTCCAGCCGACCGAAGCACGGCCTGCCGATCGGGACGGCAGCAGCGCATCGGGGAAGCCGCCTGCCCCATTGCTTACCTTCCCGGCCGCCCTGCTGTCAAGAGGTGGCGGGCGCGCCCCGACCGGCCGTTTTCCGGAAAACCATTGCGCCGGTACCGGCTTCCGGGTAGATAAGACACGTCAGCGACCATGGAGATCGCCTGCGCCCGCCCCTCCCATCCCCTTCTGTGTACACAACCATGACCGCCAGAATCCTGCCGCTCTGTCTGCTTGTCCTGCTCGCCGTCCTTCCCGCCTTCGCCGATGCCAACGTGGTGGACCGCAGTGTCGCCGTGGTCAACGAGGACACCATCACCCTGTCCGAGGTCAACGAGGTGGGCAAGCCCATCTTTCAGAAGGTGGCCGAGGAGACGCCCCCGGAGCAACTGAACGAGGTCATGGGGCAGGTGCGCCGGACCATCATCGAAAAGCTCATCGACAAGAAGCTGGTGGTCCAGGAGGCGAACAAGCTCAACCTCAAGGTGAGCGACGAGGAGGTGGAGAGCGCCCTGCAGCGCATCCTGGCGAACAACCAGGCGACCATGGAACAGTTCCGCCAGGAGATCGCCGGCGCGGGCATGAGCGAGAAACAGTACCGCGAGGATCTCCGCGAGCAGATCCTCAGCTCCCGGCTGATCAACAGCGAGGTCCGCGCCAAGATCGTCATCAGCGAAGAGCGGATGCGCGCCTACTATGACACCCACTACACCGCCGCCGACCCTGGTGCCCGTCTGCTGCAGATCGGCAGCCGCTGGGGTGCGCCGGATCGCTCCGGCAAGGTTCCCAGCCGCGAGGAGGCCCGGGCCCGGGTCGAGCAGGTGCGCGCCCTGGCCGTGGCGGGCGGGGATTTCCAAGCGCTGGCCAAACAGTACTCCGACCTGCCCACGGCCGCCGACGGCGGTGACCTGGGGACCTTCAAAGAAGAGGATTTGGCCGGTCCCATCCGCACCGCTCTCTCCGGTCTGCAGCCCGGCGGGGTCAGCGACATCATCGAACAGGAGGACAGCTTCCAGATCTTCACCATCCTCTCCAGCGGTGACGGCGCGACCGCCACCAAAAAACCGTTTGCCGCAGTGCAGGAGGAGATCCGCGAGCAGCTTGCCAGAGAGGAAATGGAGCAGCGCTTCAAAGACTGGCTGAAGGGCATCCGCGAAAAGGCCTACATCAAAATCCTCTAGCCCGCACGACCTGCCGCGGCCCGCCATCGGCCGCCTTCCCCGCCGCGCGGTCGGCTCTCCCCGTCCGCCGACGCCATCCGCTTGAGAACCGACACCCATGACCGACCTTCATTCCCCGGTCGCCGAGCCCGAGGCGCAGCGCTCGCTCGGCAATCGCCTTCGTCTGCTGCGCGAGGAGCAGGGCCTGAGCCTCGACGATGTCTCCCTGGCCACCAGGGTTTCCCTTGGCAACCTGCGGGCCATCGAGGCAGAGACCTATGACCGGCTGCCCGCCGACTCCTTTGCCAAGGGGATGGTTGCCCTCTACGCGACCCACCTCGGCCTGGACGGGCCCCAGGCCGCTGCGCAGTTCCTGGAGGAACGCTACCACGGCCGGGACGTGCAGTCCTCCGCGCATCAAAACCTGGCCGGCTTCTCACTCCTGCCCAAAAGACTGGCCGAGCCGCCCCATGTCTCGTCGGCAACCGTGGCCATGGCCCTGCTGCTGGTCATTGTCCTGTCGTTCACCCTCTTCTGCCTGTCCACCTCCTGGAATCCCTTCGCCTTTCTCACCGGGCGGATATGGGGGCCCGCCCCCGCAACGAGCGACACCTTCCACCCGGCCGACCCGGCCACCAGTAACGGTGGGCCGCACAAGGCGCTGCACCTCACGGTCCGCTTTCTCAAGGATGTCGAGGTGGCGGTGAGCGTGGACGACAGCGCCTCCCAGCGCCAGACGCACAGCAGGAACACCAGCACCAGTTGGTCGGCCGAACGGCGGCTGCACGTCGAATTTTTCGGGCCCGACAGCGCCGAACTGCTGCTCAACGGGGCGCCCCTGCCCTTCCCCGGCGGTCGCGACGGCCGCCACATCCTCCAGTTGCCTGCCGATTCGACCGCTCCATGACCCTGCGCAGCACCTGCGCCATCGTGCTCAAGGTCGCCGATCACGGCGAGTCGGACGAACTGGTCACCTGCTACAGCCGGGAACTCGGCCGAATCACCGGTCTTGCCAAGGGGGCGAAAAGGAGCGCGCGCCGATTCGTCAACAAGCTCGAGGAGTTTTCGCTGCTGCAGCTCCTCTGCCGGCCGCCGCGCAGCGCATCGGGCCTGTATTTCATCGGCGAGGCCGAGCTGCTCCGCGCCCACCTGTCCCTGCGGACCGTGTACCCCCGGTATGTGGCGGCCGCCTTCCTGTGCGAACTGACCCTGCGCTTCACCCGCGACAACGACCCGGACCAGAGGATCTTCGCCCTGCTCCAGTGGGCCCTGGATGCCCTCGACCGGGGCGAGGCCGTGGCCAAGACCGCAGCCCTCTTTCACCTGCTGCTCCTCGACGCCGCCGGCTACCGCCCCGAACTGCTCCGAGTGTGGCCACTGCGGCCAGGCCGTCGGCCCGGGCCGGAGCTTCCTGCTGCTCCCGGGCAACGGATCGCTGCTCTGCAGCGTCTGCCAGCCGAACCCCGCCGCCCCGGGCAGCCGGCTGTCGGTGCAGACCCTGAAGTTTCTCGCCCAGGCCCAACGCGCCGGTCAGGAGCGACTCAATCGACTGCAGATGCCGGCCCGCGCCGCAGGCGAAGCCCTCGAGGCCCTGCACCGCTACACCCTGTACCTGCTGCAGCAGGACATCCACTCCTGGAGGAGCCTGCGCGCCCTCGCCGCCGAGTCGTCTGCCCCGCCCCGGGTTGCGTCCCGCGGGCGTGGCACGGAAAGTGCTTGAAGACAGGAGAACCCCTCCCGCCGGCCGTTTGCCGGGCGGGCGACAAGGCGCTTGACGCGCCGGGGGAATTGCTCTAATGATCGATCGCGTCGGCCACCGCCCCCGAGCACGCGGAGGCAGGCCTTCCGCCATCCCGAGGGGCCAGGCCGACAGACGTGCACACCGTGTCAATTTTCCGGCTGTCGTCCGTTGATCCGAGACGATCGCCCAATCCGTTCAACCCTCGAACCCGCGATATCCGCCATGAACCGTTCCGGTCTCATCATCACCCTGCTCATGGGGTGCCTGGCCCTCCTACTCTGGAAAGTGGTCAATACCCCCAACCTCGAACCGCCCTGGCCGGCGAAGATCCAGGGGTTCTCGTTCTCGCCCTTCCGCAGCGGCCAGTCGCCCAGCGAGAACATCTATCCCTCGGTGGAGGAGATCGACCGGGACCTCGCCCTGCTCGCCGGCAACGCCCACGCGGTTCGCTCCTACAGCGTCGACGGCACGCTCGCGGAGATCCCCCGCCTGGCCGCCGCCCACGGCCTGAACGTGGTTGCCGGCGCCTGGATCAGCAACGACCCGCAGGCCAACGAGGAGCAAATCAACAAACTGATCAAGGTCTACCGGGAAAATCACCGCAACATCGTCCGGGTGATCGTCGGCAACGAAACCCTGTTCCGCACCGAGCAGAGCGTGGACGAGATGATCGAGCACATCCGCCGGGTGAAGCAGTCGGTGTGGGCGCCGGTCAGCCTGGCCGAACCGCCGCACATCTGGGAGAAGTACCCGCAACTGGCCGAGCACGTCGATTTCATCACCATCCACCTGCTGCCCTACTGGGAAAACATCCCGGTGGACCAGGCGGTGGAGTACTGCGTCAACCGCTACAACCAGATCAGGGAAGCTCTTTCCCGACAAACCGATCGTCATCGGCGAGGTGGGCTGGCCGAGCAGCGGGCGCACCCGCGGCCAGGCCGTGGCCAGTCCGGCCAACGAGGCCAAGTTTCTGCGCCGTTTCCTCGATGTGGCCGAGAAGAACGGCTACACCTACTACCTCATGGAGGCCTTTGACCAGATCTGGAAGGGCAAGGACCTGGAGGGTGAGGCCGGGGCGTACTGGGGCGTCTACAACGCCAAGCGCGTCAAGCCAAGTTTGAATTCACCCAGCCCGTGGTCAACATCCCCCAGTGGCGGGAGTCTGGCCGCCATCAGTATCGGCCTGGCGATGGTGCTGCTGCTCCTGCTGTTCCGCGACAGCAGGCACGCTGCTCGACCGCGGGCCGCGGCTTTCTCGCCCTGATCGCCTACGCGATCACCACCTTCGCCGTCTGGATCGTCTACGACTTTCCCAGCACGTACATGACGCACCGCCAGCCTGGTGGTCGGCATTCTGCTGCTGCTCGCCGCCATCGGCGCCATCGTCGTCATCCTCGCCGAGGCGCACGAGTGGGCCGAGAGCCTTGTGGACCAAGAAATGGCGGCGCCTGCCGCGGCCGGCGGCGGATACGCCCGACGCGGACCTTGCCCCTAGGTGTCCATCCATGTGCCGGCCTACAACGAGCCGCCGGACATGCTGATCGCAGACCCTCGACGCGCTGGCCGCGCCTCGACTACCCGAACTTCGAGGTGCTGGTGATCGACAACAACACCAAGGACCCGGCGGTCTGGCAGCCGGTCGCAGGCGCACTGCGCTGCAGCTCGGGCGCGCGCTTCCGCTTCTTCCACGTCGACCCGCTGGCCGGCTTCAAGGCCGGGGCGCTCAACTTCGCCCTGCGCGAGACCGCGCCCGATGCCGAGGTCGTCGGCGGTGATCGACAGCGACTACATCGTCGAGCCGGACTGGCTGCGCGACCTGGTGCCGCAGTTCGCCGACCGAGAAGATGGCCATCGTCCAGGCGCCGCAGGACTACCGCGACGGCGACGAGAACGCCTTCAAGGCCATGTGCCATGGCCGAATACCGCGGCTTCTTCCATATCGGCATGGTCACCCGCAACGAGCGCAACGCCATCATCCAGCACGGCACCATGACCATGGTCCGGCGCCAGGTGCTCGACGAGGTCGGCGGCTGGGCCGAGTGGTGCATCACCGAGGACGCCGAACTCGGCCTGCGCATCTTCGAGCGCGGCTACGAGGCCATCTACATCGCCGCACAGCTACGGCCAGGGCCTGATGCCCGACACCTTCATCGACTACAAGAAGCAGCGCTTCCGCTGGGCCTACGGCGCGGTGCATATCCTCCGCCACCACTGATGGGCATGCTGTCGGCCTGCAGTCGACCGAGCTGACCCGCGGCCAGCGCTATCACTTCATCGCCGGCTGGCTGCCCTGGTTCGCCGACGGCATCAACCTGCTGTTCAACATCCTGGCGCTGGGCTGGTCCTGGCGGCATGATCATCTTCCCGAAGCACCTGTCGACCGCCGCACGTGGTGTTCGCAGTCCTGCCCCTGGCCCTGTTCGTCTTCAAGAGCGTGAAGATGTTCTTCCTCTACCGCAGCCGGCTGTCGGGCCACCCTGCCGCCAGAGCCTCGCCGCCGGTCTGGCCGGCCTGGCCCTGTCGCACACCATCGCCCGGGCCATGGTCACCGGCTTCGTCACCCGGCGCATCGGTTTCTTCCGCACGCCCAAGAGGGCGCAGGCCAATGCCTTTCTCAAGGCCCTGGGCGACGCCCGCGAGGAACTGCTGTTCGCCACGGCGCTCGTCGTAGCTGTAGGCGGTATTCTCTTTTCACGGCCTGACGCCGGCCTGCTCGACACCCGGGTCTGGACCCTGATGCTGGCGATCCAGGCCATACCCTACGCATCGGCGGTGGCTGTCTCACTGATCAGCGGTCTGCCCCGACTGCCGGCCCGGCTGGTCGGCGTCATGGCTCCGCTCAAGGGGATGGGGGAGGAGGGGAACGATTAGGCGCTGCGGATCAGTTCGAGCAGCTGCTCGGCGCTGATGCGGGTACTGACGTCGGCTCCCTCGAGCAGGGAGTTGGCGAGATCGCGCTTCTCCTGGTGGAGGCGGACGATCTTCTCCTCGATGGTGTTGGCGGTGACCAGACGGTAGACCGTGACCGGTCGCTTCTGGCCGATGCGGTGCGCCCGGTCGGCGGCCTGGTCTTCCACCGCCGGGTTCCACCAGGGGTCCATGTGAATGACGTAGTCGGCCGCGGTCAGATTGAGTCCCAGGCCGCCGGCCTTCAGGCTGATGAGGAAGAGATCCCCTTCGCCGGCCTGGAACCCCTCCACCTGCTGCTGCCGCTCCCGGGTGGGAGTGGTGCCGTCGAGGTATTTGTAGTTGATCTTCTGTTCGTCGAGATAGGCGCGGATGAGGGCCAGGTGGCCGGTGAACTGGCTGAAGACGAGGGCCTTGTGGCCGCCGCCGAGCAGTTCCTCGACCACCTCGGCAAAGACCTGCAGCTTGCTGGACGGGATGTCCACCTGGTCGCTGATCAGCTTCGGGTTGCAGCAGGCGCGCCGCAGCCGCATGATCTCGGCGAGGATCTGCAGGTGCCGGCCGGTTTTCTCACTGCTGCCCTCGATGTTCTCGATGGCCTGCTGGCGGAGCGCCTCGTAGAAGCGCATCTCCTCCGGCACCATCTCCACCCGCAGGGTGATCTCGGTGCGCGGCGGCAGCTCTTCCAGCACCTGCGACTTGATGCGGCGGAGCATGAACGGCCGGATGAGCTTCTTCAGGGTGCGCCGCGCCTCCCGGTCGTGGTACTTCTCGATGGGAATGCCGAAGCGGCGGTTGAACTGCTTCCAGGTGCCGAGCAGCCCCGGGTTGATGAAATTGAACAGGTTCCACAACTCGCCCAGGTGGTTCTCGATGGGCGTGCCGGTGGTGATCAGGCGGAACCGGCCGTTCAGGCGCATGGCCGCCTTGGACCGCTTGGTGGCCGCATTCTTGATGGCCTGGGCCTCGTCGAGGACGATGGACTGCCACTGCACCTGGGCGAGCAGTTCGATCTCCTGCTGGAGCAGGGTGTAGCTGGTCACCAGCAGGTCGAACTTGCCCAGGGACGGGATCAGGGCGTCGCGGTTCAGCTCCGAGAACATGTGGAAGTTCAGGGTCGGCGCGAACCGGTTGACCTCGGTGGCCCAGTTCAGGCAGACCGAGGTCGGCGCGACCACCAGGGTCGGCCCCTGGTGGGCGAGGCTGAGGATCACGGTGATGGCCTGCAGGGTCTTGCCCAGGCCCATGTCGTCCGCCAGGCAGGCGCCCACGCCGAGGTGGGCCAGCCGGCACATCCACACAAACCCCTCCCGCTGGTAGTCGCGCAGTTCGGCCTTGAGGGTGGAGGGCACCACCGGGGTCAGGTCCTGGGCGTCGGCGATGGCCTGCAGCCGTTCCCGCCAGCCTTTGTCCGCGGTGGTCTGGGCCTCGTGGGTCAGTTCCTCGAGGGCGATGGCGGCGAGCGGATGGATGCGGACCTCGCGGTCGCTGCCCGGCTGGTTGTTGCCGTAGAGGATCAACTCCTCCAGCCGGTTGCGGAACTCCTGGGTGAGCGCCAGGAACTGGCCCTCACCCATGGGGATGAAGCGGCTGCGGCTCTCCCTGACCTTGTCGAGCAGGGTCTTCAGGTCCATGACCTCGTCCTGGTCGATCTCCAGTTGGCCGGTCAGGGAAAACCAGTCCTGCTGGCTGGTGCGGATGTTCAGGTTGAGCTGGTTGACCCCGGCCTGACGGCGGACGGCGAGCTTTTCCCCCTCCGGCCACTCCAGGACCACCCGGTCCCGGACCTCCTCGATCTCGAGCAGGACCTGCAGGCACTCCTCCGGGTCCACCAGGTGCCACTCGCGCTTGTTCTCCTGCTCGTAATCGATGGCCAGATCGAGCATGGGGCAGCTCTCCTCGATCTCCCGCGCCCGGGCCTCCTCCAGCTTGAGGTTGCGCCGGGTCCGGTAGCGCCGGCCGTCGATCTCGGTGACCAGGTTGGCCACGCCGGCCCCGGGTTTGAGATACGGGCCGCCATTGCTGAACGGGCGGACGAACATCTCGATGCGGAAGCCGCTGCCGTAGGGGATGATGTGAACGTGGGGGGTGGCGTCGCTGTCCGCCGCCTCCGCCGGCAACCCCTCACCGGGCACCTCGATGGACGAGTGCACGGTCATGAACGAGGCGATGTTGCCGATGGCGGCGAGCACCTTCTTGCTGGCCGCCATCGGCACGAGCAGACCGTCGCGGCCGGTGATCCTGGCCACCCGTCGGTGTTCGTCGCGGATCTGGATAACCCGGTACCGGGTGCCTGTTTCCGGCCAGACCGCCACCTCGCCCTCACCGATATCCTGACAGAAATGGATGAACAGGGCATCGTCACGGCGTTCCACCACCAGTTCCGGCTCGCCGGCAACGATCTCCACCGGTGTCTCCGGCGAGCGGCGGAGAAAGACCGCCGGGTGGCCGATGAGCGCGGGCAGTGCCTTGCCGGGATCGAAGGCGTAGCCGCTGTTGCGCCCCTCGCGCCCATCCACCTCCTGCAGAGCGGCGCAGAGCTCCCGGTCCTGACTGGTCAGGTATTCGATCTCTCGCCCGAGAAATAGACGCTTGAAGGCGATGGTGCGCCCCTTGGTCCACTCGCCGGCAAGCGATCGCCGCTGCTCCTTGGGGATCAGTTCGAGGTTGCCGTCGCGGTACTCGACCAGCCAGCAGAGACGGGTGCTCCGTTCGGGCTCCCGCATCCTCCGGGTGACCTCGACCAGTTCCTCCAGGCTCTGCTTCCAGGGCGCGTGCGGGGCGATGATGTTGGTCAGGAAACGGCAGTCGAGCTGCCGGGCGAGAGCACTGGCGGTCTGCCGCATGGCGGTCTGGGTGTCGTCCAGGGTGGCAAGTAATTCAGCCGACTCCATGGCCACCCAGAGGAAGTCGTTGCGCATCGCCTGATCGTGCAGGTGGCGCAGGGACTCCTGAAAATCGCTTGGGATCTCGACCCCCATCCAGTAGAGCGACATGATCGCCACGAGCGAGGTCAGACAGCGCTCATCCGCCATCAGGCTTTCGGTGAGCACCAGCATGTCCGGCATGACCTCATCCGGCGAGCGGAGCACAGTGTCGAGGAAGCGGAAGGGGAGTTCCTCCGGGCACCCGTTGCACCGGCGCAGGACGGCGACCACCGCCTGGCGGATCCGGTCGCGGTCGCCCTCGCCGTCCCGGGCAAGCAGGGCGAAGATGCAGAACAGACCGGTGATGCCGAGGAAGAAACTCGGCTCACTGCCGGCGTAGCGTTGCAGCTGTACAAGGTCCTCGTCATACAGGCTGAGGGCCAGGTCCGTGTCGCCGCCGAGGAAGGCGGCCGTGCCGGCGAATCCGGAGGCGGCGAACGACTCGGGGAACCGTTCGAGCAACTCGCGCAGGGCGGTCAGCCGTCCCTGCAGCAGGTAACAGCTGGCCAGCAGCCGTCGGAAGGGCACCCGTTCGTCCACTGACACGGTCATGGCCCGGCCGTCCTCGAGGTAGGCGAGGATGTCCGGGTAGAGGTGCAGTCGTTCCAGCGAGTGACGGATCACCTGGTCGAGCAGGAAAAACTGGAGCGACCCGGGCAGGCCGCCGAACCAGACAGGATCGAAGGCGCTGGCCGTTACCAGCACGGCCGGCGGTTCGGTGTGCAGATAGGGCCGGCAGCTGCCCTCGAGGAAGGCGAGGGCCTCGTCGAGCCGGTCGAAGTCCTGACTGTACACGCCGATGCGGAATTGGCGCAGGGCCCGCCAGCAGCGGGTCACCCACTTGCCGTGCATGTAGTCCACCGGCGCGGCCTTTTCGACCAAGGCGGCGAACCGGCGGAAACGACGACTGGCCACCGCCTGCCGGGTCAACTGCTCGGCAAGGAGCGGCGGACACTGGTTCTTGCCGTTGAGCAAGCCCTTGCGCCGCAGGCGGGCAACCATTTCACCGACATCCCCCTCGCCAAGGCGCCGGTTGGCAACCGGGGGCGGATCGAGGGCCGCCAGGCACTTGGTGAGAAACGCGGTGGAAACCGGCTCGTAGATGACGGAGATAAGCTCCAGCAGCAGCTGCTCGCCGGCCGGTAGGGCAGCCACGTCCTCCAGGTCGACTTTGGTCGGGGCGGTGTCGGTTGCGGGCCTGGATGCAGAGCGGGACGAGGCCTTCATCAGCACAGCGGCCGGACAGGCGGACCGGCGGCGGGACGACAGCAGTGCTCCTGCCGGTGGTTTTTTCCGGCAGGGACCGGGACCGTCAGGACCATCACTTGAGCATCTCGCTGTTGGTCCAGATTTTGGCGTCGCTGCGCAACTGGCTGAGCCAGTCGGCCATCAGTTTGTTTTCACGCGCGACGAGCAGTTGCTTTTCGAGATTCGCCCGCTGCGCCTCGCTCTCCGGGTTCTTGCCCGGACGGGTGTCGAGGATCTGGTAAATAAAATAGTCGGTACCAACGGCGATCGCCTGTTCCGGGAACCCATCCGCACTGAGCCGGGCAAAGGCGTCGTCACGGACCGGGGCCGGTACGGCCCCCGAGGGGCCGCTTCGCTTCAGGTAGTCCGACTCCTGGCGGGCAACATCCTCGGGCCACACCTTCTTTTCCCTTGCCGTCTTGAGGGCTGTCTCGGCTGCGGCGCGCGCCAGTTCAACGCCTTTCGCTCCCTTGAAATCGGCCACGACCCGGGCGCGGACCTCGTCCAGCTTGGGCACGACCGCCTCCCGGACATCGTCGACATAGACGATGCCATAGCCGTCCGCGGTTTCCACGATGGAACTCAGCTCCCCCTTGCGCAGGCCGAAGGCCGCCTGCAGAAAGGCCTGGTCGCGCACCACCGCGTCGGCCTTTGCGGGCGGCGCCGCCTGGGGGAAAAAGCCGGTGGTGGTCACCTTGGCGCCGCTGGCGGCACTGTATTTCGCCAAACTGCCGGCGCGGATGATGTCCTCGTAGGCCGTGGAGGCCCGTTTGAAAGTGACGCCCTTGACGGCCTGCCGTTCGAGTTCGCTGCGGATGGCAGCGGCCACCTCGTCCAGGGGCCGGGTCTGCGCCGCGATGATGTCCTCCAACTTGATGATATGGTAGCCGAAAGGCGTCTCGACGATACCGCTGACCTCGCCCTTCTGCAGGGCGAAAGCAGCCTCTTCGAACGCCGGCACCATCTGCCCGCGGCTGAAAGAGCCCAGGTCCCCGCCCTTGTCCCGGGAGGTATCCTCGGACAACTCGCGGGCGAGTCGGGCGAAATCGCCGCCCTTGCCGAGTTCGGCGAGAACCTGCTCCGCCTGCTGTCGTTTGCCGGCCCTGGTCTGCGGACTGTCCTGCTCGCCGGTCTTGAAGAGTATATGCCGGGCCCGCCGCTGTTCCGGCGTGCGGTAGTTGGCGATATTTTCCTGATACCGCTGTTTAACCGCCTCGGCAGTGACACCAGCCTGCTGCAGGTCGTCGGCAAAGGCAAAAAAGAGATACTGCAGCTTGAACTGCGGCGGCAGTTTGTACTGTTCTCCGGCGTTTTCATACCAGGCGGCCAGCGCCGCCTCGTCGATCGTCACCTGCGGGACGTAGCCGGCACTCGCAAACGAGGCGAACCCGATCTTGACCTCCTGGTCGACATAGCTCAGCCAGTTGCGCACCTCCTGCTCGGGGAGCACGGTGAACCCGCCGAGGACCGCCACCATCCTGCTGATGAGCAGATCGTGCTCTATCCCCTGCTCGAAGATCGGCGCTGACAGGCGGTTGTTGTCGAGGACCGCCTTGTAGCGGTCAAGGCTGAACCGGCCGTTCTCTTGAAATGCGCCCATCTCCCTGATCTGCCGCTGCACAGCCTCGCGACTGACCTGCACGCCGATTTTCTCCGCTCCCTGGCGCAGCAGTTCCGACTGGATCAGCTGGTTGAGGACCTGCTGCTTCAGGCCGATGCTGTCGATGAACTCCTGCGGCAACTGCCCCCCGAACTGCTGCTTGTAGGATTCCACCGCCCGTTCGTAGCTCTGCTGAAACTCCCGGTAGCTGATCTCCTTGCCGTTGACCACGGCCAGGGCATTGGGGTTGCCGCCGAGATTGGTGCCCACCCCCCAGAAGACAAAGACCACGGCGATGACCACCACGATCACTTGGATAACAACGGATTGCGCATTTTTTCTTAATATATCCAGCATAATACACCTTATATCGAGAAGGGCCGAACCGGCCGGGGACCATCTGCAAAGGTGCTATTATCTTCAATTTCTCAGCAAGATACCAGAGAAAAATGCACCGCCTGTTCCCGGAAACACTGAACAGCGATTCAGCCAAAAAGAAACGGTGCGTGCTTGACAAAGCCCCCCCCCTATAGTAAGAAGCGGGTGATTTTTCGTACAGGATTTCAATCATCACCAATAGTAAACACTTTGGCCGAGGAGGAACACATGGCGAGTATTGAGCACAAGGGAAAGAGCTACGAAGTTGACGAAGACGGCTTCCTGCTGAAGGGTCAGGAAGAGTGGGATGAGAACTGGGTAGACTATGTTAAGTCTGTCGAAGGTATCGCCGAGATCACCGATGAGCACCAGAAGGTCATCGATGCCCTGCAGGAGTACTACAAGAAGAACGGTATCGCTCCGATGGTTCGTATCCTCTCCAAGACCACCGGCTTCCCGCTGAAGCGCATCTACGAGCTGTTCCCGTCGGGTCCCGGCAAGGGCGCCTGCAAGATGGCTGGCCTGCCGAAGCCTACCGGCTGCGTCTGATCCGTCTACCGTTCGTCGCAGAACGAGGAAAGGCCGCCCCTTGGGGCGGCCTTTTTTTGTCCCTGCCGTGCGCTGTCGGCCCGACCTAAAACGACATTTCGAGAAAATGCCCGCGGAAGCGGGTCAGATCGGCACCGCACTGACCGCAGACGAACTGCACCTCCCCATGAATTTCCGTTGAGTTGTCCACCGGTGTGAACGATCCGTCCGTGTTCTGCCTGTAACGGGTCGTCACCTGGACATTGTCGGCGATTTCCACAAATTCGGCATCGTTGCCGCACTGCGGGCAGGCTATGCGGCCCACCGGCTCGCCGGAAGGGATCTGGATTTTTTTCATGACCTGCACCGGCTTGTTCGCTGTGCCCGAAAGCTGTTGATCTGTCCCGCGCGAGCGGCCCGCCGCCCGCTTTCTTCAGGAAAAAAATTCGATATGAAAACCGCCGGCTTCCCCCGTCGGCTCCTCCTCCCGGTGCTCGACGCGGACTACCCGCGCATAGGGCGAACCGTTGGCGAGCCAGGCGAGCAGTTCATCGACCTCAGTTGCCGGTCCCTCGAAGACCGTCTCCACCGTGCCGTCCGGTCTGTTTCGCACCCAGCCGGAGAGTCCTAGCCGCACCGCCTGCCGCCGGGTGTATTCGCGAAAGGCCACCCCCTGCACCCGGCCGTGGACCAGGGCCTGCACCCGTCTACGTTGCATCGGTCGGTCCAGTGCCGGTCGAGGCGATGAGCGCAAGAAACGCGGATTCGCTGAGCAGGCTCAGGCCCATTTCCTCTGCCTTGTTCTTTTTGCTGCCTGCCTTGGCGCCGACCACCACGTCGGTGACCCGCTGGCTGATGCTCGAGGCGACCTGCCCGCCCAGATTCTTCACCATCTGCTTGGCCTCGTCGCGGGAGAGCCCGGCAAGGGTGCCCGTGAACAGAAAGACCCGGCCAGTGAGCGGCAGGGTTGCCCGGATGGCCGGCTCGATGGTCAGGCCTGCCTCGAGCAGCCGGTCGAGCAGATCACGGACCTCCGGGTCCGCGAAGTAGCTCTCCAGGCTCGCCGCCGTCTGCTCGCCGATGCCTTCGACGGCGAGGAACTTATCCCGGTCGGCCGCCAGCAGGGCCGGAAGATCCGCGAAATGCAGTGCCAGCAGGCCGGCGGTCACCTCGCCGACATGGCGAATGCCGAGCGCGCAGAGCAGCTTGGCCAGCGGCACGGTGCGGCGCTGTGCGAGCATGGCCAGCACATTGCGCGCCGACTGCTCCCCCCAGCCGTCGAGCGCAGCCAGTCGCTCCCCGTTGAGCCGGAAAAAATCGGGGATTCCCCTGACCAACCCCTCGCGCACCAGCTGTTCGACCTTCTTTTCCCCCAGCCCTTCGAGGTCCAGGCCGCTCTTCCCTGCGAAATAGATGAGCCGCTGCAACTGCTGCGCCGGGCACTGCCGGTTCACACAGCGGGTGACCGCCGCCTCCGTCTGCCGCTGCAGCCTCTGCGCGCATTCCGGGCATTGCTCCGGGAAGATGATCGGCCGCTCCGAGCCGTTGCGCCGGGCCGGGATGGCCTTGACGATCTCCGGGATGACATCGCCGGCCCGCTGCACCAGCACCGTGTCGCCGATGCGCAGATCCTTCCGGCAGATCTCGTCCTGGTTGTGCAGGGTCGCCCGCCTGACCACGGCGCCGGCGATCTCCACGGGCGCGAGCAGGGCCACCGGGGTGACCGCCCCGGTGCGGCCCACCTGGAACTCGACCGTTTCGATGACCGTGGTCGCCTGCACCGCCGGGAACTTCCAGGCGATCGCCCAGCGCGGCGCCCGGGCGGTCGCACCGAGGCGCTGCTGGAGAGCGAACTCGTCGACCTTGACCACCATGCCGTCGATGTCGTAGTCGAGTTCATGACGCAGGGCCATGAGTTCCTGGTACCGCTGCTCCACCTCGGCAAGCGAGCCGCACACCCGCACCAGCGGGTTGAGCGGCAACCCCAGGCGGCCGAGCCCGTCGAGCAGCTCCCGCTGACCGCTTGCCGGCAGGGCTTCGGTGTTGCCGACGCCATAGACGAAAAAGGCCAGCGGGCGTCGGGCGGTGATGCGCGGGTCCAGCTGGCGCAGCGACCCGGCCGCGGCGTTGCGGGGGTTGGCGAACAGCGGCTCGCCCTCCTCCTGCCGCTGGCGGTTGAGCAGGAGAAATCCTTTCTTCGACAGGAACACTTCGCCGCGCACGTGCAACTCCGCCGGCCAGCCCGCAGCCGGCTGCGGGTCGAGGCGGAGCGGGATGGACGGCACAGTCTTCAGCTGGGCGGTGATGTTTTCGCCGCTCTGGCCGTCACCCCGGGTGGCGCCCACATCGAGCAGGCCGTCGCGGTAGACCAGTTCCACGGCCAAGCCGTCCAGCTTCGGCTCGGTGACGTAGCGCACCGGCTCATCGAGCCGCAAAAACCGCTGTACCCGCTCGGCAAAGGCGGTGAACTCGGTCGCGGCAAAGATGTTGTCCAGGCTGAGCATGGGGGTGGCGTGCCGAACCGGCGCAAAGCCCGCAAGCGGTGGTCCGCCGACCCGGTGACTGGGCGAATCGGCGGTGACCAGTTCAGGATGCCGGCTCTCGATCTCAAGCAACTGCCGGAACAGCTCGTCGTACTCGCCGTCTGAAATAATCGGATCATCGAGTACATAGTAGCGGTGCGCATGCAGGCGGATCTGCTCGCGCAGCCCCTCCAGTCGTTCGGCCGCCCCCTGCTCCATGGGCCTACATGTCCTCCAGCAACACGCCCGCCTTGGCGATATTCTCCCGGCACTCCTCGTCGATGAAGATGAGGATCGCCTCCTTGGGTTTGTTGGCCGCCTCGCTGATCACGTCAGTGACGCCGCGGGCGATCTTCTGCTTCTGCTCCTTGGTCAATGTTCCGGCAACCCGGATGCTCACGTACGGCATGATGTTCCGTCTCCTGTTGAGGTTGTCGTGCTGCCCCCGAGGCCGCGACCGCGGTGGACGGGCCGGCGCCGGCGGGGCCTTACGGCCCTGCACCGACGTACAAAATACATATCAGAATTTTACTTTTCCGTCGATCAGGTTTATGTTCACCCAGCCGGCACCACGCCGCCCACAAGGAGGAGCACCATGCATGTTCTCGTCACCGGCGGCGCCGGTTATATCGGCAGTCACACCTGCCTGGAACTGCTGCACAGCGGCCACCAGGTCACGGTCATCGACAACCTGGCCAACTCGAGCCGGGAGGCCCTGCGCCGGGTCGAGGCCCTGAGCGGGCGCTCCCTCACCTTCCACGAGGTGGACTTGCTCGACCTCGAAGCGCTGCGCACGGTGTTCCGGCAGACGCCGGAGGCCACCGCGGTGATCCATTTCGCCGGCCTCAAGGCGGTCGGCGAATCGGTGCGGATACCGCTGCGCTACTACCAGAACAACTTAAACGGCACCCTCAACCTCTGCCAGGTGATGGCCGAGCAGGAGGTGAAGGTGCTGGTCTTCTCCTCCTCGGCCACGGTCTACGGCGACCCGGCGAGCGTGCCCATCCGCGAGGATTTCCCCCTGTCCTGCACCAACCCCTACGGCCGAACCAAGCTGATGATCGAGGAGATCCTGCGCGACCTGCACCGGGCCGACCCGACGTGGCGGATCGGCCTGCTCCGCTATTTCAATCCGGTGGGCGCCCATCCCAGCGGTCGCATCGGTGAGGACCCGGGCGGCATCCCCAACAACCTGATGCCCTACATCGCCCAGGTGGCGGTGGGTACCCTCGGGGAACTCGCCGTGTTCGGCGGCGACTATCCCACTCCGGACGGGACCGGTGTACGCGATTACATCCACGTGGTCGACCTGGCGCTCGGCCACCTGCGCGCCCTGGAAAAACTGGTGGACACGCCCGGGGTGCTCACCTGCAACCTCGGCACCGGCCGGGGCTATTCGGTGCTCGACATGGTACGGGCCTTCGAGGCGGCCTGCGGCCGGGCCATCCCCTTCCGCATCGTTGACCGGCGGAGCGGAGACATCGCCCAGTGCTATGCCGACCCCTCCCTGGCCCGGCGGGAACTCGGCTGGCAGGCGACCCGCGACCTGGGCGAGATGTGCGCGGACAGCTGGCGCTGGCAGTCGACCAACCCCCAGGGGTACGGTCCGAAGCAGTAATCGGCGCGGCGGCCACGCCCCACCCGCCCGACCCCGGCCTTCTTCCCTGACCCTCCTCCGAAACCATTCCCCATGTCCGCACACGAAAAACCGCCGCACACGACGCAGCCCACCGCACCGGACACCCTCTACGCCTCCGGCGCGGTCGACGAGGACTTCACCTTCAACGACCGGGTGGCCGAGGTCTTCGACGACATGCTCAGCCGTTCCATCCCCTCGTATCGGACGGTGATCGAGGGTACGGCGCAGCTGCTGGCGGCCCGCTTGCCCGACGGAGCGACGATCTGTGACCTGGGCTGCTCCACCGGCACGACCCTGCTCGAACTCGCCCGACTGACCCCCGGCCGGCAGTTTCGCTTCATCGGTTTGGACAACGCCCCGGCCATGCTCGACAAGGCCCGTCGCAAAACCGCCATGTTCGGCAAGACCGGCCAGGTCAGCTTCCGCGAGACCGACATCACCACCGGGCCGTTGCCGCCGGCCTCCGCCTTCGTCTGCAATTACACCCTGCAGTTCCTCCGCCCCATGGCCCGGCAGGCCTTTGTCGAGCGGCTCCTCGCCGCCCTGCCGGCCGGTGGCATGCTCATTCTCAGCGAAAAGACGATCTCCCACGCCGGCCGGCTCAACCGCGACTTCATCGACATCTACCACGCCTTCAAGCGGGGCCAGGGCTATTCGGAACTGGAAATCGCCGCCAAGCGCGAGGCGCTCGAAAACGTGCTCGTCCCCTTTTCCGCCAAGGAAAATATCACCATGCTCCGCCAAGCCGGGTTCGCAGAGGTCGAAATCTTCTTCAAGTGGTTCAATTTTCTCTCCCTCGTCGCCCTCAAGCAAGGCTCCCATGGACATTTGTGACCGTTTCCCGTGCGCCGACCGGGACGCCCTGCGCCAGGTTCTCGAGGCCAAGGCGGACTGGGTCGGTCAGGCCAAACGGGGGTTTCTCCGCTACCGCGAACCCTGGCAGTCCGTCCAACACCTGCGGGCCTCCTCCTGTGCTTTTTCCGGCGACGTGGTCCGTATCGGTTCGGCCGACGACCTGGCCCCGTGCGAACAGGAGCAGGTCCGCGAGGTCCTGCGCGCCTTCATGCCCTGGCGCAAGGGCCCGTTCTCCGTGTTCGGCATCGACATCGACGCCGAATGGCGCAGCGAACGCAAATGGAACCGGATTCTGCCCGAACTGCCGGAACTGGCGGGCCGGGTGGTCGCCGACATCGGCAGCAACAACGGCTACTACCTGTTCCGCATGGCCGCCCACCAGCCGGCGTTCGCGCTCGGTTTCGAACCTTATGTGCAGCACTACTACACCTTCCACACCCTGAACAGCTTCGCCGGCCAGGAGCGGCTGCACACCGAACTGCTCGGTATCGAGCACCTGCCCCTGTTCCCCGGCTGCTTTGACGTGATTTTCTGCCTCGGCATTCTCTACCACCGGCCGTCGCCGCTGGAGGCCCTGCGTGATCTGCACACCGCCCTGGTGCCGGGCGGACAGCTGATCCTCGAATCCCAGGCCATCCCCGGCGCGGAACCGGTGGCCCTGTTTCCCGAACGGACCTACGCCAAGGTGCCGGGCACCTGGTTCGTGCCCACCGCCAGTTGTCTGCACAACTGGCTGACCCGGTCCGGGTTCAGGAGGGTGCGGCTGTTCTGCGAGCATGCGATGAGTGGCGCGGAGCAACGACGGACGGCCTGGATGCACTATGAATCCTATGAAGATTTCATTGACAAGGAAAACCCGCTGCATACTATAGAGGGGTATCCGGCGCCCCGCCGGGTGTTCTTTCGTGCGGAAAAATAGCTGTCCGCGCTGTCCACTGCTGCTGAACGCCGCCCGCTGCCTTGCCGGGCGGTCTCCTTTTTCCACCCCAACACAACAGGTTATTTGCCCATGAATGCACACGATTGCACGCTCTACCACGGCGGTCTGAAAGGAGCGGAAACCGCTTTCGGTGAAAACGCCGAAAAATACGGGATCCAGGAGGTCATTTTCACCTTCGCGGAGCACAAGCTCAACCGCGACCGCAACCAGGTGCTGCTCAGCGAGGAGGAACTGCAGCGGGGCGACATCAGCATGGAACTGGCGTCGCGGATGATGAACCGCACCTACTATGAAACCGAAAAGATCCGCCGGGTGCTGCAGACCATTTTTCACATGGTCAACAAGGGGCATCAGGTGTTCGTGATCGGCACCATTCTCGAGGACAATTCCGTCAAAGGCGGGACCGGCTGGGCCGTCGAACTGGCCAAACTGTTCAACCGGCCCCTGCACGTGTACGACCAGCACCAAAGCCGCTGGTTCACCTGGAAGGACGGAGCCTGGATAGAGGACGAACCCCGCATCTGCTACAACACCTTCGTCGGTTCGGGCACCCGCTACCTGAGCGATGACGGCATCGCCGCCATCGACAAACTGTTCGCCGACAGTTTCACGAAGTAACCCCCGCGCGACGCCGCACCCGCACCCCGGGTTGGGGCGAGTCTGCATACTCCCGATTTATTGAAGGCCGGCTTTTCTTCAACAAATCGGGATGTTCTTTTTCACCCGCCGTCAGCGCCCGTCCAGCAGACACCCTTCTCCTTGCATTATTCGTCTTCTCTGGTTATAAAAGTCGTAATTTTCTGAAAACAAGCGGTTAAGCAAACGTTTATTTTTAATTTCAGCTGTTTTGCTTAATCAATCAGACCAAAGGCGTGGCTCGTCGGCGGTGGTACAGGATCCGGCAGAGGATCCGTTCTGTCCCGGACGGCGCCCACGACGACATACTCCCCTCCCCTATGACCATCAAAAAAATGCACGGCCATGTCGCTGGTGACGGCGGCGACAGGCAAACCATTGTCCTCCGTCGGCACACCCTGAGAAACACCTGCATCGCCGCGGCGGCGGTCACGGTGCTGCTCACTGCCGGCACGCTCCTCAGTGCAAAATACTACACCGCCAACCAGCACCTGCAGCGCCAGGTCGACCATCTCAGCACCCGCCTGCACGAAACCCCGCCCCACACTGCCGCCGCCCTGCAAAGGCAGATCGACACACTGAAACATCAGCTCCAGAAAGCCCGTCAGGAACTGGCGACCCGATCGCAGCGCAGGGGCGAACAACTCCGTCAGTATGAAGAGCAGATCAGCGAGTTGAAAAAGAAGCAGCAGGAATTGATGGCGGTGAAGACGGCCCGACTGGACGAGCGGACCAGGGCACTCAACACAGTGTTCACGCGGTCGGCCGGGGATGTCAAGGTCATGAACGACCCGAAACACAGCGGTGGTCTGTTCATCGCCTCACCGCCCAAAGCCGGCAGGGACAAACTGGGGAAGGAACTCGACCTCTATCTGGATTCGTTGGAGAACCTGCCCCTCGGCAAGCCGATCTCCACGGAGATCAGTTCCGAGTTCGGCCATCGCACCGACCCGTTCAACCGGAAAAAGGCGTTCCACAGCGGGCTCGACTTCCGCGGCAACACCGGTGACCCGGTGGTGGCGACCGGCAGCGGCCGGGTCAAGGAATCCGGGTACGCGTCGGATTACGGCCAATATATCCGGGTGAGCCACGAGAATGGCTTTGAAACCCTGTTCGCCCACCTGAGCAAGCGCCACGTCCAACGCGGCGAACGCGTCACCCAGGGCCAGCAGGTCGGCCTGGTTGGCAGTACCGGTCGAAGTACCGGATCACACCTGCACTACGAAATCCATCACAAGGGAAAACCCGTGGACCCGATGCGCTACGTGCGGGTCGCCGATCTGCCCAAAGTCGCCAAACGCGCTGTGCGCTGACCGGCCCGACACCGCGCCGTTTCCCTCGATTGCCCCCCGCGCCCCTCTGGCGTCGGCAAGCTCTCACTTGCCGATGCAGAAACGGCTGAAGATGGCGTCCAGCACATCCTCGGGCGTGGTCAGGCCGACCATATCCGCCAATTCGTCCAGGGCCGTCTGCACCTCCACCGCCAGCAGATCCACCGGCGCCCCGGCGGCCAGCGCCTCAGCGAAGCGGCGGCAGGCGGCCAGCGTATTTTCAAGAATGGCGCGGTGACGGAGGTTGGGGGCGCAGGTCATCTGCTCGGCAATTTTGTCGTCCTCACCAAGCGCCATCCGGTAGACCGCCTCTTCCAGGTCCTCCAGGCCGAGCCGCTCACGCGCCGAAACAGCCACCACCCGCTGCCCGGGAAAGGCCGGCGCAAAGCCTCCCCACTCCTCCGTCGCGATCAGGTCCCGCTTGTTGACAACGACCACATGCTGCCGGTCGTTGATAAGGGCGTAGAGTTCCCGGTCCGCATCGGTCAGACCGGCATGGGCGTCGATGACGAACAGGATCAGGTCCGCCTCCCGGCACTTCTGCCGGGCGCGCTCGATGCCCAGCGCCTCCAGCGGGTCCTCGTGGGCGCGAATGCCGGCGGTGTCCACCAGGTGTACCGGGATGCCGCGGATGCTGATGAATTCCTCGATGGTGTCCCGGGTGGTCCCGGGCACGGCGGTGACCAGGGCCCGTTCCTCCTGGAGGAGGGCATTGAGCAGGCTCGATTTGCCGACATTGGGCCGTCCGGCGAGGACCACCTTGATGCCCTCGCGGACGATCCGCCCCTGGTCGGACATGGCGATCAGCCGCTCCAGTGGACCAACGATCCCATCCCGCAGGCGGACCGTCGCCGCCTCGGCCGGGAAAATCTCGACGTCGTCATCCGGGAAATCGATGGCCACTTCCAACAGGGCCAGCAGGGTGACCAACTCATCGCGAATGGCCGCCAGCAGGTCGGCCAACTGACCCTGCAACTGGTTGACGGCAAAGCGCGCGGACCGGGTCGTCTGCGCCTGCAGCAGGTCCATCACCGCTTCGGCGCGGGTGAGGTCGATGCGGCCGGCGAGAAAGGCCCGTTTGGTGAATTCGCCCTGCTCGGCGGGACGGACACCGAGGGCGAGGACGTGGCGCAGCACCTCCTGGAGGACCAGGTAGGAACCGTGGCAGTGGAGTTCGACCACGTCTTCGCGGGTGTAGGTGTGGGGGGCGTGCATGTGCACGGCCAGCGCCTCGTCGAGGGGCTGGCCGTCGGGGGCGATCACGGTGCCGTAATAGAGTTGGTGGCTGGTAAAACGGTCCAGCGGCCGGCGGGGCACAAAGACCCGGCGCAGGGTCGCCGGGGCCTCCGGGCCGGAAATGCGAACTATGCCGATCCCGCCCGTACCTGGGGCGGTGGCGATGGCAGCGATGGTATCACTCGCCGGACGTTTGGCCACCCTGCCCTCCGCGCCGCTTTCTCGAGGAGGGGCGACGGCCCTTGCCGGGCTTGTAGATGAGGACCTTCTTGAAAAGCCCTTCGCCCACGGAACGGCTGCGCACCCCCTTGTCCTCTTGCAGGGCCATGTGCACCACCCTCCGTTCGGAAGGGTTGAGGGCCGGGATGGCCTGGGTCTTGCCGTCGGCCTTCACCTGCTCGGCCAGTTCGATGGCCCGCAACCGCAGTTCCTCGGCGCGGCGTTCACGGAAATCGCCTGCGTTGAGGGCGAGCAGGATACGGTCCGGCAGGTGGCTGGAGGCCATCTTGCGCAGCAGATACTGCAGACTGTCCAGGGTCCGCCCCTCGGGGCCGACAATCTGCTCCTCGTGCGGCCCGGTGATGGTGCAGTGCACGGTGTTGTCCGCGAAGACAACCTGCACCTCGGACCCCAGGCCCATGAGGTCGAGCAGCCGGCTCAGGTCGGCCTGGATGAGGTCGAGCGCTTCCGCCGATGGCGGCTCCTCGGGTTCCTCCGCAACGGGCGGGGCGACGTTGGCAACGGCCCCATCGCTCGCCGGATCGGTCTCGTCGGCAACCTGTTCGGCGTTCTCAACCGGCCGTCTCCGGGAAGGACGCTCCTCGACCGGGACCGGGACGACTTTTTCCGGTCCCCTGATGTCGGCCTCGACCGGCGCGGCCTGGGCGGTCTCTGCCGCCGGTGCCGGCTCAGGCGGGGTCATCTTGCGCTTGACCCGAATGTGCGCTTTTTTCTTGCACAGGCCGAAAATACCGGAACTGCCGGTCTCCAGCACCTCGATGTCCAGATCCTCGTGGCCGGCGCCCAGTTCCCGACACGCCTGCTCGATGACCTCAGCGATATCCTTGCCGTAAAAATCCTTTCCTTTTGCCATAAAAAAACCTTCCCGCCATCAGGCCTGCTGGGTCTTGGTCTTCCGGTTGATGAGATACTGCTGCAGAATGGAGAGCAGGTTGTTGACCAACCAGTAGAGCACCAGCCCCGAGGCAAAGTTGATGAACATGAACGTGAACACCACCGGGAGGAACTGCATGATACGCGCCTGGGTCGGGTCCACGGTGGTCGGGGTCATCTTCTGCTGCAGATACATGGAGGCGCCCATCAGCAGGGTGAGCACGGGCAATCCCTGGAGGTAGGGCAGGTTGAAGCCGAGCCACAACCGGTCCGGGGCGGACAGATCGTTGATCCACAGCATGAAGGGGGCATGGCGCAGTTCGATGGCCGCCATCAGCACCCGATAGAGGGCGAAGAAGAACGGAATCTGAATGAGCATGGGCAGGCAGCCGCCCAGCGGGTTGACCTTGTAGGTTTTGTACAGGGCCATCATCTCCTGGTTCATCTGCGCCGGATCGGCCTTGTACTTCTCGCGCAGTTTGGCGATCTTCGGTTGCAGTTTCTGCATGTTTTTCATCGACATCATGCCCTTCTGGGTGATCGGCCAGAACGCCAGCTTGATGAAGATGGTCAGGAGAATGATGGCCACGCCGTAGTTGCCCACGTAGGTGTGGAAGAAGTTGAGCATCCAGAGCATGGGCTTGGCGATCACGTCGAACCAGCCGAAGTCGACCGCCTTGGCCAGGTTATCGCCGGCAGCCTGCAGAATCTGCAGCTTCTTCGGCCCGAGGTACATCCGGTACCCATACGTTTGCGTGCCCTGAGCCGGCAGTTGCTGGATGCCCTCGCTGATCACGGTGCGCACCTGCTCCTCGCCTCCCTGCAGGGTCACGGTGCGCGCCTCGCCACCGACCGGCACCACCGCGGCCATGAAATAGCTGTCCATGTAGCCGGTCCAGTCGACCTTGCCCTGGAGCACCACCGGTCCCTTGGTCAACTCCTTGCCCTTGGTCTCCACCAGTTCGCCGTTCACAGAGACGGCCGGACCGAAGAAGAGAAAGGTGTTGGCTCCGGTGGCGGCCACGAACGGCTCGTTGCCCAGGGTCAGGGCGGGGGAAACCTGCAGCGGCCGGTCGGTGGGGTTGGCCACCGCATAGGAGGCGTCGATCAGGTAGCTGTCCGCATGAAAGGTCAGCGTCCGTTTGATACGGAGCCCGTCGGGCTGGGTGGCGGTCATAACCAGTTGACCGGTGCCCTGCCCGGCGGCCAGGGTCAGTTTTTCGCGGTCGGCGCGGTAGGTCGGCACGGTCGTGCCCGCACCGTTGTCCAGGGAGAACAGCACCGGCAGGTCGGTGATGTTGCGGCCGGGGACCAGCTGCATCGGCCCGGAATCGCCGGCCATTCCCTGGCGGTAGTTTTTGAGGACAAAGCTCTTGAAGCCGCCGCCCTGCTCTTTGATCACGGCGGTGAACAGAGGTGTATCCACGGTGATCTCCCGCGCCGTCGGATCCACAGTGACCGGCGGCAGGGCACCGGCCACGGCGGGCGCGGCCGGGCCGGGCGTCGCCTGCTGTCCGGGCTGGGTCTGCTGCTGGGCCTGCTGCGGCTCAGCCGGGGTCTCCTGCAGGGGGTGCGGGAAGAAATACTGGTAGCCAAGCAGGATGAGGAAAGAGAGAACGATAGCCAGAAAGGCTCTGTACAGGTCCATGATGATACCTCGTTGCACCCCTGCCGTGGCAGCGGTATTGACGGAAGGATTTCTCGATGCGGAAGGCCTCACTTCACCGGATCATACCCGCCCCTGGCAAAGGGATGACAGCGCAGAATGCGCCAGGCGGCCATGAGCAGCCCGCGCACCACGCCGTACTTTTCGACAGCCTGAACGGCATACTGGGAACAGGTGGGGACAAAGCGGCAGGCAGGCGGAAGAAGAGGGGAAATCAGGTACTTATACCCACGAAGAACGGCAAGCACACATCGCCGCACCACGGTGGTCCTGACCGGTATCCGCCGCTCCCGGGGAGGGTGGTTGTCGGCGGCCATGGCGCCCCGGGCCCGGTCAGCCACTGATCAGCCGGGCCATGCCGGCCTGCAGGGCGGCGAGGCTGTCGAGGGCGAAGCCGGGCCGAACGGTGCAGACCAGATCACTGGGGGTGGACAACAGGGACGGATTCTGCCGGAAGGCCTCCCGGACGAGTCGCTTGATTCTGTTGCGTCGCACCGCATTGCCGGTTTTGCGCTGCACACTGATGCCCAGCCGGCTGTGTTCCCCACCGTTTGGCAGGACGATCAGGGCGAAGTTGTCGCCGCGCAACCGCCGGCCGAGCCGATAGACGCGGGCGAATTCTGCGTTGGTCCTGAGTCGCTGCGCCTTGGCAAAGGCGAACCGGCCCACCCGAATCAGGCGGCCAGACGCTTGCGCCCCTTGGCCCGCCGCCTCTTGATCACCGCCCGGCCGGCCCGGGTTTTCATGCGGACGAGGAAGCCGTGGGTACGGTTGCGCTTGATGTTGCTGGGCTGAAAAGTCTGCTTGCTCATGATGGTTTTCCTTGCTGCGTGACAATCTGGTTGGGAGAAACGGCGATCCGGAATTCCGCTCCGTTTTTCGGGGCGAAGCCGCACCCTGTGACGCACAAAACAGACCGGCGCGACGGACAGTTGGGTTCGGATCGCTCATTCATTTTTAGAAATTTGTCATTTAAGCATAGCGCCCGCCCACTGTCAAATCATTTTGGGGCTCCAAGGCCAGGTGTCAGGCGGCAAAAACAGTCGCGGCCACAGGGCCGCCCACCCGCCCCGGCCACCGGTACACCTTGCAAAGAAGAGCCGGTGTTTTTATAGTGCCTCCTCTTAAAACGAACCGTCCATCAGCCGCACGCGGCCGCTTTCTCCGATTTCCCGCTCCACACGACGGCGACGCCGGGTACGAGAACATGACTGATTTTGACATTGCCGTAATCGGCGCCGGCCACGCCGGCTGCGAGGCGGCCCTGGCCGCGGCGCGCATGGGCTGCCGGACGCTCGTCTGCGTCATCAACGTCGACACCATCGGCGCCATGTCCTGCAACCCGGCCATCGGCGGCCTGGCCAAGGGCCACCTGGTCAAGGAGATCGACGCCCTGGGCGGGGAAATGGCCAAGAACATCGATGCCACCGGCATCCAGTTCCGCCGCCTCAACACCAGCAAGGGCCCGGCGGTGCGTTCCTCCCGCGCCCAGGCCGACCGGCTGCTCTACCGGCTGCGCATGAAGCGGGTGCTGGAAAACCAGGCGAACCTGGCCATCCGCCAGGCGGTGGTGGATGAAATCCTGGTCGAGAACGGCCGGGTGGTCGGCGTCCGCACCTCGCTGGACGAGGTCTTCCGGGTTCGGGCCGTGGTCGTGGCCACCGGCACCTTTCTCAACGGCCTCATCCACGTCGGCCTGAAGCATTTCCCGGCCGGCCGTCTGGGCGACGTGCCCTCGACCAGCCTGGCGCGCTGGTTCGCCGCCGCCGGCTTTGCCGTGGGCCGCATGAAGACCGGCACCGTGCCGCGCCTGGACGGCAACACCATCGATTATTCCCGCCTGGAAGCCCAGGAGAGCGACGACCCGCCGGCGCTCTTCTCCTTCTCCTCGCACGGCGCGGCCGCCCCTGCCCCAGCGCGCCTGTCACATCACCTACACCAACGAACAGACGCACGCGATCATCCGCGGCTCCATCGACCAGTCGCCGATGTACGCCGGCATCATCGAAGGCGTGGGCGCCCGCTACTGCCCCTCCATCGAGGACAAGGTGATGCGCTTCCCGGAGAAGGAGCGCCACCAGATCTTCCTCGAACCGGAAGGGCTCGACACCATCGAGGTCTACCCGAACGGCATTCCCACCAGCCTGCCGCTCGCCACCCAGATCGCCATGGTCCACTCCATCCCCGGGCTGGAGCAGGCACGGATCATCCGTCCCGGCTACGCCATCGAGTACGACTATGTCGATCCCCGCGAACTCAAGCCGTCGCTCGAAACCAAGCGCATCGCCGGGCTGTTTCTCGCCGGGCAGATCAACGGCACCTCCGGGTACGAAGAGGCCGCCGGCCAGGGGCTGATGGCGGCGATCAACGCGTGCTCTTTGTGCGCGGCTGCGCACCGCTCATCCTCGACCGCTCCCAGGCCTACATCGGGGTGCTCATCGACGATCTGGTCACCCTGGGCACCAAAGAACCCTACCGGCTGTTCACCTCGCGGGCGGAATACCGCCTGCTCCTGCGCGAGGACAACGCCGACCTGCGGCTGCGGGCCATTGGCCGCGACCTCGGCCTGGTGGACGACCCCACCTGGCAGAGCTTCCAGGCGAAAGAGCAGTGCCTGCGGGAGACCGGCGCGTGGCTGGAACAGGTGCGGATCAAACCGCAGGCCGCGGTCAACGACTACCTGACCGGTCGCGGCTCGACCGGGCTCACCCAGGCCCTGACCCTGGCGGAGATGCTCCGTCGCCCGGAACTCAGCCTGGCGGACATCCTCACCCTGGCCGAACTGAGTGGACAGTCGCCGCCCGAAAACGGGGAAGCGCTCACCTGGCGGGACGAGATCGAACTGCAGGTGAAATATGCGGGCTACATCAGGCGACAGGAGGAGCAGATCGTCCGCTTCCGCAAACTGGAGCGCATCGAACTGCCGGAGGAGATGAGCTACAAGGGGTTACCCGGCCTGTCCAACGAGGTGGTCGAAAAACTCACCCGGGTGCAGCCGCGCTCGCTCGGCCAGGCCTCACGCATTTCCGGCGTGACCCCGGCAGCCCTGTCGGTGCTCCAGGTGCACCTCAAACGGCTCGGCCGCCTGTGAACCAGGGGAAACACCCATGCTGACCTATCCGACCATCGACCCGGTGATCTTCGCCCTGGGGCCGCTCCAGGTCCGCTGGTACGGGCTAATGTACGTGCTCGGCTTCCTCGCCGCCTACCAGCTGGTATCCCTGCAGGCCCGCCAGTTCAGCTGCGAGCGCCTGCGGCAGCGGCTCGACAACCTCAACCTGGCCCTGATCATCGGAGTGGTGCTCGGCGGCCGGCTGGGATACGTGCTCTTCTACAATCCGGCATACTACCTGGCCCACCCGCTGGAGATCCCGGCCACCTGGTCGGGCGGCATGAGTTTTCATGGCGGCTGCCTGGGAGCGCTTGTGGCCGGTCTTCTCTACTGCCGCCGCGCCGGTCTCGATTTCTGGCAGACTGCCGACCTCTATGTGGTGACCGCGCCGGTGGGCCTGTTCTTCGGCCGGGTGGGCAACTTCATCAACGGTGAACTGTACGGCCGGGCGACCACCGTCCCCTGGGGCATGGTCTTTCCCGACGGCGGCCCCCTGCCCCGCCATCCCTCCCAGCTCTACGAGGCCGGGCTCGAGGGGATCGTGCTCTTCCTCATTCTCTGGCCGCTCAGGCGCCTGCCCTGGACCCGGCCCGCCCCCCGCCGATGGCCGCACGGGACCATGCTCGCCCTGTTTCTCGGCCTCTACGGCCTGTTCCGCTTTGTCGTGGAGTTCTTCCGCGAACCCGACAGCCAACTCGGCCTGCTCTTCCTGCACCTCTCCATGGGCCAGTTGCTCTGCCTGGTGATGCTGGCCGTGGCCGCACTGCTCTGGCACCAACGAAAAACGGCGCTGGCCCGGACCCTATCCGGACAACAGCGCCGCTCCGCCCCAAGGCGTTGACCCGATCCCGGGCCGCGGGTCACTGAATCTTGTCGGCCAGTTCCTTGCCGGGGCGGAAGCGGACCACCCGGCGCGAGGGAATCGGCACGGTCTCGCCGGTCTTCGGGTTCCGGCCGGTGCGCGGGGCGCGGTCCACCACCGAGAAGCTGCCAAAGCCGACCAGGGTCACCCGCTGCCCCTCCTTCATTGCCGCCTCCAGGGCGGACAGCAGACCGTTCAGCCCCATCTCGGCGGTGACTCTGCTGATCTGGGCCGACTGGGCGATGGATTTGATGAGATCGTTCTTGTTCATAGGGTTCCCTCGTTCCTTACTGGTGATTGTCGTGACGGGCCTGAGGTCCGCAGGCGTCGTATGCTTATCGCGTGCAAGGGGAAAACACAATTGGGGGAATTACCTAGAGCGGACTAGGCAAATCTGCCTAGTGATGAAAAATTTTCTCGTTAAACAGAAAGGTTAAGCTTCAGGGCACGGGGCATGGCCTAGGATAAAGATCCAGTAAGATTCTCAGTACCAACAACGAGGAAACCGTTGCGCACCACGTGATGCACCAACTCGACGGTGTTTCGCAGACCGAATTTCCGCACCAGGTTGGCCCGGTGGTGATCGATGGTGCGTGGACTCAGGTCGAGCAACTCGGCGATCTGCCGACTCGAATACCCCTGCACGACCAGGCGGAGCACCTCTTTTTCCCGGTCACTGAGCACCACCAGCGGCAGCCGGCTCCGGTCCCGCAGGGCGGCCAGACCGTCACGCCGGATCTCCGGGGCCAGTTGCGGCGAGATGTACGGCTCGCCCGCACGGACCGTGCGGATGGCGGTGAGCAGTTCGGCGTCGGAATCGTCCTTGATCACATAGCCGTGCGCGCCGGCGGCGATGGCGCGGTAGAAAGACTGGCTGCCGCCGTGCATGCTGAGCACGAGCATGGCCACTCCGGGGTGGGTCCTGCTGATCCGTTCGATGGCGTCGAAACCGTTCAACAGCGGCATGGTCAGGTCGAGGATGACCAGGTCCGGTGCATCCGTCTCGAGCAGTTCCAGCAGTTCCAGGCCGTTGCCCGCCTCACCGGTGATCTGCAGGCTCGGGTCGGTGCGAATGAGACTCTTGATGCCCTGGCGGATCAGGCTGTGGTCGTCGGCGATGACGATGCGATAGGGTGGCATGGCGCCTTGATCGCTCATTTGAAGAGGAGGCTCACCGGGCAGTGGTCGGAGCCGGTGACGCTGTCGTGGATGGCCGCCTCGAGCACTCGCTCGCGGCTGGCCGGGTCGACGAGGAAATAGTCGATTCTCCAGCCGATGTTCTTGGCGCGGGCGTTGAAACGGTAGCTCCACCAGGTGTAGCGGCCGGGCGACGGGTCGAAGACGCGGAAGGTGTCCACATAGCCCAGGCCGGTGACCTCGTCCATCCAGGCCCGTTCCTCGGGCGAGAATCCCGGGTTCTTGACGTTGGCCTTGGGATTGGCCAGGTCGATCTCCCGGTGAGCGACGTTCAGGTCGCCGCAGAGCACCACCGACTTGTCCCGGCGGAGGCGGTCCATGTGGGCGAGCATGGCCCGGTTGAACGACTGCTTCAGATCGAGCCGTTTCAACCCGGGCTGAGCATTGGGGAAATAGGCGTTGATGAAATAGAAATCCGTGAACTCGAGGGTCACGACCCGGCCCTCGTCGTCGCTTTCGGCGTGTTCCAGGCCGTAGTGCACCGCCAGCGGCTCGATCCGGCTGAACACCGCCGTGCCGGAATACCCCTTGCGCACCGCCGGGTTCCAGAAATGGTGATAGCCGTCCATGGCCTTGACCTCGTCGGGCAGCTGGTCGGGCTGGGCCTTGATCTCCTGGAGGGCCAGGATGTCGGCGTCCAGCTCGCCCACCACGTCGAGGAAGCCGTTCTTCAGGGCCGCACGCAGGCCGTTGACATTCCAGGAAACAAATCTCATCGCCGTGGCCGCCTGTTCCATGCGACTCACCTCCTTGGGTACGCGCCGCGGCGTCACCCCGATGCGGGGACACTGGGCGGCGATGACGCACCGGTCACAGTGGGGCCGGTGCGGTTTGCAGGTCCCCTGGCCGAAGGCCACGAGGAGTGCGTTGATACGGATCCAGTACGGCCGCGGCAGTTTCTCGCGCAAGGCCATCTCGGTCTCCAGCGGCGTGGTCGTCTGCACGTAGCCCCAGATGTTCATGATCCGGTGCACATGGGTGTCGACGCAGATCGCCGGCTCGTTGAAGGCCACGGCCAACACCAGGTTGGCGGTTTTGCGGCCGACGCCTGGCAGGGTGAGGAGGGCGTCGAGATCACGGGGCACGACGCCGCCGAACCGCTCGGCGAGCACCCCCGGCAGCCGGCTGAGATGTTTTGCCTTCTGGCGGAAGAAGCCCACCGGGTGGATAAGCCGTTCCAGCTCGGCCACCGGAATCCCTGCCAATGCCTCCGGACCGGAAGCCCGGGCGAACAGCCGCCGGGAGGCCGCCGCGGTCACCTCGTCACGGGTGCGGGCCGAGAGGATGGTGGCCACGAGCACCTTGAACGGGTCGCGGGTCTGGGTGGCGATCAGGTCGACCACCGGCACCTGGTAGGTGCTCACCTCGCGCTCGAGAGTCTCGACAACCATTTCGAGAGGAAAGCTCATGGGGTCCTCCGTGGTCGAGCCGGTCGCCGGCCCGGTCCACGAGATTCCGCGTCCGTGCTGCCCAGCGGTCAGCCGGAGTATCTCATAGACCAGGTCGAGCGCCTGTTTCGGGCTGAGCTGGTCGGGATCAACGCCGGCGAGCAGCTGTAAGGCCGGGCCGGGCAGCGGGGAGAACAGCGGCATCTGCCGCGGGGCCGGCTTCTTCGGCCGCCGACCGGCGGCAATGTTCGGCTGGCCCTGCAGGTTGAACTCGCCCCGCTCGATGTTGCGGAGGATCTCGTAGGCGCGTTCGATCACGTGCTCCGGCACCCCGGCCAGGCGCGCCACCTGGATGCCGTAGCTGCGGTTGGTCGCCGCCCTCGACCAGCTTGTGCAGAAAGATGATCGTGTCGTTCCACTCCTTGACCGCGATCGTGTAGTTGCGGATGCGGTCGTTGGTCGCGGCCAGGTCGGTCAGTTCGTGGTAGTGGGTGGCGAAGAGGGTCTTGACGCCGCGGCCGTTTTTCTGGGCCAGGTCCTCGGCCACCGCCCAGGCGATGGCCAGGCCGTCGAAGGTGGTGGTGCCGCGGCCGATCTCGTCGAGGATGACCAGGCTGCGGTCGGTGGCGTTGTTGAGGATGTTGGCGGTCTCGTTCATCTCCACCATGAAGGTGGACTGGCCCCGGCGCAGGTCGTCCATGGCGCCGACGCGGGTGAAGATGCGGTCCACCAGGCCGATGTCGGCGCGCTCCGCCGGCACGAAGCTGCCATCTGGGCCATGAGGACGATGAGCGCGGTCTGGCGGAGCACGGTGGACTTGCCGGCCATGTTCGGGCCGGTGATGATGAGCAGTTCGCTCCGCTCCTGATCCAGGTGGACGTCGTTGGGCACGAACCGGCCCGGCTCCAGGGCCTGCTCGATCACCGGGTGGCGGCCCTCGGTGATGATCAGGTGCTCGCCGTCGTTGATCTGCGGCCGGCAGTAGCGGTGGCGGACGGCGATCTCGGCCAGGCAGGCGGCACGTCGATCTGCGCCAGATGGTCCGAAGTCTGTAGCAGCCGCTGGCTGGCTGCGGCCAGCTGCTCGCGCACTGCGGCGAACAGTTCGTACTCCAGTTCCAGGCGGCTTTCCTGGGCGGTGCTGATGTCGTTTTCCAGCTCCTTGAGTTCCGGGGTGATGAAGCGCTCGGCATTGACCAGGGTCTGCTTGCGGATGAAGTAGTCGGGAAGTTCGGCGGCCTGGCTGCGGCTCACTTCGAAATAATAGCCGAACACCCGGTTGTAGCCGACCTTGAGGCGAGCAAGGCCCGAGCGCTCCCGCTCCCTCCCCTCCAGTTCCAGGATCATCCGCTTGCCGTCGCGCAGCAGGACGAGGAGCCGGTCCAGTTCCTCGTTGAACCCTTCGCGGATCAGGTTGCCTTCGCGCAGGGTGACCGGCGCGTCGTCGCGGATGGCCGCCTCGACCAGGACGTACAGGTCGGCGAGTTCGTCGAACTCTTCGGCCAGCCGCCCGAGCAGGGGCGAGGCGCAGTCAGCGAGCAGCCGTCGCATCTCGGGCAGACGGGCCAGGCTGGTCTTGATGGCGGCCATGTCGCGGGCGTTGCCGTTGCCGAGCACCAGCCGGCTGCACAACCGCTCCAGGTCGTAGACCGTGTCGAGCAGCGCGCGCATGGTGGTGCGCGTCTCGGCCCGGCTGACCAGCTCGGCGACGCTCTCCAGCCGCGCCGTGATCCGTGCCCGGTCCTGCAGCGGAAAGAGCAGCCGGCGGCGCAGCAGGCGGGCGCCCATGGGCGTGGCCGTGCAGTCCAGGGCGGCGAGCAGGGACCCTTCCCGCCGGCTGCCGACGATGGTCTCGGTGATCTCCAGGTTGCGGCGCGAGGACTCGTCGATGATGAGGAAATCCGCGGTGTTCTGGCGGACTGATCCGCTTGATGTGGGAGAGGTCGGTCTTCTGCGTCTCCTCGATGTAGCGGAGCAGGGCGCCGGCCGCGTCCAGGGCCGCGGTGTAGCCTTCGCAGCCGAAGCCGGCCAGGTTGGTGATGCGGAAGTGTTCGGTGAGGGTGGTGCGCGCCGCAGTCGGCTCGAAATGAAAATCCGGCCGCGGGGTGAGGCAGAGCCCGTCGCTGGTGGCCTGGATCTGCCCGACCAGGTCGGTGCGGTTGTCCGTGTCCGCCTGCGCCAGCAGCAGTTCGGAGGGTCGATGGCGGCTGATCTCGTCAAACAGCGGCGTCGGATTGTCCGCCGCGAAGGGCACCTCGGTGATCTGGAAGCGGCCGGTGGACACATCGAGAAAGGCGAGCCCGGCCAACCGGTCGCGGCCCGAGCCGGCCTGGATGGCCAGGCTGCAGACGTAGCAGTCCGCCTTCTCGTCGAGCAGCTGGTCGTCCGTGGTCACCCCCGGCGACACCACCCGCACCACCTCGCGCCGGACGATCCCCTTGGCCGCCTTCGGGTCCTCGACCTGTTCGCACAGGGCCACGCGGTAGCCGGCCTTGACCATCTTGCCCAGGTAGCCGCTGACCGCGTGGAAGGGCACGCCGCACATCGGCACCCGATCGGCCTCGTCCTTGTGGCTGCGCGAGGTCAGGGTGATGCCGAGGATGCGTGCGGCGACGAGCGCGTCCTCGAAGAACATCTCGTAAAAATCGCCCATGCGGTAGAAGAGAATGGTGCCGGGGTGCTGCTCCTTGATCTCCAGGTACTGGCGGAGCATGGGGGTCATTTTCACGGACGCGCTCATGGGGCGGGGATCAGGGCCTGGAAGTCGGGCAGGAGACGGTCGAAGGTGCGGTCGATGTGCTCGGGAATGGTGCGGATCTCGGCGCAGACGGTGAGGAAATTATGGTCCCCCTGCCAGCGGGGGATGAGGTGGAAATGGAGGTGGTCGGCGATGCCGGCGCCGGCGGCCGCGCCCAGGTTGAGGCCGACGTTGATACCGTGCGGCCGCAGGTGGCGGCGAAGGATGGCGCAGCACCGGCCGACCATCCGCATGAGGGCGAGGTTTTCCCGGTCGGTGAGCTCTTCCGGGTCGGCCACGTGGCGGCGCGGGGCCAGCAGCAGGTGGCCGTTGGCATAGGGGTAGCGGTTGAGCAGGACCACGCTGACGTCGTCCCGGAAGAGCAGCAGGTGGTCGCGGTCAGCGGGTGCCGTGCCCGGCGGTTCGAACAGGCAGCCGTCCACCCGGGGTGCCCGGCCGAGCACATGCTCCATGCGCCAGGGCGTCCAGAGCGGCTTCATGGCAGGGCCGGGATCTCGAGGATACGGGCCTGCAGTTCCACACCGACCTCGAGGATGGCGTAGGTGCCCGGTCCGCCGTAGCGACCGGTCGCCTGGAAACTGCCCGGGTTGAGAAAGAGCGTCGTGCCGTACCGGTTGCAGGCCGGTCGGTGGGTGTGTCCATAAATGAGGCAGTCCGCCTCGGGAAACAGCTGCCAGAGCCGCCCCTCGATGTCCATGCCGAGGCGTGCGCCATGGGTCAGGCCGATGGTGAACCGACCGAGGGTGAAGAGCAGCCGTTCGGGGTAACGGTCGAGGGTCTCGGCAGCTGCACATGTTGCCGTGCACCGCATACACGGTGCGGTCGGCGAACACCTGGAGCACCGAGGGGTCGGTGATGTCGCCGGCGTGGATGATCACGTCGCAGTCGTGGAAACACCGCGCCACCTGCTGGCGGAAGCGGTGGTCGGGGCGGGTGAGATGGGTGTCGGCGAGGACGCCGGCGCGGATCGGCATGGGAACCTGGCTGCGGTTGGGGTGCGTGGCTTGGACCGCACTGTATAAAAACTGGCAGGCGAACACAACAGCGGAGCGAAAAAAACAGCGGCCGGGGCGAAAAGGCGCAGGAAGCGCTTGCAAAACCTGGAAGCGTACCGTAACATGTCTCCCTTCAAATCGTACCGATAAATAATGACTTAAGGACTACGTATGTATACTGCCTCCGACTTGCGCAAAGGCCTGAAAATCCAGATCGACGGCGAGCCGTACATCGTCACTGAATTCGACTTCTCCAAACCCGGCAAGGGCCAGGCCCTGTACCGCACCAAGATGCGCAACATGATCACCGGCGTCCAGTTCACCCAGACCTACCGCTCCAACGACAAGTTCGATCGACCGAACCTGGAGGAGCGGACCATGCAGTTCCTCTACGCCCAGGACGGCGAGTACCATTTCATGGACACGAGCAGCTACGAGCAGATCTTCCTCAGCGGCGAGCAGCTCGGCGACAACCTCAGCTTCCTGATCGACAACATGGAGGTGCAGGTGCTCTTCTTCGGCGACCGGCCGATCGACATCACCATCCCCACCTTCGTCAACCTCGAAGTCACCGTGGCCGACCCGTGGGCCAAGGGCGACACCTCGGGCAGCGACACCAAACCGGTGACCGTGCAGACCGGCTTCACCCTGCAGGTGCCGCCGTTCGTCGAGGTGGGCGACAAGATCCAGATCGACACCCGCACCGGCAGCTACATCACCCGGGTGAAAGAGTAGCTGGTGCTCGACGTCCACGGCCTGCAGCAGCGATCGGCCCTGCTGCAGGCCGTCCGTTCGTTCTTCATCGAACGGAACTGCCTCGAGGTCGACACCCCCATCCGCCTGCCGACCCTCCTCCCCGAAGCCAACATCCTCCCTTTTCCAAGCGACGGCTGGTTCCTGCAGCCCTCCCCGGAACAGTGCATGAAGCGGCTCCTGGCCCGGGGCTGCCGTCATATCTTCCAGATCTGCCACTGCTTCCGCCGGGAAGAGTCGGGACGGCTGCACCAGCCGGAATTCACCATGCTCGAGTGGTACCGCAGCGGCTGGGACTACACCGGCCTGATGCGCGAATGCGAGCAGCTGCTCAACGCCCTGGCCACGGCCGGCCTGGACCTGCCCGGTGTGGCCCCGGGTCCGGCCATCCGCCGCGGCGGTTGCCTGGTCGACCTGGCCCCGCCCTGGGAGCGATTGACCGTGGCCGAGGCCTTCCGCCGGTACGCGGGCATCGCGGTGCGGGACGCGCTCGCCGCCGGCGATTTCGACGAGGTGCTGGTCACCCTGGTCGAGCCGCACCTTGGCTGCGAGCGTCCGGTCTTTCTCTACGATTACCCGGTGGAACTGGGTTCGCTGGCCCGGAAGAGCGCGGCCGACCCGAGCGTGGCGGAGCGGTTCGAACTCTATATCGCCGGCATCGAGATCGCCAACGGCTTCTCCGAACTGGTCGACCCGAACGAGCAGCGCCACCGGTTCACCGGGGAAATCGCCGCCATCAGGGGTCGAGGCGACACCGCGGCCATGCCGGAGCCGTTCCTCGCCGATCTGGAACGACTGGGAGACACGGCAGGGATCGCCCTCGGCCTGGACCGGCTGTTCATGCTCCTGCAGGGATGTGCGACCCTGGACGAGGCCCTGCCCTTTTCCTGCGAAGAATTGTGACCAAGCCGTTTGTGTTTTCCCGCATTTCCCTCTATCATATCTGATGACGGTCTGTTGCCACCGAGCCGGTGCCCGGATGCACCGGTGCGGGGCAGGAGCAGGGCGGTCCACCGGCCACCCTTGCCATTCCGGCGTCCCTGAAGAATGACCAGGGGCGTGACAGCCCTGCGTATCGCCGACGCCCGGCTGGTCGGTTTCCGGGACTCGGTCATCGTTCCCCTCAAACTCCCTTTCCTGACTGCACACGAGCATGGACAGCACACAGCGTAGACAGTTGAAGAAATACGTCGACTTGGTCGTAGGCAAATGGCAGCTCATTGTCGCCTGCCTGCTGCTTAGCGTTGCCGTTGGTCTCATTTTTTACCTCAGAATCCCCAAAAGCTACCAGAGCACTTCAGTTCTCAGCTATGAAAGGCAGCAGATCAACCCAACCAATATGGACCCTGAGCAGGGCAGAAATGAAATTCGCCAAGCAGTCGCTACCCTCCAAGAGATTGTCACCAGTCGAAACAGTCTTGAAAAGGTCATTAATCAATTTGATTTGTTTCAGGAACAGAGGAAAAGACTTCCCATTGAAGACGCGATTGGGCTTTTTCGTCAAAACATAACCATCGCCCCCGCCACCACAAGGCGACGTTTTCAGTGTCAGCTTTCAGGGTCCCTCACCCGACAAAGTCATGAAGGTGACCAATGCCTTGGCCGCTCTGTTCATCGAGGAAAATCTCAAATACCGCGAAGAGCGGGCTACTGAAACCTCCAAATACACTCAGGATGAGCTGGACATGGCTAAAAAAGTCCTCGACGCCAAGGAACAGGTCATGCGGGACTACAAGCTCAAATACTACAACGAGATGCCAGAGCAGCGGGCCGGCAACCTGGAGCGGTTAAACTCGCTGAACGAGCAGAGTCAGACGTTGCAGGAGTCGATCCACAATCTCGAACGAACCAAGATCATGGCCCAGGAGCAGATGAACATGATGCAGCGCCTGGCCGCGACCCGCTCCTCGCTCGAGCAGGCCATGTCCGCCGGGACCGGCCCGGCGTCGGGAGCGCCGGTGTCCGACGCCGACCGGCTGGAGCAACTGCGGCGCTACTACGACACGCTGTTGATCAAGTACACCGACAAGCACCCCGAGGTGCGGCGGACCAAACAACTGATCGAGCAGCTCGAGGCCCGGGGCGGCACGGGACAGGCGTCGGCTGGCCAGCGGACCGGCGCAACCGGCACCGGTTCCGGCCAGTTGGCCGACAGCCTGGAGATGGGCCGCCTGCAGATCCAGATCGGCGAATACGACGGAAGCATCAAACAGTTACGGAATCCCAATTGGCCACCCTGCCGGCGGAGATCAGCAAGTACCAGGCTTGGATCGAGGCCACCCCGGTGCGCGAGGCGGAATGGAGCGCGCTGACCCGGGACTACAGCGAACTGCGCCGCCATTACGACGAACTCGTGGCCCGCAACCTGCAAGCCCAGTCCACCGAAACGCTTGAACGCAAACAGAAGGGCAGCAAGTTCAAGATCGTCGATCCGGCCCGGCTGCCCGACAAGCCGTTCAAACCCAATTTCCTCAAGATCTTCCTGGCCTCGGTCGCCCTCGGCCTCGGTCTTGGCTTGGGAACAGCCCTGGCACTCGATTTTGTCGACACCTCGTTCAAGGATCCCCTCGAACTCGAGGAATACCTCGGGGTGCCAGTGGTCTGCGCGGTCGCCTACATCGAAAGCGCCGAGGAGGCTGCCGCCAAGAAAAAGCGGTTTCTTCTCAGCGTCGTCCTGCTGACGCTCTTTGCCCTGGCGCTGGTCGCCGCCATCGGCGTGCTCTGGCTGAAAGGCCGGATCATCATCTGATCCCTTCCCTGGAATCTTCAGCCCTGTTGCCGCGATGTACACGAAATTCTATGGCCTGACCAAAAAGCCCTTTGCCCTGACACCCGACCCGTCCACGGTGTTCATGAGCGAGACCCACCAGGAGGGGCTGGCTATCCTGCGCTATGGAATCCTCAGCAACAAATGCTTCCTGCTGCTGACCGCCGAGGTCGGCTCCGGCAAGACCACCCTGCTTCAGGCACTGGTCGCCTCGATCGAAGAGGACGTTCACCTGTGCATGCTCAACAACCCGATCCTGAGCAGGGACGAGTTCTTCTCCTACCTGGCCGCCAGGCTGGGGCTCAAGTGGGACGGCAACAAGGCGATGTTCCTCATCGACTTTGGCCGGTTGCTTCAGGAGTGCTACGCCAAAGGCGAGCGCATCCTGCTGATTTTTGACGAGGCCCAGGTTCTGCCCGTGGACCTGCTCGAGGAAATCCGCCTGCTCTCCAACCTCGAGGAGCAGGGACAGGACGTGCTGAGCATTTTCTTCGTCGGTCAGCCGGAACTGAATGACCGGCTCAACGACGAGCGTCTGCTGCCGCTGCGGCAGCGGATCGGCATCCGCTTTCATCTCGAGCGCTTCTCGCTGGAAGAGACCCGCCAATATATTCTCTTCCGCCTGCGCCACGCCGGCGCACGCCATCTCGACCTGTTCACCGGCGAGGCCATTGCCGCGATCCACCAGATCAGCCAGGGCACGCCACGGCTGATCAACATCATCTGCGACCATGCGCTCCTCTCGGGCTTTTCGGAAAACAAGCCGGTGATCGGTGCCGAGTTGATCCGGGAGAGTGTCGAGGATCTTTACCTGCCGGGCGAAAACAACCCGCTGCCGGTCACGCCGGCGCCCGCCAAAGGCGGCTCTCTTCGGCTGAGTGTCCGCCTTGGCCTGGCGGTCCTTGGCCTCGGTGCGCTGCTCCTGCTGCTCGACAGCCTGCCAATGACCCGCGACTACTCCATCCTGGATCTGCTGCTGCCGGCCTCCTGGCTGGAGCGGCTGCGCCAACTGACCGATTTCACGAGAGGCTGAAATGGGCAAGGTCTTCAATGCACTGCACCGCGCGGCCACAGCCGCGCCTTCCGAGGAGACGACCGACAACAGGCCGGAGCAGGCCCTTGCCGGCCAGCCGGAACGCAACCCCTGGCAGGAGGAGCCGCCGGACAGCACACCGGAACGGCTCGCCGCTACCGGCCGCTGGGATGAACGTCTGGTCCAGGCCACGGCCGTGACCGGGCCGGTGGCGGAAAGCATCCGCAGCCTGCGCACCCGTATTCTCCATCCCGCTTCGGGCAGGCGGCCGCGCAGCCTGCTGGTGACGAGCGCCTCGCCGCAGGAGGGCAAGAGCTTTATCTGCGCCAATCTCGGCATTTCCCTGGCTCAGGGGGTGGACAACCACTGTCTCCTTGTTGACTGCGACCTGCGCCGACCGGCCCAACACAATCTCTTCGGTCTGGGCAACCGGGCCGGTCTGTCCGATTATCTGCAGCACCGCAAGACCATCCCCGAACTGCTCCTGCCCTCCGGTGTCGACAAACTGTCGCTCTTGCCCGCCGGCCCTCGCTCCATCAACCCGGCCGAACTCCTCGGCTCCACGACCATGTCCCTGCTGGTCGAGGAACTGGTCACGCGCTACGACGACCGGATCATCCTCTTTGACAGCCCGCCCCTGCATGCGGCCAGCGAGACGGCCATCCTCGCCCAGCAGGTGGACGCGGTGGTGCTCGTCGTCCGCTCCGGGGCTTCCCGACGGGAATACGTCAAGACCCTGGTGGAGGCCATCGGTCGCGACAAGATCGTCGGCGTGGTGTTCAACGCCTTCACCGCCAACATGATCGATACCACGGTCTTCGGCTACTACGAATACCAGCGCGATCCCTATGGCAGCGAAAAATAACGATTTCCCGAGAAGTTCGCTGCATTTTTTGCGAACAGGGCGAAGCAGTACCGGATAATTGCCCCCATCCGGAAGCCCTCTGCCAGAGCTGGCCGGACCGTTCGGCCCTTGTTCCAAGGGAACCCGGTTTAAAATTTTAAACCTCGCAAAAACCAGCCTCACAGCAGATTTTTTCTTCCCGTTGCCCGCTGCGGCGTAAAAGTACAATTTCTTTTACCAAAAGACGAGAATCCTGTATATACTACAGAGCAAGTCATCGGTGCTGCCTGCCGACCGACCGGCACGACCACCCACGGGTGGTCGCGCCCCCATTCTCCCCTGAAAGTCCGGTTCCATGAAGGTATTTGCAACGCCTCATTTCCCGCGCACTTTTCACCGCTTTCCGTGGCTGGTTCTGCTGCTGAGCGCATGGCTGATGCTTGCCGGATCGCCGCAAGCCCTGCGGGCCGAGACCGTGCCCGGGGCGCTGGCCCCGTTCGGCCAGGCATCCTTTGCGCAGCAGTACCAGGAGGCCAAAGACTTTTTCCTCCGACTCGAGCGGGACAGTTCCTTGGGGCGGGCACGCGGCAACTGGCTGCAGGGAGCCAGAAATTTCCGCAAGATTCACCTGGCGCAGAAAAGGGACCCGCTCGGTCCGGCAAGCCTGTATATGCTGGGGAAACTGTACCGGCAAATGTTCGACCGGTTTCAGGTGCCCCTAGACCTGGACAACGCCATCGCATCGTTCACCGATCTGGCTGCCCTCTATCCGGGCAATTCGCTCGCCGACGATGCCCTGTTCGCTGCCGCGGAGAGTTTGCAGGCTCGTGCGGGCAAGGAGGACGAAGCAAAGGCCCTCCTGCGCACCATCATCGAGGTCTACCCGAAGGGCGACCAGTACCCCAAGGCCCTGGCCCGGCTGCAGGGACCGCTGCCATCCGCCCCGGCTGCCCGGGTAGTTGCCGTCGCCCGGGAGGTCCCGGCTGCGAGCGCACCGGCCCCGCCTTTGTCGACCGGGACTGTGGCCGCACCGCCGCCAACCGGCCTGGCCGTGATCGCCCCGGTCAAATACTGGTCCTCAGCTGACTACACGCGCATCGTCGTCGAGGCGTCCGCCCCTGTCCGCTATGCGCCCACACTGCTTGAAAAAAATGGGGACCAACCGAGGCGGCTGTTCATCGATTTTTCGCAAAGCTCTATCCCTCCACAATTCCGCAACCCGATCCCCATCGGTGACGGCCTGCTCAAACAGGCGAGATCCGGTCAGTTCAGCAGCGATACGGTCCGGGTCGTGCTCGATATCGACTCGCTCTCCGACTACAAGGTGTTCAGCCTGCAAGACCCTTTCCGGGTGGTCATCGACGTGCACGGCACCCGGCAGGCCCCGGTTCGGCTTGCGCACCAGGACAGCGACGGCAAGGTCCCGGCGGCCCCCGTTGCCGCCGCGAAAACCGTGGTGGCCCAACCCAGGGAGGCGGCGCATCGCCAGACAGCCGTGGTGCTCTCCGACCAGAAGAAACGACCGGTCGGGCTGACCACCGTGCCGCTGAGGAAACCCTCTGGCAAGGGCGAATTGACCCTGGCGCAGCAGTTGGGCCTGGGGGTCCGCAAGATCGTTATCGACCCCGGGCACGGCGGCAAAGATCCCGGGGCGATGGCCTTTGGCCTGAAAGAAAAGGACATCGTTCTCAACATCGCCAAAAAGGTGGCGAAAATCCTGAAAACCACCCACCGGTACGAGGTGGCCCTGACCCGAAGCAAGGACGTTTACCTGCCGCTTGAGGAACGCACCGCCATCGCCAACACCCAGAGCGGGGACCTGTTCATCTCCGTCCACGTCAATGCCCACCCGGACAAGACCATCGGCGGCATCGAGACCTATTTTCTCAATCTGGCCACCAATGCGGAGGCCATGCGAGTGGCGGCGCTGGAAAACGCCACCTCCACCCACAGCATCAGTGAACTCGAGGATATCCTCACCGACCTGATGAAGAACACAAAAATCGATGAGTCCTCCCGGCTCGCCCGCTTTGTGCAGACCAACCTGGTCAACGGCATGGGCAAGAAGTACAAGGCTCGCGACCTTGGGGTCAAACAGGCCCCGTTCTACGTGCTTATCGGTGCGGAAATGCCGGCCGTTCTTGCGGAAATATCCTTTATCACCAATCCCAAAGAGGCCGAACTGCTGCGTGAGGACCGCTACCTGAACCGCATCGCAGAGCAGATAGCCGCCGGCATCGTGGCCTATGTCGAGCACAACCAGACCGCAGCCCTGAATTACTAACAGTTCCACCCCGCCCCACCGCTCCCTGGCTCACCCGCCGCGATCCCTGCCAACGGCACGACACCCCGCCTGCACGCAAACGAACCGCCATCGCGATCCGTTGCCAGAAACCTGTTCCACCCCAGCCGGTTTTGGGAAGAGAGCGCTCACTCAGCCCACCGCTCCTCGCCTGCAGGGGCTGAAATCCGGCCGTTCAGACCACGCCCAAGCAGGTAAGGCGGTCACCAGCAGGCCAGACCAATCAGCGCATAAGAAGTAGACTCAGGGCCATGACCAGCATCCCGCCGACAAGCCCGAACAGACTGTCGTGCCCCTTGCCGTAGGCCCTGCTGGTTGGCAGGAGTTCATCGACGCTGATGTAGACCATGATACCGGCGACCCCACCGAAGAGAATGCCCATCACCGATCCGGGGACGCCGCCGTTGGCGGTGCCGAAAAACAGGAGGAGTCCTGCATAGGCGATGAGCGCTCCCACCGGTTCGGCCAATCCACTCAGAACGGAATAAAAAAAGGCCTTTTTGCGGTTACCGGTGGCGTAGAAGATCGGCACCGACACACTCACGCCTTCGGGAATGTTGTGCAGAGCCACGGCCACCGCGATGGCCACGCCAAGGCTCGGGTCCTCCAGGGCCGCGAGAAAGGTCGCCAGTCCTTCGGGAAAATTGTGAATGCCGATGGCCAGGGCGGTAAACAGCCCCATACGCATCAGTTTATGATGCTGGATACCCTTTGTGTCGGCAGGAAAGGCCGGGGGGACTTTATTGGCCGGGGTTTCAAAAAAATCAGGAACAGGTGCGGCGGGATTGTGCAAGGGGCGTGTTTCCGCCTCGGAATGGGTTTCGTGCGGGTTTTCACCGGCAGGGATGAGGTTGTCAATCAAGCCGATGAGCAGCATCCCGCCAAAAAAGGAGGCGGCGTTGATCCAATGGCCCCAGTACTCGCCGTACTCGCCGGTCAGGGCATCGACGCCTTTGGCAAAAATTTCCACGAAGGAAACATAGAGCATGACCCCTGCCGAGAAACCGGTCGCCACCGAAAGAAAGCGGTAATCGGTCCGCTTGGCGGTGAAGGCGATCATGCTGCCGATCCCGGTGGCCATCCCGGCGAAGGCGGTCAGCCCCAAGGCAAACCAAACTTCATTCACAGGCAGTCCCCCTTTGCTGTGTATGAACTTTCAGCCCCGTCAAGCGAGAGCCAACGGGCGAGACAACCCATGCGGGCACAGCGCCCAGTTTGCTCAATCAGGTGGGAAAAGACAAGAGCGTTGGGCAGGGTGAAGAAAATAAAGGCCGGCAGAGAAAGACCCGAAAAAAAAAGCCGCCCGAAAAGGGCGGCTTTTCTGCTTCGGCAACAGGCTGGATCAGTGGCGTACCAACTCTGCCGCTCGCAACCGCGCCATGGCACGCTGCAGCGCGGCTTCGGCCCGGACCCTGTTTATTTTTTCGGTGGACTGCTGGGCCTGGGCCAATCGCTTTTCAGCCCGTTCCTTTGCCCTGAGGGCCCGCTCGACATCGATATCCTGTCCGAATTCGGCGCTCTCCACAAGAAAGGTGATCTTGTTGTTGGACACCTCGGAGAACCCTCCAGACACCATCAGGTATTTGGTAACCTTGTCTTTCTTGTAGGTCAACGTCCCGGTCTTGATCGTGCTCAAAAAGGGAGCATGATTGGCAAGGACACCGAATTCGCCACCAACGCCCGGGGCCGTCACGATATCAACTTCCTCGCTGACCACCGGCCCGGTGGGTGTTACGACTTCCAGATGAATTTGCGCCATGTACTCTTACCTCGTTTCAGCGGACAGATGTTCAGGCCTTGGCTCGCCCGGCTGCAGCCTTCTCGACCGCCTCGTCAATGCCACCGACCATGTAGAACGCCGTCTCCGGCAGGTCGTCGTGCTTGCCTTCAAGGATCTCCTTGAAGCCGCGCACCGTATCTTCCACTTTGACGTACTTGCCGGGGAAGCCGGTGAAAACCTCGGCCACATGGAAGGGTTGGGAAAGGAAACGCTGCACCTTGCGCGCCCGGGCGACGGTCAACTGATCTTCCTCGGCAAGCTCATCCATGCCGAGGATGGCGATGATGTCCTGCAGCTCCTTGTACTTCTGCAGCGAAACCTGGACGCCGCGGGCAGTCAGATAATGCTCCTGGCCGACAACGTTCGGATCGAGGATGCGCGAGGTGGAGTCGAGCGGGTCAACGGCCGGATAGATACCCAGCTCGGCGATTTGCCGGGAAAGAACAACCGTTCCGTCAAGGTGGGCAAAGGTCGTTGCCGGTGCCGGGTCGGTGAGGTCGTCGGCCGGAACGTAAACGCACTGGACCGCGGTGATCGATCCCTTGGTGGTGGAGGTGATGCGCTCCTGCAGGGCACCGAGGTCCGTTGCCAGCGTCGGCTGGTAACCAACGGCGGAAGGAATGCGGCCGAGCAGGGCCGAAACCTCGGAACCGGCCTGGGTGAAACGGAAGATGTTGTCGACGAAGAAGAGCACGTCCTGACCTTCCTCATCACGGAAGTACTCGGCAGCGGTCAGACCGGTCAGGGCAACGCGGGCACGGGCACCCGGCGGTTCGGTCATCTGGCCGTAGACCAGCGCGGCCTTGGGCAGAACGCCGGATTCCTTCATCTCGTTATAGAGGTCGTTGCCCTCGCGGGTGCGCTCACCCACACCGCAGAAGACGGAGATACCACCGTGCTGCATGGCAATGTTGTTGACCATCTCCATCATGATAACGGTTTTGCCGCAGCCAGCGCCACCGAACAGGCCCATCTTGCCGCCACGAGGGAAGGGCACGAGCAGGTCGATGACCTTGATGCCTGTCTCGAGCACGTTGACGTCTGTGTCCTGCTCGGTGAAGAGTGGTGCAGGCCGGTGGATGGCCATGTTCTTTTCGGAATTGATCGGGCCCAGACCGTCTACCGGCCGACCGACCACGTTCATGATGCGGCCCAGCGCCGGAGGACCGACCGGAATGGTGATCGGTTCGCCCGTGTCCCTGGCGGCCATACCACGCACCAGACCGTCAGTCTGATCCATGGCGATGGTGCGGACGACGTTGTCCCCCAAGTGCTGGGCAACCTCGCAGACAAGGTTGTTCTCCTCGTCGTTGATCGCCGGGTTGGTAATGTGCAGCGCATTCAGAATTTCCGGCAGATTTCCGGGCTCGAACTCGATGTCGACGACCGGCCCGATGACCTGAATAATTTTTCCAACTTTTTGCTCACCCATGTGCAATGGCCTCCTCTAAGCCAGTCAATACCTGTGAAAAATCGTCTTATCCCCTGAGCGCCTCGGCACCGCCGACAATGTCCATCAATTCATTCGTGACCGCAGCCTGACGAGCCTTGTTGTACAACCGGGTCAAATCCTTGATAATGTCTTTGCAGGCGTTGGTGGCGTTGTCCATGGCGGTCATGCGCGCCGCGTGCTCGCTGGCTCCCACCTCCAGCATGGAGTGGTAGATCTGCACGTTGAGAAACAGCGGCAGCAGCACCTCCATGATTTCGCCGGGATCGGGCTCGTAGGTGTAACTGCCCCCTCCTCCGGCGACGGCGGGTTCACTCGCTCCGTCGGTCAGCGGCTTGATCGGCAACAACTCTTCCCGATTTGGCTTCTGCACAGCCACGGAATGGAACTTGCCATACACCAGATCCACCTGGTCGCTTTCGCCGGTGAGGAAGGCCTCTGTAATGTTCTGCGAGATCTCGCGGGCGTTGAACATCTGGAACGAACCCATGATGTCGTTGAACGAGGCCCGCACTTTTCCTGTCTTCCGGAAGGCCTGAGTGCCCTTCTTGCCGACGGTGACGATGCTGACCGTTTTGCCCTCGGCTTCGTACTGCTTGCGCTGCCGATCCGCCGCTTTGATGATGTTTGCGTTGAAACTGCCGCACAAGCCACGGTCCGAAGTGACGACGACGATCTCCACTTTCCGGACATCACGCACTTCCATCAACGGCAGGTCGCCACTGTCGACCCCACCGGAAAGGTCGCGCATGGCCTCGCCAAATTTTCCGGCATACGGACGAAACCGCTCCATTTTTTCCTGGGCGCCGCGCAGCTTGGCTGAGGCGACCATGTTCATCGCCTTGGTGATCTGGGCGGTTTTCTTTACGCCGTTGATCTTGTCTTTAACGTCTTTTAGTCCAGGCATAGGAGTCTACCCTGCTCAGTTCAGGCCTTTGGTTGCCTTGAAAGTTTCCCCGAAGGTGGCCAGCGTCTTCTTCATCCGCTCTTCGAGTTCAGGGCTGATAACCTGTTTCTCGTGCAGTTCTGTGAAGATGGAGGGTTCGTTGGCCTCAATGTAGCTGTACAGTTCCTGTTCATAGTCCGCCAGCGTATTCACCGGGAACTTGTCGAGGAAGCCCTTGGTGCCGGCGAAAATGATGGTCACCTGCTTTTCCATGGGCAGCGGCTGGTACTGGGGCTGCTTGAGGATCTCGACCAGACGCTCGCCGCGGGTCAGCTGGGCCTGGGTGGCGGCGTCCAGATCGGAACCGAAACTGGAGAAGGCGGCCAGTTCGCGATACTGGGCCAAGTCGAGGCGCAGGGTGCCGGCCACCTGTTTCATGGCCTTGACCTGGGCGGCGCCGCCGACCCGGGAAACCGACAGACCAACGTTGATGGCCGGGCGGACACCGGCGAAGAAGAGGCTCGGCTCCAGGTACACCTGACCGTCGGTGATGGAAATAACGTTGGTCGGGATGAACGCGGACACGTCGCCGGCCTGGGTCTCGATGATCGGCAGGGCGGTCAGCGAGCCGGCGCCCAACGCATCACTCAACTTGGCCGCACGCTCGAGCAGGCGGGAGTGGTTGAAGAAGATGTCGCCCGGGTAGGCCTCGCGTCCCGGAGGACGGCGGAGCAGCAGGGAAAGTTCGCGGTAGGAAACCGCCTGCTTGGAAAGATCGTCGTAGATGATCAGCGCGTGCTGGCCGTTGTCCCGGAAATATTCGCCCATGGTGCAACCGGCGAAGGCGGAGACATACTGCATCGGCGCCGGATCGGAGGCACAGGCGGCGACCACCGTGGTGTACTCCATGGCGCCGTGTTTGCGCAGGTTCTCGACCACCAGGGCAACCGTGGATTTCTTCTGGCCGATGGCCACATAGATGCAGTGAACGTCGGTGTTCTTCTGGGCGATGATGGCATCGACGCACAGCGCGGTCTTGCCGATCTGGCGGTCACCGATGACCAATTCGCGCTGGCCGCGGCCCACCGGGGTCATGGCATCGACCGCCTTGGCGCCAGTGTAGCACGGTTCGTGAACACCCTTCCTGGCGATGACGCCGGGGGCGATCACCTCCATCTTGCGGAATTCCTTGGCGGTGATCGGCCCCTTGCCGTCGATGGGCTGGCCGATGCCATCCACCACGCGGCCTTCCATTTCGGGACCAACCGGCACCTCGGCGATCCTGCCGGTCCGCTTGACGATGTCGCCTTCCTTGATGAAGCGAACATCGCCGAGGACGGCGCAACCAACGTTGTCTTCCTCGAGGTTGAGGGCCAGCCCGAAGATGTTGCCAGGGAATTCGAGCAGTTCCATGGCCTGGCAGTTTTCAACACCATACACACGGGCGATACCATCGCCCACGGAGAGAACGGTTCCAGTTTCCTTCAGGTCGATATCTTTCTTGTAACCAGCGATTTGATCCTTGATGATCTGGCTGATTTCTTCTGCTTTGATCTGCATTGACTATTCTCTCCCCTTGATAGATTCCTTTAATCCATTAAGTTGCGTCCGTATACTTCCGTCCAGCACCAAGTCACCAACCTTGGCTATAATCCCGCCGATAATGGACGGATCGACCTGGGTTGCGAGTATAACATTTTTGCCTGTAAGTTTTTCCAGCGTCACCTGAATCTTGTCCAGCAAGGCCTGGTCCAGTTCGATGGCGGAGGTTATGGAACCGTGGCTGATGTTCTGGTCACGGTCCACCAGCACCTGCATCTCCTCAGCGATGTCGGGCAGGATGTCCGCCCGTTTCTTCTCGATGAGCAGGTTGAGAAAAGTGGTCATGATCGTGTCGGCCTGCGCCGATTCAGCGATCCTGGCCATCACCTTCTGTCGAACCTCGAGCGGGTAGAGCGGGTTGGTGACAGCATCCCCCACTCCGGCGGCGCTGTCGTCGTACAGCGCGGCGATGGCAGTGAGTATGCTTCTGTACTCTTCCGTCGTCCCTTGTTCTTTCCCCAGGGAAAAGAGCGCTTTCGCGTATCGTCGGGCTAATATTGTGTGTCTCACTGTACCGCACCCACTCGTTCAAGATACTGTTCGGTGATCGCTATCTGGTCGGCCGGGGTCAGGTTCCGGACGATCAGCTCTTCGGCCATGGCTGCGGCCTGCTCGGCCACTTCTTCGCGCAGCAGGCGCTTGGCGTCTTCCAACTCTGTCTGCACCGCAGCCTCCGCCTGGCGCTTGATGTCCTCGGCGGCCCGCTCGGCCTCGGCGAGAATCCGTTCCTTCTCGGTCTGCGCCTGGGCTATGGCCTTCTCCACGACCCGTTCCATCTCCTGCTCCATACCGGCGAGACGGACAGCGAAGTCCTTGTAGGATCGCTCGGCCTCATCGCGACGCCTGGTCAGGTCATCGAGTTCTTCCCTGATCTGCTGCTGCCGTCCGGTCAGCCCGGCCATGATCGGCTTGGCGCCGAATTTGACGAGGATAATGACCAGGGCAATGAAGTTCACCGCCCGCCAAAACAGGTCTTTCAGCTTCTCGGGCGCCAGGGGGCTGCTGTGCACCACGCCGTGGCCGGCATCGGTGGCGGCACCGTGGTCGGCGACCACAGCCGTATGGCCGGTTGCCGCGGGCGCCGCGTGAGTCCCTGTTGCGACTTCGTGCGCCGTTGTCGGCGCCGGCTGTTCCATCGCTGCCACAGGCGCGACGGGCAGCACACCGATCAGAATTGCCAGCAGAACCGGCTGGAAAAATTGTGCAGTGCGGTCTCTCATGCGTCCAGACTCCTTCCGAGTATCTTGCTTGCCATTGCCTGGGCGAACCCGGCAGCATTTGCCTGCAACTCCTTTCTGGCCACGTCCACCTGCGCGCGGAGGTCGACCAGCTGCTTTTCCTTGACGCTGTCCGATTCCTTGCGGATGACAACCAGCTTTTCGGCGCCGGCGGCCTGGGCCTGGGACCGGGCACCATCCAGAGCTTTCTTCGCCCTGTTACTGGCTTCGCGCATCTTCTTGTCCAGCTCTGCCTGGCGCTGGCGGGCGGTCTCTTCGTACTGCGCCACCTCATCGTTCAGCGCGGTCATCTTCCGGGCCCGCTGGTCCAGCATGCCAAGCACCGGCTTATACAGGATTGCGTTGAGAACGAACATCAACACAATCATATTGACAATGTGTATCAGCAGCGTAATATCAATTGAAATCATACCAACTACCCCACATTACTGAAAAAATAGTTGTTGGTCGCCAGACATAGTGAATGGCGGTTCATCTACCGCAAGGATACCTACTGAAAAATCGCCGGACTGTCAAATCATTTTAAGTAAAACTTATAGGATTTGTCAGTTCTGCTTGTTGCTTGGCGCGAGGCCCGGAAAAACCCTGCGAACCCTGCCTGCCACGGTGTTCCGGGCCCGTCGTGCGGGCCGCAGCAGGCGGCCGCAAAGTAGCGCACCTCCGCCTGATTGCCAAACAGAATTTCCAGGGTTGAACGCAGATTGAAGGTTTGCTGCCAGCCCCCGGCGCTCAGGTGTGGCCAAGGGCCGCCACCAGCCGTTCCACCCCCTCCGCGGTGGTGATTGCCGGCCTGTACCCGAGCAGGTTCTCGGCCTTTCTGTGATTGAACCAATGGGACCGGGCCAGCTGATGGGCCACGAACCGGGTCATGCGGGGTTCCCGTTCCAGGCGCAGGGCAGCATGGACCGTTTCCAGGGCCAGACCAACGCACCAGGCCAGGGCAAAAGGCACCCGCTGCCGCACCGGGGGGATATCGACCCGGGCAAACAGGGTGTTGATCCATGACCAGAGGTTGACCGGCTCCTCCTGGCCGATGAAAAAGGCCTGGCCGGCACCGCTGGCGCTCGCGGCCAAATTCTCCGCCGCGCGGAGGTGAGCCTGCACGGCATTGTCGATATAGGTGATGTCGACCCGGTTGGTCCCGTCGCCGACCACCTTCAGTGCGCCCGTCCGGCCGCGATCGAGCAGCCGCGGGATGAGGTGGTGGTCGCCCGGCCCCCAGACGAGGTGCGGCCGGATGGCGATGGTCCGCAACCGGGCCGAGTCGGCCTGCAGCACCGCCCGCTCCGCCGCGATCTTGCTGGCGGCATAGGCACAGAGGGGCCGCCGCGCGTACGGCGTGCGCTCGTCCGCGCCTTCCAGCCTCTGCCGATCGAACACCACCGACGGGGTCGAGGTGTAGACCAGACGCTCCACGCCTGCCTTCCGGCAGGCGGCGAGCACATTTTCGGTGCCGTGCAGGTTGATGGCAAAATACTCGGTGCGCGGTCCCCACACCCCGGCCTTGGCGGCCACATGAAACACCGTGTCATGACCGGCACAGGCCCGTTCAAGAAAATCCGCGTCACGGATATCTCCGCGCCGGCACTCCACCCCGAGGGGTTCCAGGTCGGGATAGCGGTTCCGGCCGACCACGGTCACGCGAACGCCACGTTCGACCAGGGCGCGCACCAAGGCCTTGCCGATAAAGCCCCCGCCCCCGGTCACCAGTACCTGCTGCATCCCTGCCCTCCCCTGTGTTCTGTTATTCTCCCTCTCCGCCTGGCCGTGCCGCCCGGCCCGGGCGGCCTTCAGGCTATCAGCCGACGGGCAGCTGCACCCGTTTCGCCGCCCAGGCGGCCAGCTGCTCACGGAAGATCTTGGCATTGTGGCGGATATCCACCGGAAAGGAGCGGTGGACGAGGAACCGTTCAATTCCGGCGGTCAGCGGGTTGGCCAGGGCCAGCCCGCGCAGTTCCGCAAACAGTGCCTCTTCCCCGTCTACTGGCCCGACCGGCTCGAGGATCACCACCGGGGTCTGCCTGCCCCAAGGTCCGAGGCCCACCAGGGCGGCGCGGCGCACCTGCGGATGTTCGTTGAAGATCGCCTCGCAGGGCACGGTGTAGAGCACACCGTTGGCAGTGCCCACCCGGTGCGCCTTGCGGCCGCAGAACCAGAGCCTCCCTGCGTCGTCCAGGTAGCCCATGTCACCCATGCGGTGCCAGAATCCGTCATTGTCCGCGATCTTGGCCAGCAGGTTTTCGCGTTCGTTGCCGTCATAGGCGCGGGTGACCACCGGTCCGCGCACCGTGATTTCGCCGATCTCGCCGACCGCCAGTTCGCGGACCCTGTCCCAGGTTTCGATCGGCCCATCCACCGGCTCGATCACCCGCACCGTCATCCCCGGCAGGGGCCGGCCCACGCAGGTGCCGTGCCCGGTGCGGGTCAGCGGCCAGGTCTCACGCACGATTTCCCTCCCCTCCAGACAGGTCACCGGCAGACTTTCGGTGGCGCCGTAGGGGGTGTAGACGAGTGCCTCCGGCGGCAGGATGCGCTGCACTCGTTCGACCAGTTCGCCCGGCACCGGCGCCCCGGCCATGAGCACCTTGCGCACCGGCAGGACAATGGCGCGCTCCAGGCAATACCGGCTGACCACGTTCCAGATGGCCGGCGAGCCGAAGGAATAGGTCACCCGGTGGTCCAGCAGGGTGCGGACGAATTTCTCCGGGTCGACCTCGGCCGGCCGGGTCGGGTCCATGTCCGGGATCACCGCCCGGGCGCCGAGGGCGGTGGCGAACAGGCCGAACAGCGGAAAGCCGGGCTGGTCGACGTCGGTCGGGCCGATGCCGTAGTAGTCGCGGATCAGCTCCAGCTGGGTATGGAAGATGCCGTGGGTGTACTGCACGCCCTTGGGCGGACCGGTGGAGCCGGTGGTGAAGATGATCGCTGCCAGGTCGTCCACTCCAGCCGCACCTCCCTCCGGCACGGCACCGCCGGCACCGGTCAGAGCGGCCGCGGTGAACCGTCGGGTGACCATGATGCGCCGACGCACCGTGGCAAAGGCAGGACGAAACAGGTGACTGAACCCCACCGCCGCCGGGATACCGACCAGGATGTCCGGCCGGACCGAACCGATGCAGCGCAGCAGGTTGCGGTAGCCCATGCCCGGGTCGATGAGGATGACCACCGCACCCAGCCGGAACAGGGCGAAGGTCAGGCAGACAAAGGCGAGCGACGGCCGCACCATGAGCATTACCCGGTCGCCGCGGCGCACACCGCGGGCCTCGAGCAGCCGGGCGAACCCCTCGCTGCCGGCCAGCAGGTCGCGAAAACGCCATTCCTGCCAGGTCCCGGCCTCCCGGGCGACCAGGGCGACCTTGTCCTCCTGGCCGACGGCCACCCGGCGCAAGGCATGGGCGATGTTGTGATCGGTCATGGGGCAGGGACCGTTGTGGCGAGAAACCGCTCGATCAGCGGCAGACCTTCGGCCAGGGCATCCTCGAGCACATAATGGCCAGCTTCGGCAAAAAAATGGGCCTCGGCTGCGGGAAACCGGCGCCGCCATTCGTCGTAAAAGGACCGGTCAAAACAGAAGTCCCGGCCACCCCAGCAGAGCAGCAGCGGGCAGGTGATGGCGGCCAGCGTCTGTTCGATCGCCACCAGGGTCGACCAGGAGGGGTGGTCCGGTCCCATGGGGATATCCTCCACGAACCGGTGCAGGGCAACGCGATGGCTCCAGCTGTCATAGGGGGCAAGAAAACCGGCGGCGATCTCGGGCCGCATCCGCCGGGTGACGGCCATGTGTACGGCGGCGCGGGCAAAACCGTTCAGGCCGCGCACCAGCAGCGACCCCAGCAGCGGCCAGCGGCAGACAGCGATGCGCAGCGGCAGGCGTGGCGAGGGAAAGGCGGCGGTGTTGAGCAGCACCGCGCCGGCCACCTGCTCAGGGTGTCGGCCGGCCCAGCCCATGCCGATGGCGCCGCCCCAGTCGTGCACGACCAGCCGGACCGGGCCGGGATCGAGCGCGGTGAGCAGGTGATCGAGGTTGTCCAGGTGGTTGCGCAGCCGGTAGGGGTACGGCTCCGGCTTGTCGGAAAACCCGCAGCCGAGATGGTCGGGGACAATGCAGCGGTAGCGGTCGCGCAGGGCCGACACCAGGTTGCGGTACAGGTATGACCAGGAGGGGTTGCCGTGCACCATGACCACAGCCGGCCCGCTGCCCTCGTCCAGGTAGGCCAGGCGGTGGCCGTCAACCTCGAGGAAGCGCGGCGTGAACGGATATTCGGCGAGCTGGCCGGGAGCGGTCACCAGTCGATCCCCAGCATGAGCGAGTTGATGCCCGAGCCGATGCCGAGCAGGGCCGCCCGCTGACCGGGGACAAGGGCGCCCTGCTCGATGCCGAGCGCCATGGTGATGGGCGCGGACACCGAACCGACGTTGCCGAGGTACGGCAGGGTTTCGAAGTTGCGTGCCGGGTCGAGCTGCAGGGTCGAAAACAGCCGCTGGGCATGGGCCCGGCCCACCTGGTGACAGAAGAAGCGGTCGATGTCGGCCGCACCCCAGCCGAGGGTCTGCTGAAACTCCTGCCAGCAGAGCGCGGCCGTTTCGATCCCCTTCTCGAGCAACTGCTCGGAATCGGTGGACATCAGTGTCCCCTGCTCCGCGTTCTGGCCGCCCTGACAGAGGTCGTTGTAGCGGGTGCCGGCCTGGCAGGCGCCGCCGCACAGGGAATGGCCGCTGTCTGCAAAATCGCGGCGGGTCAGGACCACCGCCACCGCGCCCGAGCCGATGGTCAGACTGGCGAACAGCGGCTTGATCGACTTGCGGGTGAGCGAGGTGTCGGCGAGCAGGTGGGCCAGGGTGGAGCGGACCAGGTCCTCGGCGGTTTCGCCGGCCACCACCAGGCCGGCGTCCACCTGCCCCAACTCGAGCATGTTGGCGAGCATGACCATGCCGTCGAGAAAACCGAGGCAGGCGTTGGAGATGTCGAACAGCAGGCAGGAGTCGGGCAGGCCGAGGCTCCGGTGGACAAAGGCGGCAGTGGCCGGTTCCATCATGTCCCGGCTCACCGAGGTGAACAGCAGGCAGGAGATCGCCTCCTTCGGTACCCCGGACCGGGCCAGGGCCAGCCGGCCCGCCTCGGTGGCGCCGTCGCTGGGCCGCGTTCCCTCCTCCCACAGGCGGCGGGCCCCGATGCCGGTCATCAGCTCGAGCCGGCCGGCCGGCAGTTTGAGCCGCTCGTACACGGGTCGCAGCTGTTCCTCGATAGCCGCCGAGGTCAGGGTGACCGGCGGCAGCACGAAGCCGAACTCGTGCACGCAGACCCGTTCGTAGCGCATCATGGTGCCACCCTGCGCCCGCCGCGGGGCAGACGGTCTGTTCCGCAGTTGTTTTCGCGTGGCCCGGGAGAGCGCTGTTGCCGAGAACTCATTTCGGTACCTTGAATTTGTTCGCCCAGGCGATAAGGAGGGCGGCCAGGCCGAGATCGTCCAGCACGCCGATCACCGGCACCCACTCGGGGATCAGGTCGTAGGGGGACAGGGTATAGAGCAGACCCAGGGCGAGAACGATCTTCACCGGCAGCGGTGTGGCCGGCGACAGGAATACATCCTTGGTGTGGACAAGCATGTCCCAGAGACGGGTCAATAACGGGCTGGGCTGCATGGCGAAACCTCCGGATGACGGTGGCGGGCGGAGAGCGGCCGGTCAGCCGACCACCCGGCTGACGATCGCCTGGTCGAAATAGTTCAGACCCATGCCGGCATCGACCACCAGGCACTGGCCGGTCATGCCCGAGGATCGTGGCGACAGCAGGAAGGCGGCCACGTTGGCCGCCTCGTCGGTCTGCAGTGCTCGTTTGCGCAGGGTGGCCTGCTCCGCGAACAGATAGCTGTCCACGTAGCCGGGGATGCCGGCCGAGGCCGAGGTCTTGAGCAGGCCCGGGCAGACGGCGTTGAAGCGGACCTCGGAAAAGGCGGAAAAACTCTTGGCAAGAAAGCAGAGCGAGGACTCCAGCGCCGCCTTGACCGGCGCCATGTAGCCGTAGTTCTCCGCGGCCATGCGCGTGGTCGAAATGGAGATGGTCACCACTGACGCCTCTCGGTCGAGCAGGTCGCGGAAGTGGTTGGCAAGGCTGATGAACGAGAAGCAGGAGATGTCCATGGCCTGGAGGAAATCACGTTTCAGGGTCTGGTGGAACGGCCGCATTCCTTCGGAGTAGTTGGCAAAGGCGATGGAGTGGACCAGGCCGTGGATCGGGCCGCCCACCCGTTCGGCGATCTGGTCGCGGACGCGGACGATGTTGGCCTCGTCCTCGACGTCGCAGACGAACACCGGGCTCTTCGGAAAGAGCCGCGTCGCGGTGGCCGCCCGCTCGTCCGTGCGCACGACGTGCACCACCTCGGCACCGGCCTCGACCAGCACCCGACCCACCGCACAGGCCACCGACTTCCTGTTGGCCAGGCCGAACACCACGATCCGGCGGCCGGAGAGCCCGAGAAAATCCACTCAACCCTCCTTGCGGGCGCAGACGAACTCCACCTGCACCGCCACCTTGCCGGCCACCCGCACGCTGCCCTTCATGATCCAGGCCGGTCCCAGCCGTTCGACCAGGGCGGCGCGGATCTCCAAGCGGTCGCCCGGCCGAACCTCCCGTTTGAATTTCGCCCCGTGGATGCGGGTGAGCACCGGCACCGAGCCACTGTCGTCCGCTTCGGGCCCCTGCCGGAGCAGTTCGCTGAGCAGCACCGCCCCGGCCTGGAACACCGCCTCGCAGAGCAGTACCCCGGGCAGCAGCGGGTAGCCGGGGTAGTGACCGCGAAAGACGTCCAGATCCTCGGGCAGGGTCTTTTCGGCGCGGATGGCCGCCTCATCGATCGCCACCACCCGGTCGAGCCAGAGAAAGGGCGGCCGGTGCGGGATGCGCTCAGCGATGAAGGGGTCAGCGGAGGTGTCCATCACAGTCCGCCGGTGATCTCGAGCACCGCGCCGTTGATGTAGGCGGCCCGGTCGCCGAGCAGGAAGAGCGCCGCCTCGGCCACCTCGGCCGGGGTGCCGAACCGGCCGGCCGGCACCATTTTTTTATAGTCCTTCATCTGCGCCTCGGGCAGGTCGTCGAGGAAATCCGTGGCAATGAACCCGGGCGACACGCAGTTGACCGTGATCTTCCGTTTGGCCACCTCCTTGGAAAGCGATTTCATCAGACCGACCTGGCCGGCCTTGGAGGCGGCGTAGTTGCTCTGCCCGGCAAAACCGAGATGCCCCATGGGCGAGGTGACAAACAGGATGCGGCCGTACTTCTGCTTGAGCATCATTGGCAGGGCCGAGCGGCTCATCACAAAGCCACCGGTGAGGTTGACGTCGAGCACCCGGCGCCAGTCCTCCTCGCGCATCATGGCGAGCACCGCGTCGCGGCGGATGCCGGCGTTGTTGACGAGGATGTCCAGGGTGTCCCAGTTGGCCTCCAGCGCCTGAAAAAACGCACTGGCCGCAGCAAAGTCGCTGACGTCGAGTTGGTGCAGGCGCAGCCGATCGCCGAAGCGGCCGCAGTCTTTGGCCATGGCCTCGGCCGCACCCCGGTTGCCGCCATAGACGCCGACCACCTGCGCGCCCTGCTCGAGCAGGGCCTCGGCGATGGCCCGGCCGATGCCGCGGGTGGCGCCGCTGACCACGGCTTTTTTTCCTTTAAATGTAAGCATTTGATATCATTTTCGTGACAATGAAGGCAAAACAGGTGGCCCCACTCTTCGGCAGCGTGCCTACCCCCGCAGATGCCCGTCCACATCGTTGGCGACGATCACCCCGTAGTTGATCGCCCCGAGCCAGCCGGTCATGATGATGCCCACCGAGCCGACGTGGAACAGGCCGGGAATCTCCTTGGGCAGGGTGCGGGAGATGTCCAGCCCCTCGAACTTGGTGCCGAAGCTGGTGCCCCGGGTGTGCAAGGTGTAGCGGTGGAAGGTGCGCGGCGTGGCCGCCTCGACGGTGTCCACCTTGGCGCGGACGTCCGGCACGTAGCGTTCCAGGTCAACGAAGCAGCGCTCGACCATGGCCGCCTTGGCCTGTCGGTAGGCCTCCGCGTCGAGGGCGGCCCAATCGTCGTAGTTGGCGTTCGTCGAGGCGACAATGGTGTGGTCCGGCGGGGCCTCGGGCCGGGTCTTGGGATAGTAGACCGAGAAGGTGCGGCTGTGGGTGTCCATGCGCCGCATCTCGTCCGAGGAGAACTCCGGCGCGGTGGAGGTGAACAGCAGGTCGCCGATGTCCGGGATGGTCTCACCCCGGCGGATACCGAAGTAGACCTGGCTGCTCGAGTTGTTGACCCGCACCGTGTTGAACTGCTCGAGAAAGTCCGCGGAAAACTGCTCGCGGCCGACCAGGTCGTCCACCGTGTTGGTGACCCCGGCGTTGGAAACCACCGCGCCCGCCCCGATGCGCCGGCTGCCCACCTGCACCCCGCTGACCCGGCCGTTCTCGACGAGGATGTGCTCCACCCGGGCGCCGGTGCGGATGTCTACCCCCTTGCCGAGCAGTTCGTCCGCCATCAGGCCGATCAGCCGGTCCGTGCCGCCCTGGAAGGTGTACACGCCCTTGTTCATGAAGTTGGAAAAGACGATGCCGTAGGTGATGGCCGGGTCGTCCAGGGTCGAGCCGTTGGCGTAGGTGATCGGCTCCATCAGCAGCCGGTGGACGTCGTTGCGGCCGGGGAAGAACCGGTCGAACAGCTCGCGGGTGGTCAGGCTGGGTCGTCGTAGAAATTCATGGCGCCGACCGTGGTGAAGAACTCGTTGACCACGGTGGCGGCGACACCGAACCGCTGCTGGAGGATCCGGATGAAATCCTCCCGCTGAAGGTGGTGGTGAGGGAGAACTGCGGGTTGTCGAAGACGATGTTCTTCAGTTGCACGATGGAATCGCGGATTTCCCGGCTCCAGTACTTGCGGCAGGTCTTGACCATGCCGTAGGGGAATCCGTGCAGGGAGACATCGAAGATGTGCCCGCCGCGCCGGAACCAGGTGGCCAGTCCGCCCAGCTGGTGTGGTGCTCGAGCAGCAGCACCGAATGGCCCGCGCCGGCCAGCCGGTTGGCGCCGGTCAGGCCGCCCAGGCCGGAGCCGACCACCACCGCGTCGTATCGGGGACGCATCATGTCCGCTGGCGTAACCTGCATGCTGCTGTTCACTGGAGAAGATGACTGTTGACCACGGTGACGCCGCTGAGCATGGCGCCGACAATGCCCAGGTAGCCCTGATCGGTGCCGGCGACGAACAGGTGGGCCAACGGGGTTCGTCCGTCGCGGAGTTTGACCGGACTGCCGTACACTGCGCCGCCGGCCTTGCGGGTAAACCGCTCGATGGTGACCGGCGTGAAGCTGTCCTGATATACAACGGACTGGTGGTATTGCCCAATGATTTCCTCGCTGGCGCGGACCGCGGCCTCGGTCCAGCGAACCTTGGCCGCTGCGTAATCGACGGGCGCCAGGGTCTGCCAGCGGGGGTGACTGGCGGTGTTGGTGACGCGCAGCTGCGCCGCGGGTGCGGGCGTGCCGTCGGCGAAGTTTTCCGGGCAGCAGATCACCCCCCAGGAGGTGTCGAGCAGGGTGTCGGGCCGCCGGTAGTGGAAGGTTGGTGCAAGCGAGTAAAAGACAATGGTGCGGCTGCCGATGGTGGCGTCCGCCTGCTGCCGCGGCACCACGCTCACGGTCTCCATGAAGCTCATCCGGCCGGTGTAGCCCGCCGGCTCCTCCGGCCAGCCGGACAAACGGATGGTTTCCGGGATGCCGGCGGTGGAAAGCACGTCCTCGGCGGTCAGCTCCGTGCCGTCCCCGAGCCGCACTCCCGCCGCCCGACCGTTGCGAACGAGGATCTCCGCCACCGGGCAGCGCAGCCGCAGTTCACCGCCAAAGCCCTGGTACTGGCGGACGAGTTGGTCGAGGAAGTCGCGGATGGTGCCGGCCGGCCGGAAAAACCCCTCCTCGAACACAGCCCGGAACATGATCACGAACTGGCGCAGATCCATGTCCTCTTCCTCGGGGTTGCCGTAGACCATGAGCGGCAGCAGGAGCATCTCCTCGAGTTGCGGCTCACCGAGGATGTCGGCGACAAACTGCCGGGCGGAACGCCACGCTGCGGGTTGAAAGGGGTCGCAGGCGGCAATCGCCTGGCGCAGGTGGACGAAGCGGTCGGCACAGGCCGGGAACTCGCGGCCGACCTCGGCGGTGAGCACGGCCGGATCATTGGTGAAACGCAGGGTCCGGCCGGGAAAACGGATCTCCGAACCGAGCTGCTCGCGCACCGTGAAGGCGCGACGCGACAGGCGCAGCTGCCGGAACAGCAGGTTGAGCGGGGCCTGCTTGTCGCCCGGAGCGGCGAAATTGGTCATCGCGTGCAGGCCGGTTTCGATGAGGCGGCCCTGGCGAAGGTAGTAGGAGTTCAGGCCGCCCGGAAGGGCATGCTGCTCGAGGATGAGGGTTTTCCGGCCGAAGCGGGCGGCGCGGATGCCGGCCGCCAGCCCGGAGAGGCCGCCGCCGATGATGATGAGCTGAAAGTCAGCCATGCGCGCCGGCTTGCGTCGCCGGAACCGAGGGTGCTGGCCTGGCGCGGTCCCCCTGGAGGGACATCAGACGTGCTGCAGCCTGGGCTCGAGATAGTTGACGCAGCTGGCCAGGGTGGCCAGTTGCGGGTATTCCTCTTCCGGGATCTGCAGCTTGTAGCGCTTGCGCAATTCCATGACAATGTCGAGGAAGTCCATGGAATCCAGGTCGAGCTGGTCCCGCAGGGGGGCGTTGGCGTCGAGGCTGGCGAGATCCGCCTCCTCGTCGATATCTTCTATGATTTCAAGGATAACGTCCTTGATTTCGTCACGACTCATACAACAGGTCCTCAGGATAGTTAGAAAAAAGGCTGTCCGCAAAGAGCGGACACTTACCACAGGGCGGCTCACTTCGCCACAAATCTCTCCACGATCACCACCGAATTGATGCCCAGCATGCCGAACGAGTTGTTCAGAATGGTGTCGACCTGCTCCAACTGGCGCGGCTCGTTGGCCACCAGGCCGGGCAGGTCGCACTCGGGATCGAGGTGGTCGAGATTGATCGTGGGGTGGACCAGGTCGTCGTCGAACGAGGGCAGGTTGCCGGCCAGTTCCAGCGCCCCGGCCGCGCCCATCGCGTGGCCGATGATGATCTTGGTGTTGTTGAACAGGTGGCCGGGCAGTCGGCAAAGGCTCGCGCAGGGCCTGGCACTCCTGGATGTCGCCCTGGCGGGTGCCGGTGGCGTGGGTGTTGACGATGTCGATGTCGGCCGGGGTCAGGTCGGCCCGGCGCAGGGCCAGTTCGCATGCACTCGGCCTGGCGGGGTCCGTAGGGCAGGACGAAGTCGGTGGCGTCGCTGTTCATCGCGTAGCCGACGATCTCGCCGTAGATCTTGGCCCCGCGGGCCGGGCGCGGTCGAGCCGTTCCAGCACGAACATGCAGCCGCCCTCGGCCACGACGATGCCGTTGCGGTCCAGGTCGAACGGCCGACAGGCCTTGGTCGGATCCGCATGCTTGGCCAGCGCGCCCTGGGCGTGGAAGCTGGCGAAGATGCCGAAGCGTGTGGATGCTCTCCGAAACGCCGCCGCACAGGGCCAGGTCGCACTCGCCCAGCCGCAGCATCTGCACGCCCTGGATGATGCCGGCGTTGCCCGCGGCGCAGGCCGCGCCGAGCGTGTAGTGCGGCCCGGTGATGCCGAGGTTCAGCGAGATCTCGCCGGCCGGGTTGTTGGCCACGGTGCGCGGGTTGTGGTGGTGCGACCAGTACTCGTGATCGTAGTCGTACTGGCCGATGTTGATAGATCTCGTTCTCGGTCTCGACGTTGCCGTGCTCGGTCACGCCGACGTAGATGCCGGTGGCGGCCCGGTCGTAGCCGGAAAAATCGATACCCGCGTCGTGCAGGGCCTCGTTGGCGCAGTAGACGCCGATGCAGCCGGCGCGGGTGCCGCGACTGTTCTCCCGCTTCTTGCGGTAGCGCGTCTCGGCAAAGGTGCACACCCCGGCCGGGTGCACGCCCATGTAGCGCAGGTCAAGCGTAGTGATGCCGCTCGTCCCGGCCAGCAGGTTGCGGCGGAACTCCGCAAGGCTTGCGGCCCCGGGGGCAGCCAGCCCGACCCCGGTGATGACGATGCGCCGGCTGTCAGCGATCCGGCTGCTCAATTCTCTGGACACGATGGCGCTCCGGGCTCAGCCGAGCAGTTCCTGGACAAAGGGGACCACCCGGCCCACGGCCTCGTCGAGTTTGTCGGGCATGGTGCCGCCGGCCTGGGCCATATCCGGCCGGCCGCCGCCCTTGCCGCCGACCAGGTTGGCCACCCGGTTGACCAGGTCGCCGGCCTTGATCCGGCCAGTCAGGTCCTTGCTGACCATGGCGAGCAGGGCCGCCTTGCCCTCGAACTCGCCGCCGAGCACGATCACCCCGCTCTGCAATCGGTCGCGCACCTTGTCGCCGATCTCGCGCAGGGTCTTGGGCGAGTCGAGCGGCACCCGGCCGGCGATCACGCGCACGTCGCCCACCTCCACCGCCGAGCCGATCAGCTGATCGAGATCCGACAGGGCCATGGAGGCGTTGAGCGCGGCGATCTGCTTTTCCAGCTCCTTCTGGCGCTTCATCAGCCCCTGGATCTTGTCCGCGGCGCCTTCGATCGGCCCGGAGAGGACCTCGCCGATCACCGCGGCCTGGCGGGCCAGGTCCTGGGCCCACTGCACCGCGCCCGGGCCGGTGACCGCCTCGATACGGCGGACGCCGGCGGCGATGCCGGTCTCGACCACGATCTTGAAGAAGCCGATGTCGCCGGTCCCGCTGGGCGTGGGTGCCGCCGCACAACTCCTTGCTGAACCCGCCGATCTGCACCACCCGGACCTCGCTCGCCGTACTTCTCGCCGAACAGGGCAGTGGCGCCCTCGGCGATGGCCTGTTCGCGACCGAGCAGGTTGGTGGCCACCGGCTCGTTGCGGCGGATCTTCAGCGTTGACCAATCTGCTCGACCGTGAAGATCTCGCCCAGGGTGAGGGGCGAGAAATGGGTGAAGTCAAAGCGCAGACGGTTATGGTCCACCGGCGAGCCGGCCTGTTTGACATGGTCGCCGAGCACCTGTTTGCAGCGCGGCCTGGAGCAGGTGGGTGGCGGTGTGATTGAGGGCGGTGTCGGCGCGGCGATCCGCCACCACCAGATCGACCTGGGTGCCGACAGTGAGCTCGGCCCTCGACCAGCTTTCCCTGGTGGAGAATCAGCCCCTCCACCGGGGCCATGGTCTTTTCGACGACAAAACGGCCGCCCGGCCAGGTGATCTCGCCCTGGTCGCCGACCTGGCCGCCGGATTCGGCATAAAAGGGTGTCTGCGCGCACAAGACGCGCAGGGTCTCGCCGGCCTGGGCCTCGTCGACCAGCTGTCCGGCCGCGTTGACGATGCCCTCCACCGCGGCCACCCCGCGGGTGGCAGTGTAGCCGATGAACCGGGTCCTTCCTGCCCTGGTGGGCCAGTTCGATCAGGCCGGCCTCGCAGGTGGTCGACATCGCTGCCCTTCCAGGACTTGCGCGACTGCTCCCGCTGCTGGTCCATGGCCCGGGCAAAGCCGGGCTCGTCAAAGGCGATCCCCTTCTCGATGGCAATGTCGCGGACGATGTCCACCGGGAAGCCGTAGGTGTCGTAGAGCTTGAAGATGAACTCGCCGGGGATCACCGCCTGGTCGCCCCGGGCCTTCTGCAGGTGGCGGATCTCCTGGTCGAGCTGGTTGAGACCGTGATCGAGGGTCTCGCCGAAGCGCTGCTCCTCGTTGGTCACCACCTTGGCGAGCAGGTCGCGGGTGTCGTTCAGATGCGGGTAGGCGGCCTGCATCTGCTCGGTGACGAGCGCGCAGACGCTCGGGGAAGAAGGGCTGGTCAGCCCAAGGGCGCGGCCGTAGCGGATGGCCCGGCGCATGATCCGCCGCAGCACGTAGCCCCGGCCCTCGTTGGAGGGCAGCACGCCGTCGGCGACCAGAAAGGTGGTGGCCCGGGCGTGGTCGGCGATGACCCGCATGGACACGTCGTCGGCCTGGAATGTCGTGGTAGTGTCTTGCCGGCCAGGCGCGGCGATGTGCTCGATGATCGGCGTGAACAGGTCGGAGTCGTAGTTGGTGGTCTTGCCCTGGAGCACCGCGGCCATCCGCTCCAGCCCCATGCCGGTGTCGATGGTGGGCTTGGGCAGGGGCGTCATGGTGCCCGTTTCGTCGCGGTAGAACTGCATGAACACCAGGTTCCAGATCTCCAGGAAGCGGTCGCAGTCGCAGCCCAGGGCGCAGTCCGGCCGGCCGCAGCCGACCTCGGCCCCCTGGTCGATAGTGGATCTCCGAGCAGGGACCGCAGGGCCCGGTATCGCCCATGGCCCAGAAGTTGTCCTTCTCGCCCATGCGGACGATCCGGCCGGGACGGAGCCCCTCGACCTGCTCCCAGAGGGCGAAGGCCTCGTCGTCGTCGTTGTACACCGTCACCCACAGCCGCTCCGGGTCGAGCTGCAGCTTGCCGGTGAGGAACTCCCAGGCAAAGGCGATGGCCTCCTTCTTGAAATAATCGCCGAAGGAGAAGTTGCCGAGCATCTCGAAGAAGGTGTGGTGGCGGGCGGTGTAGCCGACGTTTTCCAGGTCGTTGTGCTTGCCGCCGGCCCGGACGCTCGACTGGGAGGTGGTGGCCCGCAGGTAGGGCCGGGTCTCCTCGCCCATGAACACCTTTTTGAACTGCACCATGCCCGAGTTGACGAACAGCAGGGTCGGGTCGTCGTGGGGCACCAGCGAGGAGGCGGGCACCCGGGTGTGTCCCTTGCTCTCGAAATATTCCAGGAAGAGGGTTCTGATGTCGTTACCGGTCATGGCGTCCTGACAGCGTTTTTTTGTTGATTGATGCCGGGAATCCGGCGGACGGGCGGTCGGCAGTGGTCGCTGACCGCTGCGCCGGAGAAAAAGGGCAAGGTCCGATATGATACCATAATAGCGCCTGTTGCAAACAAAAAACGGACTGTTCCCCTGCCGGGAAACGCAACAGGCGGGACGCCTGCGCGTCCCGCCCGGGATGGTTTCAGTTGGCCGAGAAAGGCGGCCGGGACCGCCGGACGGCGCCCCCGGAACCTTCGCCTCAGCCCATCTGCTTCTTGGTGTCGACCAGCTGCTCGACCACCGACGGATCGGCCAGGGTCGAGGTGTCGCCGAAGTCGGCGAAGTCGTTGGCCGCGATCTTGCGCAGGATGCGGCGCATGATCTTGCCGCGACGGGTCTTGGGCAGACCTCGGCGAACTGGATCACCTCCGGGGTGGCGATGGGGCCGATCTCCTTGCGCACGTGCGCCGGAGCTCCTTGCGCAGCTCGTCGCTCTCCTCGGCCCCGGTCTTCAGGGTGACGTAGGCGTAGATGCGCCTGGCCCTTGATCGTCGTGCGGCATGCCGACCACCGCCGCCTCGGCCACGGCCTCGTGGTGCGCACCAGGGCGCGACTCGATCTCGGCCGTGCCCAGGCGGTGGCCGGAGACGTTGATCACGTCGTCGAGCCGGCCCATGATCCAGAAGTAGCCGTCCTCGTCCTTGCGGGCGCCGTCGTCCGGGTCGTAGATGCCGGGAAGCGGGTGAAGTAGGTCTTCTTGTAGCGCTCCGGGTTGCCGAAGACGCCGCGCAGCATGCCCGGCCAGGGCTTGCGGATGACCAGGTGGCCGCCCTCGTTGGGACCGGCCTCGGTGCCGTCCTCGTTGTACGATGGCCGCATCGATGCCGGGCAGCGGCAGGGTGGCCGAGCCGGGCTTGAGCGGCGTGGCGTAGGGCAGGGCCGAGATCATGATGCCGCCGGTCTCGGTCTGCCACCAGGTGTCGACGATGGGCAGCTGCTCCTTGCCGATGTTGCTCGTAGTACCACATCCAGGCCTCGGGGTTGATCGGCTCGCCCACCGAGCCCAGGATGCGCAGGCTGGACAGGTCGTGCTTCTGGGTCGGCTCGTCGCCCTCGCGCATCAGCGCGCGGATGGCGGTGGGCGCGGTGTAGAAGATGTTGACCTTGAACTTCTCGACGATCTTCCAGAAGCGGTCCGGCTCCGGGTAGGTGGGCACGCCCTCGAACATCATGCGAGGTGGCGCCCAGGGCCAGCGGGCCGTAGACGATGTAGCTGTGGCCGGTGATCCAGCCGATGTCGGCGGTGCACCAGTAGACGTCGTCGTCCTTCAGGTCGAAGACCCACTGGCTGGTGTGCGCGGCGTAGGTCAGGTAGCCGCCGGTGGTGTGGACCACGCCCTTGGGCTTGCCGGTGGAGCCGGAGGTGTAGAGGATGAAGAGCATGTCCTCGGCGTCCATGGACTCGGGCTCGCATACCGAGCTGATGTCCTTGGCATTGACCTCGCTGCCACCAGAAGTCGCGGCCCTCCTGCATTTCGACCTCGTTGCCGGCGCGGCTGACCACGACGCAGGTCTCCACGCTCGGGCAGGTCTGCAGGGCCTCGTCGGCATTGGGCTTGAGCGGGATCGGCTTGCCGGCGCGGAGTACCGCGTCGGCGGTGATGAGCACCTTGGCGTGGCAGTCCTCGATGCGGCTCTGCAGGGCGATGGCGGAAAAGCCGCCGAAGACGACGGAGTGGATCGCGCCGATGCGGGCGCAGGCCAGCAGCGAGATGGCCAGTTCGGGGATCATCGGCAGGTAGATGGCCACCCGGTCGCCCTTCTTGACGCCCTTCTTCTTGAGCACGTTGGCGAACCGGCAGACCTCGTCGTGGAGCATCTGGTAGGTGTAGACGCGCACATCCTCTTCCGGCTCGCCCTGCCAGATGATGGCGGCCTTGTTGCGCCGGCCGTCGGTCAGGTGCCGGTCCAGGCAGTTGACCGACACGTTGAGTTTGCCACCGAGAAACCATTTCACCTCGGGCACGGTTAGGTCGTACTCGAGCACCTTGTCCCATTTCCTGTCCCAGGTGACCAACTCCTCGGCACGCCGAGCCCAGAAACCCTCGGGATCGGCCATGGACTCGGCGTAGGCTTTCTTGTACTCCTCCATGGATTTGACCCAGGCCTGGTCGCGGCCCTGCTCCGGCGGTTGGAACACCTTCCCCTCGGCCAACAAACTGGTGATTTTGTCTTCCATTGCACTCATACGTCGCCTCCTCCACTGATTGGTACTGCCGATGAACCGTTTGCATGCCGCCGGACTGAGTCCACTCAACGTACGGACATACGCTGCCAGCTTCAGGCCGAGCCCCCCGGGCGGACCGTGGTCAGCGTCCGGGACAGCTCAACAGATACTCTCGCACGCGCCTGGCGGCGCGACCCGGGTCTTCCCGGCAATCGGCCGGGACCGGTCTTCGGTACACAATGCTTACCGTAGATCAGCAAAAACTCAACAGGATTTCCCGAACAGGGGGCTGCGGCCGCCATTTTCTCCACTGCAGCCCGCCTGCCGATCCGGCAACCGTTCCCGTGGAACAGAGAATGATTGACAGGAGCGGCCCTGTTGATTTACCATTACATTAAATTCTAAAACGTGTCCACCGTAAAATTGTGCTCCCGTGTTCCCATGGAAAACGCCCAGATCGATGATGTCGCCCGGCTGCTCAAATCCATCGCCCACCCCATTCGCCTGAAAATTCTCTGCCTGTTGCAGGACGGCGAGCTGTCCGTGGGCGACCTGCTCGCCACGGTGCAGACAACCAACGGCAACCTCTCCCAGCACCTGGCCATCCTTCGCCACCAGGGGATCATCGTCTCCCGCAAGGAGGCCAATTTCATCTACAACCGCATCGCTGACGAGCGCATCTTGAGCCTCATGCGAGGTATGCAGTTTCTGTTCTGCAACCGGGGCGGGCAGGACGGCGACCCGGTCGAACCCGATCTGGCCCGTTTCGGCCTGATCGAACCGCCTGAATGGCACTCCGACCAGGGGGACTGAATCGTTCCCGGCAGGGTCCTCCCCCTTCCTGGCGTCACCCTGCTCGTCTCCGGCTGGATACACGTGCCTGCCGGCCTGTTCATCTTGCTCAGCCTCGCCCCTGGCGTCGACTGCACCGACTTCTGCCCGATCGCCCTCGTCCTGAAAAAAAACCGGCCTGCCCGCTTCCGGCCGAAGCGGCGGATCATTCGGCTGCGGCCCCATCCCGGCGGCGCAGTCGCGGCAGGCAGACCAGGGCCACGAGCAACAGGCCCAGGACCAGGTAGCCAGGCAGCCAGGCAAAAGCGGTCCGAAAGGCACTGGCCTGCACCAGGGAAGCGGACCAGTCCGGATGGGCGGCGGTGAGTCCGGCCCGCGCCTGGCCGATGAGCGCGGCAAAGCCCACACCGATGGTGCCGTAGGCGGCGTTGAAGGCCAGCCCCTTGAAGCTGAGCACCGTGGCCCGCTGGTCCGAGGCGGTGACCGCGTTCAGGTAGTGGCTGGTGAAGAAGCTGGCCGTGGTCAGGGCGATGAACACCGCCATCATCGGCACCACGCCCAGGTACGGCACGAACAGGGCGATCAGGCCAAGGGCGGTGAGGCTGAACCCGGCGAGCAGCAGCAGGTTGCGGCCCGGCGAGTACCGCTCGCTCAGCCAGCGGGCCAACCGCGGCACGAACAGGCCGACCACCGCCACCGCCGAACCGATGAGCCCGTAGCTCGCCTCGGGCAGACCGATCATCCGGTAGTATTCACTGGTCAGGGTGACCACCAGGCGCAGCACGTGGTCAAGCGTCATGGCAAAGAGGATGACGGCCAGGGCATAGGGCGTGCGCAGGATCCAGCCGCCCGCCCGCAGGGTGAGCAGGGACGCCTCGCGCAGCAGCACCGGCACCGGGGGTTGTTCTCGCCGCGTCCGGTCGGTCTCGGGTTCGCGCAGGCGCAGGACCGCCCAGAACGCCAGCAGAGCGAAGCCCAGGGTCAGGTAGATGGGCAGACGCATGCTCAACTCCGGGCTCACCGGGTTGTCCCGACCGAGCCAGGCAAGCACCCCGTTCACCAGCCGGTGGTCGTAGACCGCCGCGCCAAGGGTCATGGCGACAATGAAGCCGGCATTCTGGACGCGCATCTGCCATTCCAGCACCCGCGGCCACTCGGCCGCCATGTTGTGGGCAACCAGGGTGTCGTAGGCGAGCGCCTCGTCGGCTCCGCTGGCCAGGGCCTCGGCCAGGCCGCTGAGCACCCGGTTGGCGAAAAACACCCAAAAAATCACCCGCCCGTTGCCCAGCGGCACAAAGGCGAGCAGGGCCATTTCCACGACCATGAGCACGGCGGTGGCCACCAGCAGCCGTTTGCGGCCGAACACGTCGGCCAGGGCGCCCGAGGGCACCTCGGCGAGGACAATAGTCATCGCCCAGACGGTGTTAAGCAGGGCGAACTGTTCCAGGGTCAGGCCGTAGTCGAGAAACAGGACGGTGAACACCGGGTAGTAGAAACGGGCGTTGAACAGCACCCGAAAGGCCATGAACAGCCGGATGTTGGTCAGCGCAAAGGGTGAACCTCCGCCTGCCGTGGTGGTCGTGTCCTGCCGCTCTGCCATGTTTTCTCCCGCTCCCATCGTCTGCCCGTCGCCCCGTCCGTCGCCCGTCCGTCGCCCGTCCGTCGCCCCAAGCCTACTGTTTTTCCCGGAAGAAGCGCAGCCGGTTAGCATTGGTGACCACGGTCACCGAGGACAGGGCCATGGCCGCGCTGGCGAACATCGGTTCGAGCAGCCAGCCGGTGAAGGGATAGAACAGGCCGGCGGCCAGCGGGATGCCGACCACGTTGTAGATGAAGGCGCCGAACAGGTTCTGCTTGATATTACGGATGGTGGCCGCGGAGATGGCGATGGCCGTGGCCACCAGGCCGAGGCTGTTGCCGCTCAGGGTGATGTCCGCGTTCTCGATGGCCACGTCCGTGCCGCTGCCCAGGGCAAAGCCGGTGTCCGCCTGGGCCAGGGCCGGGGCGTCGTTGACCCCGTCGCCGACCATGCCGACCCGGAACCCGCGGGCCTGCAGCTCCTGCACCACCGCCAGCTTGGCCTCGGGCAGGATCTCGCTGTGCACCTCGTCGATGCCCACCTCGCCGGCCACCGCCGCTGCAGTGGCGTGGTTGTCGCCGGTACACATGACCACGGTGATGCCCCGCCGCTTGAGGGCGCTGATGGCGGCCGCCGAGTCCGGCCGGATCGGGTCTTTGAGCACAAGCAGACCCATGAGCGCGCCGTCACCGGCCAGCCAGACCGGCGTGCCGCCGAGTTCGGCCTGCCGTTCCGCCTCGGCGCGCAACTCCGCCGGCAGGTCCACCCCCTCTTCGACCAGGAAGCGGTCGCTGCCGAGCAGGTAGGTGCGGCCCCCGTGCAGGCCGCGCACGCCCCGGCCGGCCACCGCGGTGAAGTCGTCCAGCCGGTGCAGGGGCAGACCCCGCTCTGCCTGGGCGGCGAGCACCGCCTCGGCGAGCGGGTGCTCGGAACCGCTCTCCAGGCTGGCCGCCCACTCGAGCACCTGGTCCTCGGCAAACTCGCCGGCCGGTCGGATGGCGGTCACCGCCGGCCGCCCCTCGGTGAGGGTGCCGGTCTTGTCGACCACCACGTGGGTGAGGCGTGAGGCGCTCTGCAGGGCGTCGCTGTTGCGGATGAGCACGTTGGCCTGGGCCGCCCGGCTGGTGCCGACCATGATGGCGATCGGCGTGGCCAGGCCGAGCGCGCAGGGGCAGGCGATGACGAGCACGGCGATGGCCGTGGTCAGGGCAAAGGCCAGTCGCGGCTCCGGTCCCATGAACAGCCAGAAGGCAAACGTTGTGGCCGCGATGACGATCACGATCGGCACGAACACGCTGGCGATCCGGTCCACCAGCCGGCCGATGGGCGGCTTGGAGATCTGGGCCGAGCGCACCATGCGGATGATGCGCGCCAGCGTCGTCTCCTCGCCCAGCCGGCTCACCCGCAGGACAAAGGCGCCGGAGCGGTTCATGGTGCCGCCGGTGACCGTGTCGCCGACCTCGCGGGCCACGGACAGCGGCTCGCCGGTGAGCATGGACTCGTCGATGGTGGTCCGCCCCTCGGTGATTACTCCGTCGATGGGCACCTTTTCGCCCGGTCGCACCCGCACCAGGTCGCCGACGCGCAGCAGGGACACCGGCATGGTCACCTGGCCAGCGGACCGGGTGACCTGGGCCGTGGTCGCGCGCAGGCCGATGAGGGCGCTGATCGCCTCGCTGGTGGTCCGTTTGGCCCGGGTCTCGAGGGCGTGCCCGAGCTGGAGGAAGCCGAGGATCATCACCGAGGCGTCCAGGTAGAGGTGACCGGCGCCCGGAAAGAACCGGGGGAAAGCGATCACCAGCACCGAACTCAGCCAGGCGGCGCCGGTGCCCAGGGCCACCAGGGTATCCATGTTGGCCGCGCCGTGGCGGGCCTGCTTCCAGGCGCCGATGAAATAGTTCCGACCGCAGAAGTACATGGTGACGAGACAGACCAGGGCCGCACCCGCCCAGAACCCCCGGCTCTGGTGCAGGTGGGGAAAGAGGCCGGACATCTCGCCGGCCATGAGGCCGAAGCCGACCACGCCGGCGACGATGGCCCGCTGCCAGGAGCGGCGGATCTCGCGACGGGCCTCGCCGGCCTGCTCCACTGCGGGGTCGGCGTAGGTTTCCTCGAGGGTGGCCTGGTAACCGAGGTCGTTCAGGCGCAGGAGCACGTCCGCCGGGTGCTCGGCAGTGGACACCCGCAGGCGCCCGTGCTCGAACCTGACCTCGGCCGCCCCGTCCCGGGCCTGGAGAACGTCGGTGATCTGCTCGACATCGTCGGTTTCGAACGGTGCTTCGAGGCGCAGGAAAAAGCTGAGGTCCGCGGCCGGGGCCGGCAGGGAGGCGCCGTAGCCCTGGGCGAGCACGGCCTGCACCGCCGCCTCCGGGTCGCCGCCGCGCACCCGGGCCGTCTTCTCCACCAGGTTGACGGCCGCCTCGACCACGCCCGGCACGGCGAGCAGCGCCTGCTCCACCCGGCTGACACAACTGGCGCAGTGCATGCCGAGGATGTCGATCTCGTAGGCGCTGTCCGTGGCCGCAGCCGTGGTCACGCGGGCGCCGTAGCCGGCCCGCTGCACGACCGCGGCCACGATCTCCGGGTCACCGCCGGTGACGCTTGCGCTCTGTTCCACCAGGTTGACCGAGGCCTCGACCACGCCGGGAACGGCGAGAATGGCCTCTTCCACCCGGCGCACGCAACTGGCGCAGTGCATGTCGTCGATGTGCAGCTCATAGCGGCGCGTCGCAGCCGGGCTGTCGGCTTGCGCCTGCGGCCGCGGGGTTTCAGGGGTGTACATCTGCCTGCCTCCTGCAAAAAAAGGACGACCCGGCGGGAAGCGGCCTGAGCCTCTTCCACGCCGGGCCCGGGGTTGTCTTGTTCTACTGTATGTCCCCCCGCCCCGTTCATAAAGGCAGAATGTGCACTTCCTCCCGCAACGGGTAGTTGCCCTCGATGAGCAGACCGTGGCGACCGTCGATGGCGATCCGGGTGCCGAACTCGATCCGGGTGCCGTTGATCTCCGCGAATTCGCCCGTCTCGTAGACGTGCATGTCGCGGCAGCCGACCACGCAGGTCTTCTCCAGACGGGTGGCCACCACCGAGGCGTGCGAGGTCTGGCCGCCGCGCGAGGTCACCAGCCCGTCGGTGAGCGAGATCTCGCGGATGTCCTCGGGCACGGTGTCCTGGCGGATGAGGATCAGGTGGGTATCGGGCTCCTCGCGGCGCAGCTGGCGGATGTTCTCCTCGTTGAACACCGCCTTGCCGATCATGGCCGAACCGGACACGCCGATACCCTTGGCCAGGATCGCTTTGTGGGCCAGGTCCGAGTCCTCGAACACCATCAGATGCTCCTTCTTCTTGATGGTGATCATGTCGCGGGTCTGCAGGATGAACAGCTGCTCCGGCTCCGGGCCCTCGAAGGTGAACTCGATCTCCTGGGCGTTCCACTCCTTCTCGTAGACCAGCTCGCGGCCGATCTCGAGCAGGCGCTTGTAGATCTTCGGAAACAGCCGCTCCAGGCTCTTGTTCTCGTCGCGGCCGTCGATCTCGGCCTGCTCCACCGAAATCGGCGAGCTGGTCACCAGGCCGGAGACGATGTCCTCGCCCTGGTCGCTGGTGGCGTAGTCGCCCCACAGGGCCACCCGCCGCACCTTGCGGTAGGGATGGGCGGTGAACAGCACGCCGCTGCCCGACTGGGTGCTCAGGTTGCCGAAGACCATGGTCTGGACGATCACCGCCGTGCCCCAGTCGTCGGACACGCCCATCAGGTGGCGGTACTCCTGGGCCTTGGGGTTGTTCCAGCTGTCGAGCACCATGTCCACCGCGCCGATCAGCTGCAGCCACGGGTCCTCGGGCATGCCGAAACCCCGCTTGCGCACCGCCTGCTGGTAGTTGAGCGCCAGCTGGTGCATCTGCTCGGGTGAGAAATCCCGCTTGTAGAGCACGTTGTGGCGCTGTTTGTGCTCGTCCATGAGGGCCTGGAAGTCCTCGCGCTCCATGCCGTTGCCCATGCCCCAGCTCTGCAGGAAGCGGCGGTAGTTGTCCCAGGCGAAGTACTTGGCCTCCGGGTGAGCGGCCACGTACTCGGCCACCAGCTCCTCGTTGGCGCCGACGTTGTGGATGGTGGACATGATCCCCGGCATGGAGATGGCCGCGCCCGAGCGCACCGACAACAGCAGCGGGTTGTCCGGGCGAGCCGAACACCCGGCCGGTGAGACGCTCGATCTCGGTGATCGCCGACCGCACCCGGCGCATGTACTCGTTGCGGGCCCGGTCGAAGCGGCGCACCGCCCGGTAGCAGCGGAAGATCTCGGTGGTGATGATGAAGGCCGGCGGCACCTGCATGCCCTCGCGGCTGAGCACCACCAGGTTGAAGCCCTTGTTGCCCAGGTGGATGAGGTTGTGGGTGCGCTTGTTCTCGGCGTGCAGGCTGCTGATCGCCTTTTCCGGGTTGTAGGTCATGAGCAGGTCGAGGGTCTTCTCGTCGAGCAGGTCCTTCTGCGCCTCCAGGGTGTTGATCACCTTGCCGATGAAGTTGTCCAGGTGCTGCAGGCCGAAGGTGGTGGCGATCAGGTCGCGGAAGAACATCTCGGAGAGCCGCAGGACGTTCTCGGGCATGTTTTTGTCGTCCCAGAGGGTATGGTAGCGGGCGAGCAGGTTGTCCCTGCCGATCTGCGGCACGATGATCGACAGGTTGTTCTGGTGGATGTTGGTGTAGTAGGCGTAGATGACGTCCTTGACCCCCTCGGACAGGCCGCGCATGATGTCGAGGTGCTGGGTGTAGGTGAAGCGGCGGATGCCGATGGACGAGGTGAGCAGGCTGATGTAGGTGTCCAGCCGCCGGCTGCTGATGCCGTCGATCTGCAGGGCCCGGTTAAAGAGGCGCAGACACTTGAGGATGCGGATGAAGGTCACCTGGGTGATGAAACTTAAGTTGACCGTGTCGAACAGCCGCTCCAGGTAGACGTTGGCCAGGCTCTCCAGGCGGAAGGTCAGGCCCAGGGCGTCGAACTTGCGCTCCGAGTAGCGGCCGTAGACCGAGGGGATGTCCACGGCGATGTGCCGCTTGTAGTAGATCTCCTCCTTGGGCTCGAACTTCTCCGCGCTGAGGATCACCCGGCGCAGGTTCTCCAGCTGGCCGAGCAGGGCGTCCAGGCAGTGGAAGGGGTCGTCCTCGCGGAGCACCTCGAACAGCCCGGCCAGTTCCGGGAAGCCGTTGTGCACCGCGTGCTGCAGCTGGGTGTGGATCTCCGGCAGACTGAGGTTGTACTTGAGGTGGAGCAGCTTGTACATCCGCACCAACAGGGCGAAGCGCCGCCGCTCGACCGGGTCGAGATCCTGCTGGGCGTCCAGGTAGGCCTGGCGCTCGTCGTCGTTCCAGGCGAGGATCTGGTTCATGCGGGTGAAGCGCAGGTCCCGGCGGATGCGCTGCGCCAGCCGGTGCTGGTCGTCGACGAACGGCCCGTCGACGGCCACCTCGTCGAGCACCTCGTCGGGCAGGTATTCGCGCAGGTAGCCCTTGTCCAGGGTGATCCAGAAGGTGAAGATGCCCTCGATGAAGCCGACGATCAGGTTGCTCGACTCCACGTGCGCCTGCTTGCGCAGGAAGTGGATGAGCGCATCCTTGCGCTTGTGGATCTCGTCGAGTTCGGTGGAGACGTCGCGCAGTTCGCCCTCGGCGCCGATCTCGTTGAAGAACACCGGCATGAGCTTGGTGAACTGCTTGGCCAGGTTGTAGATCGGGCCGATGGGGTGGTTGAGCAGCTGGGTGATGTCGCGCTGGAACAGGTCGGTGTCGCGGACGCAGGTGCCGGACAGGCGCAGGTTGATGATCAGCGCCGAGAACAGGGTGGAACACCACTTGGGCTCCTGTTCGATCAGGCTCAGCCAGACGCGGATATTGGTCAGGTGGGCCGGGTTGGCGATGGGCTGCCAGTCCTCGTCCACGCCGCGCACGCCCGCGTACTGGAAGCCGAAGCGCACCGCCTCCCAGAGAAAGGCCTCGACCAGGCGCGAGTTGCCACGCTTGAACACCTCGTTGCCGATCACCTGGATGCACTGCAGCGAGGTGTGCGGGTAGCGGCGCACGTTGGCCTTGAGCAGGTGGAAGGTGGTGATGAAGAACAGCTCGATCTCTTCGAAGCTCTGCTTGCGGATGAGCTGGACCAGCGAACGGTTGATCTCGCGCAGGGTCTCCTCGTGGATGAGGGACAACCCCCGGGTCTCCATGATGCGGAACAGGAAGAGCAGCTTGCGGTTCTCGACGAAGTTGGTGCGGGCCTCGCCGGCCGCGTCGGCGGCAACCATTTTCGTGGGGATCTCCTTGTACAGGCGGACGATCTCCATGTGGTTGGGCAGGGAGAAGAGCACGTCCAGGGCGGCATGGGCCTCGCCATCCACCGGCACCTCTTCGAGGGTCTGCAGACACTTGCGGATGTGCGCATGGGAGATGCCCTCCAGCAGGTGCTGGCCGTGCCACTCGCGGCAGTAGTCGCCGCACTGCTTCTCGAACCAGGGCAGCGGATCCTCCTCGCCGAGCCAGTATTCGTAGTTGCGCCGCAGGATGGTGCGCACCAGCTGCGCCAGCGAGCGGCAGTCGAAGGGACGGTCCGGCTGCCTGCGGCGCAGTTCGACCACGCGCATGGCCATGCGGCGCACCGGGTGATGCCCCTGGACGATGAACATCACCACCTGCGGCGCACTTTGCTCCAATTCCTGCACGCGGGCGAAAAACATCGACAGGGCCTGCTCGAAGCGGAACAGGCCGTCCGCGTCCAGCGACTGGGTGAGCTTGTCCGCATAGGCGAGCAGGGCCTCGACAATGCGCGGCACCAGCTGCTCGTTGCGGGCGGTGTCGCGGATGGCGTCGAAGAAGATCCCGGTGAACAGGGTGAAGGCCTCCGGGCCCTGCTCGTGGTCGCGGTAGTGGTTGAGGTTCTTGAGCACGAAGGCGCGCAGGTCCGGGAGGATGAGCTTCCAGTTGCGGTACGGGTGGCTGATCTCGTAGAGCAGGGTTTCGAGCTTGGTGGACAGCCCCTGGAACCGGCTGACGATCTCCTGCAGGGGGGCGTAGGCCGGGTCGATGCTCACCGCCGCGGCGGTTTCCTGCAGGTTGGCCTTGAGCGCATCGGAGGCAAGGGGCAGCGGGGTCGGGTCGGTGGACATGCGGGAACCTCTACGGGTGGAGAAAGAAAACGTCCGGGCGGCGCCAGGAGATGGGAAGGGTTATCAACGCGTTATTGTAGCGTTGATTGCGGTGAAAGTCAGCAGGAGTTTTCCGCGGGCGGCCGGTGCTCAGGCCAGCCAGGAGCGGACCAGGTGGGCTGCGAGGGGCAGGAACACGGCCGGCAGCAGGTTGCCGACGCGGATGCGGGCGATGCCGAGCAGGTTCGCGCCGATGGCGACGATGAGCAGGCCGCCCACCGCGCTCATGTCGGCGACCGCGGCCGCGGTGAGCAGCGGCCGGAGCAGGCCGGCGGCCAGGGTGATCGCGCCCTGGTAGACGAGCACCGGCACGCTCGCGAAGAGCACGCCCCGACCCAGGGTCGAAGCGAAGATAAGCGCGGCCACGCCGTCGATGATGGCCTTGGCGAACAGGGTGCGGTGGTTGCCGGCCAGCCCGCTCTCGAGCGAGCCGACCACGGCCATGGAGCCGACGCAGAACACCAGGCTGGCGCTGACGAAGCCGCGGGCGAAGTCGCCGCCGCCCGCCGATCCGTCCGCGAACCGGGCCTCGATCCAGCGGCCGAGGGATTCTAGCCGGGCCTCGATGGCGAGCCACTCGCCGACCACCCCGCCGACCACCAGGCTGAGGATCACCACCGGCAGGTTGTCGCTGGTCAGGGCGCTTTTGCCACCGATGAGGAGCACGCACAGGGCCAGCCCCTGGAGCACGGTCTGGCGGTAGCGGTCACCGATCCCCCGGGTACAGCAGAGCCCGACCAGGCCGCCGGCGACAATGGCCAGGGCGTTGACAACAGTGCCGAGCATGGACAATCCCCCGTGGTGGCGTGACGGCGGCCACTTCGCCCTTGGAAAACGGCAGAACGGCTGCTATATACCCTCCGGTGCGAAAAGGAACAACTCTTCCGCCGGCCGCCCCGCCGGACGCAGGCAGCGGCCACCAGCCAGCGTTTCCCCGCCCCGGGACGGGACTGCCATGAACCGGTACACCCTCACCATCCTGCTCTTGTCCGCCAGCAACGTCTTCATGACCTTCGCCTGGTACGGCCACCTGAAAAACATGGCGCACAAGCCGTGGATCATCGCAGCCCTGATCAGCTGGGCGATCGCCCTGCTGGAATACCTGCTGCAGGTGCCGGCCAACCGCATCGGCCACCAGGTGATGAACGTGGGCCAGCTGAAGATCCTCCAGGAGGTGATCACCCTGTCGGTGTTCGTGCCCTTCTCGGTCCTCTACCTCAAGGAGCGGCTCACCCTGGACTACCTGTGGGCCGGGTTCTGCCTGCTGGGCGCAGTCTTTTTCCTCTTCCGCGCCAAGTTCGCCGGCGCCTGACCCCTGACCGGAGGCCCCGTGATGGACCCGACCACCGCCCTGCCCGTTCACTTCCATCTCGATCTGCCCAACTGGGCGAGCGCCGAACTGCAGCGCCTGCCCGAGCGTCTGCCCGATGTCGAGGCGCGCATGACCGCGGTGCTCCGTTTCGCCCGCCTGAACTGGGAACACGAGACCGGCGGCCCGTTCGCGGCCGGCGTGTTCGAACGGGACTCCGGCCGGCTGGTGGCCCTGGGCGTCAACCGGGTGGTGCCGCTCGGCTGCTCCTCGGCCCACGCCGAGATTGTGACCCTGTCGCTCGCCCAGCGCCGCCTGGGTGTCTACGATCTGGGCGGATCGGGATTGCCCGCACACCAGCTGGTGGTCAACTGGACGCCCTGCGCCATGTGCTTCGGCGCGGTGCTCTGGTCCGGGGTGCGGTCGCTCGTCATCGCCGGCCCGGGCACGGAGATGGAGGCGATCACCGGCTTCGATGAAGGCCCGCTGCCTGCGGATTGGCGGGGCGAACTGGCCCGGCGGGGCATCGAACTCGTCGAGAGCGTGCTGCGCGACCGGGCGCTCGCCGACTTCCGCGCCTTTGCCGCCAGTGGCGCGCCGGTGTACAATGGGCGCAGCGGCGAGCGCCGCGAACGGGGCTGATCCGGCCGAACGCTGTCCCAGTAAACGCCCTGCTCTACCTCTTCGTCACCTGCGGATCACCCTGCGGGCCCTGGCTCCGGTCACACGACAACCCAAACAGACCGAAATGCAGATCCACCTCTCCCCCGCCCTCCTCACCAGTTTCATCCCTCTGGGCATCTTCTGCCTGTGTGTCTTCCTTCCCGCAGGGATTGTCCTCTGGGTTCGCGGCCGGCAGACCAGGGGGAAAAAGCACCCGCTCAATTTCGATCTGCTCAGGAGCCCCGGACAGTCGCTCAAGGAAAGGATAGAAGAACTCACCGAGAAGATCACAGATTACCTTCTCTTCATGTTCATCGGTCCTCTGGCCCTGTACGCCATTGTTGTCAGCCAGTATCTGACTTCGACTCCACCCTCACCCTTCCTGCTGATCCTGTACCTCGGGGTTGCGCTGGGCCTCTCGGTGTTCTTCAGCCTGAAAATATTCAGGCTCATGCACACCCGCACCCACTACCGGCTCGGCTATGACTGTGAACTGATGGTCGGCCAGGGACTGCACTCCCTGCTCGCGGAGGGGTTCCGGGTCTTTCACGATTTCCCCGGCGACGGGTTCAACATCGACCACATCGCCATCGGCCCGACGGGCGTGTTCGCCATCGAAACCAAGGGCAGGGCCAAGAGCAGCAAGGCGGAAAACCGCAACTGGGAGGTGCGGTACGACGGCCGGCAGCTCGCCTTCCCGGGCTGGACCGAGACCAGGCCCATCACCCAGGCCGTGGATCAGGCCAGATGGCTGCGCACCTGGCTCTGTCAGGCGACCGGCAGCGAAACCCCGGTGGAGCCGGTGCTGGCCGTGCCCGGCTGGTACATCAAACGGACCGGCCCCGGCGGCCCGCGCGTCTACAACGGCAAGAATCCCACCCCGCTCGCCAGGGGAGCGCAGCTACTGTCAGACGAACAGATTCAGGCCATCGCCTTCCAGGTGGAGCGGCAATGCCGCACCGTGGCCACCACCGCCTACCAGACGGACACGGCGAAAAAATAACCCGCCCCGTTGTCAACGGGAACAGTCGCCTTACGGATAATCGGAGCCTCGGCAGGCTATGCCGCCGACCGCTGGCGGTTGTCGCGCAGCAGGCGGGTCAGGATGGTCGCGTCGGTCGTGGCCGGGGTGTAGTCGTCCCAGCCATAGGCCAGGGCCACGGCCCGGTCGAGCCGCTCCTGGCGGAGTTGCAGGCCGGCGGGCTTCTCGTTGTAGAGGTTGGTGAGGGTGCGCCGCTTCCAGTCGGCCGCATGTTCCGGCCGCGGTATCGGCCGGGGCGGAAAACCGGCCGCCTGTTCCTCGGGCGTGGTCGCCCACTCCACCCAGCCCTCCGGGTTGAGCCATTGCTCCCGCCACCGGTCGAGGTCGGCGGCCGCGGCGGCGATGGCCGCGAACGGTTCGCCGTTGGGCGGCTGCGGTTCGCGCAGGTCGAAACCCGGCGGAAAGGGGAAGGTTTCAAAGCAGAGACTCGTGTTGTAAACCGGGTCATTGCCCACTCCTAATCGCCCACCGTTCTCAATTGCCCAAAGACAATGAATACGTGACGACAGTATTCCGAACACAAGATCATCCTGCCGAGGAATGACAATGAGCTTGTGTTCCGGAGCCACCTGCACCGGCAACCGGACAAAAAAGCGGTGCTTGGCGGTTTCCGGAGTGGCGATGAAGTGGCTGAGGCCTTGCAGCGAGGCTCGTAATTCCGGCCGAAAGCGTCCGTGCCGCCACCATTTCTCTGCCCGCACTGCCTCGCGATTACCAACACGCTTCGGCTTAACCATTGTTTCCACATGGGCGAAGGGCTGGAGGTAATCAGCAGCCTCGGCCAGTTCCCGAGCCGCAAAATCGACCACCCAGTTCCCGGCCCAGCGGCGGGTGATGTCCAGACCGTTGTAGATCGGCCGGACCACGTCGGTGTTGGGCCGGCTGTTGGGGTTGCCGGTGTCGTGGAGCCACTCCAGGGCGGTGGCCGTGTCCACCTTGAACGGCCCGGCCAGACAAAGGCCGAAGAACGAGCGGCTTTTGTTTGCGGCCAGCGGTTCCGCCCGGGTGAGGTCCAGGGACTCGCCCGCCTGCCGACCGGCGGTGAGGTCGGCGTGAATGGCCGCCACCGGCTGGCCGTCGAGCCGGGCCTCGCCGCCCCGGCCGAAACAGACCAGGCTGACCCGCACCGCCGCGCCCTCGTTCACCCAGTCTTCGTCGGCCCAGGCGGCAAACACGCGAGTGGTCGCCTGGATACGTTCGAGCACCACCCGGTTTCGCTTCTGGCGGATGGAGTTGGTGGCGACCAGTCCGGCGCTCTCCGCCAGCCCGGTCTCGATCTGGGCGCGCGCCTTTTCAAACCAGTAGGTGACCAGGTCGGCCCCGCCCGGCACCCGGCCGGCGTAGCGATGGCGCAGCCGGTCCACATAGTGGTCGCCCAACTCGCCGCGCATCATTTTGTCGCCCAGGAAGGGTGGATTGCCGATGATGACATTCGCCTTGGGCCAAGCCGCCTCGCTGCCGTCCGGGTTGAGCAGGGCGTCGCGGTGCTCGATGCTGTCGAGCGGCCGGAGGATCGGTTCACGGGCGATGTCCCGGCCATTGCGGCGACACCACTGGATATCGCCGATCCACACGGTGGTGCGCGCCAACTCGGCGGCGAACTCGTTGATTTCGATGCCGCAGATGTTCTGCGGCCCGGTGAGCATGGACAGGGCGGCCGGATAGCCCAACTCCTGGGCCTCGATGTTGAATTGTTTCTCCACGTCGCGCAGCGCCTTGAGCGACAGGTAGAGAAAATTGCCCGAGCCGCAGGCCGGATCGAGTACGCGGAAGGAAACGAGCCGCTGGATGAACCCGTGATAGCCGGCGCGGCCCTGCTGAAACGCCTTGCTGCGTGCCCCTTTACCCTGGCCGGCGGCGATGGTCGCTTTAACGGCGTCCCATTCGGCGAGCAGGGGCTCGGTGATCAGAGAGCGGATGAGTTTGCCGATGGTACCGGTGTCGGTGTAATGGGCACCGAGGGGAGCACGGGCGGTTGGGTCCAGACCGCGCTCGAAGAGGGTGCCAAAAATGGTTGGGTCGATGGCCCGCCAGTCGCGGTCGCCGGCGGCACAGTGGAGGGCGGCGAGATCCTCGGCGGTGAGCGGAGGGATGTCGATGGTCCTGAACAGGCTGCCATTAAACCAGGCGATGTCGTGGTCGCCATATTCGCCACCGGCCTGCTGCTGCATCGCGGTAAAGAGCCGGGCAATACGCTGGGCGGCCTTGCCGGTATCCATTCCGGCGTTTTTCAAGAGATCGGTGAAGATGTTGCCGGGCAGCAGTTCTTCATCCTCGGCAAACATACAGAACAGGCACTGGACAAGAAAATGGGCAATACGCTGGCTGTCGAGCCCGCGCCGGCGCATGTTCTGCGCGAGGTCGGCAAACTGGCCGGCCGCCTCCTCGGTAATCGCCGCGGTCGACTTTTCCGGACGGAGTTTGTCCGGGTCGGTGAACACCCAGCGGAGCACCTGCCGGACACCGGGGTCGGTCAGTTCCTCGATGAGGATTTGCCTGGGTTCGTCGGGATAGCCGGTGAAGGCCGTGTGGATGACGATGCGTTCACGGTCGCACACCACCAAAAGCGGCGGGTTGTCGAGCTGCAGGGCGTAGTCGGAGAGTTGCTTGAGCGCAGCCTGTAGATCGCGACCCGGCTTTTTGTTCTCCCAGCCGAAGAAGCCCCGTTTCCAAACATCGGCCCAACCGTCGCCACCGCCCGCCTTTTTCGCGCCGCGCTCGAAGCAGTAGTTGCCCGGATCGCGGGGTTTGTCGACGCCGAGAAGGTCGCAGAGGTCGTTGAAATGCTGCTGCGCTCCGGCTCGTTCGGTGAGAGGATTGTCTTTCCACAGGGCAATGAATCGTTCGGGGGTCATCGTACCTCTCTTGCTGGCGAATGGAACAGGGGCGCCACTGACGGGCGCCCCACCGGGTTTGAATAGAGCACATCAAGGGCGAGCCTGCCGCGAGTATCTTACCTATGGCCGACAAAACGACCTGACCGAGATGTTTGCGTCGGGCCGGGAGCGAAACAAAAGTACTTCTCCACCGACAGCATCAGACCCAGTAAACATCAGAAGCTGAAAGGCAGCTACCCGGCCCTTTCCTTCCTCAACCGGCGGGGAGGTCTCTTCCCCCGCCACATCCGGGCCGCCGTCTTTCCATCTTGCCCGACGGATGGGCGGCATGCTAAGCAGGTCCCATGAGTCCCACTTTTCCCCTGTTCCGCACCCTTGTCCTGCTCGTGCTCGCCGTGCTCGTCGCGGTTTCGCCCGGGCTTGCGACCGCCGCACCCGCGGTCGAGGGACCGCGCGTGCTCATCCTCCACTCCTACGCCCCGGATTTCTCCTGGACCCGGGACCTGCACGCCGGCATCGTCTCGGTGCTGGACACGCCCGAGGTGCGGGCCCGCTACCGGGTCGAGTACCTGGACGCCAAGCACCACGACACCCCGGCCTACCAGGCGCGGCTGCTCGAGTTGTTCCGGGAAAAATACCAGGCCACGCCGTTCGACGGCATCATCGTCACCGACAACCACGCCCTGGAACTGGTCGCCCGCCACCGGGCCGAGCTGTTTCCCCGCACCCCCGTGGTCGCCTGCGGCATCAATGATCGCGCCTCCATCCCGGCCGGCACGGACGACCTGTACAGCATCATCGAAAACCCGGCGCACGCGGCCACGCTCACTGCCGCCCTGCGCCAGAATCCGGGTACGCGGAAGATTTTCGTGCTGGTCGACGACACCCTGAGCGGCCAGTCCATCCGCCAGGATTTTCTCGCACAGGTGCGCCCCCTGGCCGGGCAAGTAGCCATCGAGGTGCTGCCGGTGCAGACCCGGGATCAACTGGTGCGCTTTGCCCGCGAACGCACACAGGGTGAGCTGCTCTACCTGCTCGTCTACTTTCAGGACGGTGCGGGCCAGGTGTTCACGGCGGAGGAGATCCCCCGGCTGATCGCCGCCAGCGCGCCGGTGCCGGTGTACGTGGCCTGGGACTTCCAGCTCGATCCGGCGGCGGTGGGCGGCTGCGTCACCAGCGGTTTCGGCCACGGCCGCAAGGCAGCGCAGACCCTCCTGGACCGCCTTGCCGGCAACCATCCGCCGGCCGTCTACGACGGTTTGCAGGGCGTGACCCGGCAGATGTACAACTTTCCCTCGCTCGCGCGGTTCGCCATCGCCCGCTCCACCCTGCCCGCGGACGCCATCCTGCTGCACCGACCGCAGTCCTACTTCGAGCAACACCGCTCAGCCATCCTCACCGGCCTGGGGCTGGTGGCCATCCTCACGGTGATCATCATCCTGCTCGTGCTGAACGTGGTCAAGCAGCGGAAGATCAACACGGGCAACTGCGAGATTCTGCAGCTCAACCGCGAGGTGATCGAGACCCAGCTCGAGCTGCTCTCCACCCTGGGCGAGGTGATCGAGTCGCGCTCGCAGGACACCGCCAACCACGTGCGCCGGGTGGCCGCCTACTCCGCCCTGCTCGGCCGCAAATACGGCCTGTCCGAGGAGGAGATCCTGTTGCTGGAAGCCGCCTCGCCCATGCACGACGTGGGCAAGATCGGCATCCCCGACGCCATCCTGCACAAGCCCGGCCGCCTCACCCCGGAGGAGTTCGAGGTCATCAAGCGGCACACGGTGATCGGCGAGCGCATTCTCCACACCTCGGACCGCAAGCTCATGGCCAGCGCCCGCACCATCGCCATGCAGCACCACGAACGGTGGGACGGCACCGGCTATCCCTGCGGCCTCAAGAGCGAGGACATCAGCCTGCTGGCGCGCATCAGCTCGCTTGCGGACGTGTACGACGCCCTCAGCCTGGGCCGGGTGTACAAGCCGGCCTGGCCGCGGGACAAGGTGCTCGACTTCATCCGCCAGGAACGGGGCGGCATGTTCGACCCGCAGATCGTGGACCTGTTCTTCGCCAACCTGGACGAACTGGAGGCGATCAAGGCCCGGCTCTCCGACCCGGTCCGGCAGCCGGCCAGGGATGAGGCCGCCGCGGTCTGCGCAGTGCCCGCGGAGGGTGCCGATCCTGCCGGACACCCGCCAACCCGCAAATGAGCGCCGAACCCGATTCGCCAGCCTGTGAACCGGCCGGCCTCAGCCGCCCGAAAAATACTCCGGCGCGTTGCCGGGCCGCCACTTGATGTTGCCGCCCATACTCGGCCGCTGCACCGGGTCAATGGGCTGGCCGGCGAGCAGCCCGTCGAGCGCCCGGCGCAGGTCGCGGTCTGCGCGACATCGTCTCCCGGCCGACGGCGCCACGCCCCGGGCCAAAAATTTCCCCGCGCCTGTTGTTTTTCTCTGTGTTCCTGCTATGATGGCGGACGCGGAAAATGAGCCGTCCACCTTCCTCCCACCGGGTTCAACCATGCACAAAGGACTCTTCCTCGGCCTGTCCACGGCCGACATCGTCTACTACCTGCCCCATCACCCCCTGAACAACCAGAAACTCAAGGCCGAACGGCAGATGTCGTTCGCCGGCGGCCCGGCCACCAACGCGGCCGTGGCCTTTGCCGCCTTCGGCAACCACGCCACCCTGGTGAGCGGCCTGGGCCGCCATCCGCTGGCGCACGTGCCCAAGATGGACCTCGCCGACCAGCAGGTGCACCTCATCGACGCCTCCGACCAGCCCCGGCGACCGCCGATCCTCGCCTCCATCCTCGTCGACCTGTCCACCGGCGAGCGCAGCGTGGTCTACTCCAACACCGACCTGCGCAAGCTGCGCAGTGACGCGGTCAACGAAAGCCTGCTCGAGGACACGGACGTGCTCATGCTGGACGGCTATTTCCTGCCGCAGGCGGTGCAGCTGGCCGGCTGGGCCCGGTCGCTCGAGATCCCGGTGGTGTTGGACGGCGGCAGTTGGAAGGAGGGGCTGGAGGAGTTGCTGCCGCTGGTCGACTACGCCATCTGCTCGGATGACTTCTACCCGCCCGGCTGCACCGGCAAGGCCGCGGTGTTCGACCATCTGCGCGGCCACGGCCTCGATCACATCGCCATCACCCGGGACGGCCACCCGATCCTCGCCCACGAACACGGCACCACCGTGGAGGTACCGGTCATGCCGGTGCAGGCCATGGACACCCTGGGCGCCGGCGACATCCTGCACGGCGCCTTCTGCCATTACATCCTCGAGCAGGAATTCCTCCTCAGCCTGGAACGGGCCGCCGAGGTGGCCAGCATGTCCTGCACCTCGCTGGGCACGCGCGCCTGGATCGCCCGGGAAAAATTCGCCTGAACGGCGTTGGCGCGGTCTCGCCGCTTACCGCTGGCGGAAGGGGATCTGGCAGTAGTCGATCCCCCGGGTGGCCGTGATGCCATGCTGGGCCAGGAACATTTCCATTGAATGCATGGAGATGTTGATGTTGGCGGTGGGGCCGAGATAGAGGTGGTCGAGCACCGGCGGCCGACCGTCAACGCTCAGGTTGAACTCGATATAGGGCACGAGCATGGCGTGCCCCTCACGGAAGAGAATGGGCGCACCAGCCTCGTTGGCGATCACCGGCGAGACGATGCGCCATTCTTTTTCCTCGCGGAACGAGGGATGCTTGAGGATGGCGGCGATGCGCAGCAGGTCGATCTCCACCTCCTCGAAGGCGGTGTGGTAGAGGGTCGAGCGCTCGGTTGCCGCCAGTCCCGCTCCGCGGTCAAATGGGCGGCGTGGGTCACCACCGCGTCGACCACCTGGCGGATGAGCGCGTGCTGCCGGCCCGGCTCGTAGATGCACTTGCCCACCTTGAACCGCTGGTGCGCGGCGCAGGCGAGGATGTATTCCGGGCAGAAGCCGAGACTGACGCCCTTGCCCGGCAGGCTGTAGCCGCGCCACTGGCTGAGCAGGTTGCCGTGCGAGCGGAACGAGGCGCCAAACAGCATGTGGCCGCTGGTGATGCGGTGGGCGATCCAGTCGGCGAACTGGCTGAGCAGCTGCGGGTGCGGGTGACCTCCGTCGATGCGTTCACGCACCTCGGCGCCGATCAGGTCGGCGGTGTGGCGCAGTTCGGCCGAATCGTTCATGTAGCGCACATCGCTCGCCCACAGGGAACGGCTGCGGACGATGCCCAGGAGGCCGGTGAAGGTGGTGTAGTGGTAGAGGGTCCCGTGGGGGATGTCGGCGTACAGCTCTCCTGTCAACTGTTCTATTTCATTCATCAATCCTCCTTGTCCCGCCAGCTTTCGGGCAAATCGGCGACCGCTCCCGAGCCAGTTCGCTGTTGAGTTTTCCGCCTCCCGGTGGTATAAGCGCCTTTCAATAACTCACCGGAATTGAACCATTTCACCGCTCTCCCGCAGGCCTGGCAGCACCCGTTGCCGGGCCTGCGGGCGGAGGGCGGTTTCCCCTGCGGCAGCGCGGAGTACCCCTCCCGACGCGCGCAGCAACATCCACGTTAAGGATACTCTCCGATGTACAGAAATTTCAAAATAGTGCCCAACATCATCTTCGGCCGCGGCTCCTTCAACCAACTCGGCGACATCCTCAAACCCCGGCGGGTCACGCCCGGGGCGCCCATGATCTTCGTGCTCGACGACGTCCACCTCGGCCGGGAGTTGGAACGCCGCCTGCCGCTGGAAAAGGGCGACCTGCTGCTGCCGGTCAGCCTCGTCGACGAGCCCAAGACCAGCTACATCGACCAGCTGGTCGCCCGCATCCGCGCGGAGCGTTCGGTCCTGCCGGACGGCATCATCGGCCTGGGCGGCGGCGGCGCCATGGACATCGCCAAGGCCATTTCGCTCCTGCTCACCAACCCCGGGTCGGCCGCCGACTACCAGGGCTGGGACCTGATCAAGAACCCGGCCGTATACCACGCGGCCGTGCCCACCCTGGCCGGCACCGGCGCGGAGATCTCGCGCACCACCGTGCTCACCGGGCCGGAGAAGAAGCTCGGCATCAACTCCGACTACACCTTGTTCGACCAGATCCTGCTCGACCCGGAACTGCTCGTCGGCGTGCCCAAAGACCAGTGGTTCTACACCGGCATGGACTGTTATATCCATGACGTCGAGAGTCTGAACGGCACCTACCTCAACGAGTTCAGCCGCGCCTACGGCGAGAAGTCGCTGGAACTCTGCCGCCAGGTGTTCCTCGAGGACCGGCCGGACAAGGACGACAAGCTGATGATGGCCTCCTACTTCGGCGGCATGAGTATCGCCTACTCCCAGGTGGGGGCCTGCCACGCCCTCTCCTACGGGCTCTCCTTCGTGCTCGGCACCCACCACGGCATCGGCTGCTGCATCACCTTCGACCAGTTGGAGGAGGTGTATCCCGAGGGGGTGCGCGAGTTCCGCGAGATGATGGCCAGGCACGACATCCAGCTGCCGCGCGGCCTGACCAAAAATCTGGATGATGCGGCCATGAACACCATGGTCAACGTGGCCCTGGGCCTGGTGCCGCTGTGGGAGAACTGCTTCGGCAAGGACTGGCAACAGATCATGACCCGGGAGCGGGCGCTGGAACTCTTCCGCCGGATGTAACCGCGCCCCGGCCCCTGCCACTCGGCAAGGGGCGGACATTGCACAGCACGGCCCCGGTCGTTGCCCCGCCCCGCTGGCGGCGGCAACGGCCGGGGCCGTTTTTGTTCGCCCGGGTGCTGCCCCGGCGAACCGGTCGCCCCTCAGATGAACCGCTGCATGAGCGCGCCGGTCACCTGGTCGACGTTCTCCGGGGTGACCGCGAACCGCTCCACCCAGTGGCGGGCGTGGCCACGGCGGACCGGGTCCTGCAGGTCGTCGAGCCGGTGGAAAACGCCGGTGCGCCGGCCCACCTGGTAGAGCAGCTGCTCGGCCGGGTCCAGGGCGAGGAAGCGGCGGATCACCCCGGCCATCCGTTCCCGGTCCTCCGGCAGCCTGCCCTCAATCTCCTCGAACAGGTTGAGGATATGGTCGCTCACCACCCGGCTGGTGATGCCGGTGAGCGCTTCGAGAAAAAGCAGCAGTTCCTCCGCCACCTCCCGGTCGCCCAGGGGGGCGAAGCGGCCGCGCGCCGCCTCGTCGGCCAGGTCGAGCCCGTCCGGCAGGGCCAGGGTGCGCAGGCGGATGAAATCCGGATCGATGCGGTTCAGTGCTTTTGCGCTGTCCAAGGCGTGCTGACGCGACAGCTCCCGGCCGCCGAGGCCGGGCATGTAGTATTCGGAGAGTTCGATCCCCGCCCGTTTGACTTTCTGGCCGGCGCGGATGTGGGTCGCCTGGTCGGCACCCTTGCGCACCCGTTCGAGCACCACGTCGCAGCCCGACTCGAGACCGACGTGGATGCGGTTCAGGCCGGCCGCGTGCAGCCGGGCAAGGTCCTCGTCAGAGATGCGGGCCACGGTCTGCGAACGGGCGTAGGAGGTGACCCGCTCCACCGAGGGAAATGAGGCGCGCAGGTGGAGGAGGATGGTTTCAAGGTCGCCGGGCGGGATGATGAGGCTGTTCGAATCCTGCAGGAAGACCGAGCGGCAGCCCGCCTGCAGCCAGGTGCGGGCCGCGTGTTCGGCCAGCCACTCGCCCTCGTCGACCATGGGCGAGGCAGAGGGGAGCGACGCGCCGGAGAGCCGGTCCACGGCCCGGCGGACTGCGTCGATGTCCCGAAGCACGTGGGCCACCGGCCGGCGGGAAAACCGCTCGCCCTTGTACAGACCGCAGAAGGTGCAGCGGTTCCAGGGGCAGTTGCGGGTGACCCGCACAAGCAGGCTGTCCCGCTCGCTGGGCGGCCGGATCGGTCCCTGCTCAAAACCGCGGTAGGGTTCGTCAACGGCCATGACGCGCTGCTCCTGCCAGGCGAGGTCGGCAAACCGGGCGCAACCGGGACCTCACCGTCCCACCGGACCCTTGGGGCGACCGGGCGCGGCGGCCCGCTCTTTGGCCGCGACCAGGGCGGTGATCCAGGCCCGACCCGTGTCCGGCAGGTCGAGGAACTGGCAGCCCATGTACAGGCGGCTGAATCCCGGCCGGGCGAAGATCCAGCGGATCACCATGTCCACCCGCATTTCGCAGACCTGGCCGGTGCGATAGGCCAGAGCGAGCAGGGTCAGATGGCCGCCGACGGCGAAGCCGCCGTCCTCCTCGAGGCTCAGGTGCAGGCCGCCGAGGCTCAGGTCATGCACCGCGGCCGCATGGATCGGGGGTGCTGTCGCCTCGCGGGCGAAGCGGCAGCGGAGTTCATCCAGGCCGTCGAAGTAGACCCGCACATGCTGCCGCCGTTCGCTGTAATCAGTTGCCGTCATGATCTGGTCCGCCACCTTGCTGCGTGTTTGCGCCGTTGTTGTTCCTGGCTGTTCTGCCGGCCTGCCCGCTCAGGACCGTCGAAACGTCCAGAAATCCGGGTGGAGCATGGCAATGAAGGGGATGAGTTCCAACCGGCCCACCACCATGTTGCCGATAAAAATCATCTTGGTCAAGGGCTGCAGGTCAGCGAAGCTGGCCATGGGCCCGATGGAGCCGAAGCCCGGGCCGATGTTGCCCAGGGTGGCGGCGGTGCCGACCAGGCCGATGGCCGCATCGCTCTCGATAAGGGTCACCACCAGCGCGGACAGGGTCATGAGGAAGATATAGAACAGGAGAAAACCGAGGATCTGGCGCTGCACCTCCCCGGACACGGAGACCCGGTCGATCTTGATCGGCAGCACCGCCTTGGGGTGGACCACCTGGGCGATCTCCCGCTTGAGGTACTTGAGCCCGAACAGCACCCGCACCACCTTGACACCGCCGCCCGCCGACCCGGCGCAGGCGCCGACGAGCATGACGGTGAACAGGATGGTCTGGGCGGGCACGGCCCAGAGGGCGAAATCGGTGGAGGCGAACCCGGTGGAGGTCAGGATCGAGACGATCTGAAAGAAGCCGTCACGCAGGCCGTCGGCCAGGTCCGCCGTGCCGGCGCGCACCAGCGTAAGGCACAGCAGGTCAGCGACATGACGACCACTATGAAGGCATAGAAGCGGAACTCCTCGTTGTGCAGCAGCGCCCGGAAATTGCGCTGGAACAGCACCCGGTACTGGAGGGCGAAGTTGCCGCCGGCGAGGAACATGAACAGGGTGACGATCCAGGTGACGGTATCGTTCCGGTACCCCATGATCGACTGCGGATGGGGCGAAAAGCCGCCGGCCGCAAGGGTCGCGAAGGAGTTGCAGACCGCGTCGAAGAGCGGCATGCCGGCCAGGCAGAGGAGGACAATCTCGGCCAGGGTGAGGAGCGTGTAGATGGCCCACAGGGCCTTGGCGGTCTGGGTGATGCGCGGGGTCACCTTCTCCTCGGTGGGACCGGGCGCCTCGGCGAAGAACATCTGCCGTCCGGCCACCGCGAACTGCGGCAGAATGGCGACGAACAGGACGATGATGCCCATGCCGCCCAGCCAGTGGCTGAGGCCCCGCCAGAAGAAGAAGGCCTTGGGGTACAAGGCGAAATCCTTGAGGATGGTGGCGCCGGTGGTGGTGAAGCCGGAGATCGACTCGAAATAGGCGTCGAGCGGGTGGAGACCGAAAAAGAGGTAGGGGATGGCGCCGATGGCGCCGGTGATCACCCAGGCGAGGCAGACGATGAACATGCCCTCGCCGCGCCGGAGACTGTCGAAATCGCCGGAAAAGCCCCCCCGCCAGCGGAGCAGGGTGCCCAGCCCGACCGAGACCGCGGCGGCAACGATAAAGGGAGGGATCGCCGAAAACTCCATGGCGAGCAGGGCCACCGCCACCGGTGCGAGCATGATCAGGCCGAGCGCCACCAGGATGAGGCCGAGGGCGTTGCCGATGACGGCGGTCTTCATCGGGTGAAGGCCTTCTTGATGGCCTCGGCGTCGCCGGCCATGGTGAACACGATCAACTGATCGCCCGCCTCGAGCGGCGTGTCGCCGTGCGGAAAGATGACGTTGCGGCCCCGCTTGACGAGACCGATGATCGCCCGCGCCGGCAGCACGAAATCACGCACGAGCACGGTGGCGAAACTCTCCGGCAGGTTCACCCGCAGTACCTCGCCCTGGCCGCCCTCGACCAGGGCGAGGATGTTCACGTCCTTGGCCTGCAGCCGGTTGAGCAGCTCGCGCATGGCCGAGTCACGGGGGGAGACGACCACGTCGATGCCGACCCGCTCGAACAGCATGGAGTTGCGCAGGTTGCCGACACGGGTGATGATGCGCTCGCAGCCGAGCTGCTTGACCAGGAGCGAACAGAGCAGGTTCTTCTCGTCGTTGTTGGTGACACACACGGTCACGTCGCACTCGCCGATGGATTCGCCCTCGAGCAGCTCCAGGTCGGTGCCGTCGCCGTGCAGGATAAGGCTCCCCTTGAGGTTGTCCGCCAGGAAGACGCAGCGCTTGCGGTCGTGCTCGATCAGCTTCACCCGGATCTCGGCCTCCTCCAGCTGCTGGGCGAGCATGTAGCCGACACTGCCGCCGCCGATCACCGCCGCGGTCCTGATTTGGTTGACGTTCCGAAAGAAACTGGCCGCGAGCAGATCGAGCGCCGGACCGGTGCCCATGAACACGACCTTGTCGTCGGTCTCGATGGTGGTCGAGCCGTTGGGGATGAACAGGTTGTGCTTGCGGGTGATGCCGACGATGAGGACGTTGTCGGGAAAGGAGCAGTCCATGATGCGCAGACCGCGGATGATCGAGTTTTCCTTGATGCGGTACTCGAACATTTTTGCCTTGCCGCGGACAAAATACTCGACATCGATGGCGTCGGGCACGGAGACGATGCGGAAGATGTCCTGGGTGAGCAGCTGCTCCGGCCAGATGATGGTGTCGATGTCGTAGCGGGTCTGGTAGCGGTTCTGCGTACCCGCGCCGAGGTTGCGGTACAACTCCATCCGGTGGACGAAGCAGATGGTCTCCACATCCCTGATCTTTTTGGCGGTCCAGCAGGCGACAATATTCGACTCGTCCACCAGGGAACAGGCGATGAACAGTTCGGCGCTGGCCACGTTCGCCGCTTCGAGCACAAGAACGTCCGCACCGCTGCCGGCGACGAAGCTGATGTCGAGGTTGTTGAATTTGTCCGGCAACCGCTCGGAGTCGTCGATGACCGTGATGTTGTGCTTCTGACAGAGTTGGGAGGCCACCATGTAACCGGTCTCGGTGGCCCCGTAGATGAGAATGTTCATACACCCTCGTGCGGAAAAAGGCGGTGCAGGCGGCGCCCTGGGGGAACGACGGGGCAGGGTTCGTGCAGACGGCAGGCCCGGGTTCGGCCGGCCGGTCCGCGGGGAGCGTTCCCCTCCCTGCGGCAGGCGGGCATTATGCCTTGAATGCGGACATTTTGCGAGTAAATCGTTGCCACCCGGGCGGGCTCAGGGGCAACGGCCGCCGGCAACGGGGTCACCGGAAAAAGGGGTTGAAATAATCCGCATCGGACTGATAGTAGAGAGTGACCTAGCATACCACTCACAACCGTCCCCGGACAGGCGGGGCAACGAGCCGGACTCTCGCCCCGGCGTTGCCGGTCCGGCGCACAACCCGACCAATCGCATGCAACCGTTTTCGATCACAGAGGCCGCCGTGGCCACCATCATCAGCCAGGAGCCCGTGCCCGGGGTGCTTGTGCTCAAGCGTCGGGCCAACCCGCGCGACCCCTGGTCCGGTCACTATGCCTTTCCCGGCGGCCGCCGCGACGACACCGACGCCTCCCTGCTCGACACCTGCCTGCGCGAGACCTGGGAGGAATGCGGCATCACCCTGTCCACCCGCGACCTGGTGAAGCACTACCCGGTGCGCCGGGCCGGCAACTCTCTCGACCGGCCGGTGCCGGTCACCACCTTTCTGTTCGAACTCCCCGAACAGCCGCAGATACGGCTGCAGACCTCGGAGATCAGCTGCCACGAGTGGCTCGATCTCGAGTACATCGCCGACCGCGAGAACATCATCCGGCGGCCCATGAGCCCGCGCTGCCCGGACGTGCTCTTCCCCTGCCTGCCGGCCACCGACGGGTTTGTCTGGGGTTTCACCTACGAGACCCTGATGATGGTCATCGCCGACCGCTACGACGCCCTGCCCCGGACCATCACCGCCGAACCGCGCCGGTAACCGAAAATCAAAGAGTTCTTGACTTTTACCGCCCGGGTCGGTATCACTACCGGCGGATTTACGGGTGGTTCGACAACAGGTCGGAATATTGCGATGTTCCGGCGCATACCGCCCGCCCCAGCCGGGATGCTTCTGTCCCGGCTTCCGTCTTGTGTGTGTTCGACCTTCCTCGTCGAGGAACGTTTTACCGTGTATGGCAAGCTGCCAGATTTCTTGGCCGTCTAACCGTTCAGGATCAACAACAAGGAGAAAATGGAAATGAAAGCACCCGTACGTGTGGCAGTCACAGGCGCTGCCGGCCAGATCAGCTACTCCCTCATCTTCCGCATCGCCAGCGGCAGCATGCTCGGTCCGGACCAGCCGGTCATCCTGCAGCTGCTCGAGATCCCGCCGGCCATGGGCGCCCTCCAGGGCGTGCTGATGGAACTCAACGACTGCGCCTTCCCGCTGGTCGCCGGCGTCATCGCCACCGATGACCCCAATGTCGCCTTCAAGGATATCGACTTCGCCCTGCTGGTCGGCTCCCGGCCGCGTGGTCCGGGCATGGAGCGCTCCGACCTGCTCGACGCCAACGGCGCCATCTTCACTGTCCAGGGCAAGGCCCTGAGTGACAACGCCAAGCCTTCCTGCCGCGTGCTCGTGGTCGGCAACCCGGCCAACACCAACGCCCTCATCTGCCAGAAGAACGCCCCGAAACTGAATCCGCGCAACGTCACCGCGATGATGCGTCTGGACCACAACCGGGCCATGAGCCAGATCGCCGAGAAGACCGGCACCCACTCCACCAAGGTCGAGAAGGTTGTCGTCTGGGGTAACCATTCCGCCACCCAGTATCCGGACATCAGCTACGCCACCGCGGACGGCAAAGCCGTCAAGTCCCTGGTCAGCGACGAGTGGAACAAGAACGAGTTCATCCCGGTCGTGCAGCAGCGCGGCGCCGCCATCATCAAGGCTCGCGGTGCTTCCTCCGCCGCCTCCGCCGCCTCCGCCGCCGTGGACCATATGCGCACTTGGGCCCTGGGCAGCGACGGCAAGTGGGTGAGCATGGGTGTCTGCAGCAAGGGCAACCCCTACGGCGTGGACGAGGACCTGATCTTCGCCTTCCCGATCATCTGTGCAGGCGGCGACTGGAAGATCGTCGAGGGCCTGGAGATCAGCGATTTCAGCCGCGAAATGATCAAGAAGACCGAGGCCGAACTGAAGAGCGAGCGCGACGCAGTCGCCAAGCACATCAAGAAATAAGTTCCCGCTTTTTAGTCGTTTTGGGGGTGCTCCACGAGCACCCCCTTTTTTTTACTGCATCCTTGCCCGCTTTGCGCGCAAACCTGCTATAGTCGTCCGGGTGTGATCACTGTCGAAAAAATCGGGAGGAACGCGTGGAATCCAGAATGGCCCGGGAGATTCGGGAAACGATGTTGGCGGGGCGGACCATCGAGGCACGGGCCATGCTCATCGGCGCCAGCGACACTATTTCCGTCGAGGAGCGGAGCGGACTGGCGCAGGAACTGCTCCGTCTGCAGACCGAGATCGAACGGCTGCTGGCCAGCGCCGAGGCACTGGAAAAAGAGGGACGGATCGACGAGGCCAAGGCCGCCTGCCTGGCGGCCCGGCAACTGTCCTCGGATTTCCCGGGTATTGACGAGGAGATCAAACGGCTGGACGAGTCCCAGCAGCTTGCCCGGGCCGTCCAGCACCGCAACCAGCGGACGCGGGAAGCGGGGCCGGAGAAGACCGTGGCGGCCGCCTGGTCGCAGCGGATCCGCCCCCTGGCGCCGGCGCTGGCCGCCGCTGTTGGTGTGCTTCTGCTCGGATTTCTGCTGCTGCGCGGCAACGGGCCGACAGTGCCGCAGCAACCGGCCCCGACGCCCGCCGTGCAGGAAACAGTAGCCAGCGGACAGCCGACTCCGCCGCCCGCCGCCGCCAAACCGGCAGGCGAAACACCGCCGCCGGCTGCGCCCGCCACGCCAGCCGCTGAGGGCCAGTCACCGCCGTCCGCCAGTGCACCGGCGAACGCTGGCGCGACGAAACCGGCCAGCGTGCTCTACACGGTCCGGCCGGGCGACTCGCTGAGCATCATCGCCACCCGCGAACTGTGTCGGCAACCGGCCTGGAAAGAGATCTACGAGCGCAACCGGGACCTGCTCGCCGACCCCACCAAACTGCAGCCGGGCATGCAGCTGCGCCTCGACGGAATCGAGAACAGCTGCGGGCAGGCCCGCTGACCCGGCCGAGCCGACCGAAAACGGGTCACAGAAAGGGCGGCGGCGAAGTGAAACCCATCCGCTGGCCGCTGGCCGGGTGGGTGAAGCCCAGCGCGGCGGCGTGCAGCATCAGCCGGTCGCCCGGGCGGCCGCGGCCGTACAGAGAGTCGCCGACAATCGGACAGCCCAGCCCGAGGGGGTGAGCGGCGTGCAGGCGCAGTTGGTGGGTCCGCCCGGTGAGCGGGACGAACACGACCAGCGTCCGCCCGTCGCGCTCGCCGATCCGTCGCCAGCGGGTGATACCTTCTTTCCCGCCCTCCGGGTCGTACACCTGGTGCGGCCGGTTGTCCGGATCCAGCCGGAAGGCCAGACGCATCTCACCCCCCTCCCCTCCCACCCGACCGTCGAGCAGGGCCACATATTCCTTGACCACCTGGTGCCGGGCAAACTGCGCCGACAGGTGGCGATGGACCGGCCCGGTCAGGCCCAGGACCATCAGCCCGGAGGTGGCCATGTCGAGACGGTGGACCGCCGGCTGGGCCAGGCACCAGGGCAGCAGGCAACGCAGCCGGCTGACCACCGAGTCCTGTTTGTCCGGTCCCCGCCCGGGGACAGACAAGAGGCCGCCCGGCTTGTCGATCACCGCGCACCACCCGTCCAGATGGACGAACCGCAGGCCGCCGATCATCTCCCCTCCAGGCCGCAGAGCATGAAACCGAGGATCGGCTGGCACTTGGCGGCACAGGCCGGATAGCCTCCGGCGTGCATCCTGGCGGCGGAGGCACCGCTTTCGCCCCAGAAGAATTCGGCCATGCTTTCCGGAACCAGGCCGTTTGTGGCCGCGTGCTGGAGCAGTTTCGGACCGCAGCAGTCACCGGTACCGGACGGCGGCCGGCCCGGACCATGGAAGACCTCGACCAGCGACCGACGCTCGCCGCGGAAATTGACCAGGTGATACAGGTCGTGCAACCGCTCCATCAGGTCGCGGCTCAGGGCCCGGCGGCGGCGCACCAGGTCACGGCGACTCGCCGACCCCGCCGGCGCACGAGCGATCGCCGCGCCCAGCCGCTTGATCTCCGGGTCCGCCGCGCCGGTCAGAGCGTCGAACACGGCCGGGTCGTGCACCGGCCCCACCCAGCCCGGCACCTGCCAGCGGCCGCCGTACTGGCCGGAAAAGGCCCGCAGCACCACCCGCCGGCCGTGCCGGTCGCGGCAGCAGAGCACCCCGAACATCTTGCCGCCGCCGGGGGCGAACAACGGCCCGGTGGCGCAGCGGGGGTCGGCGTCCGGCGCGGCCGTCTCCAGGTCGATGCGGCCACAACCCTGCAACTGCGCCATGAGGCGTACGCACTCCCCCCAGGCGTCGTCCGGCGCCAGCAGGTGGGTGCGGCCGCAGCGGCGGCACCAGCCGCCACTCGCCGCAGGCGGGGTCGCCGCCGGACGCGTCAAGCCATTGACCCGGGGGGACAGGAGACCGGCCGACTCCATGACTAACGGCGGAACAGCCAAACGAGCAGGGACAGGATCAGGCTGACGAGGATCGAGCTGGTCAGCGGGAAGGAGAAGCGGAAGTTTTCGCGGACGATGACGATGTCGCCCGGCAGGCGGCCGAGCGGTATGTGGCGCAGCCAGGGCCAGCACAGGCCGACGACGAGACAGCCCAGGCCGATGAGAATCAGGGTCCGGTTCATGCGACCTCCCTGGTGCCGCTGTCCTGGCTGAGCAGCACCCCGAAAAAGACCAGGGCGCAGGCGCACAACTGCCAGGGGGTCAGCCGCTCCCCGAGGATGAGATAGCCGAGCAGGATGGAAAAGACCGGGATGAGATTGACAAAGGCTGCCGCCTGGCTCGCCGGCAGGCGGCTGATGCCGAAATTATACAGCCCGTAGGCGCCGACGCTGACCACCGTACCCAGGTAGAGCACCGCCAACAGGCCGCCCACGGGCAGGTCGGCCACAGCGCGCACCTTCGGCAGGAGCAGGGCCGGCGCGAAAAACAGGGCGCCGCTGAAGGCCTGCAGGCCGGTGAGCAGAAACGGATGGAAGGTCTTGCTGAGCTGCTTCATGAGAATAGTATAGGCGGTCGCGCAGACCATGGCCAGGAACTCGAAAAAATTGCCCAGGGCCGGGTTCGGCGCCTGGCCGCTCGCCCCGCCCGCCAGGCTCAGCCAGACCGCGCCGGCCACGGCCACCACGAAACCGCTGACCGTGCGCACCGACACCCGCTCGCCGAACACCAGGCCGGCGGCCAGGGCGACCATCAGCGGCAGCATGGTGGTGATCATCGCCGCCTGCGAGGCAGCGGTGTGCACCAGGGCCGCGGACTCGAACAGGAAGTAGAGGCAGGGTTCGCACAGGCACATCGCCACCAGCGGGAAAATATGGTGCCGACGCACGCCCATTCTGGTAAAGGACCGCAAAAAAGGCAGGAAGCAGAGCGATGCGACCACCATCCGCCCGAAGATGACGGCCAGGGGATGCATCTCCTGAAAGGAATATTTCAACGCCACGAAGGAACTGCCCCATAACACCATGGCCAACAGCAGCGCCATGACGGGCAGTGCCTTCTCATACCCAGAGACCATCACCCCCCCTTGTTTCCCCATGCGACAGCACACCTGCAGCACACTCCGGACCATTCGCCGTACCGCCCTCACCCTGCTCCTCGCCGTCCTGCTGGCCAGCCCCGGGCCGGCGGCGCACGCTGCCACCTCGCTGGCCAATGAAGCCAGCGCACGGCAGACCATGGAGATCTTCCAGACCATTCCCGGCCTCACCGGCCAGCAGCTGGAACAGGGCCGGGCGGTCATCGGCGGCATGCACTATAACGCCCAGCGGGTCTTCCGCAAGGTCTGCGCCCTGCCCGGGGTGACATTTGCCCAGGCACAGCAGGTGGCGGACCGGCTCCAACGCGATCGCTTCACCTTCGAGCAGGTGCAGGCTTTCGAGTCCCTGACCAGCCTCCCCGGGGCGGACATCACTACCGGCATCGCCGGCCTGGACACGGTGCGCAGTCTCTCCTTCTCCGCCTCCCGGGCCTTCCGCAGCTACACGGGCATCAGTGGCGTCACCGTCACCCAGGCGCTGGCCGCTATCCCGCTGCTCAACAACCTGGACGAGGCGCATATCAAAGCGGCCCGGGCCCTGTTCGCCGTCCAGGGCATGCAGGTCGACACCGCCCACAAGGCGCTCAACAGTCTCAACCGCATGCGCATCAACCAGGCCAGGGCCGTGGAGACCTTTGCCGCCGTTCCGGGCATGGACACCAACACCCTGCTCAGCGGCATGGAGATCATCCAGAAGCTGCGCTCCGAGGACGCCTGGAACGCCCGCTGGCTGTTCACCGACACCTCGCTCACCCCCCGGGAGGCCTGGGACTGGCTGATCGGCTACTTCACCCTGCCCTCCGGCTCCCAGGAGGCCCGCTACGACCAGCTCACCAGCCGCCAGAAAACGACCCTGCTCAAGGGGCTGTACGGCGGCGGCGAGGAAGTCGTCTGGAAGATCAACAACCTGCACGCGGTCACGGATCACAACGGCTACGAATTCCCGGCCGCGGTGCTGGGCGGCTTCTCCCGCCAGCGTCTCCAGGAACTGTTCAACCGGCTGGCCCCGTCGGTGCAGGCCCGGTTCCGGGCCCAGTTCGCCTCAGGCAACGGTGTGGCCGTGCTGCGCCAGGCCACCTCCGCCGGACGGGTGCAGGCCGCCCGCGACCTGACCACGGCCAACGCCTACGCGGTCATGGCCCTGGGCAGCGACCTGTACGACTCCTCCTTCCGCGACATCCTCGTGCCGGTGATGCAGGAGCGGATCAACAGCCGCAGTAACGGCGACCTGCTGCACTTCCTCAGGAACATCGATCCGGAAAACCAGCTGGTCTCGGATTTCATCGTCAGCTGCGCCCAGAAGGGCAAGCTCACCGTCTTCTTCCCCACGGACGGGCAGAAGCAGAAAGAGATCCTCAACCTGGTGGCGGCTTCCGCCTTCAGCAACGAGGACTCGATCCTGCTCTTCTCCGCCACCCTGACCCACCTGCTCCAGGTACTCGCCCCCGACGCCCGCAGTCATCTCATCACCCTGATGGCGCGGCAGACGGAAACCGGCAACCCGGTGTTCGCCAAACTGATCGGCGTCATCCTTCAGTACTACCTGCAGACCTACCCGGAGCTGCTCGGCCCGCCCGACCGCAACCTGATCAGCCGTCTGTTGGTGCGCCACGGTGCGGTCAACCTGGAAAAATACCAGGTCACGCCCTTTGCCGAGTGGAAGCAGGACGGCCGCATCGGCTCGGTGTCCATGTACCACCCGGATGACGACGGCCGGCAATCGTTTGCCTCCAACGGCAACCTGCTCCTGAAAAACGGCTACCGCCTGTCCGCCTCCCGCCAGTACACCCCGCGCGGGGCCACCGCCGGCCTGGACCAGGAGGTGCAGCGCTACGGCGCCGGCGGCCTCGGCTCCTTGTTCTCGGCCATGCGCCAGCGCCATTTTGCCGTGGCCTTCACCAAGCAGGTGAACGGCATCACCATCGTCCACACCCAGTTTGTCTACACGGACAAGAACAACCAGGCGGAGATGCTCCGCCGGTTCATCAAGTCAGGCGACGAGATGCTCGCCCAGCGCGGCCACAGCTACTGGCGCTCCGAGCAGATCATCGAACCGCTCGGTGACCTGCTCAAGGAGAACCAGGTCACCGAGGACGACCTGCGCGCCAAACAGCGCTTCCTCAGCCTGGGCTCCTGCGGCGGCGTCAAGGTCTACACCAGCCTGACCCGGCTGTTCGCCGGCTCGGTGGACATCCTCGCCACCATCGGCACCGGCCTGGCCATGATCAACGACCCGTACAACAAGAGCTTCTTCGAGATCATCGCCACCAACCCGTCGTCCATCTCGTGGAAGGTCGTCGCCCGGGATACCGCCTTCATCTTCCAGGGCGGGCGGGGCCAGGACTATCTCCAGCCCGGCTCGCTCACCGCCATCCTGCACAAGATTCTCGACGAGTCGCAGCAGGGGACGGGGACGACGACCGGCAACCAGCCGGGCCGGAGCCGGGGCTGAGCCGTCCATGCCGGTCATAACCCGGCAAACCCTGCCGGCGCTGCTCAGCCAGCCGGACAAGCTGAACGCCCGGGTCTACCTGTTCGTCGGCGACCGCTATCTCTGCCGCACTGCCGCCGAACAGCTCGAAGCGGCCCTGCTCGCCGGCGGCGGCAGCGTCCACCCCATTGACGGTGACCAGGAGGACATCGGCGCCACCATCGCCAAGCTGCGCAGCTTCAGCCTGCTGCCCGGGCGGCAGGTCTTTCGGGTGACCGACACCCGCCTGTTCCACTCCCGCCAGGTGGCCCGGGGCCTGTGGGAACGGGCGTGCAAGGCCCACGCGGCGGGACGGACGGACCAGGCCGGCCGCGCCCTGCGCGCACTGCTCCAGGCCGGCAGTTTGGCTGCGCACGGCCCGGACAGCGACCTGCAGACCCTTGCAGCCGGCGAGTGGCAGCAGTGCTTCGGTTTTGCCCGACCGGACGGCGACCTGGGCTGGACCCGCGACTACCTGAGCGCCGGCGCGGCCGCCGGTGGACCGCCCGGCGGTTCGACCGATCCGGCCGACGCCCTGGCCGCGGCCCTGGCCGCCGGTCTGCCGCCGCAGAACGTGCTGGTGCTGCTCGCCGAGGAAGCGGACCGGCGCAAGAGGCTGTTCAAGCTGCTCAAGGACGAGCAGGTGATCGTCGACCTGAGTGTCGAGACCGGCGCCGGCGCCAAGGCGCAGAAGGAGCAGCGCGTGGTGCTGCAGGAACTCGCGCGCACCACCCTGGCCGAGCAGGGCAAGACCCTGGCCGGCAACCTGGCCGAACTCCTGTTCGAACGGGTGGGCTTCCATCCCGTGGCCCTGGTCATGGAACTGCGCAAGGTCATGCTGTTCATCGGCGAGCGAGCGCAGATCACCCGCGCGGACCTGGACGCGGTGATCGGCCGCACCCGCCAGGAGGCCCTGTTCGAGCTGACCGCGGCCATCGGCCGCCGCGACCTGGAGCAGGCCCTGGCCATCGGCGACCGGTTGCAGGAAAACGGCATCCACCCCCTGGCCGTGGTGGCCACCCTGCGCCAGTACGTGCGCGGCCAACTCCTCTGCCGGGCCCTGCAGGAACAGCCCGACCTGCAGTTCCGCCCCACCATGTCCGCCGCCGCCTTCCAGCAGGAGTGTCTGCCCCTGCTCAAGAACCGCGCCCCGTGGCAGAAGGAGATGGGCGGCCATCCGTACGCCCTCTACATGCAGTTCAAGGGGGCCGCATCCGCGCCCCTCTCCCTGCTCGCCCACTGGATGCGGCTGCTGCTCGAGGCCGAACTCCGCCTCAAGGGATCACCGGTCGCCCCGTCCCTGGTGCTGCAGCACCTGTTGCTCGTCATGCTCACCGCAGCGCCTGCCACGGCTGGGAAATAACCGTCCCGGCCGGTCTTGCAAATTCGCCGGCTCGCATTACAATAGTCCCACGGATCACCCGTTTCCGTCCGCTCCTGCCAGTATCGGCAAGAAAACGGAAAGAGACCCCCTGCTGCATTTATGGCGAAAGAAGATTCCATCCTCCAGGACACGATCAGCACGACCGACCGGGAAGCGCTCCAGGAGCCGCCCCTGTACAAGGTGCTGCTCCACAACGACGATTACACCACCATGGAATTCGTGGTCATGGTGCTGGTAACCGTCTTTGCCAAGAACAGCGACGAGGCGACGCGGATCATGCTCAATGTCCATCACCAGGGCATCGGCATTGCCGGCGTGTACACTCGGGAAGTTGCCGAGACCAAGGTCGCCATCGTCCACCGGCTGGCCCGAAGGTACCAGTTTCCCCTGAAATGCACGCTGGAACAGGACCGCTGACCCGCCGACGATCATCCCGGACACCGATTCAACCGCGGAGGAGCTGAATCGTTCGCGCCCCCTATCGAGGACAAGCATCATGTTGAGCAAAGAGTTGGAACTGGCCCTGATCAAGGCCATCAAAGAAGCGAAGAGCCACCGTCACGAGTACGTCACCGTGGAGCACATGCTCTACGGCCTGCTGCACGACGACCTGGCCCGCCACATCATCGACAAGTGCGGCGGCAACAACCAGAATCTCAAGGAACGGCTGGAGCGCTTCTTCGAGACCGGCATGCCGGTGATGAAGAGCGAGGAAGGCGAACCGGCGCAGACCGTGGCCTTCAACCGGGTGCTGCAGCGGGCGGTGAGCCACGTGCAGAGCTGCGGCAAGAAGCAGGTGGACACCGGCGACGTGCTCGTCTCCATCTTCACCGAGCAGGACTCGCACGCCGTGTATTTTCTCGGCAGCGAGGGCGTCGGCCGCCTCGAGGTGGTCGAGTACATCTCCCACAATCTGCCCGAATACCTGCAGAGCGAACCTCTCAGCCAGCCGCCGCCCGGTCAGCATCAGCAGAAGAAGCGACCGGAAAAGCCGGCCGATGCCCTGGAGGAGTTCACTGTCAACTTCGCCCGCCGGGCCGCCGAGGGCGGTATCGATCCGCTCATCGGCCGCGACCAGGAACTCTACCGGATGATGCAGGTGCTCTGCCGGCGCAAGAAGAACAACCCGCTGCTGGTGGGCGAGCCGGGCGTGGGCAAGACCGCCATGGCCGAAGGGCTGGCCCTGCGCATCCACGAGGACGCGGTCGCCCGCAAGGAGCCCAAGCCGGACCCGAAAAAACTGGTGCCCGACCTGCTCCAGGACGCCGAAATCTACATGCTCGACCTCGGCACCCTGGTGGCCGGCACCAAGTACCGCGGTGACTTCGAAAAGCGGCTCAAGGAAGTGGTGGCCGCCATCGAGAAGAAGGACAAGGCCATCCTGTTCATCGACGAGATGCACACCATCGTCGGCGCCGGCGCCACCAGCGGCGGCTCCATGGACGCCTCCAACCTGCTCAAGCCGGCCCTGCAGAACGGCACCATCCGCTGCATCGGCTCGACCACCTACGAGGAGTACAAGAACCACATCGAGAAGGACCGGGCCCTGTCGCGCCGCTTCCAGAAGATCGACATCGACGAGCCGTCGGTGGACGACACCTGCCGCATCCTGCGTGGCCTGCAGTCCCGCTACGAGGAGCACCACCAGGTGCGCTACGCCAAGTCGGCCATCGACGCCACCGCGGAGTTGGCGCACCGCTACATCAACGACCGCTTCCTGCCCGACAAGGCCATCGACGTGCTCGACGAGGTGGGCGCCTCCTTCCGGCTCAAGGGCAAGACCGGCCGCACCGTGGGCATCCGCGATGTGGAGGAGATCGTCGCCAAGATCGCCCGCGTGCCGGTGACCACCAAGGCCGGCGACGATACCCAGCTGCTCCTGCACCTGGGCGATCAGCTCAAGTCGTTCATCTTCGGCCAGGACGAGGCCATCGAGGCCCTGGCCAAGGCGGTCAAGCGGTCCCGGGCCGGCCTGGGCAACCCGCAGGCGCCGACCGGCTCCTTCCTGTTCGCCGGCCCCACCGGCGTGGGCAAGACCGAGGTCGCCCGCCAGCTGGCCGCCGCGCTCGCGGTCAACTTCGAGCGGTTCGACATGAGCGAATACATGGAGAAGCACGCGGTGGCCCGGCTGATCGGCGCGCCCCCCGGCTACATCGGCTTCGACCAGGGCGGCCTGCTCACCGACGCGATCCGCAAGCACCCCTACTCGGTGCTTCTGCTCGACGAGATCGAAAAGGCCCACCCGGACGTGTTCTCCATCCTCCTGCAGGTGATGGACCACTCCACCCTGACCGACAACGCCGGCCGGCGGGCGGACTTCCGCAACGTCATCCTCATCATGACCACCAACGCCGGCGCCCGGGAAATGAGCGAGCGGGCCATCGGCTTCCTCGGCGACAGCAGCGGCAAGGAGCAGAAGGCGATCAAGAACCTGTTCTCGCCCGAATTCCGCAATCGCCTGGACGCGACCATCAGCTTTGCCGAGCTGTCGGTGGACACGGTGGAGCGGGTGGTCGACAAGATGGTCGGGGAGCTGCAGCAGCAGCTCGTTGACAAGAAGATCACCATCGAGCTGAGTCCGGCGGCCCGCGGCTGGCTGGCACGGGAAGGCTACGAACCGGCCTTTGGCGCCCGGCCCCTGCGCCGGCTGATCATGAAGGAGATCGGTGACGTGCTCACCGAGGAGATCCTCTTCGGCGCCCTGAGCAAGGGCGGCCGGGTCAAGATCGGCCGGAAGAACAACAAGACCACCTTCTCCTACCTGTAAGTCTGCGCCGGACCGGGCGGAATGTCCGGTCCGACGCTCCCTCCCGGTACCCGCGCCACGCACCTGTGGCGCGGGTACAATTTTTTTTACTCTTCCCGCCCCGGCGCATTGACATTTTCCGGCCGGCACGCTACGGTTCTGCAACCGTGTGGTATGTCCACCGTTGTTGACGACCACTGCCGGCCGGCCTGTCCGACCCTGAAAAAGTCGCCGCAACACGCTGATTCATTGCACCGAAGAGGAGGGAGAAAGATGGTCAAGAGAATTTCCGTACTGGCCCTGGCCGGACTGATCGCGCTGCCCGGCCTGGCCGCGGCGGGCGGGTCGCAGAACGCCGCCGACCTGGAAAGCAAGATCGAGGAACTGGCCCGCCAGGTTGACGAACTGAAGGCACAGCTGGCCCGCCAGAACGAGACCGTCACCGAGTACGGGGACAAGGTCGACGACATGGACACGCTCCTCGAGGAGAAGTCCGAGTCCTGGGACATGGCCGCCCGCTTCCAGTTCAGCGGCGACTTCCGCGCCCGGGGTGACATGTATGACGCCAGCAATCTGTTCGCCGCAGGCACCCCTCTGCTCATGACCGGCATGAACCCGGCCACCGGCATGCCGACCTTCGGCGCGGTCTCGGCCGGTGACCAGAGCAACGACACCATCCTCACCAACCGGCTGCGGTTGAACATGCGGGTCAACGCCACCGAGGATCTCGAGTTCAAGGGCCGCCTGGCCATGTACAAGGCCTGGGGCATGCAGTCCACCCCCACCGGACTGGCCGACGGTTATCCGATCTTTGACGGCAACACCACCCGCACCCCCAACGACAGTGCCCTGTATGTGGACCGGGCCTATGTCAACTGGAACAACATCGCCGACCTGCCCGTCTGGCTGTCCGTCGGCCGCCGTCCCACCACGGACGGTCCGCCCGCCAACCTGCGCATGAACAATGACGAGCGCATGGCCACGCCGACCGCCTTCATGGACTACCCCTTCGACGGCTTCACCCTCGGCTACGGTTATGACTGGGGCATCGAGGAACTGGGCAGTGGCCGCATCCGCTTCTGCTACGGCCGCGGTTTCGAGAACGGCCTGCAGTGGGACCACGATCCCGACGCCTTCCCGGTGGATGACACCGATTTCGCCGGTTTCAGTTGGGATGTCTTCAGCAAGGGTTCCCGCTTCCTCACCGTTCAGGCCTTCGGCGTCTACAACCTCTACAACTACCCGGCCTTCAGCAGCGACTTCGTCCGCTTCGGCGCGGCCATGCCCCAGGATCAGGGCGGCTACGGCGAGCAGTACGACCTGGGCCAGATGTACCACACCACCGGTGTGTTCATGGACAAGGTCAGCAACCTCAACTACTTCCTCGCCGGCGGCTGGAGCCGCACCGACCCCAACGGTCGGGGCATGTTCAACGACTACTATGCCATGGCCATGGGCCAGGCGGGCAGCAATACCGACTCCGAGAACGGCTACGCGGTCTACGCCGGTGTGCGCTATGACATCGACGCCATCGGCCTCAAACTCGGCGCCGAGTACAACTACGGCTCCCAGTACTGGGTGGCCTTCACCCCCGGCCACGATGACCTGTACATGTCCAAGCTGGCCACCCGGGGCAACGCCTACGAGATCTACCTGATCTACGATCTGCCCACCGGCGAGGCCATCTCCAAATTCGCCAAGACCTTTGTGCGGCTCGGCTGGCAGTACTACGACTACAACTATGCCGGCGGCTCCAACTACAACTTCAAGCCCTACGATCTGGACGATGACCGGGCCGCCCTGCAGGCGCTCGGCATGAACCCGGTGGAAAACGCCAACCAGGTCTACCTGACCTTCGAGGCCTACTTCTGATCGGACCGACTGTCCCGGTCCCCGCTCATCCAAGGGAAAGCCGCACCGGCTTTCCCTTTTTCATTTTCTTCGCCTGCCCATGGACCTGCACGACCACCCCCTGCCCCACCACACCAGCCGGCTACTGAACGTGCCCCACGGTATGTTCACCTCCGCCGGCGGCGTCAGTACCGGGCTCTTTGCCTCCCTGAACCTGAGCCTGCACGTCGGCGACCATGAAGACAACGTGTGCCGTAACCGGGCCGCAGCCACGGCGGCCCTGGGCCTGAGCCGCCTGGTGTCGGTGCACCAGGTGCACGGCGACCGGGTGTTGCTCGTCGATGCAGCGGACGCAGGGGAGGAGCAGAGCGGCTACGACGCCATGATCTCCAGCCTGCCGGGCACGGGCCTGCTCATCCAGCAGGCGGACTGCCAGGCCATCCTGCTCGAGGCCCCTGGAGGGCTGGCGGTGGCCGCTGCCCACTGCGGCTGGCGCGGCAGCGTACTCAACATCATCGGCACCACCGTCGCCGCCCTGTGTTCCACCTGCGGTGTCGCCCCGGAAACCCTGCGGGCCGCGATCAGCCCGTCACTCGGGCCCTGCTGCGCGGAATTCGTCCACTACCGCACGGAACTGCCGGCGTGGATGCACGCCTATCAGGTGCGGCCGAACCATTTCGACTTCTGGGCGATCAGCCGCCGGCAACTCGTCGAGGCCGGTCTGCGGCCGGAACACATCGACACGGCGGGCCTCTGCACCCGCTGCAACCAGCAGTTCTTCTCGTACCGGCGGGCCGCGAAAACCGCCGGCGGCGTCACCGGCCGCAACGGCTCGATCATCGGCCTGCCGTGAAGGCTGTTCGGCGGGAACGTTGGCCGGGGCGAGCAACAGGTCGCAGCACCGCTCAGCGCATCTCGAAATCGCAGATCAGGGGGGCGTGGTCTGAGTAGAGGACAGGTGGAATCTGAAAATGCACCACCCGCAACTCGGGACTGTGGAGGATGAAATCGAGTTCACGCTTGGGCGCGCGGCTCGGAAAGGAGGGTTTTTTCTCCGGGTTGGCGCTCACCAGGCCGGTGGCACCGAGGAAGAGTTCCAGCTCCCGTTTGCCCCAGAGGACGTTGAAATCACCGGCCAGGATCACCGGCCGGTCGACCTGGCGGATGAGCCGGTAGAGGCGTTCGAACTGGTACTGGCGGTTGCGGTAGGTCAGCGACAGGTGGACGAGAAACACGGTGAGGTATTCGGTGCAGGCCTGGATGACCAGCCGCTTCACGCCTTCGTCGAAGAAATGGAAGCGGTGGCTGATGATCGGCATGCGACTCAGGATGGCGTTGCCCTGGGTGCGCAAGAGCGGCAGCCGTTTGGCCACCGAGGCCAGTCCGTACTTGGTTTCGCTGACAAAATGATAGCCGAGTTGTTCGGCGATCAACTCGGCCTGACTGAGTCGGCCGGTGCGGAACGAGCCGCCGTCCACCTCGACGAGGCCGAGGACATCGGGTTGCACCGAGCGGATGAAATCGAGAATACGGTCGAATTGACTGCCTGACCGGCGCAGGTAGCCGGCGTAGGGAAAGGGCAGGTGGAACCGGGTGCCGTTGCCGGCACCGTAGCGGATGTTGTAGAGCAGGAAACGCACGCGGAGGTCCTGGCGGCGTTCAGGTACGCTGTCGACGCAGGCCGAAGACCCCGTGCAGGTCGCTGCTGAACGCCGGGTTCATGCCGCCGCCCCTGCTTCTGGAGCGGGACTCCCGACCGGAGCCGGCGTCATCGGCGATGCTGACCACCTCCACCTCCCGGGCCGCACTGCGTTCGTCGATGAACCGGTCCACCGGCACCTCGGCGGCACCCTGCGATTCCAGGTAGAGGTCGTAGAAACGGGTACAATCGCGGTAATAGCTCTTTTTCCGCAACCACTTGGGATCTTCGCCCTGGATGCGGGCGTGATGGAAGGTGGACAGGTTGACGAGCAGGGTGGTGACAAACTCCTTGGCCATGCGCTGGACGTTGAACGGTTCGCCAAAATGCAGGTCGATGTCGTCGCGGATCGTGCGCGACAGTTGGTTGAACCCCTGACCGCGGACGTTCGTCTCCGGCAGGCCGTAGCGGGCGCAGGCCCAAGGCAGCAGCAGGGCCGCGAACAGCAGGGGTTCCGGAACCTTCACCGGCGGTGCCCCGTCCACATGGGCATGGAGACGGTCCAGGGCGGAGAAGATGCGCAGCAGCTGGGCGCGCACCGCCTCGCCCTTGTCGCCAGCCAGACATTCGTTGTAGAGGGGAAACAGCGCCGGCCAGGTCGGCGTGGACAAGCAGAGGTCTGCCCAGGGACGGCTCATGCCGGATTGCAGGTCCTTGAGGATCTCATCACGGATGCGTGACGGCGGGCAGAGGGCGAGTTTGTCACAGTGGCGGTGCAAGGCCTCGAGGGTCGCCCGGTCGATGGCGAAGCCGGTGCGGGCGGCATGGCGGATCACCCGCAGGATGCGCACCGGGTCGCGGGTGAAGCGCCGGTCCGGGTCGCCGACCATGCGGATGAGCCCCGCCTCCAGGTCCCGCACCCCGCCGATGTAGTCGATGATGGTGCGGTTTTCGATCTCGTAGAACAGGGCGTTGATGGTCAGGTCGCGGCGGAAGGCGTCCTCCTCGAGCGTGCCAAAGGTGTTGTTGGCCGCCAGCACCTGGTCCTGGCCCTCGAGATCGAACTCGCTGCTGGAGCGCAGGGTCGACACCTCGATGATCTTGTTGCCCCGGAAGAACACCTGCACCAGGCGGAAACGCCGGCCGATGGTGCGGCTGTTGCGGAACAACTGGCGCAGCTGGCCCGGACGGGCGTCGGTGGAGATGTCGAAGTCCTTTGGCGTGCGGCCCAGGTACAGGTCGCGCACCCCGCCGCCGACCAGGTAGCCCTTGAAGCCGGCGTCGCGCAGGCGGTAGAGCACCTTGAGCGCCTCCCGGTCCAGCTGGTGTTCGCGGATGGGGTGGCGCCGACTCGGGGATGACGGTGGCGGTGGGCGGTACCGCGGCAGCCTGGTCGTCGGCCGCCCGCCCCTGGTGGTCAGTGCTCATTCGGATGGTCTTCGCGGGCTGTTCACGAGGCCACCGGTTTTGCCGCGGCTATTCCCGGGACATTTTCCTTGTACACGGACTCGGCCGCCTTGACGAACCGGTCGAAGATCTCGCGCACCGAAAGGATTTCCTTCATCTTGTAGGCGTTGGCCCCGGCAAAGACCAGGCCGTTGTCCACATCACCCGTGCACGAGGCGTTCAGCCGGTCACTGATGCAGTACTTGTAATTGCATTTTTTCAAGCACTTGAAACGACAGGTGTCGGCCTTGATGTCGTCGCCGCTCAGCATCTTTTCGACAAAGGGCGTTCTGACTGCCCGTCCGGGCATGCCCACCGGCGAGGTCACCAGGACGATATCCTCCTCGCCCGCCTTGAGGTAGGCTTCCTTGAACTTCTCCGAGACCGAACATTCCTTGCTGAGCACGAAGCGGGAGGCGATCTGCACGCCGTCGGCGCCGTACTTGTCCATCATCTCCGCCATCTCGTAGCCGTCGGTGATGCCGCCGGCGGCGATCAGCGGAATCTTCGAGATCACCTTGCGGATGGTCGGGAAGAGTTCACGCAGGGGCTTGTCCGTGCCCAGATGGCCGCCGGCCTCGGTCGCCTCGACGATCACCGCGGCGGCCCCCAGTTTTTCCGCCAGGGTGGCGAAGGCCGGGGAGGAAACGATGGAGACTATGGGAATATTGTGGTCCTTGCCGATCTTGAAGATGTCGCGGGAGAACCCGGCGCCGGTGATGATCATGTCCGCCCCGGCCTCGATGGAGCCCATAACCAGGTCGTAAAAGTCCTTCATGGCGTACATGATGTTCACGGCGATGACACCCCTGGTGGCCTTCTTGGCCTTGCGGATATCCTCCTGCAGCTCCGGCACGGGGATGCCCGAACCGCCGATGGTGCCGATACCGCCGCATTCCGCGACCGGCACGGCCAGGGCCGAGGTCGACACCCGGATCGACATCCCTCCCTGGATGATCGGAATTTTTGCTATCAGCGAGCCTATTTTCAATTCTGGCAGTTTCATCGATCTCTCTTCGGTGCTTTGGGGGTGGAAACAGTGTCGGGCAAGGCGTCCCGTGCTCGGGACACCGGGCGTTTGCGATGCAAAACAATGCCGCGCCACCGGATGTTTGTCAAGCATGCCGGCCGGTTCTTCGTCAGCGGCCGGAACGGTCAGTCAAATAGAGAAATATTACCATAGAGAGGGGCCACCGGCTTGACTTTTCCCTCATTTTCCGATTTAATTTCAATTTTTTTCGACTACCATCAACCTCCCCGTCAGGGCGGCGCAAGCCCCCGTCGTTCATCCGGAGCGCTCCTTGAAGATTCAGGCGATCAACGGTTTCAAAGACATTCTCCCGGACAGCGTGGTCCGCTGGCAGTATATCGAACAGCGGGCCCGGGACATTTTCGAACGGTTCGGCATGCAGGAGATCCGCATGCCGATCCTGGAAAAGACCGAGCTGTTCGTCCGCTCCATCGGTGCGGCCACCGATGTGGTGGAAAAGGAAATGTACAGCTTCGCCGATAAAGGCATCACCATGCGGCCCGAGGCCACGGCCTCGATCATGCGCGCCTTCATCGAACACGGCCTGCATGTCCAGCAGCCGGTGCAGCGCCTCTACACCATCGGCCCCATGTTCCGCCACGAACGGCCGCAGAAAGGTCGCCTCCGCCAGTTCCACCAGCTGGACGCGGAGATCATCGGTGCGGTCGAACCACGGGTCGACGCCGAACTCATCGCCATGGGACAGATGCTCCTGGACGAACTCGGCCTGTCGGTCAGCCTGGAACTCAACTCGCTCGGCTGCCCGGTGTGCCGGCCGCCGTTCAAGGAGCGGCTGGTCACCCACCTGGAGGAGATCAGCACGGGCCTGTGCGAGGACTGCCGGCGCCGCCGGCACACCAACCCGCTGCGTGTCCTCGACTGCAAGAAGCCGACCTGCCGGGAACTGGTGCAGGACGCGCCCTCCCTGCTCGACTCCCTCTGCAGCGACTGCGACCGTCATTTTCACGAGGTCGAGGAGGCGCTTTCCCTGCTCGGCATCGACTTCCGTCGGAACCGCTTCATGGTGCGCGGCCTCGATTACTATACCCGCACCACCTTCGAGTTCCTCACCACCGACCTGGGCGCCCAGGCGGCGGTGGGCGCCGGCGGCCGCTACGACGGCCTGATCGAGCAGCTCGGCGGCCCGGCCCTACCCGGCATCGGCTTTGCCATGGGCATGGAGCGGATCGCGCTCCTGCTCGAGCAGCAGGGTGACGCCGGCCTGCCGGCCACCGGCGCGGACATCTTTCTGGCCGCCCTCGGCCGGGACACGGTCGCCCCCTGCAGCCTGCTGGCCCACCTGCTGCGCCGTGAGGGAATGCGGGCGGCCATGGACTACAGCGGCCGCAGCCTGAAGGCCCAACTCAAACAGGCCAACCGCCAGAACGCCCGGTTCACCCTCATCGTCGGCGATGACGAACTGGCCCGTCGGCAAGGCACCCTGCGGAACATGGCCACCCAGGAGCAGCGGCCGCTGGATCTCTCCGGCACCGCCGCGGAGCAGTGCCAGCGGCTCATCCGCGTCCTGCGCGCCTGACCGGAAACATTGCCCGCCCGCAGCCGCCCGCCGGACCCGCTGCCAGGAAACGAACGACTCTGGCCGTCAGCCGACTGGCTGATCGGCCCTTTTTTCTATCGGAGAACAGACATGGAATCAATGGGAGCGCTGCGGCGCACACACACCTGCAACGATCTCGGCCCTGATTTTCTCGACCGGGAAACCATCCTCATGGGTTGGGTGCTCCGCCGCCGCGACCATGGCGGCGTCATCTTCATCGATCTGCGTGACCGCTGGGGCATCACCCAGATCGTCTTCAACCCGGAGATCAACGAGGCGGTGCATGCCAAGGCGCACCAGTTGCGCAGCGAGTGGGTCATCGCCGTGCGCGGTACGGTCGCCCGCCGCCCCGCCGCCATGGAAAACCACAAGCTCAAGACCGGCGCCATCGAGGTGCTCGTGCACGAACTGCGCATCCTCAACACCAGCGAAACCCCGCCCTTCCCGCTGGACGAGGACATCGAGGTCTCCGACACGCTGCGCCTGCAGTACCGCTACCTCGACCTGCGCCGCCCGGAGATCGCCAACAACCTCGTGCTCCGCCACCAGGCCCTGCAAACCGTGCGCAGCTACCTGAACGACAACTCGTTCCTCGAAATCGAGACGCCCATGCTCACCCGCTCGACCCCTGAGGGGGCGCGCGACTACCTGGTGCCGAGCCGCGTCAACGCCGGCAAATTCTACGCCCTGCCGCAGTCACCGCAGCTCTTCAAGCAGATCCTGATGGTCGCGGGCATGGACCGCTACTACCAGATCGTCAAGTGCTTCCGCGACGAGGACCTGCGCGCCGACCGCCAGCCCGAGTTCACCCAGATCGACATGGAGCTGAGCTTCATCACCGAGGCTGAGATCATCACCCTGGTCGAGGGCATGATCAAGCAACCTGTTCAAGGCGGTGCGGGGCATCGAACTGCAGCCGCCGTTTGCGCAGATGACCTATGACGAGGCCATGCGCCGCTATGGCACCGACCGGCCGGACACCCGCTTCGGCCTGGAACTGGTCGATCTGACCGAAACTCTGCGCGGCTGCGGCTTCAAGGTGTTCGCCGATCCGCCATCGAGAAAGGCGGGGTGGTCAAGGCGATCAACGCCAAGGGCTGCGGCGGGTTCTCCCGCAAGGACCTCGACGACCTGACCGAGTTCGTCGGCGCTTCGGCGCCAGCGGCATGGCCTGGATCAAGATCAAGGAAGACGAGTGGCAGTCGCCGATCACCAAGTTCTTCAGCCCGGAGGAGATCGCGGCCATGGCCACGGCACTCGATGCCCGCCCGGGCGACCTGATCCTGTTCGGCGCCGATCAGACCCGAACCGTGCACCAGGTGCTGGCCGAACTGCGCCTGGAGCTGGCCCGGAGACTCGGGCTGATCGAACCGGGCAGCTTCAGCTTCCTCTGGGTGACCGACTTCCCCCTGCTCGAGTACGACGACGAGGCCAGGCGCTACACGTGCCGTGCACCACCCGTTCACCGCGCCCCGGGAGGACCAGCTCGACCTGCTGGCAACCGATCCGGGTGCCGTCAAAAGCCGCGCCTACGATCTGGTGCTCAATGGCAGCGAGATCGGCGGCGGCTCGATCCGCATCCACAACCCGGCCATGCAGCAGCAGATATTCGAGGCGCTGGGCATCGACGCGGAAGAGGCGCGGGAAAAATTCGGCTTCCTGCTCCGCGCCCTGGAGTTCGGGGCACCGCCCCACGGCGGCATCGCCTTTGGTGTGGACCGGCTGATGATGCTGCTCACAGGCTCCTCCTCCATCCGCGACGTCATCGCCTTCCCCAAGACCCAGAAGGCGACCTGCCCGCTCACCGACGCACCCTCGCCGGTCGCCCGCAAGCAACTCACCGAGTTGCACCTGCGCCCGGACTGGAAAGATGAGTCCTGACCACCCACCGACAGAGGAGTATCGGGAGCTTGCCGAGCACCCGCGCTCCATCCGGTCGGAGGCCGCCGGCGGTCTGTTCGCGGTTCCACCCTGCATTCGGAATCCAATCGAGCTGTCGCCGAACTCGTTGATTTTTTCAGATATTGATTTATAGTGCTCCCATTGTTCTCTTTTTGGTTTCTAATCTAACAGGAGGTTGCCATGGCTCAGGAAAAAAAGAATACCGTCTGCCCGACCTGCATGGGGAAAAAAGTTATCGAAGGCGTGTGCGAAACCAGCAACGAGTGGCAGGGCAAAAACGAGGATGGTCAGGTCTGTACCCCCGATCAGAAGTGCCCGACCTGCAAGGGGAAAGGATACATCGAAGACTGACGCTCAGCATGCCCCGCGCCGGTCACCACCGGCGGATGCCTCTGCATACGCAAACCGGGTTGCTCCGGTCATGCCCTCACTTCAGGGACTGACCGGAGCAACCCGGTTTTTTTTTGTGTCTTTGCGGCAGAACCGGCAAGACAGGCCCCGGGCTGGACCCGGGGCCTGTCGCTGGTGCCGCGGCAGCTGTCAGATCAGTTTGTGCGCTTCCATGTGCAGAACCAGGTCGAGCATACGGTTGGAATAGCCCCATTCGTTGTCATACCAGCTCATGATCTTCACCGAGGTGCCGAGCACCCGGGTGCACAGCCCGTCGACGATGGAGGAGTGAGGGTCACCCTGAAAGTCGATGGAAACGAGCGGCTCTTCCGTGTAGCGCAGATAGCGGTTGGCCGCCGCGGCCAGGGCCTTGTTCACCTCCGGCACGGTGGTCTCGCGCTCCACCTCGATGACCACGTCGACCAACGAGACGTCCGGGGTGGGTACGCGCACGGCCAGGCCATCAAATTTATTCTTCAATTCCGGTATGACCAGGGAGACAGCGGCGGCGGCACCGGTCTTGGTCGGTACCATGGACAGAGCCGCGGCGCGGGCCCGGCGCAGGTCCGAATGGGGGAAATCGAGCAGCCGCTGGTCACCGGTGTAGGCGTGGATGGTGGTCATCAACCCCCTGACAATACCGAAGTTGTTGAGAATGACCTGGGCCACCGGGGCCAGGCAGTTGGTCGTGCAGGAGGCGTTGGAGAGCACGTGATGCTCGGTCGGGTCATATTCCTCCTCGTTGACGCCCATGACGATGGTCTTCACCTCACCCTTGGCGGGCGCGGAGATGATCACCTTGGCCGCCCCGGCGTCGATATGCGCCTTGGCCGATTCCATGTCGGTGAACAGGCCGGTGCACTCGAGCACGTACTCGGCCCCGAGTTGCGCCCAGGGTATCTCGCTGGGCTTGCGATGACTGGTGATCGGGATGCTTCGGCCGTCGACCACGATGGCATTGTCGGCGGCGACGATCTCCTGCGGCGAGACCCCCATGATGGAGTCGTATTTGAGCAGATGGGCGATGGTCTTCACATCGGTGAGGTCGTTGATGCCCACGATCTCGATGTCGGCAAAGGCCGGATCCTTGGCCAGGGCCCTGAAGATGTTTCTGCCGATCCTGCCGAAACCGTTAATTCCCACTTGTATGGCCATACGTGTCACTCCTTGTATAAGTTCGGATTATTTCCCGGTTGTCACTGCACAAGCGGCCGATGTTCGGGCAGTTCCCGAAGAATCGCCTCGATGCGCGCCGCACTGACAATCGCCTCGTCACACTCCCGCTCGCAGGACAGCGCCCTTCGGTAGGCGGTGAGCGCCTGCCGGTACCATTGCCCCCGCAGGTAGCTCGACCCGATCAGGCAGAAGCCGACCGCGGGATGACCGCCGAAGGTGTCGGTAAACAGATCTTCCAGCGACTCGCCCCACAGTTCTGCCACCACTTCCTCCATCTCCATGCACAGGCGAAGGACCAGCGGATTGACCGCCAGTTCGGGCAGCATCATGCGCAGCAGGTAGTTCGTCTGCGCGAACAGGACGCCGATACGCTCCATTTGCCCGTCCACATCTCCGGCGATGCGCCCGACCATGGCACGGAGGTCGACCATTCGCACGATGGCCGCGTCCGGCCGATCCGGACCGTTGTCCCGGCTGGCAACCCCACCGATGGCCACCGCGGCCGGCCTGTAGGCAGCGAGCAGGTAGAGATTTTCCTTCAGCTTCATCGCCTCGTGGAACAGGGAGCCGACCAGCCAGTCCACGAGGACGCCGCGGACATGCTCCACCCGCCGTTCCTGCGGCCAGATGCGATGACAGAGGTCTTTTAACTGCCAGAGCGGGCCGTTGTCCCGCTCCGTCCCGACCATGGCCGCGAGTTGCGCCTGCAACCGGCCCGAAGTCGCGTCGTCCAGCGGATGAGCGCCTGCGGCACTGCCGCGCCAGCTGGCGTAGAGCTCGGCAAAACTGCTGGCAAGGTGGAAGAAATCACCGATCGCCTGGCGGACGAAATGGTCCCTGCGACCGGTGAACCAGTCAGCGCCCCGGATCGGGGATCCTCCGCCGGCCTCAGCGGCCTGCCGGGTACAGGTTCCGTGCCTGGCGGTAGAGGAGCAGATAATCATCCATCACCTTTTCCCAGGTGTGCAGGCGGGCGATGCGCTCCACCGCGGCCATCTGCATGGTGCGGATCGCCCCGGGGTCGTCCGCGTAGGTCGTCAGCGCCCGGCCCATGACCAGGGCCAGGGCCTCCGGAGTGTTCTCGTCGTAGGCAAATCCGGTCTCGCCATCAATGACCTTGACCAGGCCGCCAACCCGATGGACGATAGGCAAGTTGCCCAGCAACTGGGCCATGTAGTCGGTCAGCCCGCAGGGTTCGTAGCGGGAGGGGATGAGAAAAAAATCTCCCGCCGCGTAGATGCTGTTGGCCAGGAGCGGGTCGAATCCGCGCAGGAAGCAGACCCGGTTCAGGCCGCTTGCCGAGGCGGTGAGCGATTCCAGCTGCTGTTCCAGTTCGGGGCTGCCGGAGCCGAAGACGAGGAAGCGTGCCGACGGTTCCAGGGGCAGCAGGTCGCCGATGGCCCGGATTAGGATATCCACCCCTTTCTGCGCGGTCAGACGGCCGATAAAGGTGAACAGCGGCGGGTCAACCTCGGGGCGAAGCGAGCCGAACTGTTTCACCCGTTCCCAGGGACCGGTGGCGGCAATCCGCTGGAGCAGAGTCTCCTTGCAGATCTTTTTCCCCGCCAGCTCGCCCCGGCTGACATCGAAGGCGGCGGCCAGTCCCAACTGTTCCGGACGGGCCGGGTCAAAGGAGGCCGGATCGATGCCGTTGGTGATGCCGGCAAGATGCATCCCCCGGTCGAGCAGGGCATGGCCGAGCCAACCGGTGCGGGCATCGTCGGGCGTTTCCTGGAGTTCACGGCCGTAGTTCTCGCTGACCGTATTGAGGACCGCATACGGTGCAGCGGCCAGGAACGGGTCGAAGCTGCCGCCCAACCGGCTGGACAGGATCACCCGCTCCGGCAAGGCGGTGACGGCGCGGGCGAAATCGAGGTCGTCGACCTCCTGGTGGTAGCCCAGACCTGCGTTATGGACAGTGACCACCGCCCCGGTACGCCGGAAATAGGCTCGCCAACCGGCGTTTTCGCGCATCATCGCGGGCAGGATGGCGGCGTGGCCGTCGTGGCAGTGAATGACATCGGGCCGCTCCTCGAGCAGGATCATCAGGTCGAGCGCCGCCTTCTGCAGCAGGACGTTCATGGCGAAGTAGTCAAAATGGCCGCCGCCGGCCCGCTGCCAGGCAACCTCCAGTTCATCCTCCTCGGTGTAGGTGTACACCCCGCGCTTGGTGGCGAAACGGTCCGCCTCCACCAGGAAGATTCGCACCCCGTTGATCGTTCCCTGCCAGACCGCCACCCGCTCCCGCCGTTCTTCGTCGGCGTAGTGCATGTCGACCTCGAAGACGTGGCCGAACCGCCGTCCACCTATGCGCCCCTCCGCGTCACCAAGAGCGGCGGGGGTGAAGCCGAGGTGGGCGGCATCGACGAAACCGTAACGGGGCAACACCACCCGTACCGAGCAGCCGCCGTGGGCCACAAGCGACTCGGCCAGCTGACGGCAGACGTCCTTGACCCCGCCGGCACCGGCCAGCCCCTCGTACTCCCTTGTGACCAACCACACCGACCGGATGGCGTTGCTGCTCTCTTCACTCATGGCACGCTCTCCTTGCGGCGCAGCGGTTTCGGGTGGTCCCTGGGTCATCTGGTCCGCCCCTGCGACGGACAGCCTGTTTCGCTGCAAACATTTCGGCCAGTTTCCCGCCAGCTCATCCGGGGTGCGACCGACCGTGTCCAGCCGAACGTCCGAACCGGCGGCATACAGGGGTGTACGCCGGGCGAGCAGGGCGGCAATCTCGTCCACCGGTGCTTCGCCGGTGAGCGACGGACGCTGCGCCGCAGTCTGCGCGTCGCCCGCCATGCGCCGGCGGATGGTCGCTTCGTCGGCCTCGAGCCAAACAACCAGACACTGTTCCCGCAACCGCCGCCATTCCGCCGTATGCTCGATGGCGCCGCCGCCGGTGGCGAGAACCGTCCGTGTCATGGTCCGGGTTTCGAGCAGCAAGGCCCGCTCCGCCTGCCGGAAACTGTCCCAGCCGGAGCGGGCGACAATTTGGGCAACGGTTCCACCCAGCCGTTCGCAGAGCACGGCATCGGCATCGACAAAGGTGTAGCCGAGGCGGGCGGCGAGCAGCCGGCCGACCGAAGTCTTGCCGGTGGCACGAAATCCGGTAAGGACGATGACTTCGGGCAATTGGTTCATGATTCGGCGCAACATATAGGATAGCTCTACCGCTCTTCAAGCACAAAGCCGACGGTTCCATTTTTTTCTTTGCTTTTTAACTGTCTGGACTTACTGTAACACTGAGTCGGTCATATTTCCAGTGTCCCGGATAATAGCATGGAATATAAGGATTATTATCAAATCCTGGGGGTCGGCCGCGATGCCACCCAGGACCAGATCAAGCAGGCCTACCGAAAACTGGCGCGGAAATACCATCCCGATGTCAGTAAGGAAAAGGACGCCGAAGCCAGGTTCAAGGATGCCGGCGAGGCCTATGAGGTGCTGAAGGACCCGGAAAAGCGGGCCGCCTACGACAAATTCGGCGCCAACTGGCGCAATGGCGACCATTTCGAACCACCGCCCAACTGGGACGCCGGTTTCGAGTTCCGTGGCGCCGGCTACACCGGTGCGGACGCCAGTGGGTTCAGCGACTTCTTCGAATCGCTGTTCGGCCGCGACCAGGGCAACGGAAGGCGGACGCACACCCTGCGCATGAAGGGTGAGGACCAGCACGCCAAGATCGTCATTCCGCTGGCCGAAGCCTATCACGGGGCCAAGCAGACCATCACCCTCACCCGCCCGACGGTCGACCCCTCCGGTCATGTCACCACCAGCCCCCACCGACTGCACGTGGCCATCCCCAAGGGTATCATCGAAGGCCAGCGCATCCGCCTGGAGGGTCAGGGCCTGCCGGGCTACGGCGGCAGCCCTGCCGGCGATCTCTACCTGGAGATCGTCTTCCAGCAAGATCCGCTGTTCCACGCCGAAAAGCGCGACATCCACCTCACCCTGCCGGTGGCACCATGGGAGGCGGCGCTGGGTGCCAGTCTCACCGTGCCCACCCTGGGTGGCGATGTCCAGGTAAAGATTCCGCCCGGCTCCCAGGGCGGCAAAAAGCTCCGCCTGAAGGGCAAGGGACTGTGCGCCGGCGCCAATTGCGGCGACCAGATCGTCACTCTGCAGATCGTCATGCCCGAAGCGAAAACCGAAGAACAGCGGCAGGTGTACCGGGCCATGGCGGAAAAGATGCCGTTCAACCCGCGCGCTGGAATGGGGCGCTGATATGACCGAACAGACCACCTATCTCCAGGGCATGATCCTGAACGAAGACACCCGCTGCACCCTGGCCGACCTGTGCCGGCTCTGCGGCGTTCCCGCGGAAATCATCCATGAGATGGTCGAGGAGGGCGTCATCACCCCGGAAGGCCTCGGTCCGGGGGAATGGCACTTCACCTGCGTGGCCATCAAGCGGGTGCAGACCGCGGTCCGGCTGCAGCAGGATCTTCGCGTCAACCTTGCGGGTTGCGCCTTGGCGCTCGACCTGCTCGAGGAACTCGAGGAACTGCGCCGCCTCCTCCGGGTCCGCTGATCCGCACCCGTCCCGACTCCCCGTCTTCAACGCCCTGCGTGAACAATTTTCTGCCGCTTCTCGAACAGCTGCAGCCCGTGTCCCTGGCCGTCGGCTTTGGGTTCGGTGTGCTGCTGCTGGTCCTGCCCCTGCTGATCCTCCTCGGTCGCTGCCAGCGGCGACGGCTGATTCTCGGCCTGCGCCTTGAGCAGAAGGAAAAGGAGTTCGCGCTGCTCGGGGAGGAACTCGACCGGCTGCGCCAGGAGCGCAATCAGCTGGCCAGGGAATGCCGGGAGATTGATATCGAGAATGCCTCCCTGCAGACCGCCTGCAATGTCATGCGTCAACAAGTGGAGGAGCGGGCGACACTGCTGGCCCAGACCCGCCGGCAGATCGAGCAGGACTTCCGACTGCTGACCGGCGAGATCCTGAACGAGAAGGAGCAAACGCTCAACCGGCGGCATGAATCCACCCTGAACGCCCTGCTCAGACCCTTTCACGATCAGCTGACCGAGTTCAAGCGGCGGGTCGAGGATGTTCACGACCGGGAGGCGCGGGACCGCGTTTCAATGCTGCGGGAAATCCACCACCTCAAAGAGCTCAACCAGCAGGTGAGTACTGAGGCCGCCAATCTGGCCGAGGCCCTGCGCGGTAAAAGCAAGCTGCAGGGGTTGTGGGGCGAGATGGTGCTCAGCCGGCTGCTCGAGTCCTCGGGGCTGCGCAACGGCAGGGAATTCGCCGTGCAGGTGCATCTCAAGGGCGAGGACGGCGCCGCCTATCAACCGGACGCGCTTGTTTACCTGCCGGAAAACCGGACCGTGATCATCGACGCCAAGGTATCGCTCAAGGCCTTCGCGAACGCCCACCAGGCCGAGGACGAGGCCGGGCGGACAACCTGCATCCGCCAGCACCTCGATTCGATCCGAAAACATGTCGCCTCGCTGTCGGGTAAGCAGTACCAGCGGCTGACCGGCTTCGGCTCGCTCGATTTCGTCCTGCTGTTCATCCCCATCGAGGGGGCCTTTCAGCTTGCCGTGGAGCAGGATCCGGAACTCCTTGTGCATGCCATGAGCCGCAAGGTCATACTGGCCAGCCCCTCCACCCTGCTGGCCATTCTGCGCACCATCCATCACCTGTGGCGGATGGACGAGCAGAACCGCAACGGTTTAGCCATTGCCAAACAAGCCGGGAATCTTTATGATAAGTTGGTTGGCTTCGCCGAAGCGTTCGAGGAAATTGGCCTCCGCTTCAACCAGGCTCAGCAGGCCTGGCACACGGCGAGAAACCGCCTGGCCACCGGCCAGGGCAACATCATCGCGCGGACTGAGGCGTTGAAAGAACTGGGGGTGCAACCGGCCAAGGACCTGCCGGCAGCCCTCAAACAAACCGCATCCGCACAGGGAGAATCATCATGAAATATGTCAGTGTCCTGGCCCTTCTCTTCCTCATGCTCCTCGCCTCCTGCGCCAACAGGGCGCAAACCGGCGCGGCCGGCGGGGCTGCAGCCGGCGCCCTCATCGGCCAGGCGATCGGCCATAACACGGGCGGCACCCTGATCGGCGCCGCGGTCGGCACCATGCTCGGCTACATCGTCGGCAGCGAAATGGACAAATACGACCGTCAACAGCTCGACCACATGTACGAGCGGGGCGTGTCCAACCAGCGCTCCACCTGGGTGAACCCGGACACCGGCAACCAGTATACGGTCACCCCGCAGCCCGCCTACCAGGAACCCTCGAGCCGCCGGGTGTGCAGACGGGCGGAAATCGAGGCGGTCATCGACGGTCGGCCGGAGCGCACCTACAGCACCGCCTGCCGCAACGAATACGGCCAGTGGGAACTGCAGCAGCCCTGAACCGTTCCAGTGCGGGTGACCATGCCGACAGGTGAATTCACCGTCGCCACCAACGGGCGACACGAAATGATCGACCTCACCGCCCGGGTGGAGCAGGAGGTGGCGGCGACGGGGGTCACGGAAGGCGTCCTGGTTCTGTACAACCCGCACACCACCGCCGGCATTACCATCAACGAGGGGGCCGACCCGGACGTGCGGCGCGACCTGGTCGGCGCCATCGAGCGTATCGTTCCCCGCGATTACCCCTACCGGCACGCCGAGGGCAATTCACCTGCCCACCTCATGACCATGCTCACCGGGTCCTCCGCAACCGTCCTCGTGCACCGGGGACGGTTGCGGCTCGGCACCTGGCAGCGCATCTTCCTTTGCGAGTACGACGGCCCGCGCGACCGCACGGTGTGGTGGCACGTCCTCGCAGGATAGGTCCGCCCCTCCGGAGTACGCCATGTTTTTCGGTCTCGACCGCGCCACGGACGAACAGTCACTCATCACTTTTCTCAAGCAGTTCAGCGAGGACCGCCTGCTCGGTACGCTGGCGCCGCGCATGAGCGAGGAGGAAATCCATCAGGTGGTGGACCTGCTCACCATGGTCATGCGCAACCATCTGTCCGGCGAGGAATACCACAGCCTGTTCCTCGGTGAGGACCATCACCATCACTGACCCGTTGGCCCAGCCTTCGGCGGATACCACTTCATGCCTCCACTTGTCAACCTGCGTGACTATCTTGAGCTGCTCCGCAGCAACGGCCAACTGCTGACCATCGACGAACCGGTCGACCCTTTCCTGGAGATCGCCGAAATCCATCGCCGGGTGATCCATCGTGGCGGTCCGGCCCTGCTGTTCACCCGGGTCAAGGATTCCGCTTTTCCTGTGGTCACCAACCTGTTCGGCACCAACCAGCGCCTGGAAATGGCCTTTGGTCGGCGGCCCGTGGACTTTGTCCGTGGCCTGGTCGATCTGGCGGAACACGCGATGCCGCTGTCGCCCACCACGCTCTGGCAGCGGCGCTCCTTGTTCGCCGACGGGTTGCGCATCGGCCTCAAGCAGGTCCGCCGCGGACCTGTCCTCGACTGCTGCCAGCAGCCGGCCCGACTGGGCAGCCTGCCCATGCTCACCTCCTGGCACTCCGATGGCGGCGCCTTTGTCACCTTGCCACTGGTCTATACGGAACACCCGGAAGGACTCGGGCACAATCTCGGCATGTACCGCATCCAACGGCACGACGACACCAGCACCGGCATACACTGGCAGATCCACAAGGGGGGCGGATATCACTACTGGGCCGCCGAGCAAAAAAACCAGCCCCTGCCCATGACACTCTTTATCGGCGGCCCGCCGGCGCTCATGCTGGCTGCCATCGCCCCGCTGCCCGAAAACCTCCCGGAGTTGCTGCTCGCCTCACTGCTCATTGGAAAAAAGCTGCCCATGGTAGACGATCCGTTCGGTGGACACCGGTTGGTGGCCGAGGCTGAGTTTGCCGTCAAGGGCGTGGTGCCACCCCATGTGCGTCGACCTGAAGGTCCGTTTGGCGACCATTACGGCTACAACTCCCTGCAGCACGATTACCCGGTGTTCCAGACCACCCACCTCTATCACCGCAAGGACGCCATCTATCCCGCCACGGTCGTCGGCCGGCCGAAGCAGGAGGATTATTTCATCGGCGATTTTCTCCAGGACCTGCTTTCGCCGCTCTTCCCCCTGGTCATGAAGGGGGTGCAGCAGCTGAAGACCTTCGGAGAGGCCGGCTTCCACTGCCTGGCCGCGGCCCGGGTCACCGACCGCTACCCGCGCGAGGCCTTTGCCGCCGGGCTGCGTATCCTGGGCGAGGGCCAGTTGTCGCTCACCAAGTTCCTGCTGGTGACCGATGGCAGCATTGACGTGGCCCATTTCCCGCGCCTGTGGCAGCACATCCTCGAGCGCATCCAGTGGGACCGGGACCTGTTCGTGTTCGCCAATGTCTCCCAGGATACCCTCGATTACACCGGCCCCTCGGTCAACAAGGGCTCCAAGGCGATGATACTCGGCCTGGGCCAGGCCAAATGCCGGGACCTGCCGGAAACCTTCAGCGGTTCACTGCCTGCGGAGTGCTCACGACCTGTGCCCTTCCTGCCTGGCACCCTGGTCGTGCAGGGCCCGTCCTACGAGTCCGAGCCGGACCTGGCTGCGCGCCTCGCCAGCCACCCGGGCGTCGCTCCCTGGCCGGTTGTGCTCCTTGTCGATTCGACCGCCGAGGCCACCGCCTCGCTACAGGAATTTCTCTGGACCTTCTTCACCCGCTTCGAACCAGCCGCCGACATCCACGGTCGCAGCCAAACGCTCCACCGTTTTCATGTCGGCCTCCAGCCGCCCATCGTCTTCGATTGCCGGATGAAACCCTGGTACCCTGAGGTCCTGGAGGTCGATCCGACCACCAAAAAGCGAGTGGACGAAAGGATCGACGCCCTCCTGCCGGCACGCTACCGCTAACCCCTGTCCTCCCTTTCGGACACCACTGTGCTGGGAATCCCGTCAGCGCGACGGACACTATGTTTGAACGACTGCAGAAAATTCTTGCCCAGGCCGGTATCGCTTCCCGCAGAGGTGCCGAGGAACTGATCCGCGCCGGTCGGATTACCGTCAACGGCCACGTCGTGCAGGCGATGGGTCTGAAAATCGACCCGCGACAGGATGTCGTCGCCTGTGACGGCAAGCCGGTCCAGTTCGAGCAGAAAATCTATGTCCTGCTCAACAAACCGGCCGGGTATGTGACCACCCTCGCCGACCCTCAGGGTCGGCCGACGGTTGCCGATCTTGTGGCCGACTTTTCCCAGCGTCTTTTTCCCGTCGGTCGACTCGATCTCGATACGGAAGGCGCCCTGCTCATGACCAACGACGGTGAACTGGGCAATTTCATCCTGCATCCCCGCTACGAGGTGAACAAAACCTACGAGGCCCTGGTCGTCGGTACACCGACAGCGGAGGAACTGCGCTTCCTGGAGCGGGGGGTGGAGATCGACGGTGAGCGGACCCGACCGGCCGTCGTCCGGCTGTTGGCACAGCGCGGGCACCACGCCCAAGTGGAGGTGATCATCCACGAGGGCAAAAAGCGACAGGTGCGCAAAATGTTTCAGGCCATCAACCATCGGGTTGTCCACCTGAAGCGAACAGCCTACGGTCAGTTGCGTTTGGGTCGGCTGGCCCCCGGTACATGCCGGGTTCTCTCCGCTGACGATCTAAAAAAAATATTTTCCGGAAAAATTCCCTTTACAATCAAAAACATACCTGCTTAAATTTTTTTCATGATCCGGAAAGGCTTCGTCGAGCGACTCGTGCAAGGAAACGCGACGGGTTTCGGGCGGTAACCACGCGTTTTTGTGCCAGTCCCCCACAACATGCTGGAGGAGAGAGAAGTATGAATAAATCCGAACTGATCGAAGCGCTCGCCGAAGCAATGAACATTCCCATCCGTGAGGCCGCATCGATAACCAACACGATCATCGAGACGATGAGCGATGCGCTGGCCCGCGGTGAGTCCATCGAAATCCGCGGCTTCGGCAGTTTTGTTGTCAAGGAATATCAATCGTATACTGGCAGGAATCCAAAAACGGGCGAAAAGATCAAGGTCAAACCGAAAAAATTGCCGTTCTTCAAGGTGGGCAAGGATCTCCGCGAACAGGTCAACCTCGGGGAGGCGAACTAGCCCGTTCAAACCCGTTGCCGCTCAGGTTGCGGGGCCCTCTTCGCCGCCGACGACCTCCCCGACAAGGTCGTAGACGTGGGCCTCGGTGATGTGCACCGGGACGATGTCGCCGGGATTGACCTGACCGGCGGTGATCAACACGCACCCGTCGATATCCGGCGCCTGAGAGCGGGTGCGCCCTTCCAGCAGCAGATCGCTCTCCGCGCTGACCCCTTCGATCAGCACCTGCTCCGTCCTGCCGACAAACCGACCAAGCCGTTTGCGGCTGATTTCCGCCTGCGCTTCCATGACCCGCCGATAACGCGCCTCCTTTTCTTCCTCCCCAACCTTGCCGGAAAACTCGTAGGCAGCACTGCCCTCCTCGTCCGCGTAGGGAAAGACACCGACATGGTCGAATTGCCAACACCGCAGGGCATCGACCATCTGGTCAACGTCCTCCTCGGTTTCCCCCGGGAAGCCAACCAGCATGGTCGTGCGAAGAGCGCAGTCGGGCAGGAAACGGCGGATGCGCGACACCAACGCATCCAGAGTCGCCCGACCGTAGTGGCGGTGCATCCGGCGCAACATCCGGTCGCTGACATGTTGCAAGGGGATATCGAGGTAGGGCAGAATTCGCGGTTCGGAGGCCATCAACGCCAGCAGCGCGTCGCTGACGCTTGACGGGTAGAGATAGAGCAATCGGAACCAGGGGATTGCCGTGTGTTCGAGCAGGTGCGCGAGGAGAACAACAAGTGCGTCTTTTCGGCCAAAATCGTTACCGTAGGCAGTGAGATCCTGGGCGATGAGCGACAGTTCGCGGACACCGCAAGCCTCGAGCGATTGCGCCTCCGCCACCAGATCCTCGACGGTTCGGCTGCGCAGTCGGCCACGGATGGCGGGGATCATGCAGTAGGCACAGCGGTTGTCACAGCCTTCCGTTATTTTCAGATAGGATCGGTGGGACGGTGTCGAGAGTCGCCGGGGGGCGGTACGGTCCATCAGGTAGGCCGCCGGACCTGGACGAGTCACAACCCGGCGCTCCGGGGATCCGGCCCGCAGGAGGCCGGCAATCTCCGGAAAATCGTCCAGACCGACGAAGAGGTCCACCTCGGGCAGTTCGGTCGCCAGATCAGCGCCGTACCGCTGCACCATGCAGCCTGTGGCCACCAATTGTACACCGGGGGCATCGGTCTTGTAGCGGGCCAATTCGAGGAGCGTATCGATAGCCTCCTCCACCGCCGGACGGATAAACCCGCAGGTGTTCACCAGGAGGAGATCGGCCTGCTGCGGCTCAGCAACCACCGTGTAGCCGTCCCGCTCGAGGGCGGCAAGCATCACCTCGGAATCCACCAGGTTTTTCGCACAGCCCAGACTCACCAGATACAGTGTTTTTTTCATAGGTTGTCTCGTACCACGTTGAAACGGGGGCTGGAGCGCTCTCTGTGCCGCCGCGAGAACCCGCGACGGTTGCCTGCGCAAGACAGCGTAGCGTAACCTGTGCCACCGGGAAATCGGTCAGGACCTACACCACCACTTCTCCCCTGTCAACCAGGAGCACGCTGCCCAACCCGTTCACCACCGTGCCTTGGGAGTGTGGCATCGGCATAAAAAAAGGGCTGCGGCATGTGCCGCAGCCCTTTCTGAAACCTTGCCCGTTTCGGCTTACAGACCGAGAGCTGCCTTGAAGGGGTTGGCATAGAGCAGGATGAAGGCGATAACCAGACCATAGATGGCGATGGACTCGCAGAGAGCCATACCAAGGATCATGGTGGTGGTGATGGCGCCTTTGGCTTCCGGGTTGCGGGCAACGCCGTCACAGGCGCCGCGCAGACCGTTGCCCATGCCGATACCGGCACCGAATCCAGCCAGACCGATGCTGAGGGCAGCGCCGATACAGATCAAGCCGAGGGTGAGTTTGTCCATTGTTGTGTTCCTCCGTGTAATGATTCTATGAAGTTGGCCTTCTTCTCCGATGAACGGAACCGTACAAATCGATTAATGAGCGTGCTCCATGGCCCCCGCGCAGTACAGCAGACTGAGCAGGACAAAGACCACCGCCTGAATCACCGAAACCAGCACACCGAGGCAGAGGATCGGCAACGGCGCGAAAAAAGCGCCGGCGAGCATGAAGAGGACACCCAGCAGGACCTCCTTGGCAAGGATGTTCCCGAAAAGACGCATGGAAAGCGAAATCATGCGAGCGAAGTTACTGATCAGTTCCAACAGGAACATGAACGGCGCCAGTGCCTTGCTCGGCCCCATGAAATGCTTGTAGTATTTCAAACCGTGGTATCTGAACCCGAGCACGTGGTGCGTCACCCAGACGATCAGGGTCATGGCCAGAGTGATGTTGAGGCTCGAGGTGGGCGACATGAAGCCGGGGATCAGCCCGATCATGTTGCCTATGATGATGTAAAGAAAGAAGGTGGCCATCATCGGGAAGAGCATTTTCGCGCCCTTCTCGCCCAGGTTCTCGGTGCAAAAATCCATCAGGCCGCCGACCACGACCTCCCAGAAGTTCTGACCGCTGCCCGGGATCACCTCCATCTTGCCCATGGTCAGTTTGGGCACGATGATGAGGAAGATCATAACCATCCAAGTATAGGTCATGTACGGCGCACAGAGTTTTTCCAGGAGAGTGTGACCGATGGGCGTATGCGGCACCGGCAGCCCCAGACCTTGCAGAATCAACGAAATAAACAATATCGGATGTTCCATGACCTACACTCTCCTCAGACTTTGCTCGGCAGCCAGCTTGTCTTCCTGATCAAGCCGATGGTGACGATACTGCACATGACTGTAGTAAGCCCCAACGTCAGACCGATCACGTTGATCGTCATCTTCGAGGCCAGCACAAACAACACCAAGCCAAGGACAACCAGCCTGGCAAAAAAATGAAGGATAAAACGGACCGTCTCCGCCTGACTGACAGCCCCCTGCTGCTCCCCGGCAGAACTGATGCGCCGCGTCAACCGTCGAGCATCGTACCGCAGGAGCAGAAAACTGCCGTTGACCAGACATCCGCCCACCAGCACGGACCGGGCAAAGATCCAGTCGTACAGGTACCAGCCGACCAGCGTCAGGACAAGCGTCAACAGCCCGCTGAAGACCATGACGCTGCGGACGAGGTCCGGCCCGGTATCGGTGCCGGTTGCACCCGCTGAACCCGTGTCAGTCATCCTTGATCTTCCTTGTCAAATCCCAGAGTTGCCTGAACCCGGCAACAATCCCGAGACCGAGAAAAATGAAGGTGAGGTACGGGGCGGTCCGGCCACTGAACACCTTGTTGTCGAGCAGCCAGCCCATCCCGAAACCGACGAGGATGGAGAACACAAAGGTCATGCCCACATGACTGTAGACCGCCAACTGCCGGAACATTTCGCTTCGTTCGTCGGGCTTCACACATCGCTCCGTGCCGGCCGGACAATTGGTGCTACAGGTAGCATGCAGCCTCGGCAAGCGCAATAATTTTTTAACTAAACCATCAGTTTTTTGAATGACGATTCAGTCACGGCCAAGGCTTTTTCCAGGTGGTCGCGGCCATGCGCCGCCGAGATGAAGGCAGCCTCGAACTGCGACGGGGCGAGCCAGACGCCGCCGTCCAGCATGGCCCGGAAATAGCGTCCGTACCGATCGGTATCGGCCCGAAGGGCCGACTCGTAGTCACGCACCGGATCCGGGGTGAAAAAACAGGTCATCATCGAACCGACCCGGTTGAGAACAGTCGGCACCCCTACCCGGGCGAGGATTCCCGCCATTTCGGCGGCAAACCAATCGCTCTTCTCTTCCAGTTTCTCATAGAAGCCGGGGCGACGGACGACCTTGAGCATGGCCAGTCCGGCCGCCATGGCCAGCGGGTTACCGGACAGGGTCCCTGCCTGGTAGACCGGGCCGTCCGGCGCCACCCGGTCCATGATCTCGGCTCTGCCTCCGTAGGCGCCCACCGGCAGGCCACCGCCAATGATCTTCCCCAGACAGGTCAGGTCCGGGGTGATGCCGAACCGCTCCTGGGCGCCACCAAGAGCCAGTCGAAAGCCGGTGATGACCTCATCGAAAATGAGCACGATGCCCAACTCACGGGTGATCCGGCGCAGGGTCTGCAGGAAGTCCTCGTCCGGCGGAACCACGCCCATGTTGCCGGCCACCGGTTCGACAATCACACAGGCGATGTCCAAACTCTCGTCGCGCAGGGTCCGCTCGAGCGTCACCGTGTCGTTGTAGGGGATGGACAAGGTGTTTTTGACAATATCCTCGGGAACGCCGGGGCTGCCCGGTATACCGAGGGTGATCACGCCCGACCCCGCGCGCACAAGGAAGGTGTCGGCGTGGCCGTGATAGCAGCCGTCAAACTTGACCACCACCTTGCGCCCGGTGTACCCCCGCGCCAGGCGGACCGCGCTCATGGTGGCCTCGGTTCCGGAACTGACGAACCGCACCTTCTCCAGCGAGGGCACAGAACGACAGACCATGTCGGCGAGTTCCACCTCCAGCGGGCAAGGGGCACCGAAACTGGTGCCATCGGCCGCGGTCCGCTGAATCGCCTCCACCACCTCGGGATGGGCGTGACCGAGGATCATCGGTCCCCAGGAGCCAACGAAATCGATGAATTCGTTGCCGTCCACATCGGTGATCAAACAACCCGCCGCTCTCCGCACGAACAGCGGATCGCAGCCGACGGAGCGGCAGGCGCGAACCGGAGAGTTGACGCCGCCGGGAAGAAGAGCTTTGGCCAGGGTGAACAAACGGGCCGACTGGTCAGTCATCATGGTTGTGCCTGCAGTGGAAGGATGCGGGGGAGGTGTGCGGTGCCGGTCCTCATCGATTGATCGCACCGGGGTGGCATACTAGCACGCGGATTTTGCTGATGTCAAAAGCAAAAGCAGCCGATCACCGCTCGATCCCCTGAGCAGCGCGGGATATCGTCAATTTTCTCTTGTCACCGACTACCCCGCAAGGTAGAATGGCCGCTCGAAGCGAGTCTTTACCCTTCTAACCATCCAGAATTTAATAACTTTTCGCGCAGGATTCCCCGGCGAACACGCACAAGGAGAGGCAACGATGGCAAGCGATAAGGTACTGCATATCTCTGACAGCGAATTCGAAACCAAGATCGTGGGCAGCGCCACCCCCTGCCTGGTTGACTTCTGGGCGCCCTGGTGCGGTCCCTGCAAGGCCATCGGTCCGGTCATCGACGAACTTGCCGATGAGTTCGAGGGCAAGGTGGTCATCGCCAAAATGAATGTCGACGACAACCCCGCGACCCCGGGTAAATTCGGTATCCGGGCGATCCCGACCCTCATCCTCTTCAAGGGCGGCGAGGTGGTTGACCAGATCACCGGGGCCGTCGGCAAGACCCAGTTGCAGGATCTCATCAAGAAAGTCATCTGATTTTCCCGCCAGGCACGGTCGCATCCCCACCGGTGCAACCGTGCCTTCTTTTTCTAGGCACGGAGCCATGCTACAGGCACAGTATCAGCTGATCATCGTCGGCGGCGGTCCGGCGGGCCTGACGGCCGGGTTGTATGCGGCTCGCGGTCGCCTCAAGACCCTGCTCGTCGAAAAGGGAGCCACCGGCGGCCAGGTGCTGGTCACGGACTGGGTGGATAATTACCCCGGTTTCGTCGAGGGTGTGTCCGGTTTCGACCTGATGGACCGGATGACCGCCCATGCCGATCGCTTCGGCCTGGAAAAACGGTTCGCGCTCATCAAATCGCTGGCGCTGGCCGGCGAGATCAAAACCGTCACCCTGGAGAACGGTGAAGCGCTGACCGCCAGCACCATCATCCTGTGCACCGGGGCCCGGCCGAGACGACTCGACGTACCGGGCGAACGTGAACTGGCCGGCCGGGGCGTGAGTTACTGCGCCACCTGCGACGGCCCCTTCTACCGCAATCAGGAGATCGCCGTGGTCGGCGGCGGCAACACCGCCATCCAGGACGCGCTGCACCTGACCAAGTTCGCCAGCAAGGTCACCGTGATCCACCGCCGGGATGAGTTGCGGGCAACGAAAGTTCTCCAGGAAAAGGCCTTCTGCAACCCCAAAATCGACTTCCTGTGGAACACTCAGGTCACGGAAATCGCCGGGGACAAGAGCGGCGTGGCGGAACTGTTCCTCCGCCGCAACAGCGGTGAGGAATGGACCCTCAAGGCCACCGGCATCTTTGTCCTCATCGGCGTGATGCCGAACAGCGACCTGCTGCCGCCGGAACTGCACACAGACGCGGCCGGGTTTGTCGTCACCGACGAAGAAATGGCCACCAACCTGCCCGGTGTCTACGCTGCGGGCGACATCCGCAGCAAGCGCTTCCGCCAGATCATCAACGCCGCCGGCGAAGGTGCGGTGGCCGAACTCTCGGCCGAACACTACCTGGGCATCCAGGCGCCGTCCCAACCCTTCAACTGCAGTGAATCGCGAGGCCCCGCATGAGGCAGTCCCGGCAACGATCCGCAAGCCGCCGCAGGCCCTTCCTGCCGGCAATCCTCCTGCTCATCGCAACCCTGCTGTCCGGGTGTTCGACCTTTGACGGCATGTTCAGCAGCTTCAAATTCGGCGAAGACGAGGAGACGAAGTCCACCGCTCCGGAGACGCTCATCGTCGAGGGAATGGACGCCTACGATGTCGGCGACTACAGCACCGCCATCAAAGCCTTCAACACCATCCTCGACGAACACCCTTTCAGCGCCCCGGCCATGCTGGCGGAGTTGAAGGCTGCCGACGCCCACTACTACAACAAGCAGTACCCGGAGGCGAAAACCCTGTACAAGGGGTTCGAGGAACGCCACCCCACCAACGAGGCCATGCCGTACGTCATGTTCCAGATCGGCATGTGCGACTTCATGCGCAGTGACCGCATTGATCGGGATACGAGCGGCGCCCTGGAAGCCATCAAATCATTCACCCGCCTGATACAGGCCTACCCGCAGTCCCCCTACTCCAAGGAAGCCAAGGGACGGATCAAGGACGCCCGGGATTTCATTGCCAACCACGAGTATTTTGTCGCTGATTTTTATCTGCGTTCGGAAAAGTACGATGAGGCGCAGCACCGACTGAAATACCTCCTGGCGCTGTACCCGGACTCCAGCGTGGCCGGTCAGGCCAAGGCCCTGCTCGAGCGGTTGCAGGCCGGTACGCCGCCGTCCATCGGGCTGCGCAAATGGCTGCCTGAATTCATGACCAAAGCCCCGGAAGACCGCAAGGCAGAGAAAGAGGCGGCGGCCGAAGGCGCGGTGCCGATCACCCGGGACGAGGAACCCGGACGAGGACCGGAATAAGTCGACCGCGGGCAGCTTGCCCTGTTCAGAGACCGAGTTCCGTGCCGAGCCCGGCCAGCAGAACGCCGATCTCCTGTTCGGTGTCGAGGCAGAGGCTATCCGCCGATTCGGCCGCATCCAGCAGTTCGAATCCCTCCCGCTGAAGCAGATAAATCTCCCAGCGCCCATCGGAAACCGCCCGGGGATCCCGGGCACGCAGGGCAAGCCGGCGCCGCACCTCCTGCTCGCGGCAGGTGCAGAGGACGAACACGCACCGTGCTCCGGCCAGCGCAGCCATCCGCCGCACCGCCTCCCGATCCTCCCGCCGGCCATACGAGCCGTCGAGGACCACCATCTCTTCCCCCCGGGAAAAATCGGCTGCCGCCCGCTCGAGCAGGGTGCGGTAGGTTTTCTCGGTGAACCCGGCGGCGTAAATGCCCTGTTCGGCCGCCTCCGCCCGCCGGTCCGTCGGTCGCAGGCCCGCCAGTTCCTTGCGTACCCGGTCGGTATTGTAGTACGGCGCCCGGTGCCGCTCTGCCCAGGCCTCGCCAAGTGTTGATTTGCCCGAGGCGATCATCCCGAAAAAGACGACCACCGTTTTCCCAGCGCTCCCCTGCCCCGCCCGACGGACCTCAGCGGTTTGCATACCGTTCCGCCAGGGTGAAATATCGGGCCGCGTCCTGCACACAGGCAGCCCGCACCCCAGCCTCCACCGCCGGATCGGCCGCCGTGAACAGGCCGATCTTGCCGCGCACGTAGGCACGGTAGCCCTTGTAGAAATCGAGCATGGTCCTCAGGCCCGGATCGTTCGTGCGGGCGACAAAACCGTCGATGAACCGGCGCGACAGAACCTCCAAGCCGTGGAAATCCAGATCCATGGCCAGGAAGGCCACATCACTGGCCACGTCGCTGTAGCGGAACCGTTCGTTGAACTCGATACAGTCGTAGATATAGACCTTGTCGGCCAGGCAGATGTTGGCCGAGTAGAGGTCACCGTGACAGTCGCGGATACGGCCTTCGTCGATCCGCTGCTGGAACAGGTCGCGCCGCTCGAGGAAGGTCCGGGCGGCAGCGGCGATGCGGTCGAACCGGGCCTGGTCGAGACCGTCCTGGCCGATGAAAGACCGGGTCTGCTCGAAATTCTCGAGCACGTTGACCGCCACCGCCTCCACCGTGCCGAATTGCCGCACCGCCTCGCCGCCCTCGGCCCGGCTATAGAAGTCGGCAAGCACTGCCACCAGGGCGTCGATATGTTCGGCCAGGAGTCCGCCGGCGCGGATGAGGTTGACCATCATCCGCTCCTCGGGCATGCGTCGCATGCGCACGCCGCATTCAACCGGCCGGCCGCTGCCGTTCAGGGTGAAGTCCGCCGTTCTCCTCGGTCACTTCAACCAGGCCGAGATAGATGTCCGGGCAGAGACGCCGGTTGAGCTGCAGTTCCTGGGCGCAGTAGTACCGCCGCTTGTCCGCATCGGAAAAATCGAGAAAGCCGAAGTTGACCGGTTTCTTGAACTTGTAGACGTTGTCGCCGGCAAGGAGCACATAGGAGACATGCGTCTGCACGAGCCGGATATCCGGGTCCGGGTGTTTGGCACCTTCCACCCGCAGAAGAGCCTCGAGCCAGGGAGGCAGGTTTTCGTTGGCCATGGCGGTTCTCCTTCGTCGGACAGCAGCAGGAACGGGTCTGTGAACGGTCCGCCACTCTAACAGAAGGCACGGTAACCGTAAACTGTTTACGGTCCGGCGACCGGGTGGTAGATTGACGCGAAATTTTTGCCAATGCCCTTGCCCATGGATGCACAGACCTTGACAGCCCTGCTTCGCCAGGTACGCGACGGCAGGATGGACATCCCCGAGGCCGTCGGCCGGCTGCGTCGCCTGCCGCTGGAGGTGCTCGACTGCGCCCGCCTGGACCATCACCGTGCCCTGCGCACCGGTCTCCCCGAGGCGGTCTTCGGCGAGCACAAGAGTGTTGACCAACTGGTCGAGATCCTCGCGGCCCTGCTGCGGTCCGACTCGGTGGTGCTCGCCACCCGGGTCGACGCGGACAAGGCCACGGCGGTCCGCGCCTGCCTGGCCGGACTGACCTACCACCCGGCCGCGCGGATCCTCACCGGCAACGACCAGTACATTCCGGCGGGAGGGGCAACCGGTACCGTGGTCCTCGTCACTGCCGGCACCTCGGACCTGCCAGTGGCCGAGGAGGCGCGTATCACCCTGCGCATGTTCGGCCACCCGGTGGAAACGGTGTACGACGCCGGCGTCGCCGGCATCCACCGGATTCTCGCCCACTCCGCCCTGCTCCAGCAGGGCCGGGTGATCATCGTGGTTGCCGGCATGGAAGGCGCGCTGCCCTCGGTGGTGGCCGGCATGACCGGCGCCCCGGTCATCGCCGTGCCGACCAGCGTGGGCTACGGCGCCGGCGCCGGCGGTTGGTCGGCCCTGCTCGGCATGCTCAACAGCTGCTCCCCGGGGCTGGCGGTGGTCAACATCGACAACGGCTTCGGCGCGGCCTGCATGGCGGCCGCCATCAACCGCACGGCTTGATCTCACCGCCCGGACCGGCTGACGGTCTCCGTCTTCCCGCCCCGCCCGTGCGCCTTTTCGCCGACAACACGCCATCGTGGGATTGCAGCAAACAGGGCTTCGTCGTATAATCGGCCCATTTTCCGTCAACAATCACCCCTGCCGCAGTCCTCGCGCAGGCACAGGAACTCATCCATGAACTCCAGTTTGAAACTCAAGATCGGCCTCGTCTTCCTGCTTCTCGTCTTTTGCGCCCTGGCCCTGCTCCCCTCCTTCAACCCGGGGCTGCCGGACTGGTGGAAGAAATACATGGCCCCGGCCGGCCTGAAACTCGGTCTCGACCTGCAGGGCGGCATGCACATCGTCCTGCAGGTGGACCTGGACAAGGCGGCGGAAAACAGCCTGGACCTGTCAGCAACGGATTTCAAGTCCGCCCTGGCCGAGAAGAACATCAACGCGGTCCGCATGGATTCGGGTTCGCCCGGCACTATCCTCTTCACCCTGCCCAACACCGGCGCCATCGACACGGTCAAACAGATCCTCAAGGACTCCTTCCCCAACCTGGAAACCCGGGTGACTGCCGAGGAGGGCAGTTTCCCGCGCATCACCCTGCAGCTGAGCCGGGAGGAGATCGACTATATCCGCAAGAATGCGGTCAACCAGTCGCTGGAAATCATCCGCAACCGCATCGACCAGTTCGGGGTTTCCGAGCCGGTGGTGCTCCGCCAGGGCGAAAACCAGATCGTTGTCCAGCTGCCCGGCGTCAAGGATCCGGACCGGGCCATGAGCCTCATCGGTCAGACCGCCCAGCTCGAGTTCAAGCTGGTCTCCGAGGCCTCCAGCGTCAACCTGCCGCAACTGATCGACGAAACGGTCAAGGGGGGTCAGTGGCGCGAGGGCGAGAGCCGCCGGCAACTCAACCTCGCCCTGCAGAGTCGCCTGCCTCAGGGCACCGAGATCTTTTTCGAGAAGGTGATCGACCCGCAGACCAAGCGCGAGTCCAGGGTGCCGCTGCTGCTCGAGACCCCAGTGCTGATGACCGGCGAAATGGTGAAGAACGCCCAAGTCCGCATCGGCGGCACCTTCAATGAACCCTACGTCAGCCTCGACCTCACCGGCCATGGCGGCCGGGTGTTCGCCAACCTCACCGAAAAGAGCGTCGGCCGCCGGCTGGCCATCGTGCTCGACGAGAACGTCCGCTCGGCGCCGGTGATCCGCGAGAAAATCCTCGGCGGCAGCGCCCAGATCTCGGGCAGTTTCACCCACGAGGAGGCCACCGACCTGGCCATTGTCCTGCGCGTCGGCGCCCTGCCGGCGCCGGTGGACGTCATTCAGAACCTGACCGTGGGCGCCAGCCTCGGCCAGGACTCGATCCGCGACGGGATCTATTCGGGCTTGGCCGGCGCTCTCCTGGTCGTGCTCTTCATGATTGTCTACTACCGGACCTCGGGCATCATCGCCAACATCTCGCTGGCCCTCAACATCCTGCTGCTGTTCGTCGCCCTGGCCATGCTGGGGTCCACCCTGACCCTGCCGGGCATCGCCGGTGTCATTCTCTCCATCGGCATGGGCGTGGACGCGAACATCCTCATCTACGAACGCATGCGCGACGAATTCGCCCTGGGAAAATCCGTGCGGGCGGGCGTGGACGCCGGCTTCAATCGAGCCTTCTGGTCCATTGTCGACGGTCAGGTCACCACACTGATCACCGCCCTGGTGCTGTTCCTGTTCGGCACCGGGCCGATCAAAGGGTTCGCCATCACCCTGACCTTCGGTATCCTATTCAACCTGTTCGCCGTGCTGTTCTTCTCGCGGCTGATGTTCGACAGCCTGCTCAGCCTCAAGATACTCAAGAAGATCAGCTTTCTGCAGATGATCGGCAAGACCAGCTTCGATTTCATGGGCGTCCGCAAAATCGCCTTCGCCTGCTCCTCCGCCCTGGTGGTGCTCGGTCTGATCGCCTTCGTGCAGATCCTCCGCGGACACGCCAACATGGGCGTCGACTTCACCGGCGGCACCCTGCTCCAGTATCGCACTGCCGCCCCCTTCTCGCTGGAGGAGGTGCGCGGCCATCTCCGCGACCAGGGGTTCACCGGCATCGACCTGCAGCAGGTGACGAGTGAAAACCAGCTGATCGTCAAGGTCAAACAGTCCGAAGAGAAGATCGGCAACCTGAGCGACCGCATCACCACCTCGCTTGCCGGCAAGGAATTCGGTGCCGGGTTCACCCTGGAGAGCAAATCCGAGATCGGCGCCTCGGTTTCAGCCGACCTGCGCAGCAAGGCGATCATCTCGGTGGTGCTGTCCATGCTCGGCGTGATCGCCTACCTGGCCCTGCGCTTCGACTTCCGCTTCAGCGTCGCGGCCACGGTGGCGACCTTGCACGACGTACTCGCCGTGCTCGGCATCTGCTGGCTGGCGGGCAAGGAGATCAACCTGCTGATCATCACCGCCCTGCTCACCCTGGCCGGCTACTCGCTCAACGACACAGTGGTCATCTTCGACCGCATCCGCGAGAACATGCACAAGGAGGAGGCGGGCAGCTTCTACCAGATCATCAACGACAGTATCAACCAGGTGCTCGGGCGGTCGTTCATCACCGGCTTAAGCGTGCTGTTCTGCCTCACCTCGCTCTTCTTCTTCGGCGGCGCGACCCTGCACGACTTCTCCTTCGCCCTGCTCGTCGGCATGGCGGTGGCCTTCTTCAGCTCGGTGTTCGTCGCCAGTCCGCTGCTCGTCCTCCAGGGGGATCACACCAAATGAACCCGCCGCAACCGACCGAGCAGCAAATCCTGCCCACCGCCACCGACCGGCCGTTCACCTTTGCCTGTCACCCCGGCGTACCCTGCTTCACCGAGTGCTGCCGGGAACTGGACCTCGCCCTGACTCCGTACGACGTCCTGCGGCTCAAGCGCAGTCTGGGTATCACCTCCGGGCAGTTTCTCGAACGCTACGTGATCGTCGAGTGGGAGGCATCCGAGCTCTTCCCCGCCTGCTACCTGACCATGGTGGATGACGGCCGGGCCAGCTGCGTCTTCGTCGGCGCGACCGGCTGCGCCGTCTACCCGGACCGGCCGGGCAGCTGCCGGGCCTACCCGATCGGCCGGGGGGCGGCCCGAACCGACCAGGGGACACCCGTCGAATCGCTGGTGGTGGTCCGGGAGACCCACTGCCGCGGCTTTGCGGAAGAGTGCACGCAGACCGTGGCCGACTACCTGCGCGGCCAGGGACTCGATCTGTACAACCGCTACAACGACGCGCTCCTGCCCCTGATCCAGCACCCGACCATCCAGGATGGCAGCTTCCGCCCCAGCCGCATGCAGCTCGACCAGTACATGCTCGCCCTGTACGACCTGGACCAGTTCCGCCGGCAGATGGCGGACGGCCGCATCGCCCTGAACCGGCCACTCACCCCGCAGCAGCTGCAAGGCCTCGCCGGTGACGACGAGGAACTGCTGCTGCTCGCCATCCGCTGGCTCCTGCAGGAATTTTTCGGCGCATGAACACCACCTGCCCGGTACTGACCGACGCCCTGCTCGACCGGCTGCGGGCCCTGAGCGCCTCGTTCTGCCTGGCCGAGGGCGGCTCGCACGGGCCGGATCACAGCGAACGGGTGCTGCAGACCGCGCTCACCCTCGGCCGGCGCATGGGCGCCCGACTCGAGATCCTCGCTCCGGCGGCCCTGCTGCACGACATCGGTCGGCGCGAGGAAAGCCAGAGCCGCGGCCGGATCTGCCATGCCGAGCGCGGCGCCGAACTGGCCGCACCGCTGCTGCCGGAACTGGGCTACAGCGTGGCGGAGGTGGCGGCGATCTGTCACTGTATCCGCGCCCACCGCTATCGCAGCGCCACCGAACCGGCCTCGCTCGAAGCACGGATCCTGTTCGACGCTGACAAGCTCGATTCCATCGGCGCGGTCGGTATCGGCCGCGCCTTTCTCTTTGCCGGCCAGATCGGCGCCCGCCTGCACAATCCGGAAACCGACCCGGCCCGCACCCGGGCCTATTCGCTGGAGGACACCGCCTACCGGGAATTCCGGGTGAAGATGTCCCGGGTGCGCGACCAGATGCAGACCGCGGCCGGCCGGGAGATGGCCGAACAGCGCCACGCCTTCATGGAAACCTTTTTCGCTCAACTGACGCGGGAAACCAGCGGTCTCGACCGCTGAACCCGCAGTGGATCGCTGCTATGCTCAAACTTGTGGTTTTTGACTGCGACGGGGTCATGTTCAGTTCCCGGGAAGCCAACCGGGCCTACTACAATGACCTGCTGCGCGCCTTCTCCTGTCCGCCCATGGACGAGGCGGAACTCGAGTTCGTGCATGTGCAGAACGTGCTCACCTCGGTGTCCTACATCTTTCGCAACCATCCCCAGGTGGACATGGCCGAGGTGAACCGGTACCGTCGCCGCCTCGACTACACCCCCTACCTCCGCCACATGCAGATGGAACCTGACCTGCCCGACTTTCTCCGGCTGATCAGGCCCCGCTACCACACCGCCATCTCGACCAACCGGACCGACACCATGGACACCATCCTCGACACCTTCGCCTTGAGGCCCTGGTTCGACATGGTGGTCACGGCCACTGGTGGCCCCCAGACCGAAGCCGGCTCCGGACGGGCTCCTGATGATCCTCGACCGTTTCCAGGTCCGGCCGGAGGAGACCATCTACATCGGCGACTCCGAGATCGACCGGGAGCACTGCGCCGGGGTCGGGGTGGACCTCGTCGCCTTCCGGAACCGGGCGCTGTCCGCCCGTTACCACGTGGACACCTTCATGGGCGTTGCCGCACTGGACCCGTTCCAGCCTGCCGGCAACGGATGAGACAACCGCTCGGCCGGGGCGACCGCCGCCGCCCCTGTCCGCCTCGCCCCGACCTTTTTGCGCTGTGCGGCCGATGCCGCTTGTTTCCCCTTCCGCCCTGCAATAGAATACTGGCGAAGCAGGACCGCGGCGCCTGTCCGGGCCGCCACCGATCCGCTCCCGCAAAACACCGCAGGGCAGTGGACAGTTACTCAGGAACCATGCCATGACCACGGGTTCACAGCAGCTCGCTGCTGATTACACACAGCTCAAGGCACTCCTTGAACTCCAGCCCCGCATCACTGTGGTCAGGGTGGAGGGGGATCCACCGGACCACTACGAACTCGCCTATCAGGTGCGAGGGTATGTCCGGGAGGAAACCGGCGAGGTCGGCATTGGCGCCACCCACCAGGTGCGCCTCGACCTGCCGTTCGGCTACCCCCATTCCGCCCCGATCGCCACGCCACTCACCCCGATCTTTCACCCGGAGGTCGACCCGACGTCCTTCCGCATCACCGAGCGCTGGCAGCAGAACCCTTCCCTTGCTGATCTCGTCCTCCTCATCGGCGAGATGATCTGCGGCAGGGTCTACCAGCTGGACAATCCTTGCAACCGGGAGGCAACCGACTGGTACGCCGCCCACCAGGACCAGCTGCCGCTGGACGCCCTCACTCCCGCTGCTATCGAGCCACCGCTGGCCCGGCTCGAGACCCTGGAGGAGGACACCTTTTCCTCCCTCGGCCTGGAAAGCGATGACTTTCTCGACCAGGAAAAGGAGGTTTCCGAACAGGATATCCAGCAGATCCGCGACCTCATCGGCGCACACAAAATTTTCACCGCCAACCGGCTGCTCACTGAACTGCCCGCCGGCGCCGCCATCCCCGACCGGGAGGAAATGCAGCAGCAGATCGGCCAGGTTCTGCGCAAAACGGACCAGTTCTTCAAACTCGCCGAGCAGCTGGAAGGAGCGGCCAAGTACACCGAGGCTCTCGAGGTGGTGGACGACTTGCTGGCCGTTGCCGTCGACGCGCCGGGGGCCGAGGCCCTGCGGGCGCGCATCCAGCAGTCCCAACTCGCCGCAGACTCATTGGCTGAGCCGGATGCAGACGACGAGGCAACCGTGCGGCCGGGCAGACGGCCCGTTGGTGGACCATCGACCAAACCGGCATCGCCCATGGGGGCAAGACGGCTGCGGCTGCCGCGCCTGCCCGTGCCCAGCCGGCGGGTGATCCTCACCATGTTGACCGCCGCCGCCTGTGCGGGCACCGGGCTGCTTGGTTGGAACGACCAGCAGGCGATCGAACTCGCCCAGGCCAAACTCCGCCAGGGGCGACAGCTGATCGGCGCCGGCCAGTTTGACAGTGCCCAGGCCGCCCTCGAAGCGGCCCGGTCGCCCCTCGCCACCCTGTCCGTCCTTCGCTTCCGCAAAAGCGGCCTTGACCGGGAAATAGCTGCCCTTCTTGACTCACCGGAACTCAAAGAGGGATTACAGGGGAAGGTGTTGTATGAGGGGCTGTACATTCCCGTGGACGCGGCCACCGCCCTGCAGGAGGTGCAAACGCTCACCGGCCAAGCCCGGACCCTTGTCGATGCGAACAAACCAGGGGAAGCCCTGGCTCTCTACCAACAGGCCCTGCAACTGGCCACCGGTCACAACCTGGCAGGGCACAAGGCGGCCATTGAAGAGAGCATGCACACCCTGGAACTGCGCCGGACCCTCTCCGCGGCCGAGCAGGCCGAGCAGGGAAAAAACTGGGCCCAGGCGGCCGAGTCTTACCGCAAGGCCCTGCAGCTGTCCGGTGAACTGTCCGACCGGAGCACCGCCAGTGACATCACCGATCGGCTGACCGCGGCGGTGTTTCGCCAGGAACTCGACCTGTCGAAAAAAAACTTTGACCAGGCCCAATGGCAGGACACCATCACCTCGCTTGAACGCGCCCGCGGCCTGATCGCCGCCAATCCGGCAGCAGTCAGTGACACGGAGCGCGGGGAGGTGCGCCAACTGCTGGTGAACGCCCGGCTCTACCGGATGCTGGCCGCGGCACGGGCCGCCTATCAGCAGCAGGACTGGGAGTTGGCCATCAAGGAATACGAGCAGGCGCTGACGCTGCTCGCCGAGGAATCGGCCAGCGGGGACAAGACCCTGACCGAATCGGTGGCCAAGGTGGAGAAGACCCTGCTGCTGGTGCGCATCGCCCAGGTGCAGGAACAGGTGACTCGGGCCGAAGGCCGTGGCGATCTCAGCGCCGCCGTCGCCCACCGGCGAGAGATCCAGACAATCATCCGCCGCAGCGACCATGCCCGGACCCCGTCGATCAGGACGCTGGCGCAGCAGGTGCAGACACGGATCGCGGCTGATCTCGAACAACTGGAGGTGGACCGACTGACAGCTTGGCTCGAGAACAACTTCGAAACTTTATTTCGCGCCAGGTACCCGACCTTCGAAGGTTCCGAATTGCTCTCGCCCAAGGCGGTCTTCCTGAAGAAAATCGGCAAGGACCGTGTGTTCGCCCTCTCCTGCGTGGAGCGCAGCCAGGGCAGCAGTTCCAAGCTCGAACTGCTCTACCGGTACGACGCGAAAACCGGCCAGTGGTCGGGGTACAAGGAAGAGTGAAGGCCCGGGCCGCGCCGTGCAGCACCGGGAGCGGGTGAGAGCGACCTGTCGCCGCCGGTTCAGATGAGGAACCTGAACTCCCCCTTGCCGAGCAGGTCGTGCAGGTGGAGGATTCCGATCAGTCGCCCCTGAGCACCGACCACCGCCAGCACGGTGATTTCATGGCGCTGCATGAGGCTGAGGGCGTCTGCGGCCATGAGCGTGTCGGCGATGGCCACCGGGTTGCTGGTCATGGCCTCGGCCAAGGTCACCTCGCCAAGGCTTTTCCCCGTGGAAAGCATCCGCCGGATATCGCCATCGGTGACGATCCCGCGGAGCAGGCCGGCTCCGCTGGTGACGAAGACCGCACCCAGGTTCTTGCGGTTGAGTTCAGCCACGGCGGCCTGCATGGTGACGGTGACGGGAACCGACGGTACGCTCTCGCCGGTGAGCATCACCTCACCCACGGCGACTTTCAGCCGTTCCCCCAGGCTGCCGCCCGGATGGTTGCGCCGGAAGTCCTCGGCCCGGAACTTCTTGCGGTTGAGCAGGACCACGGCCAGGGCATCGCCCATGGCCAGCGTTGCCGTGGTCGAGGTGGTCGGCGCCAGACCAAGCGGGCAGGCCTCCCTGGGAATGGCCACATCCAGCGTCACCACCGCCTGCCGGGACAGAGTCGAGTCAGCCACCCCGCACAGGGCGATGATCGACACACCGCGCTCCCTCAGGCTGCCGAGCAGCCGGTTCAGTTCCGCGGTTTCTCCGGAGTAGGAAAGGGCCAGGACCACATCGGTGGGAGCCACCATGCCCAGATCACCGTGCATGGCCTCGACCGGATGGAGAAAAAAGGAGGGCGTGCCGGTTGAGTTGAGGGTGGCTACGATCTTCTGACCGACCAGTCCGGACTTGCCGATACCGGTGACCACCAGCCGGCTGGGACAGGCCATGATGATGTCCACGGCCCGCACGAATTCCTCACCCAGCCGGTCACGAACCGCCAGCAGTCCCTCGGACTCGACCGTCAGTACCTCCCTGGCCAATGCTATCGTCACGTTGTCGCCTCCAGATCGACCACGCAGCGGCCTGTGGTCCGGCCGGCCAGCATGGCCATGATTTCCTCTTCGAGTCGGTAGAGGGAAACGACCCGGCTGATAGGGCCGAGATCCAATTGCCACTCCCCCGCCAGTTTTTCCCAGACCCGCAGACGCCGCTCCATCGGGCTGTTAGCCGAATAGACGCCCACCAGATGGACCCCGCGCAGGATGAACGGATACACACTGATCGGCAGATCAGCCGAGGCCGCGTTGCCGCAGAGGGTGACGACCCCGTCGAAGCCGGTACTCTTGATGGCGGTGGCGAGCAGGTCTCCGCCCACCGTATCCACCACCCCGGCCCAGCGCGCGGGTAGCAGCGGCTTGTCCCGGTCCTTGAGCAGTTCCCGGCGATCAAGCACCGAGGCGGCGCCGAGCGAGCGCAGGAACGCGTGGGCTGACTCCTTGCCGGTGACCGCCACCGCCTCGTAACCAAGGCGGTGCAGAAGCAGCAGGGCGATGGACCCGACCCCACCGGTGGCACCGGTGACCAGCACCGGACCTCTCCCCGGCAGGACGCCATTGTCCTGCAGGCCGAGCACACACAGGGCGGCGGTATAACCGGCGGTCCCGAGGCGCATACAGTCCATCGGCGCCAGGGTCTCGGGCCGGCGAACGAGCCAGGAGCCGGGAACCCGGATGTATTGGCCAAACCCGCCGGAGGTGTTCATGCCCAGGTCATACCCGGTGCAGAGCACCTCGTCCCCGGCCTGCCAGTTGCGGTCCGTGGAAGCGACCACGGTTCCGACGGCATCGATTCCCGGGGTGTGCGGGTAGTTCCTGGTCACACCACGGTTGCCCGTGGCGGAAAGGGCATCCTTGTAGTTGAGCGACGAATAGCGCACCCGGACCAACACCTCGTTGTCCGGCAGGTCGCTGAGCTGTCGTTCCACAACGGCGCGCTGAAACTGCCCGTTTTGGTCTTCTCTGACGACAAGAGCGGAAAAGTGGAGATTAGTGTCCATGGATCCACCACACTGGGGAAAGAAAGGGGATTTCAAGACTGGACGCAACAAAAGGGAAAGCGGTCCGTTGATGCGGGCGCGTTGCTGTCACCCACGACCGGGGCCGGTGCTGTCTTCCGGCAGCGAAGCAGCGCGAAGCCTGAGTTGCCCGCCGATCACCTCGTGCACACACCCCTCGGGGTCGCGCAGCCGATAGCGCCCCTCCTCGTTCAGGCCCGCCGCCACTCCCTCACGAACGTCCGTGCCCACGGTGCAGACAACCTCGCGGCCGGCCAGATAATCAAACCGCTGCCAATCGGCCAGCATGGCGGCCCGGTTGTCGCCAAGCCTGGCCACCTGGTCGCTGATTGCGTGCACAAACCTGGGCAGCAGGTCCTGCAGCGAGAGGGGTGCACGGATGTGCTCGCGCACGGTGGTGACAAGAGGTCGCAGTTCGCCGGGAAAGTCATTCACCCGCGAGTTGACGTTCACACCCACGCCGACCAGCACCCTCGTCGCGCCCCCTGCACCCGGCGGAATCACACTTTCACAGAGGATGCCGGCAACCTTCCGATGGTCGAGGTACAGGTCGTTGGGCCATTTGATCAGGGGCTCGAGTCCCGTCACCGCCTGTATCGTCTCCCGACAGGCCAGTCCTGTGGCCAGGGTGATAAGCGGCAAGGCGTTCAAGGGAAGGTCGGGCACGAGCACCAGGGTAAAATACAGCCCACCCACAGGGGAACTGAACAGCCGACCATACTGACCACGGCCGGAGGACTGACTGCCGGCCAGTACCACGGTGCCGGCGGTGCACCCTTCCAGAGCCAGTTCACGGGCGACACGGTTGGTCGAATCAAGGTGGTCGTAGGCGAGGATCACTGTGGCCAGCGGCGGGGAGAGGGCGTGAGGACGGCAATAAAAAAGCAGAGACCCTCAGTGGATCTCTGCCTGAAAACACAGATAGGAAAAAGGAACTTACTTTTCCTCGTTCTGGATACGGTCCGGCCGGGCATACATGGTGGTGGAACCGGAGGACCAGAACATCAGTTCACCCTCGGTGACCAGCGTGTTTGCCACTTTCTTGATGGTCATCGGTTTAGCATCCGGGTCGCAGGCGTAAAAGTCCTTGATGTACAACTGCGGTTTGGGTGATTTGGTCGCCTTTTCGATGATGGCCTTTTTCAGGTCTTCTATACTCAGTGCCATGTTGCGCTCCTCGGAAGGTGGAAAAACACAAAAGATGACCGGCCCTGAACATCAGGGCCGGTCATGAAAGACCCGCTGTTACTTGGTGTAAGCGGCAGTGTGACTGGTGTACTTGAACTGGGTGGTGGTCCGCCAGGTGTCATAGGCCAGGCGGTAGTCATCGATGGACTTCTCGGTGAAGGCCAACCCGGTCTTTTCGAAGAACTTCTCCCAGCCGATCCGCTCCGCCCACTCGCCAACACGCTCGTACTTCTTGGCGTCCTTGGCATAGGCATCGAGGATCTGACGGACGCAGGCCACGGTCTCGGGCCAGCGCGGGGTGTTGTTCGGCAGGAACGGCACGACCAGTTTGGAGAACTTCGGCGCGGACTTGGCGTTGGAAACCTTGCCGCCCACCAGGATGGCGATACCATCGCCCTCCGGATCGGCCAGCGGCATGGCCGGGCACATGGTGTAGCAGTTACCGCAGAACATACAGCGCTCGGCGTTGACCACAACGCTCTTCACTTCCTCGCCGGCCGAGTTCTTGCCCTTGGCAGGCTTGATGGCGCCCAGCGGGCAGGACGCAATGGCCAGCGGAATCTCGCAGACACCGCTGATGCGGTCGTTGTCGACCATCGGCGGCTTGCGGTGGATGCCGAGGATGGCGATGTCCGAGGCATGGACGGCGCCGCACATGTTCAGGCAGCAGGCCAGGGCGATGCGCACCTGGGCGGGCAGTTTCATGGAACCGAAGTACTCGAACAGGTCGTCCATGACCGCCTTGACCGGTCCGGAGGCGTCCGTGGCCGGGGTATGGCAGTGAACCCAACCCTGGGTGTGGACGATGTTGGTCACACAGGCGCCGGTACCGCCGATCGGCAATACATCCTGGTGTTTCTTCAACTCGGCCTTGAGGGCATCGAGTTTCTCCTTGCTGTCCACCATGAACTCGACGTTGTTGCGGGTGGTGAAGCGGAGGAAGCCGCCACAGCATTTGTCGGCGACATCACAGTAGAGGCGCACCCGATTGATGGTCAGCAGGCGGGCGGAACCGCAACGTACGGTGTAGACCTTGTCCCCGTTCTCGGCAACGTGCACGAGCACGCCCGGCTCAAGGATCTCGTGGTACAGCCATTTGCCCTTGTTCTCCTTGATGACCGGAGGGAGCATATCGCCATAGTATTTCGGCCCCAAGTCGGTAATCCGACCTACCATAGGATTTTTCGGATCGTAACCCATTATATCATCTCCTTATAAGTGTTCCGTTAAGAGTGGTTCGACAGGGGCATCAGGCCGCGTGACGCTTCCTGAACTCGGCAACGTCGCGCTCCCAACCGCCGGGCACTTCCTCTTCCTTCCAGAAGACATACGGGTTGGATCGCGGCTCCCTCACATGCTGCGGCAGCGGCTCGATCTCCATGACGCTCAGGAAGGTGGGCAGGCCGATGCGCTGCATGGTCTCACCGACGCGCTCGCGGTTCTTGCCGACTTCCATCCACCAGTCCCACACCTTCTCGATGTATTCGACCAGCGTCTCGAATTCGTCCTCGGCGCTGACCTTGACAAACGGGACAACCAGGGTGGCGAACTGGGCGCCATCGAGGATCGGGGCCTTGGCGCCGATGCAGATGCTCGCGCCTTTCTCGAGACCGGGACGCAGGGCGCGCGGCATGACGTTGATGCAGTGCATGCAGCGGGTGCACTCGGAGTCGTCGATCTTCAGCTCACCGCCTTCCATCCACATGCACTGGGTCGGACAGAGGTCGATCACTTCCTTCTCGATGTCGAACTTGCCCCAGTTGCCGCCCTTGTGGGCGCCGCCGTTGGACGGGTACTCGGCATCGCCGGCCATGTATTTCTTCACAGCGGCCTGGTCGATACGGATGTTGTCCTTCCAGGTGCCGATGACGGCAAAGTCGGAGCGGGCAATGGCGGCCACGCAGTCGTTCGGGCAGGCGGAAAATTTGAACTTGAACTTGTAGGGGAAGGCCGGACGATGGATCTCGTCCTGGTACCGCTGGGTCAGAGCGTTGCAGGCCTCCTGAGCATCGTAGCAGGCCCACTCGCAGCGGGACTCACCCAGACAGCAGGCCGGGGTACGCAGGTTGGAGCCGGAACCGCCCAGGTCCTGCTTCAGGTCGTGGGTCAGGTCCCAGAACAGGGGCTCGAGGTTCTCGGTGCGGGTGCCGAGGAAAATCATGTCGCCGGTGGAACCGTGCAGGTTGGTGACGCCGGAGCCGTACTTGTCCCACAGGTCCATCAGGCCGCGCAGGTTCTCGGTGGTGTAGTACAAACCGGAGGGCTGGGCAATACGAACGGTGTGGAAATGCTCAACGCCCGGGAACTGTTTCGGTACATCCGAATACCGACCGACAATGCCGCCGCCGTAGCCGAAAACACCAACGATGCCGCCGTGCTTCCAGTGGGTGATCCGGTCCTTGTAGGAAAGCTCAAGCTGACCAAGGATGTCCCAAACGTCGGGCTTGGTCTCTGCCTGCTGCTTGAGGTCGGTGACGAAACTCGGCCATGGACCTTTTTCCAGTTCGTCCAATAGAGGCGTTTCATGCTTTGCCATCAGTGTTTCCTCCTAGAGAGAATGTTGAATTACACCTGTAGAGTTGTGCCGCTGAATGGAAATTGTGCGCCAATTCAGGAAGCAGCGCACAGTACCATATTGAATGGTCATTCAGGGGCCGAGAATAGCCGCAGCCCCTGTCTTTGTCAACCAAAAAACTCAGGCCGTTTCGGCGCAAAAAAAATGGATGGTGGCCACCTTGCGGCGTGTCAGAGCATGCCCGCGCGGTGCAGCAGGCCGGCCGCCACCGACCCTGCCTGCCCTGCCCCGGACCGGTCGGCGGAGGTGTCCGCCATGATGGCCAGCAGCTGGGTGGCGAGCACCTTGCCGAGCTGTACCCCCTCCTGGTCGAACGAATTGATGTGCCAGCAGAACCCCTGAAAGGCGATGCGATGTTCGAACAGGGCGAGCAGCGCCCCCATGGTCCGCGGGGTCAACCGGTCGGCCATGAGCACCGAGTTGGGCCGGTTGCCCGGAAAGGCCTTGTTCGGGTTGGCGTCCCGCTTGCCGGTGGCCAGCGCCAGCGACTGGGCGAGCATGTTGGCGACGAGCTTTTGCTGGGAGGTGGTGCCGTGGACATCGATGTCCTCGTCGTATTGGCTGCGGCGGAAACCGATGAACTCCACCGGCACGATCTCGGTGCCCTGGTGGATGAGCTGGTAGAAGGCGTGCTGGCCGTTGGTGCCCGGCTCGCCCCAGATCACCGGACCGGTCAGCCAGTGCACCGGCTCGCCTTTACGGGTCACCGACTTGCCGTTGCTCTCCATGTCGCACTGCTGCAGGTGCGCGGGGAAGCGCGACAGGGCCTGACTGTAGGGCAGAATCGCCACGGTCCGGCTGCCGAGGAAGTTGTGGTTCCAGATACCGAGCAGGGCCATGAGCAGGGGCAGGTTGCGGCGGATGTCCGGCTCCTCCGCCGCCAGGTCCATCTGGTGGGCCCCGCGCAGGATGTCCAGCACCGCTTCCATGCCGAGGGCGAAGCCCAGGGTCACGGCGCCGACCATGGAGGTGGCCGAGTAGCGGCCGCCGATCGAGTCGAACATGTAGAACGAGGCCAGGTAGCGGCTCGGGTCATCCATCGGGCTGCCCTCGCCGGTCACTGCCAGCAGATGGCGGGCCGGGTCGAGACCGGCCTTTTCCAGGGCCGCGCACACCAGTCGCTCGTTGGTCAGGGTTTCCAGGGTGGTGCCGCTCTTGCTGACGATGTTCACCAGGGTGCGCGACAGATCGAGCCCCTGCAGCACCTCGGCCGCGTCGTCGGGGTCGACGTTGGCGATGAAGCGGGCCGAGCGCCCCTCGACCGCGTGGGCCTTGAGGGCGAGGTACAGGGCCCGCGGCCCCAGGTCGGAACCGCCGATGCCCACCTGGACCATGGTGGTGAAGGGTTGCCCCTGGGCATTGACCAGCCGGCCCCGGTTGAGATCCTTGAGAAAGGCGCGCAGCTTGTCGAGTTCGGCCCTGGCCCGGGCCGAAGCCTCGGGGGCGGCCGGCGGTTCGGTGAACACATCGCGACTGGCGGTGTGCAGCACCTGGCGGTTCTCGCTGTCGAACCCGTCGATGCGGTTGAGCACCGCGCCCCCCTTCATGGCCCGGAAGGTCTCCACCAAACCGGCCTCATCGGCCAGCGCCTGGAGGGCGTCGAGGACCTCGTCGTTGACCCGCTGGGTGGCGTAGAGCAGGTCAAAGCCGCAGGACGAGGCCCGCAGGGCGGCGATCCGCTCCGCCGACAGCCCGTCAGGCGCGGTCAGGTCGTGGGGGCGCTCTGCAAGCGCCTTCAGCCGGGACACCGCCCGGTAGTCGGAAAAATCATGAAATGCCATAGCCTCCTCCCCTGTTGTCAGTTAGCGAACGGCCCGCTGCCTCAGGTCGCGGATGACCGGCCCGTACTCGGCCTGTCCGTAGATGGCCGATCCCGCGACAAAAATATTGGCCCCGGCCTCGGCCACGGCGCCGATGGTGGTCGGGCCGATGCCGCCATCCACCTCGATGCCCGCGCCGGGATTGACCGCATCGAGCATCTGCCGCAGGCGACGGATCTTGTCGATCGCCGAGGGAATGAACGACTGGCCGCCAAAGCCCGGGTTGACGCTCATCAGCATCACCAGGTCCACCTCGGCGAGCACATACTCGAGCGTGGTCAGCGAGGTGGCCGGGTTGAGCACCGCGCCGGCCTTGCGGCCCAGGTCCTTGATGCAGGCCAGGGTCCGGTGGAGGTGGACGCAGGCCTCCACGTGCACGGTCACCCAGTCGGCGCCGGCGTCGATGAAATCCTTCAGGTAGCGGTCCGGGTCGGCGATCATCAGGTGGACGTCCACCGGCAGGTCAGTCACCGCGCGCACCGCACGCACCACCAGCGGGCCGATGGTGATGTTGGGCACGAAATGGCCATCCATCACATCCACGTGGATGACATCGGCGCCGGCCGCCTCGACGGCCCTGATCTCGTCGCCGAGCCGGGTGAAATCAGCGGAAAGGATGGAAGGGGCGATCATGAGGGAGCGCATAACACAATCCTTGGCAGAGGGCTGCGGCCGGCAGCCCGGACAGGGGAAAGGTGGCCCGCTGCCGCCGAACAGGCCACAACGTACCGGAAAACGGTCTCCCTGCAAACAGGAAGGAGCGGCGCGACCCGGTCTCAGGCGGCGAAAACCCGTTCGTAGAGCTTGCCGGGCAACTGGCGGACCAGGCCGGACAACTCCAGCTGGAGCAGGAGGGCGTGAATCTCTCCCACCGGCAGGCCGGTCTGGCGGACCAGGGTGTCGATGTCGCGGGGATAGGTATCGAGGCTGTCGAGCAGCGACTGTTCGCCGGGCGCGAGCCTGGCCCGGGGTGCATCCGGCGCCATGGCCTGCACCGGCACGGCCAGCCGGCCCTCCCAGGAGAGTTCGTCGAGGATGTCCTGCACGGTCTGCACCAGGCGGGCGCCCTGCTGGATGAGCCGGTGCGCGCCCGTGCTTTTCGGCGAGTCGATGCGGCCGGGCACGGCGAACACCTCCCTGCCCTGGTCGAGCGCAAGCCGGGCGGTGATCAGGGATCCAGATTTCTCCGTGGCCTCGACCACCACCACGCCCTGCACCAGGCCGCTGATGATCCGGTTGCGCGCCGGGAAACGGAACCCCTCCGGCCGGGTGCCGAGGGGGTACTCGGAGAGGAGCACCCCCTGGTCGGCGATCTCCCGCAACAGGTCGGCGTGGGTGCGCGGGTAAGCCACGTCAACCCCGCAGCCGAGTACCGCGGCGGTCCTGCCGCCGGCCGCGAGCGCGGCTCGATGGGCGGCCGCATCGATGCCGTAGGCCGCCCCGGAGACCACGGTCAGGCCCTGGGCGGCCAGATCGCCTGCCAGCAGGGCGGCGACCCGCCGGCCGTAATCGCTGGCGGCACGCGAGCCGATGACCGCCACCGCCGGCTGGTGCAGACAGTCCAGGTCGCCCTGGTAGAACAGCAGCACCGGGCTGTCGGCAATGGAGTCCAGGGCATCGGGAAAGGCGGGGCAGGTGCAGGCGACCAGGGAGATATCGGCGCGGGTGAGCAGGTCGAGCTCGCGCTGCGCCCGCTGGCGCGCCGCCGCCAGTTGGCCCGGATCGACGGGCGGGCTGCCCGGCCGCGTCCCCTTGCCGGAACCACGGCCCAACCGCTGCAGCGCCTCACCCGGCCCGCCCGCCTCACGGACGAGGCGACCGATGAGGACGCAGCCCAAACCGGGCAGAAAAGAAAGGGTCAGCCACTCCTCGGCGTGCGCACAGAGAGCCAAGGGTCTGCTAATCGCTGAGAAAGGCCTGCAACGCCTGGCTTCTCGACGGGTGGCGGAGCTTCTTGAGCGCCTGCGCCTCGATCTGGCGGATACGCTCCCTGGTCACGGAGAAGCACTGGCCCACCTCCTCCAGGGTGTGGTCGCAGCCGATCTCGATGCCGTAGCGCATACGCAGCACCTTTTCCTCCCGCGGCGTCAGCGAGCCCATCACCTTGCACAGGCAGCGTTTGAGGCTTTCGGTGATCGACTGCTCCTGCGGGTCCGGCTGGGCATGGTCCTCGATGAAATCGCTGAGCATGGCGTCCTCCTCATCGCCCACCGGGGCGTCGAGGGAGATCGCGTCCCGGGCCGTCTTCAGGGCCACCTGCACCTTGTCGACATCGGTGCCGAGCTGGGCCGCCATCTCCTCGGGGGTGGGCTCGCGGCTTTCGACCCGCTGGAAATCCCTGGAAAAGCGCAGCAGCCGGTTGATCGTCTCGATCATGTGCACCGGCAGACGGATGGTGCGTCCCTGGTCGGCGATACTGCGGGTGACCGCCTGACGGATCCACCAGGTGGCGTAGGTGGAAAACTTGTAGCCGCGCTTGTAATCGTACTTCTCCACCGCCTTCATCAGGCCGATGTTCCCTTCCTGGATCAGATCGGGCAGCTGCAGACCGCGATTCATAAATTTCTTGGAAACCGAGATGACCAGGCGCAGGTTGGCGCGCACCAGGGTTTCCTTGGCCTGCCGGGCGGTCTCCCGCCCCATTTCGATGTCCTGCAGCACCTCCATGAAGGCCGGCCAGCCAAGGCCGATGGTCTCGGCCAGTTCCAGGGTGACGCGCCGCTCCACCTCGGCCGGGTTGACCGTTGGCACGGTCGCGCCCTGCTCGTGGCGGCGAGCGGCCAAGAGCAGCTCCTGCTGGCGCGCCACGACCCGCACTTTGTTGAATTTCTGCGCCAACTCCTTGACCGCGTCGGCCACCGAGAGGATGCCCCGGGAACAGAGGCGATACTCCCGAAACAGGCTGGAGATCGCGTTGCTCGTTCGCAGGATCTCCTCCACCAGCCGGTTTTCCGCGGCGTCGTCGCCAGCCGCCGCTTTCAGGGCGACAAACAGGTCGCGGCGTTGACCGTCCAGGTCGTTGGCCTTTTCGATCTGGTCGAGCAGGGCGTCGCGGCTCCTGGCCAGTTCTTTCTCATCGTTCTCGGACAGGCCGCGGATCACCGAACCGATGCGCAGGTTGCCGCGCAGCAGGTTCTCGGCCAGATCGTTGAGGGCGGTGATCCCCAGGGTCACGCGCAGCACCGCGTGCTGGATGCTCGTCTCCCCCTCCTCGACCATGCGGGCCAGTTCCATCTCCTCTTCGTGGCTGAGCAGGTGCTGGTCGCCCATCTCGCGCAGATAGATGTTCATCGGGTCGAAGCTGCTGCCCGTGCCCCTGCGGTCGCCGGCGCGACGGTCCGCATGGGCGCGACGGTCCATGGAGGAGCGCCGCTCGATGCCGTTGCGCACCGCCCAGTCGTCCTCGGGCAGGGCCCCGGCCGTGTCCCTTTGGCCACGCCCGGCGATTCCGGTCAGCGCTTCCGGTTCCAGCTCGTCGTCAAAGACAAAATCGTCTGCTTCCATGTTTCCTCCCCGGCACATCCGTCACCAGCCGCGAAACCCACGCCCCTCAATACAATTTTTTGAATTTATCTGATTTTTATCTTTTTTCAACACGTTATATTAAAAACCCGTTCTTTTTCGCTCGCTCTCCAGTTTCAGCCGCAGCAACTCCATGACCCGATCGGTCTGGCCCAGACGGCTCGCCTCGAGAATCTGCTGCTGCAGACCGGCTCCGGTGTGTTTCTGCAGCGTCGACCGCAACCAGGTGGCCAGCTCCTCGCCCAGCTGCCGCACCGGATCGTCCTCCGCCGCGGCCTCATAAGAGGGCGGCCGGGTGAGCAGGCGGACCACATAGGCCCGCTCCTCCTCGGCGAGCGGCAGGGTCAGCAGCCGCTCCGGCTGGCAGGGGCCGGAAGCGGCCAGTTCCTCGAGCAGGGCGACGATCCGGGCCGTAGCCGGAGCCAGGCGCATGCGGCCCAGCCCGGCCGCCTGCAGCATGCCCAGGTGTTCCGGGTAGAGGATGAGGAAGTCAACCAGCTGCTGCTCCTGCCGGGGCAGGGCGGCCAGCCGGGGCAGCGGGCCGTCGGCCGGCTCCTCGACCGGGGGCGGCGGTTGCCGCCCGGGTCGGCCCCCCTGAAAATACCCCGGCGACAGACCCAGTTTTTCGCTGAAATGGGCGATCATGAGGGCGCGCTGGTCCGCGTCGGCAGCCGCCTCGACCAGGGGTTTCAGTTCGCTGACGATGCGGCTCTTGCCGGCCAGGGTCAGGCCGTGCTCGCGCACCAGGGCGTCGAACACGAACTCGGCCAGCGGCCGCGCCGACTCGACCAGTGCGGTCACCGCCGCCGGCCCCTCGGCGCGGACAAAGCTATCCGGATCATGGCCGGCGGGCAGGACGGCCACCCGGCCGGTCACCTGCTCGGCCAGCAGGAACGGCACGCTGCGCAGGGCCGCCTTGAGACCGGCGGCATCGGCGTCGAACAGCAGCACCACCTCGTCCGCATAGCCGCGCAGGCTGTGAATATGCGTGCGGGTCAGGGCCGTGCCGAGCGGCGCGACCACGTTGTCGATGCCGTGCACAGCCAGCAGCAGCAGGTCGAAATTGCCCTCCACCACCAGGGCGCGCCGCTGCCTGCGGATGGCCTCGCGGTGCGGAAACAGGCCGAACAGCAGCCGGCTCTTGTCGAAGATCACGCTCTCCGGCGAGTTCAGGTACTTGGGCCGGCCATCCCCGAGGAGGCGGCCGCCAAAGGCCACCACCCGCCCGGTCAGGTCAATGATCGGGAACATAATCCGGTCGCGGAACCGGTCGTAGTGGCCGCCGCGTTCCTTGCGCACGGCCAGGCCCGCCGCTTCGAGCGTGTCCGCGTCCAGCCCCCGGGACCGCAGCCGGTCGAGGAGATAGCTCCAGCCACCCTGTTCCGGGTCGGGCGCGTACCCGAGCCGGTAGCGCTCGATGGCCGCAGCCGGCACCCCCCGCTGCTCCAGGTAGGCCCGGGCCGGGGCCGCGTGCCGCTCCTCGACAAGACACTGCTGATAGACCACCGCGGCCGCCTCGTTGGCCTCGTAGAGCGACTGCCGCCGACGCAGCTGCTCCTGCTCGGCGTCGGTCAGCTGCCGCTCCGGCAGGTCGACATGGAATTTCCGGGCGAGGAGCTTGAGCGCCTCGGGAAATTCCAGGTGGTGGTATTTCATCACAAAGGAGAACACGTCGCCGGACTCACCGCAGCCGAAGCAGTGGTAAAACTGTCCCTGGGGATTGACCGAGAAGGAAGGGGTTTTCTCGGCATGGAAGGGGCACAGGCCGGTGTAGCGCACGCCCGCCCGCTTCAGCTCGACGTGCTCGCCGATCACCTGGACGATGTCAGCCACCTCGCGGATGGTCTGCTTCACCTGTTCGCGGGAGGCGGGCACGCTCACGGCCGTCTCCCCGGGCCGGCCAGGAGGGCTGCCGCCGGCGACCGGGGAAGCGCCCCAACCGCGGCTCGGCCGTGGGCCGGCTCGTCATGGCAGCTGCTTTTTTGATGCATTGCAGATATGATAAACGGGTTCATGGCGATCATCGAAAATTTTGCCGACACAGGCCGCGCCGGGTGCTGGCAGGCGGCCGCGAAGAGAGGAGGAAGGAGGTCATGCAGGACATCGAATCGTTTCTGGCGCTGGAAGTGAAAAAAGAGATCGCCGAGCGCTACTTCGGCTCACGCAAGCTGATCGAGGACGACAGCAGGGAATACGGTCGGCAGATCCAGGAGGCCTTCAGCCAGTTGGAGAGCACCGTCGGCTTCGACCTGGTGCGGCTCTACCTGCTCCTTGGCAGCGAGCCTTTCATCCACGAGTTCTTTCGCCTGACCGGGCTGCGCGACGAGACCTTCCTCGACCCCTACCTGCTCCGCTCGCCGACCATCCGTCGACGGCTGTTGGCAGGGCAGCGCTGCCACGGTCTGACCCGGCGGGCCTGCTTCCGCAACCTCGTACTCGACATCTACAGCCGACTGCTCGAGGGTACCGAGGCCTACCGCGCCACCCTCGGCCGGCTGGCGGCCGAGCAGCAGACCATTGTCGAGGAGATCAATCAGTTTCACCGGAAGAACGACCTGGGGGAGATGATGGGCTTTCTCCGCAACCTGGACAGCACCGGTGCGGAGAGCGGTCTGGCGGGGGCGGTCACCTCCCGGCAGGACAGTGACCTGGCGGAGAAAATGCGCCTGCAGGCCCCGGCCGCGGCCGCCCAGCTGCTCCCCCACCTGCCCGAACTGCCGCCCCTGAAGAGCTGCCGGTCGAAACTGCTCGATCTCGCCGACGCCGCCTGGGAGCAGCAGGGCCAACCGGACATGCGGGCCCTGGTGCGCGGGGCCTGAGCCGTTAAACGGCGGTCACTGCCCGACCCAGTGGTCGAGCCGCTCGAGGTCGTACAGGCAACCGCTTTTGCGGTCCCAGGAGCAGCTGCCGTGTACATCGACCCCCTGGTGGATGACGCTCACCGGCCGGTCCGAGGAGACGACCACGACGATGATGTTCGGGTGCTCGGCGGTGAAGCGCAGGGCCGAGTTGTAGCGCGCCCCCCGGGCCAGGTCCTCCCCCTGGAACGAACGGCCGTCGAGCAGGCAGGCAAAACCGTGCAGGTGCAGGTCCGCGCCGATATGCAGGGCCCCGTCCACCTTGGCGAGCGACTTGGCCATCTTGAGCATGTAGGGCTTGCGCAGGTCGAGCGGCGGCGACAGCACCTGACCGGAGATGGCGACCGGCTCGGGGTCGAGATCGACGACGATGGTACAGCCGTGCTTGCGGCTCTGGGAATGGTGGACCAGGCTGATGACCACCTTGAAGATGAAGGTGCCGGCCGAGTCGTCCAGCGCTGATTCGAGCAGCAACTCCTCCAGCTGCACCAGCTTCGCCTGGTAGGTGGTGGAACTGAAGCGGCCGTCGGCAAAACTGCACACCTTGGTGCGGTTCACCTTGAGAAAACCATAGCGGCCGCGGAAATCGGCGCACACGGAAAAGGGCGGCAGGCTGTCGTCGCTGATGCCGAGAATGGCGCGGCCGTCGCTCACCAGGTAGCGGCCCGAATGCTCGACGGTCAGCAGCAGCTTGCGCACATGCTTGTGGTTGGCCAGCTGGGGCCGTCCTCCCTCCTGGAAGCGCACCAGGAAATTGACCCGGTCGATCATGCCCGGGTCGACGAAGAGCAGCCGTCCCTCGGGCCAGGATCCCTCCTCACGGGTCTCGGAGATCATCAGGATGGCGTCGATCACCGGGTAGATGCGCACCGGTGTGTCCCAGCCGAGCAGTCGGTTCATCTGGTCGATGATGTGGTCGCGCACCGCATGCTTGGCGTATTCCAAGAGGAAGTAGCCGGAGATGCCGGTGTACAGATCCTGGTCGTTGGCCAGGTCGTGGGAGAAGCGCCACACCGCGTGCTCGAGCCAGCACTCGGTGGGCCCGGTGCTGCACAGGTCCGGATGATGCTCGGTGAACCACTGCTGGAAGAAGACCGACCCCGAATAGCCGCCCTGGGAGATGAGCCCGGCCAGGCCGAGGTCCCTGACCGGCACGATCTCGGCGAACTTGCGGCGGTCGCGCTCCACCCGCACGTTTTCCCGCCACTTCTGGCTGTCGACGTACAGGGCCCTGAAGATGGGTTCATGCCCCTTGAGCAGGTTTTGCGGATCGCAGATGAGCATCGGGCTGTCGGGTTCGAGCGCGAAGATGACGGCGGCCCGGCTCGCCCCCGAAAAATGGCTGAGGCCGATGCTGAGGCCATTGATCATGTCGCTGACACAGCGGCGGGCGAACGAGAGGTGCATCGAATCCATCATGCCGTCTGCTGAAAGGGGTGGAGTGGCGGCCACCGGCGGCCGCCGTGGCGCCGGTTGACATGGGTCGGCCGGTGCCGCAGGTAGTAACAAACCGCTCCCCCCGGGGTCAAGGTGATTCCCGCCAGGGCAGCGACGGCAGGCTGCCCCGGACGAAAAACCTCTTGGAGGTCGGCGCCATTGGTTCTATCATGCCCCGGCCGCCGCCCTCACTGTTCCCCCAACCAGACCGGAGCCGACATGGAAGATTTTGTTGCCGAAGAACTTGTCCATATTCTTAAAAAAAACTGTCGGAGCGAGCACGAACAGGCCTTCGAGCGCGCCTTCGAACTGACCCGGGCCTACGCCGGCTCGGCCAACGCCCAGGCCTCGGCTATCCCGTTCGTGTTCGAAAAGCTGTTCGAACTGTTCGTGACCGGTCGTGCCAAATCGTGACCTCTCCAGCCGGCTGCCCGGCTCCGGTCGCCTCTAACGGGTACCGAAGATCCGGTCACCGGCATCGCCCAACCCCGGCAGGATGTAGCCGTCCCCGTTGAGGCGGTCGTCCACCGAGGCAACGTAGATATCGACCTCCGGATGGGCCTCTTGCAGTCTTTTGATGCCTTCCGGGGCGGCGACCAGGAAGATGCCGATGATGTCCAGGCAACCGGCCGCCTTGAGCATGTCGATCACCGCCACCAGGGTGCCGCCGGTGGCCAGCATCGGGTCGAGGATGAGGGCCTGGCGCTGGTGGATGTCCTGCACCAGTTTCTTGAAATAGGTGACCGGCTGCAGGGTTTTCTCGTCCCGGTACAGCCCCACCACCGACACCCGGGCGGTGGGCATCGCGTTGAGCACCCCGTCCATCATGCCGAGGCCGGCGCGCAGGATGGGCACGATGGTCATCTTCTTGCCCTTGATCCGGTCCACCCTCACCGGGCCGGCCCAGGATTCGATGGTCACCTGCTCCACGGGCAGGTTCCTGGTCGCCTCGTAGGCGAGCAGCATGCCGACCTCCGAAGCCAGTTCCCGGAAATCCTTGGTGGAAATGTTCCGTTCACGCAGCAGACCGAGTTTGTGGCGGACCAGGGGGTGGGTGATTTCGTGTACGGCCATGGTTCCTCCCGTGAAGATACCTGTTCGATGTTGCCCGCGGTGGTTGGGACTGCTGGTGGACGGCGGGGACGCGGGCCGGTCCCGCCGGTTTCAGCCGCCCTGCCGGGCCGGACTGCGCAGGCGGCGCTGCACCATCTGCAGATCCTCCCAGGCGGCTTTTTTCAGATCCGGATGGTCGAGGAGAAAGCGGGGATGAAAGGTGATGGCCACCTGCACGGCGGACACCTGCCCACCGTCACCACCGTAGGGGTGCAGCCGGCCGCGCAGGCGCAGCAGTGGCCCGTCCTGACCGAGGACCGACCTGATCGCGATCTCGCCCATGGCACAGATGATCTCGGGCCGGACCAGGTCGATCTCCCGGCGCAGATGGGCCTGGCACTGGTTCCGGCTCACCTCGTCCGGGACCAGCTCGGCCGGCGGACAGCACTTGATCGCGTTGGTCACATGCACCTCCGCCGGCGCCAGTCCGATCGCCCGCACCATGTTCCCCAGCATGGTGTCCTCGGCCGCGCCGAAACACTGCTCCGCCGAGAACGGACCGCTCTGCCGGGACCAGTCACCGACGAACATCAGCCGCACCGACGAACCACCCGCGCCGCCGACCACCCCCTGCCGGGTCGCGGCCAGGGCGCAGAGGGTACAGGCCTCGAGGTCGCGACGCAGGCTGTCCAGGCCGCCGCTGTCGGCCGGAAGGGCGGGTGGCTGAGCCGCGGCGCGCACCGGCGGCCGCACCACACCACGCGCAGGTTCCTGGCGCGGTCGCTGCGGACCGGCGAGAAAACGCCGCAGCCCCGGTGAGGCAGGATAGGCGCGCAGACCGAGCCGCTGCTGAAAGCTCAGGCGGGAGCGAAGCGCCCCGGCCAGCGCGGCCAGGGCCGAGGGGTCGGCGCCTCCGGTCACTGCCGGTTCGTTCCCGCCTGTGTCCTGTTGTTTTTCAGCTGACAAACCCGCTCCCGCTCCTTATTTTGCACCGCAACCAACCAGTCCTGCACAGAACCCCTTCGCCCGTCGCTGCGGAGCGGAATCGGAGCCTGCCATGCCCCTGTTTGAATACACCTGCCGCACCTGCGGCCGCCCCTTCGAATTTCTGAAGATTTCCACCACCAACGAGCAGGTCATCTGCCCGCATTGCGGCGGCACCGAGGTGACCAAGCTGCTCTCCGCCGGCAGTTTCCGGGTCGGCGGACCCGGTTCTTCGCCCGCACCCGCGGCCCCTTGCGGCAACCGGTCGGGATTCTCCTGAGCCTGATTGTCGAGCCCGTGCGGCTCGTCTCCCTTCTCCGCCACCGGACGCACCCGCTCAGTGCTTCTTTGCGCGCGGCGTGAACTCGTAGACCGTCTCGTTCTTCTTCAGCAGACCGTGCTTCTGGCGGGCGATCTCCTCGATGTAGGCCTCGTCCGATTTGAGCCGTCTGATATCCTCGGACAATTCCAGGTTCCGGGCCTCGAGGCGGCTGTTCTCCGCCGCCAGCATGTCGATCTCCCGCTGCATTTTCCGGAAATGGTAATACCCCCGGCCCGGGGCAAATACGACCCAGAGAATGAGCAGCCCGGCCACCACCAGGCCGACAAGCCAAAACACTTTGCGGTCCGGGCGCTCGTCCTCCTGCCGACCACGCGTCGCCCTCACTTTCCTGTCCTCAAACACTGCCAAACGCTCCCTCCCTTTGCACCAGAATACCCCGGCCAGGTCGCCACCGCCCCAACGGGTCGCGTTTCTCCCGGCACGGCCCTCGCCGCCCCACTGTCCCGCCTGATCACGATCCCTCCGGCCGCTGATTCGTGTCCCCACCGGCTGCCTTGTCCAGGTTGAACAGGCGGATGAGCAGGATCCCGGACTCGTAGAGCAGATAGAGCGGGCCACCCATGAGCGCCATGTTCACCAGGTCCGGGGTCGGCGTGAGCATGGCGGCCAGGATAGCGATGACGAGCACCGCGTACCGGCGGTTTTTCTCGAAGGCCCGCCGGCTGACCGCACCCACGCGGGCACTGAACACCATGAACACCGGCAGTTCGAAGATCGCCCCGAAGGCCAGCACGAACAGGGTGACGAAATTGACGAAGCGGCTGATGGAAATGACCGCGCGCAGTTCCTCGGACTGGAAGCCGAGGAGAAACTTGATGCCAAACGGCAGCGTCATCAGGGCGCAGAAGGCCGTCCCACCATAGAACAGCAGGCAGGTGGCGACGACAAACCCGCGCAGCTGACCGGGGGTCAGGCCGAAGGGCTTGCCCAGGGCCCGCCAGAGCACATGCATGCACAGGGGCATGAGCAGGAACAGGGCCGCGAAAAAAGCCACCCGCACATGGGCCAGAAACGGTCCGGCAACAGAGAAAAAATAGAGGTTTTCACCCAGATGCTGCTGCAGCAGGGTCACCACCCGGCTGGACAGGAAGAAGAGCGCGACCGTGGCAAGCAGCACCGACCCGCCGAGCATTTTCAGCGACCGGCGCAGTTCCCCGAGAAAGAGGATGAAGGATGGGTAAGGCTTGCTCATGACGGTCCTCGCGACAACGGCGATCGCTCCCCATGAGCTCCTCGCAGCGGCGAAAAGGGTAGCAAAACGCAAGGATAAAAGCAATTGAATACCCGTTGCGTTTACCGGGAGCGCGTGCTAAAAGCCTTGGGACCGGCCTCGGGCCGGCCCCCGGAGACAACCCGCCCACCCGCTTCCCCAACCCCCCAGCCGACGCCATGCTTGAATTACGTTTTGTCAGGGAAAATCTCGATCTCGTCCGCCACAAATGCCACCTGCGCGGGGTCGACCCGCAACTGATCGACCAGTTCACCGCCACGGACAGCCGGCGACTGGCCGTGCTCGCCGAGGTCGAGGCGCTCAAAAACCAGCGCAACACCGTCTCCCGCACCATCGCCTCGCTCAAGCAGACCGGGGAAACCGCCGGCGCCGAGCCGCTCATCGTCGAGATGCGCACCGTTTCCGAACGGATCAAGGAGTTGGACACGTCGCTTGCACAGATCGAAGGCGAGTTGCAGGAGATCGTCCTGTCCATCCCCAACCTCTGTGACGACGATGTGCCCCAGGGACGGGACGAGCGGGACAACGTGGAGATCAGGCGCTGGGGGACAATCCCGGAATTTTCCTTTCCGCCCCTGCCCCACTGGGAGATCGGCGAACGCCTCGGCATCCTCGACTTCGAAACCGCGGCCCGGCTGGCCGGGGCCCGCTTCTCCCTGCTCAAGGGGTTCGGCTCGCGCCTGTCGCGGGCCCTGGTCAACTTCTTCCTCGACCTGCACACCCAGCGGCACGGCTACACCGAAGTGCTGCCGCCTTTCCTGGTCAACTCCAAAACCATGACCGGCACCGGCCAGCTGCCCAAGTTCAAGGAGGACCTGTTCAGGATCGAGGGCTGGGACCTGTGGCTCATCCCCACGGCCGAAGTGCCGGTGACCAACATCCACGCCGGCGAAACCCTGGAGGAAGCGGCCCTGCCGGTCAAATACACCGCCTACACGCCCTGCTTCCGCTCCGAGGCCGGCTCCTACGGCAAGGACACCCGCGGCCTCATCCGCCAGCACCAGTTCGAGAAGGTGGAACTGGTCCAGTTCACCACCCCGGAACAGTCGCACGATGCCTTCGAGGGCCTGCTCGCCGATGCCGAGGCGGCCCTGCAGCTGCTCGAACTGCCCTACCGGGTGGTCTCGCTGTGCACCGGCGACCTGGGCTTTTCGGCCGCCAAAACCTGTGACATCGAGGTCTGGCTGCCCGGACAGAACACCTACCGGGAGATCTCCTCCTGTTCCAACTTCCTCGACTTCCAGGCCCGCCGGGCCGGCATCCGCTATCGGCCCAAGGGCGAGAAGAAGAGCCGGCTGGTGCACACCCTGAACGGCTCCGGCCTGGCAGTGGGCCGCACCCTGCTCGCCATCCTCGAAAACCACCAGCAGGCCGACGGCACGGTACGCCTGCCGGAGGTGCTGGAACCCTACTTCACCACCCGCTTTTAAGCGACCGGCGGCGCGGTCGCCCGCACCGCCGGATCACCCGCTCAGCCCTGCGGCCCGGCCGGTCGCTCCAGGGCCAGCTCGATCAGCCGGTCGAGCAGGGCGGCAAAGGGCAGGCCTGCCTCCGCCGCGGCCTGGGGGAGCAGGCTGGTCGGGGTCATGCCCGGGATGGTGTTCGTCTCCAGCAGGTAGAGTTCCTCGCCGACGAGGATCATGTCGGTACGGCTGTAGCCGCGCAGCTGCAGGCTGCGGTGCGCCCGCACGGCATAGTCCTGCGCCCTGGCCCGGACCGTTTCGCTCACCGGCGCCGGGCAGACCTCCCGGGTGGCGCCGGGCTGATACTTGGCCTCGTAATTGAAAAAGTCGTAGCGGCTGTCCGGGATGATCTCGATGAGCGGCAGGGCGGTCAGCTCGCTGTTGCCCAGCACCCCGGCGGTCAGCTCGCGTCCCTTGAGAAAGGCCTCGACCATCACCTCGCCGTCGTGACGCAGCGCCAGTTCGAGCGCCGCGGGCAACTGGTCGCGGGTGCGGACAATGGACATGCCGATGGACGAACCCTGGCGCACCGGCTTGACCACGCAGGGCAGCCCGACCGCGGACTCGATCCGGCCGCTGTCCCGCAGGTCACCCGGCTCGACCATCACCCAGGGGGCGACCGGCAGGCCGGCGAGCCGGTACATGACCTTGGCCAGGTTCTTGTCCATGGCCAGGGCGCTGCCGAGCACGCCGGCGCCCTGGTAGGGAATGCCGAGCAGGTCGAGAAACCCCTGGATGGTGCCGTCCTCGCCATGCACCCCATGCAGGAGGATGAAGGCCGCGTCGATGTTGGCCGCGTCGGCCGCGATCCGGGCGAGATCGGTGGCCGGGTCGTAGCGGACCACCTCGTAACGGTCACGGTTCAGCGCCTGCTCCACCCCGGCCGCCCCGCGGAGGGAAACCTCACGCTCAGCCGACACCCCGCCGGCGATGAGCGCCAATCGCAATTTTGCCATACTCCGTCTCCTCTGGTGAATTTCCCGATGCCGCCCCGTGTGGGCGCCGTAACCGTTATCGTATCCCATCGGGCCGCAAGAAAACAGCCAAAAGCGCGCCCACCCGGCCAACCGGTGACACTCGCCGACAGGCCATCCCACGGGGCTCCGGAGCGGGTGCTGCCAGCGGAAATTGGCTGAAATACAGTTCTATGCATTGACATTCACGGGCCAAGCGGCTAGTTTGTTGTGTCCATCAAACCATCCCCTTACTAATGGCTTCGGCCAACCACCAAAGGAAGTGATGCAATTATGATCGAAGTAGATGTCAGAGGTGACCTCGAATACGCGATCCGTCAGTTAAAGAAGAAACTGCAGATCGACGGTATCAAACGTGAGCTGAAACGGCGCGAGTACTACGAGAAGCCCAGCGTGAAAAAGCGCCGCAAAGCCGCTGAGGCCCTGCGTAAACTTCGAAAGTTCAACCGGATGAGAAGCCGGATGTGAACGCTTCGCCCCGACGGCCCGGCCGTCGGGGCGTTTTTCTTGCCCGCCCTCGCACCCCAGCTGCCGCCCGCCCCTGTTACTCGCCGACTACACCGACAATCTGCATTTCTTTCTGCAGTTCCTGACCATCCAGCGACGGCTGGCCGCCAACACTGTGGCCGCCTACCGGGCCGACCTGGAGTCCCTGCTCCGCTTCCTCACCGACGTCTGCCGACCGCGGCCCGAACGCATCGGCCAGGCCCAGATCGAACAGTTTTTCCAGCACTGCCACGAGCGGGGCATCAGCGCCCGCTCCAATGCGCGCCGGCTGGCTGCGCTGCGCGCCTACTTCGCCTTTCTCGCCGCCCAGGGCCGGCTGGTCGATAACCCGATAACCGGTATCGACACCCCCAAGACCGGTCGCAGTCTGCCCAAGGCCCTCTCCCAGGCCGAGGTGGACACCCTGCTCACCCCGCCCCGGTTCATGCCGCCGCTGGTGCTGCGCAATTACGCCATGCTCCACCTGCTCTACGGCTCCGGGCTGCGCGTCAGTGAACTGGTGCAGCTGCCGCTGCACGGCTGCAACCTGCAGAGCTGCCACCTGCGCATCCTCGGCAAGGGCGACAAGGAGCGGATCGTGCCCTTTTCCATGGCGGCCGCCGGCCGCGTCGCCGACTACCTGGAACGCGGCCGGCCGATGCTCCTCAAGGGGCGACCGAGCCCCTTGCTGTTCGTCTCCAACCGGGGCACCGGCATGACCAGAAACCGGTTCTGGCAGATACTCGGCGACATCGCCCTGGCCGCCGGCATCAGTAAGGCGATCAGCCCGCACATGCTCCGCCACTCCTTCGCCACCCACCTGCTGGCCGGCGGCGCCGACCTGCGGGCAGTACAGATGATGCTCGGCCACGCCGACATCGCCACCACCCAGATCTACACCCAGATCGACATCGCCCGCCTGAAATCGATCCACCGCCGCTTCCATCCGCGCGGTTAAGTGCCGACTGAGCCCTGATCCGCATCCGGCCGATCGGTGATCGGCAAGACAACGGTGAACACCGTTTCGCCCGGCTGCGAGCGCACCTCGATGGTGCCGCCGTGGGCCAGGACAATGCCGTAGGACACCGGCAGCCCCAGGCCGGTCCCCTCCACCATCGGCTTGGTGGTGAAGAAGGGCTCGAAGACGCGGCCCATATCCTCGGGCCGGATACCCGGACCGTTGTCCGCAAAGGAAACCACCGCCATCCCGCCCCGCAGCGCTGTCGTGATGGTCAGCCGTCCGCCCTGCTCCGAGACGGCCAGGGCGTCGCTGGCATTGAGCAGCAGGTTGACGAACACCTGGCGGATCTGGTCTTCCACGGCCCGCAGGCGGATGGGCTGCGCACTGAAGGCCCGCATCACTTCGACCCGCTTGCGGTCCAGGTAGGTGCGGTGCAGGGCGAGCACCTCTTCGAGCAGCCGATGGAGGTCACAGGCGCTCTTCCGGCCGCTGGACGGGCGGTTGAACTGCTGCAGGTCGCGGATCAGGGTGCGCATCCGGTCACACTCCTCTTCGGCCAACTGCAGCAGTTGACGATCGTCCGGGGCGAGTTCCGGCCGCTGTTGGACATCGCGCAAGGCGAAGCGGATGCCGAGCAGCGGGTTGCCGAACTCGTGGGCAAGCGAAGCGGTCATGCGGCCGAGCAACTCCATCTTCTGAGCCTGCTGCAGGTGCGCGGTCAGTTCCTGCTCCCGGGTGACGTCCCGGCCCATGGCCACCACATGGGTCAACTGGCCGGACCGGTCGCGGATCGGAAAGATCTGGATCTTCAAGGCGAAGCGCCGGCCGGTGTCGGAGTCGCTGGCCAGGGTGCCGAGCCACGGGACGCCGCTGCGGATGGCGGTGCGGATCTGCTGCGCATGGCCCTCAAGATGCAGGGCCGGCAGGCTGTCGAAGGCCTTGACGCCGACGATGGCGGCGGGATCGGTGCCGGTCACCCGGGCGAAACTGGTGTTCACATACTCGACCACACCCTCGGCATCGGTGATGAGGATCAGGGCGGGCGCCTGACGGATCACCTCGGTGAGCAGCTGCTTTTCCTGCTCGAGGCGGTGCCGGTGGCTGGTGTCGGCGAAAAAGGCGACCGCGCCGGTACACTGCCCCGCCTCGACCACCGGATAGGAGCGCACCGACAGGTGCAGCGCTGTCCCGTCCTTTCGGTAAAACGGCAGGCCGTCCGCCTGCAGGACCTGGCGCTCGCGGATGGTGGCGCGGATCTGCCCGGCCGGAGTGGACGGCAGGGAACTGTGGCCGCACCGCTCGTCCCAATGGCTGAGCAGATCCAGGCCAACCACGGTCTCAGTTCCTGCCGCCGGCAGATAGTCCAGACCGGCGCGGTTGACAAAGGTGCAGCGCCCGTCGGTGTCCACGCCAAAAATACCCTCGTTGGTGGCGTCGAAAAAAAGCCGCAACTGCTGCTCCTGCCGGCGAAGATCGGCAAAGGCGCGCGCACCGCTCCGGCCGAGGCCATTGAGCGCCGCCGCCACCCGGTCCATCTCGTCCGGCTCGCGGCCGGGTGGACGGTCGAGCACCAGCGGCACCGGTTCACCGCTGCTGATGTCGATGTCCTGGACGTAATCGGCCAGCCGGGTCAACCGCCCGGCGACACTTCGCCGGAAGAGAAAGAGCAGGAAGCCGGCGACCAGGAAGGTTTTCACCCCGTTACTGCTCAAAAGGATGACCACCCGGCGCAGCAGCCGCCGGTAGACCCCTGTCAGGGAGGCGTCCACGCGCAACTCGCCGATCTGCTCGGTGCCGCGACCGGTGGTGTAGACGAGAGGAAAGGTGTGGGGAATGCCGTTGGTCGCCGGCGCGCCCTTGGCCCAGGCGATGCGGCCGTCCATGCTCACCGCCGCGTAGACGATGTCCTGGCGCCTGGTCAGCCCCTCGAGCTGCAGGTTGATCTGCAGGTCGTCGAGAAGCCAGACGCTCTCCTCCAGCGGGCGGACGCTGGTTTCGCCCACCGAGGTGAAAAAGCTCTGAATGTTGCGCAGTTCCTGGCGGTAGTCGAGCAACAGCTGCACACAGGTGGTGACCACCGCCAGCGCGGTGCTGAACAGGAGAACCTGGACGGTGAGGCGGGAGGCGATGCTGGTGCGTTGCAGGGGCAGCACGGCAGGGTTCCTCGTCAGGGGAAAATCGACGGCACGGGGCGTGTGGGCGGCCGGGAGTTCCGGCGGGTCACGGCACCTCGCGGAGCGGACCGGGCCGGTGCTGGCCGGCGAGCAGCACCTCGACCCCGACACGGCGGTCGAGACACCGGCCGACCTCGGCGAGCACCCGTTCCGGGTGGTTGTTCACCTCGCTCAGGTGGGCGAGCACGAGCAGACGGAGGCGCTCCGCCGCCAGTTCGGCGGCAAAGGTCATCGCCTCCCCATTGGCCAGGTGGCCCATGGAGGACAGCACCCGCTGCTTGAGCGGCAGCGGATAGGGGCCGTCGCGGAGCATCTGCACGTCGTGGTTGGCCTCGAGGACGAGGGCGCCGCAGCGCTGCAGGTGATGACGGATCAGCCGGGTGATGCGGCCGGTGTCGGTACAGTAGCCGAGACTGGCCGATCCGTCACTGACCACGAAGCCGACCGGGTCGGCGGTGTCGTGGGACACGGCAAAGGGATGCAGGCTGAGTCCCTCGATGACAAACGGCTCGCCCGTGCCGAACTCCCGGCACACGGGCAGATCCCCGGCCCGATCAACAAAGGCGCGCAGGGTGCCCGCATTGGCGTACACCGGCAGGCGCAGCCGGCGGGCGAGCACGCCCACCCCACGGACATGGTCACCGTGTTCGTGGGTGACGGCAATGGCGGTCAGGGTCTCCGGCCCGATGCCCAGGGATGCGAGCCGGGCAAGGGTTTCCTTGCAGGAAAAGCCGGCGTCGATGAGCACCCGGGTTGCCCCGGACTCGACCAGGGTGCAGTTCCCCTTGCTGCCGCTGCCGAGGACGGAAAATCGCATGGGACGGATGCTCCGGGCGGTCGACGGGGGGTCAGCGCAGGCCGGTGGAGCCGAAGCCGCCACTGCCCCGACGGGTCGGTGCCAGCGAGGCGTGCACCTCCAGGGCGGCCCGGACCACCGGCGCCAGCACCAGTTGGGCGATGCGGTCGCCGCGCTCGACCGTAAAGGGTTCGCGCCCGAGGTTGATCAGCCCGACCCGCACCTCGCCGCGGTAATCGGCGTCGATGGTGCCCGGCGCGTTGACCACGGTGACCCCGTGGCGGACCGCCAGGCCCGAACGCGGCCGCACCTGGAGCTCGCAGCCCTCGGGGATGGCCACGGCAAAGCCGCAGCCAATCAGCCGGATCTCCCCCGGGGCGAGGGTCACCGGCGTGGCGATGCAGGCGGCCACATCCATGCCGGCCGCCTGCGAGGTGGCGTAGGCGGGCAGCGGCAGGTCAGCGCTGCCATCCGGGTCCAGCCAGGCAAACCCCACCGGCAGCGTACCCGCCGCCTCTGCTTCCTCTGTTCTGTTCCTGTCCCCTGTCATGGTTCCTCCGCACAAAAAAAAGCCGGTCGCAGGCAGCGACCGGCTTCTGTTCATCTGATGTGCCGCCGGCTCACTTCTCGCCTTCAGCCAACGCCGCCTTACGGCTCAGGCGGATGCGGCCGCGGTTGTCGACGTCGATCACCTTGACCTTGATGATGTCCCCTTCCTTGACCACGTCGGTGACGTTCTTCACCCGCTCGTTGGTCAGCTCGGAGATGTGGACCATGCCGTCCGTGCCCGGCAGGATCTGCACAAAGGCGCCGAACTCCTTGATCGTGCGGACCTCGCCCTCGTAGATGCGGCCGATCTCGGGCACCGCCGTGATCTCCTGAATACGGTTGATCAGCGCCTTGGCCGACTCGGCGCTGCTGCTGAAGATCTTCACCGTACCGTCATCCTCGACATCGATCTTAGATTCGAACTCGGCGGTCATCTCGCGGATGATCTTGCCGCCGGGGCCGATGATGTCGCGGATCTTGTCCGGGTGGATCTTGATGGTGACGTACTTGGGTGCATGCTCGGAGACCGCGGCGCGCGGCGTGTCGATCGCCTCCCGCATTTTCTCGAGGATGTGCAGGCGACCGTTCTTCGCCTGGGCGAGTGCGGTGGCCATGATGGCGCGATCCACACCCTCGATCTTGATGTCCATCTGCAGGCCGGTGATACCCTCGCTGGTGCCGACCACCTTGAAATCCATGTCGCCGAGGTGGTCCTCGTCGCCGAGGATGTCGGTGAGCACCACCACCTTGTCGCCCTCCTTGATCAGGCCCATGGCCACGCCGGAGACCGGCGCCTTGATGGGCACACCCGCGTCCATCAGGGCCAGGCTGGCGCCGCAGACCGTGGCCATGGAGGAGGAGCCGTTGGACTCGAGCACCTCGGAGACCACCCGCAGGGTGTACGGGAAGGCGTCATTGGCGGGCAGCACCCCCTCGATGCCGCGGCGGGCCAGGGTGCCGTGGCCGATGTCGCGGCGACTGGGACCGCTCAACCGCCGGACCTCGCCGACGCAGAAGGGCGGGAAGTTGTAGTGGAGCATGAAGCGGCGATAGACATCGCCGCCCAACCCTTCCAGGTGCTGCTCGTCGCGCTCGCTGCCCAGGGTGCCGATGACCAGGGCCTGGGTCTCGCCCCGGGTGAACAGGGCCGAACCGTGCGCCCGCGCCAGGATACCGACTTCGCAGGCGATGGGCCGGACTTCTTCGAAGGAGCGGCCGTCGAGGCGTATGCCCTGGTTGACGATGCGGTCGCGCATCACCTGTTTCTTATAGTCGCTGAGCAGTCCGGTCACCCGCGCGGGGTTGTCGCAGACCTCCGGGTCGATGGCCGCGACCACCTCGGCCTTGAGCAGGTCGTAGCGATCGGACCGGGCCATCTTGTCCGCGGTGGCCACCACCTCTCCCATGCCGGCGGCAGCGGCCTGCTCGACCAACCGGCGCAGGTTTTCGTCCACCACCGGCGGCGTCACCTCACGCTTGGGCCGGCCGACCTCGCGCTGCAGGTCGAACTGCAGATCGATGAGCGGCTGGATGGCGGCATGGGCAAAGAAGATCGCCTCGAGGACCACGTCCTCGCTCAGTTCACCGACCTTGCCCTCGACCATGACCACGGCGTTGCGGGTACCGGCGACCACCAGGTTGAGTCGGGACTTCTCGAGCTGACTCTTGCCCGGATTGAGCACGTACTCGCCGTCGATGTAGCCGACCCGGGCCGCGGCAATGGGGCCGGCGAACGGGATGTTGGAGATCATCAGCGCGGTGGAGGCGCCGTTCATGGCCAGGATGTCCGGATCGAACTCCTGGTCGGCCGAGAACACGGTGGCGATCAGCTGGGTCTCGCTGGAGTAGCCGTCCGGAAAGAGCGGCCGCAGCGGCCGGTCGATGAGCCGGCAGGTGAGCACCTCTTTCTCGCTCGGCCGGCCGATCTCGCGCCGGAAATAGCTGCCGGGGATGCGGCCGGCGGCATACATCCGCTCCTGATATTCGATGGTCAACGGCAGGAAGCCGAGGTCCTTCGACCCCTTCTCGGCCACCACCGTGACCAGCACCTTGATGTCGCCGCTGGACACGACCACGGAGCCGTTGGCCTGTTTGGCCATCTTGCCGGTTTCAAAGGTAATGGTACGTCCACCGAGTTCGGTTGTGACTGTCTTGATCATGCGTTCTCCTGTTCCGGCCCTGCCGGCATCTGCTGTGGAGGTGGCGATGCATCCGCTGCGGCAAATTCCGTCACAAAGGCACAAAGGAGACGGCGACAAGCGCGTGCGGTTGTCACCGTTTCCTTTGTGTCTTTATGATGTTCCGCTGCCCGCGGGCAGACACATCGAGTGGGGGCGGGCGGAGGGCCACCGCGGCCCTCCGCCCGAAAGCGGGTTATTTGCGGATACCGAGTTCCTGAATCAGCGACCGGTATTTGGCGATGTCTTTTTTCTGCAGGTATTTGATCAGGTTCCGACGCTGGCCGACCAGCTTGAGCAGACCGCGGCGGGAGTGGTGGTCCTTGGCGTGGGTCTTGAAGTGCTCGGTCAGGTAGAGAATGCGCTCGGTAAGCAGAGCGATCTGCACTTCGCACGAGCCGGTGTCGGTCTCGTGCGTCTTGAATTTTTCAATGATTGCCTTTGTCTTCTCGGTTGTCTGTGCCATGGGCATCTCCTTCTGCTGCCAGCAAAGCGTTTTCCCTCGGCCTCGCTGGAGTCTGGATGGTAAGTGTTCCGTGGTCCGCACCAGAGGGATGGCGCGGTGGAACAGTGGTATTTTTTAGACCGGGGCCCCGTCGCCCTGGCCGGTTGCAACCATGGCCGGCCCCGGCCCGGCCAGGCGAAGGGCCTCGTCGATGGCCAAACGGCCGGCGAGCAGCCGTTCGCGGCCCCCTGCTTCGTTCAGGGCGCCGCCCGGCACGCTCTGCCCCACCGTGAACGGCCCGCTGGCCGTACGGCGCAGGCTGATCAGGTGCGCCCCGCAGCCCAGCGACCGGCCGATGTCGGCGGCCAGCACGCGGATGTAGGTGCCGCGACTGCAGCCCACCTCGATGTCCAGCTGCGCGCTGGCCGGGTCATAGCCCCGGCAGACGAGCCGGTCGATGACGATCGGCCGCGGCGCCTTGTCGATGTGCACCCCCTGGCGGGCATACGCGTACAGCGGCTTGCCCCGGTGTTTGACCGCCGAGTAGGCCGGCGGCGCCTGCCACTGCTCCCCTGCGTGGGCGGCCAGGCAGGCGTCGATAGCCGCCTGGTCGAGCACGGGCACGGGGGCGGTGGCGGTGATGGCCCCTTCCGGGTCCAGGGTCTCGGTCTCGACGCCGAGCTGCAGCCGGGCCAGGTAGGTTTTGCCGCCGGCCATGAACCGCTCGATGTGCCGGGTGGCGGCCCGGCCCGCACAAACGATGAGCAGGCCGGTGGCAAAGGGATCGAGGGTGCCGGCGTGCCCAACCTTCTTCACGCCCAGCAAGCGGCGGACACGGCGGATAATGGCAAACGAACTCAGATCGGCCGGCTTGTCCACCAGGAAAACCCAGCCCTCGCCCGCCGCTGCCGGCTCGCTCGCCTCCGCCATCGGTCAGGGCTGCATCGCCTCGGCGAGCATGGGCAGCAGTTCGTCGCGCAGCGTGTCGAGCCGCACGCCGCGCACGCGGAAGCCGCTGGCGTTGCGATGGCCGCCGCCGCCAAAGCGGGCGGCCACCACCGAGACATCGCACTGGCCCTTGGCGCGCAGGCTGACCGAGATGAGATCGTCGGCGACCTCCTTGAGAAACACCGCCACCCGTACCGAGCGGATCGCTCGCGGGAAATTGATGAAATGCTCGGTGTCCTCCATGGTGGTGAAGGTCCGTTCGAGCATCTTCCTGGTGACGCGGATGACCGCGATGCGGTCCCGCTCGTGCATCTCCAGGGTCGCCAGCACCTCCTGCATCAGGCGCACCCGACCAAGCGAGTAATTGTCGAACAGATTGCCGGCGACATTCGCCGGCCGCGCCCCGCAGCGCACCAGGTCCGCCGCCACCTGGAAGGTGTGGGTGCTGGTCGAGTCGTAGCGGAAGGAACCGGTGTCGGCGCTGATCGCCGCGAACAGACACTCCGCCGCCCGGGTGGACAGCTCCGCCCCCAGGGCCACGGCCAGGTCGGCGATCATTTCGCCGGTGGAGGAGCGCTGCGGTTCGATCCAGCAGCAATCGCCGAAGCCGACATTGCCCTGGTGATGGTCAATGACCGCCAGTGGCCGGAAACTCATCAACTCCCGGCTCTCCCGGCCCAGCCGCCCCTCGTCGCCGCAGTCCAGACAGATGCTGACCAGGTCGTCGCCGGCCCGGGCGACGAACTCCCGCACCCGGGCCATGTCGGTCTGCGGCCGGCCGGCGCCCGGCAGAAACCGGAACATCGGTGACACCGGCTCTTCCAGGTAGCTGAACACCTGCTTGCCCAGACCCTCGAGAATCTCGGTCAGGCCGAGCAGGGAGCCGAGGGCGTCACAGTCCGGGTTGAAGTGGGTCAGGAGCAGGCAATGCCCGCGTTCCCGGACCAGCGCCAGCACGGCTTCGTCAGGACGGTTCATCCTTTCGCTCCTTCTCGATCTGCCGGAACAGGTCGTCGATCCGCTGCGCCTCCTCGTTCTGGTGGTCGAAGAAGAACAGCAGGTCCGGGGTATAGCGCATATTCAGCACCTTGGCCAGATGACTGCGAAAAAACCCCCGGGCGCGGCGCATGGCTGCCGTGGCCGGGCCGCTGGCACCGCCGGTCGGCAGGCTGAAGTACACCTTGGCCTGCTTGAGGTCCGGAGTGACCACCACCCGGGTGATGGTCACCCCGGTCAGGCGCGGATCGCTGGCATCGCGCAGCAGCAAGAGCGACAGCTCGTTCTTGACCGCCTCGGAGACCCGTTTCGGCCGCGAGCTTTCCGGCCGTCCCAGGCCGGGCAGTTTGAAATCGAACTCCATGGACAGTGCCGGCGCCGTTACAGCGTGGCCTCGACCTCGTCGAGGACAAAGGCCTCGATGTGGTCACCGATTTTGATATCGTTGTAGTTCTCGATGCCGATACCGCACTCGAAGCCGGTGAGCACCTCCTTGACGTCATCCTTGAAGCGGCGCAGCGAGCCGAGCCGGCCGGTGTAGATGACCACGCCGTCGCGCAGCAGGCGAACCCGGGCGTTGCGTTCCATCTTGCCGGCGATCACCGAACAGCCGGCGACCGTGCCGACCTTGGGCACGGAGAAGGTCTCGCGCACCTCGGCGGTGCCGATCACCCGCTCCTCGAAGGTCGGTTCGAGCATGCCCTTCATGGCCTTCTCGATATCCTCCAGCGCGTGGTAGATGACGTCGTAGGAGCGGACGTCGACCCCCTCGCGATCGGCCAGTTCCTTGACCTTGACGCTCGGCCGGACGTTGAAGCCGATGATGATCGCGTCCGAGGCAGCGGCCAGGTGGATGTCGTTCTCGGTGATCGAGCCGGTACCCTCGTGCAGCGAACGCACGCGGATGGCGTCGGTGGACAGGCTCTCCGCGGCCTGGCCGAAGGCCTGCAGGGTGCCCTGCACGTCGGCCCGCAGGACCACGCGCAACTCCTTGACTTCCTGCTCGGCCATCTTCTCGAACAGGTTGTCCAGCGAGACCTTGGTGGCCGCAGCCAGTTCGGTCTCCCGGGCCTTGAGCTGACGGGAACTGGCCACGGACTTGGCCATCTTCTCGTCGGTGAGGACGACGAACTCGTCACCCGCCTGGGGCACGCCGGAGAGGCCCTGCACCTCCACCGGAATGGAGGGTCCGGCCTCCTGCACCTGCTCACCGCGCTCGTTGATGAGCATGCGCACCTTGCCGCTGTAGATGCCGGCCACGAAATGATCGCCCGGCCGCAGGGTGCCTTCCTGCACGAGCACCGTGGCCACCGGGCCGCGCCCCTTGTGCAGCTGCGCCTCGATGACCGTGCCCTTGGCCTTGCGGCTCGGGTCGGCGCGCAACTCGAGGATTTCCGCCTGCAGCTGGATGGACTCGAGCAGATTTTCGATGCCGATCCCCTTCTTGGCCGAGGTCTCGCAATAGATCGTCTGACCGCCCCAGGCCTCGGGGATAAGGCCGTAATCGCTCAGTTCGCGCCTGACCCGCTCGGGGTCGGCGCTGTCCTTGTCGATCTTGTTGACGGCGACCACGATCGGCACGCCGGCGGCCTGCGAATGGGCGATGGCCTCCCGGGTCTGGTCCATGACGCCGTCGTCCGCCGCCACCACGAGCACGACGATATCCGTCACCTTGGCGCCGCGGGAGCGCATCTCGGTGAAGGCGGCGTGGCCGGGGGTGTCGACAAAGGTCAGGTCGCCGGCCGGCCCCTGCACGTGGTAGGCGCCGATGTGCTGGGTGATGCCGCCCGCCTCGCCGGCGACCACGTCGGTCTTGCGGATGGCGTCGAGGATGGAGGTCTTGCCGTGGTCGACATGGCCCATGACCGTGACCACCGGCGACCGGGGCAAGGCGTCGCCGCCCTGCTCAGCCTCCTGCTCCTGCAGCGCCTCCACTTCCAGTTCCTCGGTCATGGCCTGCTCGACCTCGTAGCCGAAATCGGCCGCGACCAGGGCCGCGGTTTCGACGTCCAGGGCCTGGTTGAGGGTGGCGAGCACGCCGAGCTTCATCAGCGTGGCGATAACCTCGCTGGCCTTGACGCCCATGCGTTTGGCCAGGTCGCCGACGCTGATCGTCGCGATCACCTTGATGCGCTTCTTGATCGCCTTGGTCTCGGCCACCATGGAGTTGCCGAGATCCTTGCGGGAACCGTCCTTCTTTTTCTTGCCCTTGCGCGGACGCACCATGTCGCCGTCGTCCCCGATAAAATCGAGCCGATCACGACCTTTCCGGGCACCCTTGGCGCCCTTCTTGCCGAGGGCATCGTCGTCGCCCTGCCCGGCCACGCCGCGCTTGGTCTTCTTTTTCCCCTTGGCGTCCACTCGACCGGCCTCGTCCTTGGGTGCCGGGGCATCCAGACCGACCGGTGGGCCACCCGCAGGCCGCGCCGGCCGAACCGGTCGCCGGGCCACCGGTTTGGGCCGCTTTTCGGGCATGGGGATGACCACCCGCCCGACCACCCTGGCCAGCGATTTGGATCGGACCGCCTCCTCGACCGGGGCAACCTCCTCACCTGCGATCTCCGGCGCCTCGCCGGCTGCTCCGACCGGCGCCTCGGCACCGCTCTCCTCCGCGGGCGCCCCCTCTTCCTCCTCGACCACCGCCTGTTCGGCCGGTGCAGGCTGTTCGCCGGCCTCGGCAACCGGCTCGGCCTCTTCCGCCGCCGGCTCTTCCGGCGGCGGCGTGTTCAGATCGCGGAGCTGTTCCTGGACCCGGGCCTCCATGGCCTCGGTCTCGGCCTCCAGCGTCTGGGCGTCGACCTCCTCCTGCTTGCGGGCGGCCTCTTCCTTTTCAGCCCGGGAACGACGGCGGATGACCGTCGCGCCTTTGGCCGGGGCCGGCTCGGCGGCTCGGCCGCGCAGGCCGATGCGTCCGTCCGTGTGTACGGCAACCCCTTCCCCCGACAGCTTCCGGCGAATGTCTGCGGCCATATCCTCGTCCACGCTCGAACTGTGACTCGCGACCGGGTACCCCATCGCGACGAGCTTATCCGCCAGTTCCTTGCTCTTCAGACCGAATTCCTTTGCCAGGTCGTACACCCGAACCTTGCTCATCTAACGCTCCCTTCGCCCCTGTCACTCGCCAAGCCGTGCACCTTCAGCCCGCTTCAGGATTTTTCTGTTTTTTGCCAGCCGCCCGCGGCAGACGGCCGCATCACAGCAGTAGACGCCCCGGCCGGACATGGTCCGCAGCCGGTCTTCCATCAGTCGGCCATCGGCGACGACAAACCGCACCAGTTCAGACTGCGGCTCCTTGCGGCCGCAACCACGGCAGGTCCGTTCCGCCACATGCCCCCTGCGTGTCACTCCTGATCGTCCGCCACAGCCGTTTCCGGATCGGCGTCGTCATCATCGGGCAGGCTCGTGTCCGCCTCGGCGATACCGGCGACCACTGCCGGGTCGTCGGCCGCATGCGGATCACCGGCCGCTGCCGGCTCATCGGCCACGACCGGGTCATCGGCCGCCTCGGCTGCATCGACCGCATCCGCCAGACCGGCCGTCGCAGGCGCGATTGCCCGGGCCGCCTCCTGCAGCGCCTGCGCCCGTTCCGGATCCACCCGGGCCACGGTCATCAGTTCCTCGGCATCCATGGCGGCCAGCGCCAGCGGCGAGCTGATACCGGCCGCGAACAACCGGTCGGCCAGCGACTCGTCCACGCCCTGGACCGCGGTCAGGTTGCGGTAGGCCGGGTTTTCCAGGTTGTTGTAGCGCTGCTCGCTCTTCACGTCGATCTTCCAGCCGAGCAGGCGCGAGGCCAGGCGCACGTTCTGCCCCTGACGGCCGATGGCCAGCGACAGCTGGTCGTCCGGCACCACCACGAGCAGCGCCTTGCGCTCCTCCTCGACGATCACCATGGAGACCTCGGCCGGCGCCAGGGCATTGTACACATACTTGGCCGGGTCCGGACTCCACGGCACGATGTCGATGCGCTCCCCCTGCAGTTCCTGGACGACGTTCTGCACGCGCGACCCCTTGAGGCCGACGCAGGCGCCCACCGGGTCGACGTCCGACTCGATCGAGGAGACCGCGATCTTCGCCCGGAAGCCGGGCTCGCGGGCCGCACCCATGATCTTGACGATGCCCTCGGCGATCTCCGGCACCTCCATCTCGAACAGCTTGATGAGAAACTCGTTGCAGGTGCGATCGAGGATCAGCTGGGCGTCACGGAACCGGCCGCCCTCGCGGGCTTCGCGGCGCACCTCCTTCAGGTAGGCGCGGATGCGGTCGCCCTGCTTGTAGGAGCGCTTGGGAATCTGCGCGTCCCGGGGGAGCACGGCATCGGTGCGCCCCAGGTTGACGATCATGTCGCCACGCTCGAACCGCTGGACGATACCGTTGACGATGCTGCCCTCGCGATCGCGGTACATCTCGTAGATGACGTCCCGCTCGGCGTCGCGCATGCGGTGAATGATCACCTGCTTGGCCGACTGGGCGGCAATCCGGCCGAGTTCGGCGATGTTCTCGAGTTTCTCACCGACATCGTCGTCGAGTTCGAACTCCGGATCAAGCCGGCGCGCCTCCTCGAGCGAGATCTCCGTGTCCTCGTCGAGCACCTCGTCCACCACCGTCCGGTACTGAAACACCTCGACCTCGCCCAACTCGTCGTTGAACTGCACCTCGATTTCCCGTCGGCTGCCGTACTTCTTGCGTACCGCGGCGCTGACTGCGTCCTCGATGGCGCTGATCAAAAGGGACCGGTCGATCCCCTTGTCCCTGCAGATCTGATCGAGAATCCGTTTCAGATTTTCCGTTCCAACCATCATCGTGCTCCAACTCCGGCATCCGCTGCCGCTAGGTATCCGGCCCGGCGCGCTGCCGGGCCCGTGCCGGCGCCACGCTTACAGCGTCAGACGCGCCTTGGCGATATTGTTCATCTCCAGGGAAACGATCTCCCCTTCCATCTCCAGCAGGACCGCCGCCCCTGCAAGGCCGCGCAGGGTGCCGATCAGCACCCGCTGCCCGGCCAGCGGCTCGCGCAGCTTGATGCGCGCCAACCGGCCGGTGAACCGGGCAAAGTCCGTCTCTTTTTCAGGGGCCGCTCCAGTCCCGGGGAGGAAACCTCGAGAGTGTAGGCGTGGTCGATCAGGTCCTCCACCTCGAGACGGGCACTGATCTCCCGACTGGCCTTGGCGCAGTCGTCAATGCCGACCCCGTCCTCGCGGTCGATGAAGAAACGGAGTATCCAGCCGTGACCCTCGCGGCGATATTGAATCTCCACCAGTTCCAGGCCCATGTCGGCCAGGAGCGGCTCGGCAAACGCCGCGATGGCGGTTACCAGCCGATCGGTCGCCCCTTCCACCTGTCCGTCCATCCGTCCCCTTTCCAGCCCTGCCCTGCGGAGGGCCGCGCCGGGCGCCGGTGCGCCCGTGGTCAATAAAAAAAAAGCGGGCAGAGCCCACTTTCACCTGCGCTGAAGGTTGGTCCAGCGCTCTCAGCATCCGGTCCCGGTACGACCCGCGGGTCCCCGGAACCTGTCCGCCTTGCGGTATGGAGCGGGCAACGGGGTTCGAACCCGCGACCCCAAGCTTGGGAAGCTTGTGCTCTGCCAACTGAGCTACACCCGCTCACGATCCCTGCGAGGAAGTCCTATTTAAAGGATCAGCCGTCAATTGTCAAGCAACAACAAAATGATGGAGGGCACTTTCTCCGGGCCCGGGCCGCTCCCCGCCGCCCCTGCCCACGGCCGGCGGCCCGCCCCGAACCGCTTCGGCGACACCTGCGAGACCCGGCAAAAAATACGGCAAATTCATTGTATAACAAGGGAAAAGGGCTGCTTTACAGATCGGGCAGGTCGTGTATAATCGCGCCCATGGACATCATCACCAGCCACATCGGCGCCGATTTCGACAGCCTGGCGGCCATGGTCGCCGCCAAGCGGCTCTACCCGGAGGCCGAGCTGGTGTTTCCCGGGTCGCAGGAAAAAAGCGTCCGCGATTACCTCGCCCAGGAATTCCGCAACATCTATGAATTCAAGAAGATAAGGCACGTCGACCCGGACCGGGTGGACCGCCTGATCATCGTCGACACCCGTCTGGCGGAGCGCATCGGCCGGATGAGCGACTGCCTGAAGAACCCGCGGGTGCGCGTCCACCTCTACGACCACCACCCGACCAGCCCCGACGACCTGCACGGCGAGTTGGAGCGGATCGAGCCGTTCGGCGCCACCACCACCATCTTCGTCCGCCTCTTCCAGGAGCAGGGCATCGTGCCCACCGCCGCCGAGGCCACCCTGATGGCGCTGGGCATCTACGAGGACACCGGCAGCTTCCTCCACTCCTCCACCTGCCCCGAGGACCTGGCCGCGGCCGCCTGGCTGCTCGGCCACGGCGCCAACCTCGATATCGTCACCCAGTTCGTCTCGCGGGAGCTGTCCGCGGAGCAGATCAGCCTCATCGGCCAACTGCAGGAGCAGGCGGTCGCCTACATGATCCGCGGCATCAGCGTGGTGATCAGCAAACTCACCCTGGACGACTACGTGGACGACTTCGCGGTGCTTGTCCAGCGACTGATGGTGCTGGAGAACATCGATGTGCTCTTTGCCCTGTTGAGCATGGGCGAGCGGACCTACCTGATCGCCCGCAGCCGCATCCCCGAGGTCAACGCCGGTGCCCTGGCCCGGGAGTTCGGCGGTGGCGGCCACGCCTCGGCCGCGGCGGCGACCATCCGCGACCTGACCATCGCCGAGGCCGAGGAGCGACTGGTCGGGTTGCTCCACCAGCAGATCCGCCCCAAGGAGGTGGCCGGCGAGCTGATGAGTTCGCCGGTGATCTACGTCACCCCGGAGGTGACCATCGACCAGGCCAACAGCCTCATGACCCGCTACAACGTCACTGTCCTGCCGGTGGTCCGCACCGGCGGCAGCGTGGAGAGCGGCCGCCTGCCCGAGGGGTTCCTCGGCATGATCTCCCGGCGGGTGGCGGAGAAGGCGATCTTCCACAAGCTCGGGCACCTGCCCGTGGCCGACTACATGACCACCGAGGTGGCCACCCTGCCGGAGAGCGGCACGCTCGCCGACATCCAGAAGCTGATCATCAGCCACCGCCAGCGGCTCATCCCGGTGGTCCGCGACGAGAGCCTCATGGGCGTGATCACCCGCACCGACCTGCTCGGCCTGTTGGTCAACGACCCGGCCACCCTGGGCAGCGACGTGCTGCGCGGCGACGAACGGCCGTCGGTGGAGCGGACCCGCAACCTGGCCAGCGTCATGACCCAGGTGCTGCCGCGGGCGACCATCGTCCTGTTGCGGGAAATCGGCGAGGCCGCGGCCCGGCTGCACTACCACGCCTACGTGGCCGGCGGTTTTGTTCGCGACCTGCTCCTGCACGTGCCGAACACCGATATCGACATCGTCATCGAGGGCGACGGCATCCGCTTCGCCAAATTCCTCGCCGAACAGCGCCACGGCACGGTCCACACCCACGAGAAATTCGGCACCGCCACGGTGATCTTCCCCGACGACACCCGGGTCGACGTGGCCACTGCCCGGCTCGAGTACTACGAGCACCCGGCGGCCCTGCCGACCGTGGAGCACAGCTCGATCAAGCTCGACCTGTACCGCCGCGACTTCACCATCAACGCCATGGCCGTGCACCTCAACCCGGAGCGGTTCGCCACCCTGGTCGACTATTTCAACTGCCAGAACGACCTCAAGGAACGGCGCATCCAGGTGCTGCACAACCTAAGCTTTGTCGAGGACCCCACCCGCATCTTCCGCGCCATCCGCTTCGAGGGGCGACTCGACTTCACCATCACCCGCCACACCGAGAAACTCATCAAGAACGCGGTGCAGATGAACCTGTTCAACCGCGCCACCGACCCGCGCTTCTTCCACGAACTCAAGCTGATCCTGTCCGAGAGCAACCCCACGCCGGCGCTCCGGCGGATGGACGGTTTCAAGCTCTTCCCCTTCCTCTGGCCGGACCTGCGGCCCAACCTGAAGATCGACCGCCGCTTCCTCCACTTCCTCACCCAGGCCCACGGCGCCCTCTCCTGGTTCAACCTGCTCTACCTGCAGGACCGGGTGGAGGACTGGATGGTCTACCTGCTGGCCATCCTCAGTCGGTCGCGCACCAAAGAACTGATCAGTTTCTGCGACCGGTTCGACCTGCCGCCCCGTCAGCGGCGCAAGCTCATCGAGCAGAAGACCGGCGCCGAGCGCATCGCCCAGGAGATGCAGAAACGCTCCCACCTCAAGCCGAGCGAGATCTACTGGCTGCTCGGCGAAGTGGAGAACGAGGGACTGCTCTACCTGATGACCATCGCCCGCAAGCGTTACATCCAGAAGGCGGTCTCCCTCTACGTCACCAGCCTGCGGCGGGTAACGCCGCTCGTCGACGGCGAGGACCTGAAAGCCATGGGCTATGTCCCGGGGCCGCAGTTCCGGGTGATGCGCAACCACCTGATCGAGGTCCAGCTGGACGGCGAGGTCGCCGACCGGGATCAGGCCATGGCCTTCCTGCGCAGCCACTACCCGCCGGACAACCGCCAGCCCGCCTGAGCGAAACACGTTTTTTCCTCGCTTTTCGCCGCCCTTTTCTTATCCTTTCTCCTGCGGGCCCTGCCCGTTTGTCCCACAGCGCAGTACCAACCTCTCCCCGGAGCACGCTCGCCGTCATGAATTTCGATATAAACACGCTCATCCAGCAACTCGCCATCCAGCTGCCGCCCCTGCTCTTCGCCCTGACCGTGCACGAACTGGCGCACGGCTGGGTGGCCTTCCGCCTCGGCGACCCCACCGCCAAGATGGCCGGCCGGCTGACCATGAACCCGCTCAAGCACCTCGACCCGCTGGGCGTGCTCGCCTTTGTCATCATGAAGATCGGCTGGGCCAAGCCGGTACCGGTGGATCCCCGCTATTTCCGCAACCCGCAGAAGGACATGCTGCTCGTCGCCCTGGCCGGGCCCGGGGCGAACGTGCTGCTCGCCCTGGCCAGCGCGCTGCTGGCCCGGGTGCTGGTGAGCGTGCCGGTGCTGCCGCTGTTCGTGCTCCAGCCGCTGGTCGGCATGCTCGTGGCCAGCGTCTGGATCAACATCATGCTGGCGGTGTTCAACATCATCCCCATCCCGCCGCTGGACGGCTCCAAGGTGCTCATGGGTGTGCTCCCGCCCGAGGCGGCGCGCAGCTTCGCCCGGATCGAGCCGTTCGGCTTCTTCATCCTCCTCGCCCTGTTCTACACCGGCGTCATCGGCGGCCTGATCCTGCCGATCATCCGGTTTGCCGACAACCTGCTGCTCGGATAAAAAAAAGCGGATCCGGGATGCCCCGGATCCGCTGTCAGACAGGTGCTGACCGGTCTGGTCTAGAAGCTGTAAGCCAACCCCACGCTGAGCAGGTGCGCGGCCGACTCGTCGAAGGTGCCGTGCACCGTGGAGTTGTTCACGGAACGGCTCTTCTTGTGGTCGTAGAGGTAGCCCACGCCCAGCTGCATGGCGTCGGTGGCCTGGTAGCGCACGCCGAAAGAATAGATGATCGCGTCCGAGTCGGGCAGTTCGAAGCCGACCGTGGACTCGGGCGCCGGGGTCTCGTCGTAGGCGATGCCGGCCATGAGGGTGAAGCGGTTCTGCAGGTCATACTCGGCGCTCAGGCGCAGGGCGTCGGAGTCCTCCCAGTGCTTGTCCTTGGCGCTGTCAAAGGCCATGAACAGCACGGGATTGGCCAGCGGCGCGGGATAGGTGAAGTCCAGGTACTCGTAGTCGGACCAGAAGGTGCGGTCGTATTCCAGTTCCACCGTCAGCTGATCGGTGAAGGCATAGGAGGCGGCCACGGCGAGAATGGCCGGCAGCGGGATCTCCACGCCGGTGTCGCCGGAGTAGAATCCGGGTCCGGCCGAGGTGCGCAGGGTGGCGTCGCCCTCGACCTCCAGATCCACCTCGCTGCGGTAGGTCACGCTCAGGTTCAGCCGCTCCACCGGTTTGACCGTGAGCGCCAGGTTGTAGCCCGCCTCCCAGGTGTCGCCTTCCATGTCGCGGGCGGCGGTAACGCCCGGGGCCACCTGGCCGGCGCTCTTCACCTTGCCGTCGACGAACACGGCGCGGGCGCCGGCGCCGATGGCCACCTTGTCCGAAATCTTATAGGACACGGTCGGGTTGAACTCGAAGATCTTGAGGGTGAACTCCTCGGCAAAGGTCCGCGGGAAGGGGTCCTGCCAGCGCTTGGACAGGCCGCCCGGGGCGGTGAAGGAGAAGCCCGCGCGCAGGCCGTTGTAGTCCGGCGAGACCGCGAACAGGGTCGGCACGAGGAAGTTTTCCTTCTCCGAATCGCCGTGGTACAGGCTGGTGCGGCTGTCCGTGTACTCGATCGAGGTGAGGTGGATCCAGGTGGCATTGGCCTCGATCTGGGCCTTGGGGTCGAGCCAGGCCATGTTCGCCGGGTTGAAATAGCTGGCGTCGGCGCCGGGCGTGTGGGCCACGTAGCCGCCTGCCCGGGCGGTGGAATTCACCGACTGCTCGGGAATGCGGTACCCCGACGCCAGGGCCGTGCCGGAGGCGGCCAGCAGAACCAGGCCTGTGACTGTCAATGTGCTGCGCATGCGTTTCCCCCCATGTGTTGATTGAACCGGGCCGGCCCGACCGGCCCGTGGCTACAGATGCATGTTGTCCGCGGAGTACAGGTACCGCTTGATCTTGTGGGTGGCGGTTTTGGTGAAGGGTTCCCGCCGCTCCAGCACCCGCGCCAGCCGGGACGAGGTGGACAGCTGCCGGTTCACCTCGACCCGCATCTCCTCGAACAGCTCGGCGATGTACTGGTGCCGCTGGGTGCGGTTCTGCCCCGAGGTTTTGCCGTCGATGAACTCGTAGTCCGGGTAGATCCAGGCCTCGAGCAGGCCGCGATTCTCGATCACCATGGACTCCATGACAAACGGGTAGGTGTTCACCTTGTGCTCGATCGCCTCGGGGAACACGTTCTCGCCGTTGGAGAGCACGATCATCGACTTGGACCGTCCTTTGATGTGCAGGTTGCCCTCGCTGTCGAGCAGGCCGAGATCACCGGTCCGCAGCCAGCCGTCCTCGGTGAAGGTGTCGCGGGTCGCCTCCGGGTCGTTCAGGTAGCCCTGCATGATGTTCGGGCCGCGGGCGAGGATCTCACCGATGCCGGTCTGCGGGTGGGGATCGTCGATGCGGATCTCCACCCGGGGCACCGGCTTGCCCGACGAGCCCGGGGTGATGGTCGTATCCCCGTGCGGCCCGCCGGCGAGCAGCGGCGAGCCCTCGGTCAGGCCGTAGCCGACCAGGAAGGGGAAATCCGCGTCCCGCAGGAAGCTCTCCACCTCCGGGTTGAGGGCGGCGCCGCCGATGCCCATGACCCGCAGACGGCCGCCGAAAAAGGCGAGCAGCCTGGCGCCGATCTTGCGGTGCACCATCCGCCGGCTGACCCCGAAACGGCAGAGGAAGGTGAGCAGGCCGCTCTTCTCCACCGCCGGCACCACCCGTTTCTTGTAGATTTTCTCGATGATCAGGGGCACCACCAGCATGACGTGCGGCTGTTCCCGCTCACAGATCTTCTGCAGGATGGCCGGGGTCGGCGTCTTGGCGGCATAGGCGATGCGCGCCCCGCACAACAGCGGCAGCAGAAAGCCGATGGTGAACTCGTAGGTGTGGGCCACCGGCAGAACCGAGAGGAACACCCACTGCGGCTCGAGGGTGATCACGCCGTTGCCCGAATAGGCGTTGGCACAGAGGTTGGCGTGGGTGAGCATCACCGCCTTGGAAAACCCCGAGGTGCCGGAGGTGAACAGGATGGAGGCAAGGTCGTCGCCCTTGACTGCCGGAAATTCGAGCCGCTCGTCGCGGGCTTTGTCGCCGTACCGCTCCAGGGCCTCGCCGAGAAAATCGGTGAAGGTCTCCAGCGGGATCAGGCCGGTGTCGTCGCGGTAGTCGTCCAGGGTGACGACATGCTTCAACTGGTGCTTGAGGTCGTAGATCTTCTCGATCTGGCGGTGGGTGAGGAATATGATCGCGCAGCGCATCTCCGTGAGGATATGGTGCACGTCCGCCTCGGGCAGTTCGGGGAAGATGGGCACGGTGCTCGCGCCGAGCCGCACCGTGGCCAGGTAGGTAATGCCCCAGTGGTGCGAGTTTTCGCCAAGAATGGCGATGCGGTCGCCCGGCTTGACGCCGAGCGCCTGCAGATGCGCGGCCAGGGCGAGGATGCGCTCGTGCAGGGCAGTGTAGGAGAGCGGCTCCTCCAGGGCCATGCCGATGGCCGGCAGGTCGCGGTATTTGCGGCAACTGATGTCGATCAGGTCGTTGAGCGTGGTCGCGTTTTCCTGGATGACCGGCAGGTGGACCACAGCGGCGTCGCCGCCGGCCGTCCCCTCCGGTTCCTTCCCTGTGCTCTCGGTTGCTGCTGGCGGTGTGTCCATGGTTTCCTCCCGGTCAGTCTGCTGTCGCCTGCCACGCTGTTCCGTCCAGGCGGCCTGTTTACCATACCGCCCACCAGGTTTCAAAGAAAACAGGGCATTTCGCTTGACACGGGCATGAAAGCGTTATTTACTTTTTTGCGATTTTTTCCCATACCTTGCAACCAGAGCCAGCAGCCCGCTTATGCATCGACACGCCTCCCCCGCCCTGCTCGTCGCCGTGGTCACCGTCCTCCTCGCCGTTTTCCTGGTGGCGCCGGCTGCCGAACTCGCCGCGGCCGAACCGGCCGCGCGCAAGGCGACGATCCGGAAGACCGCCCGGGTCGCGGTCAAGCCGGCGGCGAAAGCCACAGTCAGCAAAAAAACCACCACCCGCGCCAAGACAACAAAGCCGGCGGTGCAGGGGAAAAAAACCGCGAAGAAGAAAGGCGTCTCCGTTGCCGCCAGGACAAAGACGAAGGGCCCGGCAAAAACGGTGAGCAAAGGCCAGGCTAAATCCTCGCGGGCAGTGGCCGCGAAGAAGGCGGCCCGGGTCGACAAAAAAACGGTGGCCCAAAAGGCCGTGAAAAAACGCCGCGCCCCGGTGGCCGCGGCCGCAGCCCCCGCCGCCGTGTTCACCGGTGAGGTCGCCGGCCAGGTCAGTTCGAAGAGCTTCATGGTCATGGATGCCGCCACCGGCGAGACCATCTGCGCCAAGGCCCCGGACAGTCCCCGCCAGCCGGCCTCGACCATCAAGATCCTCACCGGCATGATCGCCATCAAGTCGCTGGGGCAGGACGACGTGATCAACGTCAGCCGCCGGGCCGCCGACATGCCGAGTTCGAAGATCTTCCTCAGCCCGGACCAGCGCTACCAGGCCAACGACATGATCAATGCCGTACTCCTGGCCTCGGCCAACGACGCCAGTGTCGCCCTGGCGGAAAACATCGCCGGCAGCGAGGAAAAGTTCGCCAACCTGATGACCCTGAGCGCCCGCCTGTGGGGCGCCCGAAACACCGTCTGCCGCACCGCCTCGGGCCTCACCGCCGAGGGGCAGCACTCCACCGCCCGCGACCTGGCCAACCTGTTCCGCTACGCCATGCAGGACGCGGAGTTCTCCCGGCGAATGCACGAGCGGAAGATCGACACCTCCTACGGCAAGACCCTGGTCAACCACAACAAGGCCCTGTGGCGGGTGGACGGCGCGGTGGGCGGCAAGACCGGGTATACCATCGCCGCCCGCCAGACCTATGTCGGCCAGTTTACCCGGGGAGGCGAATCCATCGTGGTGGCAATCATGGGCAGCGAAAGCATGTGGGCGGACCTGAACAAGCTGGTCGACTACGGCTTTCGCAAGAAAAAACAGGAACAACTGGCGCAATTGCGCCGGACCGTGGCCCTGCAGGGGGCCGTCATCGACTGACCGGGTCGGCCCAAGGGCGTCCGCCCCAACAAAAAAAGCCTGCATCGCTGCAGGCTTTTTTTGTTGGGGAATGTGGTCGGGAACTAGCGTTCGGCGAGTTTGCTGCGCACCATTTCGAGCAGCACCTCCCGCTTGAAGGGCTTCTCCAGGGTGGCGATGTCCCCCAGGTAGCCGGCCATGGTCAGGTAGCGCTCGGCCTTGATCGCCCCGCCGCCGGAGATGGCGAGGATTCTCATGTCCGGATAGTCCTTGATCAACTCCATGATGAACTTGAGCCCGTCCTTCACCGGCATGATCATATCGGTGATCACCAGGTCGAAGACGACCTTGCGGACCAGTTCGAGCCCCTCCTCGCCGTGCTCGGCGGTGTGCACCTCGTACCCTTCCGTCTCCAGCATCTGAGCCAGCATGGCTCGGATCGGTGCCTCATCGTCAACAACCAAAATGCGCTTCACGGTCCATCACCCCCGGCTGGGTTAAAGTAAGCTATTGGCCGGACATTACATTTCCGTATCCGTCGCTTCAACCTTTTTCTGCCGGGGTTCACTTTTCCTTGCGGCACAGGCGGGTGAAGCCGCCGGGAATGGTTCCGGAGGACCAGTAGGCGCGGCCCTGCTTGAAGTCCACGAACCAGTAGCCGCCCGGGCTGCGCGTCGCCTCGACAAAGACAAAGGGCTGTTCCCGGGAGAAACAGGGGTGCAGGTACTGGTCCATGGCCGATTTTTCCCGCTCGAGCAGGCTCAGGGCCTCGGCCATGGAGGGCAGCCGCCAGTCGTCGTAGCCGGCGAACCGCTCGGCGTTGATGCGGGCCACCTCGCGACGCATGGCGCGGTGGCTCATGATGTCGGTGCCGCCCCGCTGCCACATCAGCCCGGTGGACCGGTCGCTGACCGTCAGACCGTCGCCGTTGTCCACCAGGGCAGGGGTGAAAGCACCGCCCGGGTTGCGGTCCTGGTCGGGGAAATCGTACTGGCGGACGAGGGCGACCACGTCCTCCTCGCTCATCTCGGCCGGCCCGTCGGGCAGACTGACCCGGGCCACCTCGAGGCGCGCATCCCGCCCCGGCAGACCGGTGGCCACGGTCGCCTCGTCCGCCGGCTCCTCCGCCGGCACCACCAGCGAGTCGTCCCCGGGTTCGATGACATGCTCGATCAGCCAGCGCTTGATGCGCTCGTTGATCGGGTAGGTCCGTTCGAACAGGGCCACCTTGCCCGCCTTGGCAACGCATTCGCGGATCATCTCCTGCGGGGCGAGGATCTCGGCCACGACCCGGGCGTGCTTGATGCCGCGCTCCATCAGACAGAGTTTGGGCACCTCGTCCCAGCCGTCGATGAAGAAATAGTAGATCCGCTCCTTCTTGCTGCGCACCCGCTCCCGGCCACCCCAGCTCTCGAAGGTCCCGAAGGTATACTCCGGAGTCATTTCCCAGTCGATGTTGGGGATGCCGGTGTCGAGCAGTTTGCTGAAGAGTGCCATGAAACCTCCGTCACGGTTTGGAAAAAACGGGAAATGCGGTAAGGTGGGTGCTGTTTTGTGCTGAAGCACTATATGGATTCCTCCGACCGAGGCAAGATGAAAAACACGCTGACCCTCCAGCCCGGCTCACCCATGCCCTACGGCAGCACGGTGACCCCGGACGGTATCAATTTCGCCCTGTTCTCCCGCCACGCCGAGACCGTCACCCTGGTGGTCGCAAGCGGGCACCGGCCCGACTGGGTCGAGTTTCCCCTCGACCCGGCCCACCACCGCACCGGCGATGTCTGGCACGCCCTGCTCGTCGGCGCCCCGGACGACCTGCGCTACGGCTACCGCATCAGCGGCCCCTGCGATCCGCTGGGCAGCGGCCATGCCTATGACCACAGCCGCATCCTGCTCGACCCTTACGCCCGCGAGATCCACTCGCCCGACTGGGGCCGTCCGCGCTCCTGCCTGGGCAGCGAACCCTGCTGCCTGGTCGACCGCCACCGCTACGACTGGGAGGGCGACCGGCCGCTGCGCATCCCCCTGCAGAACTCGATCATCTACGAGCTGCACGTCCGCGGCTTCACCCGCCACCCGTCAGCTCCGGCGTCGCGCACCCCGGCACCTTCCGCGGGGTCGTCGAGAAGATCCCCTACCTCCAGGAGCTGGGCGTCACCGCCGTCGAGCTGATGCCGGTCACCGAGTTCGACGAGAACGAGGCCACCTGCGTCGAACCCGCTCACCGGCGAGCCGCTGCGGAACTTCTGGGGCTACAGCCCGCTCTCCTTCTTCGCCCCCAAGGCCGCCTACGCCGCGACGGCCGCCGACGGCGCGCGGTGCGACGAGTTCAAGGAGATGGTCCAGGCGCTGCACCGGGCCGGCATCGAGGTGATCCTCGACGTCGTCTTCAACCACACCGCCGAGGGCGACGAGCAGCGGCCCGACCCTCTGCTTCCGCGGGCTCGACAACACCGATCTACTACATGCTCGACCCGGACCGGCGCGCTACCGCAACTTCTCCGGCTGCGGCAACACGCTCAACTGCAACCACCCGATCGTCCGCGACCTCATCATCGACTGCCTGCGCTACTGGGTGACGGAGATGCACGTGGACGGCTTCCGCTTCGACCTGGCCTCGATCCTCGGCCGCGGACCAGGACGGCAGCGTGCTGCGCCAACCCGCCGCTGGTCGAGACGATCGCCGAGGACCCGGTGCTGCGCCGACACCAAGATCATCGCCGAGGCCTGGGACGCGGCCGGCCTCTACCAGGTGGGCAGCTTCCCGCGCGCGGCCGCTGGGCCGAGTGGAACGGCCGCTTCCGCGACGACGTGCGCCGCTTCTGGCGCGGCGACGCCGGGCACGGTGCCGGCCCTGGCCACGCGCCTCGCCGGCAGCGCCGACCTCTACCAGCGCCAGCGGGCGGCGCGCCGTAGCACAGCATCAACTTCATCACCTGCCACGACGGCTTCACGCTGAACGACCTGGTCAGCTACAACCAGCAAGCACAACGAGGCCAACGGCGAGGACAACCGCGACGGCGACAACGACAACTTCAGCTGGAACTGCGGCGTCGAAGGCCCGACGCGACGACCCGCGCGATCGACGCGCTGCGCGCGCGCCAGCATGCAGCAACTTCGCTGGCCATCCTGCTGCTCTCGCCAGGGCGTGCCGATGCTGCTGGCCGGCGACGAGTTCGGCCGCACCCAGCGGGGCAACAACAACGCCTACTGCCAGGACAACGAGATCAGCTGGGTCGACTGGCGGCTGGCCACGAAGAACAGCGGCCAGCTGCGCTTTTTCCGCGAGCTGATCCGGCTGCGCAAGGCCCACCCGATCTTCCGCCGGGACGATTTCTTCCAGATGACCGATGCGGTGCACGGTCCGGAGATCAGCTGGCAGGGACTCAAACCCGGCGAGGCGGACTGGTCGGACGAATGCCGCACCCTCGCCTTTCTGCTCAACGGCGCCGCCCTGGGCGACGAGGAAGACGATGATTTCTTCGTCATGCTCAACGCCAGCCGCGACACCGAGGCCCGGTTCACCGTGCCCGCCCCCACCCGGGAGCAGCGCTGGGTGCGGATCATCGACACCGGCCGGCCGGCCCCGGCGGACTTCGTTGACCCGGAGCGGGCGGATACGGTAGAGTACGGCGCAATGGTCCTGGTGCGCAGCATGGGCTGCGTGGTCCTGCAGTCCATGGTCAAGGAGGCGAAACGATGATCACCCTGCTCATGCTCGGCGATTCACTGGTGGAATGGGGCGACTGGCAGCGGTTTCTGCCCGGGGTGACGGTGGTCAACCGCGGCCTCGCCGGCGAGATGACCAGTGAGCTGGCGGCCCGGCTGCACGACGAGATGGCCGACTGCCCGGCCCCGGACGCGGTGCTCGTCCAATCCGGCACCAACAACCTGCTGTTCGGCGACCTCTACTTCCCCTTTATTTTCGAGACCATGCTGTCCCGCCTGCGCCTCGCCTACCCGCACCAGCCGATCATCGTCTGCTCGCTCGCGCCCATGCCCATCGTCCCGGCGGCTGACCTCGCCCAGGTCAACCAGGGGCTCGCCCAGGCGGCCGCGGGCGTGGCCAACGGCCACTTCCTCGACCTGGTCGGTCCGTTCACCGAGCGCTGCCTGCCCATCACCCACCCCGGCTTCCTCGACGACCAGGTGCACCTGAGTTCACGGGGCTACCAAGTGTGGGCGGACGCGATCAGCCGCTTGCTGGCCACGCTCTTTCCCGACCGCCGGCACGGTTGACAGACCGTCCGCCGCTCCTTATCAGATACCACTGAACCAAGCCGCCGGGCGGGACGACGTGTTGTCCCGGGCGGCGCCCTTCCCCAGTCACCGACAGCCGGAGAACCGTCCATGTCCTCGTTGCGCACCACAGCCACCTGTCTCGCCTTTGCCCTGCTCATGAGCACCCCCGCCCTGGCGGCGGACAACCAGGCCGCCCCCGCGCCGACCGGCCCGGCCCGGGCCGCGGCATCCATGGAGAATGCTGCCCTGCAGGGAACGGTGGTCGAAACCATGAACGCCGCCGGCTACACCTACCTGCAGGTGGAGTCCGCCGCCGGCAAAACTTGGGTCGCCATTCCGGAAAGCACCGTGACCAAGGGCCAGCAGGTCACCTGCCTGCCGGGCATGGTCATGGAAAATTTCCAGTCCAAGACCCTGGGCCGCACCTTCCCGACCATCGTCTTCTCACCGGGACTGCAGCCGGCACCGGCCCAGGCCGCGGCGGGCAAGGAGCAGGGGACCGGCGGGGACAAAGCCGCCGGCGGCTTCTCCGCGGCCCTGCAGGCGGAGCAGACCAACCAGGCGGCCGCCGGTGCGGCCGGCGGCGCCGAACTCAAGGGCGAGTCCAGCGGCAGCCTTGGCGCCATCGTCCCCTCGGCGGATGTCAACGTGCACAAGGCCACCGGGGCAAACAGCCGTTCCGTGGGCGAGTGCTTTGACCAGGCTAAAGACCTGAACGGCACCACCGTGCGCGTGCGCGGCAAGGTGATGAAGGTGTCGCGCCAGATCATGGGCAAGAACTGGCTGCACCTCCAGGACGGCACCGGCAACCCGATGAAGAACCAGCACGACCTGGTCGTCACCACCCTGGAGGAGCCCAAGGAAGGCGAGGTCGTCACCATCGAGGGCGTGCTGGCCGCGGACCGCGACTTCGGCGCCGGCTACAAATATGCGGTCATCGTCGAAGACGCCAAGGTGGAACATTAAAGGGAACGTCACCATGACCGCCCGCCCCCTGCACCCGGCCGAGATCGGCTTCGATTTCGACGGCGTCATCGCCGACACGGTCGAGGCCTTCCTGCGGCTTGCCTGCGAACAGTACGGCCGCTGCGACCTCCGTCCCGAGCACATCACCCATTTTCTCGTGGAGGAGTGCCTGGCCATGGAGGCGGAGGTGGTCGAGTCGATCTTCCTGGCGATCCTGCGGGACTCGGTGGGCACCGGCCTGCAGCCCATGCCCGGCGCGGTGGAGGTACTCGGCGAACTGAGCGGGCGGGCGCCGGTGACCATCATCACCGCCCGGCCCGAGGCGGAACCGGTGCACCGCTGGCTGGAAGAGATGTTCCCGGCGGGGGTGCGGCAGCGGCTGCGGGTGGTGGCCATGGGTGATCACGACGACAAGGCCCGGCACATCCGCCAGGCCGGGCTCACCGCCTTCATCGACGACCGGGCCGAGACCTGCGTGCAGCTGAGTCGGGCCGGCCTGGACGCCATCGTCTTTGCCCAGCCCTGGAACCGCGACCGCCACAGCCTGCCGACCGTGCACAACTGGGCCGAGATCCGCGCTCTCTGTCTCTGACCCCAGGAGGATTGCCATGCACTGCCCGGCCTGCGGCGCCACGGTCCAGACCTTTCGCAACCCCACACCTACGGTGGACATCATCATCGAGACCGAAGGCGGGGTGGTGCTCATCGAGCGCAAAAACCCGCCCCACGGCTGGGCCCTGCCCGGCGGGTTCGTCGACTACGGCGAATGCTACGAGGACGCCGCCCGCCGCGAGGCCGAGGAGGAGACCGGCCTGCGGGTCACCCTCACGGAGCAGTTCCACACCTACTCGGACCCGAAGCGCGACGCCCGCCAGCACACCGCCTCGACCGTGTTCATCGCCACGGCCAGCGGCTCTCCGGTGGCTGCGGACGACGCCATGCGCGCGGAGGTGTTCCGGCGGGACACCCTGCCGGCGCTCGCCTTTGACCACGCGCGCATTCTCAGCGATTATTTTCAGTTCAAGGAAACGGGCCGGCGACCGCGGCCGGACAGAGACTGACGGGACGGGCTAGTCGCGGCCGGAGGGCCTGACCTGCAGTTCGCCCAGGCGGAGATTACCTCCCGGGGCGACCGCGTCGCCCCCTGGGGGTGGCGCGGCCTCGGTGGGCGGCGGCTGCTCTTCCGGCGGGCCGGCGGCGACCAGCGGCCGGATGTGGATCTGCTGCACCGGCGCGGCCGGGGCGACCGGCGGGGCGGGCACCTCCTGGCGGCCCGACCGCAGGAGCACGAACAGGGCCACGGCCAGGACCACGCCGAGCAGCATCGCGGCAAGCCACAGCCGGGGCAGCCGCCGCACGGACCGCCGCCGGTTGCGCGCCAGCAACGGGTGCGGCGCCTCACTGTCGGGCGGCGGCGGGGTGATCTCCTGGCGGGTCTGCTCGAGTTCGCGCTGCACGGCTGTTTCGGTGATGCGCGCCAGCACCGCCCGCGCCCCTTCCAGGGTCTGTCGTTCCGCCGCCAGCCCGGGCACGTCGATGGCGATGCGCTCGATGTCCCGGAAGGTTCGCGCCGCCTGCTGGTTCCGGCCCTCCTCGGCATGGACGCGGGCCTGCTGGCGCAGTCGCTCCACCTGGCCGATCAACCGGGCCAGTTCCGCCTCGAGCGCATTCCGCTCCATCTCCCCGAGTTCATCCGTCAACTGGCGACAGAGAAAGCGCGCCTCGAAAATGCGCCGCTCCCTGATGCGGGCGCGGATGAGGGCCGAGGGGTTGTCGACGTCAAGCATGGAATCCGGTGTGCTGGCAGCCATCAAACGAACCGCAGTGGACAGCGGCCCGACCGCGGCCGGGCGACCCGCCCGGACCACGACCGCGCCGCCCGCTCAGAAGAGGAGTTTCAGGACCGCGTAGGTGACCAGCCCCGCGCCCGCGGAGCCGTAGAGCAGCAGTCAGGGGACGCAGTCGCCGTTGCTCCGTTTGTAGATGATGGTGAACGCGGCGATGCCGATCAGCACCGCCGCGCCGATGCGCAGGTATTCGTTCATATCGCCCCCGTTTGCAGGAGGATTACCCTACCCTCTGATTTTTGCATCCTTTTTCTTGCGCAGGCGGATGGCCTTGGGGGTGATCTCGACCAGCTCGTCGTCGTTGATGTAGGCGATGCAGTCCTCCAGGCTCATCTCCACCGGCGGCGTCAGGATCACCGCCTCGTCCGAGCCCGAGGCGCGCATGTTGGTGAGTTTCTTGCCCTTGGCCGGGTTGACGATGAGGTCGGTCGGCCGGCAGTGCTCGCCGATGATCATGCCCCGGGTAGGTGTCCACGCCCGGCCCGACAAACAGCCGGCCGCGATCCTGCAGGTTGAACAGGGCATAGGCCACCGTGGTGCTGGGCTCCTTGACGATCATCACCCCGTTCACCCGGTTCTGGATCTCGCCGGCGAACGGGCCCCACTCGCTGAAGATGTAGTTCATCACCCCCATGCCGTGGGTGTCGGTCAGGAAGGTGGAGCGGAAGCCGAGCAGACCGCGGGTGGGCATCTTGAACTTCAGCCGCGTCATCTCGCCGCCCTCCTGCATGTCGAGCAGGATTCCCTTGCGCTTGCCCAGCTTTTCGATGACCACGCCCTGGTACTGCTCGTCCACGTCCACGGTCAGTTCCTCGTAGGGCTCCAGGGTCTGGCCGTCCTCCTCGCGCATGATCACCTGCGGCCGGGTCACCTGGAACTCGTACCCTCGCGGCGCATCTTCTCGATGAGGATGGACAGGTGCAGCTCGCCGCGGCCCGAGACCTTGTAGCCGACCGCGTCGGTGAGCGGCTCCACCTGCAGGGCCACGTCGGCCAGCGTCTCGCGGCTGAGCCGCTCCTCCAGGTGGCGGGTGGTGACGAACTTGCCGTCCTGGCCGGCAAAGGGCGAGTCGTTGGGGATGAAGTTCATGGAGATGGTCGGCGGGTCGATCTCGATCAGCGGCAGCGGCCGGGGGTTGGCCGGGTCGGTGAAGGTGACGCCGACGGTGACGTCTTCCATGCCGGCGACCGCGACGATCTCGCCGGTGGAGGCGCAGTCCACCGGCACCTTCTGGTCGCCGCGGTAGGCGAAGATCTTGGTGATGCGCACCGGGCTGATGGAACCGTCGAGGCGGGCCACCGCCAGGCTGGTGCGCAGGTCCAGGCGGCCGTTGACGATCCTGCCGATACCCAGCCGGCCCAGGTAGGGCGAGTAGTCGATGGTGCTGACCTGCAGCTGCAGCGGCGCATCGGGGCTGCCCGCGGGCGGCGGCACGTGCCGGACGATCATCTCGGAGACCGGCCGCATGCCGGTCTGCGGCGTGACCGGCTCGCTCGGGTCGTTGAGGGCGTAGCCGGCCTTGGATGAGGCGTAGACCACCGGGAAGTCGAGGGTGCGGTCAGGGGCGCCGAGGCGGACGAACAGGTCGAACACCTGGTCCACGGCCCAGTCGCAGCGTGCCGCCGGCTTGTCGATCTTGTTGATCACCACGATGATGGGCAGGTTCGCGGCCAGGGCCTTCTTGAGCACGAAGTAGGTCTGCGGCATGGGTCCTTCCTGGGCGTCGACCAGCAGCAGGGCGCCGTCGGCCATGCGCAGCACCCGCTCCACCTGGCCGCCGAAGTCGGCGTGGCCCGGGGTGTCGATGATGTTGATGTGGTAGTCGCCGTAGATGAAGGAGCCGTTCTTGGAGGCAATGGTGATGCCGCGCTCGCGCTCCAGGTCCATGGAGTCCATCATCCGCTCGGCCACCTGCTGGTTGTCGCGGAACATGCCGCTCTGCCGGAACAGCTGGTCGACGAGGGTGGTCTTGCCATGGTCGACGTGGGCGATGATGGCGACATTCCGAATATACTTCTGCTCCATGGGACTCCTGCCCGGGACGGGCGGTGGTTGATTGACGGATCGCGGGACGGCAACGGGCACCCGGCAGATTCCGGGCAACGGGGCAAATCAGCGACAGCGACGGGGGACCCGGCGGGGAGGACCCGGGGAGGACCGGCCGCTTTCCGGATGTTGCGGAAAAAAGACTGGCTTTATACAGGAGGAAGGACAGAAAGACAAGAAGATTGCTGCACCTGCCGGCTACCAGGCGGCAAAAACCTCGCGGCGGGCGGCGGCGGAGCGCCCCAGGACCGGGATGCCGACATCCACGTAATCGATGACCAGGGCCTTCTTGCCCTCGGCCGGCCGCATGATCCGTCCGACCACCTGCAGCAGGCGGCCTTCGAAGCGGATCGGCGTGGCCAGCACCAGGGTACTCAAGCCGGGGCAGTCGAACCCCTCGCCGATCAGCTGCAGGGTGGCGACCAGCACCGGCACCCGGCCGGCCTGCACCGCCTCGACCACCTGCAGCCGCTGGTCCGGGGTCGACTGGCCGGTGAGCACGGCCGCGGCCACACCGTCGGCCACAAGCAGGTCGGCCAGCGCCTGGCAGTGGGCCACCCGGTCGCTGACCACCAGCACCGTGCCCTGGTGGCCCCGGTGGACCAGGGCAGCCACGTCGGTCGGCGATCTGGCGGTTGCGCCGGCTGTCCTCGGCCAGGGCCTTGATCAGCCGGGCGTACTCGCCCTGGAAGTTGCGCACGAACGCGGTCGGCCGCTGCTCCAGCACCGGCCGGACCACCGCGCCGCTGGCCTCGAGCATGCGCCCGTCCACCGCATGCACCCGGTCGCCCATGCTGATGTGGATGAGCCGGGTCATGCCGTCCTCGCGGCGGAAGGCGGTGGCCGACAGGCCGAGCATGTAGTGGCAGTCAAAGGCGGCCACCACCTCGGTGAACAGGCTGGCCGGCACCCGGTGGCACTCGTCGACCACCAGCTGGCCGAACAGCGGCACCAGGGTATCGAGATGCTTGCGGGCGGTATTGACGATGGCCACGGTCACCGGTTGCAGCTCGACCTTGCCGTCGCCTGCCTGGCCCGCCTCGATGCCGAGGAACTGGCGGATGCGCTCCCGCCACTGCTGCATGAGTTCCCGGGTATGGACCAGGACCAGGGTCGGCTGACTGCGCCTGGCGAGCACCGCCAGGGCCATGACCGTCTTGCCCGAACCGGTGGAGGCCTCGAGCACGCCGAAGGAATGGGCCAGCACCGCGGCCACGGCCGTCTCCTGGTAGGGCCGCAATGCCCCCTGGAAGGCGAGGTCGATGGGCGGCAGGAGGCGGCGCTCATCCACCAGCTGCGGCGAGACGCCGGCATGCTGGCGGCAAAGGCGCACCGCCCGGTTGCCGAAACCCCGCGGAAAAAAGAACCGCCCCTTCTCCTCGCGGAAGAAGAAGAGCTGCGGTTTAAGCTTCTTGCCGATCCAGCGGCCGAACCGCTTGGCGTCCTGGTACCTGGGGTTGTCGATGGTCAATGCGGCGCGCAGGGCGTCGAGCAGCGCAGGCGACCCGTTCTCCAGGCAGCACTCGCGGTGCACGGTGAGCCGGACCGCGTCCGCGCCTGCCGCCGTTGCCTCGCCGGCCCCTTTCACCATGGCGCCCGCCCCCCCTGCCGCGGACCGAAACTGGGGCCGGCAGGGGCCTCCGGCCGCCTCTTTTTGCCGCCAGCCAGCTTGACAGAACAAAGAAAATAGAGCATGTTAGCACCCGCTGTGCGGCTTGAGCCAAGCCCTGCAGCCCAGACCATCCCGTTCCCTGACCGCGGCCCGCCGCTGTCCCGGCGCCCCGATCCACTCGCCCCCCTGCCCGCACAGCCCATGACCCGACACACCTTTCTCCGCGCCCTCTGTCTGTTCACCGTCCTCCTGCTGCTGCCGCACGCCGGCGCGAGCGCCCCGGCCAACGCCAAACCCCTGCGCGACATCGTCATCACCATGCCGGCGGAAACCGTGCTTGCCTCGCTGCAGAAAATCCTGCCGCTGACCATCCCTTCGCAGCATCCCGGCCTGCAGGGGGACATCGTGCTCGAATCGCTCGACCGGCTGTCCATCGCCAATAACGTCCTCTCCGTGCATGGGGTGCTCAGCGGCAAGAACCTGCTGGTGGCCACCAACATCGCCGGCCAGAACATCCAGCTCAAACTCGGCCAGGTGAGTCTGCCGATCAACTGCGACCTGCAGACCCGCTTCGACCAGGCCAGCGGGCAGCTGTTCGTCCGGCCCCGCTTCGCCAACGGCAGCCAGGCCCAGGCCCAGAACAATCCGGCGGGCTCGCTCGACCCGCTGCTCGGCGCCCTCGGCAGCCGCGAGTACCCGGTGGACCTGGAGGCCCTGCAGATGCTCAACATCCGCATGGGCGACCGGACCATCCCCATCGCCATGCAGCCGGTGAACATCACCGGCGCCGACAACTCCCTGATCTTCCGCCTGCTGCCCCGGGTGGGCAGTGCCCAAGTGACCCCCGCACCCCCACGCGACGAGGCCCATCATGCCTGAAAACTGCCTGTTCTGCAAGATTGTCCGCGGCGAGATTCCGGCCGAGAAACTCTACGAGGACGCGGATGTGGTCGCCTTCCGCGACATCGCCCCGCAGGCGCCCCTGCATGTGCTGGTGATCCCGAAGAAGCATCTCGACGGGCCGGCGGCGGTGAGCGTGGAAGACGAAGGGGTGGTGGGCAAGATGATGCGCGTGGGCAACGAGATCGCCGTGCGCGAAGGCTTTCCGCAGTACCGGACGGTGTGCAACAACGGCGCCCAGGCCGGGCAGACCGTGTTCCACCTGCACATGCATATCCTCGGCGGCCGCAGCATGACCTGGCCGCCAGGCTGATTCCCCGCTGGCTCCCCCCGGCCCGATCGCGGCCGACCCCACTCAGCCGTAGGCGAAGGCTGCGGCCAGCACCTCGGCCAGTTGCGGCACCGAATAGGGCTTGGCCACGGTGCCGCTGAAGCCCCACTCGCGGTAGCCCGCGCATGGCCGGGTCCTGCGGGTTGCCGCTGGAGGCGAGGATGCGGGCCTGCGGATCGAGGGCGAGGATCTCCGCGGCCATCTCCAGGCCGCCCTTGCCGCCGGCCACCTGCAGATCGACAAGCACCAGCCCGTAGGACCTTCCCTCCGCCATCGCCCTGGCATACAGGGCCACGCCCGTCTCCCCTTCGGCAGCCAGATCGCACCCGTAGCCCAGGTGCCTGATCAGACCGGCGGCCACATCGCGAATCAACGGTTCGTCATCCATCACCAGCACCCGCTTGCCCCCGGCCGCCCCCTTGAACCGGTCTCTCCCCGCGGCGTCCGGCCTCGCCCCGGCGGTTCCGGCTCGCCGGCAACGGCACCCGCCTGGTCGATCAGACCGACGAGGCCGCACGCAGCTCGGCCAGCCGCTCGCCCAACTCAGTTGCCTCGCCCCGGCCGGCCAGGTCGTCGATCTCCTGGGCCCGTGCGGCCCAGTGCAACAGACCGCACTGCAACAGCGTGCCCTTGAGGGTGTGGGCCGCGTGCCGGACCGCCGGCCAGTCGCCGCCCGCCCTGCCCTGGTCGCAGGCGGCCAGCAGGGTGGTGACGCTGCGCCGCGAGGCGGCCAGCAGCCGCTCCACCTGCGGCGCGGTGAAATCGCTCGCCGCCGCAGGGCGGCCCGTACCGTCTCGGCCGTGGCCGCTTCCGGCGCTGCGGCCGCAGCGGGCGCTCCCGCCGCCGTGTCCGCTGCCGGCGGCACCGGTCGTCCCTGACCCTGGCCAACCACCGCAGGTCCGAGCAGTTGGAGCACGGTGCGCAGCTGCTCGGGCTGGAAGGGCTTGGTGACGTAGTCGTCCATGCCGGCGGCCAGGCACCTGGCCTCGTCGCCGCCCATGGCGTGGGCGGTCATGGCGATCACCGGTACATGGCCTCCGGCCAGGCGCACGGCGAGCTGTTCCGCGAGCCCGGGGTCGAGCAGGGCCGGCGGTTCTGCCCCGCGCTCCATGGCGCGGATCACCCGGGTGACGGTGAGCCCGTCCATCTCCGGCATCTGCACGTCCATGAACACCGCGTCAAACGGACCGCCCGCGGCCAGGGCGCGCAGGGCCTCCAGGCCGTGCTCGGCGGTCGTCACCCGGTGCTGCTTTTCAAGCACCATGCGGATCAGGTCACGGTTCACCTCGTTGTCGTCCACCACCAGGAGGTGTCAAATCGCGCACCCCGCCACCGGCGGCGCTGTCCGGCTGGCGGACCGCCTCGACCTCGGCCTCGCTGCCGGCCTCGACCGCCACGGTGCAATGGAAGGTGCTGCCCTCGCCCGGCCGGCTCTCCACCCACAGGCGGCCGCCCATCATCTCCGCCAGCTGGCGGCTGATGCTCAACCCCAGGCCGGTGCCGCCGTAGCGGCGCACGTAGGAGCTGTCCGCCTGCTCGAAGGTGTTGAAGATCCGCGCCTGCTGTTCGGCCGGGATGCCGATGCCGGTGTCGCGGACCATCCAGTGCAGGGTCACCCCGCCGGCCGGACCACTCGGTCCCGCCGGCTCCACACTCACCGCGACCTCGCCGCGCTCGGTGAACTTGATCCCGTTCTGCACCAGGTTGATAAGGATCTGGCGGATACGCAGGTCGTCGCCCACGCACACCGGCGGGCAGGTCGTCGTGGGCGCGGACGGTGAGGCGCAGCCCCTTCTCGGCCGCGGGCACGTTCATGGTCGAGACCACCGTTTCCAGCAGGCGACGCAGCGCAAACGGCCGCTTGCTCAACTGCAGCTGGCCGGCCTCGATCTTGGAGAAATCGAGGATATCGTTGAGAATGCCGAGCAGGCTGTCCGCCGAGTTGCGAACCGCCTGGAGAAGCTTCAGCTGACCACCATCCCGCTCGCGCTCCAGCGCCAGCCGGTTCATGCCGATGATGGCGTTCATGGGCGTGCGGATCTCGTGGCTCATGTTGGCAAGAAAGGTGCTCTTCGCCTGGTTGGCCGCCTCGGCCGCCTCCTTGGCGGCGAGCAGGTCGCGGGTCCGGTGCGCCACCTCCTCTTCGAGAAACAGGTCGCGCGCCTCGATCCTGGCGATCATGTCGTTGAACCCCTCGGCCAGCAGGCCCAACTCGTCCCGCCCGTGCACCGGCGCGCGCACATCGTAGCGCTGCTCGCGGGTGACCGCGGCCATGCTCCCGGAGAGCGACAGGATGGGATCGACGATCACCCGCAACAGCCGGCTGGAGGCGAGCAGGGCCAGGGCCAGGCCGGCCACCAGCATCACCCCCATCAGGCCGGCGAGCAGCAGCAGGTTGCGGTTGATCCCGGCCAGGCCCAGCACCAGGCTGACCGTGCCGATCCGGTCCGGGCCCAGGGACACCGGCTGCCAGATCTCGCCATGCCCGTCACGGAAATGGAACACGCCCTCGGCCTGGCCGGCCGGGGGCTGCGGCCCGTGGGCAGCGGCCAGGGCCGGGTCGCGGACCATCTCCGCGGCGACCCCGCCCGCCCGGTCGAACACCCGGCCGGCGAGGATGTTCGGCTTGGCCTCGAGCGACTGGAGGATGGTGGTGAGCGCGCCGCGGTCCTCGAAGGCGATGCCGGCCCGGCAGTTTTCCGCGAGGATCAGGGCCAGGGTCTGGGCCTCGTCGGCGATCTGACCGCGCAGCAGGAACTGCTGGGAGAAGAACGAGGCCGCCATGAACACAATCAGGGCGCCGGCGCACACGACAAGAACAATGGCGTGCAGCTTGCGGCGGACGGGCAGGTGGAGGAACCGGTTTTTCATAGGGCTTCAGAGGACCTCAAGGGCGAGATCGAGCAGCGAGGCACTGACCTGAATGCCGCTCGCCCGCGCCCTGGTGTTGTTGATGACAAAGGCCAGCCGCCCGTCCCGGTTGCGGAACTCGAACACGCCACCCTTGGCGGCAAAGCCGGGAATGTCGCTGACCGTGAGCACGGGCAGGCCGGCGGTCGCGGCCAGGATCCGGTCCAGGCGGCCCGCCTCGGAGCGGCTGACAAAGAGCAGATGGCAGGCGCCCGGAGTGGTCGGCACGGTGTCAGTGTGGTGCAGGGCGATGGGGTGGCCGGCCACCTGTTTCTCCTCCACCCCGGCCAGGGCCGGGCCGAAGGGGTCCGCACCGAGGATGCACAGGTTCAGGCTGGACGCAGCACCGGCCCAGGCGCTGGCCGGCCAGGTGGTGAAGCGGGCGAAGTTGACAAGAAAGCCGGCCTTGAGCCGGTACTCCAGCCCGGCCCCGTCGTCCGCCCGCAGCGGCAGCGGCCGGCCGCCCAGGGAGAGCAGCACGAGGAGCAGGCAGATGAGCCGCAGAGCGGCTGGGCCCGTGCCGGCCACGGATCAGAACCGCCAGGTGAGCTTGGCGTAGACGCCGCGCTCGATTTCGGTGGGCGGCGTGGCCACCTCGAGGGCGTACTGCAGCCGGCTCGGTTCGAGCAGGTTCTGACCGGCAAGCATGACCTCGAGGTTTTTCGTCGGGGTCCAGATGAGGTTGGCGTCGAACAGGAAGTAGCTGTCGATGGGGATGGCGCCGCCCACCAGGTTGGTGCTGTCCAGGCAGGTGATGGCGTCGACGTAGCGCAGCCAGAGGTTGAGCTGCCAGTGTTCCGCCAGGCTGATGCCGGAGCGCAGCGAGGCCTGGTGCGCGGGGCTGGTGCCCTCGAGCAGGTCGGCCATGCCGGCGATGGCGGCCGGGTCGTCGACCTCCAGGTCCTGGGTCAGCCAACTGTAGGAGAGCGCCAGCGACAGCCAGGATGCGGCCTGCCAGTCCACTGCCACCTCGACGCCGGAGCTGTCACCCTCCATACCGTTGCCGAACTGGAAATTCACCCCGTCCGGCCCGGGCTGCGGGCTGATCGAATAGAGCTGGTCGTAGATGTTGTGGAACACGGCCAGGTCAAAGGAGAGGTTTTCCCTGGCCCGCCAGCGGTACCCGGCCTCGTAGGCGTTGACCACCTCGGACTCGAACCTCTCGCTGCCGAGCAGGCGGGCGGCCTGCACGCCCTCCGCGCCGGGGTAGACCCCGACCACCAGTCGGCCGCGCTGCTCGAGGATGGTCGGGGTGCGCACCGCCCGGGCCGTCTTCGCCCACAGCGAATGGCGCTCGGCCGGCTGCCACAGCAGTTGGGCGCTGGGCTGCCACTCGCTGCCGGTGAAATCGTTGTGCTCGTACTTGGCGCCCGCGGTCAGCCACAACCGGTCGGCGAGCAGGGTGCAGTTCATCCTGGAGGAAGCCGCTGTACAGGTGGTCGGTGCCGTTCGGCAGTCGCGCCTGGAACATCTCCTGGTCGAATTCGCCGCGCACCGCCCGGTAGCCGGTGCCCAGGGTCAGGCTGTTGCGGCTGCCGATCCGGGTTTCGTACTGCAGGTCCGCGTCGAAGGTGTCGAACTCGAAGCGGAAGTAGCGCTCGTCCCGGTCCTTGCGGTCGTAGTAGGTCTTGACGGTGAAGGCCGAATCCGCGCCCACCTCCTGCCGAAAGCGGCCGAGCAGGTTGCCGCCGCGCACCTCGACCTGGTCGCGCACCGCGGCGAGAAAGGGCGGCCGATCCTGCCAGTAAGGGGAGAGGATCTGGTCGCCATCATTGTGCACCAGGTCGCCCTGCAGGGTCCACTCGCGGCTCCGCGTCCGGGTTGCCGTCCAGGCGGAAGCCGCCCTGGGCCGGCTGCCAGGAGTCGTAGGCATCGGCGCCGCTGTCCGCCAGCTCGTTGCCGGCATGGTCGTCGTAGGTGAGGTAGAGGCGGCCCGAGGCGGTGTCGCTGATCCGCCCGCCGTACCGGCCGCCGGCGGTCAGCCGTTCCTCGGTGCCGGCGCCGAAGCGGACCAGGGTGCCGTGGGTGTCCTCGGCCTTGCTGGTGATGATGTTGATCACGCCGTTGACCGCGTTGGCGCCCCACATGGTGGCGCCCGGTCCGCGGATCACCTCGATCCGCTCGATGTCCTCGATGAGAGTGTTCTGCTCGTCCCAGAAGGTGCTGCTGAAGGCCGGCGAATAGACCGAACGGCCGTCCATGAGCACGAGCAGCTTGTTCGAGGTGAAACCGGAAAAGCCGCGCGAGGCCACCGACCAGGTGGAAGCGGAGACCCGGGCCACCTGCAGCCCCGGCGCCATGGCCAGGGCCTCGGGCACGGTGGTCACGCCGGAACGGCGGATATCCTCGCGGGTGATGACGAACACTGCCGCGGGCGCATCGCTGAGCCGCTGCTCCTTCTTGGCCACCGAGGTGACGGTGATGTTCATCAGCTGGGCGAGGTCCATGTCCAGGAACTCGTCGCCGCCTGTCGGGGCCGCGACGACGGGGCCTGGCGGCAGGAGGACGAGGAGCAGGGCGACGGCGGGGACGGCAACGGTGCGCATCGGTTCGTTCCTGGTGGATATTTTTGGTGAAAGGACACGGTGCAAGCCGGACTTTGACAAAAGGAATCTATCTGGTTATCGGCTGGGGAACAAGGCGACGGCAGCAAATTTTCGACAAATTTCCGGGCAGAGACGGGCGAGAGACGCCCAAAACGATCGGTCCGTCCCGGCTTGCACTCCGACGACGCCGCCCGGCCACCGCGCTCCAGGCGAAGTGCGCTGCGCCGGAACCCTTCCGGGCCGGCTTAAGCGCTCCCGACCGGGGTTAAACCTGTTGCGCCGTCCCGGCGGCGGTGCTTAACTGCACGCACCATTCCTTCCTTCCCAGGTACAACGATGACGCACGGGCTCTACGACCAGAACGACGACAGGGACAACTGCGGCTTCGGGCTCATTGCCCACCTCCATGGCGAGGCCAGCCACCGCCTGGTGCGCACCGCCATCGAGGCCCTGGCGAGCATGACCCACCGGGGCGGCATCGCCGCCGACGGCCGCACCGGCGACGGCTGCGGCCTGCTCCTGCAGAAGCCGGACCTGTTCCTGCGCCGGGCCGCGCAGACCTGCGGGGCCGGGGAGCTGACCCCGCTCTACGGGGTGGGCATGCTCATGCTCAGCCGGGATGAGGAGCGGGCCGCGACGGCCCGGCGCACCCTGGACGAGGAACTCGCGGCCGTGGGCCTGCAGCCGGCCGGCTGGCGACCGGTGCCCACCGCCCCCTCCTGCCTCGGGCCCATCGCCCTGGCCAGCCTGCCGCAGTTTGCCCAGGTCTTTGTCAACGCCCCGGATTTCGACCAAGCGCAGCTCACCGCCCGGCTGTTCATCGCCCGGCGCCGGGCGGAGCAACGGCTCGAAAGCGATGCGGACTCTTATATCGCCAGCCTGAGCGCGGGCACCGTGGTCTACAAGGGGCTGATGATGCCCGTGGACCTGGCCGGCTTCTTCCCGGACCTGGCCGACCCGGACCTGGAGAGCGCCATCTGTCTGTTCCACCAGCGCTTCTCCACCAACACCTTGCCGCACTGGCGCCTGGCGCAGCCGTTCCGCTAGCTCGCCCACAACGGCGAGATCAACACCATCAGCGGCAACCGCAACTGGGCCGAGGCGCGCACCGGCAAGTTCCGCTCGCCGCTGCTGCCCGACATCGAGGCCATCGCCCCGCTGGTCTACCTGACCGGCTCGGACTCGTCCAGCCTGGACAACATGCTCGAGGTGCTGATGGGCGGCGGCATGGACCTGCACCGCGCGATGCGCATGCTGATCCCGCCGGCCTGGCAGAACGTCGAGACCTGGACCCGGACCTGCGCGCCTTCTACGAATACAACTCCATGCACATGGAGCCCTGGGACGGCCCGGCCGGCATGGTGCTCACCGACGGCCGCTACGCCGTCTGCGCGCTCGACCGCAACGGCCTGCGGCCGGCGCGCTGGGTGCTCACCCGCGACCGCCACTTCACCATCGCCTCGGAAATCGGCGTGTGGCCCTACGACCCGGGCGACGTGGTGGCCAAGGGGCGGCTCGGCCCGGGCCAGATGATCGCCGTGGACCTGCAGAACCGGCACCCTGCTGCTATCCGACGACATCGACGACCAGCTCAAGCGCCGTCACCCCTACCAGCAGTGGCTCAAGGAAAACACCCTGCGCCTCGAAGGCACCCTCGACGAGGACCGGGCCACCCGCGAGCTGGACGGCGAACGCTGCGCTATGGCCAGAAGATGTTCAACGTCAGCCTGCGAGGAGCGCGACCAGATGCTCCGCGTGCTGGCCGAGAACGGCCAGGAAGCGATCGGCTCCATGGGCGACGACACCCCGATGGCGGTGCTGTCCCAGCAAGCGCGCTCGCTTTACGACTACCTCCGCCAGCAGTTCGCCCAGGTGACCAACCCGCCGATCGACCCGATGCGCGAAGCGGTGGTGATGTCGCTTGAGACCTGCATCGGCCCGGAGCGCAACCTGTTCGCCGAGCCGAACAGCACGCGAACCGGGTGATCCTCACCTCGCCGGTGCTGTCCACCGAAAAATACCGGCCCTGCTCCACCTGGACCGCTGGGGCTACCGGCGTACACCGGTTGCCGCTCGGCTACGACCCGGAGCAGACCGACCTGCGCGCGGCCATCGAAACCCTCTGCCGCGAGGCGGCGGCCGCGGTCCGCGCCGGCGAGGTGATGCTGCTCCTGTCCGACCAGGACTGCGCCCCGCCGCAGCTGCCCATCCACGCCCTGCTCGCCATGGGCGCGGTCCACCACCACCTCTGCAGTCGAGGGGCTGCGCTGCAACGCCAACCTCATCGTCGACACGGCCACCGCCCGCGACCCGCACCACATCGCCTGCCTGATCGGCTACGGCGCCACCGCCGTCTACCCCTACCTGGCCTACCAGGTGCTCGCGCGATCTGTGCCGGACGGGCGCCCTCGCCCTGCCCGCGGACAAGGCCCTGAAGAACTACCGCAAGGGCATCAACAAGGGGCTGTTGAAGATCCTCTCCAAGATGGGCATCTCCACCGTGGCCAGCTACCGCGGCGCGCAGCTGTTCGAGATCGTCGGCCTGGACGAGGAAGTGGTGGATGTCTGCTTCCCGGGCACGCCGAGCCGCATCGGCGGGCGCCACCTTCGACGACCTCGAGGCGGACCAGCGGGCCCTTGCCCGCGCGGCCACCCGGCCGCAGCTGCCGATCCAGCCGGGCGGTCTGCTCAAGTACGTGCACGGCGGCGAATACCACGCCTACAACCCGGACGTGGTGCTCGGCCTGCAGGCCGCGGTGGCAAGCGGCGATGCCTCCCAATGGCGGGCCTGCGCCGCGCTCATCAACGACCGGCCGCCGGCCACCCTGCGCGACCTGCTCCGCCTGCGCCCGGGCATCCAGCCGATTCCGCTCGACGAGGTCGAGCCCGAGGCTGCGATCCTCCGCCGCTTCGACACCGCCGCCATGTCCCTGGGCGCGCTCTCGCCCGAGGCGCACGAGGCGCTGGCCGAGGCCATGAACCGCCTCGGCGGCCGCTCGAACTCCGGCGAGGGCGGCGAGGATCCGGCCCGCTACGGCACCGAGCAGATGTCCAAGATCAAGCAGATCGCCTCGGGCCGGTTCGGCGTCACCCCGGACTACCTGGTCAACGCCGAGGTGCTGCAGATCAAGATCGCGCAGGGCGCCAAGCCCGGCGAGGGCGGCCAGCTGCCGGGCAGCAAGGTGAACGAACTGATCGCCCGGCTGCGCTTCGCCGTGCCCGGCGTCGCCCTGATCTCGCCGCCGCCGCACCACGACATCTACTCCATCGAGGACCTGGCGCAGCTCATCTTCGACCTCAAGCAGGTCAACCCGGAGGCGCTGGTGTCGGTCAAGCTGGTGTCGCGGCCGGGCGTCGGCACCATCGCCGCCGGCGTGGCCAAGGCCTATGCCGACCTGATCACGATGAGCGGCTACGACGGCGGCACCGGCGCCAGCCCGATCTCGTCCATCCACCATGCCGGCACGCCCTGGGAACTGGGCCTGGCCGAGGTGCACCAGACCCTGCAGGCCAACGACCTGCGCGACAAGATCCGCCTGCAGACCGACGGCGGCCTCAAGACCGGCCTGGACGTGATCAAGGCGGCCATCATCGGCGCCGAGAGCTTCGGCTTCGGCACCGCGCCGATGGTCGCGCTGGGCTGCAAGTACCTGCGCATCTGCCACCTGAACAACTGCGCCACCGGCGTCGCCACCCAGCACGAGGACCTGCGCCGCGACCACTACCGGGGCACGGTGGAACGGGTGATGAACTACTTCCGCCTGCTCGCCGGCGAGACCCGCGAGTGGCTGGCCGCGCTCGGCGTGCGCACACTGGAAGACCTGATCGGCCGGGTCGACCTGCTCGAACCATTGCCGGCATCACGCGAGCGGCAGGGGCGGCTCGACCTGCGCCCGCTCGTCCACACGGACGCGCTGCTGGCCGCCAAGCCGCGCCACTGCTCGATCGACCGAACCCGCCGTTCGACAAGGGCCGCTGGCCGAACGCATGGTGGCCGACATCCTGCCGGCCATCGAGAAAAAAAGCGGCGGCGCCTTTGCCTACACCCTGACCAACGCCAACCGCTCCATCGGCGCGCGCCTGTCCGGCGAGATCGCCCGCCGCTGGGGCGACCAGGGCATGGCGCAGGCACCCGTTCGGCTCAAGCTGAACGGCTCGCCGGCCAGAGTTTCGGCGTCTGGAACGTGGGCGGCCTGGAACTGTCCCTGAAGGCGACGCCAACGACTACGTGGGCAAGGGCATGGCCGGCGGCAAGCATCGTGCTCCGGCCGCCGCACGGCTCCACCTTCGCCACCGAGGCGACCCCGATCATGGGCAACACCTGCCTGTACGGCGCCACCGGCGGCCAGCTGTTCGCCGCCGGCCGGGCCGGCGAGCGCTTCGCGGTGCGCAACTCCGGCGCTTTCGCGGTGGTCGAGGGCGTGGGCGATCACTGCTGCGAATACATGACCGGCGGCATCGTCGGCGTGCTCGGCCGCACCGGCTTCAATTTCGGCGCCGGCATGACCGGCGGCTTCGCCTACGTGCTCGACCTGGACAACAGCTTTCGTCGACCGCTACAACCACGAACTGGTGGACATCCAGCGGATCCACACCGAGCTACATGGAAGAGTACCGCAACCACCTGCACCGGGTGATCGAGGCACGTTTGCCGGGAGACGAACAGCGACTGGGGCTGGCGGCTGCTCGACGACTTCCCGGACTACGTCGGCCGCTTCTGGCTGGTCAAGCCGAAGGCCGCGGACCTGAAAGCTGCTCGACCGGCTGCGCCAGCGCGGCGAATAACCTCCACCAGCACACCACCATGGACAAGCGACCTGACAACGTCTTCCAGTTCCTCGAGATCGCGAGCGCAACCGCCGGCCAAGATGGCCGGTCGACCGCGCAAGACCGCCTTCCGCGAAATCTACGCGCCGTTCGACCGAGGCCAGCCTGCGCGAACAGGCCGACCGCTGCCTGGCCTGCGGCAATCCGTACTGCGAATGGAAGTGCCCGGTGCACAACTACATTCCGAACTGGCTCAAGCTGGTCGCCGGGGCAAGCTGTTCGAGGCCGCGGCCGAACTGTCGCACCAGACCAACTCCCTGCCCGAGATCTGCGGCCGCGTCTGCCCGCAGGACCGGCTGTGCGAAGGCGCCTGCACGCTCAACGACGGCTTCGGCGCGGTGACCATCGGCGCGGTCGAGAAATACATCACCGACGAGGCCTTGAAGCCCGGCTGGCGACCGGACATGAGCGGCGTCCGTCCCGACCGGCAAGCGGGTCGCCGTGATCGGCGCCGGCCCGGCCGGCCTGGCCTGCGCCGACGTGCTGGTGCGCAACGGCGTGAAGCCGGTGGTGTTCGACCGCTACGAGGAAATCGGCGGCCTGCTCACCTTCGGCATCCCCGAGTTCAAGCTGGAAAAGGACGTCGTCGAGCGGCGCCGCGAGATCGTTCAAGGCATGGGCGTCGAATTCCGCCTCGGGGTCGAGGTCGGCACGCGACGTGGCGTTCGCAGCCGCTGCTCGACGAATTCGACGCCGTGTTCCTCGGCATGGGCACCTACAGCTACATGAAGGGCGGCTTCCCCGGCGAGGACCTGCCCGGCGTGCACGAAGCCCTGCCGTTCCTGATCGCCAACGTCTGCCAGTGCCTCGGCTGGCCGGCGCCAAGTCGCCTATCATGGACAGCGGCAAGCGGGTGGTGGTGCTCGGCGGCGGCGACACCGGCCATGGACTGCAACCGCACCGCGATCCGCCAGGGCGCGGCCAGCGTCACCTGCGCCTACCGCCGCGACGAGGCCAACATGCCCGGCTCGCGGCGCGAAGTGGCCAACGCCCAGCGAAGAGGGCGTGCGATTTCCTGTTCAACCGCCAGCCGGTGGAAATCGTCGGCGACGGCACGGCGAGGGCGTGAAACTGGTGACCACCGAACTCGGCGAGCCCGACCAGGGCGGCCGCCGGCGGCCGGTGGTGGTGGCCGGCAGCGAGGAGATCATCGCCTGCGGACCTGGTCCTCATCGCCTTCGGTTTCCGCCCCAGTCCGCCCGCCTGGTTCACCCGCTGCGGGATCGAACTGGACGAGTTGGGCCGGGTGCGGGTCGCGCCGGAATCCAGGCCTTTCCCCTGCAGACCGCCAACGCCAAAATCTTTGCCGGCGGCGACATGGTGCGCGGCTCCGACCTGGTGGTCACCGCCATCTGGCAGGGCCGCCAGGCCGCCCGCGGCATCCTCGCCCACCTGGGCCTGGACTGAGTGCCCCTCTCCTCCTCGTACGATTCAACAAAAAAGCCGCCGTCCCGGCAGGATGCGGGACGACGGCTCGAGTCCTCCGCCCGGCGGGCGGGATGGACCGACCGGGCTCAGCCGGCCTCGAAACGGATCAGGGTCTGATCGGCCTCCACCGCCTGCCCCTTGTTGACGAGCACCTCGGCGATCACCCCGTCGATCGGCGAGGCCACGCCACTCTCCATCTTCATCGATTCGAGCACCACCAGGTTCTGACCGCGGAACACCCGCTCGCCCTTCTGGGCGAGCACATCCACCACCAGGCCGGGCATGGGGCAGAGGAGGATGTTGCTCTGCGCCTTGTCCTCCTTGGCCGGCATGAACTGCATCATCTCCCACTCCTTCGGGGTGTAGATCTCGAACAGCCGGGAGACGCCGTTGAAGCTCATGAACATGAACGACTCGTGGAAACGGATGCGGAAGCGGTAGTTCTGGCCGTTGATATTGAGCTTGAGCCGCCTCCGGAAGAACTCGAAATGGGGGATCTCCACCTTGTAGAGGGTACCGTCGGCACGGATGGCGCAGGTCTGCCCGCTCACCGGCGGCTCCTCCAGGACGATTTCGAACACGTCCTCCTGGCAGCGCACCATGTAGCGGCGCGGCCGGCCGTGGTCCTGCTTGACGCCGATCTCCGAGACCATGTGGCGCAAGGATTTGCGCACGGCCACGGTGCGCGTGTGGTAGATCAGGGTGGCGGCCAGGGCGGTCAGGCGGAGGTACTGGACGGGCGGTGAGAGCTTGGCTCGGCCGCCTTCGAAATGCTGGTCGATGAAGCCGGTGTGCAGGTTGCCCTCGGCAAACTCCTGCAGGCAGAGCACCCGGGTGACAAAGTCGATGTTCGTGCTCACGCCCTCGATGTGGTAGCCGTTGAGCGCCTCGACCAGGCCGCGGCGGGCGTCCTCGCGGGTCTTGCCGTGACAGATGAGCTTGGCCAGCATGGAGTCGTAGAACACGTCGATCTTGCCGCCGATGTTGACGCCGCTGTCCACCCGCACGCCCGTGCCGCGCGGCGCGAAGTAGCGGGTGATCATGCCGGTGGAGGGGATGAAGCCGCGGGTCGGCTCCTCGGCGCAGATGCGCGCCTCGATGGCCCAGCCGTTGAAGCGGATGGCCCGCTGGTCAAAGGGCAGCGGCTCGCCGCTGGCGATGCGCAGCTGCCATTCCACCAGGTCGAGCCCGGTGACCATCTCGGTGACCGGGTGTTCCACCTGCAGGCGGGTGTTCATCTCCAGGAAGTAAAAATTCTGCTGCGCGTCCATGACGAACTCGACCGTGCCCGCATTGACGTAGTTGGCGGTGCTCGCCAGGTCGCAGGCGGCCTTGCCCATGCGCTGGCGCAGTTCCGGGCTGACCGCGGGCGAGGGCGACTCCTCGATCACCTTCTGGTAGCGCCGCTGGATGGAGCACTCGCGCTCGCCCAGGTGAATGACATTGCCGTGGCTGTCGGCCAGGACCTGGATCTCGATGTGGCGCGGCTGCTCGATGTAGCGCTCGACAAAGACGCGCGTGTCGTTGAAGGCCTTCTGCGTCTCCTGGCGGCTGGCGGCCAGGGCCGCCTTCATGTCCTCGGCCTTGCGGACGATGCGCATGCCCTTGCCGCCGCCGCCGGCAGCCGGCTTGAGCAGGATCGGGTAGCCCACCTCCTCGGCGATCTTCAGGGCCTCGGCCTCGTCCTTGATGGCCTCGATGTGGCCGGGAATGACCGGCACGCCGGCATTCTTGGCCAGCTCCTTGCTGGTGATCTTGTCGCCCATGATGTTCACCGCCTCCACCGGCGGACCGATGAAGACCATGCCGGCGGCCTCCACCGCGCGGGCGAACTCGGCGTTTTCAGAGAGGAACCCGTAGCCGGGATGGACGGCCTCGGCGCCGGTGGCGCGGGCCGCCTCGATGATCTTGTCGATCACCAGGTAGGACTGCTGCGAGGGCGAGGGGCCGATGTGCACGGCCTCGTCCGCCAACTGCCGGTGCAGGCTGCGGCTGTCGGCGTCGGAGTAGACCGCCACCGTGCCGATGCCGAGGCGGTTGCAGGTGCGGATGATGCGGACGGCGATTTCGCCGCGGTTGGCGATGAGTATCTTGTTGAACATGGCGTGCCTCACAGGGGGATGTTTCCGTGTTTGCGATCCGGGCCCTTGGTGCGCTTGCTGTCGAGCATCTGCAGGGTGCGGATGAGATGCATGCGCGTGTTCCGCGGGAAGATGACATCGTCGATGTAGCCCCGCTGGGCGGCGAGGAAGGGGTTGGCAAAGGTGCTGCGGTACTCCTCCATCTTCTCGTTGAGCACGGCCTCCGGGTCGTCGGCCGCGTAGATCTCCTTGCGGTGGATGACCTCGGCCGCGCCCTTGGGCCCCATGACCGCGATCTCCGCGGTCGGCCAGGCGTAGTTGACGTCGCAGTGGATGTGCTTGGAGTTCATCACCAGGTAGGCGCCGCCGTAGGCCTTGCGGACGATCACCGAGATGCGCGGCACCGTGGCCTCGGTGAAGGCGTAGAGCAGCTTGGCGCCGTGGCGGATGATGCCGCCGTGCTCCTGGTCCGGGCCGGGCATGAAACCGGGCACGTCCACCAGCGAGATGAGCGGGATGTTGAAGGCGTCGCAGAAGCGGACGAAGCGACCGGCCTTGAACGAGGCGTCGATGTCGAGCACGCCGGCGAGCACCGCCGGCTGGTTGGCCACCAGGCCCACGGTCTGGCCGCCGAGGCGGCCGAACCCGCAGATGATGTTGCGCGCGAACCCGGCGTGCACCTCCATGAACTCGGCCCCGTCGAGGATCGAGTGGATGAGCACGTTCATGTCATAGGTCTGGTTCGAGTTGCTCGGGATGAGATAGTCGAGCGCCGGATCGGTGCGGTCCGGGGCGTCGCTCAGGTCGAGGATCGGCGCCTGCAGGCGGTTGTTCGACGGCAGGTAGCTGATCAGCCGGCGCACCTCGCGCAGGGCGAGCACGTCGTTGTGCACGGTGAAATGGGCCACGCCGCTCTTGCTCGCATGCACCTTGGCCCCGCCCAGGTCCTCGGAGGTGATGTCCTGGTGGGTGACCGTCTTGACCACCGAGGGGCCGGTGACGAACATGTAGGAGGAGTCCTCGACCATGAAGACGAAGTCGGTGATCGACGGGCTGTACACCGCACCGCCCGCGCAGGGCCCCATGACGCAGCTGATCTGCGGCACCACGCCGCTGGCGCGGACGTTGCGGTGGAAGATCTCGCCGTAGGCGGCGAGCGCGTCCACGCCCTCCTGGATGCGCGCCCCGCCCGAGTCGTTCAGGCCGATGATCGGCGCGCCCACCTTGACCGCCAGGTCCATCACCTTGCAGATCTTCTGGGCATGCGCCTCGCCCAAGCTACCACCGATGACGGTGAAGTCCTGGCTGAACACGAACACCTCGCGACCGTCGATGTTGCCGTGACCGGTGATGACGCCGTCGCCGAGGTAACTCCGTTCCTGGCCGAGACTGCCGCCCCGGCTGCCCTTGAGCACGTCGAACTCCTCGAAGGAGCCGGCGTCCAGGAGCAGGCCGAGCCGCTCCCGGGCGGTCAGTTTGCCCCGGCGGTGCTGCGCCGCCATCTGCTGTTCGCCGCCGGCGGCGACGGATTCCTCGCGCAGCCGCTCCAGTGTCTCGAGTGTTGCCTGGTATTGCGTATCCATGCGTGTCACCTCGTGATGGAATCCACCGGCAGCCGCGACAGGGCCGCGGGCGGATTCGCTGTTAACGATCGTCTCTCGTTGTTTGCCCCCCGGGTCGCCCGCCGGGTGGTGCGCAGGCGGGCGGGAAGCCGCTGGCAGGGAGGATTCTCATTCCCACCCGGCCACACGTCATTTCTTGTACCGGAAAAACCGACCGGCTTCAAACACTTTGACAGCGCGACAGTTGGATCGGCCGGCGCAAAAAAGGGGCGGCCGGAACTGTCCCGACCGCCCCTGGTTGTGCTGTTGCATTCTCCCGAATGCGGGTCACCCCAAGAGAAAACTCCACAGGATACCGGCGCACACGGCCGAGCCGATGACCCCGGAGGAGTTGCAGGCCATGGCGTGCATGAGCAGGAAATTGGTCGGGTCCGCGTGCTGGCCCATGACGTGCACCTCGCGGGCCGAACCGGGCACCGCCGACACCCCGGCCGCGCCGAGCAGCGGGTTGATCTTTTGTTTCAGGAACAGGTTCATGAACTTGGCGAACAGCAGGCCCGAGGCGGTGGCGATGCTGAAGGCCACCGCGCCGAGGGCGAAGATGCCCACCGACTTGGGGTTGAGGAAGACGTCGCCCTGGGTGGAGGCGCCCACGGTCAGGCCGAGGTAGATGGTGGCGGTGTCGATGATGGCGTTGCGGGCGGTGTTGGCCAGCCGGTCGACCACGCCGCTCTCCTTCATGATGTTGCCAAAAAAGAAGGGGCCGAGCAGGGGGATGGAGGCCGGGGCCATGAAGGTGCAGAGGATCAGGCCGACCACCGGGAAGATCACCAGTTCCTTGCGCGACACCTGGCGCATATCCGGCATGCGGATGCGCATCTCCTTCTTGGTGACCAGAAGTCGCATGATCGGCGGCTGGATGATCGGGATGAGCGCCATGTAGGAGTAGGCGGCGATGGCCACCGGGCCGATGAGGTGTGGCGCCAGCTTGGCGGTGAGGAAAATCGAGGTGGGCCCGTCAGCGCCGCCGATGATGCCGATGGACGAGGCCTCCTGCGGGGTGAAGCCCAGGGCCAGGGCGCCGAGGTAGGTGCAGAAGATGCCCATCTGGGCCGCGGCGCCGAGCAGCATCAGCTTGGGATTGGCAAGCAGGAAGGAGAAGTCGGTCATCGCCCCCAGGCCGAGGAAGACAATGGAAGGATAGAGGCCGCTGGTCACCCCGAAATAGAGGTAATGCAGGACGCTGTTGGCCTCGTAGATGCCGATGCCGAACCCCTTGAAGAAGGGGATGTTGCCGAGGATGATGCCGAAGCCGATGGGCAGCAGCAGCAGCGGTTCGTACTTCTTGGCAATGGCCAGCCAGACAAAGAACGAACCGACCACGAGCATGACCAGGTTGCGCCAGTCAACCAGGCCGAAGCCGGTGTTGCCCAGAAACTGCAGAAAAAGTTCCATGAATTTCCCCTCGTTGCTCTCAGCCCGGACGGGCCGGTTTAGGCCGTAAAGCGGAACACACCCTCACCCAGCGGCTCCAGCCTGCCGGTCTCCACCAGGGTGCGAATGGACAGGTGGACATGGGGCAGGTGGTATTTCCTGGCGAGCACGTACAGGTCCGCCAGGACGAACTCGGCGTCCAGTTCTTCGATCAGCGGCAGGTAGCGCTCCACCGTCCGTTCGAGGTCAAGGGGATCTTCCGGGCGCGCCGCAGCAGGCGGCTCCGGCGGGGCGACCGTGACGGTCACCTTGGGGGGGCGATCGAGAAGATTCAGCAGTTTGTGCAGTTGGGAGATGAGGAAGGCGAGCATGGCCAGCCCGGCAAAGACAATGCAGGCCCCGGTAGCGGCGGCGACCCAGCCGTTGTGGTGGGAAATAGCTTCGAACCCGTACAAAGGCGTCTCCTGCAGTTGTGGGGGCGACCGACTCCTGGAAGAAAATCGGCAGGATGGTGACCCCGGCGAGGATTTTCCCACTCTTTTTACACCAATTGAGGCGCTTGTCAAACGGTTCCTGAACCGACCGGCACCCTCCTCGTTCCCCTTGCCGGGCAGGTGTTTGCCGACAGGGGACGGTCGCGGTCCAGCCGGGCCGGACCGGAGTTTGCCGTTTGCCGCCACGGCGCGTAAAGGGCTTGATAAACACAGCGGAAAGTCTTTAGATTGGTTCCCGATTCTTTTCAGACTGTTCGCCGGCATCCGGCCGCCATCCTCCGCCGGACAGCAGACGGCTGTATCACCTTCACGGCCCAGCAAAGGAGTTCCGCATGCAATTGTACGCCCGAGACCTGATGACGAAAAACTTCGACACCATCCATCGGGACGCCCCGGTGGAACTGGCGATCAAAAAAATCCTCAATGCCAAGGTGCGACCCACCGGCCACAAGACGGTCAGCCTGATGGTCGTGGACGACCTGCACGCCCTGGTCGGCACCATCAGCATGCACTACATCCTCTACCACCTGCGCCCCTTCGCCCAACTGTTCGCGGTGGAAGACGGCGACCTGTCCTGGAGCGGCGAACTCGACGGCTTCGTCCAGGCGGTGAAGGCGAAACAGGTGCACCAGATCATGAACCCGGACGTGCTCAGCATCCCCCCGGACGAAACGCTCATGACCATCGTCGACCGGATGATGCGCAACCGGGTGCGGCGGCTGTCCGTGGTCGAAGGCGGTAAACTCATCGGCGTGGTCTACATGTCCGATATTTTTTACCACCTGTTCAGCGAATGATACACCCGCGGCCGGCCGGCCCCGCCCCGCCCTGGGCCGTTCCGCCCGAAAATCGTCACTGCCACCCCACCCGCCCACCGGAAAAATTTGACAATCCATCCGGCCCTGTGCGTCAATGATAGTGTTTGCGTCCGTCACCGGGCACGACCGTCACGGCCGTTCGTCACCGCTCCACCTGAGATTTTGGAGGGAACCCCATGGACCGATTCGCCCCGATCCTCGTCCTTGCCTGTCTACTCCTGGTCGCGCCGCCGGCGCGGGCCAACCAGGTGCGCGATCTCACCGCCCCGGAGGTGCGGGAAATGGTCGAGGAGGACGGCGCCCTGCTTGTCCATGTGCTCAGCCGGATCGAGTTCGACATGCAGCACATTCCCGGCTCGATCAATATCCCGGTCACCGCACTGGCGGACAGCGACCTGCTGCCCCGGGAGAAAGACCGGTCGCTGATCTTCTACTGCATGGGCGTGCGCTGACCCTACAGCGTGCGCGCCGCCGGTCTGGCGGCCCAGCGAGGCTACAGCCGGGTGTACACCTTCATCGGCGGCATCCCGGAATGGCGCCGGTTCAACTATCCCATGACCGTGGACCCGGAGTACCAGCGCATCCCGGTCACCCGGCTGGAACCGCACCGGGTGCGGGAGCTGCTGCGCGACCCGGCGTATTTCCTGCTCGACGTGCGGCCCAAGGACTTCCAGCGGGACGCCTCGTTCATCGCCGGCGCCCGCCATTGCCCCCTGGTCCACCTGGGCGAACGCTACCCCGCCCTGCCCGCGGACCGCACCCTCATCATCAGCGACTGGGCCATGAAGCAGTCGCCGGCCGCGGCCAAATTCCTCACCCGCAAGGGGTACAAGGTGGCCGGCGTGCTCCGCGGCGGCATGGAGCGCTGGCAGGCCGAACGGTTGCCGGTGGAGCAGCGCACCCCGGGTCCGGGACTCGACCTGCCGGAGACGGCCGACCGTGACTGAGACGGACGGCCAACGGACGACAACGGAGCGGCCGCGACGGATCATCCGCCTGATCGTGGCCGGATTCGCGCTGCTGGTCACGGCCATGGTCGCCAACGCGGCCCACCTCTATCTCCGCCTGGATGACCAACTGCTCGCCCACCTGCAGACCGACACCCGCGGCAAACTCAACCTGGTGTTCACTCTGCACCACACCCGGGTGGAGGAAGGCCGGATCATCAGCGATATCGTCCGCGAGCAGAACCAGAAATTCTGCGACTTCCTCGACTTCGGCAACATCGCCGCCCTCAACGCCATGGTCAAGGACCTGGCCGCCCTGCACCGACTGGACATGGTCCTGCTCGCCGACGAACAGGGGCGCCTGGTGGCCACCTACCCCCGGGAGGGACGGATCACCGCCCCGGACGGCTGCCGGGGCCTGCTCGCCCTGCCCGTTGACTGGAACGGCGTGGGCACGCTCACCAACCCGGTCCTCGCCCACCGGAGCGAAGCGCCCCCTGGCGCTGACCCGGCCGCAGCCACCCTCGTCTACCTGACCAGCATCAGCCTGGTGCACGACTCCGGCGACCCGTACGGCCGAATCGTGCTCGTCCGTTTCATCCCCGGCCAGACAGAGCTGCTCCGCACCATGCGCCAGCTCGCCGACCACCGGGGCGCAGTGATCGGCCACCTGGGAGTGGCGGTTGACGAGGAGCACTTCTTCCGCCACCGCTCCGTCGTGCTTCTCGGCGGCCTGCTGCCGCTGCTTGCCTCCCTGCTCATCGCCCTGCTGCTCTTTCACCTGCTCAAGCATCGGGTGTTCGACCCGATCCTCGGCCTGAGCCAGGCCCTGCGCGCGGTCACCCGCGACGGCGGCGACCTCGGCACCCGCCTGCCCGAGCCGGCCCGGGGCGCGCCGCCGGACGAGGTGGCCGCCATGACCCTGGATTTCAACGCCATGATGGCCCGACTGCAGGAGCGGACCCGCGACCTCGAACAGGCTCGGACCGCGGCCGAGGCAGCCAGCCGGGCCAAGTCCCAGTTCCTGGCCAACATGAGCCACGAGATCCGCACGCCCATGAACGCCATCCTCGGCATGAGCCGGCTCGCCCTCGAGGAGATGGATCACGACCGGCGCCAGCATTTGCTGGCCATTGTCCTCCGCTCCGCCGAGAACCTGCTCGGCCTGCTCAACGACATCCTCGACCTCAGCCGCATCGAGGCCGGCCGGGTGCAGCTCAACCCGGCCCCCTTTGCCCTGGGTCCCCTGCTCGACGGCGTGGTCGCCACCCTGGGCGCGCCGGCCGCGGACAAGGGAATCGCCCTGGACGTGGAGCTGGCCCCGGACCTGCCCGCCTGGATGGTCGGCGATGAACTGCGGTTGCGCCAGGTGCTGCTCAACCTGGTGAACAACGCCATCAAGTTCACCCCCGCCGGCTCGGTGCGGCTGCGCGCGGACCGGCGGGAGGCGGCCAGCCAATCGCTGCTGCGGTTGACGGTCACGGACACCGGCCCGGGCATCCCGGCCGAACAGCTGGACCGCATCTTCGAGCGGTTCGAGCAGGCGGACAATTCGCTCACCCGCAGCCACGGCGGCACCGGCCTGGGGCTTTTCATCTGCCGGCAGCTGGTGGCGCTCATGGGCGGCGAGATCCGGGTGGAGAGCCGGGTGGGCGCAGGCAGCAGCTTTCACTGCACCCTGCCCCTGCAGCCGGCCGAGGCGCCTGCCGCGGTCGCGAAGGAAACGCAGGCACCGGTCGTGCGCGGCCTGCACATCCTCCTGGTGGACGACAGCGAGGTGAACCGGGAGGTGGCCACGATGACGCTGGCGCGATCGCACCGGGTCACCGGCGCGAGCACCGGCCTGGAGGCGCTGGCGCTCCTGGCCCAGGTCGACTTCGATGCGGTGCTCATGGACGTGCAGATGCCGGAAATGGACGGGCTGGCGGCCACCGCGGCGATCCGTGCGGCCGAGCGGGGAGAAACACTGCCGGCCGCAGTGCCGGTGGAGCTGGCCCGGGCGCTCTCCACCCGCCTGGGCGGCGGCCATGTGCCGATCGTGGCCATGACCGCGCATGCCATGGACGAGGACCGCGACCGCTGCCTGGCCGCGGGCATGGACGGCTACCTGAGCAAACCCTTCCAACACGAGCAGCTGGCACGGGTGCTTGGTGCGGTGGTGGGTACTGCAGAACAGCGACGGACCACCGGAGCGGCCGGGTGAACGGCGGCGCCGGCCCCCGTATCACTGCCAGCCCAAAGGACACCGGACAAGTGGAAATACTCCGAGAACATCAAGCTGTTCACGGTCAGCGACAACCGCCTCCGGACCTGTGGGCCGAGGCCGGTTTCATCCCGCCCGCCTGGCTGAAGAACCCGCACCTGCAGACCCTGTGGCCGGCGCTGTTCCGCCGGCGGCCGGTGCTGCCGCTGGTCCGTGAACGGCTGGAGCTGGCCGACGGCGACTTCATCGATCTCGCCCGCGTGCCCGCTGCCGGCCCATCGGTGCTGGTGCTGCACGGGCTGGAGGGCAGCCTGCGCTCACACTACGCCCTGCCGCTCATGGCCGCCCTGCAGCGGGCCGGCCTGGAGCCGGTGTTCATGCACCTGCGCGGCTGCAGCGGCGAGCCCAACCGGCTGGCGCGCAGCTACCATTCCGGGGCCTTCGAGGACCTGGCCGAGGTGCTCCTCCTGCTCGCCGCCCGCGGCCGGCCGGTGGCCGCGGCCATCGGCTTTTCCCTGGGCGGCAACCTGCTGCTCCGCTACCTGGGGATGCACGGCCCCGCCGCCCGGCTGCGGGCGGCAGTGGCGGTGTCCGTGCCGTTCATGCTCGCTGATGCGGCCCGGCGACTCGAACAGGGCTCCTCCCGGCTCTACCAGCACTACCTGCTGGCGCATTTGAAAACCAGTTACCTGCGCAAGTTCGCCGTCCTGCCCTCGCCGCTGCGGGTCGACCTCGCCCGCATCCGCACCCTGCGCGCCTGGGACGAACAGATCACCGCGCCGCTCAACGGCTTTGCCGGGGCCGACGACTACTACGCCCGCTGCAGCTGTGGGCCGGTTTTGGCCGGCATCACCACCCCCACCCTGATCGTGCACAGCAGTGACGACCCCTTTCTCTACCCGGAGAACGTGCCGCGCCCGGACCAGGTCGGCCCGGGCGTGCACCTGGCCGTGCAGACCCACGGCGGTCACGTGGGCTTTGTCGAGGGGAGGTTGCCCTGGCGGACCACCAGCCTGGTCGACCGGCTGGCGCCGGCCTTCCTGTGCGGTCAACTCATCGGGGCGGCAAACGGGGGCTGATCAGCGGGCAAGGGTGCGCACCCGTGCCACCGCATCCAGGGCGTGGTCCGGGTCGAAGATCTCGAAGCAGACGAGCAGTCCGTCGCGGAGCAGGGGCCGTGAACGCTCCAGGGTGGCCGCGTCCAGCGGCAGGTGGTCCATGCGGCCGTCGGTACCGGACAGGTGCAGTTCGACCATGTGGGGCAGGAAGTGGTCGGGCAGGGGGGTGCCGAGCAGGCTGTGAGTGAGGTCGAAAGTGAAGCGTGGGTGGAACTCGATGCGGTTGATGAGGTTTTCCACCGCCACCAGTTCCGGCCAGTCGAGTTGACGCCAGCCGGGCAGCGGGTGCAGGGTCATGTTGAGCAGGGGAAAACCGCTCGCCGCGAAGAAGCGGGCCGCGGCCAGGGCGCCGGCCGCATTGTCGGTGGGCAGGTGGACGGTGTATTCCAGGTCCAGGGCGGCCAGCGCATCCAGGCTGGCGGCCACCCGAGCCTGCATCTCCCGGTCCCAGGTGTAGACGAGCAGTTCGACGAAGTCGACCCGGCCGGCCACGAGCCGGGCGTCAGCGAGGAAATCGCCCCCGGTAAGCCATGATGTGGTCCCCAATTTCATCGCGTGATTTCCCCAGGGCGGCAAAGGTGCCCATTTCCTCGATCATGCGCAGCGCCGCCTCGATAATGGTGAACACCAGGGCGCAGCCGGTGCCCTCGCCGAGCCGCATGTCCATGTCGAGCATGGGCTCCAGACCGGTGATCTCCTTGAGCAGCTTGGCGCCCGGCTCGAACGAGATGTGCGAGGGGATCATGTACTGCACCGCCTCGGGCTTGCAGCGCATGGCGGCCAGCGCCGCCACGTTGGAGATGAGCCCGTCGGTGACCACCGGCACCCGCCGGGCCGCGCAGGCCAGGTAGGTGCCGACCATGCCGGCGATGTCCAGGCCGCCCACCTTGGCAAGCACGTCCAGCGGGTCGTCCGGGTCCGGCTGGTGCAGGCGCACCGCCTCCTCGACCACCGCCTTCTTGCGGGCAAAGGCCTCGTCCGTGAGCCCGGCGCCGCGGCCGACCACCCGGTCGATGGGCGCGCCGGTGAAGGCAAAGAGCACGGCGCTGCTGGCGGTGGTGTTGCCGATGCCGATCTCGCCGGTGCCGATCAGGTCATAGCCCCGGTCGATGGCGTCATTGGTCACCTTGATGCCCGCCTCGATGGCCTGGATCGCCTCCTCCCGGGTCATGGCCGGTTCTTTGAGGAAGTTGGCCGTGCCGTAGCGGACCTTGCGGTTGATCACCCCGGGCAGGTCCACGTCCACCTGGATGCCGATGTCCACCGCGATGATGTCCGCGCCTGCCTGTCTGGCGAGGAAGTTCACGCCCATGCGGCCGGTGGTGACAAACTCGGCGCCGATGCGGGTGATGTCCTGGGGGTACATGGCCACCCCCTCGGTGTAGACGCCGTTGTCGGCCATCATGACCACGATCGCCTTTTTCCTGATCGCGTTGTGCACTTGGCCGGTGATGCCGGCGATCTGCCGGGCCATGCTCTCGAGCTTGCCCAGGCTGCCCGGCGGCTTGAGGCAGTAGTCGATCTCGCGCTGGGCCGCGGCCATGACCGTACGGTCCACCGGCCGGATGGCGTCCAGGGTGTGTTTGAGCAGATGCATGATCGCCTCTCAGCGGTAATTGAAACGCAGCAGAATGGGTAACTCCCCCATGAATTCGATCTCGGCCAGGGCGGCGTTGTCCACCTTGAACTTCCAGTACCCCTTGGCCACCGAACCGCAGAAGAAGTGGGCGAGCACCGAGCGGATACAGCCGCCGTGGGAGACCAGGGCCACCCGCCGGCCCGGGTGGCTGGCCACCACCTCCTCGACGAAGCTGACCACCCGCTCGCGGAAGGCGGGGAAGGCCTCGCCGCCGGGGATGCGGGTCTGCTCCCAGTCGGTCAGCCACATCTGCCAGACCTCCGGGTACTCGCGGGCGATGTCGGCAAAATGCATGCCCTCCCAGTCACCGAAATGAAACTCCTGGAGGGAGCTGTCGGTGATGATCGGCTGGGTGTCGCCGAACACCAGGGTGGCGGTTTCCACCGCCCGGCTGAGCGGGCTGGAGAAGATGGCGTCCACCTCCAGGGCGTTGACCCGTTCGCTCAAGGCGGCGGCCTGCTGGCGGCCGTGATCGTTCAGCGGGGTGTCGGTGGAGCCCATGAGTACACCGGTGCGGTTGCCGTCGGTCTCGCCGTGGCGGATGAGGTAGAGTTTGGTCGTGTTCATGGCAGAGAGGTCCAGGTGCAGAGAAAAACGAGCAGGGCAGCGATCTCGACCAGTTCGATGGTCGCGCCGATGGTGTCGCCGGTGATGCCGCCAAGCCGCGTTTTCAGGTAGGCGGCGAACAGCAGTGCCAGCAGGATGGCCGTGCCGTGCAGCAATAGGACCAGCAGCACCAGCACAGACGGGGTGAGCCCGGCCGGGCTGAGGATGGCCGTGACCAGCGGCAGGCTGACCAGGGTGGCGGCGATGGCCTGGGTCAGGCCGGTCTGGTTGACGTACTCGCCGATGCCCCGTTCCTCGCGGGCGTAGCGGGCCACGGCCGAGTGCCAGGTGAGGGCCATGCGACCGAGCACCGGCGCGGCCAGCACCGCGCAGATCGCGCCCGCGGCCGGGATGTTTTTGATAAGCACGAACTTGACCAGCACGCTGAGGACAATGGCGGTCACGCCGTTGGTGCCCAGGGTCGAGTCGCGCATGATGGCCAGCATGCGCTCGCGCGAGCGATAGGAGAACAGCCCGTCGGCGGTGTCGGCGATGCCGTCCAGGTGCAGGCCGCCGGTGACCAGGATGAGCACGATCACCGCGGCCAGGGCGCCGATCTCCCGGCCGAGCAGGCTGTCGAGCAGGAAGATGGCTCCGGCCGCGGGCAGCGCCACCAGCAGGCCGACCAAGGGCATCCACTTCATGCCGCTGACGAACCGTTCGGCGGTGAACTCGATCTCCAGGGGGATCGGGTAGCGGGTCATGAACTGGATCATGAGGATGAGCGACCGCATCCCGGCCCCTCAGGCGCCCTTGAGCCGCAGGGGGATGCCGCTGACCACCAGGTGGACCTCGTCCGCGGCGGCGGCCATGCGCTGGTTGACGCGGCCGGCGCAGTCGCGGAAAAAGCGGGCCAGCGGCGACAGCGGCACGATGCCGAAGCCGACCTCGTTGGTCACGGCGATGAGCGGGGCCGGCTGGCCGACGGCGGCGGTGAGGAGCGCCTCGATCTCACTGAGCACGTCCGCCTCGATGTCGGCGAGCAACTCCATGGGCGGGTTGTCCCAGTCCGCTTCGCGGGCGAGGATGCGGTTGGTGATGAGCACGGTCAGGCAGTCGAGCAGGAAGCCGTCACAGCGGCCGGCTTCGGCGGCGACCACGGCGGCGGCCGACAGCGGCGCCTCGAAGGTCGGCCAGGCGGCGGGCCGCTGCTGCCTGTGGCGGGCGATGCGGTCCGCCATCTCGGCGTCCAGGGCGCGGGCCGTGGCGATGTAGGCGATGTGGCCGCCGAGGTCTGCGGCAAGCTGTTCGGCGAACCGGCTCTTGCCGCTCCTGGCGCCGCCGGTGACAAGGATGATGCGCCCCATGGTTGCTCGCAATGAAGGATGGCCCGGACCGGACGACCAGGGTCCGGGTACGGGGAATACGGCCGGCGGTGGCGCGGTGCGTCGGGGGTGAGGGGGCGGAGCCAGGGGAGCGTCGCCGGTGTCTTGTGCCTCGAAGACCCGCGTCCGGGGGGAGTGTCTGGCTTTTCCGCGGGGGGCGGAATCACAGTTGCGGGACAGCACGGGACTTGCACCCGTTTCCTCCGTTGGGTGCCGCGGCCGAGCCGTCTGCGGCCGGGGCCTGCGCGTTATAGCGAATCCGGCTGCAAAAGAAAAGGGACAAAGCAGCCGCCTGTCCAGGGGGGAGACCCTACTGGCAGGCGAAAAAGGTGACGAAGCCGCCCACCTCGGCGATGCCGGTGCGACGGATCTCCGGGACGAGCAGGTTCTGGTCGTGCGCCCCTGACCGGCGCCAGTTGTCGAACTGTTTACGCGGGTTGGTGGCCCCCCGGCCGATGTTCTCGACACACAGGCGGCTGTTCGTCTGCTGGAACCGTTCGTTGAAGCGAAGATGGCTGAGCCGCTTCTGCCGGAACATGGAGAAGCTGTGGGTGCGGGCGGCGCGGCTCAGGGCCGGATCGAGCACCAGCGGCGTCAGGCCGTTGTCCTGGCGGTACTGGTTGATCTGGGCGAGCAGGGTGCGCACGTAGGGTGAGACCGTGGCCTGGGCCGCGGAGAGGCCGACGGGCGCGGCCAGGCAGATGGCCAGGGTCGCCGCCAGGAGCCAGGGCGCGAGTCCTCGCCGGTTGTGCGCTTGGTGTTCGTGATACGTCACCTGACCTCCCTGCAACTGGCCGCGGCAAGCTTACTGAAACCTTACTGTACCTTGTGCGGCAACGGTTTTATCGTGCTCGACAAGAAATCGAACCGCACCCGGAGACGATCCCGGGACAACAAAACGCCCCTGTACCACGAGGTCCGGCCATGCACATCACCCAGTCAGAGACAGGCGACCAGGGCCGCATCGAGATCCGCATCAGCGGCGCGATCACCGCCGAGGCAGCCTGCGCTCTCGTCCCGTTCATCCTTGCCGAGGCATCCGGGGCACCCTGCCGCGAGTTCGTCCTCGACCTGCGCGATGCCGATGTTCCTCACCCGGTGGCCGTACTCCGCAGCCAATCGCTGTTACAGCTGTTCACCCCGGTGGTGCAGGAGCGCGACCTGCAGGTGACCCTGCTCTGCCGCACCAACGGCAGCGAACAGTGGCTGTGCTTTGATCGGGCCGCGACCTGCCGGGGGATCAACCTGAAGGTGTTTGCCAGCCGCCAGGCGGCCCTGCAGTTCGACAGCCTGTACACCACCTCCGCCGCTGCAGCCCTGCAGTAACGGCGCTTCTCCCGCCCGCCCCGCTCCGCCGGGCGGCGTGCCCGGTTCAGTCCACCAGTTGGTAGCCCTTGGCCGCGATCGCCCGGCGCAGTTCTTCCCGATCCACCGTTCCCGCAAACACCGCCTCACCCTTGGCCGCATCGACCTGCACCCCGGTCAATCCCAGTTCCTCCAGCGCCTTGTGCACAGTGGCTGCGCAATGGGCGCAGCTCATACCCTGAATCCGAATGGTGGTCATGGTCTCCTCCTGTTGGTGTGGGTGGGTGGCCAGCGGTCGCTGACCGTTCAGTCCGAGGTCCGGCGGATACGGGTGAGCAGACCGGTGGTCGACCGGTCCTCGGTGAGGGCGATGCGCTCCACCCGGCCGCCCGCGGCCCGCACCTCGGCCGCGCCGACGATCTCGGCCTCGGGCCAGTCCGCGCCCTTGACCAGCACCTCCGGGCGGATGGCGGTGATCAGGCGCAAGGGGGTCTCCTCGCCAAACAGCACCACGTAATCCACCACGCCCAGGGCGGCCAGCACCCGGGCCCGGTCGGCCTCGCTGTTCACCGGCCGGCCCGGCCCCTTGAGGGCGCGCACCGAGCTGTCGCTGTTCAGCCCCACCACCAGGCAGTCGGCAGTGCGGCGGGCCGCCTGGAGGTAATTCACGTGGCCGGCGTGGAGAATGTCGAAGCAGCCGTTGGTGAAGGCGATGCGGCTGCCGTGGCGACGGATGGCCGTGAGTTCGGCGAGCAGGTCGTCAAGGTCCCGGACCTTGGTTCGATCGTCACCCGGCCAGCCGCGCTCGCCGGCCGGGAAGAAGCGGCCGCGCTGCTCGTCAACGAGCGCCGGGTCAAGGGTCACGCCGACCACACCTTCCTCCCCGCCAGCATCGGCGAGCACGGTGCCGTCCGGGCCAATGATGAGCGAATGGCCGGCCATGGTCATGGTGCCGGTGCGGCCGCAGCCGTTGGTCGCGACCACGTACACCTGGTTCTCGATGGCCCGGGCGCGCAGCAGGGTCAGCCAGTGGTCGAGCCGGGAGAGCGGCCACTCGGCCGAGACCGCGAGCAGGCGGCTGCCGGCGAACACTTGCTGCCGGGCCAGTTCCGGAAAACGGAGTTCATAGCAGATGAGCGTGGCCAGCGGCCCGAACGGGGTCGCCAGCGGTCCCGGGTCACACCCCGGCGTGAAGTGGCGCTCCTCCTGCCAGAACGAAAAGAGCCGCCGCTTGGCCTGGCGGCCGATCACCCCCTGCGGACCGACGAGGAACAGGGTGTTGGTCGGCAGACCCTGGTCCGCGGGTTCGATGAGCGTCCCGGCCAGCCGGCAGTCGTGGCGGGCGGCCAGGGCCTGCAGGCCGGCGAGCATCTCCGGGGTGCGGCGGCCCAGTTCCTCGACCCGGTCGTAGGCAAAGCCGGTGGCCCACATCTCGGGCAGCACCAGCAGGGTGCCCGGGGCCGGCCGAAACCCCTCGACCAGACTGACGACCCGGTCGAGGTTGCGGTCCGGCTCGCCCAGGGCGATGGCAAACTGCACACAGGCCGCGGCCGGAAACAGGGTCTCGGTCATTCCAACTCCTCCAGGGCGTCCCGGACCAGGGCGCCAACCGTGGTCTGGTGCAAGGCGCCCTCGTCGTACCAACTCAGCGGCGCGGTGTCAGCGCGCAACCCCTGGAGCAGCGGCCGCAGCGTGGCCTCCCGCAGCCGGCCGGCGGCCAGGGCCGCCAATCCGCGCAATTCCGGGTCCTCGGCCTCGAGGTAGCGGCCCAGGTCCCGGCCGGCGCCAAGCTGCTGCAGCAGTTCCCGGCGACAACCGGCCAGCCGGCCGACACCCCAGACCACGCCCCGCTGCAGCAGCGGGTGCTCGATGAAGTTGCCGTCCTGGCAGAGTTCTTCCCCGTCCTCGCGCATGTAGGAGACGAGCATGTGGGCATACTCCCCGGCCAGCCGCTCGTCCCGGCACAGACACTCGGCCATGGCCTCGGGCGCGCCCCAGCCGATGCCGCCGGACTCGTCGTTGAGGCTCCACAGGAAGCGGCGCAGGATGATCCGCGCCGCCTCCAGGTCGTCCGCGGCGATACGGGCGACCGCGTCGCCCATGCAGGTGACGGCGTGCCAGCGCACCACCGGATTCTCCCGGCAGATGGCGGAGAAGAGCGCATGCACCACATCGCCTGCCGGCAGACCGGCCAAGGCCCTGCGGCTGGCGGCAAGGTCGCCTCCGGCCAGCAGGTCGAGCACCTGTTTTTTGATCGCCCGACTGCTCACGCCAACCCTGTCACCACTACTCGGCGGCCGGCTGCGGCATGGTGAACACCCGCTTGCCCAACTCCGCATCCATCATGAACAGACCCGAGGGATTGTCCTTGATCAGCCGGAGTCGGTCGACCACCTCGCCGGCGCTGGCCTCCTCCTCCACCTGCTCGGACACGAACCACTGCAGGAAAATATTGGTCGCGTGATCCTTCTCGCCGATGGCCAGATCCACCAGGTCGTTGATCAGGCTGGTCACGTGCTGCTCATGGGCCAGCACCGCCTCGAAGGCCGCCAGCGGCGACTCCCAGGTGGCCTCGGGCTTGGCGATGGTCTCCAGGCTCACCTTGCCGCCGCGCTCGTGGATAAAATCGTAGAACTTCATCGCATGGGTCATCTCTTCCTGGGCCTGGACCCGCATCCAGGCGGCGAAGCCCCTGAGGCTGATCGACTGGAAGTAGTTCTCCATGGACAGGTAGAGGTAGGCGGAGAACATCTCCGCATTGATCTGATCGTTCATCCCCTTGAGCATCTTTTTCTTCAGCATATCGGTCTCTCCTGGACTGGTTAGCGGTAGTGCCTGCGGCACGCCTTGCGCCGAAGCGGCATTGGGGGGTAGTATAAGCACCCGCTTGACGAATTCCAGACTCTCCCGGATAATTCTTGTCTTTTCACGGCAAGCCTGTTCCCTTGCAAGCCTATCAAACCTTTTCAGGGAGTGGACTCATGAAAAAAAACATTTTCATTACCGGCGCCACCTCGGGGTTCGGCCGGGCCTGCGCCCTTCGTTTCGCCGACGAGGGCTGGCGCCTGATCGTCACCGGCCGCCGCCGGGACCGGCTCGACCAACTGGTCGACCACCTGCCCGAGGTGCCGGTGCATGCGGTGGAACTCGACGTCCGTGATCTCGCCGCGGTGCGCGAGGTGATCGCGGCCCTGCCCGAACCGTTTCGTGACATCGACGTGCTCGTCAACAACGCCGGCCTGGCCCTGGGCCTGGAGGGTGCGCACGAGGCCGACCTTGATGATTGGGAGACCATGATCGACACAAACATCAAGGGGCTCTGTTACCTGACCCGCTGCCTGCTGCCGGCCATGGTGGCACGCGACCGCGGCCACATCGTCAATCTGGGCTCCATCGCCGGCACCTACCCCTACCCGGGCGGCAACGTCTACGGGGCGACCAAGGCCTTTGTCAAACAGTTCTCCCGCAACCTGCTCGCCGACCTGGTGCACACCCGCATCCGCGTCACCAACATCGAGCCCGGGCTGGCGGAGAGCGAGTTCTCCGTTGTCCGTTTCCACGGCGACCGGGACAAGGCCGACGCCGTCTACCGCGGCACCCAGCCGCTCACCCCGACGGACATCGCCGAGATCGTCCACTGGGTGACGAGCGTGCCGCCCCATGTGAACATCTGCTCGGTCGAGGTCATGCCGGTCTGCCAGGGCTTCGGACCGCTGGCCGTGCATCGGCAGGGATCATGAAGGGAGGGGCGACATGCGGCGGGTGGTGATCACCGGCATGGGCATCGTCTCACCGTTGGGCGACAGCGTCGCGGCGGTGCTCGATGCCCTCGGCCAGGCCCGCTCGGGCATCCGTTTCCATGAACCCTACCGGGAGATGGGCCTGCGCGCCCACATCGGCGGCTTCACCCGGGTGGACGTGAGCGCGCACATCGACAAGAAGAACCTGCGCTTCATGGGCAACGCCGCGGCCTACGCGACCATCGCCATGCAGCAGGCCATCGATGACGCCGGTCTGGGCGGGGACGAGGTCTCCGACCCGCGCACCGGGCTGATCATCGGTTCGGGCGGCACCTCGGCGGAAAACGTGGTGGCCACGGCCGACACCATGCGCGAGAAGGGTCTGAAGCGACTCAGCCCGTTCATGGTGCCGCGCACCATGAGCAGCACCGTGTCCGCCTGCCTGACCAACGCCTTCAGCATCAAGGGGCTCTGCTACGCGATCAGTTCGGCCTGCGCCACCGGCTCGCACTGCATCGGCGCGGCCATGGAGCAGATCCAGCTGGGCAAACAGGACCTGGTCTTTGCCGGCGGCTCGGACGAGGAGCACTGGACCCAGACCGCCATGTTCGACGCCATGGGCGCGCTCTCCACCCGCTTCAACGACACCCCGGAGCGGGCCTCGCGGCCCTATGACCGCAACCGCGACGGCTTCGTGGTCGCCAACGGCGCCGGGGTGGTGGTGCTCGAGGAACGGGAACGGGCGCGACGACGGGGGGCGAGGATCTACGGCGAGGTGGTCGGCTACGGGGCCACGGCCGACGGCTACGAGATGGTCGCGCCCTCGGGCGAGGGCGCGGTGCGCTGCATGCGGATGGCGCTGGACATGGCCGGCGGGCCGGTGGACTACATCAACGCCCACGGCACCTCCACGCCCATCGGCGACCTGGTGGAACTGCAGGCCATCCGCGAGGTGTTCGGCGAGCGTATCCCGTTGATCAGCTCGACCAAGTCACTGTCCGGTCACTCGCTGGGCGCGGCCGGGGTGCACGAGGCGATCTACAGCCTGCTCATGCTGGCTCAGGGCTTCATCGCCGGCTCGGCCAACATCGAGGAGATGGACCCGGGGGCCGAGGGCATGCCCATCGTCGACAGCGAACCGCGATGCCCGCCTGCACACGGTGATGAGCAACAGCTACGGCTTCGGCGGCACCAACGCCTGCCTCATCTTCCGCAGGGGCTGAACCGGCCGCCGGCCCGCGGCAGAAACCGGGCGGCCGCGGCCCATCCCGTCCGACCCGGTTTCAGCCCGACCCGGCCTGGTCCTCGTCCAGGCGGCGCATACCTTCCATGATCAGCCCCATGAACCCGCCGATCACCGGCAGCGCCAATTCCTCCGCAGTCAGGCCGGAGGTGTAGGTGAAGCTGCCCTCGCCCCGGGCGAGCACCGCGAAGAAGGCCTCCTTGCCGGTGAGCGGGCCGCAGTCCGCCCGCACCAGTTCCCCCTCGTTGAAGGCCACCTCCCCCTTGCCGTCCTCGAAAACGAGTCGCACCCGGCCGCTTTTCTGACTGGAATTGATCAGCTGGAACAGTTCGACCGCGTTGATGTCCGTCAGCCGGCCGGTCATGCCCGAACTGATGGTGCCGGCCCGCAGGGTGTTGGCCTGGGCCCGCTCGACCAGCATGCGGTAGAAGAACACCTGGAGAACCGGGTACTTGTTGAGGGTGTGCTTGAAATCCTTGCTGGACAGGGCGGCCAGCCGGGTGCGCTCGCGCGAGTGGATGGAGGTGGTCACCGGCTCGCCGGAGAGCAGGCTCATCTCGCCGAAGATGTCGCCCACGCCCATCTCGGACAGGGTCTGACCCTCGTCGCCGATCACCGCCACCCGCCCCTCGAGGAGGATGTGCAGGTGGGTGCCCGGGTCACCCTTCTTGAGCACGATCTTGTTGGCCGGGTATTCCTTGAGCTGCAGCTGGCCGGTGAGGTCGCGCAGGCTGTCCTCGTCCAGCGGCTCGAAGATGTCGAGCCCGCGCAGGGTGTCGTAGAACCGGTCGAGGTGACGCATGCGCGCGCGCTGCTCGGCCGCGGCCAAAAGCTTCATCTGCAGGGTGGCGAACCCCTTGTCGCGCTTGAACTCGAAGCGGATCAGGCCGGTGCAGCCGCCGCACTCGAACTTGACCCGCTGCACGCCGTGCTGGGTGAGCCGCTCGAAGCTCTTGCGCTCGGAGACCGCCTGCATCAGCTCGCGCACCATCATCAGGCAGACCGGCTTGGCCTCGGGCACACTCAGCCCCATCTTCTCCACCTTGAACTCCTCGCCGACGTTGTAGATCGGGCAGGCGCGCTCCTCGGTGACCACGAAGATGGCATCACGGTATGGCATGGGCGACATGGCGGCGGCCGTCAGTCGGAGCGGCCGATGAGCAGGTAGATGACCAGCCCGAGCACCGCGGCGCCGCCGAACAGCACCGGCAGCACCTTGTTGATCTGCAACTCGCCGTCCACCACCAGGGTCTGCATGTAGGGGGTGCCCGAGGCCCACCACATGCCGAGGATCGCGCCGAGGATGACGATATCACGGAAGGCTTGCTTGTAGAGCAGGTAGCCGGCCAGGGCGATGAACGGCACGAGAAACCAGGGGTTGGTGAACAGGCCGGCAAAATCGACCTCCCGCACCTGTTCGGGCAGGCGCGTCGACGCCACCCACTCTCCGATCGAATCGAAAATACCCACGACACTCCTCCTTTCCCGCCAGCACGGCGTTGCACTTCAACTCACCCGGACCAGCGGCCGCCCGCAGGCAGCCGGTCTTTCCCGGAAAAATCCTGTGCTGCACAGTAGCAGCGGCCGGACAACTCTGTCAAAACGAAAACCGCGGCCGCTCCTTTTTGCCCCCCTGCCGGCCGGGCGGCCCGCCCGGTGCGCACCCTTGGGGTTCCCCTTGCGGGCGTGCGGAGTGCCGTGGTACAAAACACCCGTGCCCCGGCCGTGCCCGGCCATCCCTTGCAACCCGCTCCGCCGCGGCCATGCCGCCGCCCCCGAGGCAGCCGCCATGCAGATCCTCACCCAGCAGTCGGTTTTCTCCTCCATGCTCCAGGATGGCCCCTTCGCCATCGAGAACGCCCCGCCCCTGGCCCACCCCTTCTCGCCGACAGAGCAAGGCCTGGGTGCGCTCCCTGCGCGGCAACCAGCTGCTCAGGACCAAGTACCGGCGCCCTGCGCAACCAGATCTTCGACCTGCTCGGCATCAACAATTTCGACGAGATCCTCGTGCTCATCCACAACCAGCGGCTGCGCGACCGGGTCAAGAAGCGCTCCTAGCGCCTGCTCGGCAACATGTTCGGCCTGAACGGCACCAGCCGCGAGGTGATTCGCCACCTGCACGAATACGCCCGCACCGCCGACGACGTGATCAGCTCGCTCTGCGCCAAGGTGCTCGCCCCCTACAGTTCGCACATCGAGACCACCAACGAGATCGTCGCCGCCTGGGATCCGGTGGACCTGCTGCTCGCCCTGTTCGACGACCGCTACCACAAGAAGGCCCGCTTCGAGGCCAAGCGCAAGCTCTCGCTCATGGCGCTCGCCGCCTCCATCGACCAGCGCGAGCGGGAAACCCGCATCGCCGAGAAATTCTCCGAGTTCCTCAACTTCCTCAACGCCCACGTGTGGAGCCCGGACTACAAGATCGGCGACCTGGACATCCGCTACCTGTTCAGCACCCACCGTCCGGAAGACTTCTGCTGCACCTCGGTGGTCGTGCTCAGCGAACAGGAGGCGCAGACCGTCACGCCCGAAAACCGGCGAGAAACTCACCCTGATCAAGCGGCGCCGCTTCCGCGACAACGGCGTCGACATCCCGGTGTACGTGACCATCCGCCGCAAGCCGCCGGCCGCCAAGGTGCTCAAGCTCTTGCGCAAGAACGAAAAAAACCCGGCCGCGGCGGTGGACGACGAACTCGGCCTGATGGCCGTTTTGAACACGGTCAACGACGTCAAACGGTTCGTCCGCCACCTGACCCGCAGCGCCACCCGGGCCTCGTCGTTCATGACCCTGGAGGACATCTCCGACACCCTCACCGGCGGCGGCTACCACCCGAGCAACACCGGCAGCTCGGGCAAGACGCCGATGCTCAAGTTCTTCGCCCGCACCGGCGGCATGCGCATCGAGTTCATCATCCACACCAACCGCTCCTACCTCAACTACATCTACCAGCGGGACGTGGCCCACGACGAGTACGAGGTCAAGCGTATCTTCGACACCGGCGTGGCCGCTTTTCTCTTCCCGCCGGACATCTACCGCCTCGACCTGGAGAAGATCCGCAGCCACCAGCTGACCTGGGTCCGCCGCCGGATCGAGGAGCACTGAGCCGGTTCCGGCCGGTCTTTGAATCACGAGGAACCATTCCATGACGTATGCACACACCACCGGCCTGGCCGTGCTCGGCGGCGGACCGGGCGGCTACACCGCCGCCTTCCGGGCAGCCGACCTGGGCCTCGCAGTCTGCCTGATCGAGGAGGGGCCACAGCTCGGCGGGGTCTGCCTGAACGTCGGCTGCATCCCCTCCAAGACCCTGCTGCACGCGGCCGAGGTGATCGAAGAGGCGCGGGCGGCCGAGACCTTCGGGCTGCGCTTCGGCCCGCCGCAGATCGACCTCGCCGCCCTGCGCGGCCACACGGAGCGGGTGATCGGCCAGTTGCGCACCGGCCTGGACACGCTCTGCAGGCGCGCAAGGTCACCCGGCTCACCGGCCGCGGGGTGTTCACCGGCCCGGACACCCTCGAGGTGCACAGTGCGGACGGGATCACCCGGGTGCGCTTCACCGACGCCATCCTCGCCACCGGCAGCTCGCCGGTCACCCTGCCCGGATGCCCGGATGACCCGCGCATCTGGGACTCCACCACGGCGCTCGCCCTCGGCTCGGTGCCGGCGCGGCTGCTCATCGTCGGCGGCGGCGTCATCGGCCTGGAGATGGCCCAGGTGTACGGCGCGCTCGGCTCGGCCATCACCGTGGTCGAGATGCAGGACCAGCTCATCCCGCCGGCGGACCGCGACCTGGTGCAGCCGCTGTTCCTTGCCCTCAAGAAGAAGTACCGGCTCTGCACCGGCACCAGGGTGGCCGCTCTCACCGCCACCCCCGCGGGCATCGAGGTGCAGCTGGCCGGGGCGACGGAGACCTGCGAGCTGTTCGACGCCGTGCTCGTCGCCATCGGCCGGCGGCCCAACAGCCGTGGCCTCGGCCTGGAGACCCTCGGCCTGGCGCCGGATGCGCACGGCTTTGTCGCCGTCAACGAACGCCAGCAGACCGCAGTGGCCCACATCTACGCCGTCGGTGACCTGGTCGGCGAACCCATGCTCGCCCACAAGGCGAGCCACCAGGGACGGGTGGCGGCCGAGGTGATCGCCGGCCTGCCGGCCGCATTTCTGCCCCTGGCCATCCCCGCGGTGGCCTACACCAGGCCCGAGGTCGCCTGGGTGGGGCTGACCGAGCGTGAGGCCGCGGCCCGCGGCCTGCGCGTGGACAAGGGCAAATTCCCCTGGGGGGCGAACGGCCGCGCCCTCTCCGCTGGCGCCACCGGCGGAGTGACCAAGGCGCTGTTCGATTCGGAGAGCGGCCGGCTCGTCGGCGCCGGCATCTGCGGGGCACAGGCCGGCGAGTTGATCCACGAAGCCCTGATCGCCCTGGAGATGGGCGCCAATGCCGAGGACATCGGTCGGAGCGTGCACGCCCACCCGACCCTGGCCGAGACCTTCGCCTGCGCCGCCGAGATGGTCACCGGCACGATCACCGACGCCCTGCCGCCACGAAAGCGGGCGCCCAAACCCTGACCCCGGGCCGACCATGGACCTCATCCTCGACACCCCGCTGGACATGCACCTCCACCTGCGCGAGGGGGCCATGCTGGAGCTGGTCGCCCCGTTCAGCGCGGCCCAGTTCGCCGGCGGCGTGATCATGCCCAACCTGGTGCAGCCGGTGGACACGCTCGAACGTGTGGATGCCTACCGCGCCGCCATCCTGAGTGCCTGCGGCCCGCTGCCCTTCACCCCGTACATGACGCTCTTTTTCCGCGACTACAGTCGCGCCGAACTGCTCGCCGCGCGCGAGGCGATCATCGGGGTGAAGCTCTACCCGGCCGGGATCACCACCCAAAGCGAGGCCGGGGTGCGCGACCTCGACCAGATCGGCGACACCGTGGCCCTGCTCGAGGAACTGGACATCCCGCTGTTGGTGCACGGCGAGACCGACGGCTTTGTCATGGAACGGGAACGCGAGTTTCTGCCCGTCTACCGGTGGCTGGCCGAGACCTTTCCTCGCCTGCGGCTGGTCATGGAACACATCACCAGTGCGGAAACGGTCACCCTGCTCGACCGCTACGACAACCTCGCGGCCACCGTCACCCTGCACCACCTGCTCATCACCCTGGACGACGTGGCCGGTGGCCTGCTGCGGCCGGAGCTGTTCTGCAAGCCCATCGCCAAGACTCCGCATGATCGGGAATCGCTCCGAGAGGCGGTGTTCGCCGGTCACCCGCGGCTCTTCTTCGGCTCGGACTCGGCTCCCCACCCCCGCCACAGGAAAGAGTGCCTGGGCTGCGCCGCCGGCGTGTTCTCGGCGCCGGTGGCCCTGCCCGGACTGGCCCAGCTGTTCGAATCGGCCGGCTGTCTGCAGCGGCTGGACGGGTTCGTCGGTGCCCATGCCCGTAGTTTCTATCGGATCGCGCCGCCGCCACGGCCGGTGCGCCTCGTTCAGAGTCCCTGGCAGGTCCCGGAACGATATGAAACAATAACCCCCTTCCTCGCCGGCCAGACCCTTCGCTGGCAGGTCGAAAACGGCACAAATACAGCGGAATTCATTGATCAAAGGGATTGAAGATGGTACCAAAAAACCCGCGCCAAACTGTTCCGGTCTATTCCAGCGAACAGGGCCGGCTCTGTCCCGGCTGCGGCTCTCCGGTCGCGGCCTGCACCTGCCACAGCCGACCCGCCGTCCCCCGCGGCGACGGCATCGTCCGCGTGGGACGGCAGACGAAAGGCCGCAAGGGCAGCGGCGTGACCACGGTCAGCGGCCTGCCGCTCCCTGTGGACCAACTCCGCGACCTGGCCGCCCAGTTAAAGCGGCAGTGCGGCGCCGGCGGCGGGATCAAGGACGGCCTGATTGAAATCCAGGGCGACCACCGCGACCTGCTCGTGGCCGCCCTGACCCGGCTCGGCTACACCGTCAAACGGGCGGGTGGCTGAACCCCCTGGCGCATCCGTGTCCACCGACCGCCCCGGCTTTCGGCAGCCGACGGTCCGTTCCTCCCTCTCAACCCTGGAGACCACACCATGCCGCAGTCCTACCCCCAGGCCTTTACCCGGAATTTCCTCGGGAATGCGCCCACCTGGTACAAGTTGACGATCCTTCTGTTCCTGATCGCCAACCCCATCCTGCTCAAAGTCTACGGACCGTTCATCACCGGTTGGGTGCTCATCGGTGAGTTCATCTTCACCCTGGCCATGGCCCTGAAGTGCTACCCCCTGCCGGCGGGCGGTCTGCTCGCCCTGGAGGCGGTGTTCATCGGCATGACCAAGGCCGACACCGTCTACAAGGAGACGCTGGCCAACTTCGAGGTCATCCTGCTGTTGATCTTCATGGTCGCCGGCATCTACTTCATGAAGGATTTCCTGCGCTTCACCTTCACCCGCATCCTCGTCCGGGTGCAGTCGAAGATCCACATCTCCCTGCTCTTCTGTTTTGCCGGCGCGTTCCTGTCCGCCTTCCTCGACGCCCTCACCGTCACCGCGGTGATCATCGCCGTGGCCTACGGCTTCTACGACGTCTACCACCGCTACGTCTCCGGCAAGGACAGCCGGCGCAGGCGTCCACGACCTGGTCAGCGACCTGGCCCTGAAGGAACAGGAGCAGGCCGACCTGAAGCAGTTCCGCTGCTTCCTGCGCAACCTGATGATGCACGGTGCCGTGGGCACCGCCCTGGGCGGGGTCTGCACCCTGGTGGGCGAGCCGCAGAACCTGCTCATCGGCAGCGTCATGGGCTGGCATTTCCCCGAGTTCTTCATCCAGGTGGCCCCGGTTTCCCTGCCGGTGCTGGTTGTTGGCCTGGCCACCTGCTACTTTGTCGAAAAAAAGAAATGGTTCACCTACGGTTGTGAGCTGCCCGGCCATATCCGCTCGCACCTGCTCGAAACCGAGGTCAAGATGGAGGCCAAGCGCGGCTTCAAGGGCAAGCTGCAGCTGGCCGTCCAGGCCATTGCCGGCATCTGGCTGATCGTGGCCCTGGCCTTCCACCTGGCCGCGGTGGGCCTCATCGGCCTGTCGGTGATCGTCTTTCTCACCGCGCTCAACGGTATCATCGAGGAGGGCCGGATCGGCCACGCCTTCGAGGAGGCCCTGCCCTTCACCGCCCTGTTGGTGGTCTTCTTCGCCGTGGTCGCGGTCATCCATGATCAGCACCTGTTCAAGCCGGTGGTCGACTACGTGCTCAGCCTCCAGGGGCAAACCCAGCTGGCCGCCTACTACATCGCCAACGGCCTGCTCTCGGCCATCTCCGACAACGTGTTCGTGGCCACGGTGTACATCTCCGAGACCAAGCTGCACTTCATCGACATGCTCGGCGCCATCCCCAACAGCGGCATGACCGGCGAACAGCTCATGGCCAAGCTCGCCGACCCGTATGTGGCCCGCGCCGACGCCCTTGCCCAGTCTGCCCCCGGCCGTGGCCGAGCAGGCGGGCGCCCTCATGCACCGTCTGGACAAGCTGGCGGTGGCCATCAACACCGGCACCAACATTCCCAGCGTGGCCACCCCCAACGGCCAGGCCGCCTTCCTGTTCCTCTTGACCTCGGCCCTGGCCCCGGTCATCCGCCTGAGCTACGGCCGCATGGTGCTGCTCGCCCTGCCCTACACCATCACCATGTCCATTGCCGGCCTCCTGGCCACCTACCTGTTCCTCTAGTCCCGGTTTCATACTCCTGGACGCAGAAAAGGCGTATCGAGCAATCGATACGCCTTTTTTGTGCCCTTCGGCCGGGCCGTCTGCCGGTCAGCCCGCTCAGAGCCGCCGGCTGATGGCCCCTGCCAGTTCGTGCACGGTCATGGCGTAGTGGGTGCTCTGGTTGTAGCGGGTGATGGTGTAGAAATTGTCGTGGCCGATGAGGTACTGGTCGAAGTCCCGGTGGCGCAGCCGCAGCAGCCGCAGGTCCCCCTCGCACCGGCAGGGGCTCTGCGGCGACAGCCCGGCCCGGCGCAGGGTGCTGAGCGAATAGCGGGTATCGAGGCCGGCCTGCAGGTCCACCGGAGTACGGGCGCTGAGCGGCGTCACCACCGGCTGGCCGGCCTGCCAGCCGTGGCGGGCGAAGTAGTTGGCGACGCTGCCGATGGCGTCCTCCGGGTGCCACAGGTCGCGGCGGCCGTCCCCGTTGAAGTCCACCGCCCACTTGCGGAAACTGCTCGGCATGAACTGCCCGAGCCCCATGGCCCCGGCAAAGGATCCGCGCGGCCGGGCCGGGTCCAACCGTTCCTGACGCGCCATGAGCAGGAACTGCTCGAGCTCGCTCTGGAAGAACGCACTCCGCCTGGCGTAGTCGAAGCTCAAAGTGGTGAGGGCGTCGAGAATCCGGTCCCGGCCCAGAACCTCGCCGAAGTTGGTCTCCACTGCGAGGATGCCGAGGATGTACCCGGGCGGAACGCCGTACTCGCGGCCGGCGCGTTCCAGCGCCGCCCGGTGGCGGCGAGCAAAGGCCACGCCGGCGTCGAGGTGGCGCGCATCGAGGAATTTCTCCCGGTAGCGGCTCCAGCCGCCGACAGCGGGCGGCCCCTTCATCTCCCGGTCGCTGCGCGCGAGATAATCAAGGGTCCACTGCCGGCGACGCGCCTGGGAAAACAGGCCGTTCAGGTAGGCCCGGTCCAGGCCGTGGCGGCTGGCCATCTGCCCGATGAACCGTTCCAGGCTGGCATAGCCGGCGAAGTCGCCAGTGACCCGGTCGGCCCGGTAGCTGCCGACCAGGGGCTCCACCGGCCGCTCGAGCACCGGCTGCTGTGGTCGTGGCGGCGGCGCCACAGGTTCGGGCGAGAAGCTGCAGCCGCCCAGCCCGGCGGCAACGAGCAGAACCCAGGTGACCAGGGGCGGGAATCGACGGCCGCGGTCCGGCCGTTGTGCTTGCATGCGGGCGGTCGGGCCGCCGGTTCGGGTGGAGGTGCGCATTGTGCAGCAGTCGGGTGGAGGTAAGGTGTGCGTTCGCCCCGCTCAGCGGTGGGCGGCGTTGATGGCTTCGAGGACCGCGCTGCCGGGGCAGAGGTCCGCCTCGGTGAGGCTGTTCAACGGGCGCAGGCTGGTGTTGAGGATCTCGTGGGTGTCCATGGACTCCGGGTTGACATAGAGCACGCCGGTGAGGATCACGCCCTCGGTCTTGTGGTCTTCCAGGCTGTCGATGGCCTGGCGGCGGTCGGTGACGTCCACGTCCGGGCTGTGCTTGTGCAGGCGGATCTCCGACTCGTCGTGCAGGACCACGGTGGCCACAGACTCGTCATCGTAGTCGGCGTCGATGGTCTGGCGGAAGGGGACGAAGTCCACCGTGCCGGTGGCCTCGCTGTGCTCCCGCACCCAGTGGTAGCTCTTGGTCGACTCCGGGTTGTTGTTGAAGGTCACGCAGGGCGAGATCACGTCGATGAAGGACAGCCCCTTGTGGGCGAGCCCGGCCTTGATCAGCGGCACCAGCTGGCGTTTGTCGCCGGCAAAGCTGCGGGCGACGAAACCGGCGCCCAACTGGATGGCCAGTTCGCACAGGTCGATGGATTCGAGCGGGTTGACCCCGCCCTTCTTGCTGCGCGTGCCCTTGTCCGCGGTGGCCGAGTACTGGCCCTTGGTCAGGCCGTAGCAGCCGTTGTTCATGACGATGTAGAGCATGTCCAGGTTGCGCCGCACCGCGTGGACGAACTGGCCCATGCCGATGGAGGCAGTGTCGCCGTCGCCGGAAACGCCCAGGTAGATGAGGTCGCGGTTGGCCATGTTGGCGCCGGTGGCGATGGAGGGCATGCGGCCGTGCACGGTGTTGAAGCCGTGCGAGCGGTTGAGGAAATAGGCCGGCGTCTTGGACGAGCAGCCGATGCCGGAGAGCTTGACGATGCGGTGCGGCTCCAGGGCCAGCTCGAAGCAGGCCTGGATGATGGCGTTGCAGATCGAGTCATGGCCGCAGCCGGCGCACAGGGTGGAGAGGCCGCCCTCGTAGTCGCGGCGGGTGTAGCCGGCCGCGTTCGGCGGCAGTTCCGGGTGGCGGAAGGTCGGACGCTGGAAGGTCATGGCGTTTCTCCTTGGCCGGCGGCGGCCGGGGGAACGGACACACCGCGTTCTGCCAGGGCCGACTCCAGGGCCTGGACCAGGAAGCGGCTGGCCACGGGCAGGCCGTCGTAACTGGTGATGCTGACCAGGCGCTCCGGCGCCAGGTCGCCCTCGCTGATGAGCAGGGTGCGCATCTGGCCGTCGCGGTTCTGCTCGATGACGAACACCAGTTCGCGCCGGTTGATGAAATCGAACACCTCCGGCGGGAAGGGGAAGGCGCGCAGGCGCAGGCTGTCGATGGCCAGGCCGCGCTCGCCGAGTTCCTCCAGGGCCTCGTAGGCCGAGGGCGTGGTCGAGCCGAAGAAGATCGCGCCCAGCCGGGAGGGCGGGCGGGAGGCGCGGATGCGCGGCCCGGGCACGAGCGTGCGCGCGGTCTGCCACTTGTGCGCCAGCCGCTCCATGGTGCGCAGGTAGGCGCCGCTGTCCTCGGTGTAGGCCGAGTACTCGTCGTGCGAGGTGCCGCGGGTGAAGTACACGCCCCGCTGCGGGTGGGTGCCGGGCAGGGTGCGGCTGCCGATGCCGTCGCCGTCCGTGTCCAGGTAGCGGCCCCAGGTGGTGGTCAATGCTTCGAGCTGGTCCGCGTCGAGCACCTTACCGCGGTCGTAGCGCCGCTCCGGGTCCCAGGCGAGCGGCGGGCCGAAGTGGTCGTTCATGCCCAGGTCCAGGTCGCTCATGACGATCACCGGTGTCTGCAGCCGCTCCGCCAGGTCGAAGGCGTCGGCGGTCATGTCAAAGCACTCGCGCGGGTCGCAGGGCAGGAGCAGCGGGTGTTTGGTGTCGCCGTGGGAGGCATGGGCGCAGGCGAGCAGGTCCGACTGCTGGGTGCGGGTGGGCATGCCGGTGGACGGCCCCACCCGCTGCACATTGATGAGCACCACCGGCACCTCGGCGAAGTAGGCCAGGCCGAGCAACTCGGTCATGAGCGAGACGCCCGCGCCCGAGGTGGCGGTGAAGGCGCGGGCCCCGTTCCACGAGGCGCCGATGACGATGCCGATGGCAGCCAGTTCGTCCTCGGCCTGGACGATGGCCACGCGCAGCCGGCCCGTGTCCGCCTCCACCCGGTATTTCCCGGCATAGCTGCCGAAGGCCTCGATGATCGAGGTGGACGGGGTGATCGGGTACCAGCCGACCACGGTGGCGCCGCCGTACAGGGCGCCGAGCGCGGCGGCGGTGTTGCCGTCCATGATGATGGCGTCGCCCACCCGGTCGCTCTGCCGCACCTTGAGCCGGCAGGTGTCCGGAAAATGTTCGCGGGCGTAGGCGTGGCCGATCTCCAGGGCGTGGATGTTCGGCTCGGCCAGTTTGGGGTTCTTCTCGAACTGGCGGCGCAGGCTGTCGGCGAGCACCGCCAGGTCCATGTCAAAGAGAGCGGCCAGGGCGCCGACGTAGAGGATGTTCTTGAGCAGCGGCCGCATGCGCACATTGGCCACCGCCTCGTTGACCAGGTGGGTGAGCGGGATGGGAATGAGGGTGAGGTCGTCCCGCTGGAAGTCCTCGGGCAGGGGCCGGGAGGAATCGTAGAGGAAATAGCCGCCCGGCTCGAGGCCGTCGTAGTCCTGGCGCAGGGTCTGGCCGTTGACCGCCACCACCAGGTCGTAGCCGCCGCGCCGGCCGACGTGGCCGGCCTCGTTCACCCGCACCTCGTACCAGGTGGGCAGCCCCTGGATATTCGAGGGGAAGATGTTCTTCGGGCTGACCGGCACGCCCATGCGGAACACCGCCTTGGCGAACAGGTTGTTGGCGCTGGCCGAACCCGAGCCGTTGACGTTGGCGAACCGGAGGACAAAATCGTTGACCGCTGCCAGCTGCTTCATACCTGTCCTGCCTGTGCTGAGTGATAGAGGAATTTCTGCATCTCCCATGCCGAGGTCGGGCACCGCTCGCTGCACACGCCGCAGTGCAGGCAGAGGTTCTCGTCCTTGACCATCACCCGGCCGGTGCCGAGCGGCGGGCTGACGTACAGGCTCTGGCCGAGGTTGGTGGCCGGGGCGCGCAGGCGCGTGCGCAGTTCCTCCTCGCTGCCGTTGTCGACAAAGCTGATGCAGCTCTCCGGGCAGGCGTCGGCGCAGGCGTCGCACTCGATGCACTCGGCCGCGTGGAACACGGTCTGCACGTCGCAGTTGAGGCAGCGCGCCGCCTCGGCCTGGCCGACCTCGCGGTCGAAGCCCAGTTCCACCTCGAGCAGCCGGTCGCGCAGGGTCTTGTGCTTGGCCACCGTGGTCACGGCCTGGCGGCCGGTCTCCACCACCCGGTTGTCGTAGAGCCAGTCGTGCACGCCCATCTTCTGGCCGGCCAGGTTGACCCGCGGCGCCGGCCGCTCGTGCAGGGAACACCCCCGGCAGAACAGGTCGATGGAGATGGCCGCCTCGTGGCCGTGGGCCACGGCGGTGATGATGTTGCGCGGGCCGAAGGCGGCGTCGCCGCCGAAGAACACCCGCGCCACGGTGGACTGCAGGGTGAGCGGGTCGAGCACCGGCAGTCCCTGCGGGGTGAAGTCGATGCCCGCGTCCGCCTCGATCCAGGGGAAGGCGTTGAGCTGGCCCACGGCCAGCAGGACCTCGTCGCAGGCCAGGAACACCGGCTCCTCGCCGGTGGGTACGAGACGGCGCCGGCCGTCAGCGTACACGGCCCGCACCCGGGTGAAACGCATGCCCACGAGCCGCCCGTCCTCGATGACAAAGGCCTGCGGCACGTGGTTGTCGAGGATCGGGATATCCTCGGCCTCGGCCTCTTCGATCTCCCAGGGCGAGGCCTTCATCTCGGCTCGCGGACTGCGCACCACCACCCGCACCTCCTCGCCGCCCAAACGGCGGGCGGTGCGGCAGCAGTCCATGGCGGTGTTGCCGCCGCCGAGCACCAGCACCCGCCGGCCGATGGATTCCACGTGGCGGAACACCACCCCGGCCAGCCAGTCGATGCCCACGTGAATCCACGGGTCGCCCTCGCGGCGGCCGGGCAGGTCGGGCAGGTCACGGCCGCGGGGCGCGCCGGTGCCGACGAAGATGGCGTCGTAGTCCTCGGCCAGACAGCGCCTTGAGGCTCTCCACCCGGTGGTTGAAACGGGTGTGCACGCCCATGTCGAGAATCGTCTGCACCTCGCCCATGAGTACCGGCTCGGGCAGGCGGAACGAGGGCAGCTGGCTGCGCATGAAGCCGCCGCCCTGCTTCTGGTCGTCGTAGAGGTCGACCGTGTAGCCGAGCGGCAGCAGGTCGCGGGCCACGGTGAGCGAGGCCGGGCCGCCGCCGATGAGGGCGATGCGCTTGCCGTTTTTCTGCGCGGGCACAGGCGGCACAAAGGCCAGGTCCGGGTCGCGGTGGTCGGCGCAGAACCGTTTCAGCCGGCAGATGGCCACCGGCTCCCGCTCCACCCGGCCGCGGCGGCAGGCCGGCTCGCAGGGCCGGTCGCACACCCGGCCGAGCACGCCGGGAAAGACGTTGGACTCCCAGTTGAGCCGGTAGGCCTCGTCGAAGCGTTTCTCGCTGATCAGGCGGATGTACTCGGGCACCGGGGTGTGGGCCGGGCAGGCGTACTGGCAGTCGATCACCTTGTGAAAGTATTCCGGGTTGTCGATATCGGTCGGTTGCACGGGGAAACTCCGGGTTGGCAGGGGACTCGGGCACGCGGGAAGCATTCCTGTTCCCCCAGAATAGAGAACATCTGTGGAGAAGAAAAGGCTTTTTTCTCCGCCGCGAGCGGTCCGCGGGGATCCGCGTTGCCCACCCGGCGGATTGATTGTGCATGACAAGCAGGGCCGCATGGGGTACAGAGCCAGCCGAAACGGACCACGCCCGCGGGCGCGGTTCCCCTCAGCCCCGGCCCGCCCCGGCATCAACCCAGAGCGGGCCGCATCGAAACAGATGGCCATGCCCGACCCGTCCGCCGATCTCAGCCCCCTGCCCGAACCCGTCACCCCCGCGCGGATCAGCAAGGAGGACATCAACCTCCTGCCGCTCGGCAGCTGGGAGGGGCCGGTCGTCGTCGTGCAGAGCGGTGACGACCTGGAACCGGCCCTGGCACGGCTGGCGAGCGCCGACCTGCTCGGCTTCGACACCGAGACCCGGCCGGCCTTCCGCAAGGGGCAGAGCTTCCCGCCCAGCCTGCTCCAACTCGCCACCGCCGACGAGGTCTTTCTCTTCCAGCTCAATCGCGTCGGCCTGCCGGGCGCCCTCATCAAACTGCTCAGTGACCCGGACATCCTCAAGGCCGGCGTGGGCCTCGATTTCGACCTGAAGACCCTGCAGGAACTGCGCCCCTTCCAGCCGCGGGGTTTCGTCGACCTGGCGAGAGTCGCCCGCAGCAAGGGCATCCGCAACAACGGTCTGCGCGGCCTGGCCGCCGCGGTCTGCGGCATCCGCATCTCCAAGTCCGCCCGCACCACCAACTGGGCCAACCCCGCCCTCACCCCCCTGCAGATCCGCTACGCGGCCACCGACGCCTGGATCGGCCGCGAACTCTTCCTCCGCCTCGACCGCCTGCCCGACCTGCGCCGCGATTGACCCTGCCGCAGTTGCCGCCGTCCCTCCAAACGTTTTTAAAAAAGCAGGTTGCCGTGCGGCTGCGCGCCCTCACGGATGCGCTCCAACTGGTCGGCCAACTCGCGGATCTCGGTCTGCCAGTATGCGCGCGAGCCGAAATCCGGAATCACCGGCGAGGCGCCGTCCTCGACCACCTGACGGGCGCACCAGGCCGAGTAGTGGACGTAGCGCATGGCCCGCAGCGGCTCGATCAGGCGGAGGCTGGCCTGGTCGAACGGTCGGAAGGTCTCGTAGCCCTCGATGAGCAGGTCCGTCTCCACGGCCGCATCGGCCAGGGTGCCGGGCAGCAGCATCCAGAAGTCCTGCACCGGCGCGCCCACGGCCATGTCGTCGAAATCGATGAGGTGGAGCGACTCGCCCGGCCGGTCGATGATGTTGCCCCGGTGGCAGTCACCGTGGATGCGGATCGCTTCGGCCCGGGCGAACAGCGGCGTGATCTCGGCGACGATGGCCGCGGTGATCTGCTCGTAGGCGGGCGCCAGATCCGCGGGCAGGAGGCCGCTTGCGCGGAGGAAGTCGAGGTGGGATTGCGTTGACGCCTCCGGGTGCAGGCGGGGCCGGTCCTGCGGCAGACGGCGCGCGCCCACCTGGTGCAGCCGGCCGAGCAGGCGGCCCATGGCGAGCCACTGGTCGTCGGTGAATTCGTCCGGGTAGCGGCCGCCCTTCTTCTCGTAGAGGGCGAACAGCAGCTGGCCGTGCTCGCCGAGGGTGGCGCCGTTCTGCAGGGGAAGCGGCGCGATCACCGGGATCTCCTCGGCGGCCAGCTCCAGAAGGAAATCGTGCTCGTCCTGGACGCCGGCCCGCGACCACCGACCCGGCCGGTAGAACTTGATCACCAGGCCCCGGCCGGCCGTGTCGGCCAGTTCGTAGACGCGGTTGATGTAGCTGTTGTAGGGGCGGCACAGATTGGTGCAGCGCATCCCGAGGGCCGCTTCGGCCAGGTCGAGAATGAGCGGCGGGGTCAGACCGTGAAAGGCGGCCTGGCCGTGACGGGAAGGTTCAGAGTGCATGGGTTCTGCCTGTTTTGTGGTATGCGATCCGTGGCCCACGGCCGCGTCCGCATCCGAAATTCTTTGAATAGACCGGCTTTTATGCTATAGCCATCATACCAGTACGGTGCCGCTCCTGCACCCACTTCGACGCGGCCTCGCTTCCAGCCCACTGGAGACGGACCGACTCGTCCGGGCGCAGGGACGCCGGGTCCACCGTCCGGCCCGCAGCGTTTCAGGCTGGCCGCCGCAGCCCGCGGCCAGGAGTTTCAGCCATCAGCAACTTCAACTGTTCAGGGAGGTCACTATGAAAAAATGGGAATGCACGGTGTGCGGCTACATCCATGAAGGCGACGAGCCGCCGGACGAGTGCCCGGTCTGCGCCGCCGACAAGAGTATGTTTGTCGAGGTGGTCGAGGAGGCCGGGGCGGACCAACCGGCCGCCGAGTCGGCGCAGGCCTCTTCCACCGGGACAACAACGGCCGCGACCCGGACACACACCGCGCCCGCCGGCAAACAGGGACTGCCGGCCACCGTGCTCGCCTTTGCCACCACCCAGATCCTCCGCCACCACCTCCACCCGATCATGGTGCACACCCCCAACGGCATCGTGCCGATGGCGGTCCTCTTCCTGTTCATCGCCGCCCTGTTCGCCGCCCCGCTGTTCGACATCGCCGCCCTGTACAGCCTGGTGGTCGTGCTCATCGCCATGCCGGCGGTGCTCGGCACCGGCTACATCGTCTGGCAGGAGCGCTACCGCGGCGCCCTGACCCCCATCTTCAAGCTGAAGATCGGCGCCTCGATCGTGGCCACCGTGTCGCTGGTCATCCTGCTCATCTGGCGGGCCCTGCAGCCGGCCGTGCTCAACACGCCCTCCTCCGCACGCTGGTTCTTCCTGATCCTGGCCGTGATCATGCTCGGTGCTGTTGGTCTGGCCGGACATATGGGTGGCAAATTGGTCTTCGGCAACCGGAAGCATTGAAGAATAATTCAGGAAAGCATATCAGATAATTTCTATTCCTATTATCGCTTGCCACCGACGACGGTCTGCTGTAATATTGGGCCTGCAGTGCCAAGAGCCGCCCCCTGGCGATGAGTCGGCAACCCCGTCGCAGGCTGGCGTTCACGGCACTGCCGTTTTTCGCTACTTTTGCAGGAATCGGACCGACCGACCTGCACACTGCCCTACAAAACGCACCATGGAGGAGACCACATGACCACGACCAAGGACAATCTCAAGGAAGCATTCTCCGGCGAAAGCCAGGCCAACCAGAAATACCGCGCCTTTGCCAAGAAAGCCGAGGCCGAAGGCTTCGCCAATATCGCCAAACTGTTCCGCACCACCGCCGAGGCCGAGCGCATTCACGCCGAAGGCCACCTCAAGGCACTCGACATGATCGCCAGCACCGCCGAGAACCTTCAGTCGGCCATCGACGGCGAGACCTACGAGTTCACCACCATGTACCCGCCCATGGTCGAGAAGGCCAACGCCGACGGCCACAAGGCCAAGACCATGTTCAAGTTCGCCGTCGATGCCGAGGCCGTGCACGCCGACATCTACGCCAAGGCCCTCGAGGCGGTGAAGAAGGGCGTGGATATGGACGTGAAGGAGTTCTACCTCTGCCCGGTGTGTGGCTACATCGAGTTGGGCAAGGCCCCGGAGAAGTGCCCGGTCTGCGGCGCCAAGCAGGCCGTGTTCACCCAGATCGCCTGATCCCCCCGGTTGCCGGGCAGCGGTGCGGCACGTCCGCCCTGTCTGGCAGGCGAGAACAAAAAAGCCCCGCGACACGCCGGTGTCGCGGGGCTTTTTTGCGTCCGCCGGTAGCCGCCCGCGGTGGGCGGGCGACGGGCCCGGTTATTTCGGGATCATGGTCGCGTACTGGCGCTCCACCGCCTTGGCGTCCGCGCACAGCTGGTCGTGCACCTGCTGCGACATCGGGTCCGGGAAGATCTCCTCCTCGTTGGCAACGATCCCGGCGACAATGGCCGCGGCGACCTTGGCCGGGGTGGCCTTGGGCATGTGCAGGCCGGCGGTCAGGCGGGTGTCCACCGGGCCCGGGTAGACGCCGACCACGCGCACGCCGCCGGGCGCCAGTTCGGCCCGCACCCCCTGGACGAGCGAGTGCAGGGCCGCCTTGGAGGCGCAGTAGGTGCCGTTGATCGGCAGGTTGACCAGGCCGATGATGCTGACGATGGCCACGATCATGCCCTGCCGCTGGGTCAGCACCGGCGCAAAGGCCCGGCACATGGCGAGCGTGCCCAGGTAGTTGACCTCGATCTCCGCACGGGCGGCCTCCATGCCGGTGGGGCCGAGCAGCCACATGTTCTGGTTGACGCCGGCGTTGTTGATGAGGATGTCCGTGTCCGGACATTGATCCAGCGCCCGGGCCACGGACCCTGCGTCGGTGACATCCAGGGGCACGGCCACCACCCGCCCGCCGGACTGCCGCACGAGCGGCTCGACAGCGGCCACATTCCGTGCCGCCGCATAGACCTTCGCCGCCCCCCGGGCCACCAGTTCAGCGACCAGGGCCCCGCCGATGCCACCGCCGGCACCGCTGACCAGCACGTTTTTTCCTTGTACGTCCATGAGTTGTTCCTCCTTTCTGTCTTTGTACCACCACCGCCCGCCCCTCGCCTGAGGGTCCGGTGCGCCGTGGCCTGCACCCGCGGGAGTTGACAGGGGCAGCGGAACACAGCATTATGCCCCGAACCTCGCCGCCCGCCCCGCCTGTCCCTCGCCGGCGTCTGTCGCGCCCGACTGCGGGCGGCCCTGCTCCCTGTAGAAATCAATGCACCGACCGAGCCCCGCCCTCAGCCTGGCGACCTGCATCGCCCTCCTCGCCGGCATCCTGACCGCCGCCCAGAGCGGCTTCATCCTCCTGCGCGGCGATTCGTTCTGCTTAAACGACGGCTGCCGGGTGGTCGAGGAGCTGACCCGGGTGCCGCCCCTGGTCGTCAACCTGGCCGGGCTGCTCTTCTTCCTCACCGTCCTGGCAGGGTTGCGGGTCGCGCGCCGCCTGCCGCGCCGGTTGCCGCGCTTTGTCGCCCCGCTGCTGCTCGCCGGCCTGGCCGTCGAGGGGGTACTCTTCGCGTTCCAGCTGTTCGTGGCCGGGGCCTTCTGCAGCTACTGCCTGGCCATCCTGGCCGCGGTGGTGCTGCTCAACCTGCTGCTCGGCCTGCGCCAGACCGCGCACGGTCTGGTCATTTTCCTCGCCGCCCTGCTCGCCTTCGCCAGCTTGGAGCTGCAGCGGCCCGGCCAGAGCGACTCCGCCTTCCGCGACGGGGTTTTCGCCAGCCGCACGGGCACCATCACCGGCAGCGAACATCACCTGTTCTACAGCTCCACCTGCGCCCACTGTGAACAGGTGATCGCCCTGCTGCGGACCAACCCCGGACCCACCGTCCACTTCCACCCCATCGACGAGGTGCAGGGTCTGGACCTGGTGAACGCGCAACCCAAGAGCGGGTATTCGGCCACGGCCAACCGGGCCCTGCTCACCGGGCTCGGCCTGGACGAAATCCCGGTGCTCATCAGCAGGACCGGAACCGGTCTCACCGTCCTGCGCGGGGAAGCGGCCATCAGCGCCCGCCTCGGCCAATCGCCGGTCCCGGCCGCGGCGGACGGCCAGTCCTCCGTCTCCACCCTGCCGCCGGTCCCGGGGTTGTCCCCCGAGCCGGGCGGTGAGGGCTGCCAGGTTTCCAGCGACTGCGATGACGTCCCGGCCGCGACCGCCCAGCCAGCCGCCCCGTAAGCCCGCCCGCTCCTAGCGGGTCGCGGCCAGTGCCTGGTCCAGATCCCAGAAGATATCCTCGATATCCTCGAGGCCGATGCTCAGCCGCACCATGTCCGCGGTCACCCCGGACTGGCGCAGTTCGTCCTCGCCCAGCTGACTGTGGGTGGTACTGGCCGGGTGGATGGCCAGACTCTTGGCATCGCCCACATTGGCCACATGGCTGAACAGCCGCAGGCTGTCGATGAACCGTTGTCCCGCCGCCCGGCCACCGCGGATACCGAAGGTGAGAATCGCCCCGGCCCCGAGCGGCAGGTATTTTTTGGCCAATTCGTGGCTGGGATGGTCGGCCAGGCCCGGGTAGGAGACCCAGGCCACCTCGCGGTGGTCCCGCAGGAATGCTGCCGCCCGCTGGGCGTTGGTCACGTGCCGCTCCATGCGCAGGCTCAGGGTCTCCACCCCCTGCACGGTCATCCAGCTGTTGAAGGGCGAGGCGGACACGCCGAGATCACGCAGCATCTGCACCCGCGCCTTGAGAATGAAGGCCGGCGGTCCGAGCGTGCTGTACACCAGGCCGTGGTAGGAAGGGTCCGGCTCGGTGAAGCCGGCGAACCGGCCCGAGGCCCAGTCGAAGGTACCACCGTCGACCAGGAGGCCGCCCAAACAGGTGCCGTGGCCGTTGAGGAACTTGGTGGTGCTGTGCGTGATCACGTTCGCCCCCCATTCGAGCGGCCGGCACAGGTAGGGCGTGGCCAGGGTGTTGTCGATGACCAGCGGCAGCCGGTGCTCGCGGGCGATGGCGCCCACTGCCTCGAAGGGGAACACGGTCAGTCCCGGGTTGCCCAGGGTTTCACCGTAGATGAGCCGGGTGTTCGGCCGGATGGCGCGGGCGAATGCCTCCGGGTCGGCCGGGTCGACAAAGGTGGTGTCGATACCCAGGCGGGGGAAGGTGTAGCGCAGCTGGTTGTAGGTGCCGCCGTACAGGCTGCCGCTCGAGACGATGTGGTCGCCCGCGGCGCACAGGGTGAGGAAGGCAAGCGTCTGCGCGCCGTGGCCGCTGCTCGCCGCCAGACCGCCGATACCGCCTTCCAGGCTTGCCACCCGCTGCTCGAGCACGTCGGTGGTCGGGTTCATGATGCGGGTGTAGATGTTGCCGGACTCCTTGAGGGCGAACAGGTCGGCCGCGTGCTGGCAGTCGCGGAACAGGTAGGAACTGGTCTGGTAGAGGGGCAGGGCCCTGCTGCCGGTGAGGGGATCGACGGTCTGGCCGGCGTGGAGCTGGCGGGTGGCAAAGCCGTAGCGGCGGGTCTGGTCGGTCATGAACTCTACTCCTTGAAGGGGGATCGTCGGCTGCGGGGGTGCGGGCGCCTCGGCCCTGGCCCACGTACCCTGTCGTCGCCGCGGCAGCGACGGGATGGACACTGTACCCGATCCGGGGACAAAGAACGAGTCTTCCCTGCCCGCCCACGGCCGCCACGCGCCTGCCGGCCGCCGGCCCGATTGGCGCTCCGCGGCCGGCAAAAGCGGTTGACGGTCCCCCTTTTCCCTGCCATGCTGCGATCGTTTCTGTCCGGGCCGGTACGGCACGGCCTCTTCCCCCGCAATGGAGTACACAGCATGCAGATTGGCGTTCTCAAGGAAATCAAGACAGAGGAAAACCGGGTGAGCATGACCCCGTCAGGGGTCGAGATTCTGGCCCGGGCGGGCCACCGGGTGATGATCGAACAGGGTGCCGGACTGGGCAGCGGCTACACCGATGACCAATACCGCGCGGCCGGGGCGGAGATCGCGGCCACGCCGGCGGCCATCTACGCCCAGGCCGAACTGGTGCTGCACGTCAAGGAGCCGCAGACGCAGGAATACGGCCTGATCCGGCCCGGGCAGATCCTGTTCACCTACTTCCACTTCGCCGCCTCCGAGTCCCTGACCCGGGCCATGCTGGCCAGCGGGGCGGTGTGCATCGCCTACGAGACGGTCACCGACCGCCAGGGCACCCTGCCGCTGCTCACGCCGATGAGCGAGGTGGCCGGCCGCATGGCCGCCCAGGAGGCGGCCCGCTGTCTGGAACGCACCCAGGGTGGCCGCGGCGTGCTGCTCGGCGGCGTGACCGGGGTCGAACCGGCGGTGGTCCTGGTGCTTGGCGGCGGCATGGTCGGCACCGAGGCGGCGCGCATCGCCAGCGGCCTCGGCGCCAGTGTCTACCTGCTCGACCTGAGCCTGCCCCGGCTGCGTCACCTGGCCGAGACCCTGCCCAAAAACTGCATCCCGCTGATGTCGTCGCCGGCCGCCATCCGCGAACTGCTGCCGCGCGCGGACGCGGTTATCGGCGCGGTGCTCATCCACGGTGCGCGCACGCCCCGGCTGATCACCCGGGAGATGCTCGCCCTGATGCAGCCCGGGGCCGTGCTGGTGGACGTGGCCATCGACCAGGGCGGCTGTTTCGAGACCTCGCGCCCCACCACCCACGACCAGCCGGTGTACGAGGTCGACGGCATCCTCCACTACTGCGTGGGCAACATGCCCGGCGCCGTGCCCCTGACCTCGACCCGGGCCCTGACCAACGCCACCCTACCCTACGTCCGCACCCTGGCCGACAGGGGCTGGCGCCGGGCCGTGCAGGAGGACCCGGGGCTCGGCGCGGGCGTGAACATCGCCGACGGGGTGATCACCTGGCCCGGCGTGGCCGAGGCCTTCGGCCTGCCCTGCACGCCGCTGGCACAACTGCTCGCCCGCTCCGGCACGCCCGCCTAGTCCCGCCCCTCCTCCACCGGCCGGCCGGGATGCAGGCTGACAATCCCGGCCGCGGCCAACCCCTCGATCTCCCCGTCCGTCAACCCGGCCGAGCGGAGCAGTTCGGCCGTGCCCTCGCCCACTGCCGGCGGCTGCAGGCGCAGCGGAAAACTGCGGCCCCCAAGCCGCAGCGGCAGCCCGGGCAACCGCACCCGGCCGCCCGCGGGCGTGGCCGTGTCGATCAGGCCGCCCGAGGCCGCAAGATGCGGGTCCTCCCACAGCTCCTCGGGCCGGTTGACCGGGGCAAAGGGAATCCCCGCCCGCTCGGCCAGTTCGACCAGGGCGGCGGCCTCCAGCCGCCCCAGGCGGGCGCGCAGTTCCGGCAGCAGCCAGGCCGCCTCGAGCCGGCCCTGGTTGGTGGCCAGCTGCGGGTCGTCCGCCCAGTCGGTGAAGCCGAAGGTCTGGCAGAACCGCTGCCAGTGGCGGTCCGAGGTGAGGCCGATGAACACCTGCCGGCCATCCGCGGTGGCGAACAGCTCGTACACCGACCAGGTGCGGGCGCGTTCCGGCATGGGCCGCACCGGTTCGCCGCTGATGGCCGCTCCGGCCATGTGCTGACCCATGAGCAGGGCCACCGACTCGAACAGCGAGGCCTGGACCAGCTGGCCCCTGCCGGTTTGTTCGCGCTCGCGCAGGGCGGCGAGGATGCCGACCACGGCCAGGCTGCCGCTGAGGATGTCGGTGACCGAGGCCCCGGCGCGCAGCGGCCGGCCGCTCGGCCCGGTCATCCAGGCCAGGCCGCCGAGCATCTGCACCACCTCGTCCAGGGCCTGGCGCTGCGCATACGGCCCGGGCATGAACCCCTTGAGGGCGCAGAAGACGATGCGCGGGTTGTGCGCCCGGCACTGCTCCCAGCCGATCCCCAGCCGGTCCACCGTGCCCGGGGCGAAGTTCTCGATGACCACGTCCGCCTGCGCCACCAGGTCGAGGAACAACGCCCGGCCGCGATCGCTCTTCAGGTCGATGGCCAGGCTCTGCTTGTTGCGGTTGAAGCAGGTGAAAAAACCGGCGCCGAACCCCGAAAGGTGGCGGGTGTCGTCACCCCGACCCGGCCGCTCGACCTTCCAGACCTCGGCGCCCAGGTCGGCGAGGATCAGGCCGCAGACCGGCCCCATGATGTTGTGCCCGAGTTCGAGCACGCGCACCCCGGCCAGCGGCAGGGGGGCCGCAGCCGGTCCCCCGGCCAGGTCGACGACCACCTCAGCCCTCCTCCTCGAGGGTGAACTTCCAGGCGCAGAACCACCCCTGCGGATGCGGGTCCGGCGGGCAGCCAACGCATTCGGTTGTGATGCGCGGGTCGATGGCCCGGGCAAAGAACGGATACTCGACCATGCCGGCGGACTTGCACGGGTAGTCGGCCAGCCCCTTGCGCTGACGGGCCGCCTGCACCCGGCACTTGTTCATATAGAAGATGATGCAGTTGTCGCCCTGCTCCTCGATGGACTGCTCGTTGATAAAGGCGTACATGCGCAGGCCCAGGGCCTGTTTCAGGGCCGGGATGCCGCCGCGCTCCGGCAGGCCGAGCAGCTTCTTGATGCGGGTCGCCTCAAACGGTGAAAACCGCGTCCAGCAGGTGTCGTTGCAGCGCTTGGCCTCACCCATGCCGAAGCGTCGCTCCACCGCCTGGAACCAGATGCCGTCGTTGGCCAGCCAGTTGATGCTCAGCTTCTCGACCAGGTCGACAAGCGCCTCGCCCGGCAGGGCGGCAAGCGCCCCCGGCACGCCGTTCTCCACCGCAAAGCCGAGCGTCTTGCCGAGCCGGTCCATCTGGTTGCCCAGGCTGGCCGCCCAGACGTCTTCCTCCACCGCCATGGCCTGCTCGAGCCCCACCTGGTGCGCCACCTCGGCCATCCAGGCGCCGTAGTGGACCAGGATCCGGTGGAACCCGTCCATCACCACCCGGACCAGCATATCCTTGTCCGCCTGTTCGATCGTCCTGTTCGTTGTTCCCATCCGGTCTGTCCTCCCTTGGTGTCGTGAAAACGGCGCGGGCGGCCCGATGCGGGCCGCTTGCCTCTGGTGATACCACGTCCGGCCGCGGGCTTCAATGCGGCGGGTGCCGGCTGGCCGGCCGGCAAATGGTGGAGAGTTGCGTCAGCCGCCGTCGAGGACCGCGCGGATCTTGCCGGCCAGGTCCGGGAAGGAGAAGGGTTTGGCGAGGAGGGGCAGGCCCGCGTCGAGCACCACCAGGTTGGCGATGAGGTGGAGCGGGTAGCCGGACATGTACACCACCCTGATGCCCGGATGCAGGGCCTGGATTTTGGGCACCAGGTCGTGGCCGCCCATCTCCGGCATGACCACATCGGTGAGCAGCAGGTGGATCGTGCCGCTGTAGTGCTGGGCCAGGCGCAGGGCGTGGGCGGGTCCGGCCGCGGGCAATACCGTGTAGCCCAGTTCCTCGAGCATGCGTTGGACGATTTTCAGGATCGAGGTCTCGTCGTCGACGATCAGCAGGGTTTCAGTGCCGCCAACGGGCCGTTCGAACGTTTCCAGGGCGGCCCGGGGTTCGCCTTCGCCCGGTTCGTGGGCGGGCAGCAACAGGCGCACGGTCCCGCCCTGGCCCGGGGAACGGTCGACCTCGACCCGACCGCCCAACCGCCGGACCATGTCCCGCACCATGGTCAGGCCCGGATCCCGGACCGGAGCGCGACCGCTGTCCCGCACGGTCAGGGCCACCGAGGTGGCGGGGGCACCGTCGGCCCGGTCGACGACAACCGTAGCCGTGGCGAGGGTAACGCTGCCGACCCCACTGATGGCCTCGCACGCATCGGCGCACAGGGTGATGAGCATCTGGCCCAGGTGGGTGGCATCCATGCGCACCGAGGGCAACCCGGCGCCCGGCTGCCAGTGCAGGGCGATGCCGTCGCCGACGAGGCTTTCCAGCATGCCGAGGGTGTTGGTGATGGTCTCGTTCACGTCGAGCACCCGCGGGCGGGCGGGCTCGTTGCGGCTCAAGGCCAGCAGGTGCCGGTTGATGTCCACCGACCGGGCCGCAGCGGAACGGATCTCCATGAGATGTCGGTGCAGCGACGAGCCGCCCTCGACAAGGTCCAGGGCCATGGCCGTGTTGGCGAGGATCACGCTGAGCATGTTGTTGAAGTCGTGGCTGACGCCGCCCGCCAGCCGCCCGAGGGCGGCCATCCGGCGGGTGTGGTCGAGCTGCTCGCGCAACTGCTCCGCCTCGGCGGTCAGCCGCCTGCGCTCGATCTCTTCGGCCGGCCGGTTTTCTCCCTGCACGAGCGGCTGGTCGGGCCGGGAACCGGCGGGAGCGCGGTCATCGTTCACGACAGCGATTCCCCTGTCCTATGGCGGAGCCTGGTCATTGATCAGCGGCCTCTGCGCCGCCGCCCGCCACGGGCAGGAGCACGGTGAAGGTCGAGCCCTTGCCCGGGGTGCTCGCCACGCGGATCTCGCCGCCGTGGTTGCGGACGATGCCGTAGCTCACCGGCAGCCCCAAGCCGGTGCCCTTGACCGCCGGCTTGGTGGTGTAGAACGGCTCGAAGATGGCGTCCATATCCTCGGGGCGGATGCCGATGCCGGTGTCGCTGATGGCCACCGCCACCCGCTCGCCCTCCAGCCGGGTCTGCACCGTGATCGTGCACTCCGGGTGCTGGCAGGCGTCGGCGGCGTTGGAGAGCAGGTTGAGGAACACCTGCTTGATCTGGTCGGGTACGACGACAACGGGCGGCAGGCCGGGGGCGTAGTCGCGCTCCACCACGATCCGCTTGTCCTTGAGATCGCTCTTCTGAAACAGGAGGAGCGATTCCAGTGCGGCCTGCACATCCATAGGCCTGCGCAGGTCCGAAGAGGGCCGGTTGAAATCCTGTAGGCTGCGGATCAGATCCCGCATGCGCTTGCTTTCAGCGATGGCCGCCTCGAGCAGGGTGCGGTCCTCCGCCTCGAGCACGGCCCGTTTGAGCAGTCCCTTGAGTACGGTCATCACACCCTGCAGCGGGTTGTTGAACTCGTGGGCGATGCTCGCCGACAGCTTGCCGATGGCACTGAGTTTCTCCGCGTGCAGGTACTTCTTGTGCGTCTCCTGCAGTTCGAGGGTGCGCACCTCGACCCGGCGTTCCAGTTCCCGGTTGATCGCCCTGATCGCCTCCTCGGCCTCTTTCAGCCGGGTGATGTCCCGCACCGAGGCAAAGACCCCGGCCACCTTGCCGGTCTCGTCACGAAACACCGCCCCGTTGTAGAGCACCGGCGTCTGCCGACCGTCCCGATGCCTGATCTCCAGGGGGTAGTCACGGACGGCGCCGGTGTTGAACACCTGCCGGCAGGCGGCCTGGGCCAGGTACGGCGAGGTGAAAGACAGGCTGAAATCCGTGCCGATCAGCTCGTCGCGGGAACAGCCGGTGGCCTGGACCGTGGCCTCGTTGACATCCTGATCCGGCCGTCCAGACCGATGACCACCAGCGGGTCGAGATTGACCTCGATCAGGCTGCGCGCATAGGCCTCGGCCCGGCGCAGTTCCTCCTCGGCCTTCCTCCGTTCGGTGATGTCATGGATGACGGCGAAGTTGATGGTCTGCTCCTGCAGGGTGATCGGGGTGGCGAACACCTCGACGGTGCGGACCGTGCCGTCGGCCAGACGGTGGGGATTGACCAGGTGATCCACCTGCCGCTGCTCCACCGCCCTGATCAGCCGGGCGATTTCCTCCCGCGCCAGGCAGTTGATCTGGCTGAGGACCATCTGCCGCAGGATTTCCCGGGGGTAGCCGTAAAACCGCGCGGCGGCCGGGTTCGCGTCGAGGATGCGGCCGCTGTGCGGATCGACCAGGAACATGATGGCGCTGTGCTGCTCGAACAGTTGGCGGAAGCGGTTCTCACTGGCGCGCAGGGCGTCGATCAGCTGTTTGCGCTCGGTGATGTCCCGGCCCACGGCCTGAATCTCGACCAGCCGCCCCTGATCGTCAAAGAACCCCCGGTTGTTCACCTGAATCCAGCGGACCCGACCGGCACCATCGAAGACCCGGTTCTCCACCGTGACCACCGGGTGGTCCGGGGTGATCTGCTCGAGCGCGGTCCTGACTGTCCGCTGGTCCTCGGGCACGGCCTCCAGGTGCCAGGGCCGACCGATCAGTTCCTCCCGGGAACGGCCGAAGAAACGACAGAATACCTCGTTGACGTAGGTGTAGGTGCCATCGCCGGGCCGGTGCCGGCAGATGATCTCGGTCTGGTCCTCGATCATCGCCCGGTAACGCGCCTCACTGGCGCGCAGTCCCTCTTCCTGCGCCCGCCCCTCGGTGCTGTCCCGGCAGGAGACGGTCAGGCCGCCGCCCGAACGCGGAAAACAACGGACATGAAACCAGCGGCCCGCCGGCTCGAGCAAGGTCTCGAACTCGTCCGGCTGGCCGTTCGCCACCCGCTGCCGGGCTGCCTCGAGACGCACGGCGAACGGGGCGGGCACCACCTCGCGCAGTTCCCGGCCGCGGACCGCGGCGTTGACAAACAACAGCCGGGACGACCCGTCGCAGGCAAAAACGATGTCGGGGAGACTGTCCAGAACGGCGTCGAGCTGCGGCTCGACCGGCGCCGGCACGGACGGACCATTCGCAGTGTCCCGGTGGAGTGCGTCATCGGTCATGGGTACCCTCCTTCCGCCCCTTGGCCTGCGAGGCTTCTAAGCCAACCAGCACTATGTGGTTTCAGGGTAGCACGCCGGAGCGGCTGCGTAAAGATTTGGTAAAGAAATGTGCCGGGATTGGTGACTGGGCGATGGCACGGAAAGGCTGGCGGATGGGGAGGCGGGGACCACCGCTGCGAGCAGCGCCTCTTGACGTACGCCAGTTTTTGTCTGAAGATGGCGAACCGAAAAAACCGGAACACAAACCGAGATGTCCCTCCTGCGGTTCGGCCATCACCTGCACGGTCGCCAGATTTTGCCGGGGCAACAGGTCCAGGTTTGGCGGTAACGGACGGCAACGACTGCCTGAACCTGGCCGCCAGCGCGTGGTCATCAGATTTCCAAGAACTCCAAACAAAACAGCTTGGACAACCAGGCGGAGAGAAAAATGCGGGGAAAAAAACGGAAGACGATCGTGCGGATCATGCTGTCGAGCCTGTTGGTGTTCGCACTTCAGCCGGCCTTTGCCTATGAGGTGGCGCCCAGTTTGGGATCGACAGCCCCGCTGCAGGCGACCATCGACATGGGGGATCGAACGAAATGGCCGGTTGTGGCCGACCTGAGCTGGGGACCGCTGGCGAATCTTGCCCCCATTGGCCGATTGACCCCCACGCAGCGGGCCGCCGTGTTCGGCAATTTCAAAAACCGGCGGGCGATCGCCGAGTTGCCCTACAAAAAAATCAACTGGACCGGCACCCAGGGGGATATCGCCTTTATCGAAAGTTACGGTTTTTCCGTGCCCTACGTGTTTGTGCTGGACGGCAGCGCCGGCGATTCGATGCTCACCCGGGATGAGCTGCGGCGCGTCAACGCCCGCTTCCCGGACAAGAAAATCATCATGAACACCCATACCTGGGTGGATGACAAGGCGCACGTCGAATCCATCAAGGATCTGGTCGATGGCATCTGCATCGAATATTTCCCGCACAATGCCCCGTTCAATATTGCCCTGCATGTCGCCCCCTTTGCCAGGTGGGCGTATACAAACAAGAAAATCCTCGTGTTTCTCATGCCGCCGGCGCGCGATGAAACCAATTTCTCGGAGAAAGTGACCCGACTGGCCCGCATAGTGTACGAGGAAAATAGCGACTTGCCCAAGGGCTGGCTGAAGAGCGACCAGTTCATCTTTTCGCCGGCCAATTATACCTTTGGCGCGAGTTCGCTGAAGTATGTTCCTGAGGATGCGGAAAACACCGTTCTGGGCGCGGCCAAGGCGCTGCTCATGATGCGCCCCGAACTCGACGCCGGCCCGGTCATTCCCGGGTCGGACACTCTTATCCCGATTTTACCGCTCCTGTTGGAGCCCTAGAACTGCGCCGCCTTTCCTGCGGTCAAATTCGCCTTTCAGGTTCCGACCACTTTCCCATTCCAACGCACAGACAAGATGGCACGCCCCAGGAGAAACGGCACCACCGCAAACAGTATCAGCAAGGCTTCGGGACACCAGAACCCTGCGAGCACGCAGGTGTACGCACGCTTGAGCATTGACCCGGTGCGTGAGGCGATGGAGGCCGCGTCAAGGGCCATGCTGGAGGCGTCCGTCGCACCGCCGAAGGTGGTCCCACTGCGCAAGGTCGGCAACGAAGGACATTCCCTTGTCTTTAATACTATCCATTAGTATATTGCCATGAACTGGAGTGTCACTCTGCACGCAAAGGTTTGCAAAGCCATCCCCCGCTTGCCGGTGCGGGTGCGGGCGACGCTCGCCCTGCTGCTGCGCGAGATCGAGTTGAATGGTCCGGCACGAGGCGACTGGCCGAACTATGGCAAACCGGGGAAGGACACCTACCACTGCCTCCTGAAGAAAGGGCAACTGACCTATGTTGTCGTGTGGCAGGTGACGGACAAAGCGATACGACTGGTGGAGATTACCTATGCTGGAACCCACGAAAAAGCGCCCTACTGAAATCGAACTGCGATTCAAGGGACCGGAGCACAAGCAGCAGGAGGCGGTCAATGTCCTGCGCGAAATGGGCTTTGTCCCTGTGGAACCATCCAATACCGGCACACCGTGGCAGGCGTCATTCCCGGCCCTGGAGGAAAACGCGGCCGGTGTCTACCTGGCCGGCGCCCGTCACCGGGAGGGGCTGACACAACACCAACTGGCGGAACGGTGCGGTCTGCCGCAACGGCATATCAGTGAAATGGAAAACGGCAAGAGGCCCATCGGCAAAGAGAACGCCAAGCGGCTGGCGGCGGCGCTGCACACCGACTACCGGGTGTTCCTGTAGGCGAGGAGAACCGAGCACAAGAACTCAGGCCTATATGGCAGCTCCCGAAAAACGGTCCCCTTGCCGCCTTCGCCCTGACCTTTCACAAGGAACCGTCTCTGTCACTTTTCAGCACCATCGGTTACCGTTGATGCTGTGATAAAGGCTGGCCACTTGCTCTGGAAGAGCAGGCGCAAGGCTTCGGAGACCGTCAACCCGGACGAAATTTCCAAGGTCTTCGACGCGCCGACGGCGAGTCGCTGAAATTAGCCCTTTTACCGACACGAAGGCTCGTCCCACTCTAACGAATGAGATTCAACCAAGGGCGACCATACCCCTGCCTGGCGATCACGGGGCAGGGATTTTTTTTGCTGGGCGAGGGCTGGAAATTTGTCCAAGGGGTAGCCCCGAGGCAGCACCGACGAAAAAGGGAGTCACGACCTGTGTCATGACTCCCTGTTTTGACTGGCACGCCAGGAGGGATTTGAACCCCCGACCCACGGCTTAGAAGGCCGTTGCTCTATCCAACTGAGCTACTGGCGCGCGGCTTTTTTCGCAGGCACTGTATACCGGGGACGGGGTGAAAAGGCAAGGAACATGACGATTGTCGCCTTCTCCTGACGCTGACAAAACCATCGGACAATCGGGATATTAGCCAAGAAGCAACGATTCTTGCAAGCCGTTGCGGGTTAGCCATGCCCCGCTCTCCGCCGAAGAACGAAACAAAAAAGGGCAGGGCCACAATAACCCTGCCCGGAGGCAACAAAATACATCAAAACTCAGTTGCGGCGACGGCGGCCCACAACGGCCAAGCCAGCCAAGCCAGTTGCGAAAAGGAGCAGGGTTGCGGGCTCGGGGACTGGAGCGCTCACTCTGTCCGTATCTGCCTTGAAACTCAGCACTGATGTCATAGTACCGGTGGTATCGGATACAGGAGCGAATGGGGTATTATTAAAATTTATGGTCAGGGAACCATACAGGTCTCCAACAACTCCAGCAGGAGAAACAGCCAGCGGCAATCGCACTGCATCGTTATAGGTAGCGACAACATTCCATGAATTAGAACCTACTATTTCAAAAGTATATCCTAGCATAGAAGGAGCGGTTCCAATGCCATATGGATCGCTGTCTGTTAGCGAGAAATTATTGGAAACAGAATTAACAACATAGGGCATAGTGTCAAATGCTGTATTACCATTGATAGCATCAATAACTAGACTTGCAATCGAAGCCGATGTCGACTCCAAGAACCAGACCCCATTAAAAGTATCTTCGTTTTTCTGGTACAATGTCCAACCATTTTCAGAATCCTTGACACCCATTGCTACAATTTGGCCGTTAGAATCCCTAGATAATTCACCCCATGTAAGGGTCTGAGAACCAGTTGTTCCGGTAAAGCTAGCGGTCACCTCAACCCCCAGCATCATAGTGCTGAAAACCTCGAAGTCGCTTACCTGTGAGACTTCAAGTACAGTCCCGGGTGTAAAATTAACATCAAGAGAGGCTGCCACAACAGGATCAACCGTCCCCGCACACCCCAACCCAATCGCCAGTCCGGCCACAAGTAGCTTTTTCATCTTCCCGCCCTCCCGTTTTGTGTATTCTGCCCGTTGCACCAGTCCCCCACTGGTGCTGGCGGGTGGTTCCTGACATCGCCCCTTTCTCTCCGGATGGTCAGGCTACCAAGCCTTCCGATGCGTCGGTCCGGAAAAAAAACTTCTTAAATTCATTATACGCATCCGCAGAAACAATACAAGGGACAACGAGACTTTTTTGTCGCCGGAAGGGAAAAAAGAGGGGGGAGAAAAAACCTGAAAACCGGAAAAAGCGGCCGGCGGGACGGTCACTGTCCCCGCCGGCCAAGGGATGGCGGCGATCAGTTCGCGTCGTCGTCGCTCCGTTCCCAGACCGGGCCGGAGGCGGTGTCGTGGATGGTCACGCCCTTGCGGAGCAGCTCCTCCCGGGCCGAGTCGGCCGCGGTCCAGTCCTTGAGCTGGCGGGCGCGTTCGCGCAGGCGGATGAGCCGGTCGATCTCCGGGGTCAGCGGGCACTGCTCCAGGCGGAGCACGCCGAGCACGGTGTTCACTTGGCGCAGGGCCTCGAGCACGTCGTTCTTCTGCTCCTTGTCGAGCTGCCCCTCCTGGACGATGGGGTTGACGTGCTTGATGAAATGGAACAGTGCGCCGATCGCGCCGGAGATGTTCAGGTCGTCGTGGATGGCGTCGGTGAACACCTTTTCCAGCTCGGAGACGTAGGCGGCGATGTCCGGGTGGGGCAGGCCGGCGGGCAGGCAGAGCAGCTTGCGGGTGAACTCGTCGATCCGCCGCAGCGCGGTGCGGGCCGCGTTCAGCCGGCGGAAGGAAAAGGGCAGCGGCTTGCGGTAGTAGACGCCGAGCAGCATGAAGCGCACCTCGCGGCCGGTGTAGCCGCGGTCGAGCACCTCCTGCAGGGTGACCACGTTGCCGGTGTCGCCGGCCATCTTGCGGCCGTCGCGGAGCAGCTGGCCGGAGTGCAGCCAGTAGTTGGCCAGCGGCTTGCCGGTGAGCGCCTCGGCGATGGCGATCTCGTTCTCGTGGTGCGGGAACATCAGGTCCTGGCTGGCGGTGTGGATGTCGATGGTCTCGCCCAGGTAACGGGTGGCCATGGCGCTGCACTCGATGTGCCAGCCCGGCCGGGCGTTGCCCCAGTCGGTCTCGTAGAACAGGCCCGTTTTCAGCTCCGCCAGGGTGGAGCGCTTGAGCAGGGTGAAGTCGCGCGGGTTCTCCTTCTCGTAGTTGTCGAGATCCACCGTCTGGCCGAGCTTGATCTTGCGCAGGTCGATGCCGGACAGCTGCCCGTAGCTTCTTGAACTTGGAGATGTCGAAGTAGATCGAGCCGAGCTTCTCGTAGGCGTAGCCCTTGTGAATCAGCGTGTGGGCGATCTCGATCATGTCGGCGACGTGCTCGCTCGCCAGCGGGTGGCCGGCGGCCGGCTCCACCCCGAGGGTCTCCGCCGCCTGCTTGAACTCGGCGATGTAGCGGCCGGTGAAATCGCGCAGCTCCTCGCCAGCGGCGATGGCGCCGGCGATGGTGTTGTCGTCCAGGTCGGTGAAATTCATGTACGAGGCCACCGTGTAGCCGCAGAAGCGCAGGGCGCGGCTGATCAGGTCGGCGACGATGAACCGCCGGCAGTGCGCCAGGTTGGGCGAGGTGAAGGCGGTCGGGCCGCAGGCGTAGAGGGTCACCCGGTCGGGGTGGAGCGGTCGGAACACCTCCTTGCGGCGGCTCATGGTGTTGAACAGCTTGAGCTGCGAGACCTCGGGTTCGGCCTGCTGCTGGGGCTTGAACAGGGTGGTGCTCAGGTAGCGCTCACCGCCGTCGGGCAGGATGGCGACGATGCAGCCGCGGTCCAGTTCACGCGCCCGCTCGATGGCCGCGAACAGGGCCGCGCCGCTGCTCATGCCGGCGAACACGCCCTCCTCCGCGGCCAGCCTGCGGGCCGCACTGAAGGCGTCCTCGTCGGCCACGTTGACGATGGCGTGCGGCAGGGTCTTGTCGAAGATGCCCGGCCGGTAGGACTCCTTCATGTTCTTCAACCCCTGGATCTTGTGGCCCGGATAGGGCTCCACCGCGATCACCCGCACCTCCGGGTGATGCTCGCGGAACCAGCGGGAAAGCCCCATGGCCGTGCCCGAGGTGCCCAGGGTGGCGACAATGTCGGTCACCCGCCCTTCGGTCTGCGCCCAGATCTCCGGGGCGGTCGTCTTGTAGTGGGCCTGCCAGTTGGCCGGGTTGTTGAACTGGTCGGCAAGGAAGTAGCGCTCCGGAAACTCGCGGGCGAGCGCGTAGGCCTTTTCGATGGCGCCGTCGGTTTTCCGCTTGGCCGGGGTGAGAATGATCTCCGCGCCGTAGGCCTGCATGATCAGCCGTCGCTCGATGGAGGCCGACTCGGGCATGATCAGCTGGCAGCGGTAGCGCTTGGCCGCGCACATCATGGCCATGCCGATGCCGGTGTTGCCGCTGGTGGCCTCGAGCAGGATCTTGTCATGGGTCAGCTCGCCGCTTCGCTCGCCGGCCTCGACCATGGACAGGGCGACCCGGTCCTTGATCGAGCCGCCCGGGTTGCTGGATTCGAGCTTGCCATAGAGCTGGACCCGGCCGTCCGCCGGATTGAGCCGGCGCAGCTCGACCAGCGGGGTGTTGCCGATGAGTTCGATGATGTTCATGGGAGTGTGCACAGCAAGGAGGAAGCGGTTATCATTTGGGCGGCCAGCATAGCCGATTTACGGGGAAAGAGCAAAAAAAGCGCCCGGAGGAGGAGCCGTTCATCCCGGCTCGTGGTCGGCGAGCGTCCGCCACAGCCGCACCAGGGCCTCGCGGCAGGCCGGGTCGGGGATGGAGGCGGTCAGCTCGCGGAAGGCGCGCTCACGTTCCGGGTCGACCCTGGCCTCGGCGACCGGGTTGCGATCGCGGCGCGGCTCCGTTGCCGGCTGCATGGCCCAGCGCAGGTCGCTCGCCGGCTCGTCCGCGAGCGCCAGGTTGACCCGTGCCAGCAGGTCGGGCTTGAGGTACTGCAGGTGCTGCATGGCGGCCGAATCCTGCACGTGAATCCACAAGACGTCGTGGCGGAACCAGGCCGGTGCGGTCAGCTCGGCCACCCGCGGACCGACGATGGCGGGCCACTCGCGCAGCAGGTGGAACAGTCGCCACTGGCGGGCCCACTGCTTATGGGAGAACACTTCCGGCAGCACCTTGTCCAGGGACCGGAGGCCGTCCCGACCGGAGCGGCGGTCACTGGTCATGGCGCGTCCCCGGCCCCTGTGCCGGCCAGGATCCGTCGCCAAAAATCGACACCCTTGCGCCAACTTTCATTTTGCACGAAAATTCCTTGGCAAACGATCTGCTTTTCCCGTAAAAGTAATCATGTAATTCAGTCAGCTTGCCTGCCTGCGTCGGCAAAAGACGACAGGCTGCCCGGTTCACCCCGCAACCATCCCCGCCGCTTTAAGCCGCGAAAATTTGAGGATACACCGGATCCGTCGTTCTCACAATCCGAGGAGGAACAACCATGCCTGTCAAGCGTTTTCACTTTCTCGCCGCGCTCAGTCTGCTGGGCAGCTTTGCCCTGTGCCCGGCCGTGTCCGCCGAAACCCTGCAGGAGGCGGTCAAACGGACGATCGAATCCAACCCGGACGTGCGCGCCGTGGCCCACAACCGGCTGGCCCGCGACCAGGAGGTGAAGCAGGCCCGTTCCGGCTTCTTCCCCACCGCCGACGTGGAGGCCGGCGCCGGCAAGGACTACGTGGCCAAGCCCTTTGACGAAGACCTCGAACCCTGGCAGGTGCGGCTCGGCCTGCGCCAGAACCTGTTCGCCGGGTTCTCGACCATGAACGAGGTCGACCGCCAGAAGGCGCGGGTCCAGTCCGGGGCCTGGGAGGTGCAGAGCACGGCGGACAACACCGCCCTCAAGACCAGCGAGGTCTACCTGGAGGTGCTCAAGAACGAGGCTATCCTCAAGCTCGCCCGGGAGAACCTGACCCTGCACGAGCGCATCGCCGACCAGATCCGGCTGCGCAGCGAATCGGGGGTCGACCGCCGCGCCGACATGGACCAGATCCAGAGCCGCCTCAACCTGGCCCGCTCGAACGTGGTGGTCACCGAGCAGAACCTGCTCGACGCCCAGACCAACTACCTGGCGGTGGTCAGCCACATGCCCGCCCAGCTGAGCCGCCCGGAGGTCGACGAGCAGCTTCTTCCCGCCAATCTGGAGGAGGCCGAGGAACAGGCCCTGGCCGCCCACCCGCAGCTTCGCTCGGCCAACGCCGACATCGAGGCCCGACGCAAGCAGGACGAGGTGGCCAAAAGCCCGTTCATGCCCACGGTCGACTTCGAGCTCGATCAGATCTACGAGGAAGACACCAACTACAGCTCCTACTATGACGAGGACAAGGAACGCGAGGATCTGCGCCTCTTCCTGCGGCTGCGCTACAACCTGTTCAACGGCTGGAAGGATGTGGCGCGCAAGCAGGAGACCTTTGAACTCGTCAACGAGGCGCAAGAGATCCGCAACCACACCCACCGCCAGGTGATCGAATCCATCCGCCTCAGCTGGCGGGCGCACGAGGCGGCCAAGAAGAAGGTCGAATACCTCAACCAGCGGATGCAGTTCGCCGCGTCCACGGCCAGCGCCTACACCAAGCAGTGGAACATCGGCGAACGCACCCTGCTCGACGTGCTCGACGCCGAGGCCGAGCGGATCGACGCGGCCCGGCAGCTGACCACGGCCGAGTACGAGGGCCTCTACGCCCGCTACCGGATCCTCAACGGCACAGGCCGGCTCATTCCCGCCCTGCAGCTGGCCTGGCCCGAGGAAGGCGCGGTCGACGGCGAGAACCCGCCCGACAAGGCCGAGGAGCCACAGCCCGAGCCGACCCGCGTTTCCCTGAACACGATCAAGGTCCAGTAAGATCCGCTCGCGCCCGACCGGTCCCCGGCCCGCCCCTTGTCCACGCAAGCGGCGGGCCGGGTCGTTTCCTGCCGGTCAGCCCGGCCCGGGCGCCTGCGCCGCCGCTCCCGGCCACCCTCTCCCCCCTTCCCCGCCCCCACCCGGTGAGCCCATGGACCGCGGCGCCCTGCGCTCTCTTTCCCCCCGTCTGCCGGCCATCCTGAGCGCGCTCCTCCTGGCGGCGCTCGTCGCCGCGCCGGTGTACACGGGCGAGCAGCTCGTCCTGCCCGAACGCACCCTCGAGCGGGCCGAGCAGCAGTACGGGCCCGGCGCCCGCAAGCGTCTGCTGGCCTGGCAGGAACTGCTCCGCACCGACCGCGCGGACAGCGACAGGGCGAAAATCGAGCGGGTCAACCGCTTCTTCAACCGGCTCAACTTCGTCGACGACGCCCTCCACTGGCACAAGGCGGACTACTGGGCCACGCCGGTCGAGTTCCTCGCCAGCGAGGGTGGCGACTGCGAGGATTTCGCCATCGCCAAGTATTTCACCCTGCTCGACCTGGGCATCGACGAGCACAAACTGACCCTCACCTATGTCAAGGCGCTCAAGCTCAACCAGGCGCACATGGTGCTCACCTACTACCCCTCGCCCAGGGCCGAACCGCTGGTCCTCGACAACCTGGTCGAGGCCATCCTGCCCTCGTCCGAACGGACCGACCTGCTGCCCGTGTACAGCCTGAACGGTTCCGGACTGTGGCTCGCCCGGCAGCGCGGCCGCGGCAAGATGGTCGGCGACAGCAGCCGGCTGCAGCGCTGGCAGGAGATGCTCACGCGGATGACCAAAGAGTTCAACCAGGAGATCGCCCCATGACCCTGTTCCGACAACTGCTCCTCTACGCCTGCATCACCCTCGCCTGCCTGTGTACCGGCCTGTGGCTGGGGGAACTCAAGCGAACCCGCGACTTTCTCGTCAACCAGCTCGAATCGCACGCCCAGGACACGGCCACCTCGCTCGGCCTGTCGCTCACCGCCCTGACCAGCGGCGTGGACGTGCCGGCCATGGAAAGCATGATCAGCGCCCTGTTCGACCGCGGCTACTACCGCCAGATCCAGCTGCGCGACGTCGAAGGTACGCTGCTCATCGACCGCCAGGCGCCCATCAGTCTCGCCCGCGTGCCCGCCTGGTTCGTCCGCCTGGTGCCGCTCACCGCGCCCCGGGCCACCAGCCTGGTCATGGACGGCTGGCGCCAGGCCGGCGAGGTGAGCGTGGAAAGCCACCCCGGCTACGCCTACCAGACCCTGTGGGCCGCGGCCCGCGACCAGGCCCTGGCCTTCGCCCTGACCGCGCTGGCCGTGGCCGTGCTCGGCGGGCTCGGCCTGCGCAGCCTGCTCAAACCGCTTGGCCGGGTGGAGGAACAGGCCCTGGCCCTGTGCGACCGCCGCTTTTTCATCCAGGAGACCATCCCGCGCACCCGCGAACTGCGCCGGGTGGTGCTGGTCATGAACCGCATGACCACGCGCATCCGGGAGATGTTCGACGAACAGACAGCCGTGGCCGACACCCTTCTGCAGCGCACCTACCAGGACACGCTCACCGCCACCGGCAACCGTCGCTATCTCGAGGGTCAGGTGAAGACCAGACTGGCAGGGAAGAAAGGCGAGGTCAAGGGCAGTTTCCTGCTCGTCAAGGTGGGGGACCTGCAGGCCCTCAACCTGCACAAGGGCTACCAGGCGGGCGACCAGCTGCTCCGGGAGATTGCCGCCATCATCCAGCAGGTCTGCCACGACCTGCCCGAGGCGGTCGTGAGCCGGCTGGGCGGCGGCGACTTTGCCCTGCTCCTGCCCAACGTCGGCGAGGGCACCGCCGCGCGCGCCGCCGACGCCATCCTCGACCACATCCGCCACCACGCGGCAACCAGCCTGCCCGACGCCGGCATCGTCGCGGCCGGGGGCGGGGTGATCTACGAGCGGCCGGCCTCGTTTGGCGACCTGCTGGCCCGGGCCGACTCCGCCCTCGGGCAGGCGCTCTACAACAACGACGGCGGCTCGGTGTTCGTGCCGCTGGCCGACGGGGACAGCGCCATGCCGGCGGCCAAGGGCGAGTGGAAGGGACTGCTCGAGTATGTGCTCGCCCAGCGCGCGGTCACCTTCCACCATCAGCCGACGGTCAGCCACGCGGACCGGGAGCGGATCCTCTACCACGAGATCCTCAGCCGGGTGGTCGACCCGGCCGGCCGGGTACTGTCCGTGGGCCTGTTCGTGCCCATGGCCGAACGGCTCGGCCTGATGCCCGCCCTCGACCGGCTGATCATCGAGCGGCTGCTCGAAGAACCGCTGGCCGCGCTCACGCCGCCACGGGTGAGCGTCAACCTCTCGCCGGTGTCGCTCGCCGACGCCGACTTCCGCCGATGGCTCGAGCCGCAGCTGGCCGCCTTCAAGGCCCGCGGCGTGCGCGTCAACTTCGAGTTCCCCGAGTTCCGCACCCTGCGCCACAGCGAATTGATCCGCGACTTCGCCACCACCGTGAAGACACACGGCCACCGCATCGGCATCGACCACTTCGGCATGGGGTTGATGCACTTCGGCTATCTCCGGTCCCTGTTGCCCGACTACGTCAAAATCGACCGGGCGATCGTCGACGAACTGCACGGCGAGCAGAGCGACAGCTATTTCTACATCACCTCGCTGTGCAGCGTGGCCCACAGTCTGGACATCAAGGTGATCGTCGAGGGGATCGAAACCGAAACCCAGTGGCAGACCCTGGCGCCGATCCGGCTCGACGCGGTGCAGGGATTCTGGATCGGCAAACCCGAGCCCCTGATCGGGACCCGGGCCTGAGCGCTTTAAAGGACGTCGTCGACCATCAGGTCGCCGCTGCCCAGCTGCTGCCGGATGCGCTTGCGACCGCTCAGCTTTTCCTGGGCTGCGGCCGGCAGTTCGGTGAACAGGATGAGCTTCTTGTCGATGAGCAGGTCGATGAGGTCCTCGAGCACCCGGACGATGGCGTTGTCCGACAGGGCCAGCAGCTGCGCCAGGGCGTCGAGTTCGCCGGAGGCCCTGAGAAAGGCGAGCACCTCCTCGTCGAGCAGGGAGGCCGGCTCCACTCCCTCGATTCCGGCGCTGTTGCGGATGGCGACAATGGCGCCGGCCTCGTTCCGTTCGATTGACAGCATGGCGATTCTCCTGGTCCTGCCCTTGATTCGACTGTTTGCCCTGTGATACAATTTTTGTATAGCACAGGACGATCCCCCTCTACAATGGACCTTTTGCCCGCAATCATGACCGAACAGCACCCCCCGCCCACCCCCGACGCCCTGCGCCGGGCGGACGACGCGGAAGCGATCGACGATCCGCTCATCGACTGCCTGATCCAGCTCTGCCGGCTGTACAACCTGCCGGCGACGCGCACCGCCCTGCGCGCCGGCCTGCCGCTGGTCGACAACCGGTTGACCGTGGAGTTGTTCCCCCGGGCCGCCGAACGGGCCGGACTGGCGGCGCGGCTCCTCAAACGGCCGCTCGCCCGCATGACCGGCCTGGAGTTGCCGGCCGTGCTGCTGCTCGCCGACGGCCGCGCCTGCCTGCTCGCCGCCCTCGACCACGAGACCGGCGAGGCCACGGTGCTGCTACCGGAAACCGGGCTGGGCGAGTCGCGGCTGCCGCTCGCCGAACTCGAGCGACTCTACAGTGGCCACGCCCTGTTCGTCCGCCCCAGGTTCCGCCAGGACAGCCATCTCGACCACGGGGTGGACAATGCCGCCAGGAACTGGTTCTGGGGCACCCTGTCCCGCTCCTGGCGGATCTACCGGGACGTGCTGCTCGCCTCGCTGATGATCAACCTGTTCGGCCTGACCGGGCCCTTCTTCACCATGATCGTCTACGACCGGGTGATCCCCAACCTGGCCTTCGAGACGCTCTGGGTGCTGGCGCTGGGCATCGGCGTGGTCTACGGGTTCAGCCTGCTGCTGCGCGGCCTGCGCGGCTACTTCGTCGACGAGGCCGGCAAGAAGGCCAACCTGCGCATCTCCGCGGCCCTGCTCGAAAAGGTGCTCGGCCTGCGCCTCGAGGTCCGGCCCAAATCGGTCGGCGCCTTCTCCAAGAACCTGCAGCAGTTCGAGTCGGTGCGCGACTTCATCACCTCGTTTTCGATCACCGCGCTCATCGACCTGCCCTTCATGCTGCTCGGCCTGGCCGCCATCTGGTACCTGGGCGGATCCATCGTCTACATCCACCTGGCGGCGATCACCCTCATGGGGCTGTTCGCCCTGGCCGTGCAGGCGCCGTTGAAAAAAGCGGTGGAACGAAGTTTTACCGCCTCGGCGCAGAAGAACGCCATCCTCGTCGAGGGCCTCTCCGGCATCGAGACGATCAAGATGCTGCGGGCGGAGAGCCAGATCCAGCGCGCCTGGGAGGAGGCGGTCAGCTACATCGCCACCTGGAGCAGTCGCTCGCGGCTGTTCTCCAGCTCGGTCAGCCATTTTTCCGATTTCATCATGAACCTGACCGTGGTGGGCGTGCTCATCGCCGGCGTCTACCGCATTGCCGAGGGTCAGCTCAGCCAGGGCGGCATCATCGCCCTGATGATCCTCTCCCGCCAGGCCATCGCGCCGATGAGCCAGGTGGTCAGCCTGGCCACCCGCTACCACCGCGCCAAGACGGCGCTGGCCACATTGAACACCATCATGGAGTTGCCGGTGGAACGGCCGCCGGACAAGTCCTTCCTGCACCGCAGCGAGTGCCTGGGCCGGCTCAGCTTCGTCCAGGTCGACTTCCAGTACCCGGGCCAGAGCGGCCTGGCCCTCCGTCAGATCACCCTGACCATCGAACCGGGGGAACGGGTGGCGATCATCGGCCCCATCGGCTCGGGCAAGACCACGCTGGGCAAGCTGTTGCTCGGTCTGTACGAGCCGACCGGCGGCATGGTCTGCCTGGACGACACCGACATCCGCCAGATCGACCCGGCCGAACTGCGCCGGTTCATCGGCTACGTGCCCCAGGACATCACCCTGTTCCGCGGCACCATCCGCGAGAACATCATCCTCGGCTCGCCCGAGGTGGACGACGCCCGCATCCTCCGCGCCGCCGACCTGGCCGGCGTCAGCCAGTTCGCCGGCAAGCACCCCAAGGGCTTTGACCTGGAGATCGGCGAGCAGGGCCGCGGCCTGTCCGGCGGCCAGCGGCAGAGTGTGGTCATGGCCCGGGCCCTGCTGCACGACCCGCCGATCCTCATCCTCGACGAGCCGAGCAGCTCCATGGACAACCGCACCGAGACCCGGCTGAAGACCAACCTGAAGAACCTGCTCGCCGGCAAGACGCTCGTGCTCATCACCCACCGCGGCTCGCTGCTGGACCTGGTGGAACGGATCATCATCATCGACAACGGCACCGTGGTGGCCGACGGCCCGCGCGACCAGGTGCTCAGCGCCATGAAAAGCGGCCAGATCTCCTTCTAACCGGACCGAACCATGGACGAACGCACCCCCGAAAAAGACACCCCCGGCAAACCGGCCGGCATGTTCCGCCGCCTGCCCGCCAACGACCTCGACCTGGCCACGGACATCCGCACCACCCTGCTCGTCCAGAACCCGCGGGGCGGACGGACCATCGTCTGGCTGATCCTCCTGTTCGTGGTCGTGTTCCTGGTCTGGGCCTCGCTCTCCGAGATCGACGAGGTCACCCGCAGTGACGGCAAGGTCATCCCCTCGCAGCAGATCCAGGTGGTGCAGAACCTGGAGGGCGGCATTCTCGGCAAGCTGCACGTCCAGGTGGGCGACATCGTCGAAAAGGACCAGCTGCTCATCGAGATCGACAAGACCCGCTTCTCGGCTCCCTACATGGAGAGCCGGGTCGGGTACCTGGCACTCAAGGCGCAGATCGCCCGACTGGAGGCCGAGGCCGGGGACAGCGCCTTTGCCGTGCCCGACGAGGTCGCCCGCGAAAAGCCCGAGCTGGGCACGCGCGAGCAGGAACTGTTCACCACGCGCAAGCAGCAGCTGGCCGCCAAGATGCAGATCCTCCAGGAGCAGCTGGCCCAGCGCCGCCAGGAACTGGCCGAACTCAGGTCGCGGCTGGGCGAGTTGAACCGCACCTACGGCCTGTTGAACAAGGAGCTGTCCATGACCAAACCGCTCGTGGCCCAGGGTGCGGTCTCCGAGGTCGAGGTGCTGCGCCTGCAGCGGCAGGCGAGTGAGCTGAGCGGCACCATCCAGACCACCAAGATCGCCATCCCCAAGGTGGATTCGAAGATCGCCGAGGCCAAGAAGGCGCTCGAGGAGGAGCAGCTCATCTTCCACAACACCGCCCGCAAGGAGCTGAACGAGGCCTATGGCCGGCTCGAGGGGATCACCGCCAGCGCCGTGGCCCTGGCCGACCGGCTGGAACGGACCGCGGTGCGCTCGCCGGTGCGCGGCACCATCAACCAGATCAAGGTGAACACCGTGGGCGGCACCATCCAGCCGGGCATGGACCTGATCGAGATCGTGCCGCTGGAGGACACCCTGCTGGTCGAGGCGCGCGTCAAGCCGGCGGACATTGCCTTTCTCCACCCCAACCAGCAGGCGGTGGTCAAGTTCACCGCCTACGACTTCACCATCTACGGCGGCCTGGATGCCAACCTGGAGCACATCAGCGCCGACTCGATCACCGACAAGCAGGACAACGACTACTACCTGGTGCGCCTGCGCACCCGCCAGAACTACCTGGGCAGCAAGGAGAAACCGCTGCCCATCATCCCCGGCATGGTGGTGTCCGTGGACATCCTCACCGGCAAGAAGACCATCCTCACCTATCTGCTCAAGCCGGTGCTGCGCGCCCGGCACATGGCCCTGCGGGAGCGCTGACCATGAACCTGATACTCTGCTGTGCCCAGACCGGCCTCCGCGAACGGTGGTTCGCCGCCCTGGAGAGCGATTACACCGTCTACCAGACAGCCGGCCTGCAGGATCTGGGTATTCTCGTCCGCCAGCGGATCGCCTTTGACCTGCTCTTTGTCCACCGGCCGCTGGTGGACGCGGAGGTGGTGGCCTACATCCGCCGCAGTGCCCCGGCCTGCCGGCTGTTCCTGCTCTCCGACCGGCCGGAGGAGGACGAGGGCCTCGCCTTTCTTCGCCTGGGCATCGTCGGCTATGCCAACAGCTACATGAGCGATGCCCGCCTGCGCGAGGCCGCCCGCACCGTGGCCGCGGGCGGGGTGTGGATCAACCAGCAGCTCATGCAGCGGCTCATCGCCCAGACCGTGCCCGGGGACAAGGCTGGAGCAAACGGCGGCGGCACGAGCCGCCAGCCCCTGCACAACCTCTCCAACCGGGAATACCAGATCGCCGGCCTGGTGGCCGAGGGGTTGTCCAACCTGGAGATCGCCGAGCGACTCGGCATCACCGAACGCACCGTCAAGGCCCACCTGGGCGCCATCTATGCCAAGACCTCGACCCGCGGCCGGCTGGGGCTGGCGCTGTTGGTCAATCAGCCCGGGGGCGACGGCTGAAGGGGCGCCGGCGCACCTGCCGGCTGACAGCACGCAAAGGGGGCGCCGGTCCTGGACCGGCGCCCCCTTCCTGTTGGCCTTTGAGCCTGCCGGTTAGGCGTTCTGACCGCTGCCCGGATCAACCAGGGTGTCGATATCGAGCCCGTTGTCCAGTCCGCCAGCGTCGAGGTCCGCCTCGCTCGAATCGGTCGACACCTCGTCCTCTCCGCCGGCATCGGAGAACAGTTCACCGGTCAGGTCCTCGGTCACCGCACCCTCCGGCTCCCCGCTGTCAGCGGTTTCGGTCGGTTGATCGGCCGCGTCGGTGGCGTCCGTGCTCGGAAGCTCTTCCGGGCTGCCCGTCACCTCTGCGGTCAGCAGGTCGGTGGCCCCGGCCTCGCTCTCGCCCAGACCGCCCTGCGTTTCGGATTCCGGAGCCTCGCCGGCGGCAACCTCGGCAGGCGGTGCATCGTCGCCGAGACCACTGTCCGTTGTCCCGGCCACCTCTCCGGTCTCGCCGGTTGCGGCGTCCACACCGGCCACCGCCTGCACACCGGCATCCGGTGCGGCCGGCTGGTCGGCGTCTCCGGTCTCGCCTTCGGTGCTGTCCGCCGGCTGATCGGCATCGGCCACGGTAGCAGGCGCACTGTCAACCGGCTGGTCCGTGTCATCCGGGACGGCCGGTTGGTCGGAAGTTTTGGCCGTGTTGTCTGCACCAGCGGACGGCTGGTCGGCACCGTCCGTCCCATCGGGCACAGGTGGCGCTGCAGGATCGCTGCCCTCGCTGCCCCCCAGGGCCGCATCGCTCAAGCCTGTCAGCAACTCCGAACCAATGTCGTCCGCGGAGTCCGGCGTCTCGCTCGCATCAGCCTCGTCCTCCCCTGTCGTTACCACTAGGCCGGCTCCGTCCCCATCACTGTCCTCCGCAGGCGGAGCCTCGTCGGCCGACCAGTCCTCACCATCGGCGTTGTCGCCCTCGATCTGCTCGCCGGGGACAAAGGCCGACGCACTCATCATGCTCATCATGGCAGGTGCCGCATCCCCGTCACCGGCGGTGGCCGAAAGCATGGTAGTGCTAGTCGTTTGGGCGGCATTGAGGAAGGTCACGCTGAACGCATCCGAATCCGTATCCCCGTCCGCATCGGTCACGGTATAGGGGATGACGATCTCCTGGTCGAGCGGGTCAGTCGTGACGACCAGGGAGGTGAACAGCAGGCGATAACTGTCACTCGTACCGGCCATGAACTGTACTTCATCGAACGGAGTACCGGCAGGCAGGCCTGCATTCACCGCAGAGACCTGCAGCAAGGAGACATCGTTTGAATTATCCTTATTTCCTTCCGCACCGGTGAGTTCAATCAGGTTGCCGATCTGGCTATCATCGCTCCAGAGAGAAACATACATCTTTTCCAAATCAGCGAGGGAATCGACTGAAAATGCAAGTGCGGTCAGGGCTAACGGTGTTGTCCTGTCCTCATCGGCATAGAACTCGAACGAGAGTACTTCGCCCGGGTTCATAAAGTTGCTATTTATACCTATGCCTCCACCATCCGATACATTGATCGTCCCATCGGCAGGCGTAACTGATTGGCCGTAAATATAGACCGTTCCTTGCGTAGAACTGCCCATAATTTGAATGGTTGGGGTGTTTCCTGGGGACACTCTGGAAAGAGCATACGATATTGTTTGACTGCCGTTATCAATCGGCCCGGTAATGTTGACGGTGTATTCTCCGGTATATTCTCCGCCCGTATCCTTGTTCGCAGTGACCGTGAACACGGGTGCAGAGGGCGCACCGGGCTTCACCGCCTGCAGGTCGCCGGTGACCGTATCGATATGCCAGATCAGCCCGACCCCGCCGCTCGTCATCTGCGGCCCGTCGATACTCATCACAGCATCACCTTCGCCTAAGTCGAAAGTGATCAACGAGATCTCCTCATCCGCCCCCGGCAGGTTGTTAAAAGATTCCATAGTGGAACCGCCGGGGGTGTTGATCAGGCTGGCATCGTCTGCCGCGGTTGTCGGCACGTCGTTCTCGACATTGATTCCAATCCGGCCGCCAAAGTTCTGTGTGACCGTATCGCCGTCCGCATCGGTAACACTCACCTGCACGTATCGCCCGAGGTTTAGAATTGGCAAAGTCTCAACGTCTGTGCCAGCGCCTCCGTGATCCAATTGATCGTTGAGGTTGAAGGTCACTTCGCCCGAGTTCTCGTCAACACTGAAGGTAAAGACTGTCCGCCCATCTGCAGTGACAGCCAGCAGGGTGTTTGGTTCGGCCGTATGTACCTGGTAGGTCACGGCCTGTCCTTTGGAACTCAGACCGGATGGGGCGCTGTTCGGATTGACGATACTGTACACCGGCGCCGCTGGTTCGTCCGCGCCGGTTGCTGATTCCACCAAACGGGACAGTTGGAAAGTGACCGAATCCGTCATCGATGGTGATTCGGGAATACCCGTCGAACAAATCAGGATCATCATTGTTCAGCGGGTTGAGGGACGACTGACCCAATGCGTCCTCATACACCGTTCCGAATACGCCCTCATTCTTGACAGGCAGCGGCGGCACGTCGTCCACCACACTCACCACAAACGAGCCCGCGTCAACACCGATCGTGGCCGTTGCCTCATCACCGTCGAAGTCCGCGCCCGTGGCCGTGCCGATCAGCACCGACGAGAAGTCGATGCCGCTCACCGAGGTGGAGCCGTCCGCACTGGTGATCAGCGCCGTGTTCTCCGTGTTCGTTCCGTCATCCACATGGTCCAGCTGGTCGTCGAGATCAAAGCTCCAGCTGCCGTCATGGTTGACCACCAGGGTGAACACCGCGCCGTTGCCCGTGCTGGCCGTCAGCGTGTCCGCGGTGGCCCCCTGAACGACATTGTAGGTCACCAGCTGGCCCTTCGAATAGAGAGTATCCAGCCCGGCAGTGTTGAGAGAAAGACCCGTCGTGATCCCCGGGCTCGCCGGCGTGCCGTCCTCGTCCGCGCCGATCGGCGCATAGGCGGCAGTGAACAGGGACGTCAGGTTGGTGCCGCCGCTCACCTCGTCGGAGGTCAGCAACTCGCCCGACTCACGGTTCCCCTCGGACTTGTCACCAACATCGCCCAGGGTGGTCGACAGACCGTCCTCCAGAACCTCGGCCGTCACACTCGCCTCGGCAACAGGCGTGATACTTACTACCGGCACGTCGTCCACCACACTCACCACAAACGAACCCGCGTCAACACCGATCGTGGCCGTTGCCTCATCACCGTCGAAGTCCGCGCCCGTGGCCGTGCCGATCAGCACCGACGAGAAGTCGATGCCGCTCACCGAGGTGGAGCCGTCCGCACTGGTGATCAGCGCCGTGTTCTCCGTGTTCGTTCCGTCATCCACATGGTCCAGCTGGTCGTCGAGATCAAAGCTCCAGCTGCCGTCATGGTTGACCACCAGGGTGAACACCGCGCCGTTGCCCGTGCTGGCCGTCAGCGTGTCCGCGGTGGCCCCCTGAACGACATTGTAGGTCACCAGCTGGCCCTTCGAATAGAGAGTATCCAGCCCGGCAGTGTTGAGAGAAAGACCCGTCGTGATCCCCGGGCTCGCCGGCGTGCCGTCCTCGTCCGCGCCGATCGGCGCATAGGCGGCAGTGAACAGGGACGTCAGGTTGGTGCCGCCGCTCACCTCGTCGGAGGTCAGCAACTCGCCCGACTCACGGTTCCCCTCGGACTTGTCACCAACATCGCCCAGGGTGGTCGACAGACCGTCCTCCAGAACCTCGGCCGTCACACTCGCCTCGGCAACAGGCGTGATACTTACTACCGGCACGTCGTCCACCACACTCACCACAAACGAGCCCGCGTCAACACCGATCGTGGCCGTTGCCTCATCACCGTCGAAGTCCGCGCCCGTGGCCGTGCCGATCAGCACCGACGAGAAGTCGATGCCGCTCACCGAGGTGGAGCCGTCCGCACTGGTGATCAGCGCCGTGTTCTCCGTGTTCGTTCCGTCATCCACATGGTCCAGCTGGTCGTCGAGATCAAAGCTCCAGCTGCCGTCATGGTTGACCACCAGGGTGAACACCGCGCCGTTGCCCGTGCTGGCCGTCAGCGTGTCCGCGGTGGCCCCCTGAACGACATTGTAGGTCACCAGCTGGCCCTTCGAATAGAGAGTATCCAGCCCGGCAGTGTTGAGAGAAAGACCCGTCGTGATCCCCGGGCTCGCCGGCGTGCCGTCCTCGTCCGCGCCGATCGGCGCATAGGCGGCAGTGAACAGGGACGTCAGGTTGGTGCCGCCGCTCACCTCGTCGGAGGTCAGCAACTCGCCCGACTCACGGTTCCCCTCGGACTTGTCACCAACATCGCCCAGGGTGGTCGACAGACCGTCCTCCAGAACCTCGGCCGTCACACTCGCCTCGGCAACAGGCGTGATACTTACTACCGGCACGTCGTCCACCACACTCACCACAAACGAGCCCGCGTCAACACCGATCGTGGCCGTTGCCTCATCACCGTCGAAGTCCGCGCCCGTGGCCGTGCCGATCAGCACCGACGAGAAGTCGATGCCGCTCACCGAGGTGGAGCCGTCCGCACTGGTGATCAGCGCCGTGTTCTCCGTGTTCGTTCCGTCATCCACATGGTCCAGCTGGTCGTCGAGATCAAAGCTCCAGCTGCCGTCATGGTTGACCACCAGGGTGAACACCGCGCCGTTGCCCGTGCTGGCCGTCAGCGTGTCCGCGGTGGCCCCCTGAACGACATTGTAGGTCACCAGCTGGCCCTTCGAATAGAGAGTATCCAGCCCGGCAGTGTTGAGAGAAAGACCCGTCGTGATCCCCGGGCTCGCCGGCGTGCCGTCCTCGTCCGCGCCGATCGGCGCATAGGCGGCAGTGAACAGGGACGTCAGGTTGGTGCCGCCGCTCACCTCGTCGGAGGTCAGCAACTCGCCCGACTCACGGTTCCCCTCGGACTTGTCACCAACATCGCCCAGGGTGGTCGACAGACCGTCCTCCAGAACCTCGGCCGTCACACTCGCCTCGGCAACAGGCGTGATACTTACTACCGGCACGTCGTCCACCACACTCACCACAAACGAGCCCGCGTCAACACCGATCGTGGCCGTTGCCTCATCACCGTCGAAGTCCGCGCCCGTGGCCGTGCCGATCAGCACCGACGAGAAGTCGATGCCGCTCACCGAGGTGGAGCCGTCCGCACTGGTGATCAGCGCCGTGTTCTCCGTGTTCGTTCCGTCATCCACATGGTCCAGCTGGTCGTCGAGATCAAAGCTCCAGCTGCCGTCATGGTTGACCACCAGGGTGAACACCGCGCCGTTGCCCGTGCTGGCCGTCAGCGTGTCCGCGGTGGCCCCCTGAACGACATTGTAGGTCACCAGCTGGCCCTTCGAATAGAGAGTATCCAGCCCGGCAGTGTTGAGAGAAAGACCCGTCGTGATCCCCGGGCTCGCCGGCGTGCCGTCCTCGTCCGCGCCGATCGGCGCATAGGCGGCAGTGAACAGGGACGTCAGGTTGGTGCCGCCGCTCACCTCGTCGGAGGTCAGCAACTCGCCCGACTCACGGTTCCCCTCGGACTTGTCACCAACATCGCCCAGGGTGGTCGACAGACCGTCCTCCAGAACCTCGGCCGTCACACTCGCCTCGGCAACAGGCGTGATACTTACTACCGGCACGTCGTCCACCACACTCACCACAAACGAGCCCGCGTCAACACCGATCGTGGCCGTTGCCTCATCACCGTCGAAGTCCGCGCCCGTGGCCGTGCCGATCAGCACCGACGAGAAGTCGATGCCGCTCACCGAGGTGGAGCCGTCCGCACTGGTGATCAGCGCCGTGTTCTCCGTGTTCGTTCCGTCATCCACATGGTCCAGCTGGTCGTCGAGATCAAAGCTCCAGCTGCCGTCATGGTTGACCACCAGGGTGAACACCGCGCCGTTGCCCGTGCTGGCCGTCAGCGTGTCCGCGGTGGCCCCCTGAACGACATTGTAGGTCACCAGCTGGCCCTTCGAATAGAGAGTATCCAGCCCGGCAGTGTTGAGAGAAAGACCCGTCGTGATCCCCGGGCTCGCCGGCGTGCCGTCCTCGTCCGCGCCGATCGGCGCATAGGCGGCAGTGAACAGGGACGTCAGGTTGGTGCCGCCGCTCACCTCGTCGGAGGTCAGCAACTCGCCCGACTCACGGTTCCCCTCGGACTTGTCACCAACATCGCCCAGGGTGGTCGACAGACCGTCCTCCAGAACCTCGGCCGTCACACTCGCCTCGGCAACAGGCGTGATACTTACTACCGGCACGTCGTCCACCACACTCACCACAAACGAGCCCGCGTCAACACCGATCGTGGCCGTTGCCTCATCACCGTCGAAGTCCGCGCCCGTGGCCGTGCCGATCAGCACCGACGAGAAGTCGATGCCGCTCACCGAGGTGGAGCCGTCCGCACTGGTGATCAGCGCCGTGTTCTCCGTGTTCGTTCCGTCATCCACATGGTCCAGCTGGTCGTCGAGATCAAAGCTCCAGCTGCCGTCATGGTTGACCACCAGGGTGAACACCGCGCCGTTGCCCGTGCTGGCCGTCAGCGTGTCCGCGGTGGCCCCCTGAACGACATTGTAGGTCACCAGCTGGCCCTTCGAATAGAGAGTATCCAGCCCGGCAGTGTTGAGAGAAAGACCCGTCGTGATCCCCGGGCTCGCCGGCGTGCCGTCCTCGTCCGCGCCGATCGGCGCATAGGCGGCAGTGAACAGGGACGTCAGGTTGGTGCCGCCGCTCACCTCGTCGGAGGTCAGCAACTCGCCCGACTCACGGTTCCCCTCGGACTTGTCACCAACATCGCCCAGGGTGGTCGACAGACCGTCCTCCAGAACCTCGGCCGTCACACTCGCCTCGGCAACAGGCGTGATACTTACTACCGGCACGTCGTCCACCACACTCACCGTGATCAGACCGCTCAGGTTCGTGCTCGTCGTATCGCCGTCAAAGTCGGTGACACTCACCTGCACGTACTGCCCCAGGTTGGTGATCGACAGCGTGGCATTATCCCCCGAAGCGATCGGATGATCCAACTGGTCGTTCAGGTTGAAGGTCGCTGCACCGGTCGTGGTATTCACGCTGAAGGTGAACACCACCGTGCCGGTCGCGCTGCCTGCGCGGGCCACCAGGGTGCCGCCCTCGTTGTAATAGAGGACATTCTGTCCCTTGGAGTCGTAGCCGGAATCGACACCGCCCGTGAACTGGGTGATGCCGTAGCTGATACTAGCCGGTTCGTCCGCACCGGGCGCCACGTTCACCAGGTCGGACAGCTGCAAAATGACCGTGTCGGTGTCGGCGGCCGCATCCAGGTTGCCTTGGGAAAAATCACCATCCGGGTTGTTCTGGGCGTTGCCGGTGGCTTGGCCCAGCGCATCCTCCTGCACCGCGCCGCTCACGGCCGTTGCCGACAGGGTCAGTTCGGGCACGTCGTTCTCCACCGTCACCGTGATCAGGCCGGTGAAGGGCAGGGTTACCGCGTCGCCGTCCGCGTCGGTGGCGGTCACCTGCACGTACTGGCCGAGGTTGGTGATGGTCAGCAGGGCGTTGTCACCCGCGGCGGTCGGGTGGTCCACCTGGTCGTACAGGGTGAACTCGGCCGCGCCGGAAGGCTGGACCGTGAAGGTGAACACCAGCCGGTCACCGGCATAGGCCTCGATGGCGTTGCCGTTCTGCTGGTAAACCACCGCCACGCCCTTGGAGGTCAGGTCGGCGGCGGCGCCGTTCGGATCGAGCAGGCTGAACACCAGGGTGCCCGGGCCGTCGGTGCCGAAATCCATGGTCACCAGTGGCGCCAGGTCCATGGTTATTACGTCGGTGTCGGCGGCGGTGTCGCGGATGCCCACGCTGAGGGCGTTGTCGAGAGCGTCCTCCTGCACACCAACGGCGATGGGGTTGATCTCCAGGAAGGGCTGGTCATCATCCGGCGGGGGCTCATCATCCGGCGGAGGTTCATCATCCGGCGGCGCGGGCGTGGGAGCCGTCGGAGGAATGACCGGAATGATCACCTCCTCGGGTTCGGTAACCACCCCGCCGGGGGGATCGAGGAAGTCGAGGCCGATACCCGTGGTCTCCGCGCCGGAATCGGGCAGCACCTCCATCTGGTCGGCCTCGAACACGACGATCTGCCGACCGCCGCCGCGCGGCCCGGCCACACCCGCACCGGCCGCCGGGGGCGGCAGTTGGGTGGTGGGGTCGATCTCACCGTTCTCCAGCGCCGCCTGGATCTCCGCCGCCTGGGCGACCGCGTCGGCCGCCTGGTCCGGACCGGCGCCCGCGTACACGTCCTGGTCCATGAGCACATCGGACATGCGGCCCAACTCCAGGTGACCGGCATTGTCGTTGAACACGACCGAAACGCTGCCGTCCGGGCCGGTGACGATGCGCTCGCCGGCAAAGATGGGGCTGTTCGGGGCGAGCAGCCGTTCGGTGCCGTTGGCGGCCACAGCCTTGACGGTTCCATAGACGATGAATGCTTTGCCGATCGGTTGGGTCTGGGCTGCGGCCATGTCGGTATCCTCCATATTCTGGGAACGGAAAAATCCGGGGTGTATTACGTTTATGGTACGGGCCTGGCCGGAGCCCGTCTATTGGACCAAGGTACTAGGGCAGATTCTTTTTCATCGCCGCCGACAGGAAGACGGATGGCGCTTCGGTAGCCGGTCGCCGCCCGGGCGGCAGATGCGGTGACGCATCGACCCCGACATCACGCAAAAAGGGCGTCCCCGGAGGGACGCCCTTGTGCGCTCGAGCCTGTCAGCCGGCTGCGATCAGTACCGGCTCAGGTAGGTGTTGTGCTCCCAGTCGGTGATGGCGATGCGGAAGCTGTCCCACTCCTTCTCCTTGCCCTCGATGTACTTGGCGAGGATGTGCGGTCCCAGGGCGTCCAGGGCGATGGGGCTGGCCTTGAGTTCCTGCACCGCCTCGTACAGGTTGGCGGGCAGGCTGGCGATACCGGCCTCCTTTTTCTCGGCCGCGGTCATCTCGAAGATGTCGGCGTTCACCGCGTCCGGCACCGGCAGGTCGTTCTTGATGCCGTCCAGGCCGGCGCCCAGCATCATGGCAAAGGCCAGGTACGGGTTGCAGGTCGGGTCCGGGCAGCGGACCTCGGTGCGCGTGCCCATGCCGCGGGAGGCCGGGATGCGCACCAGGGCCGAGCGGTTGGAGGCCGACCAGGCCACGTAGACCGGAGCCTCGTAGCCGGCCACCAGCCGCTTGTAGGAGTTGACCAGCGGGTTGGTGACCGCGCAGAACCCCTTGGCGTTCTTCATGATGCCGGCGATGTACTTGTAGGCCACCGTGCTCAGTTCGAGCGGCCCCTTCTCGTCGTAGAAGGCGTTGGTGCCGTCCAGGTTGAACAGCGACTGGTTGGTGTGCATGCCCGAGCCGTTGATGCCGAACACCGGCTTGGGCATGAAGGTGGCGTGCAGACCGAACTCCGAGGCAATGGAGCGCACCACCCATTTGAAGGTAACGGTGTTGTCGGCGGCGGTGAGCGCGTCGGCATACTTGAAGTTGATCTCGTGCTGACCCTCGGCCACCTCGTGGTGGCTGGCCTCGATCTCGAAGCCCATGGCCTCCAGCGTCTTGATGATCTTGCGACGGCAGTCGATGCCGGAGTCGTCCGGCTCCACGTCGAAGTAGCCGGTGACATCGTCAGTGATGGTGGTCGCCCGGCCGTCGGCGTCCCGCCGGAACAGGAAGAACTCCGCCTCGGTGCCGACGTTCATGGTGTAGCCGAGTTTCTTCGCCTCGGCCAGCACCCGCTTCAGGTTGTTGCGCGGGCAGCCAACAAAGGGCGTACCGTCCGGCTTGTACACGTCGCAGATGATGCGGGCCGCGTTGGAGCCGTCCTTCTCGCGCCAGGGCAGCACGACGAAGGAGTCGTAATCCGGCTTGAGGTACATGTCCGACTCGTTGATGCGCACGAAGCCCTCGATGGAGCTGCCGTCGAACATGATCTTGCCGTCCAGGGCCTTCTCGATCTGGCTCAGCGGCAGGGCGATATTCTTCAGGAAACCGAAGATATCGACAAACTGCAGGCGGAAGAAATTGACGTTCTTCTCTTTGATGGTGTGCATGATTTCGTCGCGGGTCATGGTCCTTCTCCTTCTCTCTTGAGGTTGTCTGGTGCATCCGGCCGGGCCGGATACCGATAGTAATCCGATGCTGTTCGTCTCACGCCGCGGCCTCGGCCTCCTCGCCGATGAGGCGCAGCAGCGCCGCCTGCAGGGCCGCCATGGCCTCGGGGTCGGTCAGCTGCCCGCCGGTCGCGGTGCGGACGTAGAACACGTCGATGAGCTGCTCCACCTCGGTGGCGATGCGCGCCTGATGGATGGTCAGGTCGAAATCCGCCAGGGTCTGCGCGAGCTGGTACAAAATCTCCGGGCTGTCACCGGCATGCACCTCGACGATGGTGAACCGGCCGGAGGTCTGGTTATCGAGCACCACCCGCAGCTGGGCCTGCTGCACCGGCCGGGCCGGGCCCCAGGGGCGGGGCTGACGCTTCTCCTGCAGCCGGTAGCCGACGTCGAGGCGGTAGTTGATGGCCAGGTTCAGGTCGCGCTCGACCCGGCCCCAGTCCATCTCGTCGAAGTCGCGCAGCGCGGCAGGGACGACCTCCAGACTGTCGACCACGGTGCCGTCAGGCCAGGTGAAGATGCGCGCCGAGCGCACCGTCAGGCCGTGCAGGGCGAGCACCCCGCAGAACTTGGCGAGCAGCCCGGGCCGGTCGTCACCCATGATGAGCAGGTGCCAGCCGTGCTCGCCCGGCTCGGCAAAGAGCAGCACCTGCTGACGCAGCCGGCCGGCCTGTTCCTGGTGGATGCCGAGGTGGCGGACCACCTCTTCCGGACTGAAGCCGAGCAGGTAGTCGGCCGGCAGCGTGGCCAGGTCGATGGCCGCGGTCCGGCCGGCCAGCCGCGCCATCACCTGCTCGCGCAGCCAGCGCACGCCCGCGCTCTCGCCGTGGTCATCCCCGGCGGCGCCACCGGCGGCCAGGTAGGTCTTCACCCCCAGATAGAGTTCGGCCACCAGGCCGGCCTTCCAGTTCGACCAGGCCGACGGCCCGGTGGCCCGGCTGTCTGCGATGGTCAGCAGGTAGAGCAGGGTCAGCCGGCGCACATCGCCGACCACCTCCGCGGCCTGGCGGATGAACTCGCGGTCCGTGCAGTCGCGGCGCAGTCCGTTCTCCGGCAGGTACAGGTGGTAGCGGACAAGGAAGGCAAGCAGGTCGCAGTCCGTGGGGGACAGCTGCAGCCGCCGGCCGATGGCACCCACCAGTTCCGCACCGAGCAGCGAGTGGTCGGTCTGCCGGCCCTTGCCGATGTCGTGCAGCAGGGCCGCCAGAAAAAGCACCTCGAGGTCGCCCGCCTCGGCGCACAGCTCGGCCATGTCCCGCCGCAGCCCGCTCAGTTCGGTTACGGTCTGCAACTGGTGCCGGTCCACGGTGTACAGGTGGTACAGGTCGTGCTGGGCGAGCGATTCCACCGCCGCGAATTCCGGCAGGTAGCGGGTGAGCAGGCCGGTGGCGAGCATGGCCTCGAGCACCGGGAAGACCTCGTTGCTGGCGGTGAGCAGCTCGCAGAAGATCCGCGCCACCCGCCGTGACTCGCGGAACCCGTCGTCCACCAGGTGGAGATGCGCCGTGACCGCCTGACGGGTGCGGTGGTGCAGGGGCAGCCCGGTGCGGCCGGCCTGGAGAAAGAGCCGCATGAGCAGGTAGGGCCGCTGGCCGAGTTCCTCCGGGGCGGTCAGCCGCACCGTGCCGCCGCGCACGGCGATGGCCCGCTCGAGCCGCCGCTCGCCGCTGGCGGCGCGCGGTCATGCCGAGGATCTCGAGCACGTGCTCGAAAAACAGGTCCGTGACCACGGCCACGGTCTGCAGGTGGGTGTAGACCTCGCGCATGAACCGCTCCACCCCGCGCTGGCCGTCGCTGTCCTCGTAGCCCAGCGCCGCGGCCAGATCCTCCTGGTAGTCGAGCACCAGGTGGTCGCTCTTTCGCCGGCACTGCTGGTGCAGGCCGTAGCGGATGCGGGTGAGCATGGACCGGGCCCGCTCAAAGGCCTGGCGGTCGGTGTCGGCCAGCATGCCCGAGCCCTGCACCGCCTCCAGGTCCGGCAGGCTGAACACGCCGCGGGCCACCCAGTGCATGGCCTGGATGTCGCGCAGGCCGCCCGTGCCCTCCTTGATGTGCGGTTCGAGCAGAAAACTGTGGCTGCCGTACCGGCGCCGCCGCTCGGCCCGCCATCCCTCCATGGCGCGGACGAACTGCTGGCGGCGCCCCTGGAGGATGGTGGTGGTGTAGCGCTCGCGCAGTTCTTCCAGCAGCGGAGCGGCGCCGGCGACCAGGCGGGCGTCGAGCAGGGACACCTGGAAGGGGAAATCCTCCCGCGCGAACCGCACCGCCTCTTTGACCGTGCGCACGCTGTGACCGACCTCGTAGCCGGCGTCCCAGAGCGGATAAAGCAGGGCCCGGGCCGCGGTCTGCAGGGCCTCTCCCGCGCGCTGGTCGTGGAGCAGGAGCAGGTCGATGTCCGAATACGGGTAGAGCTCCCCCCGACCGTAGCCGCCGAGCGCAACCATGGCCACCTGGCCGGGGATCTCGCCCGCCGCCTGGGCCCGGTCGAACTGCTCGACGATGAACGCATCCGCCAGCTCCGCGTGGCGATGCAGCAGCTCCCAGCCGTCCAGGCCCTGCCGCCACTGCTCGGCCAGCTCCTGCTGCCGCGTGCGGAGCGTCCCGGTCATTTCAGACCGCCTCGGGGCCGGTCTCGCCGGTGCGCACGCGGATCACCCGCTCCACCGGCAGGACAAAGATCTTGCCGTCACCGATCTTGCCGGTGCGGGCCACCTTGAGGATGGTGTCGATCACCTGGTCGACCTGCTCGTCGTCGACAACAACGTCCATCTTCACCTTGGGGATGAAGTCGACCACGTACTCGGCCCCGCGGTAGATCTCGGTGTGGCCTTTCTGGCGGCCGTAGCCCTTGACCTCGGTCACGGTCATGCCCTTGATGCCGAGGCTGTTGAGCGCCTCCTTGACCTCGTCGAGCTTGAACGGCTTGATGATGGCTTCTATTTTTTTCACAATTGTTCTCCCTGTTGCGATTTCCGTCGTCCGGGCGACCGACCCGACCGCCCCTAGTTGTAGGCCGTCTCCGAGTGTTCGCTGCGGTCGAGCCCCAGCAGTTCGTCCTCCTCGCTGACACGCAGGCCGAGCATGCGGTCGGTGAGCTTGAGGATCAGCCAGCTGACCGCAAAGGCATAGGCGCAGACCACGATCACGCCCATCGCCTGGACGAGCAGCGGGCCCATGCCGCCCCCGGCAACCAGTCCGTCGACCCCGCCGGGGTTGACCGCGCGGGTGGCGAACACGCCGAGCAGCAGCGAACCGACCACCCCGCCGACTCCGTGGATGCCGACCACGTCGAGGGAGTCGTCGAGCTTGAAACGGCCCTTCAGGTTCACCGCCAGGCAGCAGACCGCGCCGGCGACCAGGCCGATGGCAATGGCCGCGTTCGGCCCGACAAAACCGGCGGCCGGGGTGATCGTGGCCAGGCCGGCAATGGCCCCGGAGGCGGCCCCCAGGGTGGTCGGCCGGCCAAGCCGCACCCACTCCACCGCCGTCCACATGGCCATGCCCGCCATACCGGCCAGGTGGGTGGCGACAAAGGCCGTGGCCGCGGTCGCGTTGGCCGCCAGGGCGCTGCCGCCGTTGAACCCGAACCAGCCGAACCAGAGCAGGCCGGTGCCGAGCATGGTCATGGGCAGGTTATGCGGCATGAAACTGGCATGGCCGAAACCCCGGCGCGGGCCGATGACCAGCACCGCGGCCAGGGCCGCCATGCCGCTGGTGGCGTGCACCACCAGGCCGCCGGCAAAATCGAGCACGCCAAGCCGTGCCAGCCAGCCGCCGCTGCCCCACACCCAGTGGCAGACCGGGTTGTAGACGACGAGCGCCCAGAGCAGGCTGAAGACGACAAAGGCCGGGAAGCGCATCCGCTCGGCAAAGGCCCCGGCGATCAGTGCCGGGGTGATCACCGCGAACATGCACTGGTAGATCATGAACACCAGGTGCGGCACCGTGGTCGCGTACGTGGTGCTGGGCTCGGTGGTCACCCCGCGGAGGCCGGCCCAGGCGAGACTGCCGATGAAGCCGCCCAGATCCGGACCGAAGCTCAATGAATAGCCGACCCACACCCACTGGAGCGACACCAGGGCGATGAGCACGAGGCTCTGCATGATGGTGGCGAGCGCATTCTTGCTCCGCACCATGCCCGCGTAGAACAGGGCCAGGCCAGGGGTCATGAGCAGCACCAGTCCGGCTGCCGCCAGAACAAAGGCTGTATCCGCACCGTTGATCATCGCTCCTCCGTCTTGGACATTCTTGTCATAAAATTTTCTTTATTGCAACTGATAATGTACGAAATAATTTAACCGGGCAGCTGGCCGCCCAACCGGACGCCTGGTCACCCCAGCGAAAAAACCCACACACCACTCGAAAAATGAACCAAACATCAATAAAGTGGGCACTCATCCCGGCCGACCCGCGCAGCAGTCGCCCGCTGTCTGCGAGCCAGCCCGCTCGACACAGGGCCGACCCGCCGGGCCGTGGCCTGCAGGCAGCAACACGGCGCACCCTGTCTCTTTCAAAAGGAGTGCCAGAAGAATATTCTTTTAGTAACAGCAGGAAATAAAAGGGAGAAAAGAAAAAATCGCAGGGCCGGGGCCGGCCAGATGATACATTTTTGTCGCCATCAAGAAAAAATGACACAAAAATGTCTTGAAGGATTTTCCCGCCCCACCGGGTTTGACAAACCGGAAGACGGGCGGTTTAATGCTTGAAAAAGGCTGTGCGACAGGGCCGGCCTTCACCCGGGCAGCGCCTGCCGGCGGACGTGCAGCGAGCCGACACCAGCCTGACCACACATTCCCCCAACCATCACCCGGCGTAGACATGAGCACAGAACGCAGACGCTATCTCAGGCCGGAGGCTCTGAATCTGTTGGACTACCTGGTGGTCGACGCCCAGGGGCGGCAGGGCGAGTACTCCATGGCACGCACCCTGAACGTGAGCAAGGGCGGCATCCTCATGGAGACGCACATCCCCCTGCCCAAGGGCCAGCAGGTGATGATCACCCTCGGCCTGCACGACCAACTCATCGACGTGATGGGCAACATTGTCTACACCGCCGAGGACTCCGGCCGCTTTCAGCACGGCATCGAGTTCTTCCACCTCACCGACCACGACAAACGCATCCTCGACCGCTACGTCACCGCCTTCCACACCCACCACGGCGACCCGCCCGGCGGGAGGCCGCACCAACCCCTCGACAGCTGATCCTCCCCTCCTTCAGGACTGGCCGTCCGGATTCTCCCGCAGGCGGCCGTATTCATCGTCAAAACGGACGATGTCGTCCTCGCCCAGATAACTGCCGATTTGCACCTCGATCAGCTCCAGCGGGATGACCCCCGGGTTTTCCAGCCGGTGGACCGTGCCGCAGGGGATGTAGGTGGCCTGGTCCTCCTTGAGCAGAAAGGTTTGCTCGCCGTTCTGAATCTTCGCCGTGCCGGTGACCACCACCCAGTGTTCGTGGCGATGGTGGTGCATCTGCAGACTGAGCCGCGCCCCGGGCCGGACCGTGATCCGCTTGATCTGGAAGCGGTCGTGCACCTCCAGGGTGGTGTAGCTGCCCCAGGGCCGGTACACGGTGCGGTGGACAAGGAACTCGTCGCGCTTCTCCTTCTTCAGCCGGGTGACGATCTTCTTCACGTCCTGGCTATGATCCATGGAGGCGACGAGCACCGCGTCCGCGGTCTCCACCACCAGGGTGTTGCGCAGACCGATCGCCGCCACCAGCGAGTGCTCGGCGCGCACCAGGGAGTTTTCCACGTCCTCGAGGAGCACGTCGCCGTCCACCACGTTGCCCTGCCCGTCCTTGGCCGACACCTCCCACAGGGCCCGCCACGAGCCGATGTCGCTCCAGCCGATGTCCGCCTCGACCACGGCCGCCACCTTGGTCTTCTCCATCAGGGCGTAGTCGATGGAGTCCGCCGGCGAGGCGGCCATGGTGCCCGCATCGAAACGGAAGAAGGGGCCGTCCGTGGTGCCGCGGTGGACCGCCTCGACCATGGCCGCGGCGATCGCGGGCGCGTGCAGCTGCATCTCGGCCAGCAGGGTGTTCGCGGTGAAGGCGAACATGCCGCTGTTCCACAGGTAGGTGCCGCTTTGCAGGTAGGTTTCGGCCGTGGCCAGGTCGGGCTTCTCCTCGAACCGCTCCACCTGCGCCCCCGCACCGCGGGCGATGTAGCCGTAGCCGGTCTCCGGGCGGTCCGGAACGATGCCGAAGGTGACGATCCGCCCCTGCCGGGCCAGCACCACCGCCTCGGCCACGGCCCGGGCAAAGGCCTGGGTGTCGAGGATGAGGTGGTCCGCCGGCAGGACCAGCATCACGTCGTCGCCACGCCCCTGAGCGGCGACGTACTCGGCCGCGCCGCAGATCGCCGGGGCGGTGTTCTTGCCCAGCGGTTCGAGGATGATGTGGTAATCGCTCGCCAGGCCGATGTCCTCGACCTGGCTCTTGGCCATGAAGCGGTGTTCCTCGCCGACCACGATGATGGGCGGCGCCGCGTCCTCGAGGGCGGCGACCCGCTGCACGGTGGTCTGCAGCAGGGACTGGTCGCCGGTCAGGTTGATCACCTGTTTGGGGTAGAGTTCGCGGGACAGCGGCCAGAGCCGGGAACCGGTGCCGCCGGCCAGGATAACGGGTTGAATGGTCACCGGATCACCTCGGGTTGAGAGAAAGGGGAAGGAAAGGAAAATTGTCGTTCTCGTAAAAAGCCACGAGAACGACGTCTCTTGCTTCATAACAGGCTGTTTTTGCGAAGCGTAACTTTGCGGGTTTTGACTTTTTACGATGCCATCAAGATTCAGGCGCGGATCAGCTCGAGCAGTTCCGCTGTGCGATGGCGCAGGAGCGGTTCGTCGCCCCGGGTTTCCACGTTGAGCCGCAACACCGGCTCGGTGTTCGATTGGCGCAGGTTGAAGCGGAACTCCGGGAATTCGACGGACAGACCGTCGGTGCGATCGATCACCCCGCCCGCGTAACGGTGCTCGATCGCGGCGAGCACCGCGTCCGCGTCCCGCACCCGCGAGTTGATCTCGCCGCTCACCGGATAGGCGGCCATGCGCTCTTCGACGAGCGCGGACAGGGGCCGGCCGGTATCACTCAGCAGCCGGCAGACCAGGAGCCAGGGGAGCATGCCCGAGTCGCAGTAGCCGAAGTCGCGGAAGTAGTGGTGGGCCGACATCTCGCCGCCGTAGAGGGCGTCCAACTCGCGCATGCGCTCCTTGATGAAGGCGTGGCCGGTGCGGGTCATCACCGCCTGGCCGCCGGCTGCGCGGACGATCTCGCGGGTGTTCCACACCAGCCGCGGGTCGTGGAGGATGGTCGCGCCCGGATGCAGGCGCAGCAGGGCCTCAGCCAGCAGGCCGACGATGTAGTACCCTTCGATGAAGCGGCCGGTCTCGTCGTAGAGGAAGCAGCGGTCGAAGTCGCCGTCCCAGGCGATACCGAGGTCGGCGTGGTGCTGGCGGACCGCGTCGGCGGTGGCCTGCCGGCGCTCGGGCAGGAGCGGGTTGGGCACGCCGTTGGGGAAGTTCCCGTCCGGTTCGTGCTGCAGGCGGATGAATTCGCAGGGCAGATGCGCGGCCAACAGGTCGACCACCGGGCCGGCACAGCCGTTGCCGCTGTTCACCACCAGCCTGAGCGGCCGCAGGCTGCGGGGGTCGACCAGGGCGAGCAGGTGGTCAATGTAGGCGCCCTTGTCCCGCACTTGGGTGCAGGTGCCGGACGTGGGCGCGGTTTCGGCCAGGGTCCGCCGGCACCAGTCCTCGTCCGCGGCCAGGGCGGCCACCGTGGCCAGGCCGGTGTCGCCGGAGAGCGGCCGGGCTCCTGCGCGAACGATCTTCATGCCGTTATAGTCGGCCGGGTTGTGGCTGGCGGTGATCATGATGCCGCCGTCCACACCTGCGCCTGCGCCGCTGAACACGGCGTGGTAGACCTCCTCGGTGCCGCACAGGCCGATGTCGACCACGTCCACGCCGCAGCCGAGCAGGGCGGCGATGATCGCCCCGGCCAGGGGAGGGCTGCTCAACCGCATGTCCCGGCCGACCACCACCCGGCGCAGCGCACAGTGTTCGGCAACGGCCAGGGCGATGCGCGCGGCGATGGTCTCGTTCAATTCCGCGGGAACGCGGCCGCGCACATCGTAGGCGGTGAAACAGCGCAAGGGTTCGGTCATGGCGGCTTCCGAAAGCGTGTTTGCAAGATACGGGGAAATACGGTATACACCGGGGGTCCAGAACGGCGGCAACCGCCGTATCCCGAAGGTATCACAGGCAATCGTCAACTGGCAAGCTTTCCTTGCCGCCCCCAGCAGGAGATCCAGTGAAAGGCATCATTCTCGCGGGCGGATCCGGCACCCGCCTCTACCCGCTCACCCGGGTGATCAGCAAGCAATTGATCCCGGTGTACGACAAACCGATGATCTACTACCCGCTGTCCGTGCTCATGCTGGCGGGTATCCGCGACATCCTGATCATCTCCACGCCCCAGGACCTGCCCCGGTTCACCGAACTGTTCGGTGACGGGGCGCATCTCGGCCTGAACCTGCAGTACGCCGAGCAGCCCAAACCCGAGGGGCTGGCCCAGGCCTTCCTCATCGGCCGGGACTTCCTCGCCGGCCAGCCGGTCTGCCTGGTGCTTGGCGACAACATCTTCTTCGGCCACAATTTCGCCACCATCGTCCGGCGCTGCGCGGCGCTCGAAGACGGCGGCATCATCTTCGGCTACCTGGTCAAGGACCCGCAGCGCTACGGCGTGGTCGAGTTCGACCGGGACAACCGGGTGATCGGCATCGAGGAGAAGCCGGCTAAACCCAAGTCGCGCTACGCCGTGCCCGGGCTCTACTTTTATGACCGCGAGGTGGTGGACGTGGCTGCGGCCATCCGGCCTTCGCCCCGGGGCGAACTCGAGATCACGGATGTCAACCTGCACTACCTGCGCCAGGGCAAACTCTCCGTGGAGCTGCTCGGCCGCGGCTTCTGCTGGCTGGACACCGGCACCCACGAATCGCTCCAGCAGGCCTCCAGTTACGTCCAGGCTGTGCAGGACCGGCAGGGGTTGAAGATCGCCTGCCTGGAGGAGATCGCCTACCGGCTCGGCTACATCGACAGCGACCAGGTCGAGCGGCTCGCCGCCTCCATGATGAAGAACCAGTATGGCCAGTACCTGATGGACATGCTCAACGAAACCAATACACTGCGGACCACGCCCTGACCATGAAGATACTCATCACCGGCGCCAACGGCCAACTGGGCAGGGACTGCACCGAGATCCTGTCCGCGCGCCACCAGCTCTCCTGCTGCGATGTGCCCAACATCGACATCACCGACCCCGACCAGGTGGCCCGGGTGTTCACCACCTGCGCACCCGACGTGGTCATCAACTGCGCCGCCTACACGGCCGTGGACGCCTGCGAAACCGACCTGGAGCGATGCATGGCGGTGAACGCCACCGGCCCGGAACTGCTCGCCCGCCAGTGCGCCGCCCATGGCGCTCGCCTGGTGCAGATCTCCACGGACTACGTGTTCGACGGCAACCGGCCGGCGCCGGAATACTACACTGAGGCGGACACACCCAACCCGCTGTCCATGTACGGCCGGAGCAAGCAGGCCGGCGACGAGGCCGTGCAGGCCTACGCCGATAATTTCCTCATTCTCCGTACTGCCTGGCTGTACGGCATCGGCAACAGGAACTTCCTCAAGACCATGCTGCGGCTGGCCCTGGCCGACCCCGAGCGGACCATCCGCGTGGTCAACGACCAGCACGGCTCACTCACCTGGTCCTGGCGGCTGGCCCGGCAGATCGAGCGTCTGTTGGATAGTGACCTGCGGGGCATTGTCCACGCCACCGCCGAGGGGCATTCCACCTGGTACGAGGGGGCCCGCTTCTTCCTCGATGCCATGGGTGTGCCCTACTCCATGGAGCCCTGCACCACCGCTGACTACCCCACCCCGGCCCACCGGCCGGCCAACTCCATCCTCGAGAACTGCCGTCTGAAAGAAGCCGGCATCAATGGCATGGCCGACTGGCGGGACGATGTCCGCCTGTTCGCCGAACGCTACCGCGACCAATTGCTGGCCGAAGCCAGGGGCTGAGTCCCGCTCAGCGGGGCGCGGCCGGTCCTTCGCCAACGGCCGACCGATCCACAGCCTTGGCCGGCAGCAGCTGATTGCGGATGGCCGGCTCCTTCTGCTGAAAATACTGGCGCAGGCGGGGATCGTCGATGAGCGCCTGGAGCACGGTCGCGCCCTCTTTGAGCCAGGGCGCGGACCAGGAGCGGCGCAGCAGGTCGTTGGTGGTCGACAGGGTCGAGGCCAGCGCCATGTACACGAGCGAGCAGACCACCAGGGCCTTGACTCCGCCGAGCACCAGCCCGAGCAGCCGGTCGAACCAGCCGAGCAGGGTGATGACCATCACCCCGCGCAGCAGCTTGCCGACGAGCGTGAACAGCAGGGCCGCGACCAGGAAGATCACCGCAAAACTGATGAAGAAGGTCAGCCGCGGGTTGGCGACGAACTGTCCGGCCAGGGGGCTGAACTGGACCGCGTAGCGGGCGGCCAGGTAGTAGCTGCCCACCAGCGCGAAGAAGGCGGCCAGCTGGCGCACCAGGCCGATCCACGCGCCCCGGGCCAGGAAGAGGGTGAAGATGCAGGCGACCGCGAGGTCGAACGAGGTCAATTCGGTGAGAGTCGGCATGACAGCGGATGGCAAGAACGGTTATCCACCGGCTGACGAGACTCCGGCCGGCGCGGTGGCAGTGAGCGGTCCCCCTGGAACAGGGACCGGGCTTGCGGGCGCCACGATTATACCAGATTTTGTGGTGAGGACAAGCAGTTGTCTGGAAAACCCGGCGGCCGGGTTGCGGCCCCTGGCCGCCGGCGGCGCAGCCCGTTCAGCGCTGCCCGGCCGGCTCGTCTCGCCGGCCGCAACCCTGACCCTGGTCGACCTCGGCTCGCTCGCCCGCTGGCTGGCAGCGGCGGGCGACGACCCGGCGCTGGAGGCGCTGCTCGCCCCGGTCGAACGCGACCAACTCAGCCGCTACCAGAACCCGAAACGGCGGCTCGAATGGCTGGGTGGTCGGCTGGCCGCCAAGCACTGCCTCCAGCAACTGGCCGCAGCCGGCCTGATCGCCACCCTCCTGCCGCAGGAATATCCCATTCTGGCCGATGCCCACGGCCGCCCCGGCGTCGACTGGACCGGCCGAACCGGCACCCCGCCCGCCCTGTCCATCAGCCACTGCCGGGGTTATGCCGCGGCCCTGGCCTGCACCGGCAGCGCCTGCGGCCTGGACATCGAACCGGTGGCGCCGCGGCTTGCCAACGTGCAGGCCCGCTTCACCACCCCGGAGGAGGTCGCCCTGCTGCACGCCCTGCCCGAACCGCTCACCCGCCTGGCGGTGCTCTGGACCGCCAAGGAGGCGGTGAAGAAGTGTTTTCTCCACGACGAACCCACCTTTGTCAGCCGGATCAGCCTCATCGCTGTCACAATCGACCCGGCCGATCCGGTACTCACCCTCCGCTGCCGGGTGGCCGGCCCCCGCGACCTGACCCCGATGGTGCGCGTCACCGCCGTCGACGACTGCCTGCTGGCCTGCACCGAGGCGATGGACCATGCCTGAGCTGCCCGAGGTGGAGGTCACCCGCCGCGGCCTGCTCAGCGACCTGCCCGGCCGGCTGGTCACCGCGGTCCGCTGCGGCCGCCTGCGCCTGCGCGCGCCCCTGCCCGCAGCGCTGCTGCGCACGCACATCGCCGGACAGCGGATCACGACCATCGACCGAAGGGCCAAGTACCTGCTCTTCCGGATGGAGAGCGGCGCGGTGCTGGTCGCCCACCTGGGCATGACCGGCAAGTTCGGGGTGATGACCGCGGACGCACCACTGCACAAACACGATCACCTGGTACTGGTGTTGGACAACGGCTTGGAGGTCCGCTACAACGACAGTCGCCGGTTCGGCTCCATCGTCGTCTGGCCGGCGGGGCGGGCAATGGAATTGGAGGGGGAGTTTTCCGCCCGGGAGGGGATCGAGCCGTTCAGCCCGCAGTTCAACGGCCGAGCCCTGCAACGGCTGGCCGCGGGTCGGACCGCGCCGGTCAAGGCGCTCCTCATGAACAGCCGGCTGGTGTCCGGCATCGGCAACATCTACGCCAACGAGATGCTGTTCGCGGCCCGCATCGACCCGGATACGCCCGCCGGTGCGCTCACCCTTCGCCAGTGGAACCGGCTGGTCCGGGCCGGCGTGGACATCCTTGCCCGTGCCATCGAGGCGGGCGGCTCCACGGTGGCGGATTTTCTGTCTGCCAGCGGTCACCCCGGCTACTTCCAGCTGCAGCACCACGTCTACGGCCGCGACGGCCAACCCTGTCGCCGCTGCGGCCAGAGCGTGACGAAAACCGTGCTCGCCGGCCGCTCCACCTACAGCTGCCGTCGCTGCCAGCCGCCCGGGCCGGCAGGCGCTGCAGACCCCGCCCCGCTCGCCCCAACCTCCCGTCGCAAAAAAGAGACGTAAACTTCCCCGGGGTTACACCGGGAAAGGGAGCTGTCGACGTTTTTCTGTCCGCTTCGGGCGACAGGCGACCTGTGCCGCCCGCTGTGTGCCTATTCCTTGTACAGGGCCGGGACGATGTGGTGCCGGCTGAGCAGCTTGTAGAAGTCGGTGCGGTTGCGGTTGGCCATCTTGGCGGCCTGGGAGACGTTGCCGCGGGTGGTCTGGAGGAGTTGGATCAGGTACTGCTGCTCGAACTGGCGCCTGGCCTCGGCCAGCGGCAGGATCTTTTTCTGGTGTTGCTTGAGGGCGTCAAAGAGCAGGTCCTCGGTGATCAGCGGCGAGGTGGACAGGGCCACCGCGTTCTCCACCACGTTGTACAGCTGGCGGATGTTGCCCGGCCAGGGCGCCTCGACCAGCACCTGCATGGCCTCGGGGGTGAACCGCTTCTCCTGGCCCTCGTCCTTGGCGGTGAGCAGGCTGACAAAGTGCTCGGCCAAGAGCGGGATGTCCTCCCGCCGCTCGTGCAGGGGCGGCAGTTCCAGGCTGACCACGTTCAGCCGGTAGAACAGGTCCTCGCGGAAGGCGTGTTCCTTGATCGCCTCCTCGAGGTTGCGGTGGGTGGCCGAAATGATGCGCACGTTCACCGGCACCGGCTGGGAACTGCCCACCGGCCGGATCTGGCGGTCCTGGAGCACGCGCAGCAGCTTGACCTGGATGTGCAGCGGCATGTCGCCGATCTCATCGAGGAACAGGGTGCCGTTGTGGGCCGACTGGAACAGGCCGGCATAGCTCTTCACCGCGCCGGTGAACGAGCCCTTGACGTGGCCGAACAGCTCGGATTCGAGCAGCGACTCCGGGATGGCGGTGCAGTTGACCGGGATGAACGGCCCGTCGCGGTAGGCGCTGGCCCGGTGGATGGCGATGGCCAGCAGTTCCTTGCCGGTGCCGCTCTCGCCGCGGATGAGCACGGTGGAGTCGGTCTCGGCCACCAGCCGTGCCCGCGACAGCAACTCCTCCATCACCGCGCTGCGGCAGATGATGTCCTGCCGCCACTCGCCGCGGTCCTCCATCTCGCCGACCACGCCGCCGGTGGCCTCCAGGGCCTTTTCCACCTCGCGCAGCAGGTCCGCGCCCTCGATGGGCTTGGTCAGGAACGAGAACACGCCCTGCCGGGTCGCCTCCACCGCCTCGGGGATGGAACCATGGGCGGTGATGATGATCACCGGCACCGCCTTGTTCTGCCGCCGCAGCGCCTCGAACAGCGCCAGGCCGTCGATGCCGGGCATGCGCAGGTCGGTGAGCACCACGTCCGGCTTGAAGGCGGTGAAGGTCGCCAGGGCCTCCTCGCCGCTCTTGGCCGCCGCCACCTCGTAGCCCTTGCTCTCCAGACGCAGCCGCCACAGACGGAGCAGGTCGACCTCGTCGTCTACCAGCAGTATCTTGTATCGTTGCCGCGCCATGGTCACCGCTCCCTGTTTTTGATGATGTTCTCGATGTTCTTCACCTGTTCGATCTGCTGCTGCAGTTCCTTGATGCGGGCCTGATCCTGCTCGGCCTGCTGTTCGAGGAGCGTGATCCGTTCGGTCCATTGCCCTTTTTCCGCGGCCAGTCGTTCCTGCGCTTCACGGTGGTTGCGCTGCTGCACCCAGCGCGCGACCCGTTCCTGGTCGAACCGCTTGAGCAGGGCCAGCAGCCCCTGCACACTGGCCGCCTCGTCAGGATGGGCCTCGGCCTGGGCCGCCACCAGGTCGAGACTGCGGCGGAACTGCCGGGAGGTGGCCCGCTCGTGCAGCCCCAGACAGGCGAGCCGCAGCTGGTCTGTCTCGGTGCCGCCCTCGACCTGCTTGTCCAGATCGGCATAGGCGCTCCGCTGGTCCCGACGGGACAGGCCGCGGTTTTCCTGCACACAGGTGAGGATGGTGGCGACCACCGATTCCCGGACCACGACTTTCGGCGCAACCGGCGCGGCCGGCTTGTTCGATCCGCAGCCGGCGACACCACAGCAGACAACGACCCACACGACCAACCAGCGCAGCTTCATGGCGCCTCCTCCGCTGCCCGCGGCAGCGTCATGGAAAAACGGGCGCCGTGGCTGCTCGGCAGCAGGCGGAGGGTGCCGCCGCCGTTCTCCACGTACTCCCGGCTTATAGCAAGTCCCAGGCCAGATCCCTTGATCGGCGACTGCCCCTGCTGTTTTCCCTGGAAAAAGGGCTGGAAAATCTGCGCCCGGTCCTCTTCGCTGATGCCCGGCCCGTTGTCCTCGATGAGCACGTTGACCCTGTTCCCCTTGTCCTTCATAAACACCCCTATCACCCCGCCGTCGGGGACAAATTTCACCGCGTTGGCCAACAGGTTGTCCAGGGCGGTTTTCAGCTGGGTGCGGTCGCCGCTCACCGTGACCGGCTCGAGCTGCAGGTTCAGCTGGATGGTGCGGGCGAGGAGAACGTTGCGGTGGTCGCCCGCCACCTCCTCGATGAGTTCGTCCAGCCGGATCTTCCGCAGATCGGGCGGCGCCTCGCGCGCCTGGGCCATGTTGAAGTCGAGGATGTTCTGGATGAGCTTCTGCAGTTTGCGACAGTTGCTGTCCAGGATGCTGACCACCTCGGTCTGACTGCGGCTGAGCGGCCCGACCAGACCGTCCTTGAGCAGGCCGGCGCCCTCTTTGATCGAGGCAAGCGGTGTTTTCAGCTCGTGGGAGATGTGCGCCAGCATGCGGACCTTCTCCCGGTCGAGGGTGCGCAGCCGCTTGCGCAGCCAGTCGAGCCGGCCGCCGATGGACTCCAGGTCACGCGTGCCGCCGACCACGATCGGCGTGGCGAAGTCGCCCTCGCCCAGTCGCTCGATGGCCCGATCAAGTTGGCGCACCGGTTTGAGGATCAGGCCGATGAACACCACCACGAGCAGCACGCTGAAGCCGATCAGCCCGGACACCTGCCAGACCAGGGCCCTCTTGCTGGTCTGCACCGCAGCCTCGAGCGCGGCCACCTCCTGGCTCATGAGCTCGTTGCCGAGCCGCTCCAGGCGGGTGACGAGCGCGCTGATCTCCGTGTACAGCCCCAGGGCCCGTATCTGCTCCTTCTCCCGGGTCTCGGGCCCGCCCAGCGGTCGGTTGAGGACCGCAACCAGGTGATTTTCCCTGGCCCGCAGTTCGTCCGCCAGCCGGATTAATTCCTCCTGACCACCCTGCGGCGCCAGCGAATGCAGGACGGTCGCCACCTCCGCCGAGAGCGCGTTGACATCCTTGCGATGCACCTCCTCGCCGAGCACCGCAAACAGCCGGGCGGCCCGCTCCTGGCTGCGGAACAGGTCAGCCACTGTTCTGCCCCTCTCGATGCGGCTCACCGACCGGTACACCGCCGCAGCGCTCTGCTGCAGAAGCCCCTCCAGGTTCTGGATAGAGCTGAACAGGGCCGTCACCAGGGGCAGGCTGACGAAGACAAAGCCGGTGAGCAACAGCGACAGAAACGATCGTGGCCGGTACAGGCGATCCATGATCCCTATTCGCTCAGCACGACATGGTCGAGATAGATCGTCAGCGGTCTGGGCTGCTGGACGACAAACAGGCCGAATCCCTCGATCCGCGCCAGGTCCATGGTCCGGCCCCGGGGCGCGGCCCGCACCCGGTCCAGGGACACGGTCAGATCGTTCCAGCCCTGATGGAGCTGGAACTGCTGGTTGTAGCGGTCCTGGAATGCATTGCCGTGGTCGCGGTGGTGGACGTCATGGATGCGGCAATTGAGTTCCATCGGTTCCTCCCGCGGGTTGTAGACGCTGAAGCGCAGGGAACGGAAGCCCCGCCAGTCCCCCGGAAAATGGAACAGGGAAACGCCGGAGAAGCGGGCTGTGGTGAGCTGCACCCGCGCCGCCCGGTCACCATGGCGGACGATGTCTGTCTGGGTGCGCAGCTGGCTCGGGTGGACCCAGCGGCGGGTCTCAAACGGCGTTTCGAAATCAGCCAGGACCGGAAACTGGCGGACCGCCAGGGTTTCGTCGATGAGCGCCCGGGAGAGCGGCCACAGGGCGAGCACGAGCAGCCCGGCCACCCCGGCGCGGAACAGGCGCGTCCACCGCCAGTCCCGCGGCGCGAAGATGGCGAAGGCGAGCAGGCAGCCCAACTGGTTGCGGACCAGGTCGGTCACATCCGGGGTGCGGCCGCCGCTCTGCATCTGCAGCAGTTCCACGGCCAGGCCGGCCGCAAAAACTGCCGTGAACACGAAGGCGAAGGTGCGGCCGTAGGCCGGAGGGGCCGGCCGCCGGTTGATCAGGCCGAGCAGCAACGCGCCGAGCAGGGCGAAAAACAGAATATGGCCGAGATCCCAGGCACCCTGGAAGGAGCGGCCGGACTGGTACCCGGGACCGCCGAGAAAGAAAAAGGGCAGGCCGGTGAGCAGGAGGCTGCCAAGGATGAGGAAAGAACCCCTTTTCGGTACCATGAGGTCAGCCTGTGCAATCCGTCGCCGCCCGGTTCAGACGGAGGGGCTGAGGTGGGTGGGAAAAAAAGCGTTCCGGGTGCTCCCCGGAAACCGTTGGGGCAGAGTCGATTCGCAAAATTACGACAGCATCTCAGGAGCTTAGGTCATTCTTTGCCGTTGACAGGCATCAATCGATGGGAATAGCATGTGGTCCGTAAACAGTTTTTTCCCCTTTTTCTTCTTTCCGTGGAGGAGTCATGAAAAAGTTCTGTTTCGCCCTGCTCATCGTCCTGTTCTCCGTTACCATGGCCTTCGCCAAAATAAACATCAACACGGCGACCGCCGATGAGTTGGCCGGGCTTGCCGGCATCGGCAAGGTCAAGGCGGAGGCCATCGTCGCCTACCGCACCGCCAACGGCCAGTTCAAAGCAGTGGAGGACCTCACCAAGGTCAACGGTATCGGCGACAAGACCCTGGAAAAACTGAAAGCCGACATCACGATCGACGGCAAGTAACGACCGCTCCTGTTCCCCCGCGGCTGTCGGTCTCGTGGTTCGAGGCCGGCGGCCGTTTTTTTTTGTCCGGCGCCCGCCGTCTGTTCCAGGCGGAACTCCGCTCCGGTTCACCCGACCCGCCCGTCTCGCCCGCGGCACCGGCCAGTGCGCGTATTCCCGCTTTGCCCGTTGGCAGATGCCATGGTATCATAGAATCGTCAAACAGGCGAAAAAAAGGACGTGCGCCGCACGCCCGCCTCCCGTTGAAATTCACCCCAGGACAGCCCAGATGAACTGTATTTTCCTTTCGCCCCACTTCCCGCCCCAGTACCACCGCTTCTGCCGTCAGCTCAAGCTGGCCGGGGCCAACGCCCTGGGTATCGGGGACGCTCCCTACGACACCCTGGCGCCCGAGGTGCGCGAGGCCCTGAGCGAATACTACCGGGTGGAGCGGATGGACGATTATGACCAGCTGCTGCGCGCCTGTGGCCACTTCACCCACAAGTACGGCAAGATCGACCGCATCGACAGTCTCAACGAGTACTGGCTGGGGATCGAGGCGCGGCTGCGGGACGATTTTAACGTGTTCGGCGTACGCACCGCCGACATCGGCACCATCCGCCGCAAGTCGGAGATGAAGGAGAAGTTCCGCGAGGCCGGAGTGGCAGTGGCTCCCGGCCGGGTGGTGCACACCCTTTCCGAGGCCCGGTCGCTCATCGGCGAGACCGGCTACCCGGTGGTGGCCAAGCCCGACGAGGGCGTGGGCGCGCTCGACACCTTCCGACTCGACACGGACGAGGACCTGGTCCGCTTCTTCGCGCGCAAGCCGCCGGTGGACTACATCCTCGAGGGTTTCGTCCGGGGCACCATCCACTCCTTCGACGGCCTCTGCGCCGCCGACGGCACGCCGGTGTTTTGCACCGCGCACGTGTTCAGCCAGGGCATCATGGAGACGGTCAACGAGGCGCGGCACATCGCCTACTACTCGCTGCGCGACATCCCGCCGGCCCTGGAGGCGGCCGGAATGCGCTGCCTCCAGGCCTTCCGGGTGCGGGAGCGGTTCTTCCACATCGAATTCTTCCACACCGGCGCGGACAAGTACACCGCGCTCGAGGTGAACATGCGGCCGCCGGGCGGCTTCACCACCGATATGTTCAACTACGCCTGCGAGATCGACATCTACCGGGTCTGGGCCGAACTGCTCGTCCATGGGCGCACCGATCTGCCGTTCGAGCGGCGCTACCACTGCTGCTACGCCAGCCGCAAACACGACCTGCCCTACGTGCACAGCCACGAGGAGATCCTCGAACGCTACGGCAGCGAGCTGTGCCAGGTCGACCGGGTGCCGGGCGTGTTCGCCAGCGCGCTGGGCGACCTGGGCTACATCTTCCGGACCCCGGATCTGGCCCGGCTTCACGAAATCATCGGCTTCATCCACCGAACCAGCGGCGCGGAGGTATGACCATGCAGATCGAAGAACATCAGTGGTTCAGTCCCAGCCTGCGGCGGGACATGGCATTCAAGGTGTACGGACACTGGGGAGCGCCGGTGCTGGTCTTTCCCTGTTCCATGGGGAGGTACTACGACTACGAAGGCATGGGCATGATCGACGCGATCACCGAGTTCATCGATGGCGGCGTGATCAAGCTGTTCTGCGTGGACTCGGTCGATGCCGAGTCCTGGTACAACTTCGCCGTGTCCCCGGCCGAGCGCAACGCCCGCCACGAGGCCTACGACGCCTACATCGTCAAGGAGGTGGTCCCCTTTATCCGCAGCCACTGCAACCAGCCCGAGGTGCGGGTGATGGCCAACGGCTGCAGCATGGGCGCCTACCATGCGATGAACGCGTTTCTCAAGCACCCGGACCTTTTCAGCGGCACCATCGCCCTGAGCGGCCTGTACCGCCTCGACCACCTGGAGTTCGGGCTGAGCCCGGCGGACATCCCGGCGGTGTACTTCAACTCGCCGCTCAACTACCTGCCCGGCCTGGTGCACCAGTGGTTCCTCGAATGGTACCGGCGGAGCGACATCGTCGCCTGCGTCGGCCAGGGCGCCTGGGAGAACGAGGCACTGGAGGACACCCGCCAGCTGGACCGCCTGTTCCGCGACAAGCGCATCCCCGCCTGGGTGGATTTCTGGGGTCAGGACGTGGACCACGACTGGCCCTGGTGGCACCAGCAGATGTACTACTTCCTCGACTACCTCTACCGCCGCGATTCCTGATCGCCGACCCCGCACCCTGCACGCCCGGCGCCGCACCGCGCCGGGCGTTTGTGTTTTCCCCGTTCAGGCGCCGATGCGCACCACCGTGCGGCCCTTGACGCGCCCCTGGATATAATCGTCGAAGGCGCCGGGCAACTGGTCGAAGTCGATGGTCCGGGTCACCCCGGCCAGGCAGCGCGGCTTGAGATCAGTGGCCAGCCGCTGCCACACCCGGCTGCGGGTCGGCTCGCCCATGTAGCCGGAATCGATCCCCAACAGGCTCACGCCGCGCAGGATGAACGGGAAGACCGTGGTGTTCAGATGGATGGAGGCGGCGTTGCCGATGCTCGCCACGGTGCCGGCCTGGCGCATGGTGGCCAGCACCCAGTGGAGGATCGGCCCGCCGACGTTGTCCACCGCCCCGGCCCAGCGGGCCGCCTCGAGCGGCCGCACCGTGTCCCAGTCGATGCTCGCGCGCGGGATGATCTCCGCCGCACCGAGTTCGCGCAGGTAGTCCGCCTCGGTCTCCTTGCCGGTGAGCGCGGCCACGTGGTAGCCCCGGCGGGCGAGCATGTCGATGGCCAGGCCGCCCACCCCGCCGGTGGCGCCGGTGACCACCACCGGGCCGTTGGCCGGCTGCAGGCCGTTGTCCTCCATGCGGACGATGCCGAGCGCGGCGGTGAACCCGGCCGTGCCCAGGGCCATGGCCTCGTGCAGGTCGAGGCCGTCGGGCAGGGGGATCACCCAGCCGGCCGGGATGCGGGCGTACTCGGCATAACCGCCGTGGTGGGCCACGCCGATGTCGTAGCTGGTGGCGATCACCCGGTCGCCGGCACGAAACCGGGTGTCCGTGCTCTCCACCACCTCGCCGGAGAGATCGATGCCGCCGACGCAGGGAAAACGGCGGATGATCTTGCCCGCGCCGGTGGCAGCCAGGGCGTCCTTGTAGTTGATGCTCGAAGAGTGCACCCGGATGAGCACCTCGCCCGGGTCCAACTGCTCCGGGGCCAGGGTGGCCATGCGGCCGCTGGCCTTCCGGTTCTCATCCTGGTCGATCAGATAGGCTTTGAAGGGTTGCATGGTGGCCTCCTTGTCTGGGGGTGGATTGTCGATTCGGCCGGGCCGCGGTCAGGCTCAGGCCTTGCCCGCCTTCACCGCCCAGGTGTAATCCGCCGTGCCGGCGACGATTTCCCGGGCCAACTGGTTCTGCAGGTCCGCGCTGACAGCCTGGTCGATCTCCTCGTCGGTAATGTGGGCCTCGACCTCGATGGAACTGGCCCGGTCCGAGGTGCGGTGAATGCCGATGTCCGCATAGACCTCGGCCTCCGGGTAGATCCCGGCGAGATAATTGGTGATGATCTCGCCCTGGAGATCGGCCAGGTTTTCGGCACTCTGCTCCACATCATACCCCTCTTCGGCAAACAGCCGGTCGGTCATGATGTGGGCTGTCACGTGAATCTTGGTGATCGCCATCCGTTGTTCCTCCAGAATACCGCCGCCGGCAGGGCCGGGGCGGAGTTGTTGTGGTTGCGGCGCCGCTCCCGGGTCCGGGGCAGGCAAGGTGCGGGAGCGGGACGGCAGCCCGCCCCCCGCGGGTGCGCACCGATTCTATTGGACAACGGCAGCAAAGGGAACAAAAGAATGCGGCCCGCCCGGCGGCGGCCTGTTTTTAACGCGCCGGCCGCAGCCGCCGGCCGGGACGAAAAGCTGTTGACTGTTCGCCGGTGATTCTCTAATAGTTGGCCTCCGCTGCCCGGCCCGATCGGGCTGTTCCGCCCGGGCCGGCAAGGCGGGCGCGGCGGTTTGTTCAACAGTCGGGAGCTTTCCGGGAGGAGCGGCATGCAGGGATTCGTGCAGGTGTACACCGGCGACGGCAAGGGCAAGACCACCGCGGCCCTGGGGCTCGCCCTGCGCGCCGCCGGCGCCGGGCTGCGGGTCTACTTCGGCCAGTTCATCAAGAACGCCGACTACAGCGAGATCAAGGCGCTGGCGCGGTTTGCCGACTGCATCACGGTGCGCCAGTTCGGCCGTGGCTGCTTCCTGCTCACCGAACCCGCCCCGGAGGACCGGGCTGCGGCCCGTCGGGCCCTGGAGGGTCTCAGCGAGGCGCTCACCTCGGGCGACTATGACCTGGTCATCGCCGACGAGGCCAACGTGGCCGTGACCCTTGGCCTGATCGAGGCGAATGACCTGGTCAGCACTCATCGACCGGCGGCCGGAGCAGGTGGAGTTGGTGCTCACCGGCCGGGGCGCCCCGGAGGCGGTGCTCGCCCGGGCCGACCTGGTCACCGAGATGCGCTGTGTCCGCCACTACTACGACCGGGGCGTGCTCGCCCGCCAAGGCATCGAAAGCTGACCGCACCGGGGGCCGGACCCGCGCCGGCCCGAGGAGAACATCCATGATCCAGGGACATGGCGGCAATGTCGCCGCCCTGGCCGCGCAGCTCGGCTGCCGGCCGGAGGCCATTGTCGACATGAGCAGCAACATCAACCCGCTGGGCTCCCTGCCCGGGCTGATCGACCATCTGCGCGGGCGCATCGAGTGCATCCGCAGGCTGCCCGAAGTGGACGCGGCCGGCGTGGTACGGGGTCTGGCCGACCTGCTCGGCATCGACCCGGCGCGGGTGCTGGCCGGCGGCGGCACCACCCAGTTCATCTACGCGGCCTGTGCGGCACTCTCCGCCCGACACCCGCTCATCCTCGGCCCGACCTACGCCGACTACGCCGACGGCTGCCGGGTGCACGACCTCGAGCCGGACTTCTGCCTCGCCGACCCGGCCGCCGATTTCCAGCCCGATGCCGCCCGGCTGCACGAGACGATCCCCGGCCACGACCTGGTCTTTGTCTGCAACCCGAACAACCCCACCGGCCGCATGCTCGCTCGGGACGAACTGGAGGGGCTCTGCCGCGCTCACCCGGCCACGGTTTTCGTGGTCGACGAGTCCTACCTGCCGTTCGCCCAGGACGGCGATGCCGCCACCCTGACCGACTGCCGGCTGGACAACCTCGTCATCCTCTGGTCGGTGTCCAAGATCTTCGGCATGCCCGGACTACGCGCCGGCTTCCTGGTGGCCGAACCGAATTGCCTGGAGCCGTTCCGCCGCTTCATGCAGCCCTGGTGCGTGAACAGCCTCGCCCAGGAGGCGGTGCTCTTTCTCGGTGCAGAGCGCCAGGCGGCCCGGGCCTTCATCGCCGACACCCGCGCCTTCCTCGGTCGCGAGGGCGAGCGGTTCCGGGCGCGGCTCGCCGGCTGCGGCCTGAGAGTCTACCCGAGCGTGACCAGCTACTGCCTCATACGCCTGCCCAATGGCCTCACCGCCACCACCGTCTGCCGGCGGCTGGCCGAACAGCGCTTCCTCATCCGCAACTGCGCCAACTTCCACGGCCTGAACGAACAGTTTATCCGCATCGCCCTCAAGGACGAAGCGAGCAACGCGGCCGTGGCCGACCGCCTGCGCGCGGCAGTCCTGGCCGGCCCGGAGGGTTGAGCCATGGCTGACCTGCTCTCCTGGCTGACCCTGCCCGCGGCCTTCGCCCTCGACGCCCTCATCGGCGACCCGCCGTCCCTGCCCCACCCGATCCGCTGGATGGGCCGGGCCATCGAGCGGAGCGAGCCCTTCTGGCGGCGGACGGTCGCCAGCGAACGGCTCTCCGGCCTGCTCTTTGCGACAAGCCTCATCCTCGGCTGCTGGCTCCTGGCCCTGCTCGTCACCGGGCTGGCCTGGAAGGTGCATTCGCTGCTCGGTTTTGTGGTGGAGACGGTGCTGCTCTTCTACTGTCTGTCGGCAAAATCGCTGCGCCAGGCGGCGCTGGAGATCGACCGGCTGCTGGCTGCCGGTGAGGTGGACCGGGCCCGGGCCCAGGTGCGGATGATTGTCGGCCGGGACGTGGACCGCTACGAGGCGGACGACATCGCCCGGGCCACGGTGGAAACCGTGGCCGAGAACGTGGTGGACGGGGTGCTCTCGCCGCTCTTCTTCGCGGCCCTGGGCGGCGCGCCGCTGGCCCTGGCCTACAAGATGGTGAACACCCTGGATTCCATGGTCGGCTACAAGAACCCGCGCTACCTGCTGTTCGGCCGGGCGGCGGCGCGCATCGACGACGTGGCCAACTTCCTGCCGGCGCGTCTGGCCGTGCCGCTCATCGCCCTTGCCGCCCGTCGGGTCGAGGGAGCCTCGCCCGCCCTGGCCCTGCAGACCGCCCGCCGCGAGGGCAAAAATCACTCGAGCCCCAACGCCGGCTACCCGGAGGCCGCCTTTGCCGGGGCCCTCGGGGTGCGCCTGAACGGCCCCAACGTCTACCACGGCGTGCTCGTCGACAAGCCCTACCTGGGCGCGGCCTTCGGTCCGGTCACCCGGGCCCACATCGCCCGCGCCTGTCGGCTGATGAGCTTGACCGCACTGGTCGGCGCCCTCGCCGCCTGGCTCCTCTCCCTCCTCCTCACCTGAGCCCGGCGCGGGTTCAGGCCGCGGCCGCGGGCAGGATGATGGTGAAGGTCGAGCCCTGCCCCAGGCTGCTGTCCACCGCCACCGTACCCTGGTGGGCCTGGGCGATGTGCTTGACAATGGACAGCCCCAGACCGGTGCCGCCCTGGTCGCGGCCGCGCGCCCGGTCGCAGCGGTAGAACCGCTCGAACAGGCGCCCCAGGTGCTCGCGGCCGATGCCCGGGCCGTTGTCGATCACCCGCAGCCGCACCTCCTCCACCCCCTCGCTGTTCCGGCCCGCCTCAGAGCGCAGCACCACCCGCGCCCCGGACGGGCTGTAGGTGATGGCGTTCTGCAGCAGGTTGATCACCGCCTGCTCGAGCAGCGGTGCGTTGATGGTGGCGCGCAGCGCACTGTCCCCTTCCACCCGGACCTCGATCCCCCGCTCCGCGGCCTGCACCGCGCAGGTCTGCATGGCGCTCTCCAGCACCGGCCGCACCGGTGCCGGGGCGAGGGCGATCGCCTCGTGACCGTCGCGGTTCTCGATGCGCGAGAGCGTCAGCAGGTCGTCGACAATGGCGTCCAGCCGCCCGGCCTGACGCAGGACAATGTCGAGGAAACGGCGGGCATTGTCCGTGTCCTCCAGGGCGCCGTCGAGCAGGGTTTCGACATAGCCGCGGATGGCGGTGATCGGCGTCTTCAGCTCGTGGCTGACATTGGCGACGAAGTCCTGGCGGATGTGCTCCAGCCGGTTGAGCCGGGTCAGGTCGTGCAGCACCAGCAGGACACCCATGCTGCGCTCCTGCTCGTCGCGCAGCGGCACGGCCCGGGTCTGCAGGAGTACCGCTTCGGCGCCGGCAAACAGGCGCACCCGCTCGTCCTGGCGGCTGTTGTCGGCCAGGGCGCGGTCGATCAGGGCGAGCAGCTCCGCATGGCGGAGCACGCCCTCCACCGCCTTGCCCTGCACTCCCCCGGCCGGCAGGTTGAACAGGGTGGCGGCCGCCTGGTTGAGGCGGATCACCCGCCGCTCGGCGTCGATGGCCACCACCGGGTCGGCCATGCTGGCAAACATGGCCTCCAGTTCGTTGCGCTGCTGGACCATGAGGCGGATGCGCCGGTCGATCTCCGCGGCCATGCGGTTCAAGGCCGCGGCCAGGGCGGCCATCTCGGTGGACAGCCCCTCGCCGCCGATGCGCGTCAGCTGGCCGTTTTCGCCCCGGGCCAGCTGTTCCGCGCCCAGGCGCATCTCCTCGAGCGGCCGGCTGATCCGCCGCGCGCTGATGTAGGACAACAGGGCGGCGAGCGCGATCACCGCCAGGCCGATGGCGGCGAACTTCCAGTTGAGTGTCCTGAGCATGGCCTCCACCGGGGTGACCGGGATGGCCAGGCGTAGCACGCCGCGCCGGTCCGCCTCGCTGACTTCCACCGGGACAGCGGCATAGAGCAGGGACTCGCCCACGGTCCGGCTCGGCCGCACCGCGTAGCCGGTGGTGCCGGCGAGCGCCTCGGCCACCTCGGGCCGGCCGCCGTGGTTGTCCATGAGCTGCGGGTCTTCGCTGGAATCGGCCATCACCCGGCCGTCCCGGTCGATCACGGTGATGCGGGTGGCGGCCCGCCGGCCAGTCTGGCGAACGAACTCTGCAAACCGCTCCGGGTCGCCCTTGCTCAGGATGGTGATGGTCGGTTCGAGCAGCAGGGCGCGCTCGCGGATCTCGCCCTCCAGGTGGTGGAGGAAGAACGAGTGCCCGGTGGTGGTGGCCAGCCAGGCGATGAGCACGGTGGCCAGCAGGGTGATGCCCACACAGGCGGGAAAAATCTGCCAGAAGAGACGGACGTTGCGCATGATGGTTCCTGCTGGGGTTGAAAGAACGACACCGTCCGGCACGGGACCGGACGGCGGACGTGATTTGAGCGGCGCGGCGACGGACCGCTATTCGCGCAGCCGGTAGCCGATGCCGCGCACCGTTTCGATGCAGGCACCGGCCGGGCCGAGCTTGCGGCGCAGGCCGAAGATCTGCACGTCCACGGCCCGCGGGGTGATGCTGTAATCGTAGCCGCGCACCTGGTCGATGATCTGCTGGCGGGAGAACACCCAGCCCGGCCGGCCGGCGAGCAGGGCGAGGATGGTGAACTCCGAGGCGGTGAGGTGGACGTTCTCGCCATCCACCCGCACCTCGTGCCGGCCCGGGTGGATCTCCATGCCGTGGCGGGCGATCACGCCATCGCCGTCGTCGGCCACCACGGCGGTCTCCGGCGCACGGCGCAGGGCCGCCTCGATGCGGGCGATGAGCACCCGCGGGCTGAACGGCTTGGTCACGTAGTCGTCCGCGCCGCAGCCCAGGCCGGTGACGATGTCGTCCTCCTCGCCCTTGGCGGTAAGCATGATCACCGGCAGGCCGCGGGTGACCTGCTGCTCGCGCACCGCCCGGCAGACCTCGATGCCGTCGCTGCCGGGCAGCATCAGGTCGAGCACCATGGCGTCGAACCGCTCGCGGCCGAGCAGCTGCAGGGCCTCCTCGCCGGTGTCGGCGCAGGTGACGTTGAAGCCGGCGCGGATCAGGTTGTAGCTGACCAGCTGCTGGATGTCGGTGTCGTCCTCGACGACGAGTATGGCTGGTTTGTCCACGTGCCTCCCTCTGGCGGTTGATGCTGCCTGATGGTCCGCATCTTAGGACGCACCCCGCCGCGTGCAACCAAAAAAGCGGCCGCTAACCGTCTCCTAACCGTTTGCTAACCCTGCGGTAACGAAGCGCCGGTACAAAGAAAAGATATTCTGGCGGACTATCGCCGAGCCATCCCCCCACTGGAGGAAGACGTGAGCCGACACATGCATTTTCACCGCGAAATCGACCAGCTCAAGCAGCTGATTCTCAAGATGGGCACTGTTGCCGAGGACCGGCTGCGCCGCGCCTGCACCCTGCTGCAGACCATGGACGAAGAGGAGGCGCGGCGGATCATGGCTGCGGACTGGGAAATCGACGACATGGAGATCCGGGTGGAGGAGGAGTGCCTCAAGATCCTCGCCCTGCACCAGCCGGTGGCCCGCGACCTGCGCCTGATCGTGTCGATCATCAAGATCAACACCGAACTCGAGCGCATCGCCGACATCGCCGTCAACATTGCCAAGCGGATCGACACCATCCGCAACAACCGGCCCGACGGCTTCTCCTCCCTGGTCGACTATCAGCCCATGGCCACCAAGGTGCTGGAGATGGTCAAGACCTCGCTGGACGCCCTGGTCACCGAGGACGCCGCCCTGGCCCGCCAGATCTTCCTCATGGACGATGAGGTCAACCGGCTGCGCGACCAGGCCTACCGCACCATCATCGCTGAAATCGACAAAGGGGGCGGCGGCGCCGCCGGTCTGATCAACCTCTACCTGATCGCCCGCCACCTGGAGCGTATCGGCGACCGCTCGTGCAACATCGGCGAGGAGGTCATCTACCTGGTGGAGGGCGAGATCGTCCGCACCAGCGAGGACAACCTCTAGCCCGCAATTCCCCCGGGCCGCCGCTCAGGGGAGACGGTTGCCCAGACAGGCGCCGGTCTCCAGCGCGGCCCGCACCCAGGGGTGGTCGGGCGGCACATGCTTGCGCTTGCCCACCACCTCGGCAAGCGGCACCAGCCGGGTCGACTCGCCCTTGACCGCCACCATGCAGCCGTAGCGCTTGTCATGGATCGCCTCGGCGCAGGCCGTGCCCAGCCGGGTGGCGAGGATGCGGTCCGCGGCCGTGGGCGTGCCGCCGCGCTGCAGGTGACCGAGGATGGTCACCCGGCTTTCCAGGCCGGTGAGCGACTCCAGTTCGTGCGACAGGCGCAGGGTGCTGGTGGCCTGGCCGGCGTGGAAGGTGGTCAGGGCCGCGCCGGCTTTCTTCTGCTTCTTGTCGTCCTTGGCCTGCCGCTTCTTCTCTTCCAGCTCGGCCAGCTCGGCGGCATCCTTGAGCGACAGCGCCCCCTCGGCCACCGCCACGATGCTGAAATTCTTGCCCCGGTGCCGGCGCCGGCGGATGGCCTCGGCCACCTGGTTGACGTCGTAGGGGATCTCCGGGATGAGGATCACGTCCGCGCCGCCCGCCATCCCCGCGCCCAGCGCCAGCCAGCCGGCGTTGTGGCCCATGATCTCGACCACGATGATGCGGTGGTGGCTGTGGGCGGTGGTGTGGAGCCGGTCGATGGCCTCGGTGGCGATGGACAGGGCCGTGTCGAAGCCGAAGGTGATGTCGGTCATGGCCACGTCGTTGTCGATGGTCTTGGGCAGGGTGAGGACGTTCAGGCCCATCTGCGCCAGGCGGTGGGCGTTCTTCTGGGTGCCGCCGCCGCCGATGCAGATGAGCGCCTCCAGGTTGTGGCGGCGGTAGTTGTCGAACATCACCTCGGTCATGTCCTGCACCCTGGCGCCCACCGGCATCTTGTGCGGCTTGTCGCGGCTGGTGCCGAGGATGGTGCCGCCCAGGGTGAGGATGCCGGAGAGCGTCTCGCCTTCGAGGAGCACGGTGCGGTTCTCCACGAGGCCGCGGAAGCCGTCGCGGAAGCCGATCACCTGCATGTCGTAGGCGTTGATGGCGCTCTTGCCGATGGCCCGGATGGCGGCGTTGAGCCCGGGGCTGTCGCCGCCCGCGGTCAGGATACCGATGCATTTCGCCATGTCTGTTCTCCTTGAGGTTGGTCCAGTCTTGTCAGTGTAAAGCACAGATCCGCGACCGACGCAAGCGGCCTAACGGAAATCTAACAGAGCATGAACACTGCTTGAACAAAGCGGCGGTACGATTGCCGTGTTTCGTTCCGCCCCGTCTCTCGCCGAGGAGGCCCATGTCGCCCACAGCGCTCGTCGCCCTTGTTCTCGCCCTCGCCACCCTGGCCTACTGGTTCGGGCAGCGTCGGGCCCTCGCCCTGGCGGTGCGGCCCAAGGGCCGTCGCCTGCACAGCCGGCCGGGCTACCACGGCCTGCTCGTGGCCCTGTGGTGCGCGGTGCCGGCCCTGTGCATCGTGGTCGGCTGGCAGTTCGCCGCCGGGCCGATACTCACCTCCCTGGCCATGGACACGGTGACCAGCCAGCGGCCGGACCTGGGCCCGGACCAGCTCAACCTGCTCGTCAACGAGCTGCGCAACCTGGTCGCCGGCCACACCGGCAGCCGCGAGATCGACCCGCTGTTGCAGGCCGCGGCCGACCGCTACACCGCCCTCGCCGGGATCAGCCGCATGGCCCTGGCGGTGCTGGCGCTGAGCGTATCAATCATTGCCGCCTCCCTCGTGCTCGGCCGCATCCACCCCGCTCTGCGGGCACGCAACCAGGTGGAGGGGGCCATCGAGATCCTGCTCACCCTCTGCTCCACCTTTGCCGTGTTCATCACCATCGGCATCGTCGCCAGCGTGCTGTTCGAGTCGATCCGCTTCTTCCAGAAGGTGCCCTTCACCGAGTTCCTGTTCGGGCTCAACTGGAGCCCGCAGATGGCCATCCGCGCCGACCAGGTGGGCAGTTCGGGCAGCTTCGGCGCCGTGCCGGTGCTCACCGGCACCTTTCTCATCTCGGCCATCGCCATGAGCGTGGCCGTGCCCTTCGGCCTGATGTCCGCCATCTACCTCTCCGAATACGCCGGCAGCACCACCCGCGCCATCGTCAAGCCGCTGCTCGAGATCCTCGCCGGCGTGCCCACGGTGGTCTACGGCTTCTTCGCCGCCCTGGTGGTGGCGCCGCTCATCCGCGATCTCGGTCTGAGTTTCGGCCTGTCGGTCAGCTCGGAGAGCGCCCTGGCCGCCGGCCTGGTCATGGGCGTGATGATCATCCCCTTTGTCAGTTCGCTGTCCGACGACGTGATCAACGCCGTACCCCAGTCGCTGCGCGACGGCTCCTACGCCCTTGGCGCCACCCGCAGTCGAGACCATCCGGCTGGTGGTGCTGCCGGCCGCCCTGCCGGGCATCGTCGGCTCGATCCTGCTGGCCGTGTCGCGGGCCATCGGCGAGACCATGATCGTGGTCATGGCCGCCGGCCTGGCCGCCAACCTGACCCTCAACCCCCTGCAGGCGGTGACCACGGTGACCGTGCAGATCGTCACCCTGCTGGTCGGCGACCAGGAGTTCGACAGCCCCAAGACGCTGGCCGCCTTTGCCCTGGGCATGCTGCTCTTCGTGGTCACCCTGGTGCTCAACGTCATCGCCCTGTACGTGGTCCGCAAATACCGGGAGGAATATGAATAACCAGACCAACCCGCCCGCCGCACCGCCGGCCCCGCCGTCCACCATAACCATCATCAACGCCGGCCTGGCGAAACGCTACCGGCGCGAACGGCGCTTCCGCCTGTTCGGCCTGGCGGCCATCGTCGGCAGCCTCATGTTTCTCGTCCTGCTGCTCGGCTCCATCGGCATGAAGGGCTGGACCGCCTTCGTGCAGACCCGCATCCAACTGGACATTCACCTCGATCCGGCACGGCTCGACGTGCAGAACCTGGCCACCGCCAACTACGGCGCCCTGGTGCGCGACGCCACCCTGGCACTGCTGCCCGCGGTCGAGAGCCGCCAGGACCGCCGCCTGGCCGGGGGGTTGGTGAGCGGCGGCGCCGCCTTTGAACTGCAGCGCCTCGTCACCCGCCAGCCCGAGCTGATCGGCTCCACCCTGTCGCTCTGGGTGATCGCCGACGACGAGGTGGACATGTTCGTCAAGGGGCACATCCGCCGCGACGTGCCCGAGTCGGAGCGACGGGTGAACGACAAACAGATCGCCTGGATCGACCAGCTCACCGAGGCCGGCCGGCTGGAGAAGCGGTTCAACCGCACCTTCTTTCAAAACGGCGACAGCCGCGAACCCGAACTGGCCGGCATCCGTGGCGCGGCCATGGGCTCGCTGTTCACCCTGGCGGTGACGCTCGCGCTGTCCTTCCCGGTGGGCGTGGCCGCCGCGGTCTACCTGGAGGAGTTCGCGCCCAAGAACCGCTGGACCGACCTGATCGAGGTGAACATCAACAACCTGGCCGCCATCCCGTCCATCGTCTTCGGCCTGCTCGGCCTGGCGGTGTTCCTCAACTTCATGAACCTGCCGCGCTCGGCCTCCACGGTCGGCGGCCTGGTGCTCACCCTGATGACCCTGCCGACCATCATCATCGCCAGCCGGGCCTCGCTCAAGTCGGTGCCGCCGTCCATCCGCGAGGCGGCGCTCGGCGTGGGCGCCTCGAAGATGCAGACCATCGTCCACCATGTGCTGCCGCTGGCCATGCCGGGCATGATGACCGGCACCATCATCGGCATGGCCCGGGCGCTGGGCGAAACCGCGCCGCTGTTGATGATCGGCATGGTCGCCTTCATCGTCGATGTGCCCCAGGGGCTCAACGACCCGGCCACCGCCCTGCCGGTGCAGATCTACCTGTGGGCCGATTCGCCGGAGCGGGCCTTTGTCGAGCGCACCTCGGCGGCGATCATCGTCCTGCTGGCCGTGCTCATGTGCATGAACGGCCTGGCCGTGTTCCTGCGCGCCAAGTTCGAGCGCCGCTGGTAACACAATCCGAACACAACGCTGACCTGTGGCTCACAGTCGGCGGGTAAGGTACCGCACGATTCTTCACCCATAACCCCTTCAGGAGACCTTCCATGCAGAAACTGACCCTCACCCTGGCCGCCGCCTCGCTCATGCTCGCCGCCACCACCTCCGCCCAGGCGGCGGACGGCCGCGACTACATCTCCGTGGTCGGCTCGTCCACCGTCTACCCCTTCACCACCGCCGTGGCCGAGCAGTTCGGCAAGACGAGCAAGTTCAAGACCCCGAAGATCGAGTCCACCGGCACCGGCGGCGGCATCAAGCTGTTCTGCGCCGGCGTCGGCGTGGACACCCCGGACATCGCCAACGCCTCGCGCGCGCATCAAGAAGACCGAGATGGAAACCTGCGCCAAGAACGGCGTCAACGAGATGGTCGAGGTCAAGGTCGGTTACGACGGCATCGTCGTCGCCAACAGTCGCAAGGCCGAGCCCTTCTCCCTGACCCGCCAGGAGCTGTTCCATGGCGCTCGCCAAGCAGGTGCCGGACGCGGACGGTAAGCTGGTGGCCAACCCCTACAAGACCTGGAAGGACGATCAACCCGGCCCTGCCGGCGACGAAGATCGAGGTGCTCGGCCCGCCGCCCACCTCCGGCACCCGCGACGCCTTCCTCGAGCTGGTCATGGATCCCGGCTGCGAGGCCTTTGCCTCGCATCAAGGCGATGAAGAAGACCGACGAGAAGCAGTTCAAGACGGTCTGCCAGACCGTGCGCGAGGACGGCGCCTACATCGAGGCCGGCGAGAACGACAACCTGATCGTGCAGAAGCTCGACGCCAACCCGAAGAGCCTGGGCATCTTCGGCTACAGCTTCCTCGACCAGAACAACGACAAGATCCAGGGCTCGGTGGTGGACGGCGGCGAGCCGACCTTCGAGAACATCGCCAGCGGCAAGTACGCGGTGTCCCGGCCGCTGTTCATCTACGTGAAGAAGGCGCACGTCGGCGTGATCCCGGGGATCAATGAGTTCCTGGCCGAGTACACCAGCGACCGCGCCATGGGCGAGGACGGCTACCTGGCCGACAAGGGCCTCATTCCGGCGCCGGCCGAGGAGCGCGCCGCCACCGCGGCCGACGTCAAGGCCCTCAAGGTGCTGAGCGCGGACGCCCTGTAACAGCGCAGCCCCCGAACCGGGGACAGCCCATCTCAGGGAGGCGGCGGCGATCTGGCAAGGGCCGCCGTCCGTCTCCCGGTTTTGGTTTTTTTGCGGTGCGCGGTGCGCACCAGGCGGCCTCACCCGCCGGCACGAATCCCGTCAGGAGAACCACGCATGACCACTGCCACTGCCACTGACATGACCTTTGACGTCCGCGATGCCCGTTTGGCCGCAGACCCCACCGTCGCCGCGGCCAAGGCTGCGGACCGGCGCGTCGACCGCGACAACCGCGACACCGTGGGCACCCAGTTCGTCGAGAACCCGCGCATGACCTGCCGCGAGGTCAACGTCTACTACGGCGACAAGCACGCCATCAAGAACGTGACCATCGACGTGGGCAAGAACGAGGTGCTCGCCATGATCGGCCCCTCGGGCTGCGGCAAGTCCACCTTCCTGCGCTGCCTGAACCGCATGAACGACACCGTGGCCGGCTGCCGGGTGACCGGCGAGATCCTCCTGGACGACCTGGACATCTACGACCGGCGAGGTGGACGTGGTGCCCCTGCGCGCCCGGGTCGGCATGGTCTTCCAGAAACCCAACCCCTTCCCCAAGTCGATCTTCGAGAACGTGGCCTACGGGCCGAAGATCCACGGGCTGGTGAACAACAAGACGGAGCTGCAGGACATCGTCGAGGACTCGCTGCACAAGGCCGGGTTGTGGGACGAGGTGAACGACCGGCTCGACCAGCCCGGCACCGGCCTGTCCGGCGGCCAGCAGCAGCGGCTGTGCATCGCCCGGGCCATCGCCGTGCGGCCCGAGGTGATCCTCATGGACGAGCCCTGCTCGGCGCTCGACCCCATCGCCACGGCCACCATCGAGGACCTGATCGCCGAGCTGAAGGCGCAGTACACCATCGTCATCGTCACCCACAACATGCAGCAGGCGGCCCGGGTCAGCCAGCGCACCGCCTTCTTCCACCTGGGCGACCTGGTCGAGGTCGGCGCCACCGACCGCATCTTCACCAACCCGCGCCACCAGCTCACCGAGGACTACATCACCGGCCGGTTCGGCTGAACCGCGTCCGCCCGATCTTCTCGCCTCCCCGGGCGTCGCTGTGTCACTGCAGCGGCGCCCTTTTTTGTCCCCTCCCCTGCCCCGCGACCGATGCAGCATTGCTGCCCGGTCCGCACCCGCGCGGAAATCCCCGTCCCTGCCCGCCTTTTCCGTTGCCTCCGGCCGTGGATTGCGGCAGTGTGGCACCACTGTTTTTCCTGACCGCCCGTGCCCCGCGCCCCGACCGCTGCCGGCCCCCGGCGCGCATCCGCCAACCCATCGCCACCCATCGAGCAACCATGAGCCACCCCCTGCCAACCAACCTGGATGACCTCCGCCTGGCCGTGATCGGCCTGGGCTACGTGGGCCTGCCCCTGGCCGTCGCCTTCAGCGCCCAGCGGCCGGTGCTCGGCTTCGACATCAGCGCCGCGCGCATCGCCGCGCTCAACGCCGGCCACGACGACACCCTGGAGGTGAGCGACGAGGAACTGCGCCGGGCCGACCGGCTCAGCTTCACCGCCGACCCGGCCGAGCTGGCCGCGTGCACCGTGTTCATCGTCACCGTGCCCACGCCGATCGACCGCAACAAGCGGCCCGACTTAGGCCCCATCCTCGCGGCCAGCGCCACCATCGGCCGGGTGCTCAAGCCCGGCGACATCGTCATCTACGAGTCCACGGTCTACCCCGGCGCCACCGAGGAGGACTGCGTGCCGGTGCTCGAGCACCACTCGGGCCTGGTGTACAACCGCGACTTCTACGCCGGCTACAGCCCGGAGCGGATCAACCCCGGCGACAAGGCGCACCGGCGTGGCCACCATCAAAAAGGTGACCTCCGGCTCCACGCCCGAGGCGGCCGAGCTGATCGACCGCCTCTACGGCGCAGATCATCACCGCGGGCACGCACAAGGCGGAGAGCATCCGCGTGGCCGAGGCGGCCAAGGTCATCGAGAACACCCAGCGCGACCTGAACATCGCCCTGATCAACGAACTGGCGCTCATCTTCGACCGCATGGGCATCGACACCGAGGCGGTGCTCGAGGCGGCCGGCACCAAGTGGAACTTCCTGCCCTTCCGGCCCGGCCTGGTGGGCGGCCACTGCATCGGCGTGGACCCCTACTACCTCACCTACAAGGCCCAGGCCATCGGCTACCACCCGGAGATCATCCTCGCCGGCCGGCGGCTCAACGACGGCATGGGCGCCTACGCGGCCTCCCAGCTGGTCAAGGCCATGCTGCGGCGGCGCATCCAGGTGGACAACGCCCGGGTGCTCGTGCTCGGCCTGACCTTCAAGGAGAACTGCCCGGACCTGCGCAACACCCGGGTGGTGGACATTGTCCGCGAACTGGCGGAATACAACGTGCGGGTGGAGGTGTACGACCCCTGGGTGGACCCGGAGCAGGCACGGCAGGAATACGGCCTCGACCTGGTGACCGAGCCGCAGTCGGGCAGCTACGACGGCATCCTGCTGGCCGTGGCCCACGAGCAGTTCCGGGCGATGGGCGCAGCCAGGATCCGCAGCCTGGGCCGGCCGGAGCACGTGCTCTACGATCTGAAATACGTGCTGCCGCGGGAGGACGTGGACCTGCGGTTGTGAGCGCGGGGCGGGAGGGGACGGCGGCCGGCAGTCACACCGGCCGCCGGGCGGTTCAAAGGAAGCGGACGCGGTTGAGCCGGTAGTCGTCGCGCTGGACGGTGCGGTGGTAGCGCACCGCCGGGCGGCCGAAGAGCAGGAAGTAGCCGCGCACGTGGTCGTCCGGCACACCCAGGGCGGCGTAGAGATCCTCGTCGATCTGCGAGAAGGCCCACTTGATCATGGCGTTCCACAGGGTGCCGATGCCCCTGGCGGCGGCGAGCAGTTCAAAGCAGGTGAGCGCGATGATCATGTCCGCGTCCGGGGTGGTGACCGTGTCCGGCACGCTCACGGTGAGCAGGTGCGGGGCGTCGCGGAAGATGATATCGCGGCCCTGGTCCCAGGCCGAGACCACGTGGCGAAAGTAGCCGAGGTCGCTGCCCAGCCGTTTTTCGTTCACCGCCCGGCGCAGCCCCTCGACGGTGCGGCGGCGCAGTTCGTCCATGGCGGCGCGATCCTCGACCAGGGTGAACAGGCACTGGCGGCTGTTCTTGCCGGTGGGCGCATGGGCCACGGTGCGCAGCAGTTCGTCGATCTGGGCCGGGTCGAGCGGTTCCGCGCGGAAGCTCGCGGATCGAGCGGCGACCGCGGATGAGCGCCGCCACCTGGTCGGCCGCGGGCAGACTCTCCGGCAGGGGCAGGGAATCGTCCGGACTGAGCCCGAGGATGCGACAGCGCGCCGGTGGGGCAGATTGCCAGGCAGTGCTGGCAGCGGATGCAGTGGTGCGCCCGGGCCGGGTTGAGCGCCGGGTAGTCGGGCGACAGTTCGATGATGTGAAAGGGGCAATCGTCGACGCAGGCCCCGCACCGGGTGCACAACTCCTGGTCGATGGTGAACTGCAGGTCCATGGTGTTCTCCTTGGGTGGGGCGAAACGGCCGGGCCGGCGACAGGCCGGGGTTGATCAGCCGGCGCGCATCGGTTGCCGCACCAGGGCCTATGCCCGGGCCAAGTTCGGGTCGATGTCGGTGTTCGGCTCGATGCGCAGGCCGGGCGCGATAAGGCTCTGCACCGCGAAGCCGTAGAGTTCGAGCCCCTCGGTAGAGCGATCGACCACGCCCGCATGGTGGCCGGCCGGGGCCACGCGGGACAGGACAAGCACCGCGGTCTTGCCGGGCTGTAACCGGCTTTCTCCCGGCCCCTGGCCGACGCGCACGTCCATAAGCGACCAGAGCCGATCGTAACAGCACTTGAACTGGCCGCAGGTGTCGCCGAAGTAGACCGGCGCGACGAACACGACCACGTCCCCCCGGTGCAGGCTGTCGAGCAGGAGCGTCAGGTCGTCGCGGAGCACGCAGCTCTCCGCGCGGGTGTGGCAGCACTCGCAGCCCTGGCAGTCGCGGTACTGCATGGTGTTGAGCGGGTACTCGATGACCGCGGCGCCGTAGGTGGCGGCGGTTTCGGTGAAGGCGCGGGCGATGCGGGCGCTGGTGCCGTTCTTGCGGGCGCTGTCCAGGATAACGACGGCGTGCACGTGGGACTCCCTGCGGGACAAGGGGTGAGGTGAACAGCAGGACGACGGAATGGCGGCCATTGTAAAGACCGGTCCGTTATTTTTCCAGGGAATTGTCAGCTGTCGGCTTGGCGCGACACGGGTGAGTGCGGCAGGAGGAGCCCCATCACCCGCGACTGCCATACGGTCAAGTCATTTCGATTGGCCCAGGTGGCCTGACAACACCCTGAACCTGCGGGCGAACAAACAGACAGCCCATACCTGCCCGGCTTTCAATAACCACGGCGTGACATGCCAATCTGAGATGTAGTTCCTTTGCAATCTTGAGTCGCCAAATGGAAACATGAGAGTTTGAAACAGACCCGTCCTTGTTGCAGAGGTCAACAGGACCTCCACCTGCCTCCATTCCACCAAGCCCACATCCCCACATCGGTGCGGTTCAGCCAATTTTTTTCTACCTTTTCAAGACGTTCTGTTTTCCAACCCGTATAATTTCTTACCCGTTGTTCACAGCTCCGACGGAGCCTCCAGCCGGTGATTGTCGCCTCTTAGCGTGGAAGAAGCACCACACTATTTATTGGCATGGCTATTGCATTAGGTGAACGGGCGCTCAAGGGGTAACACCTGCAGCCACCAGACCGCTTTCAGGAAGATTGCGGAAAGCTGTCCTGAAACAATTGCCGCCACGCTCTATTGCAAAAACGTAACAGCTTCCCCCTTCTGCCCCTCGCCTTAATTCCTTTCAGCTCGAAAATACAAAGAAAATTAAAACTCATCTCTGCGGCATGCAATCTGCATATCGATCCGCAACCTTATCCTGCAACCTTTAATCCGCGGTATTGACCATGCGCAACCTGACAAGCAGTTTCCTTCTCCTCCTGCTCTGCTGCCTGCTGCCGACGCTGTCCTCGGCAGCGACGACCCAAACCATCCATGCCGAGTGGAACAGTTACAGCCCGCCCAGTGGCATGACCGTCACGGGTTTCAGGCTCTACCAGGACGGAACCTTTGCCTGCATGACGGAGAGCCCTACCGCCACCTCGATGGATTGCCAGGTGACCCTGGCTGGAGACAGCGCAACTTTCACTCTCACTGCCACCTTCAGCAACGGCTCGGAAAGCCCGCATTCCGCCCCTGTCACCTATACCGTCAGCACACCGGCGGAACCGGCGACAGGCAGCACCGATCCCACCACCCCGACCACCCCGGAAACTACCCCGACCGCTCCGGAAACATCCGACACCACCACGCCTCCCACATCAACCACAGCCCCCACCCAGCCAACAACAGGCGACACCTCAAGCACCACCTCCCCAGCGTCAACAACGAGCCAATCTGTTCACGCCGAATGGAACAGTTACGCTCCACCCAGCGGCCTGATCGTCAGTGGCTTCAAACTGTACAAGGATGGAACCGTTGCCTGCCAGGTTGAAGGTGCCAGCGCCACCTCTTTGGACTGCCAGGTGACTCTGGAGAACTCAACGGCCAATTTCACCCTGACCGCCTTTTTTACTGACGGAACGGAAAGTCCGCACTCGGCGCCCGTGGCCTTTGCCGCAGGCGGGACAACTCTCCCCGGGTCGCCTCCTGCCGGCGGAACCACGGCCACTCCGCCAACAGCAGTCATCGCTTCTTCGGCTGCCGCCGGAGCGGCACCGCTGCAGGTTTCCTTCAACGGTTCCGGCTCAACGGCTGCAAATGGCGCCACCATTGTCAACTATGCCTGGAGTTTCGGAGACGGCACCGCTGCCACCGGTGCCACGGCTGCACACAGCTTCACTGCTGCGGGCACTTACGCCACAACTTTGACCGTTACCGACAGTCAGGGCCAGACCAACTCCACCAACACGCCCATTGTGGTCACCGCGCCGATTACCACCACGAACAAGACGCCCCTCGCTGTAGCCACGGCCACGCCGACTAGCGGCACGGCACCGCTGACGGTCAATTTTGACGCCTCCGGTTCGTCAGACAGCGACGGCTCTATCGCTTCCTACCTATGGACCTTCGGCGACGGTTCCACCGCCACCGGCAAGACCACCAGCCACACCTACACCGCGCCAGCGGACTTCGTGGCCACATTAAAAGTAACTGACAACCTTGGCACCACCGGCACAACCTCGATCACCATCAAGGCAGCGAGCCCTGCGGCCCTTGCCGGCCTGAACATCGAGGCTGGCGAAATCAATGTCGGCAGCACCTGGGTGCGGGTTCCCATTGCCGGGACTTTTAACACCCCCGTGGTAGTCACCGGCCCCCCAGGCAGCAACAACGCTGAACCCTGCGTGATCCGCCTGCGCAACATTACGCCGACTGGATTTGAAATCAGGCTGGAGGAATGGAATTATCTGAGCGACCGGTCACACCCCGCAGAGACCGTTTCCTACCTTATCATGGAAAAAGGACGCACCACCCTCCCCAATGGCTCCATCGTCGAGGCAGGCAGCTTTGCCGGTGGCCCCACCAACCAGATGATCAGGTTCAGTGCTCCTTTCAACAAACCCCCGGTAATAATGACGACCGTTACTTCTGCAAACGAACTCGACACGATCAGCGGCCGGCTTTCAAAAATTACCACCACAACCTTCACCTATATGTTCCGCGAGCAGGAACGGAATAAAAATTATCACCTCAAAGAAACCGTGAATTACATCGCCTGGGAACCAGGCCAAGGGGCTGTAGGAACCTTGCAGTACGAAGTGGCCAATGCCCCTAACGGCCTGACCGACCAATGGTCCCCGATTACCTTCCAAAAGGCTTTCGAGCAACCGCCGGTTTTCCTTGCCCACATGCAAACCACCAACAACACCGATACCTCCTCGCTCAGGGCGCGATCTGTTGCAGCAACTGGTGTACCGCTTAAAATTGAGGAAGAGCAGTCGAAGGACGTGGAGACTTCCCACCCTGCGGAAACTGTCGGCTACATGGTTTTCGATAAAGCAGGAGAAGAGGCCAGTGTGAGTATCTGGCCAAGCGATGCAGTCCCGAGTACAGTGGACGCCGGCTCAGACGGACCGCAAGAACTGGGTGTTAAGTTTCGTTCCGATGTGAATGGCTACGTAACCGGAATTCGCTTCTACAAGGCGGCCACTAATACCGGAACGCATGTTGCGAACCTCTGGACAAGCACAGGAACCCTGTTGGCAACTGCCACCTTTACCAACGAGACCGAATCTGGATGGCCGGTAAAAGCGCAGCGCACGCCGGTGAAACCGCCGTTCTTCGAGAAACTGCGGAATTCGATGGCGCATTCGCGTCCGCCGGGAATTTCGTAAATCGAATGCGGCAATGCCACGTCGGTGATGTAGGCCTCGTAGGCGGCGTCAAACAGGATGAGCGCCTTGTGTTCCAGCGCGTATTTCACCCAGGCTTCAAGCTGTGGCCGCGTGGCCGCCGCGCCGGTCGGATTGTTCGGCGAACAGAGGTAGATGACGTCCACGTGGCGCCGGGGCGGCTCCGGGATGAAGCCGTTGCCCGGCCGGCAGGGCAGATAAACGATCCTGCCGTAGGCGCCGGCCTCGTTGGCCGGGCCGGTGTGGCCGGCCATCACGTTCGTGTCCACATAAACCGGGTAAACCGGATCGCTGATGGCGATTTTATTCTTTGCTCCGAGAATATCGAGGATGTTGCCGCAATCGCATTTCGAGCCGTCGCTGACGAAAATTTCGTCGTCGGCCACGTCGAGGCCGCGGTCGCGAAAATCATTTCTGACGATGGCGGCGCGCAGCCACTCGTAACCCTGCTCCGGGCCGTAGCCTCGGAACGTTTCGCGAACGCCCATTTCATCCACGGCCTTGTGCATCGCGGAAATCACCGCCGGCGGCAGCGGCTCGGTCACGTCGCCGATGCCGCAACGGATGAGGCGCTGCGCGGCCGCCGGGTTCGCCTCGCAGAATGCCTTCACGCGCCGGCTGATTTCCGGGAACAGGTAGCCGGCCTTCAGCTTTAGAAAATTGTCGTTCAGGTACGCCATGTGTTGATTGAGAAATTAGAACGCAGGATTCAGAATCCGCGTCCAGGAATAAAGCGGAAAATTTTCCGGTGGTGCCGCGTGGATTTCCCGTGGGTGGAAAGGGGTATCATTTGCAGATCGGTTTTTTCCAGATCGGCACGACGCGCTTCATCTCGTCAACAAGCCACTGGCAGGCCGCCAGGGCTTCACCGCGATGTGGCGCGACGACTTCGACCCACAGCGAAGGCTCGTTCACCTTCACCACGCCGGTGCGGTGGACCAACCGCACGGACTCAATCGGCCAGCGTTTTTGCACCTCGTCGAACAGCAGGTGGAACTGGTGCTCGGCCATGCGTTGGAATGCTTCGTATTCAAGGGCGCTGATCGTTTCGCCCTCCTCGCTGCCCCGCACCACGCCCAGGAAATGGACGACCGCGCCGGCGTGGTCCGAGATCGTCCGCCGGCGCAGCAGCGCGGCTTCGTCGATCGGTTCCGGGGAGATGGTCAGGTCGCGGCGCACGACTTTAATGAAAATTGAAAACTGGAAATTTCAAATCGAAAATGCTCAGCCGCCTTGCACCGGCGGGAACAGGGACACCTCGTCGCCGTCCTTCAGAACGTGGCTGCGCGGCTGATACTCCACTCCCACGGCGGCCAGTGTGGACTTCTGCATCGCGGCGAGTTTGGGAAATCGGGCGATGAGCTGCTCGCAGAGTGCGCCGAGCGTGGCGCCGTCGGGCAACGATTCCGTGGTTTGCGCGCAACCCGTCAGATCCTTGAAATAGGAGTAAAAGCAAATGGAGACACGCATGGGGCTGGCACGGGGTGCTCAACGGTTGCTGCTCACGGTATTCATTGTCGTCCCGTAAATGTGCGGATGCAAAACACCCACGAACGGCAGGTTCCGGTAACGCTCCGCGAAATCCAGTCCGTAGCCGACGACGAAAACGTCGGGGATTTCAAATCCGACATAATCCGCCTCGACATCTTCGACGCGGCGCGCGGCCTTGTTCAGCAGGACGCAGGTCCTGATGCGGCGCGGCTTGAGCGCCTTCAGTTTGCCGAGCACGCGCGACATCGTCCTGCCGGTGTCGAGGATGTCGTCCACCAGCAGCACATCCCGCCCGCGGACATCGAGCCGCAGTTCCTTGGTGAAGACCAGCCTGCGTGATTGTGTGCCGGCGCCATAGCTGGAAACGCCGATGAAATCCAGACGGAGCGGCAAGGACAGGTTGCGAATCAAATCCGCCAGGAACATCACCGTGCCGCTCAGGAGCGAGACGACGACCATTTCGCGGCCGGAAAAATCACGTTCGATGTCCCGCGACATTTCGCGGATGCGCCGGGCGATTTGGTCCTGATTGATTAAAATCCGTTCCACATCCCGGCGCCAAACGGCGGGAACGCGGATGCGGGCCTTGAGATTTGGGAGCTGGCGTGCGGGCGCGGGCAAGTTCAGCATGGTTGTTCCCGGGATTCTAGTCCGGAAATATCCCGGTTATGCCAGAGACTTATGGCTCCGGATGCGGTTCATGCCGCCCGCGTCGAGCATTATCGCGGCAAGCTGGGACCGGATGGCTAAATGCTCCCTCTTGTTTGGAGTCTGCCTCAGGGTAACATCTCACCTGGCAATAACCGGTTTTTCTTTACCTGCCGTTTCGAAGTTCACCGCGTTCTTTTTAACGTCGGCCGACTCGGTCGAACACGTCGTCAGCACTCAGGCCGAGCACCTGCGCGAGGCTGATGAGGAAGTGGAACAGGTCCACGACTTCGACGCGGGCGTTTTGCTCGTCGAATTTCTGGTACCTGGCCCACCATTTCCAGGGCACGCTGTCGGTGAGTTCGGCAATTTCCTGCGACATCGCGCGGCAATAGTTCAGAATCCACCGGGTCTTCTCCGGCTCGGTCATGCCCTCGGTGCGGACGCCGATGCGTTCGTTGAGCGCCTGTTGCATCCGAAACGATTCGCGAAGTTGATCGGTTTTTTCCATGCGCCCGTAGCTTCTGTCAGCTTCTGAAAGAAGCAAGTCCAAAGGTTGGGGGCCGGGAGGGGCCTTCGTTGCCGCGCCCTTATTTCGCATCCAGATTGAATTCGACACGGGTGCGCGAACCGGTCTGGCGGTTGTCGATTTCCATCTCTTCCAACTGCCACTGGCCATTGACCTTTTTGATGTCCTTGGGAACAAACTCCTTCAGCAGCTTGTTGCGGATGTCATAAGCCTCGGCAACGACGATTCCGAGGCTTTCAGTGTCAATCCACGAGACCACGCGGCGGTAGGCTCCCGGCGCCGGCTGTGGGTTGATGCTTTCCAGCACGTTACAGGCGCAACTGCGGCGCATTTCCTTTTTCACCAGGTTTTGCGCCGGCCAACGGAGAAATTCCAACCCCAGGTCCGCCACCCAGAAATCCGAACCGGCGAACGGGGTCATCGTCTCGTTTCCCTGCAACGTCTTCGATATGCCGCCCTCATCAACCCGGTATTGATTCGGTTGATCGTCGGTGTGAAACACTGTCAGCTTGACGTCGTTTGTGCCGGCGGTGGTTTCGTAGGTGCCCAGCCAGTTTGTTCCCCTGGCGATGATTTCAAATTTGATGGGAACCGGCGGGCGCTTGCCGATCTTCAGGGTTCCGGTGTTGGTGACGCTTTGCCGGGGCTTTTGCGAAAGCAACTCCGCCACAAACGCACGGCCTTCCTTTGCCGCTTCGGCGGGTGGTAACCGTGTCGGTTGCGATGGAGGCTCCGCCGCCCCGGCCAGCAGCAGGGCACCGAGCAACAGCGGCAGCCGGCGGATCATTTCTCGCGCAGGCCAGCGGCAGGAGTTCGGAAATGTGCCGGATGAAATGCACCTTCAGCTTGCTTGCGGACTTCCTCCGGCACCTCGCTCCAGTCCGCCCGGTTCTGCTCCGGCAGAATGACCTGCTTGATGCCGAAGCGCGCCGCCGCCAGCACTTTTTCCTTGATGCCGCCCACCCGCATCACGCGCCCGCGCAAGCTGATCTCGCCGGTCATCGCCACGTCCGACCGCACCCGCCGCCGCGTCAGCAGCGAGGCCAGCGCCGCCACGAGCGTCACGCCCGCGCTGGGCCCGTCCTTGGGCGTCGCGCCCGCCGGCACGTGGATGTGCAGGTCGTACTTGCCGTAATCCGCCAGGTCAATGCCCAGCGCCTTGGCCTGGCTGCGCAGATAGCTCACCGCCGTCTGCGCGCTCTCCTTCATCACCTCGCCCAGCGAACCGGTCAGCAGCAGGTTGCCCTTGCCCGGCATCCGCGTCGCTTCGATGAAGAGGATTTCGCCGCCGACCGGCGTCCAGGCCAGGCCGGTGGCGATGCCGATCTCCTTGATCGTCTCCGCCGTCTCGTTCACGAACCGCGCGCGCGCCCAGGTAATCCTTCAGCGACTCGGGCGTCAGGACCAGCGGCTTGCTGGCGTGCCCGTTGCTCACGATGCGGCGCGTCGCCTTGCGCGTCAGCGCCGCGATCTCCCGCTCCAACTGCCGCACGCCGGCCTCGCGGGTGTAATCGTGGATCACCCGCCGCAAGGTGGCGTCGGGAATCTTCACCTCCTGCTTGGCCAGGCCGTGCTCTTCCAACTGGCGCGGCACGAGGTAACGCTTGGCGATCTGCAGCTTCTCGGACTCGGTGTAGCTGGGCAGCTCGATCACCTCCAGCCGGTCCCGCAGCGCCGGGTGGATCGGCTCCAGCCAGTTGGCCGTCGTGATGAACAGCACGCGCGACAGGTCGAACGGCAAATCCAGGTAGTGATCGGTGAAGGTGTTGTTCTGCGCCGGGTCCAGCACTTCCAGCAACGCCGCCGCCGGGTCGCCGCGAAAATCCGCGCCCACCTTGTCCAGCTCATCCAGCATGATCACCGGGTTGCGGCTCTCGACGCGCCGCAGGGTCTGGATGATGCGCCCGGGCAGCGCGCCGACGTAGGTGCGGCGGTGGCCGCGAATCTCCGCCTCGTCCCGCATGCCGCCCAGGGAGATGCGGGCGAACTTCCGGCCCAGCGCGTCGGCCACGCTCCGGCCCAGGGAGGTCTTGCCCACGCCGGGCGGGCCGACCAGGCACAGGATCGGGCCTTTGATTTGCTTCCGGCGCTTGATGACGGCCAGGAACTCCAGCAGCCGATCCTTGACCTTCGTCAGCCCGAAATGCTGCTCGTTGAGAATGCGCTCGGCTTCGGCCAGGTCAATCTTGTCCTCCGTCTCCTTCGTCCACGGCAGGCTCAGGATCCAATCCAGGTAATGCGCGGCTCACGCCGTATTCGGCCGCCGCCGGGGGCATCTGCTGCAGCCGTTCCAGTTCCTGCGTCGCCACCTGCTTCGGCCTCGGCGCGGCAGCGGCGTCTGCTCGATCTTCTCGCGCAGCATGCGGATTTCGCTGGCGTTGGGGTCGGACTCGCCCAGCTCGCGCTGGATGGCCCGCATCTGCTCGCGCAGGAAGAAGTCGCGCTGGGTCTTGGAGATGGAGGTGGCCACCTCGCTTTGAATCTTGGAGCTGAGCGTCAGCACTTCGTGCTCGCGGTTGAGCATCGGCAGCAGCCGCGTCAGGCGTTCCTTGACGGAGGTGGTTTCCAGCAGCTTCTGCCGCTCCTCCAGGCTCAGGTTCAGGTTGACCGCGATCAGGTCGGCGAAGTGGCCCGGGTCCTCGGTGTTGAGCGCGGCGATCTTGATCTGCTCGGAGAGCGCGGGCGAAAGCTTGATGATCTCCTGGAACTGGCTCTGGGCGTTGCGCATCATCGCCGTCAGCTCCACCGAGTCTTCCTTCAGGTCCTTGCAGCAGCTCGAACTTGGCGCACAGGTAGGGCTCGGTCGTGGGATACTCCTTGATGCTGAATGCGCCACAGGCCCTCGACCAGCACGCGCACGGTGTTGTCCGGGAACTTGAGCATCTTCAACACGCGCGCGGCGCAGCCGACCTCGTGCATTTCGTGCGGCAGCGGGTTCTCCGCCTCCGCGTTGCGCTGCAGCACCACCCCCAGCAGGCGGTCCCCGCCCACCACGTCGTCAATCAGCTTGGTGCTCTGGGCGGTCTCGACCAGCAGCGGCGCGACCATGCCCGGGAAAGATCACAATGTCCGACAAGCCCAGGATGGGCAACACCTCCGGCAGGGAGCGGGAAGAGACGCGCGGCGGCGCCTCCGGACTGCCGGCGGCTCCCAGAATGCTAATAAACTCGGTGTCGGGCGAGGTCATGGTCGCGCCATACTGCAGTTTAGATGCCGCCGCCCTGAAAAAAGTTCAGGGAAGAGATTAATTCCCCTCGGCAACAGGCACCTTGGTGTTCTTCACATGCCGCTGCGCCAGCGGCACATCAATCCGCAAGAATCCGTTCAGGTAAGCCGCTTTGGCCTGGCTCAGATCGTAGCCCGGCGGCAGCTCCAGCACGCTCTCGAACGGACCGTAGTTGATCTCCATCACCAGGAAGCTGGCACTTGGCCGCCCGGCAGCCATCCGGCCGGTTGCCGCGATCCGCATCCGGTTCCCCTCCACCGTGATCTCCAGGTGCTCGCTCCGCATCCCGGCCAGCTCCACCTTCACCACCAGCCCGTTGTCCGTCGCATAAACGTCGGTGTTGGGCACCCAATGCGCCCTGGCCGAGATCTCCTGCCCGCCCGCGGCGGAGCGCGTCACAAAATGCACCGACGAACTGACTTTGCACATGGCCATCTTCAGCGAAAAAATTCTATCTCAGCCGTTGCGGCAGCGCAAGCGCGCTCTCATCTCATTTTCACCAGCACCTCGGGACGCTCGCCCTTTGCGCGCGCGAAACACGATCGAACTTTGCGGGGATGATTCCTGGACGGCAGCACAACCGCAATGCGTGTCCCGCTCGAAACTGAACTTGCGCCGGCGAAACTTGCTCCCCAGCAGCAACACCGCTGCGGAGGCAACTATCACCAACGACACCAACTGCTGCCAATCCATGCTGGCAACATAACCTCAAACCCGCCCCGCGCAACAAATGATTTGGTTTTGGCGATCACATCTTTTTGGCCTGCGTCGGGCAAAATCCGTATGCGGGCTTTTACGAAGGTTGAATTCGCTTTGAACTCCAAACGCGCAATCTTACCATCGGCCGATATGCCTGCTCCCGTTTTTCGCCACACTCATCGCGTCACTTACGCCGAGTGCACGATGGGAAATCACGTTTACTATGGGCGTTATCTGGATTTCCTGGAAGCTGCGCGCGGCGAATTCGTCCGGCGACTCGATGCGGCCTTCCTTCAGTGGCAGTTGCAGGACACAATCTTCCCGGTGATTGAATGCCGGCTCCGCTACAAGGCGCCGGCCCGTTACGACGATGTGCTGGCCATTGAGGTCTGGCCGACGGCAGTTGAGGGCATTCGACTGAACTTCTCCTACTCCATCCGCAACCAGACAAACACGTTGATTCTCGAGGCGGAAACTCTGCATGTTTGCACGACGCTGCAAGAAAAACCCAAACGCGTGCCGGAAGAATTGGTGGCAAAACTGAGGCCGCATTTGCGGACAGAACCCGGCCTGACACGCGGCGGGCCATAGCTCCAACGCGAACGACGGACGGAGTTGCAGGGGATTTGGAACAGGAAAACCGGCGACAGCCGGCTCATGCTTGCGCCTTTTCCGGGTTGCCGGTAATGTCCCTGCAGCAGCGCCCGTAGCTCAGTTGGATAGAGCATCTGCCTTCTAAATCGAAAACGGTATTTTCAGAAATCCTCACATCTCTTCCAGCATTGATTCTATTGAGTTTTCTCATCACGCGTCATCCAGCAAAATCCAGTTTTTGCACCGAAAATGGCAAGTAGTATACAAAAGCAGTATCCAAAGAAGGAGCATCTGCCTCACGGCAGCAGCGCCTTGTTGCAGGCTAAACCTTCCAGGAAAAAATCGCCCGTTCGCGTTCCCGTGTTTGTCATCCGGCTTGCTGATTTGAAGGCCAAGCCGGATGCCAACCACGCGAACGCTCACCCCATGCAAGACTGGTCGTGTCAAATTTGCAACCAGCACCGCGCCACCTCCCCCGCTCGCGGAACTGGTTTCAAATCCGACACCACCAGGACAAATCACGCGCGAACGGGCGTCACGGGTTTACATATGTCTAAACCGCGAGATTGGCTGGCAGGTGATTTGAAACACCCAAGTTTAATCTTTGAAGGTAGCCGTGCAGCCTATCCTCATATTGGACGTTCCAGCCCCCACACTATTTGCTCGGTGGATGGCCCAAGGTAAAGGCTAAAGCACCAATCGATGCCGACCCCTTATTTTCTACTGTAATCTTCTGCGCCAAAAAAGAAATGGTATCACCAACCTTGTAGTCGCTCTTTGCGAGTGGTCACTGACGATGACCTCCGCATTCTTCCATTTCACCACGTATGCAATAAAGCGGTGCTTTCCCTCTATTGCAGTGTAAACCTTCAGCACGGGCGCCTGAACTACGTCATAGCTGTTGCTGACGCCGGGAACCACGGTCAGACTATCGCCAGCGAAGGCAACAAAACCTGAGAGCGCCATTGCCGCGAGCCACCAGAGTGCATGTGATTTCATAAGCATGTGAGTTCTGAAGTCCAACGTCCAGAGCTCAGGCACGCGGGACCAACCAGCGTGAACCGCGAAGCGGAACTGGACCGGCCATCCCGCGTTGCCTGCAGCGATTTGTTAGGCCGCGTCAATCTCATTTGATCGTTCTTTCTACTAATCCTGTGACACACAGATCGCACTGCTGCAAACCATACTCTTCCGCCCAGCCTTTAGGAATCAGGAACTGGAAGCGAGCCACAACATTGGTATTGGTCAGAATCAAATCATTCCACGAACCAAGACTGCGAACGATGTCCAAAGTATCTCCCGGTTTGAGAGTGCGAATCTTCAAACGTTCTCGCCAACTCTGGTGCGAAGCGAACATCCAATTTGTTCCGACTTGCCGCCAGTCGCGTGTAAGCCAAAGTCCAACATCAACCTCCGGGCGATTGAAAATTGCGTATGCTCGGTTCGTGTTGATGGGAATATAATAATCGAGCGGCACATAACCCGCTGACGGCAGGCGAATGGAATTTGTCGTGTCATTGCTAATCCGAAATACCACATTCGATATTCCGCCCGGAACGATGCTCAAGCCGACTTGCCCGAACGCATTCGATAAAACCGCCGCCGTCGCCAATACTGCGACCACGGAGAATATTTGTGCTCGATTTCGCATTGGCGTGTAACTCGCGCACCCAACAACAAGAAGCAAGAACGCAAAGATGATAACGAGACTACGCATGTCGCCTAATGATCCAAAGTTGAGCCACGCCGACGGGCGAATGACTCCGCAAGCTCGATAATCGTTGTATGACTCAAACCATCCATAAACTCAAGGGGCAGTCGGCGGGCTCCAGCGCGGAGACCGCACCATTCCAACGCCACTCATCGCTGCCTCCGCAAACAAGCTCTTCGGCAACTCTGTGCCAAGAGGCAACTGACCGCTGCCGGAACAGAAAAAATACAAATGCTCGGAAGATAGAACAAAGACCCACCCACGGCATGGGCGAATGTCTCGCTATGCCTGATGGAGAGCGCGACGAACAGCACAAATGTAACTGCCACAGACGCAACTATGGCAACTCCAACCAACGCGGGACGAAATGGCCGCTCCCGCGTGACGAAGCAACCGACCGCCAGACCGGCTATGAGGGCAACGAATAAAATTAACACCGCTGGGATTAAATCTTTATGGTTGAGGTGGTAGCTCCGACTAAACAAAACAGGGCTAAACTCAGCTAGCACTAGAAGCAACCATGCTCCGAGAATCAATAAGCTAAGAGTGAGCGTGCGCATAATGTGGCCTAACGAAAAAAGCTGAGCCACCGCCGACTCGCGGCGTGAACCGCGACAGCGGAACTGACAGCGCCAACGGCGGTTGGCTCCGGCGACTTGTTAGGCCGCTTGGATTCAAGTTGCAAGTGCGACAAGCTTTGTGGGTGCAATATCATCAATTAAGGACCGAAGAGCGGTATGAGATTGGCGCGATGCGGCGGCAGAGTTTGCGGGTGGCAGAGATTGCGGAACATCTTGGGCGGCATCGTAGCACGTTGTATCGGGAGGTGAAGCGGAATCAGTCTGTGCATGATGGTCACTATCGACCAACGCACGCGATGGAGAAGGCGAGCGGACGACAGCGGCGCTCCCGCCGGAACTGGCGATATGGGCCAGCGGAATTTGCACCGGTTGAGGCCATGATCCGGGAGGGGTTCAGCCCGGAGCAGATCGTTGGGCGACGAAAGCGTGAGGGGCAACGGGTGATGAGCCATGAGACGATCTACCGCTGGATTTGGAAGGATAAGCGGTGCGGCGGGACCTTGTGGCGGCACCTGCGCGGAGCCCGGAAGCGGCGACGAAAACGATATGGGCGGTATGACAGTCGCGGGCGACTGGCCGGAAAAAAGCTGATAGAACAAAGGCCAGCGGTGGTGGCGAGCCGTGGCCGGATCGGGGATTGGGAGATTGACACCGTGCATGGCCGGGGCAAGGCATGTCTGGTGACAGTAGTGGAACGCAAAACCGGGCTGGTTAGGATTGGTCAGATTCAACGAGCCACCAAGGAACTGACGCTGGAGCGGACCGTTGAGTTGCTTTGGGAAGAACGGCAACGAGTCAAAACCATCACCGCTGATAACGGCACGGAGTTTCACAACTACCCGGAACTGGAAAGCATCCTGGGCACGCGGGTTTATTTTGCGACACCGCATCATGCGTGGGAGCGAGGCACCAACGAGAATACCAATGGACTTATCCGTCAATATCTGCCCAAGGGAACGAACCTGGGCCGGATCACCCAGCGGCAATGCGTTCGCATTGCCGAACAGTTAAACAACCGCCCCAGACTCCGGCTGGGCTTCCAGACCCCCAACGAAGCCTACTACTAACCCTTTTGTCGCACTTCAATTGTGAAACTAAACATCATCGTGTTCATTTTCTAAATAATCTGGAAGCCTTCTGCCATCCGAAATAAATCAGTGTCGCCACAAGCGGCAAACTCGAAATAGCGGCTCCAACCAACAGAACTCCAAATCCAAACTTCAGCAATCCGCGATTCTTCGTAACCGCACCAACTGCCGACAAAATCCCGCCACCAAAAACTAGCGGTGCAACTACCGCTAAAAAAATCCGCTCTGGACGCAATCGTGGCATGATGCCTAGACCATATGGCTTAACAAAAGAGTTAAGTGGGTGTTTGATTCCGGTGCGGTTACGCGGGTTATCCCCGAGTGGAGACCGATCCGCAATGTGAAAGGCGTATGTAGCGCCTGATTCATCACAATGAAAGGAACCAAACACCCATGAACAAAATCAGTGCATTACATCGGTCTGGACGTCCACAAAGAAACCATCGCCGTCTCCATCGCGCCCCAGAATGACACCGAGGTCCGGCGTCTACGGCATCATCGGCGGCACCCTCGATGCCGTGGATAAACTCGTCAAGAAGCTCGCGCCACCCGGCGTCGAACTGCGCTTTGTCTATGAGGCCGGTCCGTGCGGCTTTGTCCTTGCCGCCACCTGCGCAAGAAGGGGCTGACCTGCGAGGTGGTCGCGCCCTCGCTCATTCCCAGGAAAGCTTCCGACCGCGTGAAGACCGACCGCCGCGATGCCGATCAACTGGCCCGGCTGTATCGCGCCGGCGAACTGACGGCCATTCACGTGCCCGATCAGAAGGACGAAGCCATCCGCGATCTGGTGCGCGCCCGCACGCCGCCGTGACCGATCAACGCCAGGCGCGCAATCGCTTGAAAGGTTTTCTGCTGCGCCTGGGCTTTCGTTACACCGGCAAGAGCAGTTGGAACGACGCCCACAAGCGTTATCTCTCCGCACTGGTCATGCCGCACCCCACCGCAACAGATCGCCTTTCAGGAATACATTCACGCCATCAACGACGCGACCGACCGGCTGGAGCGGCTGGCCCAGGCGGTGGAAGACGCCTTGCCGGGCTGGAAATGGGAACCGGTGGTGCGCGCGCTCATGAGTCTGCGCGGCGTGCAGGTGCTTGCCGCCATGACGCTGGTGGCCGAGGTGGGCGACTTCAGCCGGTTCGATGATCCGCGTTCGCTCATGCACTTCTTCGGGCTGACGCCCAGCGAACACAGCAGCGGCGACAAACGGGTGCAGGGCGGCATCACCCGGTGCGGCAACGCGCATTGTCGGCGCGTGCTCACCGAAGCGGCGTGGCAGTACCGGTTGACGCCCAAGGTGAGCGCGCGACTCAGAAACGGCAGGAAGGCCAAAGCAAAGCAGTGCGGCTCATCTGCCTGGAAGGCGCAACAGCGACTGCACAAACGCTTCCAGGTCCTGACTTGCCGCCAAGCAAAAAGAGCGTGGTGGCCGCCACGGCCGTGGCGCGCGAACTGGCCGGCTTCGTGTGGGCCATTGCCTGCCAAGTCAAAGCGCCCCCGCCGGGCAGGATGGAAAAGCGCCCGCCGAGATCATTCGCCGGCAAAGCCCGGTCGCAGCTACCGGCTCGATCCGCAAGAAGTCCACAAAACCAAATAGCTTTTAAGAAATGAAGCGGATGCACCAACGCGAGAACAAAAGTCAGGGCAACCGTCGTCACGGGATCCCACCGCTGACGCGCCGGCTCTCGCTTCGCCTCCGCTGCGCTCGCCCGGGGCACGCATCCGGGCAAGGACCAGAAACCCAACGAGTCGGAATCAGTTTTGGAGTGGATTGATGAGTTGGCGTCGAGCAGCGCGGTTTAGGCGAACCCTCGTTGTCGTTAAGAGGAAACCCCGGAGCGATCTCGGCTGGACCCTCGAGCCTAGAGAGAGGAAGCGCCGCGATCGAACCGTGGTCAGGTGCTACATCCAGTTTCGCAAGCGAACTGTGAACTCACGTATATCAGCATGATCAACCGTCGTTGATTACGCTGCGCGGCGCCAACCCAACAGTCCATTGCGCAAGGTCGGAAGCAAGAACCGTGAAAAAACCGGAACAAAATCTTACTGCCCGCTTGACAAATACAGAGCCATATCAACGTCCAAGCTCAGCCACCGCCGCTGAGCGTGACTCCCAAATGCAATCCTGACAATCGAATTTCATAAAATCGTCCAACTGGCCGGCGTAGCGGCGGTTGGCTGCAGCGCCATTGTTAGGCGCTAAAGTATCTGTGTGAACCAACCTGCCCGAACATAAAGCCAATACGCCAACGCCAAACTCACCAGCGGAAGCCAAACCAACCGCCACCGTTTGAATTCCATGTCGCCAAAAAAAACAAATGCTCCGATAGCGGCAGCAACCAAAAAGCCATAGTTCCGAGTCACAACGACTGCGCTGTATCGGAACGGTGAAATCCATGAAATCCACGAAGATGGACTAGAATATACCATGAAGCAAAGCGAGTAAGCGACAAACGGCACAGCTAGGCTGAACCGGGAGAAAAATCCCAAGTATCTTGTCCGCGAATCATTCATAGCGCCTAACGTAGAAAGTTGAGCGACATCCGGGTCAGCGACAACATCCCACCCACGAGTCGCTGGCACGACTCAGTTCTACGGCTGCGAGCGCAGCCGTCGTGACAGCTCTGGACATACCTTCCCACTTTCACCGGTGTTCGCTCCAACGCCTTGTTCGGCGGCGACGGTGATGGAGCCCCGATTAACTGCGCCAGCATCAATCCTTTGTCCCTTTTCTCGTCACACGCGTTCGCCGCCCGTGGGCTCTAACTTCAGGTTGAGCCCCGCGGCGCGAACGCGTGCCGCGATGTTAATCAACCTTCATTTGTTGGCCAGTTTTTTCTCCGCTGCTCTCAACCGGCGACCGCCGGACAGTAATATTCAGCCAAACCGCGTGCACGGGCTCGTGCACGGCTGGCTTTTGTAAATCCTTCCTCTACCATGTCCTTATGAAAGCAGACCTGCGAATTTCTGTAAAGGATTATCGCCGAAATAAAAACCTCAAAATCCTCCTGCTCGCGGCCCCTTTCACCCCGCGCCGCTTCTTCGTCAGGATGAACGGCGCACCCTGGCCCAAAGCCGGGGGTTCGGTGTCGCTGACCCGGCTCTTCACCGCCCTGCGCAAGTCCGTCGTGAAGTCGGTCTGAGCGGTACAGAATCCATCTTCAAGCGAGCCCCCGCACCCGCCGCGCTGCGCGCGGCTGGGTGTGGGGGCACCACGTTGCTTCCGTTTCACAGGTGGCAGATATGCCGCAGCCTGGGCAGCGCGCCAGGGCCCTTCCCTTGACGTTTACGGCCCCGTCTGGGGCTGGCTTTGAGCCGGTCAAGAGTCCAGAGGCGTTTGAACCGTTATCGCCGGTCCAGTGACGCGCTCCGAAGGAGGCGCTTTGCTTGCTCCGCTTCGCACTGTGCTCGACGCCGTGTCTGTCCCCCTCGTCTCGTGCCCGCCCACCCCGCGCCAGCCGGAACGACTCCGGTTGCCCAGGTGTCGGCAGACACTCTCGGACAGCGTCACGTCGCACGAACCGCCGAACTTCGACAGCTCGTGATAGTCGCCAGCCCACCGTTTGGCCGTTGACTCGGTCAAGCCGCTTCCCTTCAAAATATAACGGAATTATGCACTTGACAAAACCACCCACAACGGGTAGTGTTTTGGCATGAAAGAGAAGAAAACTTGGTCATGCAAAGGGCAGGGCTTGCCCGACATGACGGAAGACGAAGCCCGCGAACACATTGAAAAATTGCTTTGGAAAGACGGTGCCGTTTGCCCGCACTGTCAAAGCAAAAACGTTTACAGGATGCTCGGTGCGACCGTCCGGGCTGGACTGCATCACTGCCGGGACTGTGAACAGCAGTTCACTGTCACCGTGGGCACGATTTTCGAGGACAGCCACATTCCGCTCGCCAAATGGATCAAAGCGTTTCATCTCATGTGCAGCAGCAAGAAGGGCGTCAGCGCCCTGCAACTGCAACGTAACTTAGAACTGGGTTCCTACCGGACGGCATGGCACATGGCGCACCGGATTCGTCTGGCGATGAAATGTGAGCCGTTGGCGGGCGGTTTGAAGGGTGTTGTCGAGGTTGACAAGGCTTATATCGGTGCCCGCAAGCCAAGACCGGGCACCGGGCCGCATAAAAGAGGCCGTGGAACCAAGAAAGCGCCCATTGTGGTTCTGGTAGAGCGGGGCGGTGATGCCCGCTGTCACCCGGTTGACAGCGTAAACGCCAAGAATCTCAAGGGCGCGATCAAAGAACTGGTGAACAAATCGGCTACCATCCACACGGACGAATTTTCCAGTTACTTCGGGATTGGAAAGCACTTCGCGGGCGGGCACAAGGTTGTCAACCACGGTGAAGGCGAGTACCAGCCACAACGGAGTGAATACAAACACGGCGGAAAGCTACTTCTCGCTCCTAAAACGCGGTGTTCATGGAATTTTTCACCACGTCAGCAAGAAGCACCTGCACCGTTACTGTTCGGAGTTTGAATTTCGTTGGAACGGGCGCAATCTGGATGACGTGGAGCGCCGGACGCTGGCTTTGCAGCAGGTGGAAGGAAAGCGGTTGGTGTACAAGGGGCCAGCAGAAGAATAAATTTTCCGTTCTTTCCGTGCGTAGTTAGAGCGCATGGATCAAGAATCGAAAATAGCCGAATCAAACGGGTGGTTGGAGTTTGGCGTTGTCGTCAAAGCAGACGGGTCAGTTGAAACAGGTATTGTTCGTGTCCGGCACAATGCCAATAGTCCACAAGGAGAAATTCGAGAACTCGCCAGTCAGGAATTTCTGGAGTCGGGTCAGGCACAATTCGGACGCCCTGACATTCGGCTTCAAGAAATCGCAGAAAACTCAAAGCCAGCGCCAGACGATGGGTTAAAAACAGAAGTCCTTCGGCGTCTAGCTTCGGCCATTTTTGGTGTTGGGCGAATTTTTTACAAGCTCGGTCAATGGTGTCTCGCAATGTCTGCTCCTGTGCGATCAGCGCCTTCTTCGCAGTTGCCGAATCAGGATAGCCCCGGCTACTCGCTTGTAGAACTCCTAACGTCTTTGGATTGCGAAGCTGATTGTACTGGTCTGAAGAACAGCCTTTGCTTCATGCCAAGTCATGCTTGATTGTGAACAGTAAATAGCAGGACTGTAAACGGGATTATTTCAAACTATCCGCCGCGACAAATCCGGTAAGTCCTTTTTCCGTGCCTTCCAAGATTTCAATTTTTGCGAAAGTGGCAAACGGATCACTGGCTTGTAGCGGCAAGAGTCCGTGATTTAAATAACCAACTACTTGTAATTTGGTTCCGGGTGGAATCTTAAACGCTGTACCCGCTTTGAGCGCGTGCTCCGCAGCTTGTTTCTCGACTTCAGCAATCATTCTGCTCTATTCCCGCGCTATCTGTTCACTGCTCATGCCTTTTGAAACCATGCTTTGAAGTGCGTCGCGGTTTGCCTGCAAAAACGCGACAGATGGAACAGTCAACTCGCGTGTGGCTTCTTCTGTGGTAGCGACTAACCCGCTGTTGTCTGTGAACTCGGTTGTACTGCCCACAGACGGGAGTATCCGCCCTTGCCCGTCTTTTACAGGTTTGGAGCATCCTGAAATTAACAGCAGGAGTGTGAAGCCTAAAAGCAGCCATTTTCTTTGATTTTTCATACTGTGGGTTTTCCGGTTAATCGTCGTTGATGGTTTCAATCGCCAGCGTGCCGCCCGACATGGCCGGGTCTATCATCTTGACCTGAACGGTGCCGTCCGCGCAGTCGTCGTACCAATAAACATAGCCGCCGAGAGTTTGTGTCCGCGCAGGCTCGCCCATGGCGCTCTTGAACTCCGTAACTGTCGTCAGTTTTCGTCCTCCGCCGTACGGGTTGTCAGTACGGCAACGCTTTTTGCCGCCATTCCGCTTTGGTCAGGACGTGCGAACCGCTTTCCGAGGTCGTACTGCTTGGATTGCAGCCCGCCATGTCCGCAATCCAACCGATAACGCAAATGAGGATGATGACACCGAAGCATCCGGCAGTTTTGCTGATTTTGGGTTTCTCCGGCTGCGGAGCGGGGGTGGTTATGTCGCTCATAATTGTTCAGCGGTTATCAGCGAAGGGAAAAGAAAAAGGCGTGCAGCCAGCACACCCAGTCAGAGGGTTGCAACGCCCTTTGGAAGAATGCGCCAAGCCACACGCCCGATTGCGGGCGTGTTGGCAAGGGGCTTCCAAAAGAAATGTTGCAATTTCTGACTGCCCTTACCGCTACGCTAAAATGTTCTAACGGAAGGAAAGCAATACTTGCCGGTGTAAACCGTCAACACTAAAGTTTAACGAAGCTATGCCAAACGAAAATCCCAAATCCCATCCCGGTCGCGGCGGTATCGCTGTTTCGCTTGCACCATTGACGCCGGATCAGGCGTTGGCGGCGGCATTGCGGGTCAAACCGGCGGATGTGAAGAAGCTGGAAGAAGCGGAGAAAGCCGCCAAACGGCGGAAGAACCGGAACGGCTAAAGGGTTTCCAGCAACAGACCGGCAATTATCTGCGCTGGCTTGGACTCAAGCTGTTTCGATAGGTGGATAATCTGACGGATAGCTTTTTGGCGTTCGGGTTCAGGCAAAGTTTTTGCCTGCTGCCACATATCCAAGAGGTCATCGTAGGTAAGCTCGTGCATCCCTGATAGCAAATCGCTGGTGGTTTCTATTCCTGTTTCCGGTGTACCACTCGAAACAGGTTCTTTTGATTTCCACGCTTCACCTGCATACGCTTCACGCCATTCAGGTTCGGTCACAAACCTTCGGCGCAGGTCGGCTTCCTGCCTTTTCCAGCGAGCTTCCGCCTCCTGCCGCGTTACGGGTGGATAATTCACTCCTTGCTTTCCGGGTGTTGAAAGCCCTTCACGCGGTCACTGATGAATTTCGCTTTCAATGTGGCCAATGTCTGCTCCATCCACGGTTCCCACTGCGGTTCATCACTTGTCATGCCCTAACTATCCAAACAAATCATTGGTGTTTGTTAAATTATCGTGTTGACGAATTATGACGGCGGGTATTGGCTTCCGAACCGATGATTTTACAGGTGCTAAACGTTGAGGATATTGACCGAGCATTGAAGATTTTCGTTATCCATGCGAATCAAACGGCAGCCAAACTTTGGCTCAAAACAATTCCCAAAGAACACCTGTTGAATCTGGATGGAAAGCTGACGCCTGTTTACCAAGATCAGAATTTTGTGCGTTGGACTGACGATTTTCAGAGCCAATACGAGAAAATGCCTGACCGCGCCAATTTATCCGCGTCGCGTGTTGCTGATTGGATTCGCAGTGGAAAGCAGCCCCTTCCATCTGATACAGGATCAAACCACGCGCCTTTTGTTCTATCAGACCGGATAACGGATGCTTTGTGGCGCAATCAGCCGCTTTATCTGTTCGACCCATCGGCAGCGAAAAATGGGAACGGGATTTGGGCGACAATAAAACTGATTCAAGAATGGTTTAACAACGCGCCGCCCGACATGGATTATGCCGGACTTTCATTTGAAGACGCGAGGCGGGAAGTGGCGGATTTCTTTCCCAAACCAAAAGCTGAAATCTTGAAATGTGACCGCCCGCTTGGATGAAATTCAGTTCTGTATGTACAGCGCGTGACGGGCTGACCGATCCTTGACCTAACTGGGAGCCTCATACGAACGCACAGTTTGCCGTAAAGCGTATGTGTGTTCGATTGCGTCCTTTGAATTGGTTGGGGATCGCGCCCGCCACACATTCGCAGTTTGGAAGTCATTTAATGCTGACAGCAACGAGGAAATTAGTTTTCAGTTCTGTATGTACATTGCGTGTGTGCGGGGCTTGTCCAGCCCCGAAAGTTCGTGAAACGTCGAGAAGTTTCCGGCACTCCCGTTTAAGAATGCAACGGATATTCAGCGTTTCGGTTGAACTTGCATTGGGTCTGCGCGAATCCGCACACACGTCTTGCAGTTTGGAAATAATTTAGCGCGTGTCAACGCTGATACCACAACAGGTTGGGGTGGTTTTGTCAGGTGCATAATCCCGAAATATAATCCAGTCCATCGAGTGAAGAATCATACTCGCTGACCCGCGCCATCCCCCCGCCCAAACGCTCCCATTGGGACATCAGGGCAAAGCAGTTGCGCGCGCCAGCCGAAGGGGGCAGCCCCGCGATTACCGCATGAAGATGCAACCGGCCCGTGGACTCGCCACGCTCGCGCCGGAGGCACCAAAGTACTTCAGTAAAATGCAGCCCGAAACTCCGCGCCTGGATTCGCACCAGCGCCACGAACATTTGCGGCCCGAACCGGGCACAATGCTTCTCGCTTCGGAAGGAGAACGTGCAGAAGTATTGCCAGTGGACCGCCGCCAGGGCGTGGAGTTCCGGGTTGTGCATGAATCGGGCTTCCTATTTCCCGACCAGTCCCACGACCTTGCCCCGCGCCCGGAGCCGCCCGCCGAACGGCAGCAGTTCCCGGATGCCCAGGTGGATCACCTTGTCCTGCAGCTTGCCGGCGTGCACCGGCTTTTCCTCCTCGCTCAGGGCGTACTCAATGGGCTGTGCCAATCGCTCGCCCGTTTCGCTCAGGTCCATCACGGTGATGATTTGTTGTTTGATGAGGCCCTTCTTCCCGGTGTACTCGTCCGGGCGGTCACTCATCACTAACGCTTTGATTGTCATCTGATTTCCTTTGGTTATTTGGCCGGGTGGATGATTCCCCGAACACTGGCCAGGGGCCGGGGAAATTCAGAAGCATTGCTGGGAGAATGCCGGGCGGGTTCCAACCGGCCCCACCGGCCCGCCGCCCCGACCCGCGATGGGCCGCCGGGCGCGCCCGTTCCAGCCTGGCTTATCCGGAACCATGCAGTTGAAATTGCCCTTCGGAAGAAGAAACTCCGCCCACAAACGAATCCGTGACATATTTTTGAAACAAGAATTCGACCACCAAACGGTGAAAAAATCCTACTGCAATGCAGTAGGATATGACACCGCAACTGGTTGTCATATTGATGGTTGTGTTGTTAAACCCAGTCGGTTTTACATCTCAACTACATGGTTCCGGCTTATAGCCCTGAGCGCGGGCGGCGCAGGATGCTGGCGCGCCGAGGAACGACCCTGGAAACGTTGGCGATTCATTGCGGCACCCCATCTTCGGAAGTGACCACGATCGCCAGAATGGCGGCTTTTAGCGGGGGAGAAAGTTTCGACCAAGCACTGACTACGCGGGACAGATCGTGAGCCGACCCCCGGCACGCGCGCCTACCGCCGGGAGGGAACGCACGCGGAATGCGGCCAGTGGATTGAAGACCTCGGCTTGCATTACAAAGGGGATGTGGGAATTTCACCCGCCGGTGTCACCATGTTTGTGCCCGTCCAGCGCGCCGCCGTTCACAAACGCATCAAGGAAGGCAAACTGACCGCATTCTTCTTTTACATCACCCATGTTGAAAGCACGTTCTTCGGCACCAAACGCAAAGTCAAAATGCGTCCCTACATTCTGTTGTCCCTGAACGAATGCAAGGCGTGGGTGGCGGAAATGAAGCGCCGAATGGGTTATGTGGATGAGCCGGACGAAAGCCTGATGAAACAGCAAAAAAGCTCAAGCCGGCGGCGGCGGCAGATGAACCCAAAACCGCGAAGGAAGCCATGGAAGCCCTGGACTTTGCAGAAACCGACCCGAAAGACAAGGGCAATCGGAAGGTGCGATATGAGGAGACGAGTTTGACGGGAAAACCGGCAGCAGGATATGTTCTTGCTGCTGGCAGAAGCGATGGCGGCGATGGCGTCCCCTAAAAAGAAGGCTGATTTTATCGGAAACGACTGGAAAGGGAGTGGAATGGGACAAAAAACAAAAGCGATGGAAATTGAAGGAGGAGAAATGATGAACCCGGAACATCAATTTAATGACCGTCTGATCCGGTTCCCGGAACTGGAGAAGATTTTCGGTGTCTGCAAGCGGACGGTAAGACGGAGAGGCGGAGAACGGCGAGTTGCCACCGTTGCGGCGGATTGGCCGCGCGGTGGGAATGCTGGAAAGCCAGGTCAAAGCGTATTTTCAAAAGTTGAGTCAACCGAGTTAAGGAAAGGAGCATGAAATATGGAAGCCAGAATCTACAAACCAAAACGATTGCGAAACGGCAAACGGTCGACCGGCCGGTTATATCGGGCGCGTGTGAAACTCGCCGGTGACAGCAAGGTGCGCGACATCGCCTTGCAGGTATCCGACAAGCAGGTTGCCCAACAAAAATTGAACAAGCTGGTTCAGGAACTGGAACACGAATCGGCGGGATTGATTCCGGCGAAAGCGGAACGCGAGGCGGCGCAAAGTCCGTTGCTCGATCTGGTTTCGGAATATGTCAACGAATTGACCGTCCTGGGGCGGTCGGCAGATCACCTGCGCCATGTGAGGACTACGATTACACCTGCTGGTGCGGGAATGTCGTTGGACACGGCTGGCGGACGTGACTCCCGCCTCATTTCAATCGTGGCGCAAGGAACAGACCACCAAAGCCCCCAAGACTCTGAATGAATATCTGGCCATGCTTTCGACTTTCTGGACGTGGCTGCGCAAGCAGAGCCGCGTTTCAGCGAATCCCTTTGAACTGGTGGAACGGACGGACAACCGATAGCTTTGCTTGATGAACCGGATCGTCTCCTCCACCAACCACCGCGTCAAATAGCCGCTGACCACCCACCACACCGAGCGACGGGTCGCTTTGACCTCCACATGGGTCAGGAGCATTAACGGCTCCCGACCGAACCCTTTGACCACCACCAACGTCAGTTCCACATCCCGTCGTCCGGGCAGCCGTACCCGCACAAAGCCATGCTCCAGAGGCACCTTCTTCTCGCCCCCGGCCGCCTCCCGCACCACCGTCTCGGCGTAACGCATTCGCACGCCCCGCGCCAGCAGCGGCTCGTACAACTTCATCCGATCCCCGCCCCGGTCCAGCACATAGACGCCACGCTTGTCCGTCGCGGCGGCGACCGTGTCCACGATGCCGAGCAGTTGCGTGTTCTCACTTTCGAAATCCGGCGCTTGGGCCGACCCCAGTTCCTGCATCAGGGGCACCACCCGGCGGCGCGCCGGCTCACAGGCCAGCGCGACACACGCCCAATACCCGTTGACCAGCTCTCCGGTACTGCCGTCCCGCACCGTGGCCAGGTGCGGCATGGCTTGTGCATACGGTTTGCGGATGTCCGTCGGATCGACCCCCACCAAGGTGTCGGCGGCCACGCGCCGGGCCGCGTGCGCCACGATCTGTTGTTGGACGACCTGCCCCAATCCCGGTGTGGCCAGATGACGCGAAAGTCGCTCTTCGGTCTTCTTCAACAAAATCGGCTCACCTAAAACACGGGCCACCTGACTGAGTTTGCAATCCTGACTGGCGGAAACCCCAAAGAGCATCTGCTCTAAAAACTTCGTCTTGGGTTTGGAAAAGTGGGGAGAAATTATCCCCAAAAACTGATGAATCTGAGCGCGCAATTTCTCGGCGACTCGGCTGGTTTGCATCGGTGGCCTCCGCGGTTGGAATCGTTGGTTGAGTGAGATCAAACAGCCTCTGGCTGCGGAGACCATTTTCCCACTTGCTCCTTGCGCGAACAAGCACCCAATACGTCAGTTACATTATCCCAACCTCAAAAATCGGGGATAGTCCTGGATGTATTGCTGGCCCGAATACGAATTAATCGAGGGAGTGTCCAACAAATCACAACGAATCCAGGCCTCGATGGTCAGATTGGTGGGGTGAAAAACCGGCGCGTCGGGAATCAAGACATAGTCATTGGTGCCATCGAACAAGAAAGCCGTGCCGACGACCCCTGGGGTGGCAGCGGTCGCACCTCCCTCGAGCGTGCCATTATTGGTGCTGAAAATATCATTCGCTCCGCCGTCGCCTGGCCACCAGCCAATCAAGCCGGCCGGGGCCGGGTCGCAGTTTTGCGCCGGAAGAAAAACGGGGATCAGGAGTCCGGCGGCGAGCAAAAGCCTTCCCGCCCATCCGCATCGCGGTGGTAAAGAAAGTTTCACGCGGCCAGCAGATCGTCCGGAAGGATGATGTCGTAGGTGTTTGTCTCCAAGGCGGCGACAAAACTCGTGCAATTGTCCACCGCCTTCATCTCCGCGCGCAGACCCTCCTTGTCAAGAAGCGGTCTGACCAATTCAACCAAGTCCGGCTCGTCTTCCAGATACAAAACGTGTACCGACTCGGTCATCACAATAACTTCATTTTCCCATTACGGAGCACATCCATTACCAGTCATCACCCCGGCCTCTGGCGCAAAATAAAGTATGACGCTGGCAAAGGCGAGGGTCGGTATCACCTTCTTGCCGCATCTCGTTTCGTGGCGGATTGGATTTCCTTGGCTGACTGGACCACGGCATCAAAGGCCGGCTTGGGATTGCCTTGACGATCGAAAAGCAACGGGTAATCCGTGCGGCCTCTTACGGGCCAGTTGTTCAACCAGGAATCGCCGTCGGTAACGCCCCAGAAAGTCACCCGCGAGATCTGGCGGCGATGCTTCACAAACACAGTGAACAGCTCCGCGTATCGCTTGGCCATGTCCCGCTGAACCGAGTCCGGCAGACCTTCCCGGTAGGGATTGAGTCCCTGTTGGGCACGGACCTGCAGGGAAACGTCGGCGGTCTGGGAACGCGTGGCGGATGGGAGCACGTCAACGTCCAGTTCGGAGATGGCAACTTTCAGGCCCAGGCCGGCGAAGGCTTTGATGGTGGCTTCGAGTTGCGCTGTAGTGGGCCAATCCATTTTGTCATGATTCTGCAAGCCGATGCCGGAAATCGGCACTCCGCGGGCCTTGAGCTTGTTGACCAGCTCGATTGCGCCCCGGCGCTTGGGCTCGTTCTCCAGCGAATAATCGTTGTAGTACAACTGCGCATGGGGATCGGCTTCGTGCGCGAACTCGAACGCCTTGGCGATGTAGTCCTCGCCAATAATCCTCATCCAGGGCGATTGTCGCAACGTGCCGTCTTCGTTCAGTGCTTCATTGACAACGTCCCAACTTTGAATCCGGCCCTTGTAATGCCCCACGACCGTATGAATATGATCGTGCATCCGCCGGAGCAGCGTGTCCCGGTCCACACGGTTTCCGCGCCCGTCGCGGAAGACCCAGCCCGGCGTCTGGCTATGCCACACGAGCGTGTGGCCCACGATGAACATGTGGTTGGTCTCGCCGAACGCCACGTAACGGTCACCCGGCCCGAAGTTGTAGCGGTCCGGCTCCGGATGAACGGACTCCCACTTGAGCACGTTCTCCGGTGAAATGGCGTTGGTTTCTTCACGGATCATAGTGGGTAGAGATCGAGCTTTCCGCAGAAGAACAGGATGCGAGTGCGGTAGTTTTTGAAGTTGCGGAAGCCGCGGGCGGCGGATTTGATGCTCTGGATTTTCGAGTTCAACCCTTCCGTGACCGCGTTGGTGATGTGATGTTTCAAATAGGTCAGCAGATTCTCCAAATGGCGCTTGAGCATCCGGGCCACGTCGATCATCGGTTTGAGTCGGCTGCGGCTGACCCAGCCAAACCAATCCTTGAAAAACCGCCGCGCCCAGCCCGCCTCCTGATACTGCCAGAACTTGGCTGAACAGTTCCTTGGCCGCCCAGGCCCGCGCCACTTTCAACTGCAGATCCTTCAAGCCCGAAAACTCTCGCGCTTGTTCCGGGCTGAAGTTTTGCGGGTTATACAACCAGAGTTGCCGGGTGCCCTTGAGCGTTTCGTCGCCCTGGGCCAGCAACTCCTTGTGTTCCTGCCGCCGCACCTTGTCCACCGCCTCGTTCAGATATTTGCTCACATGAAACTTGTCATGCACCACGTCCGCGTCGGGCACCTGCTTGTTCGATGCGTCTGGATGAACGGCTCCCACATGTCCACCGCCACCGCTTCGACGGTCTGCTTTTGCTCCGGGCTCAAGCGTGTCCCACAACTGCTCGGCCGCCTCCGCGCGTCCGGTCCTCCACCACCTCCAGCACCCGCGACTGCTCCAAGTCGGTCAACAGCGTGATATAGGAGTGCCCCCGTTTGAAACTCTTCTCATCCATGCCCCAGATGCTTGAGCTGATCCAGTTGCCGGCGCTCCAAGCCGCGCGCCACCGCGCGTCTTCATGATCTCATGCGCCGTTTCCCAGCCAATCCCCAACAGTTCGCACGCCTGCCTGCACGTTGGCGCAGGCCAGCAGCACCTCCACGGCAAACCGTTCAAAGTGCAGCGTGAACCGTCCCTGCGGCGCCGCCCACGGCACCGTCATCGTCTTGACCCCATGCTCCGGGCAGTTCGCCCGCGGCGTCCGCGCCCGGATCACCGTCATGAATTGCATCGTGTCCAAGTGCCGCCACGTCCGTTCCGGCGCGCTGTCATGGATCGAACAGGCCCGCCCGCACTCCGGACACTTGGCGGCCGATCCCCATTGCCAGCCCAGTTCAATCTCCACCTTCTTTTCCGCCAGTTTCAGCTCCACGGTCTTGACCTCCCACGGGCTGCCGATGCCCAAAAGCAACGCGTAATGTTTCTGCAATTCGTTGTCCATGCTCATGCCCGCCAGCCTGCCCACCAACGCGTCTCGGCCAATCCAAAACGTCCGCCCGGCCGAGCGCAGCGGAGCGAAGCGAGGTCCGGCGCGCAGCGGTGGCAACGCCTGAAAATCCAGCAGCCCCACCATGCGATCAATGCCCCCAATCCCGTTTCATCACTATAGGAGCCCCATTCTCCTTCACTCCTTAGCCACTAAAATCCGT
>CAVWHP010000010.1:0-9193 GCA_963754825.1 uncultured delta proteobacterium | reverse complement strand
CGAAGAGCAGGCGCAGCGCGCCCTGGCCGAGTTCGTCGCTGAGCATGGGATGGGCCGCGGCCAGGGCCGGGGTGGCGGCCTGGCGCTCGTTGGTGCGCGGGTTGTACTTCATCGTGCACGAGCCGAGCGGATAGAGGCCGCTGTCCACGCTGTAATTCCACTGCGACAGGCGGGTGTAGTGGCGGACCACGTCCACCTCGGAAAGGTCCGGAAAATCCACCTCCGCGCCGACCAGGGCCGGGTCGATATCGGCCGCCGGCACGTCGCTCGCCGGGATGGATAGGCCGGCCCGCCCCTGGCGCCGCGCTCCCAGAGGAGCGGTTCGTTGAGTATCAGTCCGCTTGCGCCCGGTTGTTCGTTCATGCTCGCACCTCCGCTGCCACGGCATCCATGTCCTTTTTCTCGATCGTCTCGGTCACGCAGAACAGGTATTGGCCGGCCAGTTCCGGGTAGAACGCGCCCAGTTCCAGACCGGCGACGATGCCGCGCGCCAGGAGGCGTTCGCGCACCGGGGCGAAGTCGTGCGGGAATTCGGCCACGAACTCGTTGAACACCGGCCCGGCGAACGGGAGGCGCGCGCCCGCCTCCACCAGCACCTGGCGCAGGTAGTGCGCCTTGTCGTGGTTGAGTCGGGCCAGCCGGCGCAGGCCGGTCCCGCCCAGGGAGGCCATGTACATGGCCGCGGTCAGGGCGCAGAGCCCCTGGTTGGAGCAGATGTTGGAGGTGGCCTTCTCCCGGCGGATGTGCTGCTCGCGGGTGGCGAGCGTGAGCACGTAGCCGCGCCGCCCCTCGAGGTCGCTGGTCTCGCCCACCAGCCGCCCGGGCAGGCTGCCGCATGTGCGCCTTCCGGCAGCCGAACAGGCCCAGCCCCGGTCCGCCGAACGAGGGCGCGATGCCGAAGCTCTGGCCCTCGCCGCAGGCGATGTCCGCGCCGCAGGTGCCCGGATTCTTCAGCAGACCCGAAGGCGAGCGGCTCGGTGAAGCGCGGCCACGGCGAGCGCGCCGGCCGCGTGCATGGCCGCATTCGGCCGCGTCCATATCCTCGATCACGCCGAAGAAGTTGGGCGACTGCAGGGCCACGGCGGCCAGGTCGTCGCGGCCGGCCAGGGCGCTGACATCGGTGCGGCCGTCCGGGCCGAAATCCAGTTCCTCGACCGTAAAACCGGTGGGCCGCAGGTAGCTCTCGACCACGGCCCGGTAGTGCGGGTGGATGGCCCGCGACACGGCCACCCGGGTGCGCTTGCGATTGATGCGCAACGCCCATGAGCAGGGCCTCGGCGAGCGCGGTGGCGCCGTCGTACATGGAGGCGTTGACCACGTCCATGCCGAGCAGCCGGGCGGTGAGGGTCTGGTACTCGAAGATGCCCTGCAGGGTGCCCTGGCTGATCTCCGGCTGGTAGGGGGTGTAGGCGGTGAGGAACTCGGAGCGGGAGGCCAGGGTGCGCACCGTCTCCGGGATGTGGTGGCGGTAGGAGCCCGCGCCGACCAGCACCCGGGTGCGCGGGCCGGTGCCCATGGTGGCGGCGAGACCCGCCAGGTGGTCGTCGAGCTGCCATTCGCTCAGAGGCTGCGGCAGATGCCACGACCCGGTGGGCCGGCAGTCGGCCGGCACCGGCGCGAACAGCGCCTCCAGCGAGTCCGCGCCGACCACGGCGAGCATCTCGGTGATCTCTTCGGGGGTGTGCGGCAGGTAGCGCATGGCCCTACCCCCGCAGCAGGTCGAGGTAGGCTGCGGCGGAGAGCAACTGGTCGTACTCGCCCGCGTCCGTGGGCCGCACCTCGATGATCCAGGCCGCGTAGGGGTCCTGGTTGATCAGCTCGGGCGCGTCGGTGAGCGCCGTGTTCACCGCCACCACCTCGCCGGACAGCGGCAGGTACAGCTCGGACACCGCCTTGACCGATTCGAGCGTGCCGAACACCTCGCCCCTGGCGATGGTGTCGCCCACGGCCGGCAGCTCGACAAAGACGATGTCGCCCAGCTGGTCCTGGGCGTAGTCGGATACGCCGATCCGCGCAATGTCGCCGGTGATCCGCGCCCATTCGTGCTCGTCGGTGTAGCGGATGTCGTCGGGCAGGTGCAGTTCGTTGAGTTCTTTCATGGCTGGCTCCTTGTCTGGGCTGTCAGGGGAGAAAACGGGTCAGGGACTGGCGGGCGGTGCGGTCCGGACGGATCTCGTCGCGGATCTCGACCTTGAGGGTGCGCCGCCCTTCACTTAAGTGCACGATGGTGCCCGCGGCGAGCGGTTCGCTGACGCGGACAAAGCCGCAGCACAGGCCGCGCGGGGTGAAATTCGCCGGCCGGCCGCTCTCGCTGGGCGTGGTCAGGCTGACGATGCGGCCGTCCACCCGGTCGATGGCCATGTCGGTGGCGCAGGTGAGCACCTGGCCAAGCTCCCGGCCGTCCGGGTCCAACACCCGGCTCTGTTCGCCGGCCGCCACCTTGCGCGGGTCGAAACCGGCAAAGGCCAGGGTGTGGTGGTGGTCGCCGTCCGCCACGAGCGCGGCCGCGCCGACGAACTCCTTGGTGAAGCCGCCCTGCCCGTCCATGGGCAGCACGAACAGCCAGGGGTTGCGGGCGAACAGCCAGGGGCCGATGTCCTGGTGGGAGAGCGGCAGGCCGGAACCGGCGCGCAGGGAGTCGCGGGCCGCCAGGCCGCAGGGCAGGAGGCCGTCATCCGCGCCGGCCGCGAGCAGCTGCTCCCAGAGACGGGCGGTGTGGGCGCGGTCGACGAACAGCTCGAAGCCGATCTCGCCGGTGTAGCCGGTGCGCGAGACGAGCACCGGCGTGCCGTCGGTGAGCTGCGCGGGCGTCGCGGCGGGCAGCGCATCCGGGGCGAAGCTGCCCTTGAAGGAAAAGGTGACGAGTCCCGCGAACACCCGGTCCGCGTCCTTGAGCACCCGGGCGAGGATGCGCGGCGCGGCCGGGCCCTGCAGGTCCATCTTGCCGAGCCGGTCGGTCCAGTCGACGATGCGCACGCCGTCCCGGTTGTGCGCGGCCAGGTGCGCGGCCACCACCGCGCCCATGGAGGCGTTGACCACCACCGTGTAGTCCGAGTCGGCGCACTGGCTGACAATGGCGTCATCGATGACGAAACCGCGCTCGTCCAGGAACACGGTGTAGACGCTGCGGCCGGCGACGAGCGGCCCCCTGGCCTTGCCCAGGCAGCGCTCCAGGTCGCGGGAACAGCAGCGCTGCAGGAGCGTGCGCGCGCCCGGGCCGTGCAGGCTGAGGAGCGCCATGTGGCTGGTGTCGAACAGGCCGGCCGCGGTGAGCACGGCCAGGTGTTCGGCCTTGGCCCCGGCCGGGTACCAGAGCGGCATGTGGTAGCCGCCGAAACAGGCCATGCTGGCGCTCTCGGCCGACATGCCAGGGGTGCAGGGGGGTGGTTTTACGCTGTTCGTCCATCAGGATTCTCCGGTGGGTGGCGTGATTGTGGCCGCTCTCGGCACGGCCCGTGGTCTGGATTATCGGCAATCAACCGATCTGTCAATGGACATGCCGTGGCCGTTGGAAAAAGTGCCGAACCACGGCCGCAGCGCGGCCCTCCCGCAAGCCCTGACAGACAAGGGCGAAGGGCTCATTCACGCACCTGGCGCTCGGCCCGCACGCCGTAGCGCTTCATCCGGTTCCATACGGTCACCCGAGAAATGCCGAGCAGTTCCGCGGCCCGGCTCTGGTTGCCGCCGGCCTCGGTGAGCGCCTCGACCAGCTCCCGCCGCTGCCGTTCCTCCCGGCTGCCCCCGGCCGTTGCCGTCACCTTGACCGGCCGCAGGAGGAACAGCGGTCCCTCATTCCGGACCGTCGGCGGCAGGTGTTCGGGTTCGATGGTCTCCCCCTGGCAGGTGACAAAGGCGTACTCGAAGGTGGAGCGCAGCTCGCGCACGTTGCCCGGCCAGGAATAGTGCATGAGCAGGTGCATGGCCGCAGCACTGATGGCGCGGATGTCCTTGCCGGTGCGCAGCTGCATCTTGCGGAGAAAGGATTCGGCCAGCAGCGCCACGTCGCCCGGCCGCTCGCGCACCGGCGGGAGGGTCACCGGCAGGACGTTGATGCGGTAGAACAGGTCCTCGCGAAACGTGCCCGCGCGCACCATGGCCGCCAGGTCGCGGTTGGTGGCCGAGAGGATGCGCACGTCCACCGGCCACCGGCCGGTTGTCGCCCACCCGCTCGATCACCCGCTCCTCGAGCACGCGCAGCAGCTTGACCTGGGTGAGCGCGGGCAAATCGCCGATCTCGTCGAGGAAGATGGTGCCGCCCGAGGCCGCCTCGAACCGGCCGGCCCGTGCCTGGTGCGCGCCGGTGAAGGCGCCGCGCACGTGGCCGAACAGCTCGCTCTCGAGCAGGGCCTCGTTGAGGGCCGCGCAGTTGACCTTGACGTACGGCCCGCCGCGGCGCGGACTGCGCTCGTGCACGGCCCGCGCGGCCAGCTCCTTGCCCGTGCCCGACTCGCCCTGGAGCAGCAGGGGCGCGTCCGAGGAGGCGGCGTTGTCGAGCAGGTCGAAGAACCGCTGCATGGGCGGGCTGACCCCGACCATGCCGTGGAAGGTGTCGCGGTTGTCCAACTCCCGCCGGAAGGCCTCGATGGTGGTGTCGCGTTCGAGCAGACCGCTCAGGTCGGTGATCGTCTCCACCGCGCCGATCACCCGGCCGCCGGCGTCGCGCAGCACCGAGGCGTTCTTGAGCACCTGCACCTCGGTGCCGTCGCGGCGCACCAGGCTGCAGCGCTGGCGGGTGAGCAGGCCGTTTGCGAACAACGAGCACCAGTGCGGCCCGTCCGGCGCACGCTCCAGCCGGCAGGAGGCGCAGTTGAGCGCGCCGCAGGAACGGCCGACCAGGTCTTGCGGCGCCGAACCCGGTCATTTCGGCCAGGGCTTGGTTCACGGAAACGATGGTCCCGGACGGGTCGACGATCATCACCCCTTCCTGGATGGTGTCCACCACGGTCTTCCAGTTGGCGGAGAGTTCCTCGGTCTGCATGGCAGTCTCCTGTTCAAAATGTGAACACCTGTTACTTGACACCTTTTAACAGGTGTTGCGCCCGAGGGCAAGCGATCACCCCGCCGGCAACCGGAGAACAGCGCCTGTCGGCCCGAGGAAAAATGGAAAAACAAGAACACCGTGCCGTACCGGAACATTCGGCCGTCCTGGCACGGTTCTTGGTTACCCCCTGGCATGCCTGCACAACACCAACCACGAACCATCAATGCGCCTCCTCCACCTGCACGGCCACGGCGATCCCTTCACCCTGCTGCATATCCTCCAGGCGGTGCGCGACCTGGCCGCGGGCGAACAGATCGAGATCCGCTGTGACCGCGCCGAACCGCTGGCCGAACTGCTCCGGCTGCTGCCCGCTGACCGCTGCCGGGCGGAGGAGGTGGCCGAGGCCGGGCAAGCGCCCGGCCGTCGGCTGCTGGTCACCGCCGGGGCTCGACCGCCGGCCGCGACAATGCCCGCAACCCGAACCCCATGGAGAAAAACCCCGGATGTGGAACCTGCTGCAACGGATAAGCAAGAACCTGGTGGTCGCCATCCCGGCGGCCATGGCCCTGGGCTTTCTCGCCGGGCTGGCCGGCGACATGGGCTGGCTGAAGAGTCTGATCGTGCCCTTCACCTTTCTCATGGTCTACCCGATGATGGTGACGCTCAAGATCCGCGAGGTGTTTGCCGGCGGTGACCTGCGCGCCCAGGTGATCACCCAGCTGGTCAATTTCGCCGTGGTTCCCTTCCTCACCTTCGGCATCGGCCTGGTCTTCTTCCGCGACCAGCCGTACATGCTGCTCGGCCTGCTGCTCGCCGGGCTGGTGCCCACGAGCGGCATGACCATCAGCTGGACCGGTTTCGCCAAGGGCAACGTGGCCGCGGCGGTGAAGATGACCGTGATCGGCCTGACGCTCGGCTCGCTCCTCACCCCGATCTACGTGCAGGTGCTGCTCGGCGCCAGGGTGGCCATGGACATGGGGGCGGTGTTCGGCCAGATCGTGCTCATCGTCTTTCTGCCCATGGCGCTCGGCTACGCCACCCAGCGCTACCTGATCGGCCGCTACGGCAAGGAGACCTTTGCCCCGCGGCTCGGGCCGCGCTTTCCCGCCCTGTCCACCCTGGGCGTGCTCGGCATCGTCTTCATCGCGCTCGCCCTCAAGGCTCGCACCATCGTGGCCGCGCCGGCCCTGCTGGTGCAGATCCTCGTGCCGCTGGTGCTCATCTACCTGATCAACTTTACGCTCAGCACCCTGCTCGGCCGGACGCTCCTGCCCCGCGGCGATGCCATCGCCATGGTCTACGGCACGGTCATGCGCAACCTGTCCATCGCCCTGGCCGTGGCCATCAACGCCTTTGGCGCCCAGGGCTCGGAGGCCGCCCTGGTGGTGGCCCTGGCCTACATCATCCAGGTCCAGTCCGCGGCCTGGTACGTGCGCCTCACCGACCGGCTGTTCGGCCCGGCGCCGGCACCGGCGAAGACCGCCGGTCCGCCGGCCGGCCGCTGACCCGCCCATCCATTTTCCCCCGCAACCTCAACCACAGGAGAAGCACCATGCAGAAAGGAGACAAACTCGTCATCGTCGGCTGCAGCGGTTCCGGCGGCCCCATGGCCATGATGTCGCGCAAGCTCATGCCCGAGATCGACATCACCGTTGTCCGCAAGGAGGAATTTTTCATTGTCCGTTGAGCCCTGCCCCACGTTGCAGCCGGTCTGGCTGCCAGCAAAGGTATCGTTGTTCCGGACAAGATGCTCAATGATCAGAATATCACGGTCATCCACAACGAGGTGACGGCTATCGACCGCGCCGCGAAAACCGTGACCCTGGCCGACGGGCGGAAGCTGCCGTACACCAAGCTCTACCTGGCCACCGGGTCGAGTTCGTTCGTGCCGCCCATCGAGGGCCGCGACCTGCAGGGGGTCATGACCCTGCGCGGCCTGCCCGATGCCGAGCGCATCAGGGAGCACCTGGCCGCCGGGAAAACCAAACACATCGTCTTCATCGGCGCCGGCTTCATCAGCATGGAGGCCGCCACTCTGCTCGCCGAGCAGCACCCCGGCGCCTACACCATCACCATCGTCGAACTCATGGACCGGCCGCTGCCGCTCATGCTGGATGCGGACATGAGCGCGGTGGTGCGCGCGTACCTGGAGGACAAGGGGCTGCAGTTCCGCACGGGCGAGAAGGTCGAGCGCATCGTCGGCAGGGACGGCCGGGTGACCGGCGTGCAGCTCGCCTCGGGCGAGACCCTGGACGCGGACATGGTCTTCCTGAATGTCGGCGTGCGCCCGAACACCCAGCTGGCCGTTGACGCGGGCCTGGAGATGGCCAAATTCGGCATCAGGGTGAACACCTTCCAGGAGACCTCGGATCCGGACATCCTCGCCGGCGGCGACTGCGTGGAGAAGTTCAACTTCCTCACCAAAAAACCGGCGCCCGGCCAGCTGCGCGGCCCGGCGGTGGTCCAGGGGCGGCTCGCGGCCAAGCGGCTGGCCGGCTACGACATCGAGTTCCCCGGCGTGCTCGATGCCGGCGGCTGCAAGATGTTCGACCTGACCATCACCGCCACCGGCTTCACCGAGGAGAACGCGGCCCGCGAGGGTTTTGCGACCGTGAGCGCGGTGGTGGATTCGCGCTCCAGGCACGCCATGATCCCGGGGGTCAAGCCGTGGAAACTCAAGCTGGTGTTCGACCGGAACAGCGAGCGGCTCATCGGCGGCCAGATCGTCAGCCACACCGTGACCATGGCCCGGGAGATCGACGCTGTCACCGCCTTCATCCTCGGCGGCAAGACCATCCGTGAGCTGACCACCTTCACCTCCGCCTGCAACCCGGACATCTCCTCCGAACCGAGCGCGGAGCCGATCACCATCGCGGCCGAACAGGCCCTGCAGAAGCTGAAAAACAGCTGACCCACCCCTGTTGCCACCGCCGGCGGGCTCCGCACCGGGATTCACCCCCGGCGCCTCAGGAGTCCGCCGGCACCTTTCGTCCCGATGCGGTCATCATTGCGCCGGGTTCTCCGGTTGACCCGGGGGCGGTGCGCCGCTATAGTCCGGGACCATCCCGCCCCTGTTTCCGGCCCGGAGAGTCCCATGCACCGCCTATTCCCACTCCTGCTGCTTGTCCTCATCGCCGCCCCGCTGCACGCCGACGTGCTGAAAATCGGCACCCTGCACATCGAGGACGCGGTGCCCCTGTTCCTCGCCGAGCGCGAGGGGTTCTTCGGCGAGACGAACAGTACGGTGGCATTGATTCCCTTCCAGAGCGCCCTGGAGCGCGACAGCGCCCTCACCGCCGGGGCCATCGACGGCGCCATCACCGACCCGGTGGGCGCGCTGCTGCTCGACCAGGGCCGCGGCCTGCTGCGCCTCACCGCCCTCTGCCTGGGCGCCACCCCGGCCGAAGGGCCGTTCGCCATCCTGGCCGCGCCCAAGAGTTCCCTGCGCACGGTGGACGACCTGAAAGGGGTGGAGGTGGCGGTGAGCCGGGCCACCATCATCGATTATGTCACCGACCGGCTGCTCGCCGAGCGCGGCTTCACCCCGGCCGAGCGGCGCACCATCGACATCAGGAACATGCCCATCCGCCTGCAGATGCTGCTCGGCAGCCAGGTGCAGGCGGCCACCCTGCCCGAGCCGCTCGCCGCCATCGCCATGGGCCGCGGGGCGCGGCTGCTCGTCTCGGACGCGGACAGCACGACCAGCCTGTCGCAGACCGTGTTCGTGTTCCGCCGGGAGGTGCTTGCCGAGCGCCGGGCCGAGGTGCGGGCCTTTTTCAGTGCCTACGGCCGGGCGGTGCGGATGATCAACCACGAGCCCGAACAATTCCGGCCGCTGTTTGTTGACAAGGGTCGTATCCCCGCGGACCTGGCGACCAACTACCCCATCCCCGCCTATCCCGAGCCCGCGCCCTTCCCGCACGAGCTGTACGCGCCGGTGATCGACTGGCTGGCCGCCCGCCACCTCACCCCGCCGCTTGCCTACGAGCAGCTGGTGGACCGGGACTTCCTCGGCCGCGACGAATGATCGCCCTCGACCAGGTCCACCTCAGCTTTGCCGACAACGTCCGTACCCTGCCGGTGCTCGAGGACGTCAGCCTGCAGGTGGGAGCCGGGGCGAGCTGTGCGGTGATCGGCCCCTCCGGCTGCGGCAAGACCTCGCTTCTCTTCCTCCTGGCCGGGTTGCTCGAACCCACCGCCGGCACGGTGCGG
>CAVWHP010000009.1:0-11597 GCA_963754825.1 uncultured delta proteobacterium | reverse complement strand
GCAGGGTGGACTGCGGCGGCGAGCTGCCGACATGGTCCCCGCCATGCAGCAGGAAGGTTTGCCCCGGGGCCTTCTCCTGCGCCTCGCGGAGATAGGCGGCGAGCACCGGGCCGCTGCCCACCGGCCGCCCCGCCACCTGCTCCCCGGCCGACAGCTGGCCGTGGAAATCGTTGATGGCCAGCAGCTGGACCGGCACGGTCGGCCCGTGGACCACCCGGGTCCGCCAGACGACCGGTTGTTCGGCCCGTGTGCGCACATCCATGGCCCGGGCCGGGGCGACCACCGCCAGTCCGGCCAGCACACCCAGCCCGGCCCACAACAACCGGCGGCCGGTTCTCTGTCCTGTTCTTCGCATCTCGTTTCCTCCTCGCTCGCAATTTCTTCTGGAGTAACGCCGTCCGGGCAGGATCGCCGCGGCGGCCGCCCGGCAGGTGCACGGGTCGCGACAAGAAAACCCCCTTTCTGTTAGCGGACGGTCAGCGGCCGGTACGGAAACGGTCTACAAACGGTTTCGATTCGGTCAGGAGGAGGTGGCGCGGGGATGCGGTGCGGAAGCTCATCGAATCCTCACGGAACACTAACCGGCGGCAAACCCGGGCCGGGTAGAATGAAAGGTCAATCATCCTCCGTCCTCCCCTATCCGCAGGACCGCCATGCCCGAGCACACCGCCCAGCCGGCCGCGCCGCCGCCCGTCACCAACCTCGACCAGCCGCAGTGGTATCTCAACCGGGAGCTGACCTGGCTCGCCTTCAACCGGCGGGTGCTGCACGAGGCCCAGGACGACCGGGTGCCGCTGCTCGAGCGGGTCTTCTTCCTGGCGGTGCATGCCGGCAACCTGGATGAATTTTTCATGAAACGGATCGGCGGGCTCAAGCAGCAGGTCGGCGCCGGGGTGCGCGAGCTGTCGGTGGACGGGCTCCAGCCCCAGGAGCAGATCGACGCCTGCGCCCAGGTGGTGCGGGAGCAGTTGCGCGCGCAGGAGGCCCTGGAGGCCGAGTTGCGCTTTCTTCTCGCCACCAGCGGTATCCGCCTGGTTCCGTATGCGGATCTGGACCTGGCCGAGAAGGCGCTGGCCGATCGGTTTTTCCTCGACCAGGTCTATCCGCTGCTCACCCCCCAGGGCATGGATCCGGCTCACCCGTTCCCGTTCATCTCCAACCTGTCCGTCAACCTGCTGGTCACGGTCCGCTACCCGGACAGCGAGCACCCCTCGCTGGCCCGCATCAAGGCGCCGGTGAGCGACGACCTGCCCCGCTTCCTCAGCTTCGGCGACCGTGGGCACCGCATCACCCTAGAGGACCTGATCGCCAACAACATGGAGATGCTCTTCCCGGACATGGTGGTGGAGAGCTGTGAGGTGTTCCGGGTGACCCGCAACGCCATCACCGAGCCGGACCAGGAGCCGGCCAACGACCTGCTGCAGCTGATCGAATCGGCCCTGCGCGACCGCAGGTTTGCGGAGATCGTCCGGGTGGAGGTGGGGGCGAACATGGACCCTGTTCACCGGGGCATGCTGGCGGCGGAACTGGGGGTGGACGAGGCAGGCGATGTCTACCGCATGGACGGCCTGATCGGCCGGCGCGACCTGTTCGAAATCGCCCGGCTCGACCGGCCGGAGCTGCACTGGCCGCCGCACCGGCCGGTGGACAACCCGGAGCTGGCGGTGAGCGGCACGTGCATCTTCCGGCAGATCCGCGACCACGGCTCGGTGCTCGTCCAGCATCCCTACGAGTCCTTTGTCACCTCGGTGGAACGGTTTCTGCGCGAAGCGAGCAGTGACCCCAAGGTGCGGGCGATCAAGATGACCCTGTACCGGACCGCGGGCGGTTCCCGGGTGATCGAGTCGCTCATCGCTGCGGCGCGGAACGGCAAGCAGGTGGCGGTGGTGCTGGAGTTGCAGGCCCGCTTTGACGAGCAGAACAACATCCAGTGGGCCGCCTGCCTGGAGGAGGCGGGCGTGCATGTCACCTACGGCGTGGTCGGCCTGAAGACCCACTGCAAGGTGATCTTCGTGGTCCGCCGGGACCGGGACGGGCTGCGCCGCTACGCCCACATCGGCACCGGCAACTACCACGCGGGCACGGCTCGCCAGTATTTCGACCTTGGCCTGTTCACCTGCGATGCGGATATCGGCGCCGACCTGACCGAGTTATTCAATTACCTGACCACCGGCTACACACCGATACGCCCGTACCGCAAGCTGCTCTGCTCGCCGCTGCAGCTGAAAACGGCCCTGCTGGAGAAGATCGCCCGGGAGATTCGAGGCCATCGGCCGGATTCGTCCGGCCTGATCCAGCTGAAGGCCAACGGGCTGGAAGACCGGGACATCGTTGCCGCCCTCTACCGGGCCTCGCAGGCCGGCGTGCGCGTGGACCTCATCATCCGCGACACCTGCCGCCTGCGGCCCGGTCTCCCCGGCCTGTCCGCGACCATCCGGGTGGTGTCGCTGGTCGGCCGGTTTCTCGAACACACGCGCCTTTATTATTTCCGCAACCAGGGCGAGGAGGAATACTTCCTCGGCTCGGCCGACCTGATGACCCGCAACCTGGAGAGCCGGGTCGAGGTCTGCGTGCCGGTGGATTCGCCGCCGGCCCGCAAACGGCTGCGGCAACTGCTCGATCTGCAGTTGGCCAACCGACGCAACGCCTGGGAGATGCAGGCGGATGGCAGCTACCGGCAGCGGTCCGGCGGCAGCCGCAAGAATGCGGTCTGCATCCATCGCCGCCTGATCGAGTTGGCCGAGCGGCGGGCTGCGGCCGGCCGGCGCTCGCCGCGGGCGAACAAGGGGGCATTGGCCCGCGGTTGAACGATTCCCGTTTCAGGCTAACGCGGGTCGTGGATCTTCAATGTACCGTCTGCGTTTGGCCGGTTTGAGCAACTGGGTGTCAATCACCACCAGACCGTCGATGCAGTCGCCGAACTGACGGTCGACATTGAAATCGAGAAAAAACGCGCCACCCGGCAGGCAGAGTTCAGTGTACTGCTTGTACAGGGTGGGGATCGACGAGCCCATGGCTGCCAGCAAAGCTTTGAGCTGGGTAAGGTCCTGGCGGTAGTCGTCACCACGGAAGGAGCGGGCCAGGTCGGCGACCGGCCGGGAAAACCGGAAGGGGTCGCGCGAACGGGGCCGGTTTGCCGGCGCGGCGAAATAGCGCTGGTAAAAATACACGAGCAGATCCCTGGCCAGCGGCGGCATGCTGTTGCTGATGCTCACCGGTCCGAACAGGTAGCGATACTGCGGGTGGCGGCGGAGGAAGGCGCCAACTCCGTACCAGAGCGCATCGAGACTGCGCTTGCCCCAGTACCGCTGCTGGATGAAACTGCGGCCCAGTTCCAGCCCGTTCTCCAGGTAGGGGAAGTCGGCTGCACTGAACTGGAACAGGCTGTGGGTGTACAACCCTGCACAGCCGCGCTCGCGGACCAGCGCCGCCGCATCGGCCAGGCGATAGGCGCCGACGATCTCCAGATCTTCCTCTGACCAGAGCACCAGGTGGCGATACCACCCATCAAAGGTGTCCGCGTCCCGGCGCCCACCCGTGCCCTCGCCCACAGCTCGGAAGGTGATCTCCCGCAGCCGGCCGATTTCTCGCAGTACCGGTGAATTTTCCGTCCCGTTGAACAGATGGATGGTCCTGCCGTCCGGCGTTCGCCCCAGCATTTCTCCCGCCTGGATGCTCCTCTTCAGGATGATACGCCGTTCCGGCCGGGCAATCGCCCGCTCTGCGGCCAGGATGCCTTTTTTGTTCGCGCCGAGGCGATAGACGTGGCGCCTGAACAGATCGACCTTGTCCTGTTCGCGGATGGTGAGACCAGCGTACACCCCATGCGGGATCAGGCCGCCGATGGTCAGCCTGAGCAGGCGCTGCCCGGGCCGGAACATCTCGTTAACCAGCATCAGGGTGGACAACGGCTTGGCAACGGCTGAGACCGCATAGAAGGCCAGCGAGTTGCGAGCCCGGATATGGATGGGCAGGATCGGTGCCTTGGCACGGGCCGCCAGGCGAAGGAACCCTTTGCGCCATGGACGGTCCCTGACACCCCGGGGGCCGAGGCGCGAGACCTCGCCTGCGGGGAAGAGGATCACCGCCTCCTCGTTGGCCAACGCCTGCTCGATCCGGTTGATCTGCGCCCTGCCGCTCATCCCGGCCAGCACCGGCACCGGCAGCAGGCAGGGCTGGAGCGGACCGATCGTCGTCAGCAGATCGTTGGCGACGATGCGCACATCCGGGCGGACCTCGTGGACCAGCCTGAGCAGCACCAGGCCGTCCAGGGTGCCGATGGGGTGGTTGGCGACAATCATCACCCGACCGGTCGCCGGAATGTTCTCCCGGTCCTGTTCGCTCACCGTCCAGGTACAGTGCAGGAATTCCAGCAGTTGTTCCACCAGGTCCATGCCCCGCGCATGGGGATGGTTGGCACGGAATCGGGCGAGCTGCCGTTCCCTGAACAGGTGTCTGAGCAGTGATCGGCAGGGCGAAGCGACCAGCGGTAGGGTGGCCAGGCGTGGTACCTGGTGTTTCAGCAGGGCATCGACGGTGAACATACAAACCCCCGGTAAGAGAGTGAAAGTGCCAATGGGACCCAGCTCACAGCGCGTAGGCGCGGTAACACTCCTGGCTGCCCAGCCATTGTTCCCGGTAGGAGAGGGGCACGCGCAGCCGGTCGGTTGGCTTTGCTGGCTGCCGTTGAATGGAGAGACGCAGGGTCCGGTTGCGCGTTGCCGCGGGCAGGTCCGAGGGGTCGACCGGGCTGACGCTGGCCGAGGTCCCCCGGCCGTGCGCGGGCACGAACAACAGCGGCCCGGAGTCCGCGGCTGCGCCAGGGCGGAAGGCGTAGCCGGCGGCGCGGGCCAGGCCGCGCAGCACCCGTTCGCCCACCTCCACCGGGCGGTCGCTGCACAGCACCACCCCGCTGTAGCGCTCCTTGAACAGGGGGTGGGCAAACACCGTCCCCAGGAGCGCCTGCTGCCGTTCCGGCGAGGGTGCGAGCCTCAGGTTGAGCACCAGCAGGGAGGCGCTCTGTTTACGGACGTGGAGAAACTGGACGATGCCGCCGAGGTCCCGGTCCTCGCCGCTCGGGCGCAGGCGGCCGCTGTTCAGGGGCCACAGGCCGGGGCCGGTGAGGATGGCCAGCCCCGCCGGTTCCCCGCCCGCTGCCGGGAGCGTCGGGTCCGGAACGAAACAGCTGCAGGTCAGGCCGAGACCCTCGAGCACGCGCCGGACCCGGCCACCGTCCTCGCCCTCCGGCCGCACCAGCGCCCGGCAGCAGACCACGTCCGCCCCGGCCATGGCCCCCGGGTTCAGGTGCGCTTCGCTGCCATCCCGTGTTGTCACTGTGAACATGGCGGATGCTCCTTTCAATGCACCAGCTCCCGGGCCGGTCGCACTGACAGGTCCGGGAGCGGTGCGGGCAACAGGTCCGCCACCGCCTGGCCGCGCCAGTCGGGATGCGGGTCCACCCCGAGCAGCGCGGCCATGGTCGGGGTGAGGTCGAGCAGGCTGAGCGGTCTCTCCCGCTCCACCCCGGCGACGATGCCCGGACCGGCCACGGCCAGCGGCAGCATGGCCGCCTCGCCGGCCGGCAGCGGACGATGGCCGGGACAGCCCAGCGTTAGCACCGTGTACTCCTCCCCCATGCCGACAAAGTTCAGGCTCTCCAGGAGCAGGCCGAGCACCTGGTCGGCCTGCTCCACACTTTCCCGGTAGGGCTCGGAATCAGCGCCGAAATGCACGGCCGCGATATCCGGTCCCTGGAGCACGATCAGGCAGAAGTCGGGCTGGTCGCGCTGCAGGTGACGGGCCGCGGTTTCGCCCAGGTCGCGGTCGACATTGCCGATGTCCTCGGCGCTCTGCAGCACCCCGGTGTGCAGGCAGCCGGGCGGAAAGATCGGTCGCAGCCGGTCGCTTTGATAGAAGGCGGCGGCGCGCAGCTGCCGGTAGCGGAGCAGGGCAAGGAGATTGACCGCCTGCGGGCTGACCGCCCCCGTGGCGCTGGTGCCCTGCACACCGTGCTCCTCGGGCGGCAGGGAGGTGAACAGGGTGGTCAGGGCCGGCAGGGTCAGGGCCGGCGGCGGCGCCAGCAGGCGACGACAGCTGGCCCCGCGGCGGCCGAGCCGGTCGAGGTGGGGCGTGCGCACCGAGGCCAGGGTCTCGGTGTGCAGGCCATCGATGACGAAACAGAGCAGTCCGGGCATGGGGTTTCTCCGGTTGGGGTGAACCGCCGACCGGCGAACCGGGGCGGTGGGCGAACGGTTGCGCCTCTTTTACCCCCGGGGTGTTACGACCGGGTTAGCCCGCCATTACATTTCGATGCAGCCGTGCCCGGGCGCAGCGGCGCATCTCCTTTTCTGACGCAATCGTAACAGGATCATAACCCGGCACGAAAACCGGCAGGGCACAGTGCGGACATTCGGGTGGGGCCGGCGTAGAGCGCCAGCCGGCGCCCGGCAACTCCACCGTGGACTGTCTCATGCGTTATGCCATCTCCCATGCCCCTGCCGCGGTCGCCGCTCTCTGGCAGGCAGGGTGCCAGTGGCTCGGCCGGGATGGCCTGGCCGACCGGGCCGTTGTCCGGCCCCGTTTTCCGGATCTCGACCCGGCCCTGCTCAACGAATTGACCCGGGTGCCCGGCCATTACGGGTTCCAGGCCACCCTGGCCGGTCCGTTTCGCCTCAAGCCCGGCCGCAACGAGACCGACCTGGTCGATGCCCTGATCGATTTCACCGGCCGCCAGCGGCCCATCGACCTGCCGCCCCTGACCATCGCCCCCCTGGATGACTTTTTCTGCCTGCGACCGGTTCGCCACTCGCAGCCGGTGCAGGTGCTCGCCTCCCTGTGCGTACGCCATTTCGACCGGTTCCGCGCCCCCTTGAGCCCCAGCGAGATGGCCCGTTGTCGGGCCGCCCGCCTGAACGGGTACGAACGGAAGAACCTGGCACTCTGGGGCCATCCGTATGTGTTTGAGGAGTTTCGCTTTCACTACCCCCTGACCGCCCGCATCCTCGACGCAACGCTGGCGGCACAGGTGCAGGCCGCCCTGCACGAACTGTTCGCGTCCCGCCTGGACCTGCCCCTGACCCTGGACAGCCTCTGCCTGTTTGTCGAACCGGAACCCGGGCGGCCCTTTCGCGGCCTGCACGCGCTGCCCTTTCCCAGCCCCTCTCGCCAGCCCGAGGATCATTGTGACCACAACCCGCCGCACCTCCCGCAAAACGTTTCTCCTGGATACGAATGTCATCCTGCATGACTCGACCTGCCTGCAGCAGTTCCAGGAACACGACATCGTCATCCCGATCACCGTGCTCGAGGAACTCGACCGGTTCAAGAAAGGCAACGAGAGCATCAACTTCCACGCCCGCGAATTCCTCCGCACCCTGGACGAACTGAGCGCCGGCAGCCTGCTCAACGGCGGGGTGCGCATCGCCCAGGGCAAGGGGCGGGTGGCGATCCGCCTCGAACGGCCGCTGCACGAGGACCTGCGCGCACAGTTCCCGGCTGCCGACAAACCGGATCACCGCATCCTCAACCTCGGCTATCACCTGGCCCGGGAGACCGTGTCCCGCCGTCTGATTCTGGTCAGCAAGGACGTCAATCTGCGCATGAAGGCCAAGGCCATCGGCCTGCCGGCCGAGGACTACACCACCGACCACGTCCGCAACCCGGGCGAGTTGTACACCGGCTGCCGTCGCCTGGAAGGGGTCGACACCACCCTGGTCGAGCGGCTGGCCGGGGACGAACGGAGCGTCGGGCCGGCCGACCTGGGTCTCGACCCCGAACCGCTTGCCAACGAATACCTGATCGTGCGCAACGGCCGGAAATCCGTGCTTGCCACCTGCCTGCAAGGGGGTGTCAGCCGCATCCAGACGCGCACTGTGTACGGTATCGCCCCGCGCAACGCCGAGCAGCACTTCGCCGTGCACGCCCTGTGCAACCCGGAGGTGGCGCTGGTCACCCTCACCGGCAAGGCCGGCACCGGCAAGACCCTGCTCGCCCTGGCCGCGGCCCTGGAGCAGCGCGCCCGCTACCGGCAGATCCTGCTCGCCCGGCCGGTGGTGCCGCTGTCCAACCGGGACATCGGCTACCTGCCCGGCGACATCGCCGCCAAGATCGACCCCTACATGCAGCCGCTCTACGACAACCTGGCGGTGATCCGCGACCAGTTCGGCGAACAAGAGCCGAGTCGCACCAACTGCCCGGCCGAGCTGCTCGACGAGCGCAAACTGATCGATCGAGCCGCTCGCCTACATCCGCGGCCGCAGCCTGGTGCGCATGTTCTTCATCGTCGACGAGGCCCAGAACCTGACCCCGCACGAGGTGAAGACGATCATCACCCGGGCCGGCGAGGGCACCAAGATCGTCTTCACCGGCGACATCCACCAGATCGACCACCCCTACCTGGACAGCCGCGCCAACGGCCTGAGCCATCTCATCGAAAAGCTGCGCGGCCAGCCGCTGTACGCCCACGTCAACCTGGAGAAGGGCGAGCGCTCGGAGTTGGCCGAGCTCGCCAGCGAACTGCTATGAACCCGTCCCCCCTTCGCCGTTTCAGGCCATCCTGCCGCTCTGCCTGGCCCTGCTGTTCATGGCCGTGGCCAGCCCTGCCGCCCCGGTGTTCCGCTACCTGGAGCAGACCGGAACGGACAGCTTCATCTTCACCTGGCGGCTCGAGCAGGAGCGGGACACGGCCACCCTGAGCGTGGTCCAGCGCCAGGGCAGCGAGACCTTCCTCAGTCGGAACACCGCTGCGGGCGAGACCCTTGCCTGGCAGTACGTCCACCAACCCGACACCGACGTGCGGGCCGAGCGGGAGGGCGACCGTATCCGCCTGAGCGGGCGGTTCCGGGGCAGGACGGTGGACGAGGTCCATGCCATTGACGACCGGCCCTGGTTCCAGCCACTGTCCTTCTCGCTGCGGCCGCTGGCCCTGAACGGTCAGGCGACCGCCGAATTCTGGACCATCCGGGTCGACACCCTGGAACTGGTGGCCATGCGGGCCGAGGCGGCCGGTCGCGAGGAGATCCACACGGTCCGCGGCCCGAGGCTGACCGCGGCCCGGGTGGTCATCCGTCCGGACGGGCTCCTGGGGCGCCTGTGGCGGGCCGAGTACTGGTTCCGGGCCGAAGACGGCCAGTTCATCCGCTACCGCGGCACCCACGGTCCGCCCGGCACCCCGGAAACGGTGATCAGTCTGCTCGATTCCTGAAACCCCGCGCCCCGCCCGGACGCGGGTTGACGGCCAGGTTGGCGACGAACTGGCGGGTGCAGGCCTCCCAGGAATAGGCGGCCACACTCTCCCGGCAGGAGGCCCGGTCCACCTGCAGGGCGCGCTCCACCGCGGCGCGCAGGTCGTGGTCGAGGCAGCCGTTCTCCCCTTCGCGCACCAGGAAGCGCGGCCCGGTCACCGGAAAGGCGGCCACCGGCACGCCGCAGGCCATGGCCTCGAGCAGCACCAGGCCAAAGGTGTCGGTCCGGCTCGGAAAGACGAACACGTCCGCCGCGGCCAGCAGGCCGGCCAATTCCTCCCCGCGCTTCGCCCCGAAGAAGCGCACCTCCGGGTAGTCCCGACGCAGGTCCCGGCCAGGGCCGGCCCGTCGCCGATCACCCACTTCTCTCCCGGCAGAGCCAGATCGAGAAAGGCGGGCAGGTTCTTCTCCACCGCCACCCGGCCGACCGAGACGAACACCGGCCGTGGCCGCGATGCGGTCGGCCGTCGCCGCGGCCGGAACAGGTGGGTGTCCACCCCGCGCGACCAGGGCGCCAGGTGCGGAAAGGAGCGGGCCGACAGCTCGTCGATGATCGTGGGCGCGGCCATGGTCCGGCGGGCGGGCCGGTGGAAGCGGCGCACCAGGGCGTAGCCGAATGGGAGGGGCACGGGCAGGCGCAGGCGCAGGTATTCGGGGAAGCGGGTGTGGTAGCTGGTGGTGAAGTCGAGTCCCAACCGGCGGCAGGCGGAGCGGGCGGCCCAGCCGAGCGGCCCCTCGGTGGCGATGTGGACCGCGTCCGGGGCAAAGTCCGCGAGCAGGCGGCTGACCGCGGCGGTGGTGGCGAGCGACAGGCGGATCTCCGGGTAGGTCGGACAGGGCAGCGTGCGGAACCGGTCCGGGGTGAGCAGCAGCACCCGGTGGCCCCAGGCCGTAAGCGTTGCCGCGGTGCGGCTCAGGGTGGTGACGACCCCGTTAATTTGGGGTGACCAGGCATCGGTCACGAGGCAGATCTGCATAGGCGGGCCGTTACGGCGGCGGAGGCGGGCGGCGCTCAGGGGTGAGCGGTCGGGCCATTCGACCAGGCCGAGCTGGCCGGCGCTGTTTTCGACGAGCGCGGTGCAGCTTTCCACCCAGTCGCCGGCGTTGGTGTAGAGCAGGGACCCCATCTCGCAGACCGCGGCCCGGTGGATGTGGCCGCAGATGATCCCCTCGGCCCGGTGATCGGTCACCGCCCGGGCCACGGCCTGGTCGAAACGGCCGAGGCGGTTGACCGCGACCTTGGCCAGCTGCTTCATGCGCGCGGAAAAGGACGGGCGGCCCGTTTCGCCGCCGGAATGGGGGCGTGGGCCCGCCGCGGCTGCCCGCGGCCAGCAACCCCTCGTAGACCAGGCTGCCCAACCCGGCCAGCCAGGGCAGGTGGCGGACCACCGGGTCGAACCGGTCGCCGTGCACCACCAGGTAGCGGCGGTTGTCCACGGTCTCGTGCACCAGGCTGTCGCGGATATGCACGCCGCAGACCGTGCGGCCGTTGAACTGACGGAGCAGGTGGTCGTGGTTGCCGGGCAGGTAGAAGACCGTGGTGCCCAGTGCCGCCTTGGCGAGCACGGTCTGGACGATGCGGTCGTTCACCGGCGGCCAGTGCCACTTTTTCTGGGCCTGGAGGAGGTCGAGGATGTCGCCCACCAGGTAGAGGTAGGTGGATTCGGTGGTGCTGGAGGAAATCGAGCAGCCGCTCGTTCTGTTGATGTCGGTGCCCAGGTGCAGGTCGGAGATCCAGATCGAACGGAAACGAAGAATGGGCATGGTGTTCTCCTTGGGTCGGTGGCCCGCTGGCCGGGAAGTGGTTGCACTGCTGATGCGGCCGCCTGGACGCGCCTGTTCAGATGCGGTCCCGGCGGACCGCGAAGTCCAGGGTGACCTCGGTGACCGTGCTGCGGCCGAAGCGCAGGAACAAAAGCCACCAGAGCAGTTGCAGCCCGATCAGCACCACCGGCTCGGCCAGCAGGGCCAGGCCGCGGTCGAGCTGCACCGTGTTCGTCGGCCCGACCGGCAGCAGCCAGGCCAGGGCCACCGCGTAGGCCACGCGGCCACGAGCCCCATCTTCTGGTAGGCGGAGACCATGGAATACCCGCGAAAATCCGCACGCAGCCGTTCCGACAAACCCGCCAGCCCTGGCTGGCGAGCAGGCAGAGCAGGAAGGGGGCCCGGTACCGCCCCTGAAAGAACAGCCAGGTGGCAGCCAAGGAGCGCGGTGGTGGTGAGCACCGCCGCGGTCAGCCCCTGCACCGGTACCAGCCGGACCCCGGCCAGGCCGCCCTCGTACACCGCCTTGCGGGTCGAGGCGGAGAAAACAAAACCGACCGGCCGCAGCAGGGAGCGGCAATTGGGGCGATG
>CAVWHP010000008.1:0-46469 GCA_963754825.1 uncultured delta proteobacterium | reverse complement strand
TGCTCCGCACCGTTCCTGCGGCGCAGGGTGGCGAGCACGAGCAGCAGGAACAGCGCGTAGGCAAAGAAGCCCCAGTGGGCCAGGGGCAGCCCCAGAGGATCGACCAGGGGCTCTTCGAGACTGTGTCGCAGTTGATCGCCCTGGACAGTGCGCAGAAGCTGCTGAAGGTCAGGTCCGTGTAGTTCTTGTAGTGCGACCAGGCCAAATAGAGGGTGTCGGCCAGCCCGGCCAGCACCAGCAGCAGCACCGACAGTGTAGCAGCCGTAAGGCCAGGGTTGCTCGTCGCGGCGCGGGGGGGCTGGTTAATCGCGACACTCCCGGGGCCGAGGTTTCCAGGCCGGTCACGGCCTGGCGTGCGGCCTCGAGGATGAGCGGCGCTATCAGGTCCGCCTGGACCGGCACACCGGTGTAGTCCGTGGGCAGTACGGCCAAGTCGGCCCGGACCGCGGCCAAGCTGTGGCCGGCCACAAGGCGCGCGGCGTAGTCCCGGGCCGCCGCGGGTTCGCCGGCGAGCAGACGGTTTTCGATCAGGCTGTAGAGGATGCGCCGGTCGCCGGGGAAGGTAACGAGGGCGCGGCGCAGGAACCACAGGCCCTGGCCGAAGTGATTGGCCCGGCCCAGGGCCACGCCGGTGATGGAGAAATAGCGCTCCTTGTTCACCAGGGTGCGACGCATGGCCTCGCTGGCGGCCACCGCCGCCTCCTCTGGTCGATCGAGCCAGAGCAGCAGCAGGGTGCGCAGGTTGAAGAAGCGGCTCTGCTGGTCGTTCGCGGCGATGACCCGGTCGATCTGTACCAGGGCCTCACCCGTCTTGCCCTGTAGTGCCAGGGCATTGGCCAGGTCGAAGCGCGAGGTGAGGAAGTCCGGGTTCAGTTCCAGCGACTGATTGTAGAAACGGACAGCCTCGTCGAGGAGCCCGTATTTGGCGTAGACCTTGCCAATGTTGTCCACAATCGCTGGTTTGAACGAGGTGTTGGGGTATTCTCGTTCCAGGGCCTTGTGAAACAGAGCCACGGCAGTGTGCAGGTTCTGGCCGTTTTGTTCTTTCTGCCAGCCGTAGATCTCGCCCAGTTTGGCGAACGGCCGGGCGTTGTGCGGGGCTTTGTCCAGAGCGTCGGCCCAAAGGGATTCCTTGGTGGCCCACACCTGGTTGCGGCTGTAGGTGCCCAGGCCGATGACCATGAGCAGGGCGGGCACGAGCGCGACCAGGGCGCCGTGTACCAGCCGGCTGGAGGCCGCACTGCGGTTGAGCGCCCACTGCAGGCCGGCGGCGACGGGCAGGAAGAGGAAAAAGGAGGGCAGGTAATTGCGGTGTTCGAAGATCAATTCCAGGGGGATGATGGTCAACTCAACCGCATGGTTGATGAAGTAGAAGAGGATGGCCAGGCTGAGCAGTGGCCATCTCTTCCGGCTGCAAAGGCCAAGGGCGATCAGTCCAACCACGGCGAGGATGGCCGGCAGAGTGGTCCAGGGCTGGAGGAGCGAGGTGGACAGCGGAAAGCTGTGGTCGATGGACAGCCGCGCCGGTGATGGGTAGAGCAGCAGGGACAGGTAAAAAAGCAGGATGGAAGGCTGGGTGAGCAGCCGTTCGCCCAAGGAAAAGGGACGGGAGCCGATAGGGCTGGTCAGCGACTGCAGGTAGCCATGGTCGAACAACATAATAGGTCGCGGCCAGCAGAAGCAGCAGGTTGGCGGCGACGAGCAAGCGGAACAGAAGTTTGGCGAACCAATCGTCCCTTTCAGGAAAAGCCACTCGATGAGCAGCAGGCTGGGCAGCAGGGTGACCGCGTTTTCCTTGCTGCCCAGGGCGAGCAGGAAAAAGAGAGCGCAGCACAGCAGGTGACCCCAGCGTTGTCGGGACGTGGCCGCCCGGCGGGCCAGCAGGTAGCTGTGCACGGCGAGCACGCAGAACAGGGCGGCCATGGAGGCCATGCGCTGGACGATATAGGTGACCGCCTGGGTCTGTACCGGGTTGATGGCCCAGAGTACGGCGCTGAGCAGGGCGATGGCCAGCACGTCGCGCTCGGCCAGGTGGCGCATCCGCGGGGTCTGCAGGAGCAGTCGGGTAGTAGCGAACAGGAAGAAGGCGGTCAGGATATGAATAAGCAGGTTGACCAGATGGTAACCGAAGGGGTTGTCCTGGCCCACGAACCAGTTAAGGGCAAAGCTGAGATAGGCGACCGGGCGTTCGAGCGTTCCCGGCGCAAAAGGCTTGGCAAAAAGGGTCTGCCAGAGGGTTTCCGGCAGGAGGTTGGTGATGTGGAGCGGGTAGTTTTCAGTGATGTTCGGGGGGTCGTCGAGAACCCAAGGAGAAAAAAATGAATTAGAATAAATTATAAAAAGGGTGATAAAAAAAAACAGGATATTTCTGCTGTTGTATTTTTTAATCAAAATTTCTTGCAATATTTTTAGTTAAAAAAGGTGTCACCAGAAGCTACCAGAGCTTCTGGTGACACTGTGTAATATGCTCTTATTACAGTTTTATTTCCTTAGTAAAGACATTTCCAGCCCAAGAAGAAGTATCAGATGTGTAGGATGTCTGATAATCAGTAGGACATCTGCCGCTTGTGTCGGTCACGGTAATGGTGATGGCAACGTTTGGGTCGCTCGTTCCTGCAACATTAACCACTGTTCCTGTATTCAAATCAGTTCCCGTTGTGCCAGAAAGCTGAACTCCATTTCCGCCATTCAATTCACCAATGGCAGGGATATTAATGTGCGATGGGATCGAAAAGTAATCTGCAACTGCTGCAGCAATGGCTTGAGCATCCGACTCCGCACGCGAGCAGAACGTCTTGTTCCGATAGGCGATGAAGTTCGGAATAGCAATAGCGGCCAGGATACCGATAATCGCGATGACGATCATCAACTCGATCAGGGTGAAGCCTTTTTCGTTTGCGTTCAGTCTCAGTTTGCTCAGGGTCATGGTCGTTCCTCCAAAGGGGGGGTGTGGGGTGTGGCCGCCGGTCGTCCGTGGCCGGCGAACTGTTGCGTTTGCCGCTTTAAAGCAGGGGCCGTGCCAGAATTGCGGAGAAATAATTTTTCTCATTTCATTCGGTCGGTTAGCAGGAATCCTTTGTTTTTTGCGCTGCCGGCCCCTACAATACGGCAGGCCAGGGCGGCGGACCGACTGACACGAAATGTCCGCCGCCTGACAAATTTTGTCACCTGGGGCTGCTTTCGCCCCGCCATGCACCACCGAGCAGGGGAGGGACTGTGCGTTTCGGCTTGCACGCCAACATCACCGGCGCCCTGTGCGTGCTCCTCGGCCTGGCCACGGCGCTGACATTTTCCGTCACCACGCTGTTCTGGCTGCGCCAGGCGGCGCTGCTCGTGGCCCGCGAAAAAGAACAGCAGATCGGTCTGATCGTCGATGCGGCGGCCGGCCAGTGGCTCGGCCCGGAGGCGGAACAGCCGTTCCTGCCCACCCTGGTGGCTGCGACCGTACTCGGCTCCGGGGCCGTGGCCGGTTGCGCCATGCTGGGCGAGGGTACACCCGCCTGCAGCGGCGCCGACCCGGCGGAGCAGGCCGCCCTGGAGCGGTTGCTGGCCGGTACGGTCGCCACCGGCGCATCCGCGCGGGTGCTGGGCGGGCTCGCCTGGGTCGGGCTGGTGCCGGCCCACCGCAGCCTGGATGTGGCCGTGCCCATCCACCCGCCGGACCGGCCCGCCGGGGCCATCAGCCTGCGTTTTCCCCTGGATCGGCTCCTTCATGCCGAGGCCCGCGCCCTGCACCGCTACGCCCTCCTCTACCTGGTGGTCAACCTGCTCGCCCTGCTGGCTCTGGGCGTCCTGTACCTGCATCGGACCATCGTCCGGCCGGTGACCCAGCTCATCCGCCGCACCGACGCCTACACCGACGAAGGCGGACTGCCTTTCCTCGCCCTGGAGGGCGGCAGCGAGCTGGGCCAGCTGGCCGGCTCGCTGCAGCGCATGCTGGCGCGCATCCGTGCCGACCGCGACACCCTGCGCGACCACGTGGCCTCGCTGGAGGCGGCCAACCAGCAGCTCATTGCCGCCCGCGAGGAGATGGTCCGCGCCGAGAAGCTCGCCTCGGTGGGCCGGCTGGCCGCCGGGCTGGCGCACGAGATCGGCAACCCGGTCGGCGTGTGTCCAGGGCTACGTGCGGCCTGCTCGCCAGGAGGGCCTCGACCGCGACCGAGCGCGCCGACTACGCGGCCAAGGGGCTGGCCGAACTGGCGCGGGTGGACCGGCTGATCCGCCAGCTGCTCGACCTCGCCCGGCGCGGGCCGGGGCGGCCCGGCCAGCCGAGTTCGACGTGCACACCCTGCTCGACGAGACGGTCGAGTCGCTGCGGCCACCAGCCGCTCTTTGCCGGCATCCGCGTGACCCTCGACCTGCGCGCAGCCGCGCAGCCAGGTCCACCTGACCGCGAGCAGCTGCGCCAGGTGCTGCTCAACTGCCTGCTCAACGCGGTGGACGCCATCCGCAGCGCCGGCCAGGCGGAGGAGGGCACGATCACGCCTGGCCACCCGCATCGACCCGCCGGCCGGGCCGACCATCCGGCGTGGCTGCGCCTCAGCCATCACCGACAACGGCAGCGGCATCCCGCCCGAGCTGCGCGAGTCGCGTGTTCGACCCCTTCTTCACCACCAAGGAGCCGGGCCGCGGCACCGGCCTGGGGCTGTGGGTGTCGCTGTCGCCATGGTCGACCGTCCATGGGCGGCGCCATCCGCCTGGCAGAGCGAGCCCGGCGCGGCGCCACCGTGCGACCTCGCTGCTGCCCCTGACCGACCCGGCCGACCCGAGCCGGCACCCGCCCATCCACCCCGAACCCGGAGCCTGACCAGCATGCAGACCATCCTGGTGATCGACGACGAGGCGAACATGCGCCACATGCTCACCGCCCTGCTCGGCAGGAGCGGCTACGCGGTGCGACCGCGGCCGACGGCCGGCGAAGGGCTGGCGCGCTGGCCGGGGAGCCCGCTTCGACTTCATCCTCTGCGACCTGACGCATGCCCGGATGGACGGCCTGGCCTTTCTCGCCGGGATGCGGCGAGCCGGGCTGGGTGCCACGGTGATCATGATGTCCGCCTACGGCACCATCGACACCGGCCTCGCAGGCCATGCAGCAGGGGGCCTACGACTATATCTCCAAGCCGTTCAAGCCGACGAGATCGTGCTGATCCTGCGCAAGGCCGAGGAGCGCGAGCGGCTGCGCGACGCACAACCGCGCAGCTGCGCAGCCGCCTGGACGCCATGGACGGCGAGCGCGCCTTCGGCCGGCATGGTCGGCGCGCAGCACGGGCCATGCAGGAGGTGTTCCGACCTGGCCGACAAGGTGGCGCCGCATGCGGCCACGGTGCTCATCACCGGCGAGATCGGGCACCGGCAAGGAGCTGGTGGCGCAGCGGCATCCACGCGCTGAGCCGGCGCGCGGCGCGCGCCGTTCGTGGCCGTCAACTGCGGCGCCATCCCGGAGAACCTGCTGGAGAGCGAGCTCTTCGGCTACGTCAAGGGGCCTTCACCGGCGCGGACCGGGACAAGCGCCGGCCTGGTGAGCGAGGCGGACGGCGGCACCCTCTTCCTCGACGAGATCGGCGAGCTGCCGCTGGCCCTGCAGGTGAAGCTGCTGCGGGTGCTGCAGGAGGGGGAGGTGCAGCCGCTCGGTGCGCCGCGGCCGCCGGTCGGTGGACGTGCGCGTGCTCGCCGCCACCAACCGCGACCTGGAGGAGGAGGTGCGCGGCGGCGGTTCCGCGAGGACCTGTTCTACCGGCTCAACGTGGTGCGCATCCACCTGCCGCCGCTGCGCGAGCGGCGCCGAGGACATCCCCCTGCTGGCCGACGTCTTCCTCGACCGCTCACGGCCCGCCGGCTGGACTCGCCGGTGCAGCGCCATCGCCCCGGCGGCCATGGACCTGCTGCTGCGCCACCACTGGCCGGGCAACGTGCGCGAACTGGAAAACGTGATCGAGCGGGCCATGGTGCTGGCCGAGAAGAAGATCATCCTGCCCGAGAACCTGCCGCCGGAGTTCGGCGCGCAGGGCCGCAGCCGGCGGCTCGACGACGTGTTCGGCACCTTTTCCATCAAGCAGGCGCAGAAGATCATGGAAAGCGCGCTCATCGGCCGGGCCCTGCAGGCCACCGGCGGCAACAAGTCGCGCGCCGCCGAGCTGCTCGAGATCAGCTACCCCTCGCTGCTGGCCAAGATCAGGGAGTATGGGGTTGATGCCTCTCCCGAGGGGAAAGGGTGTTAAATTTTTTAATATTTGTTCTCTCGATTGAAAAAAAATTTACCTGGTCGGGTTGGCAGCGGGCTGCCGTGAGGCCGGGCAAGCTACTGGACAATGATACTTTGTTTTGCAAGGACAGTGGGTTGTTCCGTATCGCGGTACCTCTGAAAGAATTTTTTTGGGTCGGCTCGATTTTTGATAGAGTCAAGATGGAACGTGCCGTCGGTTCTTGCCATTTCAAGGAACATGGCGACAAGAAATCCCTCTCGGGGGTTTCTCGCTGTCTTGGCAATGATTTGGGGCGCCTATTTCCTCCACGGGAGTCTCTGCATCATTGGCATGCCGAACGTACGTGAGGGATTCCACTGTTCCACCAAAGCCCTACAGAAGAAGAAATGAACGGTTTCTCTTTTTTCAAGTGTTTTCAGCCGAGGATATTTTCATGGGAAGGCTTTCAAAATCGCCCAAGTGTTGGCTGCATGACCCGCAGGGAGGCTTTACCCTGATCGAGGTGATGATGGCCCTGGCCATTCTCACCATCGGCATCCTGTCGATCGTCGGTCTCCAGTACCACATCATTAACGGCACCACTAACGCCAACGTGGTCTCCCAACAGTTGCATCTCGCGCAGCGAATCATGGAGCGGGCTAAAAATATAAGTGATTTGAAAGATTTAAATGATATAAATTTGGTAGGCGTCGATCACGAGGGAAATCCCGGCGGGCCGTACACTGTAGTCGCGACCCCGACAGCGGTGCCAGGGGACGACGTCGAGAAGGCCAGGTTCATCACCGTCACGGTGACCCGCAACGGTGGCATTGGGGGTCATCCGGTGACCCTGCGCTGTCTTACCCAGGGTAATGGAGTGTGATCATGCGCAGTGCAGCGAATCAACAGGCAAGGAGAATGGAGAGCGCCGGTTTTACCCTCATCGAGGTGCTGGTGTCGCTGGCCATTGTCAGTATGGTCATCGCCGCCCTCGGTACCCTGTTCGCCCGCTCAGGCCGGGTGTACACCACCCAGAACGCGACTGCAGCCCTGCAGCAGGAGGTGCGCGCGGCCCTGGACATCATAACCACCGAGGCTCGCATGGCCGCGTACAACCCCACCAAGGCAAAGCCAAAAATTTCAGAAAGAATTGCGATCAGGAGCGCTACGGCAACCCGGTTCCATTTTTCAACCGACCTCGATGAAAACGGTAAGGCCGCGGCGGCCTACAATGGAGATGGCGAATGCGAGAACCGAAGTTTTCGTTTTTCACTGCAAAACAATGGGATCCAGATGCTCTGTGGCGAGGGGACCGGCAGTCCCTCTTCCGAGTTTCTCATTGGCGGCACCAATTCCGCCGTGCGTGTGGTCGCCCTTGATTTTGCCTATCGAGACAAGGAGAACAACCCCACATCGTTGAGCAGCAAAATCCGTAACGTTATCGTCACCATCGTGGCCGAGGCTCCTGCCGGTCAGCGGGGCATGATTCGACGGGCCTACACCACTTCGGTCGATATACGCAATGCTGGGCCTAACACCTGACAGGAAGGAAAGAAGCGATGGCACAACAACGAAGAGAACAAACCAGGCACAGAGCCGTTGTGCCGGTGGCCAACGAGCAGGGTTTCATCATGGTCATGGCCCTGATGATGCTGGTGGTGCTGTCGCTCATGGCCACCGCGGCCATGAGCGTGCGCAACACCGAGTTGGCGATTGTCCGAAACACCGAAACCGTGCTGTCCAATTTTTTCGGGGTGGAGGCGGTGACGTTGGAGGGTGCCACGGTGCTTGAGAATATTGACAAGGTTGCAAGTGATAAAGATGCGTTGAGCAAACTTGACGAACCCAGTTTCGATTGCACGACGGTTGACCCAAATTCTGATGTCCTGCCAAATCGATCACCTGATACTTTATGTTGGCTCCAACCGAATGCCGCAGGGACTATAAAGCTAAGAAAAAATGCAAACTGGCATAATGCTGGAACGATGAAGCCAGAAGGTACCGTATTCAATGGTGGCGATCGGAATATTACACCCGCTGGCTATGCTGCGGACGGAACCGTCAACGGTGACCGCATCTGGTATGCCGCGGTGCAGGGTAATCTGAATTCGGATTCAACCAGTTACCAGATCTGCCGCGGTTCCGACCTCTCCGACCCCACCAAGGTGGAGAAGTGCTACAGCGTCTATGGCATGTACGATGTCAAGTCAGGGGCGGGCAAGGCCTTCCCTGGTCGGAGAATGATGATGGTCGGCTATAAAAAGACCGTAGTCTCCAACTGAGTATCTGAGGCGTGGCCGCCTGCTCAATGGAGTTCCCTCTGTAATCAACGGGTAATGGAATGGGAAAAATGAAGACTCGACTGCACGCCCTGCTGCTGACCCTGCTTGCCTGTTTGAGCGGGCTGAGCCCGGCCATGGCCGCCAACTACACCATCACCGCCGGTAACGCCACCGCAGTCAACGAGGGCGGGACGCCGACCTTCACCGTCTCCTTGGATCAACTGCCGGCAGCAGGTGAGGTGGTGACCATTCATTACCAAACCACCGCCAGTGGCACCGCCACCCCGGGCACCGATTTCACCGCGACCAGTGGCGATCTTGTCTTCAACGACACCGCTCCCAATCCTCCCGCTCAATCGTTCACTGTCGCGACCAGCCCGGACACTGAGGTCGAGCCGGACGAGACGGTTGTTGTCGAGTATACCGTCACCTCCTGTACTCCCGCCTCATGCAGCACCAACTGGACATCGCAGAGTGTCAGCGGCACCATCACCAACGACGACAAGTACGCGGTGACGCCTTTGGCCAATGTCAATGTCGCCGAGAATGCGGGCAATGCCTACCTGACAGTCAGCCTGGATCAAGCGGTAGCCACGGGCGACTCGGTGGCCTTCAGCTTGTCCACCACCAACGGCACGGCCACCTCGGGCTCCGATTTCACCGCGCCCGCCGCGACCCTGACCTTTGCCCCAGGCGAGCAGAACAAGGATATCACGGTGCCGATCAGCAATGACTCCCTGGTCGAGTCGGACGAAACCTTCACCGTGACCATCACCCCCACCACCGGCAATGTCACCGGCGCGGCCTCCACCGCTACTGTGACCATCACCAGCGATGGCGACCAGTATACCGCGTCTTTTGCCAGCACGACCGTGTCCGCCGCCGAGGGCGCCAATGCCACCCTCACCGTCAATCTGAACCAACAAGTGACAACGGCCGATTCGGTGGCCTTCGCGGTCTCCACCACTCCGGTGACGGCCCAGGGGGGCGGGGTTGATTACAACGAGCCCACCACCCCGCTGAGCTTTGCTCCAGGTGAGCAGAGCAAGTCCATCACGGTGCCGCTCCTTGCCGATGGGCTGGTGGAACCGGCCGAAACCTTCAAGGTGGTCATCACCCCCACCTCGGGCAACGTGTCCACGGCCTCTGCCGAGGCCACGGTCACCATCAATATCAACGAGAAATATACCATCAACCTCGGTGGGACAGTCACAGTGCCTGAACCCACCGGCGCAACCTCGGTGCTGACCTTCCCGGCGGCAACCATCAGTCCGCCCATCCAGTCTGGACATGAGGGCCAGACCATGAACTGGAGAACCAGCACCGGGTCCGCCGGCGCCAGCGATTTTGTCGCCACCACTGGTACCTTCACCCTGGGAACTGTCGGGACGAACATCGTCAATGGAACAGTCAATGTCACCATCAACCCGGATGCGGAGGACGAGGGGCTCCAACTTTTTTATATCAGTAAAAGAACCGGGGGGACGTTGCTTTGGGATTTGGCCAATTTTAGCAATAACGCCGGTGGAATCCAGGACAACGATAATACGTTTATTGCAGCATGGAACACCCCGCCCGATCATGGCGAAGTGACTCTGGAAAGCCCCGCCGGGACGCCGGTGGCCATCACCAATGGCGGCACAGTGCCCGTGGGAGACGGAGCCGAGGCCGTGTTCACGGTCACGGCTGACTACCGCATCAGTTCGGTAACCATTGATGGATCGCTTGCCTACCGTCATGACGGCGCCGGCGCGCCTCCGGCCTATGTCACTCAGGCCATCACCGACGAGAAAAAGCACACCTATACCTTCACCGCCGCCACCCCGGCCACATCGAATACCACCCATACCATCTCGGTCGTGTTCGACCACCAGATCGAGATGACCGCCAACGGCAGCGGCACGGTCGCCCACACCACCGGCACCGGCCAGACCGTGAGCAATGGCGGCCCGGTGGGGGTCATTGCCGACCATGCTAAAATGGAAACCTTCCTGTTCACGGCTGACGCCGGGGCCTGCGTGGCCGATGTCAAGATCGATGGCGCCACTTCTCTCGGTGGCTATGTCGGCAGCAACAACAATTACACCGGTGATACCTACTCCTTCGGCTATGTGATCGACAATCACACTATCGAGGCATCCTTCGCCACCGCCGCCATCCGGGTACTGCTCGGGGCGGACGACGGCGCCACCGGCAGCGACGCCGATCTGTTCATCCAGGGCAGTTCGAGCAGCGCCGGCTGGCGGGCATGGCGTCTGGATGCAGGGGGGACCAAGCTGGACGCCGCCGCCTTCAAGACGGGCGGGCATGGCGACACCATCAACATCCCCGGGGATACCTCCTGCGACACCCAGTATATCCTGATTGAGTACCTCACCATCGACGGCTGGATGACGCCCGCACCCTCGACCGTCAACCTGCAGAACAACTTCCGCAACCAGGATGTCGAGGGGCTGTATGACGCCAACTCGCATGTGCTGACGGTCATCTCGACCAATGGTTCGGTGACGCGAAACCCGGTCGGGGATCAGACTGTGGGCGTCGAGCGCTATCTCTATCCCCAGGGTACGGTGGTGCAACTGTCAGCCAACGCCAACCCGCCTTACATGTTTTCCCACTGGCAGGGCGATTTCCCGACTACGGTCATTCCGACCCAAGCGTCCATCTCACTGACAATGGACAAGGATCGTACGGTCGAGGCGGTGTTTGTCCAGCCCTGCGTGGACAGCGACAACGATGGCTTCACCGCTGCCGCCGGCACCTCCGGTTGCAGCCCGAGTGCGCAGATCGACTGCAACGACAGCGATGCCAGCATTTATCCCGGGGCCACCGAAGTATGCGGCGACACCATCGACCAGGATTGCAGCGGTGCCGACTTGGCCTGCGGCGCCGACTACCAGGATAACGACAAAGACGGCTATTCGCCCATCCAGGGGGATTGCGACGACGGCAGCAGCACGGTCCACCCCGGCGCCTATGACGACCCCAACACCTTGGCCAACGAGGACTGCTTCGACGGTCCCAGGGACAAGGGAAGCGAGAAAACCTGCGTGGCTGCTTCGGATGTGCCGGCCATCGCCGCCCGCAAACCGGCGCCTCCGCTGATCATGTTCCTGCTTGACGACTCCGGCTCCATGGACTGGGAGTTCATGACCGATGCGTATGATCAGTTGTTTGAGGGCAAATACTACATCCACAATTATCACCAAGACAGCAGGAACTATGGTGATGGGCTGTATCTCACCACCACCCAGAGAAGAATGTGGCTCAGCCAGTGGAGCGGCCACAACCGCATCTATTTCAATCCCAAGGTGACCTATACTCCCTGGCCAAGGTGGGAGGAGGTGGTTGGCGCGGCCAATGTCCGTCCGTACGAACGCAGCTATGACCCGACCGTGGCCACCTTTCCCAACAATGCCTACGCGGCCGGGTTCACCCATGCGGACATGGATTTTCCACGCACGAACTCGCGTGACGCCTCCTCCACCATCAGCGCCATGTACCATCCGGGTGACGGCAACAGCTATCGCAGCCGCTATGAATTGGAGTTGAACGCGCCCTTCTTCACCGTCAAGGGCGGGCAGCATGTGATGGTGACCCGGGACGCGAGCAGCGACAGCGACAAAGACTATATCTCGGCCGCGCCTTCGACCTATGCCGACGCCATCGGGTTGTCAACGGTTAGCAACCTGCATACCCAGACTACGGTGGCGCGTTCCTATGACTGGTACCTGGCCAATCCCACCAAGAAGCCGGAAATTATCTTCGACAACGACCTGACCCCCGGCGTCTATAGCGAGCTGGGCGCCTGGTACAACACCACCCAACTGCCGGAGTACGTCTGGGGAGCCAGCGGCCGCTTCGCCGACGCCATCAACCGTTCCGCCTACTGGGGCGTCAACCTCACCGCGGCCCAGGCCGGCAACTACTATGTCTATGCCTGGGTGAATGAATACGCCAACCGGGACAACAACGCCCTCTATACCATCTACTACTACAATGCCAGCAATGTCCTGACCAAGGCGACCTACCGCCTGGATCAGAGTCCGAACAACACCTCCGGCACACCGGCCAAGGGAGCGCGCTGGATCCGGCTCAACAGTTCGCCGCTACCGTTCCGCGAGCAAACCGGGAGCAGCGCCGACATCGTCATTCCCAACGCCCATTACTACACCTTCAACGATGTCAACGGCGATGGTATCCGCGACAGCGGTGAGGATGTCTACCTGGTGACCATTCCCGGTTCCCGCACCGCCACCGGGGTAATCTATACCCTCAACTATTACCGGTCACCGATATCAATAATAATAACGCGGTAGACGACGGGGAATTGATCCCCGTTCCCGCTGCCAGCGCTCCTACTGCGGTAAAACCGGTGCGTACGGATGCGAGCGGAGTGGCGGTGACCGATGCCAACCAGTTAGCCTACATGGTTCGTCAGGATTTCGCCGATTGGTTCTCCTTCTACCGGCGGCGAATGCTCACCGCCAAAGCGGCTGTCGGTCTGACCGTGGCCGACATGAAAGAGGTCGAACTGGGAGTCCACACCATCAATCGGAGCGTGTCCAAACCGCTGGTGCTCATGGCGACAGCCGACAGTACCGATAAGCTCGACTATCTGCGCGCAATTTATAATATCCGACCCACCGGCAGTACTTATTTGCGTCAGGGTCTGAACGAGGTGGGAAAATATTTCCAGGAGGGCGATAGCGGCGACATTTCCGAATTGGAGACGACCTCGGGTTTAAACAAAGGCACCTGTTCGGGTGATTTCTCCGTTTTCTGGGATGCGGAGAAAGGCGATGACGGCGATACCTGCGCCGATTCGGGAGGCGCCTGCCAGCGTGCTTATGTCATTGCCATGACCGACGGTTATGACAACGAGCCCATCTACAGCGTCGGCAACGTCGACAGGGATAGTAAGTATTCGGTTTTCCGTGATAGCGCGCCGAACACCCTGGCCGATGTGGCCAAGTATTTCTATCTCAACGACCTGGATCTGAACCTGGCGAATCAGGTTCCTGTCAAGGGGTTCGACAAGAACACCCAGCAGCACTTGGTGACCTACACAGTGGCCTTTGGTGTCTTTGGTGAATACAACCCGGCCCTTTTTCCGGACTGCCTGCCGTCGTGCATGACGCCGGGGAGCAACGGATGTCCCACCCTGGGAAGTCTGACCAAGCTGAGTTGGGCCGATTATGCGGCTGGGGTCGGTGCAACAAGGATGGCAAATTCCCCGGGGTCTGCCCGACTTGGTGGAACGACAATCCAAACACGACAAACCCGGGCCCGCGGCGGATCGACGACCTCTTCCACGCGGCGGTTAATAGCCGGGGCAAGTTTCTAACGCCGCCGACCCGGGTGAGCTGGTCGCGGCCATGCAGACCATCAAGGACCTGATCGAGGAACAGACCGGCACCGCCTCCTCGGTGTCGATCAACGCCAACAAGATCGAGGAGGACACCCTCCTGTTTCAGACCACCTACGATTCCGGTGACTGGAGCGGCGATGTGCTGGCCAAATGCCTGGACAACAAGGGTTTTGTCGCCAACTGCGGCCGGGTGGACTGCGAGGCGGCCTGCAACGCTACCTACTCCTCCTGTATAACCGCCTGCAATGGCGACGCGACCTGCGAGGCTTCGTGCCGGAGTACGCGTGCCTCTTGTCTTGGCGCCTGTTCCGGCGCCACCTGCGAGGAGTCGCTTGCCACCTGCTTGCAGGGTTGCTCGGAACCAGGTTGCGAGGTGGCCTGTCACAACGCCAACGGCACGTGCAAGCAGAATCCGCCCGAGGTGAAATGGTCGGCGGCCAGGAGATTGGAAAGTGTCGCCCCCACTGATCGGCAGATCATCACCGCCAATTCCGGAGGCATTGGTTTACCGTTCCGCTGGGCCTCGCTGGACGGCGGCATGAAGACGTTGCTCGACAACGATGAGTATATTTTTAATTATCTCCGCGGTGACAGCACCTACGAGCGGCAGAACGACACCGCCGGGGTGCGCAATTTCCGAAACCGGTCCCACAAGCTCGGCGATTTCATCAACGCCGAGCCCTATCACTACAGCAACACCACCCTGGGTATCGACTGGGTCATTGTCGGCGGCAACGACGGCATGCTCCATGTCTTTGACGGCGTGACCGGCGACGAGGTCTTCGCCTATGTGCCTCGCGCGCTCTTTGGCGATTTGAAACAGCTCCGCGTCGAAGCCTACGTCGACAACCATAAATTCTTTGTTCGACGGATATATTACGGTTAAGGACCTTGGCGGCAAGGTGGTCCTGGTCGGTGGACTGGGCAAGGGTGGCAAGGCCTTGTTCGCCCTTGATCTCACCACCGCGGCAGCCAATAAGTCCGATATCGAGGGTAAGGCTAATGAGATTGTGCTGTGGGAGTATTCCACCACCTCGACCGCGTTCTACGCCGCCCAGCCGGACGTGGTCAACAACCTGGGCTACAGCTACTCCCGGCCGCAGATTGTCAAATCCAATGACACTGACGAGCTCGCCAATTGGGTGCTGGTGTTCGGTAATGGCTACGAAAGCGTCAATGGCCGCTCCGTCCTCTTCGCCATGGGATTGGATAACAGTGGTAGGATCCAATGGACCGAGATCATTGACACCGAGATGGGGAACAACATTAGTGGCAATGATTGCAACGGGTTATCGACTCCGGCCCTGCTCCATCCGCAGGGAGACGGAATGAACGATTTTGCCTATGCGGGAGACCTGCTCGGCAACCTGTGGAAGTTCGACCTCAGCGCCGCCGATAGAACCGCCTGGAAGGTATATTTCGAAGACGGCGCCGGGGTCAAGCAGCCCCTGTTCCAGGCGCGGAGCGAAGCGGGATATCGCCAGCCGATCACCATTCAGCCGGTGATCACCTCCGCCTGCCCCTACAACGAGAAAGGATACACCATCCTGTTCGGCACCGGTCGTATCCTCAATCCGGATGTGGACTTCCTCGACCAGAGCGTGCAGACGGTTTACGGCATCTGGGACTGGTCCGGCGCCTGGCAGGAGGCCGGCGATACGAGTCCGGAGGACACCTTTTTGGGTGCCTTCGGTCCGAAAAACAGTGGCATGGTTTCCGGTTGTCAGAGTAGCTGTGCGGCCAATCTTGGTGACGCCTCGACTGCCGACAGCTGCGTTTACAGCTGTGTGGGGGATCCCGCCTGCATCGACGAGTGCAATCAGGAGTATCAATCCTGCATGAATAACTGCGGGACCGTGCGTGGTCTAACCAACATGGGCAACGTGGTCGGTTCGTCGAGCAGTCCCTATGTCACCCTGTTGCGGCAAACACAGATCTGGGCGGGCGGTATCAATTACAATCCCGACGGCACCGTCAAGGAAACCAAGTACGGGGTGGATGATTTCGATTTGTACGACCAGATCGTCCGGGTGGTTTCGGAGAACACTATCGACTGGTATCTGCCTTCGGCAAAGAGCATTTTCGACGCCAGCGGTCACAAGGTTGCCAAGCATGTGGGCTGGTATTTCGATCTTCCGGCCAACGGGGAACGCATCGTCCGCGATATGGCCGTGAACAATTCCAAGCTTATCTTCACCAGCACCATCCCCTCCGACTCACCCTGCGAAAGCGGCGGCACCTCGTTCCACTGGGCCATCGATGCCTGCACCGGTGGGCGGTTGGGCAGCGCCTTCTTTGACCTCAACACCGACAACAGGATCAATTCGCAGGATTACATCAACATCGGCACACCCACCAACCCCTTCTGGGTGGCGGTTTCGGCGATTGGCGTGGAAGGGATCAGCCCTGCGGTGACCATCGTGGATGTGGAAAAGAGCGATTGGCAGCAATTGCTGACGCCCGAGAAGGACGATCTGCTCACCATGCCAGTGGACCTGAAGGGGACCTCGATCATCTACTGGCGCGACCTGGATTGGCAATAACTTGTGAAATCGAACATGGAGGGACCAACGATGCAATTGAAACGACCTGCCGCCTGGATGGCCTTGGTGACCGTTATGATCTTTTTGACGCTGGGGCAGGCGTACGGCGAACCGCGCTACGACCTGCACGGTGACCTTGTCCATCCAGGTGCGGAGGAGTTTGCCGGAGTGTTCGACGGCATTGGCGCGGCGCCCGAGGAGGGTGAAAAATCCCAACTGGTCCTGGTGAACGACCGGACCTTTACCGTGGACCAGGATGCGATCTTTCGCACCCTGAGCGGGGCAAAAACGACTTTGGCTTCGTTCGAGAAGGGCATGCCGGTCAGGTTTTTTGCCCTGGATAATCTGTTGACCAAAATGTGGGCGGTCGATCCCGAAAAGAGGGAGGGCGAGCAGCAGGCAAGCGTAGTCTCTGAAGGCGGGCCCAAGGCCGAGCCAGCGACCAAACCGGATGGCGCCCCCCGGCTGGAAGACGGCGTCTGGAAAAACTGATCCACATTGTCGAGGAAGCCTGTGGTCTTTTTCTGCCCCTGGGAGTCGTGCAGGATGAAACGTCTTGATGAGAGTGGCTTTAGCCTGATCGAACTTGTGGTCGTTATCGCCATGGTGGCGATTATCAGCGCGATCGCGATACCGAACATGATCGGATGGCGTGGTGAGCGGCAGTTGCGGGGGGCCGTCAATAACCTTCTCGGTAATTTGCAACTGGCTCGGATGCAGGCTATTCGTGAAGCGGAAACCGTTTCCATACTGTTTGCCGCGGGCAATCCCGCCACCTATTCGATCTTCGTCGATCCTAACAAGAATGGCAGCCAAGATGCTGGAGAGCGGACCCTTCGCGACGTCACCCTGCCGAGGGGGGTTGCCATTCAGGCCGCCTCATTTAGCGGCGGGGTAGCGTGGATGAATTACAATACCAAGGGCATGCCGGATAAATTCGGATCGGTGACCATGCGGAATTCCGCTGGCACCCAGCTCAAACTGGTCGTAAACAAGATCGGACGACTCCGAATCGAATAGCGGAAAAACGATTGCTCGTTAACAGAGAGCCTGTCGCTTTTGGCGGGCTCTTTTCTATCGAGCAAAACGAACCCTTTCATCATTTTCGCTGATCATTCCCATAATTTTTTCTCTTGACTTCCGTCGGAGTCCCATATAAATAGCACAGGCGTGACTGAATACCGGTTCAGTTTTTCGCACGCCGGGTTCGGCCCGGCTTCGCGGATTTGGATGTGTGTAGGTCAACTGTTCGCACAGAAAACAACTTGAGAGGAAAACACTATGAGCTCGAAATTGGTAGCCCCCCACGGTGGAAAAGGTCTTGTCTGCGCTCTGCTTGAAGGCGCCGCACGTGAAGCAGAACTGAAGAAAGCCGCCGGCCTCAAGCAGGTCGAGGTTTCCGACCGCGCCAAGGGCGACCTGATCATGATGGGTATCGGCGGGTTCTCGCCGCTGACCGGCTTCATGACCAAGGCAGACTGGAAGGGCGTGTGCGAAAATTTCCAGATGGCTGACGGCACCTTCTGGCCGGTTCCGATCACCCTGGATGTCTCTGCAGCCGATGCCGGCGGCATCAAGGTTGGCGACGAGATTGCCCTGGTCAACAAGGGCGAGACCTATGCCACCATGAAGGTCACCGAGAAGTTCGAGATGACCGAAGCCGACAAGAAGTGGGAGTGCGAGAAGGTCTTCAAGGGCGAAGGCGAAGAGTCCGTCGGTGACAAGTTCTGGGAGATCGCTCCCAAGGATCACCCCGGCGTCATCATGGTGATGGCTCAGGACGAATTCAACCTGGCCGGTCCGGTCAAGGTTCTCTCCGAGGGCGAGTACCCGAAAGAGTACACGGGCGTCTACCTGCGTCCCGCAGAGGTTCGCGCCATGTTCGACGAGCGTGGCTGGGCCAACGTTGCCGCCCTGCAGCTGCGTAACCCGATGCACCGTTCGCACGAGTACCTGGCCAAGATCGCCATCGAGGTGTGTGACGGCGTCCTCATCCACTCCCTGATCGGCAACCTGAAGCCCGGCGACATCCCGGCCGACAGTCCGTGTCAAGGCCATCGATCTGCCTGGTCGAGCACTACTTCGTCAAAGACAACGTCATCCAGGCCGGTTACCCGCTGGACATGCGTTATGCCGGTCCTCGCGAAGGCCTGCTCCATGCCACCTTCCGTCAGAACTACGGCGTCAACAAGATGATCATCGGCCGTGACCACGCCGGTGTTGGCGACTTCTACGGCCTGTTCGAGGCTCAGACAATCTTCGACCGCATCCCCGCAGACCGGCCAAGCCGGCAAGGCCCTGCTGTGCAAGCCGCTGAAGATCGACTGGACCTTCTACTGCCACAAGTGCGACGGTATGGCCTCCCTGCGCACCTGCCCGCACAGCAAGGAAGACCGCGTCATCCTGTCCGGCACCAAGCTGCGCAAGGCTCTGTCCGACGGCGCCGAGATTGTCGACCACTTCGGTCGCGAAGAGGTTCTGGTTCATCCTGCGCGAGTACTATGCCAGGCCTGACCGAGAAGGTCGAGGTCAAGATGCAGGGTGCTGCTTCCGGCGCAAAGATGTAAGACGTACCGTTCCACCCGCTGTCTCCAGGGAGACGTCGCCTCGTGCGGCGTCTCCCTTTTTTGTTGCGGCTGCCGGCCGGGTACGGTACGAACCGCCCCAGTGAGACGGCGGCCGCGGAAACGGCCGGAATATGGTCACCGAGGGGAGTTGCAGATATGGGAACGGAAACGGTCCAGGTCGGCCTGGGGGAGCGGAGTTATCCGATTGTCATCGGCAGCGGTGTGCTCGACACGGTGGGTGCGGCGCTTGCCGAGGCGCGGATCGGTCGGCGCTGGGCGATCATCACGGACGATGTGGTCGGGCCGCTCTACGGCGGGCGGCTGGTGGATTCGCTCGGTGCGGCGGGCATCGACTGCGAGCTGATCACCTTTGCCCACGGCGAAGCGAGCAAGCACCTGGTCACCATCGGCACACTGGCCAGCGAACTCGCCGAGCGCGGCTTTGACCGCGGCGATGCTGTGCTTGCCCTGGGCGGCGGCGTGGTCGGCGACATGGCCGGGTTTCTCGCCTCGATCTACCTGCGCGGCATTCCTTTCGTGCAGGTACCGACCTCGCTGCTCGCCCAGGTGGACAGCTCGGTGGGCGGCAAGACCGGCGTGGACCTGGACCAGGGCAAGAACCTGGTCGGCACCTTTTACCAGCCTCGGGCCGTGTTCATCGACACGGACGTGCTCCGCACCCTGCCCGAGGCGGAGTTCCGCGGCGGCATGGGCGAGGTGATCAAGTACGGCGCCTCCATCGATGCCGACTTCTTCGCTTTTCTCGAACGCGAGCGGCCGGCCATACAGCGCCTCGAACCGGCGGCGATCGTGCCCATGATCCGCCGCTGCTGCGAACTCAAGGCCAATGTGGTGGAGCGCGACGAGCGCGAGGGCGGCCTGCGCCGCATCCTCAATTTCGGCCACACCATCGGTCACGCGGTCGAGGCGGCCTCGGGCTACCGGCTCATCCACGGGTTTGCCGTGGCCATCGGCATGCGTGCGGTGGCCGAACTGGCACTGCGCGGCGGCGTGGCCGGAGCGGAGGTGGTCGCGGCCATCACCGCCATGCTCGAAGCCTATGGCCTGCCCACGACCATTCCCCCGGAGCTGGACCGGGCGCAGATCCGCCGCTACCTGCAGGCGGACAAGAAATCCATCGGCGGCCGGGTGTTCTTCGTGCTGCCCGAGGCCATCGGCCGGGTGCTCATCACCGACCGGATCGACCCGGCCGACCTTGCGGCCGTGCTCGCCGCGCCTTGAGACGAAAGCCTCACGTCGTTTTCGCGCCCGCGCTGCACGGGCTGCTCGTCAACCTCAACCAAATGATTGCCGCCATGCCGATCTACGAGTTTTTCTGTGCTGACTGCAACACCGTGTTCAACTTCTTCTCCAGCCGGCCGAACACCGACAAACGGCCGGACTGCCCGAAATGCGGGCGCAAGGAATTGCAGAAGATGGTCTCGACCTTTGCCACCATCGGCAAGGCGAAAGAAGGGGAGGGCGACGACCCGCTCGCCGGCCTGGACGAGGCCAAGATGGAGCAGGCCATGGCCGGGCTGATGCGCGAGGCCGAGCACCTCAACGAGGACGATCCCCGCCAGATGGCCCGGCTGATGCGCAAATTCATGGACAAGACCGGCCTTTCCCTGGGCGGTCAGATGGAGGAGGCCATCGCCCGCATGGAGTCCGGCGACGACCCGGAACAGATCGAGCAGGACATGGGCGAGCTGATGGACGGCGACGAACCGTTCAGCCTGGAGACCATGAAGAAAAAGGCCCAGGCCGCCGGCCGCAAGCCGGCGCACGACGACAAGCTCTACGAGCTGTAGCTCCGGCCGCACTTTTTCCCGGCTTTTTTCCCGGCGATTCCGTACAGTGCGCTTTCAGGAAGGATGGATGGCATTCGCCGCACACGCACAGGAGGGCAGGCTATGAAGGGAAAACTGGTGATCGTCATGGTGGGGCTGCCGGCCCGGGGCAAATCGACCATGGCCCGCAAACTCGGCCGCACCCTGGAGATGGACGGCGTGCGCGTGCGCATCTTCAACAACGGCGAACTGCGCCGCAAACTGGACACCGACCTGTCCACCTCCTCCTCCGAGTTCTTCTCGCCGGCCAACGTCCAGGGCAAGGAGATGCGCGAGCGGATCTCGCAGCTGAACATCGAAGAGGCCCAGGCCTTTCTCCAGGTGGGCGGCGAGGTGGCGATCATCGACGCCAGCAACGTCACCCGCGAGCGCAGGCGCAACATCGACGCGGCCTTCCCGGATCTGCCCATGGTCTATGTGGAATGCGTCAACGCCGACGAGGAGGCGCTCGAGGCCAACCTGGAGCGCAAGGCCAGCCTCAAGGAGTTCAACCACCTGTCGCGGGAGAAGGCCCTGGAGAGCTTTGTCCGCCGCATCAACTACTACGAGTCGATCTACGAGCCGCTGGACGAGGAGTCGAACCGCATCCTGGTGGACTCGTTCGACAGCTGCATCCTCCAGGAGCGCATCAGCGAGGTCCTGCCCTACTACGACCGCATCCGCGACATCATCACCACCCGGGTGGTGCGCAACCTCTACCTGGTGCGCCACGGCGAGACCTACTACAACCGCGAGGACCGCCTCGGCGGCGACTCGGACCTCACCGAACGCGGCCTGGACCAGGCCAACGCGCTCGCCGAGCACTTCGCCACCATCCGCATCCCGATCATCTTCACCAGCAACCACAAACGCACCCTGCAGACCGCCACGCCCATTGCCGAGCGCCAGCAGCCCTGCTCGATCATCGCCCTGCCGGAGTTCAACGAGATCAACGCCGGCGTCTGCGAGCACATGACCTACGCCGAGGTGCGCCGCCAGATGCCCCAGGTCGCCCGCGAGCGCGGGCCGAACAAGTACCGCTACGTCTACCCCGAGGGCGAGGGCTACGCGACCATGGAGGAGCGGGTCCACCGCGGCCTGAAGAAGGTGTTTTTCCTGAACAACTACGACGAGAACATCATGATCGTCGGTCACCGCGCGGTCAACCGCATGATCCTCTCCAGCTTCCTGTCGCGCCAGGAGGCGGAGATCCCCTACATCTACATGCCGCAGGACCGCTACTACCACATCCAGATCGACCCGCACAAACGCATCTTCGAACTCATCCCCTACCGCAGCGTGGCCACCGCCGGCATCGGCTGGTAAACGGCGCACCGCGACCGGACGCTACTGCAGGGTGGTGGTGTCCTCGTCGCCGATGCCGTGCTGGACGCCGTGGCGGGCCTCCTTTTCGGCGAGCTGGCGGCGGGCCTCCTCCTCGCTGATGCCGAGCGACCGGGCCAGGTCGGCGATGTCGTAGCAGGGGCTGCCGTCCGGCCCGTAGCCCTGGGGCTTGAGTTCCGGAAAGCTCGCCCGGGTGGCGTGACCGCTCGCCGCCGTCAGCAGCTCGCGGACCTCCGGCGGGCCGTAGACGAGCAGCCATTCCACCGCCTCGGCCCAGAGCTTGCTGTCCACGGTCGGGTGGTTGAGCACGGCCAGGGCCGATTCCAGGGTCCATTCCTGGGCGAATGCTGTCCATTGCCGCTGTTCTCCTTGTGGGTATCCGGGGCGGGAGGGCAAGCCGGCCGCCCGGCTGTTGACTTTCTCTGGTCGTTGCCAGTTTCCCTTTGGTGGTGAGGGACCCGGCCACTATAATGCACAAGGCTTGTATCGCAACGAAAGGCACACAGGGAGGGAACAGATGGGCGTGAACAACGTGGTTCTGCTGGAAGCGCTGGAATGGTTCGACGAGACCGGGCGGGAACTCCTGCACCGGCTGCCCGAGGAGGGCTCGGGCGAGATCAAGTACGGCGCCCAGCTGACCGTGCGCGAGAGCCAGGCCGCGGTGCTCTTCTACAAGGGCAAGGCCGGCGACGCCTTCGGCCCGGGCCGGCACACGCTCAAGACCGGCAACATCCCCATCGTCACCAAGATCCTGTCCGCGCCCTGGGGGCTGATCAGCCCGCTGCGGGCCGAGGTGTTCTTCGTCAACCTCAAGGTCTTCGCCGACCTCCGCTGGGGCACCCTCGACCCGGTGGCCTTCCGCGACGCCGAACTCGGCCTGGTGCGGCTGCGCGCCCACGGCGTGTTCAACATCCGCATCGTCCAGCCGGTGCTGCTCATCAACACCCTGGCCGGGACCATGGGCCGCTACACCACCGAGCAGGTGGAGGACTACCTGCGCCAGGTGATCGTCAGCCGCTTCAACGACTATTTGGGCGAGCACCTGCGCACGCTTGTTCGACCTGCCGGGGCGCTTCGACGACATCGCCGCCGGCCTGAAACGGGCCCTGGAAGCGGATTTCGCCCGCTTCGGCCTGGCCCTGGACGGGCTCTACGTGACCTCCATCACCCCGCCCGAGGAGGTGCAGCAGGCCATCGACGACCGCTCGCGGCTGAGCGTGATCAAGGACATGGACAACTTCGTGCGCATGAAGGCGGCCATGGCCATGGAAAAGGCGGCGACCGGCACGGGCGAGGCCGGAGCCGGCCTGGGGCTGGGGCTGGGCATGATGATGCCGGCCCTGTTCGGCAACCTGCAGGGTGCGGGCGGCCGGGCGACGCGGGTGCTGCCGCGGTCCAGGCCCGCTGCGCCGAGTGCTCAAACGACATCCCGGCCGGGGCCCGCTTCTGTCCCTTCTGCGGGCATGAGCAGCTGGTCAGCCAGCAGTGCGACCACTGCGGCGCCAACCTGCCGCCCGAGGCGGCCTTCTGCCCGCGCTGCGGTCACCCGGCGGACGAACATCCCGCGCGAGGTCGTCTGCCCCGGCTGCCATGCGACCAACCTGCCCGGCGCGGTCTACTGCAACCAGTGCGGCGACCGGCTCGGCTGAGCGGCGGGTCGGCTGAACCGGGCTGCAGGGGCGGGCGCTGATGGAACTGCGCATCGAGCAGGCCTGTCCCCAGTGCGGCGCGCCGGTGGAGCTGGCCGAGACCGACCGGCTGCTCACCTGCACCTTCTGCGGGGTGCGCAACCACCTGGAGGGCAGGCGGCCGTTTCGCTACGTGCTGCCGTCGGCCCGATCCGCCGACCGGGGGCTGCTCTACGCTCCCTACCTGCGTTTCAAGGGGACCATCTTCCTTGTCTCCGGCGAGACCATCAGCCACCGGGTGGTGGACACCACCCAGGCCGCCCACCCGGCCGCCTTCCTGCCGCCATCGCTCGGCGTGCGGCCCCAGGCCATGCGCCTGCGCCGGCTCGACCCGGACACCGAGCACCGCTACCTGGAACAGTCGCTGGCCGCGAGCGCGGTGCTCGCCAAGGCCGCCCTGGTGAGCAACCAGACCGGTCAGGCCGGCCGCGACCTGCTCCACCGGGCCTACATCGGCGAGAGCCTGAGCTGCCTCTACCTGCCGCTCAGCCGCCGTCGGGATACCCTGGTCGATGCCATCACCGGCCAGCGCCTGGCCGGTCCACAGGAACTGGTCGGCCTGAGCGCCCAGCCTTTCCAGGAGCCTTGGCGCGTCCGTTTCCGGGCGAGCCTCTGCGGCCGCTGCGGCGGGCCGCTCGACGGCGCTCATGACAGCCGGGTGCTCACCTGCGCCAACTGCCACAGTGCCTGGAGTTTCGCGGACCAGGGGTTGGCCGCGGTCGACTGGCAGATCGTGCCCGGCGGGCCGGGGACCGCCCTGTACCTGCCGTTCTGGCAACTCTTCGGCCGCATCCCGGCCCTGGAGATCACCACCTACGCGGATTTCGTCGTCCGCACCAACCAGCCCTTCCTGCCCCGGGCCGAGTGGCGCGAGCGGCCCATGAGCCTGTGGGCGCCGGCCTTCAAGCTGCGGCCCAAGATCTTCCTCCAGGCCGGCCGCCAGGCGACCATCGCCCAGTACCAGCTGCGGCCGCAGCCCGGCCGGGTGCAGGCCGGCCTGTTCCCGGCGACCCTGCCCGCCTCCGAGGCCCTGCAGGCGGCCAAGATCCTCCTGGCCGCGGCCACCACCAGCCCGCGCCTGGTGTTTCCGCTGCTGCCGCGGGTGCGCCTCACTGACCCGGTCAGCCGACTCGTCTACCTGCCCTTTGTCGACAAGGGCCACGACTGGCTGCAGCCCGAGACCGGCGTGGCCATCGGCAAGAACATCCTCCGCTTCGGCCGGGCCATGTAACCGGCCCGGTTTTGACAGGGGGTGGAGGATGTGGTAGAGCGGGCAGGGCGGGGCGGGGGAGTGCTCCGGCCCTTTTTTTGCGAGGTGGATGATGATCCTGACAGAACACGAACACTACATGGACGCGGCCCTGGACGAGGCGCGGGCGGCGCTCGCCGCGGGTGAGTTCCCGGTGGGCTGCGTCTTCGTTGCCGACGGCGCCATCGTTGCCCGAGGTCACCGGGAGAACAGTGGCGAGGACGGTCGCAACGAAATCGACCATGCCGAGGTGCTCACCCTGCGGCACCTGCTCGCCATCCGGCCCGCCATCGATCCGGGGGCGGTGACCGTGTACTCGACCATGGAGCCCTGCCTGATGTGCTTCAGCACCCTGCTGCTCTCGGGCGTGCGCAACTTTGTCTGGGCCTACGAGGACGTGATGGGCGGCGGCACCAACCTGCCGCTCTACCTGCTCAACCCGCTCTACCGGACCATGCGGGTGCACCTGCTCGACCGGGTGCGGCGGAACGAGAGCCTGCGCCTGTTCCAGCAGTTCTTCCGCACCGGCTCCTACTGGCAGGACAGCCTGCTCGCCCGCTACACCCTGGCCCAGACCCCGGAGGAATCATAATGACCGCCGCACCCCAGGCGCGCACCGTGGGCTTTCAGCCCGGCGAGCGCAACGTCTTCTTCCACCTGCTCACTGCCTGCAACCTGCGCTGCCGCCACTGCTACATCAACCCGGCCGAGCACGGCACCGCCACCCTGCCGCTGGCCACGGTGCAGCGCTGGCTCAAGCTGTTCGCCCGGCCGGAGCGCGGCTACCACCCTCATCCTGCTCGGCGGCGAGCCCACCCTGCACCCGGACCTGGCGGCGATCATCCGCGCGGCCAAGTCCCTGCGCTACGCGGTCACCGTGGACTCGAACGGCTACCTGTTCCACGATCTGCTCGACCGGGTCACCCCGCAGGAACTCGATTACCTGAGCTTCAGCCTGGACGGCCCGGACGCAGCGGTCAACGACCCGATCCGCGGCGAGGGGGTGTTCGCGGTGTGCACGGCCAACATCCGCCGGGCCGTGGCCGCGGGCTTCAACACCAGCTGCATCTACACCGTGTCCGGGCTGAACATCGACCACCTGCACCGCATGCCGGCCCTGCTCGAGGAGCTTGGCGTGCGCCGCTTCTTCATCCAGGTGATCGGCCTGCGCGGCAACTCGGCCTCCTGCGAACCGGGATCGGCCACGTCCTGGCAGGTGGAGCCGGCCCGCTGGCTGGCCACCGTGCCCGAGGTGGCCGCGGACGCGGCCCGGCGGGGTATCCACGTCACCTATCCCAAGGTCTACCTCGACCCGGGCGAGATCTTCCAGTGCGCCGGCCTGGTGGCCGAGAACTTCTTCATCTTCCCCAACGGCCGGGTCTACCAGTGCCCGCTCTGCGAGGACCACCCCATCCACGCGTTCGCGATCGAGAACGACCGGCTGGTGCGGCGCGAGGGGCTCACCGAGGCGCGCTTCTTCCCGCTCGCCATCCCCGAGGGCTGCGTCATGAACCGGCTGCTCCAGCCGGACAACATCAGCTATCACCCGGACGGCACGCCGGTGCACCGTATCAGCTGCTGCCTGCTCAAGCAGGAGATGCGGCCGCAGGCGGGTTGAGGAAATTTCGGGTCAGCGGGCCGGTGCGGGCCGGCGCAGGGCCAGGGCCACGTTGGCGGCGAAGATGATGAGCGCGCCGGCCCAGCCGGCCAGGGAGAGCGGCGGGTCGGCGACCAGCAGCGGGCCGAGCAGGGCGGCCAGGAGGATGCGGCTTGACGAGATCACCGCGCCTTCCACCGCGGTCACGTAGAGAAAGCCGTAGGTGAGGCAGTACTGGCCGAGGATGCCGCTGAGCGAGCAGGTGAGCAAAAAAAACCACTCGACCGGGTTCGGCCAGAACAGCGATCCGTGGAAGAAGGGCAGCATGAGCAGGGCGCCCGCGCCGAACATGAAGAACAGGATGGACTCGCTGTCGTGGTGGCGGCGGCAGAGGTTCAGGTAGATGATCGAGGCCCCGGCGGTCAGCCCCGAGACCAGCCCCCACAGGTTGTGCCAGCCGCCGTGGATACGGGTCGGGTCCAGGATCAGCCAGATGCCGACCATGGCCGCACCCACCACCGCCAGTTCGAACCGGTCGCGCTCGCCCCGCAGGGCGAACCAGGAGAACAGGGCCACGAACAGCGGGTAGGTCATGTTGAGGATGTTGGCGCTGGCCACCGAACCCACCTCCACCGCCTGGTAGAAGCAGAGGACCGCCACCGCGTTGGTCACGGTCCGGCCGATGAGGGAGTGGGCGTGGGCGCACACGGGCCGCTGGCGGCGCAGTCCCATGCCCAGGCTGACCACGACGAAGCCGAGCAGGAAGCGGGCGAACACGTAGAAGGGCGCACTGATGTTCGTGTGCGGCTGTCCCCAGCTGATGATGGCGGTGGCCAGGTAGAAGAACAGGGCCGAGCCGAACACCGCCAGCCAGCCGAGCAGATGCAGCCGGCGATTGTCTGCTGGCGTCGTCGGGGCAGGGGCGGGCGGTTCGGGACGGGACATGGCTGGTGGCATCGGGCGGGTGCGGCGGATCGAGGCGCCGGGCAGCGCGTGGGAGCAGGGGTGTCTGCTGAACCGTCAGCGGGGGGTGTCGAGCCTGGTTTCGGTCGGGCCGGCAAACACCCGGGCGGCGATGATGCCGGCCTCGTACAGGGCGAACAGCGGCAGGGAGAGCAGCACCGTGGCGGTCAGCTCACCCGAGGCGAGCAGGAAGCTGAGCACCACCATGGCGATGTAGAAGGCGGTGCGCTTCTTCTGGAAATACTCCCGGGCGAGCAGGCTGGTGCGGATGGCCATGACCATGAGAAAGGGGATCTCGAAGGCGATGCCGAAGGTCAGCACCATGCGGGCGGTGAAGGTCAGGTAGAGGCCGAGCTTGAGCATGGGCTCCAGCCCGGGCCGGGCGTAGCTCATGAAGTAGACGAGGATCTGCGGCAGGACGACGAAATAGGCGAAGGCCCCGCCGGCGGCGAACAGCAGGGTGGCCCAGAGCACGACCCGCCGCACCATTCGTTTTTCCTTGTCCAGCAGGCCAGGGGCGACGAACAGCCAGACCTGGTAGAGGACAAAGGGCGAGGCGACGACCAGGCCGACCAGCAGGCTGAGCTTGATGTAGCTGAGAAAGGCTTCGGGCAGGTTGGTGTAGACGAGTTTTTCCAGCGGCGGGTAGGCGCGCTGCAGGGGATGGATGCACCAGGCGGCGAGGGTTTCCTTGAACAGGTAGGCGACACTGCTGGTCAGGACCACGGCCAGGAACGAGCGGATGAGCCGCCGGCGCAACTCCTCCTGGTGGGGCCGGAACTGTTCCAGCGCCTCGATCATGGTGTGGATTTGGCGGGGGCGGCGGGTTCCGGCTCCCCGGCAGGCGGGGCCATGGGCGGCTCAGCTTCGGGTGTGGCGGTCTCTTCTTCGTCCGGGTCGGGCTGTCCGTCCTTGTCCCCGGCCGCGGCGGCGCTGTCGGCCACTTCGGCCAGGTCGGCGAGCGCTTCCGGATCGGTCGACGATGGAGCGGCGACCGGCTGCAGGTCAAGGATTTCGCCGTCTTTCCCGTCCTGTGCGTCACGGCCCTCCGGCAGCTGCCAGACGGCGGGGTCGCTGCCGCCCACCTTCTCGCGGAGTTCGTCCGCGGTCGACTTCAGTTCCTTGCGCACCGAATTCAGCTCCTCGCCTTCCTCGGTCAGGCTTTCCTTGACCTGGTTGAGCGTCCGTTTCATCTCCAGCATGCCCTTGGCCAGGGAGCGGGCGAGTCCGGGCAGCTTGTCCGGGCCGACCACGATCAGGGCGACGGCAAAGATGACGATCATTTCCGGGAGGCCGATTCCAAACATGGGCGAACACCTGGGCAAGGTTCGGGAGGGGGCGAAGGTGAGAAGAACGCAAATGTACGGGATTTGCCGGGAGGTGTCAAGCCGGGCCGGTCAGGGTCGGGAGCGGGGTTTGCGCAGGCCGTCGAGCAGGTGCCTGAGCGCCATCAGCGGGTGGGAGAGGAGCATGCGCGGCCCGGCGTAGCGCATCACCTCGCGGATGCGCGCCCGCATCCCGGGCGCGTAGCAGTGGACCGGACATTTGCCGCAGGTGGTTTTGTTGTCCTGGAAGGGGCAACGGGCGAGCCGGTGGCGGGCGTAGGCGAGCAGTTCGGCGCACTCCGGGCATAGTCCGTCCGTGGTGTGGTGGCGGTCGCGGCAGTAGCGGCGGATCATGGCCGCCACGGTGCGGGCCTCGCGCTGCAGGCGGCGCGAGGAAAAGTGGTCGTCCATGGGGCGGTGGTCTCCGGTGGCGGTTGAGGAATAGCTTGAGAAAAAATACTACTTTTCAGGTGACAGGAGGGAAAAAAAAATGCATTCAGAAGGGGAGCGGAACCCCTGCTCACCCCGCGCCGTCCCGCGGGGGAGGAGAGAAAATCAGCAACTGGAACAGGAATGGCTGACCGGCGCCATCAACGGACGGACATGGCCGGGTTTCTGCCGATGGCGATCGGCGGGGAAACCCTGCACCGGTCGGCAACACACCGTGGCACAAGGAGGTGAGGAAAAGCGCATGAGGCACGTGAGACGAGGGCTGCCGATGGGACGCCCTGGCGGGGAAACAACCGGACACACTGCCCGAGGAGGTCGATAATGTTATGAAATATTTAGCTCTCTTTTTAGCCTTGGCGGCGGTCGGGATGTTCGCCAACCTGGTCCGCGAATCCAAGGCGCTTTCCTACCTGTCGAGTGACCCGGTGGTGTGCATCACCTGTCACCCCATGCAGACCCTGTACGACACCTGGGAGCACAGTGCGCACCGGGCCAGGGCCACCTGCGTGGACTGCCACCTGCCGCACGACTCCTTCTTCAACAAGATGCTGGCCAAGTCGCGCGACGGCTACCGCCACTCGCTGGCCATGACCTTCAAGACCTACGGGGACAACCTGCGCGTCACCGACGACGCCGCCCGAAGGATTCAGGACAACTGCATCAGCTGCCACAAGGAACTGGTTTCCCAGATGCTGGCCAACAGCCAGCAGTACGCCAAAAAATCCGACGCCACCGTGCAGATGGGGCGGCGTTGCTGGGAATGTCATCGACACACGCCGCACGGCACGATGCGAAACCTGACGGCCACGCAGAACAATTTCACCGTCAAGGTGAACTAGGAGACTCATACCGGGAGAACGTTTATGAAAAAATCTACGATTATCATCATCCTCAGCGTGCTCGTCATGGTGCCGATGTTCCTCCTGACCATGTCCATCCGGGAGAACAAGGCGGAACAGCAGACCATCAACGCGGTGCCGGCCATCCCGGATGGCGAGACCCGCGCCTCGGAGTGGGGCAAGCACTACCCGCGGCAGTACGACACCTACATGCAGACCAGGAAGAGCGACGAACTCGGCGATGTCCTCAAAGAGGATCCGAACATCGTCATCCTCTGGGCCGGCTACGCCTTCTCCAAGGACTACAACAAGCCCCGCGGCCACTACTACGCCCTGGAGGACAATATCAACACCCTGCGCACCGGCGCACCGGTGGACGCGGTCACCGGACCCCAGCCGACCGCCTGCTGGACCTGCAAGTCACCGGACGTGCCGCGGGTGTTCAAACGTGACGGTGAGATGGAATTTTTCACCGGCAAATGGGCCAAGTACGGCGACGAGATCGTCAACCCCATCGGCTGCGGCGACTGCCACGACAACAAGACCATGCAGCTGACCCTGACCCGCGAGCACCTCAAGCGCGCCCTGGACGCCGAGGGCAGCCTCAAGGTGGCGGACGTCACCCATCAGGACATGCGCTCCCTGGTCTGCGCCCAGTGCCACGTCGAGTACTATTTCAAGAAGACCGAGTGGGACGACAAGGGTGAGAAGAAGATGGCCGCAGTGGTCACCCTGCCCTGGGAGAAAGGGTTCACGCCGGAGAACATGGAGGAGTACTACAACAGCTACGGCTTCACCGATTTCACCCACAAGCTGAGCAAGACGCCCATGCTCAAGGCCCAGCACCCCGGCTATGAAACCTTCAAGACCGGCGTGCACGCCCGCAACGGCCTGGCCTGCGCCGACTGCCACATGCCCTATGTGCGCGAAGGCGGCGTCAAGTACTCGAGCCACAAGGTCGGCAGCCCGCTGGACAACATCGGCAATACCTGTCTGAACTGCCACAAGGGCACGGAGCAGGAGTTCCGGGATGAAGTCAAAGTGAAACTGGCGCGCAAGGATGAGCTGGCCCGCCAGGCCACCGCAGTGATCGCCAAGGCCCACCTCGAAGCAGCCAAGGCCTGGGAACTGGGCGCCACCGAGGAGGAGATGAAGCCCGCACAGCAGGATATCCGTTCCGCCCAGTGGCGCTGGGACTTTGCGGTCGCCAGCCACGGCGCTTTCTTCCATGCCCCGGAGGAGATCCTGCGCACGCTCGCCAACGCCATCAAAAAGGGACAGGATGCCCGCCTGAAGCTGCGCGTCGTCCTGGCCAAACACAATGCCGCCGACTACGAGGCCCCGGAATTCGCCACCAAGGAAGCGGCCCAGCAGCACATCGGCATCGACATGGCCAAGGAGATCAGCGAGAAGAAGACCTTCCTCAATACCCTGAAGCAGGAGTGGTATAAGAAGGCCGAGGAAAAAGGGGTGTACGACCCGGCTTCGCGCAAGGACATGGTCCTGAAGACCTCCTATTGATCTGCCTCGCTCGTAGTTGAAGAGGGGCGGCAACGCGGGCCCCGCCGGCACAACAGCCGGCGGGGCCTTTTTCGTGAGGCGGGCACGCCTCCGCACCCCGGTTGCCCGCCGGACGTCGGCCCGTTTTTTCTCCTGTTTGACTTTCTCATTCTTTTCTGCTAGTCTCCTCCGGTTCAATGACCAGATGCTGTCGTTCGGCGTAGACGGATGGCAACCCGATGATGACTAAGCGATCAGGGAGAGGACATGGCCAGTGTGGTGGTGGTCGGCACCCAGTGGGGTGACGAGGGCAAGGGCAAGATCGTCGATCTGCTGACGCGGTACGCGGATTACGTGGTCCGCTTCCAGGGCGGCAACAACGCCGGTCATACCCTGGTGGTCGACGGCAAGCAGTACATCTTCCACATCATACCCTCGGGCGTACTCTACCCGGACAAGACCTGCGTGATCGGCAACGGCGTGATCATCGACCCGGGTGTGCTGCTCGCGGAAATGGCCGATCTCGCCGGCCGGGGATTCACCATTGCGCCGAAACAGCTGCTTATCAGCAGCAACGCCCACCTGATCATGCCCTATCACCAGCGTCTCGACCAGGCCCGCGAGGCCTCGCTGGCCAGGGAAAAGAAGATCGGCACCACCGGCCGGGGCATCGGTCCCTGCTACATGGACAAGGTGGGCCGCGCCGGCATGAAGGTCGGCGACCTGCTCGACCCGAGCCTGTTCCACGACAAGCTCCAGGCCGCGGTGGAAGAGAAGAACTTCGTGCTCACCCGTCAGTTCGGGGCCGAGCCGGTGGACTTCGCCGCCATTGTTGCCCAGTTCGACGCGTTCGCGGCCCAGCTCGCCCCCTATGTGGGCAATGTCTCGGTGGTGCTCGACCAGGCCCGGAAACAGGGCAAGAACATCCTGTTCGAAGGCGCCCAGGGCACCCAGCTGGACATCGACCACGGCACCTACCCCTTTGTCACCTCGTCCAACACCATTGCCGGCAACGCCTGCATCGGTTCCGGATTCGGGCCGGTACACATCGACGAGGTGATCGGCATCCTCAAGGCCTACACCACCCGGGTGGGCGAAGGCCCGTTTCCCACCGAACTGCCCGAGGGCGACCCGATCGGTGACGCCCTCCAGCAGAAAGGACACGAGTTCGGGGCGACCACCGGCCGCCGCCGGCGCTGCGGCTGGTTCGACGCGGTCGTCGCCAGTGACGCGGTGCGCCTGAACGGGTTGACCGGGTACGCGGTCACCAAGCTGGACGTGCTCTCCGGCCTGAAGAAGCTCAAGATCGCCACCCGCTACGAGGTGGAGGGCGAGACCTGGACGCACATGCCGGAAAACATCCGCAAGGCGCGGCTGGCCCGACCGGTCTATGAGGAGATGGACGGCTGGAACGCCGAGATCGGCGAGGTGCGCTCCCTGGACGACCTGCCCGCGGCAGCGCGCGCCTACCTGCGGCGGCTGGAGGACCTCACCGGCGTGGCCCCGGCCATCGTTTCGGTCGGTCCGGACCGCGAGGAAACGCTCCTGCTGCGCAACCCCTTCGCCGTCTGAGGCCGGGCGGTTTGCAGTCGGTTCCCTTGCCAACCGGCAAAGAATGATTATTGAATATAAGTTTTCGGTGTCTCGCCGGTTGCCCCGGCGGGGCGCAGCGGGACGCCGGAAACTCGTGTAGGTGCATTCCCGGAGAAGAACCGCTCCGGGATTTTTATTCCATGGAGGTGGACAGCATGGCCCGAATCACAGTGGAAGACTGCCTGGCAAAAGTGGGCGATGACAATCGCTTCACCCTCATCCACCTGGCGGTCGAGCGAATCCGCCAGCACCGCAAGGGCGAGCCCTTTCTGGTGCCCGGCAAGAACAAGGAAATCGTCATGACCCTGCGGGAGATTGCCGCCGGTGCCGTCACCTTCGGCAACATCCACGAACTGCCGAAACAGCGCAAGGCCGAACTCGCCGCCGAGGCGGAGGCAGAGGACGACGCGGACGCATAACGGCGACGGACAGAACGGATTATGAGCAAGAGCTATTACGAGATCCTTGGCGTTGCCAAGGAGGCCTCGGCCGAGGCCATCAAAAAGGCCTACCGCAAGCAGGCCATGAAGTACCACCCCGACCGCAACCCGGGGGACGGGGCTGCCGAAGAGAAGTTCAAGGAGGCGGCCGAGGCCTACGAGGTGCTCAGCGACCTGCAGAAACGGCGCATCTACGACGCCTACGGCAAGGAAGGGCTGCGCAACAGCGGCTACAGCGGTCCGGGCAACAGTGAGGACATCTTCTCGCACATCAACGACCTGTTCGGCGACCTGTTCGGGTTCGGCGGCGGCCGCGGTCGGCGGCGCGACCCCAACGGGCCGGCGGCGGGCAACGATCTGCGCTACGACATCCGCGTCTCCTTCATGGAGGCGGTCCATGGCGTCAGCCGCCAGGTCGACCTCACCAAGAAGGAAACCTGCTGGACCTGCGAGGGCACGGGCGCGCGGCCGGGAAGCAAACCCCAGGTCTGCCCGCAGTGCCAGGGCCGCGGTCAGGTGATCCGCAACCAGGGCTTTTTCCAGGTGAGCACCGCCTGCAACCGCTGCGCCGGTTCCGGCCAGGTGATCACCGATCCCTGTAACGACTGCCACGGCCAGGGGCTGGTCAACCGCAGCAAGAAGGTCAACGTGCGCATTCCGGCCGGGGTGGACAACGGCTCGCGCATGCGACTCTCCGGCGAGGGCGAGGGCGGCCGCCGCGGCGGCCCCTCCGGTGACCTCTACGTGGTCATCCACGTGGACGAGCACGAACATTTCCAGCGCGAGGGGCAGATCATTTTCCTGCGTTTACCGGTGTCCATGGCCCGCGCCGCCCTCGGCTGCGAGGTGGAGGTGCCCACCATCCACGGCACCACCAAGCTTAAAATCCCGGAAGGGACCCAGTCCGGCGAGCACTTCACCCTGCGCGGCGAGGGCGTGCCCAGCCTGCACGGCGGCAGCCGCGGCGATATGATCGTCGAGGTGCAGGTGCAGACGCCCACCCGCCTGAGCAAGGAACAGAAGGAGTTGCTGCGCCAGTTCGACGAACTGTGCCAGGGCGAGGAGGAGGGCTTCTTCTCCCGCCTGTTCCACGGCGCTCGCGGCAAGCACAAGAAAAAGGCCGGCAAAGAGGAAAAGGTCGCCCATGGCTGAGCAGGCGCGCTTCTCCCACTTCGACGAGGCCGGCAACGCCCGCATGGTCGATGTCGGCGCCAAGGGAGAAACCGTGCGCCGGGCCGTGGCCGCCGGGACGGTGACCATGGCCCCGGAGGCGTACCGGATGGTTCGGAGCGGCTCCATGGCCAAGGGCGATGTGCTCGGCGTGGCCCGCATCGCCGGCATCATGGCGGCCAAACGGGTGGACCAGCTGATCCCGCTGTGTCACCCCTTGCTGCTCACCAGTGCGGACCTCGCCTTTTCCTTCGACGACGCGGCCCACACCATTGGTATCGAGGCCGAGGTGGCCATCACCGGTCGCACCGGCGTGGAAATGGAGGCCCTCACCGCCGTGTCGGTGGCGGCGCTGACCATCTACGACATGTGCAAGGCGGTGGACAAGACCATGGTGATTTCCGCCATCCGCCTGCTGCGCAAGAGCGGCGGCAAGAGCGGCGAGTTTGTCAGGCCCGAGCCCGCCTGAGCGACTAACCCCATCAATTCACCCCTGCTGGAGAGCGGCTATGGATGAGCAGGAACTGAGTCAGTTCAAGAAACAACTGGAGTCCATGAAGGTCGACATCAACTCCGACGTGGAGAAGACCCTGACCGAAATGACCAGCCAGACCGGGAATATTCCGGATCCCAACGACCGCGCCACCATGGAGTCGGACCGAAGCTTTGAACTGCGCATCCGCGGACGGGAGCGCAAACTCATGGAGAAGGTCGACGAGGCGCTGGCGCGCATCGAGGACGGCACTTACGGCATCTGCGCCGGGTGCGGCGAAGAGATTGCCGTCAAGCGACTGCAGGCGCGGCCGGTGGCCAAGTTCTGCATTGACTGCAAGACCAAACAGGAACAGAAAGAAAAGGAACAGGGGCGCTAGAACACATGCCTGAATTACGAAAAGACCCGATCCTGGGTCGTTGGGTGATCATCGCCCAGGAGCGGGGTAAGCGGCCGACCGATTTCCTCATCGAGGAGTTCAAGGTCAAAGGCGGCTTCTGCCCGCTCTGCCCGGGCAACGAAAAGACCACCCCGGACGAGGTGCTCGTCTACGGCCGGGAGTGGGGCTACCCGAACACCGCCGGCTGGCAGCTGCGGGTGGTGCCCAACAAGTACCCGGCCCTGATCATCGAGGGCAACCTGGACAAGCAGGGCGAGGGACTCTACGACCGGATGAACGGTATCGGCGCCCACGAGGTGATCATCGAGAGCCCCGACCATCAGGACCGCTTCTCGCATCTGCCGCCGCACCGCATGCTCCTCACTTTCCGCGCCTTCCGCGACCGTATCCGCGACCTGGCCAAGGACAGCCGTTTCAACTACGTGGTGGTATTCAAGAATTTCGGCAAGGCCGCCGGCGCCTCGCTCGAGCACAGCCACTCGCAACTGGTGGCCCTGCCCATCCTGCCGCGCCAGGTCACCTCGGAGTTGGACGGCAGCCTGAACTACTACCGCTACAAGGACCGCTGCATCTTCTGCGACATCATCCGTCAGGAGACCCAGCAGAAGATCCGCCTGGTCTGCGAAAACAGCCAGTTCGTCACGGTCACCCCGTTCGCGCCGCGCACCCCGTTCGAGATGTGGGTGATGCCGCGCTACCACAACTCCTCCTACGCCGACCAGGACGACGCCTCGCTGACCGCCCTGGCCGAGATCTTTTCCGAGACCCTGCGCCGACTGGACGCGTGCATCCCCAATGTGCCGTACAATTTCGTCCTGCACACCCAGCCGCTGCGCTCCGGTCCGCTGGAGCACTACCACTGGCATTTCGAGATCGTGCCCAAGCTGACCAGCATGGCCGGCTTCGAGTGGGGAACCGGGTTTTACATCAATCCCATGCCGCCGGAGGAAACCTGCAGGTATCTCCGGGAGGTGCAACTCTAGGAGGCTGCCATGGACAAAAAACGGATACTCTTGGTCGACGACGAGGACGGTATTCAACTCCTCTACCGCGGCGAGTTCGAGGACGACGGCTATCTGGTCGACTCGGCCCGCAACGGCGACGAGGCCCTGGCCCGGTTCCGCGCCAACCCGCCTGACCTGGTGCTCCTGGACATCAACATGCCGGGCCTGAACGGCATCGAGGTGCTCCGCCAGATGAAGGAGTTGCGCGCCGACCTGCCCATCATCCTCTGCTCTGCCTACCCGGAGTACAAGCAGGACTTCGGCAGCTGGGCCTCGGACGACTACGTGGTCAAGTCGGCCAACCTGGACGAACTCAAGGCCGTGGTGCGCAAGCACCTCGGCTGACCCACCCGGCCGGCGGGGCGGAGCCGGCCGTCCCTGCCCGGTTCCCCGGCCGGCGGTGGCCCCATGAAGGATATCCAGAGCCTGCCCGACCTGCGACGCATCAGCATCCGCAAGGTCGGCGTCAAAAACATCTCCTACCCGATCATCGTCCTCGACAAGGAGCGCAAGACCCAGCAGACCGTCGCCCGGGTCAACATGTACGTCAACCTGCCGCACCGGTTCAAGGGGACGCACATGAGCCGCTTCGTCGAGATCCTCAACCGCTTCCACGGCAAGTTCAATCTCCGGACCTTCCACCTCATCCTCGAGGAGATGAAGGACCGGCTCGAGGCCGAGGCGGCCCATCTGGAGATCGCCTTTCCCTACTTCCTGCACAACCGTCCGCAGGCCCCGACCCCGGGCATGGAACGCTACGAATGCCGGCTGCACGGTTCGCTCGCCGAGCGTCTCGACCTGGTGGTCGAGGTCGATGTGCCGGTTGCGCTGCAGCCCGGACCGACGATGGCGGGACAGGGTGCGGTCTCGGCCGGCATCTGGGGGCTGGTGACGGTCTCGGTGCGCATGAACCGCTTCCTGTGGATCGAGGACCTGATCGCGCTCATCGGCGAAGGGGTCGCCCCGCCCCCGGACCCGGCCGGGCCGGTGGAATCCATGTGCCGGCGGGTCGGCTCCGTGCTGGCCGCCAGCGACGCCTTCGACTGGTACAAAGTTGTTGTGAAAAACATAGCCAGCGGGTATGCAGCGTTTGCCTCCAGCGAGTGGCCCGAACCGGCTGAAACCGCTGCTATTCACTGATTTTGGCGGCCTTCACGGACCGCGCCCTGCTTCCCGACAAACCCAACTGGAACCGACTGCGATGCATGAGCTTCTCTTTGAAATCGGCACAGAAGAAATCCCGGCCGGATACATCCAGCCCGCCCTTGACGCCCTGGCCGCCAACGCCGCCAGGAAACTGCAGGACCTGGGCCTGAACTTCGCCGGGGTGCACACCTGCGGCACGCCCCGTCGGCTGACGCTGGTCATCGACGATCTCGAGCCCCGTCAGCCGGACCGCCGCGAGGAGCACATCGGCCCCTCGAAGAAGGCCGGCTTCGACGCGGACGGCAACCTCACCAAGGCGGCCATCGGCTTTGCCCGCTCCCGCGGCCTTGCCCCGGAGCAGCTGCAGGTGGTGACGACCGCCAAGGGCGAGTACCTGGTGGCCAGCGAGGATGTGCAGGGGCGGGAGACCATGAGCCTGCTGCCTTCGCTGCTCGAAGCGCTCGTCCGCGAACTGGTGTTTCCCAAGTCCATGCGCTGGGCGGACAGCAGCCTGACCTTTGCCCGGCCGATCCAGTGGCTGCTCGGCGTGTACGACCGCCGGACCATCCCGCTGACCATCGAGAACATTGCCTGCGCCAACACCACCCGCGGCCACCGCTTCCTGGCCCCGGAACCCTTTGCGGTCGACAGCTTCGCCGCCTACCGGGACGGCCTGGCCGCCCGCTTCGTCATCGTCGACCCGGCCGAGCGGCGTGAGCGCGTGGTCGAGGCGGTGCAACGGGCGGTGCGGGAGCACGCCGGCATCGCCGAGGCCCGGCCGGTCCTGCACGAAGGACTGCTCGACACCGTCACCAACCTGGTGGAGCAGCCGTTCGGCATCTGCGGCCGCTTCGACGAGAAGTTCCTGCAGCTGCCCGAGGAGGCCCTGGTCACCTCGATGCGCGAGCACCAGAAGTACTTCCCGGTGGCCGGCGCGGACGGCCGCCTGCTGCCGCTGTTCGTGGCGGTCAACAACACCCGCATCGACGACCTGCGGCTGGCGGCCAGCGGGCACGAGCGGGTGCTGCGCGCCCGCCTCGAAGACGGCCTGTTCTTCTTCAACGAGGACCGCAAACAGCCGCTCTCCGACCGCTGCCGGGAACTGCACGGGATCGTCTTCCAGAACCGGCTGGGCACCATGGAGGCCAAGAGCGCGCGCATCACCGCCCTGGCCGGGACCCTGGCCGCCGGCATCGACCCGGAACTGGAAGCGGACGCCGCGGCGGGCGGCGCAACTGGCCAAGGCCGATCTGCTCACCGCCATGGTCGGCGAGTTTCCGTCGCTGCAGGGCATCATGGGCCGCGTCTACGCCGGCCACGACGGCGAGAAGCGAGGCCGTGGCCCGGGCCATCGAGGAGCACTACCTGCCGGTGCGCGCCGGCGGCGACCTGCCGCAATCGCTGCATCGGCGCGCTGGTGGGTGTTGCCGACCGGATGGACACCCTGGTCGGCTGCTTTGCCATCGGCGAGAAACCCACCGGCAACAAGGATGCCTTCGGCCTGCGGCGTCAGGCCATCGGCCTGATCAGCCTCATCCGCGGCCTGAAGATCCGCCTCTCCTTGAGTTCGGCGGCCACCACAGCCCTGGCCGGGTATGCGGGCGTGGTCGAGCAGAACCCGGAGACCGTGGCCGAGGTGCTCACCTTTATCCGCCTGCGCTTCGAGAACGAGCAGGTGGCCGGCGGCCTGCCGCAGGAACTGGTGGAGGCGGCCACCTCGGTGGGCTGCGACGATCTTCTCGACACCCTGGCGCGCATCGACGCCCTGGACCGCATCCGCACGCAGGAGAGTTTCCCGGTGCTGGCCGGCTCGTTCAAGCGCATCCGCAACATCATCAAGGACAACCAGACCACCGAGGTGCAGAGCGAGTTGCTCCGTGATCCGGCCGAGCAGGCACTGTTCGCCACCCTCGGTGCGGTGCGCGACCGGGTCCAGCCGCTCGTGCAGGCCCGCGCCTACCTGGAGGCCCTCTCCGAGATGCTCACCATGAAGGAGCCGGTGGACCGGTTCTTCGATCAGGTCATGGTCATGGCCGACGACCCGGCGGTGCGCCGGAACCGGCTCAATCTGCTCACCGCGCTGGGCGAGGTGGTGCTGCAGGTGGGCGATATCTCGAGGATGCACGTGGAGCGCGACTAGCGACCCGCCGCCGGCGACCACGCGTCGCCCCCGCACAAAAAAAGGCTGTCCCCAAAAGGGACAGCCTTTTTTTATGCGCCCGCCGCGGCGGGGTGGCCAGGTTTCGTTACTTCTTATGGCAGACCGAGCACTTGGCCAATTCCGGCTTGGTCTTCTTGTGGCAGTCCTGGCAGAGGGCGTGGCCGGCGCCCTTGAAGGTGTTCAGCTTCTCCGGCATGCCGGCGGCCTTGGTGTTGTGGCAGGTCTCGCATTTCTCGATCTTCTGGCCTTCCACGAATTCGATCCGTTTGCCGTCCGGTCCCTTGCTGTGGTGGCAGGTCTTGCACTCCAGCCGCGCCTGGTGGGCGCCATGGGGGAAGGTTGCCGGCTTCGGCGTTTTGGCCGGGTCGATGGTGGACTGCAGGATGATCTCCGCGGGCCCCTTGTCCGCAGCCAGGGCGGCGGGCGCCCAGCCGACCGTACAGCACACGGCCAGAATGGCTCCGGCGGCCAGTATTCGTTTCATAGCATTCCTCCTCGCTCAGTTGGGTTGGTCAAAAACAGCACAGTGGCTGTTGTATAGCGCCCTGAATGGGGCTTGTCAACCACGCACCGGGCGGACTGCCCGGCCCGCCGGACCGCCGCGGCTGCCAACGCCGGCCTCAGCTCGAACCGTAGCTGTGCAGCCCGGAAAGCAGAAAGTTGACTCCGAAATAGGTGAAGAACACGGCGACGAAGCCGGCGATGGCCAGCCAGGCGATGCGCCGGCCGCTCCAGCCGCGGGTGAAGCGGGCGTGCAGGGTGGAGGCGTAGAGGAACCAGGTGATGATCGACCAGGTCTCCTTGGGGTCCCAGCTCCAGTAGGTGCCCCAGGCCTCGTTGGCCCAGACCGCGCCGGTGATGATGCCCGCCGACAGCCAGAGGAAACCGAAGACGATGGTCCGGTGGGTGAGGTCGTCGATCACCCGCAACTCCGGCAGGGAACCGCCGATGGAGTCCGCGGGCGCCTGGCGCTGGACCGCGCGCCGCTTGATCAGGTACATCAGGCCCAGGCCGCCGGCCACGGCAAAGGCGGCGTAGCCGATGAAGCAGGTGACCACATGGGCGATGAGCCAGTTGGACTGCAGGGCCGGGATGAGCGGGTTGATGCGGTCGTCGATGCGGTCCGAGAACGAGGCGTAGGCCATGGCCACGGCCACGCAGGGCAGGACAAAGGCGCCGACAACCCGCGCCTTGTACCGGTATTCCAGGTACAGGTAGACAAGGGCGGTGCACCAGGCGAAGAACACCAGCGACTCGTACATGTTGGTCAGCGGCGCGTGGCCGTGGCCGATCTGGTACGACTCGTACCAGCGCAGGCCGATGGCGCCGGTCTGCACGACCACGCCGACCACGGCGAGCAGCATGCCGATCTGCCCGGCGCGCGGCAGCTTGAAGATGAGCAGCCCCAGGTAGAAGGCTGCAGAGAGCAGGTAGGCGAGCATGGTGATGCCGAAGAGTTGTGAACTGTCCATAGGCGTGCAACCGGCCGCGGGCGAGGCGGCGATAGAGGTTAGCGGTGGGTGTCCAGGTCGTTGACGAGCGCTGCGAACTTTTTCTCGAAGGCCAGCCGGTTCTTGTTGGCCGTCCCGGCGAAAAGCAGCCGCGAGCCCTCGGCCGTGGGCTCGACCCGCACCCAGACCCGGCGGTGGCTGAGGAAGAAGGCGATGTACAGGCCGATGAGCATGAGCAGGCAGCCGCCGTACACCAGCCAGACACCGGGATCCTTGGTCGCCTGCAGGCCGGTGGCGTAGAGCTGGCGGGCCTGGAGGCGGTAGGTGCCGGTGGGCCGCTCGAGGGTGGTTTCCCCGCCGGCGGGCATCCAGAAGAGTGCGGGCTCGCCCTGACCGTCATCGAACCAGATCTTCAGTCGCCGGGTCACCTCGCCCTGATTCTCGCGGTTGACGATGCCGTAGCGGACGCCCGCCTCGGGCCAGGCGATCTCCCGGGCCGGCGGGATGACCGCGGTGCGGGTCAGGTTGTCGGGCTGCTTGGCCAGGCTGACAATGTACTCCCGGCCGGCCTGGTAGCTCGACTGGTAGAAGGTCACGCCGCGGTGGGTGAGCGGCCGGTTGACCTCGATCTCCGCGGTGCGCACCGGCTTGCCGTCCTCGAGCACGGTGACGCTCGAACGGTAGGTTTTGGGCATGCCGTTGTCGTAGTACTCGATGGCAAAGGCGTCACAGCGCAGGCTGAAGCCGAGGTCGATGCGCCGGCCGCTCTTGAAGGCGAGGATGTGGCCGGTACTCTCCCCCTCGGGCAGCATCACCGAGCCCTTGAAGGCGAAGTCCGGGTTGCGCAGCAGTCGTGAGGCCACGGTGGACGAGCCGACCAGGGCGCCGGCGAGGATGATGAGAATGGACAGATGGACCACGTAGACGCCGAACCGGGTCCAGGGGCCGCGCTCGGCGAAGAGCAGGCGTCCGTCTGCGGTCGCCGCCTCGCGGGGCTTCCAGCCGTGCGCACGGAGCAGGGTCGCGGCGCGTTGGCTGGCCTCGGCGACCGGTGCGGCCAGGTCGACCGTCTGGCGGCAGGGCTGCCGGTCGAGCTGGTCGGGCGCGGTCTCCAGCCCGTCGCGGCGGACCGTGCGGATCACCCCCGGGATGCGTTCCAGGCTGCACACCACCAGGTTCACGGCGAACAGGGTGAGCAGGGCGAGGAACCACCAGGAGTTGTACATGTCGGTGATATCCAGCAGTTGGAAAAGCCGGGCGGTCTGGGCCCCGTATTTCTCGATGTAGAACGACGGCGGGTTGTTCTGCGGGATGATGGTGCCGATGATCGAGGTGGCGGCGAGCAGGAACAGGAGCAGCAGGGCCAGCTGGACCGAGGCGAAAACTGAGCGGACAGGTTGGTTGGTGGGCGGGGTCATGGCAATGGGCTGTGGCTGTCAGCGGAGTGACGGCTCCGGGTTGTCGGGAATGGGTGCGGCCGCGTGGCGGCGGCTGGACCTGGGCCCGGGCGATGAGCGGATTCTCTGCCCGCCTGCATAGCACGGCGTGGTAGAACTGGCAACTGCAATGCACCGGTGGCGGGCCGGGCACCGGGGCGTCGCTTCAGCGGACGAGCAGGGAGGCGTTGGCGATCACCGCACTGCTCTCTGCTTCGGCCCGGAGCAGCTGCTCCGCTTCCAGGGCGGTGATCGGTCGCACGCCGATGCGTCGGCACACCTCCGGGTCCAGTGCGGTGAGCAGGCGGATGCGGATGCGCTCGTTCTTGGCCATCAGCGCCAGCGCGGTGCCGCCGTTGCCGCTGTAGTCCCGGATCAACTGATCAAAGGCCTGCTCGCGCCCGCCCAGGTCAAAGAAGGGGAGGAAGCCGGTCGAGCCGACCCCGTCCGCGCACTCGGCGAGCAGCACCAGGGTGCCGCCGTCGCCGACGAACCCGGCCGCGTTGTCGATCGCCTTGTGCGCCTGGATGAGGTTGATATCCTTGGGATAGCCGCCGGCCGAGGCGACCACCAGGTCATACCGCCGGTCGCCGGGCGCCCGGAAGCAGCGGTCGTGTTCCCGGCAGGCCCGGGTAAAGGCGTCCGGGCCGCGGCCGAAACGGCAGGCAACCAGCGCGCCCGAGCTGTCGAGCAGGCCGTGCACTGAGAGCGGCCGGGGCAGCAGACGGACGATCTCGTCCAGGTCCTCGGCCAGCGGGTTGCCCGCCAGTTGGCCTGCACGGCAGTTCGGGTGCAGGGTGCGCGTGGCCGGGTCGAGGAACAGCCGGTGGTTGGCGAGGATGGCCCGGCGCTCGCCCAGCCCCGGGAAGAGCAGCTTGCGGCCGCCGCCAAAGCCGGCGAAGTAGTGGTGCGAGACGGCGCCCACGGTGAGCACGAGTCCGGCCTCGACCAGCTCGCGCCGCACCCGCGCCGGCGTGCCCCGGCCGGTGCGGCCAAGGTCGACAAAGGCCCCCTGATCGTCGCAGTCGTGGTGGACAAACGGGTACTGCCGGTACACCGGCCCGTAGGCGGCGAGCGATTCCTCCTCGCTCTGCCGGCTGTGCACCCCGTAGGCGATGAGAAAGACCACCCGCTCCGGCCCGGCGCCGCGCTCGGCGAGCAGTTCAACCAGCCAGGGCAGGATGGTCGGGTAGCCGCACAGCCGGGTCTTGTCCGCCACCACGACGACGATCCGTCCGGAGGGCAGGGGATCGGGCAGGTGCGCGGCGAGCCCGGCGCGGAAGTTGTCGCGGTCGAGCACCAGGGCCGGCTCCTGCGGCTCGAGCCGTTCGGCCGCGGCCGGCACGGCCAGTTCGATCGTGGACCGGCCGTAGCGCAGGCCCAGGGTGTGCGTCCCGCTCATGCGGTGTCACCGTGCAGGGCCTGGTCGACCAGGTCCAGGGTGTGCACCGCCCGCACCCGCAGGCCGGCCCGGTCGATGCTGTCCTGCAGCTGGAGGACGCAGCCCGGACAGCCGGTGGCCACCAGTTCCGCACCGCTGGCCGCGATGGCCGCCGCCTTGCGGTCGCCGATGCGGCGGCTCAACTCGGCCTGGGTGGCGGCAAAGGTGCCGCCCAGGCCGCAGCAGCTGGCGGCCTCGTCCATCTCCACCAGTTCCACCTGGGGCAGGGCGCGCAAGAGGGCGCGCGGCTCGCGGGTGATGGACCGGGTGCGCAGGTGGCAGGGGTCGTGGTAGGTGACCCGGATGCGCTCCGCCTGTTTGGGCAGTTCGGCGATGCGTTCGATCAGCCCCTCCCGGTCGAGGAACTGGTGGATGTCCAGGATCCGGTCGGCCAGGCCCTGACCGTCTTCGCCCAGGTCGGCGTAGTGGCCGGTGAGGGCGCCGCCGCAGGAGGCGCAGGCGGTGACGATGGTCTCCGCGCCGCCCTCGGCAAAGGCCGCCAGGTTGGCCTGCGCCAGCTCGGTGAGCAGGGCGCCGTTGCCCGAGGACAGCGCCGGCATGCCGCAGCAGCCCTGGGTGCGCGGCAGGAACAGGCCGTAGCCGAAGCTGGTGAGCAGCCGCACCAGGGCCTCGCCCACCTGCCGGGTACAGGTAGGTGATGGCGCAGCCGGCAAACAGGCCGATGGTCGGTCGGCCCGCTGCGGCCGGGCTGTGTTCGGGTACCCGGTCGAACAGGTTCTTTGCCGGGATGGGCGGCAGGGTGCGCTCCCTGAGTGCGGCCGGGGCAAAGCGCAGGCGCAGGCCGCTCGTGCTCGGGATGTGCTTGAACACGAGCGGCGCCAGCATGCCCGCACCCCTGACCAGGCCCCGCAACAGCGGTTTCGAGCCGGTGAGCGCCGCCACCCCGCGGCCCACGGCCGAGAGTCCCTGCTCGTCGGTGACCCGCCTGCGCAGGGCGGCGACGATACCGTCGGTCTCCACCCGGTTGGGGCACTTGATGACGCAGGAGCCGCACAGCAGGCAGAGGCTCAACTCCTCGGTGAGCCGGGGCTCCAGGCCGATCTCCCCGGCCAGCACTGAGGCGGCCAGGGCGATCTTGCCGCGGGCCACCGAGCCTTCGCCGAGCGTCTCCCGGTAGACCGGGCAGTGGGCCTGGCAGGCGCCGCAGCGCACGCACTGGTCGATCTGGTCGGCGTACTCCTTGAGGTCTTTCAGCTGCACCATGGGGGTCAGGCCGGCGGGTTGGCGATGGGCTCAGGGAAGATCTTGCCCGGGTTCATGATGTTGTGCGGGTCCAGCGCCTGTTTGATCGCGCGCATGGTCGCCAGGGTGGCCGCATCCAGTTCCAGGCCGATGAAGGGCATCTTGGCCGTGCCGATGCCGTGCTCGCCGCTCACCGAGCCGCCCAGCGCCACGGTGGTGCGAAAGATCTCGTCGAGCACCCGGTCCACGGTGGCGCGCATGCCCTCCTCTTTCAGGTCGACCATGACGTTCACGTGGATGTTGCCGTCGCCGGCGTGGCCGAAGTTGACGATGGGCACGTTGTACCGGGCCGAGATCGCCTCCAGGGCGCGGATCATCTCCGGCACCCGCGAGCGGGGCACGACGATGTCCTCGTTGAACTTGTCCGGGTTGACCCGGCGCAAACTCGGGCTGACGCTGCGGCGCACCTTCCAGATGGCCTCCGCCTCCTCGGCCGTGGCCGCCACCCGGGTCTCGATCACGCCAAGCGGCCCGACGATCTCGAGGATGCGCGCGGCCTGGGCCTCGAGCACCGCCGGCTCGCCGTCCACCTCGATGATGAGCACGGCCCGGCAGGCCTCGGGCAGGTCCAGGTCCATGGCCCGGCGGACGCAGTCGATGGCCGAGGCGTCCATGAACTCGAGCGTGGCCGGGATGATGCGGCCGCGGATGATGGCCGACACCGCCCGGGCGGCGCCGTCGATGGCAGCAAAGGCAACGAGCAGGGTCTTGCGCGCCTCGGGTTTGGGCAAGAGGCGCAGGG
>CAVWHP010000007.1:0-66759 GCA_963754825.1 uncultured delta proteobacterium | reverse complement strand
TAAAAAATCAGTGATGTCCGGTTAAGATTTTGCAAGAAAACTAGTGGCAAGAAAAGTTACGCAACGCGCTGATTTTTCTTGACAAACCAACGAACCTCCATCACAGTCATTTTTTGTAAATATCCTTTTATCTTAAGGGTTTATGAAAACGGTACCGCATCCGTTCAAACCAGGAAAACTGACCGCTCGCAGTTACATCCACCTCTGCTCCCCATTGCGACGGGCACTGACAACCGTCCCCAAGCTCACATCCCGAGGCAACCGACCGCTGCAGATGGATTTTGAAGACCAGATCCATGCCCTTACCTTTTTTCATCTACAGGAGCATACCTCCGGCAAGCATCTCCTCCAGTCCCTGGAAGAGGACGAATTTTCCCGCAAGCACATCGCCCCGAAGAAAGGCATTGCCAAAAACTCGTTCTTCGAGGCCATAAACGAGCGCGGCCTCGAACAATTCCTGCAGGTCTTCGAGGCGTTGCAACAGGAGGCCGCCGCCGTGCTGCCCGACAAACACCCCGAATTGGGCCGCTTGGTCGCCATCGACGGCTCACTGATCGATGCCGTCCTCTCCATGGATTGGGCTGACTACCGCAAAGGCGCCAAAAAAGGCCATGACAAACCCGGTTTGGGTGAGCATGGCACCGATCAACAACTCGAGAAAGGTTGGAACGAATCGTACCGGTAGAGCCTTGGTCAAAAAGGTGATACATGCAAACAGGGTTCCGGGGATACTGCCATATCCCTTGTCGCCCATGGCGGCCTCCAGAAGAGAGAAGTTTTTCTCTTCTGGAGGCCGCGCTTTCTAAAGAAAGAACGGTTGCCGCGAATTTTTCGCTGTGTCAACCATTTTTTTTATTTTTCTTCAGTTTGGCCGCACTGGAAACTCCGCCGCCGAGTAGGGCTGAAACTACAGGCTCCAATTAATAAAGAGAAAGCGAAATAGAGAATATCTCCGACTACGGTAATTATTCTTCCCAGAACGATAGCAAACAGCAAATCCCCGGGCACGACCTGGCTCCTGAACAAAAAAAGCAGAACCATTTCCCTGACGCCCACACCGGCCGGCGCGCCCGGCGTGACCAGGCCGGCCAACCAAGCAATAACATAGGCTCCGCACCAGACAGGGAGCGAGAGGAGTGTCTCGGCAGTCGGACCGATGATGGCCAACGCCCCAAGGAAAACAGCGCCAGAAATCACCAAAAAAACCAATTGCCAACAGAAAGCGACAGACAACGAAGAAAACGAAAGCCAGCGCAGGATGACGATCGTTGAGAAGAACAGAACAATAAAACTCCCCACAGCGACGGAAACAGGAACCGAAGGCCAGACAAGGGGCAGCGCAAGTACGCCAAAAAGCAGACCGGTCACGGCGAGCAATGCCAACTCCCAGACCGTTGATTTGCCCAATGCCAAGGCCGGTACACCGGCAGCCATTCCCAGGGCCTGCCGACCGGCCAGATGAAAGATATTGCCAGGCACATATTTCGCCAGTTGGGACAAACCATACACCTTCACCGCCCATTTTCTCTCCACCTCGACATGGAAGAAGGCGAGAAGGTGCTGCCAAGCACAGGCTAAAAAAACGTTGGCGGCCCCGTAGACACAGGCGAGACCGGCTGCCAGGCCCCAATCTAAAGCGTCAAACCGGGCAAGGTTCACTTGGCCGGTGTATTTGTAGAGTCGATCAGCCACAAACAGCACGCCAAGGCAGGCCAGAGCGGAACCGAGGAGATGCAGCGACGCCTTCAGACGGGATTTGTTCATGCCTGTGCCTGCCGCCTTGCCCGGCAGAGGAGCATTGTCCACGGCAGCGGCTTCCTGATCTCAATGATGTCAAAATATCTGCCGACCAGGGCGACGAAGGCACCCGAGGACCAATGCTGCACATGTCCCGGGGTGTTACCTAACGAAGCAAGATACTTGCCCCGCACCATATTGAGCACACGCCAGAGTGGCTCCTGCGGAACACTGAGAATCAGAAAATTGTTGACGATCCGCTGCAGCGCATCGAGCCCAGCCTGCGGATCCTCCAGGTGTTCAAGAACTTCACAACAGACGACCAGGTCGGCCCGGTCCCGCTGTGGTTCGACATCATAGATGCTGCGCGCGGAGAAAATGTCTGCCGTAACCTGCTGCGCCGCAGCATTTTCGCGGGCCAGGGCGATGACCTGTTCGGAAAAGTCGCTGCCTCTGGCCGCGATCCCCCGCGCCGTCCACTGCAGAACCCAGTACCCCTCTCCACAGCCGATTTCATGGATGGAGCGCGGCTGCGCCTGGTCCACGAGTTCGTCCAGGGTTCGCGCAAACCCTTGCATGATCCAGCGAACGAGAGCGTTGTTCGAGCCGTATTTATCGTAGGCGTTGCCCACCACAATACCGTTTTCCTGCAATCCTCCGGCAATCTTCATCGGCCTTCTCTCCACGCGCCTTGACCTGTTCGGTCGGGCTTGCTGACGCTCCCGTTAGGATTGGATTGCAGTTTGAAACGGATATCCTCCAACAGTTTGCGATTGGCGGCCAAGAGATCGGCGATGAACGCAACCAGCACGGCCTGAAAGCCCATGCCAAGCAACACACTGGCCAGAATAAGCGACTGAATGTGCCCGTCGCCATCCCCCTGCACGTAGAAATAGAGGAAACGCAACCCAAGTAAAAAACCGGCCGTAAAAAAAATCCCGCCCCACGCGGCAAAAAAACGAAACGGGCGGTAAATGACAAAGATACGGATAATAGTGCCGATACTGCGCTGGATGTACGAAGGAATGCTCTTGACCAGCCGGGAAGGCCGCAGGTCGTCATTCACCTGGATGGGCACCCAGGTGATCGCCATATTTTTCTGGCCTGCCTGGATGATGGTTTCCAGGGTGTAGGTGTAATCGTTAAAAACAATCAGATGCTGCGCCGCCGTGCGACTGATCGCCCGAAAGCCACTGGGCGCATCGGGAATATCGGTCTGACTGGCTGCCCGCACAACCCAACTGCCGATTTTCTGCAGCAGCTTTTTGGCCGGCGAGAAATGGTCGATGGTGGCAATGGGCCGGGCACCGATAACAATATCGGCGCGCCCTTCAAGGATGGGCTCGGTCAGGCGCGGAATATCGGCGGCGTTGTACTGGTTGTCGGCATCGGTGTTGACGATAACATCCGCACCATGGTGCAGGCAGGCCGCCAAGCCGGTCATGAAGGCCCGGGCCAGCCCTTGATTGGTGGTATGACGGACAACATGATCAACCCCGGCATCGCTGGCTACCTTGGCGGTCGCATCGCTGCTGCCGTCATCGACAATCAGCCACTCGACGGTGTCGAAGCCTGAAACCTGACGGGGCAGATCGGCCAGAGCGATGGCCAGGGTTTCCGCCTCATTGTAACAGGGAATCTGAATTATAAGTTTCACGATGATCTACGGCCCCATATCTGACAAAAAAACCATTTTAACCACTCCTTAAAAATCAATAAAATCATTGCACAATAACAAAAAAGCAAACAGAGGCTCCACTTAAAATCGACAGAATGCTGTCTTAACAAGTTCCGGACCAGTCCCCGGGCTGCGCGGTTTCTGCGTATTCGTCACCACGGGCAACTGACCCCGTCCTTGATGCCGAAACAAAGCAGGGGCATGGCGGATGGGATTTTTCAAAATTTAACCGAAAACCCTGTCAAGAACTTTTTTAGAAATACAGAAAAAAATCAGCTGAATAGTTACAAATTTTGGAATATTCTTAATGAAATCAAATGTAGATCTCATCATTGTATAAAATCTCTCTTACTTATGATTGCCTGTTTTCGCGTAAGCTCCAGATAACCTTTGGGGGTACGGCCTCTACTCATTATGTGTAGTACGGAAAGCTTCGTTGGGAAGTGTATATCCAACGACGGTATACCGCCGATTCTTTCAACAGAGCCATCATTTTTAAATACAATATCATCCTCTAAATAAACTGCCCGGTAAAGGCGAGCATCTTTGCTATATTTGAATAGAAGGGCGTATCCATCTCGCCAATGATCGGATATCTTTCTTTGATATTCATTAACTCCCAGTACAGATGGAGTCCATGTTGGTTGTAGCTGATTCTGGTAATTGTGAGTTGCCCAGAACCAGCATAGCACAATAGCCACGGCAGGTGTCAACAGGATATGTAGATAGGCTAGAGTGTTACAGATTATAATGACAGCAAAAGGGATAGTTACCGTAAGATATCGACTTCTTAGAGGCTGAGCAAACCGTAATGGATCTATACTGATTATCGCAAAGGTAGAAATGAGAGAGAAAGAAATGAGCATTAATGTTATCAGGTGTATCATATGGTTATTTTCCTGATGTCTCGCCCAAAAGGTAAATAATCCACAGATCAAGGATGCGACAAGAAGACACTGCCAATATCCTGGTAATATAAACCAACGACTCCAGATATCAGATAGCTTGTAAACCATTTCCTCACCTTGCATTACATCCATATGCTGGTTGAGGTAATTGATCCTACCCAGCCAACCGAATTCACCGGAATAGAGAGCAACGCCTGCCGTCTCCACGAAAAAGAGGAGCAGCAACAGGGAAAGAAATAAAACTGGAGGGAAGAGGCTTTTCGCTCTCCAATATATATATATAGTAAGACCAGGTAGAAAAAACAGGTTGGGTTCCTTGCTGCCGTAAGCTAAAAACATAAATATGGTAGCGAAAATTAAATATAAATTTCTATTGTTCTTGAAGTATCGAAGTATGAAATAAGCTGTACCAAGAAGGTAAGTGCAGCTGAATATTTCCGTCAACAGCTGGCTGCCTACTTGTGATATCTGCGGTGTGACGGTAAATAAAAAGGAAGAGACGAAACCAGTCCTCAATCCGGTTATTAACCTGGATATATTAAATACGAATAGCGAAGCCAGTGCACCAAAACATGCTGGAATCAGATAGTAAACTACAGGTTTTGTGCCAAACAACCATTGAAATATCAAAACTGGTATATTGACGCTCCAGCGCAATGTGTGATGATCCATTCGATCCATTCCAACGGCATTCAAAATTCGTTTGCTCTGATACCATCTCTCAAACTCATCCCCGGAGTTCCCAACAGGATAAGTCAAATAAAGCCTTATCAGTAGAGCGACAAGAAATACCAGTAAACCAGGTAAAAGATTATGCAGAATAAATTGATGTGTAAGGTTTTGAGAGTTCTTCAACGTTACGTTAAATGAGCTAAATGAATTCATTTGGATATATGAAGGGTGATGTATTGGTAAAAAGTGCGTATTCCAGTGATTCCGGACACCCATTCTGGTGGGAAGCAGGATGAGGTCGGTCGTCAATAGTGGACACCAAAACATTCATGCAGCCAGCTGTAGTTCATAAAATTGCCGTTCAAAGACAGCCGGGGCCAAGTAGCCGAGCTGCTTCTGTCGACGTTGCCGGTTGTAAAAGATTTCGATGTATTCCGTGATCTCCCGCATAGCCTGCTGCCGGGTTTCGTATTGCCGATGAAAAACATGTTCGGTCTTCAGCGTGCCCCAGAAACTTTCCATAGGGCGCGTTGTCGTAGCAGTTGCCCTTGCCGCTCATCGAGGCGCGCATCCCGTAGCGGTTCAGCAAATCCCTGAACGTACGGGCGCAGTACTGGCTGCCGCGGTCCGAATGATGCAGCATGCCGGGCGCCGGCCTCTTGGCCGCCACAGCGCACAGCAGGGACTGGCAGACCAGATGTTTGGTCATGCGCGGTGCCATGGCGTAGCCGACGATCTCCCGGGTGTACAGATCCTTGTGACCAGCGAGTTAGAGCCACCCCTCAATCCTCCAGATCACGGAGAGAAAAGACCCAATCTGGGATTGACTGAATTTCATTGTTTTTTTTGATAACGGCGGACACCATACCATTATTTTTCGTTTCATAAGGTAGCGGAGGCATTTTTTTTCGAATAAATTTTTGCATATTTCTCGCCCAATCTTTTTCATTCACCACCCGCTCGCCGATGAACCCGGTGCCGTTCCACTGGACCTGAAACCGCTGGTAGCCTGTCTCGCGCAGGCCAAGCCAGGTGACCTGGACCCTGCCGTCCCGGGACACGCTCAGAAACGGTTTGACGTCCGGCTGGTCATTGGCCGCGTGTACGCGCATCGGCGCGCTCCAGACGGCGCCGTCGAACCGGCTGGCGAACACGTCGTCACTCGACCCGGTGTAGCTGGCCCAGGCCACCCAGACGGCCCCCTTGCTGTCGATGAGCACCACCGGGGCATAGTTGTCATCAAAACCGGTGACAATCCTGCCGTCGCGCGGCTTGTTGCCGGCGGCGTCGATGCGGTAGCGCAGCTGCGAACGCCCTTCCCGGTCGCGGGCGATCCACACGAGCCACAGGCGGCCGGCCTGGTCCACGGTGCAGGCCGGGGTGAGGTCGGCCTCGGGTCCGTCCACGAGTCGGGTGGACGGCCCCCAACTGTTCTTTTCCTGCACGGCCGTGAACAGGTCGAATCCCTGACCCCGGTCGGCCGCCCAGACCAGCCGCACCGAGTCGGCGGCGATGGCTTGGCCGGCCCACATGAGCAGGCCGCAGAGCACCGCTCCCAGTATTTTTTTTCTCTTTTTCCTCATACGATACCTTTGTCCTCCAGTCCCCGGTCCTCGGGGCGGGGATTCCGATCCGCCCACCCCCGGCCGGGATCGGACCAAGGTATACCGTGCAACGAACTCATTCAAAGGAAATTTTCGCACAGCAGGCTGGTCGGAACGTACCCGGACATTGCCCATCAGGCCAGGACGCTCGGAGAGCGGGCTTCCCCCTGCAGCGCCCGGAGAAAAGCTGTTGACTTCCAACCTGCTGTTCTGTAAGTCCGATGGCCGAACCTGCCGGCCACCCGGCCACCGCCCCGGCCCGACCCGCCTGCTCCTCCAGCCGAACCTCATCTCTGCCCTGATCCGCCCATGCCCACCAGCCGACTGCCCGCCGAGGCCCTGCGCCTGACCATCGACCCCGATGCCCTGGGGTTTGCCGACACCTCGGCCCTGCAGGACCAACCCCTGCCCTGGATCGGTCAGGAACGGGCGGAAACCGCGGTGCACTTCGGCCTGGAGATGGCCCAGTCGGACTACAACCTGTTCGTGCTGGGCGAGGTCGGCAGTGGCCGTTCCTCCCTGCTCCGTCAGGCCATGCAGGAGGCTGCGACCCGCCGGGCCACCCCGCCGGATCTCTGCTACCTCTACCATTTCGACGCGCCGGAGCGTCCCCGCGCCCTGCGCCTGCCCGCCGGCCAGGGCCGCCTGCTGCGCCAGGGCATGGCGCGTCTGGTCAAGACCCTGCTGGCGGAGATCCCGCAGCAACTGGACTCCACCCACTCCAAGGTGGAGGGCGAGCGGCTGGAAAAAACCTTCAAAGAGGAGGAGGCCCGGGCCTTCAGCGAACTCGACGCGTTTGCGGAAACGCGCGATTTCGCCCTGCACCGTGATGCCGGCCGATTGCTGTTCACCCTGCGCGGCCCCGAAGGGCGGGTCATGACCGAGGACGAAATGCTCGCCCTGCCCAAAGAGCGGCGGGCCGACATCGCCCGCATGGAAGAGGAACTGCTCGCTGAGATCAACCGCTACCTGGAGCGGGTCCGGCCGTTTGAACAGGCGCTCAACGAGGCGCTGGCCGCCCTGCGCCGCCGGGTGGTGCGGCCGCTTATCGACCGCGAACTGCGCGAAATCCGCATCGATCTGAAAAAACAGATCAAGGATTCGGTCAAACTCGGCGCCTGGCTGAACCGGGTGAAGGAGGACCTGCTCGACGGCCTGGAACTGTTCCAGGAGGACGAGACGGACGATTCCGCCCGCCGGGAGGCGCTCGCCGCCCTGGTGGCGCGCTATCGGGTCAACCTGGTGGTGGACAACCACGACCTCGAGGGCGCGCCGGTGATCGTCGAGGACAACCCCCTGTTCCGCTCGCTGTTCGGCAGTATCGAGTACCAGAGCGAAAACGACGTGCTCGTCACCGACTTCTCCCGCATCCGCGCCGGCAGCCTGCACCGGGCCCACGGCGGTTTTCTCCTGCTCCACCTGCGCGACCTGGTCGCCGACGGCCTGGTCTGGGAAAAGCTGCGCCGTTTCCTGCGCTGCGGCCGGCTGCAGATCGAGGAACCGGGCACCGCCTATGCGCCGGTGGCGGCGGTGTCGCTTGAGCCGGAACCGGTGGACGCGGATGTGAAGATCGTGCTCATCGGCTCACGCCAGCTCTATTACGACCTGCAGGAGGCGGACCCCGAGTTCGCCCGCCGCTTCCGCGTCAAGGTGGACTTTGCCGAACGGTTCCCGGCCAGTGACGAGTCCCGGCGCGCCTCGGCGGTGTTCGTTGCCCGCACCTGCGCGCGGCTCGGCCTGCCGCATTTCACCGCCGCCGCGGTCGCCCGCCTGCTCGAACAGGGCCATCGCGAGGCCGAGGACCGCAGCCGGCAGAGCGCCATCTTCGGCCGCACCGAGGCGCTCGTCCTGGAGAGCGCCGCCCTCTGCCGGCTGCGGGACGGTCGGCTGGTCGAGGCGGCGGACGTGGACGCGGCGCTCATCGCACGCACCCGGCGGCACGACTACCCGGAAGAGCAGATGCGCGAGGCCATCACCGAGGGCGAGGTGCTCATCAGCCTTGCACGGTGAGACGGTCGGCCAGGTGAACGGCCTGACCGTGGTCGACCTGGGGGACCACAGCTTCGGCTTCCCGACGCGCATCACCGCCCGCACCTACGCCGGCGAGGAGGGGCTGGTGAGTATCGAGCGCGAGGTGGCGATGTCCGGGCCCATCCACGACAAGGGTGTGCTCATCCTCAAGCACTATCTGGCCTCGCTGTTTGCCCGCAACACACCGCTCGCCCTCAACGCGGCCATCGTCTTCGAGCAGGAGTACCACGGTATCGAGGGGGATTCCGCCTCCTGCGCGGAACTCTACGCCCTGCTCTCCTCGCTCGCCGGGGTGCCGCTCCGCCAGGGGTTGGCGGTGACCGGAGCGCTCAACCAGCACGGCGAGGTGCTGCCGGTGGGCGGCATCAACGAGAAGATCGAGGGGTATTTCCGGGTCTGCGCCGCGGCCGGGCTGGACGGCCACCAAGGCGTGCTCATGCCGGGTCGCAACCGCAGGCACCTGATGCTCGACCGCGAGGTGATCTCCGCCGTCGAGCGCGGCCTGTTCCACATCCACACCATCGACCTGGCCCTGGACGGATTGGCCCTGCTCACCGGCCGCGAGGCCGGCACCGCCAACGCCAGCGGCGCCTATCCGCGCACCAGCGTGCTCGGCCAGGCCCAGCAAACCCTCCTGGCGCACCGCCGCGCCGTCCTGCCCATGGAACACCGCCGACCGCTGCACTGAACCGGATTGAGCCCGGGTTGCCCATGACGGAACAAACGGCAGCCTGTTCCCAACGACAGCTGCAGGTCGGCTGCAGGCCCGGGAAAACCGGGGAGATGAATCTCCGCCGGACAGCGGAGGGGCAGGAACGGACAAGGGGCGGCAAAAGCGGAGATGTGCAAACGGCAGGGACGACCGGTGGCGCAGATGGCCATCGGTCGTTATCGGCAGAGGCCCAAGACCCTGAAGGGATTTCCGGCGACGATCAGCCGGACTTGCTGGAGAAGGTTTACGGTGGGAGGGCTTGGGCCCCCGGTCAGTACGTGCAGCGCATGCCCGCCGCACCCGGACGGCAGCGCTCGCCAAAGGCCGCGACCAGGGCGCGGGTCGCTGCCTCACCGGTGCAGTGGCAGGGTACGATCTCATCGAAGGCCAGTGCCTGCAGGGCGTCGATGGTCGCCTTCGATCCGCCTCTCGTCGGCATTCACCAGGTGAAAGCCACCGATCACCGCCCGCACCCGGCGACCGCCGTTCAGTCGCTGCACATGGAGAAGGGTGTTGACCAGGCCCGCGTGCGCGCAACCCACACAGACCACCAGGCCGGTGGGTGTATCGATCCACAGGGCGAGATCGTCGTCGATCGGGTCCGGCCGGTGACCGCCGGTATCGAGAAAAAAGGGGCCGCCCGTGTCCTCGTAAACGGTCTGTCGCGGAATCGGCCCGCTCAGGCCGATGGTGCCGGCAAGCCGCATGGACTGCTGCACCCAGTGCAGCCGCTCCTCCGGTAGCCGGTCGAGCGCAGCCATGGACGGGCGGGGCATGTGCAGCGGTTTGGGCTGATGGTCGCGGACCGCGTAGCGGGGTGAGACCGCCGCCGGATGACAGAACAGTTCCGCCCGCCGGGCCAAACCGAGCACAGAGCAGAGGCCGCCGGTGTGATCATAGTGACCGTGGCTGAGCACGATGGCGTCGAGTTGGCTCAGGTCCAGGCCGAGGCTACGACTGTTGTTCGTGCAGGCGTCACTCTGGCCGGTGTCGAACAACACGGTCTGCCCCGCGGTGCGGATGTGCAGCGACAGACCGTGTTCCGTGGCCAGACCCGGTGCTCCCCGGTTGTCGACCAGGATGGTGATGGTGGCCGTTTTCGTTTTCATGGCGCCTCGCGTCGCATGCATTTACCCTCGGCCCGGGCCAGTGGCTGGCCGCCGGCGCGCAGTTCCGCCTTGAGGTGATAGAGCGGCGGGCAGGGAAAGACCAGCCAGGCGATCAGCTCCAGCGGGATATTGCAGGCAACGGGCTGGAGGTAGCGGACCCGCAGATCGCCGGTGACCGCCTGGATACCGTGCTGAAACAACCAGTGGATGATGGCCGTATCCATGAGTGCAGCGATGACGCCGCCGTGGAGCAGACCGTCGTACCCCTGCAGATCCTCGCTGGCAACGAACTCGGCGCGAATCCGGTCATCCGCGGCCGGTGTGAACGGCAGTCGCCAGGACCGAGGGTGGAGACCGCCGCAGAGCACGCAGCGGCTGTGCCCGTTCCGGTCGCCCAGACCGACAGCCGGGCCGGTGTCCACTCCGTGCGCAGACCGATCCGACACCCTGCCCGCAGGCGGCCCCGCCGCCCCGATCACGCCCCGCCCCTGCCCCGCTGGTTCGGTGTCCCGGACCACTCCCGACGCACCGTTCGCCCTGTTCGCCCACATCCTGGTCATGTGTCCCTCTGCCCGTTGCGGCCAAACCGGCGCAGGTAAAAGGTATGGCCCCGGTGGACGGTTTGGTGCAGGTGGCCCCGATCGACCAGCTGCTCGACGACCTGCCAGGGCGAACCGGTTTGCGCCAACAGCGCCCTGACCGCCTCGGCGCGCATGGGGTGCACGGCGGTGATCCGCAACAGGTCAGCGGCAGGATCGCCGGTCGAGGAGAAATCGCTGCCTTCATCGCCGATCAGGCACTCCACCGGCTGGACCTGCTCGGCAAGCACCTGGTACAATTGGTTGAACACCGTCTCGTCCGGCCCGACACCCCAGGATTCCACCGGCGGGCGCACGGGAATGCCCAGGTAGGCGCAACGCGGCCGTATCCCGGCAAGAAATTCGGCCACCCCGCGCATCACCGCTTCGGTGTCGTTGATCCCCCGGACGAGCATGGTTTCGGTGACCAGCACCCCGGCAAAACTCCTTGCAAACACACGAATACCCTGGAGGATTTCGTCCAGTCGAAGGGAAGGATGCGGCCGGTCGATGCGTCGCCAGACCGCCTCGTCCACACTGTCCACCTTCACCGACACCCAGTCGGCCAGGGCCAGTTCGCGGCGCACCTCCTCCTGACCGAGCAGCGAGCCGTTGGTCATCACGGCCACCGGCACGCCCAGGGGGCGCAGCAATTCGATGGCCTCACCCAGATGCACATCCAGGGTCGGTTCACCGTCCGGCACAAAGGTCAGGTAATCGACCCGCTCCCCCTGCTGCCGCAGTTGTGTGAGCCGGTCCGACACTGCCTGCACGATCTGTTGTGGTGCATAGAAAGGTCGGCGAGTGGTGAGCGGATGGGTCGTGCGGCCCACCTGACAGTACACACAGGCATAGGAGCAGTGCTTGGCCGGGATGTTGTTGATGCCAAGACTCCGCCCCAGCCGCCGGGACGGCACCGGACCGAAGAGGCAGCAACTCGTTTCGTCGGTCATGTCCTGCTGCCTGCCGGCAACCCTACCCGTCCATGTCGGTCCTGCGCACGGGCGGGCTGACCACGCCTCCCCGCAACGGTGTTCATCGACGACGGCCCCGGGGCGCGTCGGCACCGGTGGCCTCGGTCAGCTTGCCTTCCCGGTACAGGGCCAGGGCCTCGCTGACCGTTGCGGCCGTGGTGGTATACATCGTCACCCCCGCCGCCCGCAGGGCCTGGAAGGCCTTGGGGCCGCAGTGACCGCTGACCAGCGCCTGTCCGCCCAGGCGGACCGCAGTCTCCGCGGCCTGGATGCCCGCGCCCTGCGCTGCCTGCCCATGGGGATTGTCCTCGACCGTAAAGGTGTCGGTGTCCGGGTCGTAAATCAGAAAGGCGGCACAACGGCCAAAACGTGGGTCCATGGGTGCGTCGAGCCCCTTGCCGGCGACGGTGAAAACAATCTTCATGCAGCACTCCCTGTTCCGGATGGCCGGAACCGTTGGTTTTCGTTTGTCCGCCCGGACGCTTGTCCCGGCCGGCAAAGGGTTCACCGACCGGAACACCTTCGGGTGGAAAGATCGCCGGAGCGAGTTCTTCGCAGAACCTTCCCCGGCAGGTGAGCTTCAGCCCTGGTTGTCGCCGGCCGCCAGTTCGGTGAGCCGTTTTTCAATGAATGCCAGCTGGCTTTTGAGCAGACCGGCCTGCTGCTCCAACCCCTGCCGCTGGACGGCCGGGTCAGCTGCCATGGGTGTTCCGGCAAATCCCGCGCCGGTTACAGTGGGGTACACCCTGTTGCGGTAGCCGCGGCCGCCACCGGCAACACGCCGATTACCGGCAAAACCGCGGCCGCCAAATCCCGGGCCGAAGCCGCGGCCCGCCTGACCACCGGCAAAACCCGGCTGAACGTTTCCCGCGCAGAGGCCTGCCCCCCGCCCGGTCATGGGGCCTTCGCCCATCGGTCCTGTTCCATCTCCTCGTGGCATGTTTCTCCCTCCCTTGTGGTGCATGGAGTGTGTCCCGACCGGGCAACATTCAGTCGGCCCGGTCGGAGTCATCGGTTGCGGCCGGACCACCGAGTGGTCTGGCGAGGGTGCATCGGAGCTGTCCGCGCTCTTTCGCGAAAGCGGTCCGCCTCCAACTCTTCTTCTTCGCCGTCCCACACCGGTGATGGCCGTGTGCACCGGACCATCAGGACGCGCGCCACCCCGGCGCCGCCGGCATCCCGGCATGGCGAGCGCCTCGCCGGGCAGCCGGCCATCGACCCAGCAGGCAACTATCTCCCGCAGATCGCCGGCCAGGAAGGGCAGCACAATAATGCCCCGGGCCGTAAGCAACTCGTGCAGGGTGCGACTGATCGCGCCGCAGACCAGCACCCCGATGCCGGCTTCGGCCAGTTGCACGGCGCGACGCACAGGCGCACCCTCGGCAAGCTGCTGGTCGGCCCGAATGACGCCCCCAACCGAGGCGGTCACCACCAGCATCCGCCGGGCGGTGTCGAAAACAGGTGCCAAGCGGCTGTTCCAGTACGGAAACGCGGCCTTAATGGGTTGTTTCCCCTGATGTCCGTTCACACTCGAAACCTTGCAAAATGGGGTCCAAACGCAGACAACGCCGGCAAAACGAAGGAACCTGTCGTTTTTTCCTGCTTACTGAACATCCGCGGGTCACCCTTGGGGAACAGCAAAGGTGCATAAACGCATCTTTTCGACAATCGCAGGCTGCATTAACGCTTCGTATTGGCAGAGCAACCCTGCCGCCCCGGCGCCGTCAGACCCAATTTCTTCATGCGCCGGAACAGGGTCGTCTTGTGGACACCCAGCTGTCGGGCCGTGGCCAGGCGATTGTTGTTGTTCTCCCTGAGCGCGGCGCGGATCGTCTGGGCGTCGAGCATGTCGCGGACCGAGCGCAGATCACTTGTCTGTTGGGGCAAGGTCTCCTGAAGAAGCAGTTCGCGGGGCAGGTGGGCCATGGTAATCGGGCCATCACCGCAGAGAATGAAGGCGCGCTCGATGACGTTCTCCAGTTCACGGATGTTGCCGGGCCAGTCATGGGCCATAAGCAGGGACAGGGCCTCCGGATCGAGAGCGTCGATGGCCTTGCCCTGCAGCTGATTGAACCGGTCGATGAACCGGTCGACCAGCGGCGGGATGTCTTCCTTGCGGCGGCGCAGGGGCGGCAGTTCGATGCGGACGACATTGACCCGATAATAGAGATCTTCGCGGAACCGGCCGGAATGGACCAGCGCGGCCAAGTCTCGGTTGGTGGCGGCAATGACCCGGGCGTCGGCCGGGACGGAAGCGACACTTCCCAATGGTTCGTAGCACCGCTCCTGGAGCACGCGCAGCAGTTTCACCTGCAAGGCGGCACTCATCTCACCGATTTCATCGAGAAAAATCGTTCCCTTGGCGGCCAGGGCAAAACGTCCGGGCTTGTCCGTGCGGGCATCGGTGAAGGCGCCCGCCTTGTAGCCGAACAGCTCGGATTCGAGCAGCGTCTCGGGCAGGGCCGCACAGTTGACCGCGACAAACGGTCCCCGGCTGCGCGGACTCAAGGAATGGATGGTGCGTGCCATCACCTCCTTGCCGGTACCGGTCGCACCGAGGATGAGTACCGTGCTCGGACTGGCGGCGATGGCCGGCAGCACCTCGAACAACCGCTGCATGAGCGGACTGCGGCTGACCAAATCGCCGACCCGACTCCTCCCGTCCAGCTGCTGGCGCAGCGCCTCGATCTCGGAGAGGTCGCGGAAGACCTCGGCTCCGCCGATCACCTGGCCGTCGCTGTCCCGCAGCACCGCGGTGGAAAGGCTGATGGGGATACGGTTACCGTCCGCATCGATGAACCAGCCGGTTCTGCCGATGACCGGCCGACCTGTGCTCAGGGTCTGGCGCAGGGCGCAGGTTTCGCCGCACATGTCGGCGCGCAGCACCTCGGAACAGAGCCGGCCGATGGCCTCGTGTCGGTCGACGCCGGTGATCTGCTCGGCTGCACGGTTGAACGAGGTGACCCGCCATTGCTGGTCCACGGTAAAGACGCCGTCCGAGATACTCTCGAGAATGGCTTCGGTGGGCGTGCAGACATTTTTTGGTACGGCTGGACGAGTGGGCATGAACGGCGTCCCGGTTCAGGTGCGCGGTCTTGGCGGAGCGATGCGTTTCAGGAGCCTCCTGGCAGGTACGGCACGGCAGACAACCGGCGTGTGCATCACTTTAGCAGTGAACGCCTGCCCCTCTCGTGGCGGACGGGACAAAACGGAGTCCCGAACAACACAGAGCCCCCTCCCGCCAGGCGGCGGGAGGGGGTCAGGTGGGTGAGAGATGCCGGGTCGCGCTGGGCGCCCGGCAGGCTCGGAGATTGTCGCTCAGCGGTTGACCGTGACCTTGGTCTCTTCCCTGTTCACGTACTTGAAGAACACCGGGAAGGCCACGAAGAAGGCCACGCAGATCAGGTACTCAATACCCTTGATGTGGGAGTAGAAGTCCACCAGGGTATGCATCGGTCGCATCATGCCCGTGGCCAGCATGTACTGCCGGGCCAGTTCGCTCACCTGCCAGTTCGCCTGGTGCAGGGCGCCGACCACCGTGGCCGCGACCCACAGGCTGACCAGGGCGCCAAAGCTGAGCATGATGGTGGGGACAAGCCGACTGCTTTTTTTCTCGTTCATTGTTCGTTCTCCTGCAAATTTTAATGATGGTTCTTTAGTTTCCGGTAATGGCGGTGACAAATCCACTGATCAATGCGCTGAACCCGCCGCTGGCCAAGCCGCCTATCAGGCAACTGACTGCCCAGATGCCGATGATTCCGGCCATGGTCATGATCACACCCACGGTAAAACGCGAGGTCTCCTGGGCTACATCGGTGCGGCTTTCGGTTTTCTTGATTACTTGAGTTGTCATGGCGTGCTCCTTGGCTCTGTTGAAGAGGAATCGTGCAATCGTTTGCCCTCTTTATAGCAGCAACCGTGCCAGAACAGAAAATACGCCAAAAAACCAAGCATAAAAATAAATAACTCTTTGATTTTTAATGAAATATAAATAACGCGGTGGCCGTGCCAGGACCAACCCGCACCACACATCTGAAGTGCCTCGGCGGTGATCCAACAGGTACGCAACGGTTTTGATCAGGAGTGTGGCGAGAGAGCACACGCTTCTGTGGCAGGCAGGAGGAAGGGGTGGGACGGCAGCCCCGCAGGGCGGTGACCGCCGCGGCACCTCAGGCCGCACCACCGCGAACTGGCAGTTCCAGCTGCAGGCGGGTACCCTCAGCTGTGGCCACGGTGGCCAGGGAGGCACCGTGCAGGCGCAGCAGTTCCACGCAGAACGGTTGCGTCGGCCAGGCCGGAGCCGCGGCGCTCGGTAGTGCACGCCGGGGCTAGACTGGCGCGGCGAGGGTTTGTTGTCCGCCACACCTGCCGGGGCGGGCTCGCGGTTCCGGCAGCGGTGGATGCGTCCCATCGAAGGAAGGCCGCAAACCACAGCCGCCCTGGTAAGGGCCAATGAAAAACCCCCTCCCGCCAGGCGGCGGGAGGGGGTCAGGTGGGTGAGAGATGCCGGGTCGCGCTGGGCGCTCGGCAGGCTCGGTGATTGTCGCTCAGCGGTTGACCGTGACCTTGGCCTGCTCCTTGTTCACGTACTTGAAGAACACCGGGAAGGCCACGAAGAAGGCCACGCAGATCAGGTACTCAACACCCTTGATGTGGGAGTAGAAGTCCACCAGGGTGTGCATCGGTCGCATCATGCCCGTGGCCAGCATGTACTGCCGGGCCAGTTCGCTCACCTGCCAGTTCGCCTGGTGCAGGGCGCCGACCACCGTGGCCGCGACCCACAGGCTGACCAGGGCGCCAAAGCTGAGCATGATGGTGGGGACAAGGCGACTGCTTTTTTTCTCGTTCATTGTTCGTTCTCCTGCAAATGTTTAATGATGGTTCTTTAGTTTCCGGTAATGGCGGTGACAAATCCCCTGATCAATGCGCTGAACCCACCGCTGGCCAAGCCGCCTATCAGGCAACTGACTGCCCAGATGCCGATGATTCCGGCCATGGTCATGATCACACCCACGGTAAAGCGCGAGGTCTCCTGGGCTACATCGGTGCGGCTTTCGGTTTTCTTGATTACTTGAGTTGTCATGGCGTGCTCCTTGGCTCTGTTGAAGAGGAATCGTGCAATCGTTTGCCCTCTTTATAGCAGCAACCGTGCCAGAACAGAAAACACGCCTAAAAACCAGCATAAAAATAATTAACTAATTGATTTTCAGCGATATAGAAAAAAACGTGGTGGCCGTACCAGGACAACCTCGCACCACACATCTGCAGTGCCTCGGCGGTGATCCAACAGGTCTGCAACGGTTTTGATCAGGAGTGTGGCGAGAGCGCACACGCTTCTGTGGCAAGCGGGACGAAGGGGTGGAACGGCAGCCCCGCAGGGCGGTGACCGCCGCGGCACCTCAGGCCGCACCACCGCGAACGGGCAGTTCCAGCTGCAGGCGGGTACCCTCGGCTGTGGCCACCGTGGTCAGGGAGGCGCCGTGCAGGCGCAGCAGCTCCACGCAGAACGCTTGCGTCGGCCAGGCCGGAGCCGCGGTGCCACTCTCTTCGTCCCAGCAGGCGGCCGAGTTGACCAGGGTCAGGGTAACGCGCCCGCCTTTCGTCTCGTCCGGCGCACAGTCGATGCGCAGGCTTTTTTCCTGCTGCCGGCCGGGCAGCACACGTTTGAGGGCGCGCCTTCCCTGCTGCACCAGGGTGAGCAGGACCAGCCAGAGGTCACCGCCCGGAACGGACACCTCGCCCTGGCATTCGGCCGGCACGACGAGCACGATGGATTCGGCCCGCAGCGGTTTGTCGAGGATCAGGGACAGGGCCTTAAACAGGGAGGACAGCGAGGAGCCCTGTCGGGAGGAGGGCCCCTGACCGAGGCGCTGCATGGCTGCCGACAGATCGACGATCTTCTTCTCCTCCTTGAGCAGCGACTGGTACAGCGGTTCTGACCGCGCCCCGGAGTCGCCCCGGGCATCCAGGTCAATCAGGGTCTGGGTGTAGTTGATCACCCCGTTGATGATGTTGTTGATCTCGCTGGTCATTTCCGAGCCGATGGAGCCGGCGGCGGCATAGCGGAAGCACACCGCCCGGCGCTGGAGTTCCTCCGGTCCGGTGCGGCCCGCGATCTCCCCGTCCGGGGCGCTGTCCCCGCGGGCGAGCAGGGCGCCGACCCGTTCGGTCAACTCCTGCAGGGAGCAGGACTCCCTGCCACCCTCGCCGGTCTCCCCTTCCCTGGCGGTGAGTGCGCACAGCCTGAGCATGGGCGCGGCCAGATGATGATTGAGCAGGAACAGCAGTGAGCAGGTCAGGGCCACGATCAGCCCCAGCGCCCCGGCGATGATCTTGTGCAGGCCGAGCAGGATATTCTGGGTGTGATCGCTCAGGTGCAGGCGAAACTGCTGCAAGCCGATGTTGGTGGAGTTCAGGGCGCGCACCAGTTCAGCCGCCTCGCGCACCTTCTCCTGTGGCCGTTCCTGCACCGCGCGCAGCCGCACCTCGAGGTTGACCAGGTCCACCCGCGACAGCAGCGACGGCTTCAGCCCTTCCGGAACGAGGAGATTGCGGTGCAGTCCGTCCGCCTCCCCCTCCAACTGCTGCAACTCGTTGTTCAGATTCTGCAGGTTCACCTCCGCACCGAGGATGAGCGACTCGTTGAGGTGCCCCTTGATCGAGGTGAACTGGAACAGCAGCCGGTCGCTCGCCGCCACCGCCTGCTGGCAGCGGGAGTAGAGCAGGTACTGGCGGATGCCGAGGGCGATGACGATGCAGAGGCAGACCAGAACCACCGCGGTGATGGTGGCGAACAGACGGTTCAGGGGCAGACCGGCCCACCCGCGTGGCCTGCGGCGGTGGTGACTCTCAGCTGACACGGTGCGTACCTCCTTTTAAAATGGCCACGGATCCCGGCAAGGAAAGAGGGGTCAGGGGATAACCGGAACCCGTGGCCAAGGGGGTCACTTCTCACCCTGCCATTCGTAGAGGACGGGCAGGCGATAGAGGATGAAGCGGTAGACGACGAAATAGAGGGCGAAGATGGTCACCGTCACCCAGACTTCCTTCCAGTGCGGGATCTCCTGGTACATCCGCCAGTTGAAGCAGATCATGGCGGTGTTCAGCCGGTTCCAGACGATGCCGAGCACGCTGATCAGGGCCGCCCAGCGGACCATGCCGACCAGCTGGTGCTTGACCCCGTAGGCGAACAGGATCATCGGCAGAACCACGGCCACCGCCATCTCCAGGAGGAAGTACTGGCCCCAGCCGGTGAGCAGGTGGGCCCAGTCCTGATCATGGGCGATGCCCACCATCTTGATCACCAGGTAGGTGATCAGCGCATAGGCGCAGCCCTTGCCCAGGGCCAGGGTGTTGCGGTCGACGCTGTCGAGGAAGCGGTCGTCACAGCGCCAGGCCAGATAGGTTTTGCACAGGGCGGCCGAGCAGATGACCATGGACAGGCCGGCGAAGATGGCCGAGCAGAAGAAATGGATCCACTGGAAGTTGGCCGAGAACCACAGCGGGTGCACCTTGGTCGGGGCATAGGTGAACAGCGCCCCGAGCGCGCCCTGGTGCAGGGTGGAGAGGATGATGCCGGCAATGGTCAGGCCGATGGAGATCGACTTGACGAACCGCTTGCCCTTGAGCCACCGGGCCCATTCGAAAAAGGCCGGGGCGATCTCGGCGATCTGCACCGACAGGTAGGTGGCGACGTGCCAGGCAACGAGAAAGAGCACCGCCGCCGGTCCCAGCGAGATGATCATCGGGTAGTAGATGCGCCAGGGCATGCCCACGTCCACCAGCAGGTAGACAACGGCAAAGAAGTAGCCGAGCAGACCGTTGAGCAGGGCCAGCCGTTCGATGGGCGCCAGGTCCTTGCGGCCGAAGATCTCCACCGAGGTGCCGAGCAGGAAGCCCGAGGCCGACAGCGGCACCATGCCGAACAGGCCGAAGCCGAGGAACAGGCCCCAGGGGTAGTCGTCGGAACCGTGGGTGACCGCGCCGAGCCCCATGAAATAGCGCTGCAGCAACAGCGGCAGGCCGATGGCGAAGATGAAGATCAGCGCCCAGTTGACCGGGTTGCGCAGAAACTGGGCCTTGTATTCCTGCTTACTCAGGCCCAGCCACAGTTTTTCCTTGATGGTCCAGACACCGCCATCCTGCCGGACGTTGTCGACAATGGGTAATTCCTGGTTGTTTTTGACAAAGACGTTCATGGTTCAGACCTCCCCCTCGTTCTTTTTCTGTTCCGCCATCTTGTCTTTCCTGGTCGCCAGCAGATGGAATCCGGCGAACAGGGCCGGCCAGATGGTCAGGACCATCGGCACGATGGAAAGGAAGTCCTTCACATAGTTGAGGATCGGCTCCTTGGGCACGGTGGTGTCGATGCCCACCTGCTCGAACGGCGCCGGCGACAGATACATCCAGGTGGTACCGCCGGCCTCATGTTCGCCGTACAGGTGATCGACATAGGTGCCCGGATTCTCCCGGATACGCTGCTTGCCCGCGGCCACCAGGTCGGTGCGCCGACCAAAGGTCAGTGCCTCCTGGGGACAGGCCTCGACACAGGCCGGGGGCAGCCCCTTGGTCAGGCGGGTGTCGTAGCAGAACACGCACTTCATGATGCGCGGCTTGAAGGCGCTGGAGTAGCGGAAGGTGGGGATGTAGAAGGGACAGGCGACCATGCAGGTGCGGCAGCCGACGCACACGGTGCTGTCGTAGATGACCGCGCCTTCCGGGGTCTTGGTGTAGGCGTTGACGAAACAGCTGGTCAGGCAGGCCGGCTCCAGGCAGTGGTTGCACTGGATCTTGCGGAACAGTGGGTGCTCGCGGCCGGGGATGTCGTAGCGGTTGACGATGGTGTAGCGGGTCTCGTCGGTGCGCCGCTTCTGGCCGTGGTGGATCTCGTCGAACACCGAGAAGTCGTTGAACGGCTTCTCCGGGGCCGGCAGCTTCTGCTCCTTGTTGCAGGCCGCCTCGCAGCTGCGGCAGCCGACACAGCGGGACAGGTCGACGAGCACGCCCATGGCGTCGGGGTACCCCTCGAAGGTGGCGGCCTCGGTGTTCTTGCCCAGGCTGACCGTCGCCGCGGCGGCGCCGGCCAGGCTGCCCTGGAGGAATCTTCTGCGGTTGATTGCGTTACTCATGCTTGCTCACCTTTGTGGTCGGAATTGTCTGTGTCGGCCGGCTCAATGGCCCGTACCCGCCTTGGCGCTGTCCTTGGCCTTGGCATCGAGATGGAAAAAGGCCTTCCCCTTGTCGGTCATGGCGTGGCAGCCCTCGCAGTCGGAGGGTGCGTTCTTCTCGATGTGGCAGGGCACGCAGGCCAGGTGATAGGCGCCCTTCAGGCCGGGCTTGTCGATGTGGTAGAGGTTGGGGTTTTCCGCCTCTCGCACCTGTTCGGGGGAGAATTGCTTGCGGGTGTGGCAGTCCTTGCAGCTGACCACGGTGGAGACCGGTGAATGGGCGTGGCAGCGCACACAGTTCGGGTCCATGTCCTGGTGGCCGGTGGTGTGGTGGTGGCAGTCCTTGCAGGGGGCGAGCCGCTCGTGTCGCTTGTGACTGAACTCCACCGGTTCGTACAGGTCGGCCAGGCTGTCGATCCTGACCGTTGCCGGTGCGTCGTGGATGTCCAGGGGTTCCTGGGCAAGGCCCGCGCTGCCGGGGTGCAGTGCCCAGGCCAACATCACTACCGCGGCCGCTATCACGGCTCTGGGGCTGGTCTTCATGAAACGTCCTCCATCGGTTCTTGGGTTGTGGTGCTCGTGATTACGGTGTGCTCTTCATGGCCTCGCTGATCCGTCAGTAACCGTTCAAGTTTCCGTTCCTTCAGGTAGCCCTGGTAGACGATATCCACCTCGCCGGCGTCCATGGTCTCGTTGATGAGCAGGGCCTCGGCGAATTTGTGGAGGAACCGGTTGTGCCGGGTGAGGATGGCGGTGGCCGTGTCCAGGCAGGTGTCGATCACCTGCTTGATCTCGGTGTCGATGCGCTGGGCGGTCATCTCGCTGTGGGCCTGCATCTGGGAGACCTCGCCGAGGAAACCGCCGCCGCCCTGGCGGAAGGCGATGGGCCCCAGCGCCGGGCTCATGCCCCATTCGCACACCAGCCGGCTGGCGATGTCGGTGGCGGCGATGATGTCGTTGCTCGCCCCGGTGGTCAGGCGGCCGAAGACGATGGACTCGGCCGCCCGGCCGCCCAGCAGGATGGTGATGCGGTTGACCAGGTAGTCGCGCGAGTAGGTGTAGCGGTCGTCCAGGGGCACCTGCTGGGTGAGCCCCATGGCCCGGCCGCGGGGGATGATGGTGATCTTGTGGAGCGGGTCGGTCTCCTCGAGCAGGAGGCCGACAATGGCGTGGCCGGCCTCGTGGTAGGCGGTGAGCCGACGGTCCTGCTCGCTGACCACGATGTTCTTGCGCTCGAGCCCCATGATGATCTTGTCCTTGGCCTCCTCGAAGTCTTCGCCCTCCACCGCCGCCTTGTTCCGGCGGGCCGCCATCAAGGCCGCCTCGTTGGCCAGGTTGGCGATCTCGGCGCCGGTGAAACCGGGGATCGACCGGGCGATCTCGGCGAGATTGGTCTCCGGGGCGAGGACAATTTTGGCGGCGTGCACCTCGAGAATTTTGAGCCGTCCCTTGACGTCGGGCAGGCTGATGGTGATCTGCCGGTCGAAGCGGCCGGGCCGGAGCAGGGCCGGGTCGAGGATGTCGGGCCGGTTGGTGGCAGCCACCATGATGACCGTTGCCTCGGAGCTGAAGCCGTCCATCTCCACCAGGAGCGCGTTCAGGGTCTGCTCGCGCTCGTCGCTGGAGGCGCCGCCACCGCCGCCGGAACGGCGGCCGCCGATGGCGTCGATCTCGTCGATGAAGATGATGCAGGGCGCGTTCTTCTTGGCCTCGGCGAACAGCTCGCGCACCCGCGAGGCGCCGACCCCGGCGAAGATCTCGACGAAGTCCGAGCCGCCCATGGAAAAGAAGGCCACCGAGGCCTCACCGGCAATGGCCTTGGCGAGCAGGGTCTTGCCCGTGCCGGGCGGCCCCTGGAGGAGTACGCCCTTGGGAATGCGGCCGCCCAGCCGGCTGTACTTTTCCGGGTTCTTGAGGAACTCGACGATCTCCTGCAGTTCTTCCTTGGCCTCGGCAATGCCGGCCACGTCCTTGAAGGTGACCCGCTCGCCGTGCACCGGGGTGAACCGGGACGACCCGGAACCGGCGCGCACGCCCAGGCCGTCCGGCCGCCGGCGGCTGAAGATGAGCCAGGCGCCGAAGATGAGCACCAGCGGCAGCAGGGCCTTGAGCAGGTCGACCGCACCCGCGCCGGGCTCGGCCTCGGCGCTCATGCTCACCCCCTTTTCCTCCAGTTGCGGCAGCAGGGCGGCCACGTCCGGACTGAAGGTGCCAAACGGCCGGCCGGCCGAGTCCTCACCGGTGATCGCGCCGCCGCGCAGATGGACGCGGACGATCTCACCGGCGCGCAGGTCGTCCAGGAACTCGCTGTAGGTCCGCGCGGGCGGGGTCGTCTCCCGCAGGTAGACGTTGTAGCCGAACACCGCCACCGCGGTGAGGGTGAGCAGCAACAGGCCGATCTGGATCGGGTTTTTCATGATGGCCACCGTGCCGCCCGGCGGCGTCCGGCCGGGGCAGCCGCCTGCCCGTCCGGCCCGCCCGGCTCGTGGAGGATACCGGTGAGCAGGGTGCGGAACACCGTCGGGTGGTCGGCAAGCAGGCCGGCGTTGGTGCGGAACGAGAATTCGTTGAGATAGAGCTGCAGGTGTTTGACGGTGACCCCGCCGCGGTGGACACTGTGCAGGCAGGCCTCGAAGCTGCGGCAGAGCGCGCCGGTACGCGGCGCCACCTCAGCCTGCAAGGGCGAGACGAACCAGGCGGTCGAGCCGGCAAGCAGCAGGCGCAGCCGCTCATCATCGATGAGCAGACAACTGCCCCCGGCCACCGTCTCCGCGAGGAAGCCGAGCAGGTCTTTTTCGGTGAACCCGGGCACATGGCGCAGGCGGAGACGGCCGGTTATGCCCAGGTCGGGCAGGATTTCCGCTGCGGCCAGCACCAGGGCCTGCTCCTTGCGTTCCCGGGCGGGCGTCACCGTGTGGCCGCCGATCTCCACCACACCCTGACAGCGGGCGGTGTCCGCCGCGCCCATGGCCTGGCGCAGCTTCTGCAGCCAGGTCCAGGCGGTCTGGTAACAGGAGGCGTCGAGCAGGCGCTGCAAATCCTTGGCGCTGGTGTCGAATCCGGCGCCGCTGAACCACCAGATGGCCAGCAGCCAGTCCCGAAGGGGCCGCTTGACGCCGTGCATAAGGGTGCCGGTGGTGAGGGAGTAGCGGTTGCCGCAGACGGGACAGGTCAGATACCGCTGGGGCGCGAGGTGCGGATGGCGGGTGCGGCAGAAGGGGCAGAGAAAACCGTGCGGCCAGCGCAGGGGAAACAGGTAGCTGATGCAGGCCTCCTCGGTGGGGAACCACCGGTGAAAGGTCGCAAGCAGCGTCTCCTGTGTGTCTTCTCCGCTCTTGTGCATGAACGATGGCCTCGGTTGTCTGGTGAACCTATCCGCTTTGCTGCGCACTTTTGCACAGGCGGTGCCAGATTCACGGCAGGCTTTCCCGACACGAGGTCAACATCCTGTTTTTTCTTTATTTTTCGCTGAATAATTCTTCATTGGCCGGTCCCTGCCGCCTCGGTACAGCCCGCACCTTGAACAGACGCCATCCCGGCAAAGGAGGTGGAACACAGAAAAACAGCAGGTTAGAGTGAGGGCGAAGGGTCTTGGGCGAACCGGCTGGAATCAGCGGTGAACGGCGGGCTGTCCCACAAAAAAACCACACAACCGCTGTTTTCCAACAGTTGTGTGGCAACGGAAGTGTGGCAAACTTGATACCTTCAAAAATCCAGCTGGGAGAGATCGAGACGCAGTTCTTTGATCTTGCGGTACAGGGTGGTTCGGTCGATGCCCAGCAGGCGGGCGGCCTTGGCCTTGTTGCCGCCGGCGGTGCGCAGGGCCGCCACGATGCGGTCAGCCCGGGAAAGGGTCGTGGCCGGGGCGACCGGCTCCGGTTGGGCAAAGACCGGCGGAGCGGGGCCGCTGTCGGCAAACGCCGGCTGTTCGGCCGGCCGGGGCAGACTGGTCAGATCGAGCGGCAGGTGGTCGGTACTGATGGTCGGCCCCGGGCAGAGCACACAGGCCCGCTCGATGACGTGCTCGAGTTCGCGCACGTTGCCCGGCCAGCGGTGCTGCAGAAGCAGCTGCCGGGCCTGGTCGGACAGGCCGTTGATGGTCTTGCCCACCTTGGGGGCGATGCGGGCGATGAAATGGTCGGCGAGCAGGAGGATGTCGTCGCCGCGCTCGCGCAGGGGCGGCAGGATGATGTCGATGACGCGCAGGCGGAAATAGAGGTCCTCACGGAAGGCGCCGCTGCGCACCTTTTCCTTGAGGTCCACGTTGGTGGCGGTGATCACCCGGACATCGACGTGCAGCGGCGTGTCCTGGCCCACCGGGTAGAAGGTGCTCTCCTGGAGGAAACGCAAGAGGCGCAGCTGCATGAGCGGCGAGATGTCGCCGATCTCGTCGAGGAACAGGGTGCCGCCGTCCGCCTGGAGGATGCGGCCGAGACGGTCGCGGTCGGCGCCGGTGAACGAGCCCTTGCGGTGCCCGAACAGCTCGCTCTCCAAGAGCGACTCGGGTATGGCGGTGCAGTCGACCTTGACCAGCGGCCGGTTCTTGCGGTGGCTCTCCAGGTGCAGGGCCTCGGCGGCGAGTTCCTTGCCGGTGCCGGATTCGCCGGTGATGAGCACGGTCAGGTCGACCCGGCCCACGTTCTCGATCATGGTGTACGCCGCCTGCATGGCATCGCTGGCGCCGAGGAAGCGGTGGAACTGATGGCGGCGGCCCGTCGGAACGGCCTCCACCGGCGACTGGTCGCGGACCACCAGCACCGCCCCGGCCAGGCCGCCGGCGCCATCCTTGAGCGGCGCGGTGGACACACTCAGCACCTTCCTGCGGCGACCGGCGCCCTGGCACTCGAAATTGCGTGCACTGATCTCGCCGCCGGTCTTGAGCGCCTGCAGCAGGTCTTTCTTGAGCGGCGCAAACTCGTCGCGGCTGCACAGGCGGGCGATGCTGTTCTGTTCGGCCAGCCCGGGTTCGAGTTCGCCCAGCAGCAGGCGCGCGGCCGGGTTCATCTCCATGATGCCCAGGTTCATGTCCACGGTGATAATACCGTCGGCCACGCTCTTGAACACGGTTTCGAGGAAGGTGCGGTAGCGTTCACGCTCCTGTTCGGCCCGCCGCTGGCCCAGTTCGAGCTGGTGCTGGCGCAGGGCCAGGCGGGCGGTCTTGAGCAGGGTCTGTTTCTCCACCGGCTTGGGGATGTAGTCGAAGGCGCCCAGGCGCACCGCCTCGGACGCGGTTTCCACGGTCGGATAGCCGGTGATCATCACCACCGGGCAGGTGCGGCCGAGTTCGCGCACCCGCCGGAGCAGGTCGATGCCGGTGCTGCCGCCGAGGACGATGTCGCTGATGATCAGGTCGAAATGGCGGTCGTTGATCTCGTTCAGTGCCTCCTCGTAGGTCGAGGCGGTGATCACCGGGCTGTAGCCCTCGTTCTGCAGGAAGAACTGAAAGGTGTTGCGCAGGCTCTCCTCATCGTCGATGACCAGGATGGCGGTCTCCGGTTCGCTGCTGTTCACGACGTTTCCTCCCCGGTGCGCAGGTTGGTCAGGGCGCTGAGGTCACGGAAGACCACCACTGCGCCGCGCAGCTGCCGGTTCTCGTGGATGGGCGTGCTGATGTAGTCCACCGGGAAACTCTGGCCGTTCTTGTGCCAGAAGACCTCGTCCGCGCCGAAGTGCACCTTGCCGTCCCGGTAGGCCTGGTGGATGGGGCACTCGTTCACCGGGTAGGGCGAGCCGTCGGCGCGGGTGTGGTGGATGAGGGCGTGATGCGACAGCCCGACCAGATCGTCCGCTTCCCAGCCGAGCATCCTGGCTGCGGCCCGGTTGGCAAAGGTCACCCGGCCGTCGAGGTCGAGCCCGAAGATGCCCTCGCCGGCGGACTCGAGGATCAGTTCCAGGCGCCGCTTGAGCTGGCGCATCTCGGTTTCCGCCTGGATGCGCTCGGCGATCTCCCGGTTGAGCGAGGCGTTGGCCACGGAGATCTCGAAGGTGCGCCGGTCCACCCGCTCCTCGAGTTCGTTGCGGTTGTTTTCGCACTCCTGTCGGACCGTGGCGAGTTCCTGCTCCAGCTCGGTGTTCCTGCTGCTCAGCGCGCCCAGGCGGTGAGTGACGAGCACGGCGACGACACCGAACAGGCCGGCCAGGAGCAGCAGGGACAACAGGGCAAAGGGCCACTGGGCGAGCGTCTCCGGGCCGGTGAGCATCTGTTGGTCCATGAGCGCCAGCAGCACCGCGACAACGATGAAAAGTATGCCCAATTGGCCGATCAAGCGTGTTTTTTCAGGCATGACTGGTCTGCCCTCCCGCCGCTGCCGGCAGATCGATGAGAATGGTGGTGTACTTGCCCAACTGGCTCTTGATACGGAAATTGCCCTTGTTCTCCTGGATGAGGTTATGGCTGATGCTCAGCCCCAGGCCGGTGCCTTCGCCTTTGGCCTTGGTGGAGAAGAAGGGGTCCATGAGCCGGTCCATGATGTGGTGCTCGATGCCGGTGCCGTAATCGGTGATGGCGATGTGGACCGTCCTGCGCCCTTCCCGGCCCTTGCCGGTGACGCTGATGACGATACGCTTGTTGTTGTCGGCCGTGGGATAGCGCTGGTTGAGGGCGTAGCGGGCGTTGCTGAACACGTTGAGCAGCACCTGCTGGAGCTGCTGCGGGTTGCAGAAGGCAAGGGGCAGATGCTTGTCGTACTCCTCGACCAGGGTGATGCCGTCCAACTGGTACTGGTGGGCGATCAGCTCGAAGCTGTGGCGGATGAGGCCCGGGATGTCCACCGGTTCCGGCGATTCTTCCCGTTTGCGTGAGAATTCGAGCAGGTTCCGGGTGATACCGGCGATACGCTGCCCCTCCCTGATGATCGCGCGCAGGAAATTGGCATGGGCCTCGGACTGGCCCGAGTCGATGAGGATCTGCGCGTAGTTGATGATGCCGTTGATCGGGTTGTTGATCTCGTGGGCCACGCCGGCGGCCAGCTCTCCCACCGAGGCGAGTTGGGCGGCGCGGAAGGCCTCGGCCTTGCGCAGCTGCTCCTCGGTCAGGTCGCGGGCGAGCAGCAGGGCCGCCCCGCTCTTGCCCTCGTACTCGCGCAGGGGGCTGACGTTGAGCAGGTAATTGCCGCCAAGCCCGCGCAGTTCGGTCTCGAAGTTGCTGCTCGTGCGTTTGCCGAGCAGGGTCTCGAGCGGACAGACAGCCCCGGGCGGCCGGCCGCCGTGGAGGATCTCGCAGACCCCGCGGCCGATGATGGCCTCGCGGCCGCGGTGGGCCTTGGCCAGGGTGGCCGGGTTGACGTCGAGGATGACACCCTCCGCGCTGACGATCAATGCCGGGTCGAGCACCGCGGTGAAGATGTTCTCCCACTTGTCCAGGGCATGGTTGAGGGCCTGGTTCTCGTTGATCCGGCGGGTGATGTCGATGCCGAACAGCACCAGCCCGACCCGCCCCTGGTCGATATCCGGGCGGATGGAGCCGTGCCAGTCGACGATGCGCCGCTCGCCCGCGCGTGTCTCCAGTTCGGCCTGAAAATTCACCTCCGAGTGGCCGTCACGGAGCAGCCGGGAAAACTCGTTCTGGCTGGCGGTGCGGCTCTCCGGGGCGATGAGCACGTCCACCCAGTAGCGCTTCTGCACCTCCTGTTCCCGTGTAACCGGTAACCTCCTCGGCGGTGCGGTTAAACGAAAGAATCTGCCCGCAGGGGGAGAGGGACACGAGCAGGGCCTGCACGGTCTGGACGATCTCGCAGTTGAAATCGTGTTCGAGGCGCAGGTGGGTGGAGGTGTGCCACAGATGCAGGGCCCGGGCGATGGCGGTGGCCAGGTTGGCGATGAAGTCGATGCCGGCGGGGTCGGCAAAGCCGGCGGTGCGGGTCGATTGGACGGTCAGCACGCCGTACTTCTGCTGGTCGTGCGAGAGCGGCCAGGAGATGCACGAGCGGCCGCCACTGGCCGCGGCGATACGCCGCAAGGTCACCGGGTTGGCCTCGTCGGCGAGGTCGTTGCAGACCACGTGCCGGTCCGTGGCCAGGGCCCGGGCCGCCGGGCTGACACCTTCGGGCTCCAGTGCCAGCTGGTGCACCAGCCGCTGACACTCCTGCGCCGCGGCCGGGTCCTTGACGGCGATGTGCAGCGGGGTGATGGTCCGGTCTTTTTCCTGGCGGCCCACCCAGGCCAGGCAGCATTCCGGGTCCCGGAGCAGAATGGCGCAGCAGCGGGCCAGGTACGCCGACTCGTCCGCTTCGGCCTCGACCTGCAGCTGGCCGATCTCCCGCAGCAGCTTGTAGCGCTGGACAAAGAGCGCGATGTGTTCTCCCCGCTTGTTCATGGCACGTTCCCGGGTGGCTGACCACCTGCTGGCCGACGATACAACACTTCTGTGGTTTTATGTGGCAAGAGACAACACATTCGTGCGGGTCCTGCCACACAATCGGGCGCATCCGCCCTGTTTCCCCTGCCGGTTGCATCATCTGTGCCCGCCGCAGGGCGGCATTGGACGGGCCGTTGCCGCGCCACCGGGGCAACCGTTGAAACGCCGGCGACCAGGGACACCAGGACAGCACTGGCCGGAGGGACAAAAAAGGGCCGGGTCAAGGAGACGGCGGTCTGCACCCGCCTCTCCCCGGCCCGGCCCCGGGTGGGTGTTGCCTGCCTCCCGGCCGACGTTACCAGTGGGCCTCCTTGTTGGCCGCAGTGGCGTAGGTGACCCGGCCCGCCTTGAAGGCCTCGACCGCGTCGCGCACCGTGCCGGAGACGTCGTCGACCACCTTGACCCCGGCCGCCTGCAGGGTGGTGAAGGCCTTGGGCCCGCAGTAGCCGGTCATGAGCACCTGGGCACCGCGCTCGCTGACCATCGAGGCCGCCTGGATGCCCGCGCCCTTGAAGGCGTTGACGTTGTCGCTGTTGTCCACCGCCTCGAAGGCCAGGGTCTCGGTGTCGACAATGAGGATGTACGGCGCCCTGCCGAAGCGGGGGTCGACCTCACTGTCCAGCCGGATGCCCTTGGCCGTTATCGCTATTTTCATGCATCTCTCCTGTTGTTGCCACTCAATGGCCGCCGCCGCCACCGCAGACCTGGTCATCGCTGATGCGCGGTAACCGGCCGGCAAGAAAATCCTCGACCACGGGCCGGATCTCCGGTCGTTCCCCATCGTGATACACCTCGATGCCCACCTGGCGGAAGCCCATGAGCGGCCGCATGCCGATGCCGCCCACCACCAGGGCGTTCACCCCGGCCTGGGCGAGCAGGTTGACCGGCACCATACAGCCGCCCTGCACGTGCTCCTGGTTGGGCAGGATATGCACGGCCTGAATCTGCCCGTCTTCGACATCGATGCAGGTGAACACATCGCAGTGGCCGAAATGTCCTGCCCGCCTGCCGTCCAGACCGCCGTTTCCCTCGGAGGGAATTGCTACTCGCACCATGAAACCTTCTCCGTCGTTATTGAATGGTTGTTTTGAAATCCACGATCCCCAGGGGGTTCATGGACGGTGAACTGATAATTTTCGCCCAGATGTCGCGAACCACCTGCCGGGTCGGGGTCTCAGCCCCGTATTCGAACAGGGTCTGCCCCTGGACCATGGAACGGGTGAACACCGGGTCGAAAGGCACCCGGCCGAGCACCACGAGATTGCGCTGCACGGCCAATTGCTCGATGGTTTCGGTCATCTCGACATTCAGGTCGTACTTGTTGACGATGACCATGCCCGGCACGCGGAAATGGGCGGCCAGGTCGACCACGCGCTCCATGTCGTGGATGCCGGACACCGTCGGCTCGACCACGATGACCAGGGCCGTGGCCCCGCCGATGGCGGCGATCACCGGGCAGCCGATGCCCGGGGGGCCGTCGGTGAGGATCAGCTCCAGGCCGCGCTCCTCGGCCAGCTGCCGGGTTTCCTTGCGCACCAGGCTGACCAGCCGGCCCGAGTTCTCCTCGGCGATGCCCAGGCGGGCATGGACCATGGGCCCGAAGCGGGTGGCGGAAATGTACCACTCGCCGCAGCGCTGCACCGGGAAGTCGATGGCCTGCTCCGGGCAGAAATCCACACACACTCCGCAACCTTCGCACCGGATGGGATCGACCTCGTACCGGTCACTGATGGCGTCGAACCGGCACAGGGTGCGACAAGTGCCGCATCCGGTGCAAAGGTCGGGATTGATGACGGCCTTGGAGCCGCCCATGAAGTCCGTCCGCTCTTTGACCTCCGGCTGCATGAGCAGGTGGAGATCGGCCGCGTCCACATCGGCATCGCAGAGGATGCCGTTTTTCGCCAGGGCGGCGAAGGCCGCGGCCAGGCTGGTCTTGCCGGTGCCGCCCTTGCCGCTGACAATCACTATTTCCCGTATCATTGGGCCGCACCCCGCTCGATAAGCGCTTCAATATCTGCAAACAGCTGGAGAAACTTCGCTCGCCACTGGGGTAAGGCCTCGATGATGGTCTCGCCGCGGGAGTAAGCCTCGGCGATCCCCCGTTCGAACGGGATGGTCAGCAGGACCGGCAGCCCCTCCTCCCGGGCGTAGGCGAACACCTTGTCATCACCGATATCCGCCCGGTTGACCACCAGGCCGCAGGGGATGCCGAGCAGTCGCACCGCCTCCACCGCCAGCTTGAGATCATGCAGACCGAAGGGCGTCGGCTCGGTGACCATGAGGATGAAGTCGGCCCCGTTCATGGCCGCGATCACCGGGCAGCTGGTGCCGGGCGGCGCGTCGATGAGGGTGATCCGCTCCGGGTCACGGGCCGCGCGCACCCGTTTGATGAGCGGCGGGCTCATGGCCTCGCCGACGCGCAAGCGGCCGTTGATGAACTTGAAACCGTTGCGGTGGCCATAATTGACCGTCCCGAGTTCGCGGCCGATTTCCGTGATCGCCCCCTCGGGACAGACCGCCACGCAACCGCCGCAACTGTGGCAGAGTTCCGGGAAGACGAGCACCTTGCGGCCGACCACGGCGATGGCGTTGAACCGGCAGATCTCGGCGCATTTCCGGCAGAAGGTGCATTTCGCCTCGTCCACCAGGGGAATGGGCGTGTCCACCTGTTCCGTGCGGTCGATCTGTGGTTTGAGAAACAGGTGGGCGTTGGGTTCCTCGACATCGCAGTCGAGCAGCTCCACCCGGTCGCCGAGCACGAGCGCCAGGTTGGTGGCCACGGTGGTCTTGCCGGTGCCGCCCTTGCCGCTGGCAATGCTGATGATCATCGCCCTGCCTCCAGTGACCCGGCCGGCATGAGACCGGAAATTTTCGCCACCACCGCCAGCAGGGCCTCGGCGTCAGTGTCCTGCGGGTGCGGCGGCAGCTGCATGAGTACACCGAGCCCTTCGGTGACCTCATGGAACTCGGCCTCCGGCAGGGAACCGACGATGGCCGTGTTGGCCAGCGGATTGACTTTGACGAGCTGTCGGACAAAATCGATGCCGCTCATATCGTCGAGCTGTTCGTCAACGATCACCAGGTCAACCGTCCTGCCCTTGAGCTGGGCCAGACCGGCGGCGCCGGTGGCGGCGGGGACCAGTTCCACGCCCTGCTCGCGCCGCAGTCGGTCGACGAGCAGGGAGAAACGGGAAAAATCTTTGGCGACAAAGGCAATAATCAAGGTTGCTGCTCCATGAAGGGACGGCTGCCCGCAACGGGCTGCCGTCGTGTTGTCTGTCCGGGTGACGACCGCGGGCCTGCGCTCAGCGGTTGCCGCCACCCCCCTGGCCGCGACCGCCGCCGCGTCCACGGCCCTGACCCTGTCCCTGGCCTTTGCCCTGCCCCTGACCGGCTCCCGGCCCCTGGGGCTGCGGCTTTTGCTTATCCCGGTCAACGCCGTTCTGCGGGCAACCGCCCCGACCTCCACCCCGCGGGCCGTTGCCCGTGGGTCCTGTTCCGTCTCTGTTTGGCATGTTCGTTCTCCGTTTGATTTATCGTTTGCCGGCACGATTGGTGCCGTCTGTTTCCGGGCCGCCGGCCCTGTCCGACAGGTCGGCACCAGCGTCGGCCGCACCACTGCTGACGCTGTCGGCCGTTGCCAGCTGTTTTCTGCCGCCCCGGCGCCCGGCCGATGGTGGCTGGGCGCCGCTTATTTCCCGGCCGCGGCGGATGCGGCCGCGACAGCAGATGGTGGCCGCGCATCCGGGCATGCACAGTTCGCGGCCAAAGTCCCGGCCCAGCACAAAGGTTTCGAGCACGCGCTGCACTTCGCCGGTGACAAAGGGAATGAGTTCAAAGCCGGCGGCCTCGAGCAGGGCGGCCGGTTCCGCGGAAACCGCGCCGCAGATAAGCACCACCACCTGCCGGGCGCGCAGCAGGCGCACCAGTTCTCCCGGGTGTGCCGGGTCAAAGGCCAGCAGGGAGGTGCCCACCAGGGCACCGTGGTCGATCTCGGCGATGAGCAGGGTCCGGGCTGCATCGAAAACCGGGGAAACCCGTTGTCCCCAGACCGTCACCGCGATGTTGACCGGCGCACCTTTTTGTTTCATACCCTTACAAAGCAATCAGCATGCCAGAACGAGAGAATCACCCGCGCAATCAGGTTACTCCCTGGAAAATTGTGGTTTCTCTCAATTCTCAGCCGGCCGCCAGCAAGGTTTTCTCCGGAACAGAGTCGCAGAAAAGAGCCGGACTGCGACCCTATGCGCCCCTACGGTAGCGCATAAATGCGACTGTCAGGAGGCGGGGCGGGAACTGCGGCCGTCGATGGGGGGCAGGTCGAGGTTGAGCTTTTTTATTTTGCGGAACAGGGTGGACTTGTGCATGCCCAGCTCGCGGGCCGCGGCCAACCGGTTGTAGTTGGTGCGTTCCAGGGCGGCGCGGATCGCCTCCTCCTCGCTGGCCGCACGCACGGCCCGCATGGGCCAGGGGTTCCGTGCTCGTCGCCGGCAGGGTCGCGGCCGCGGGCGCCTGCAGGTTGGCCGGCAGGTGGTGCAGGCCGATGCGCTCACCGGTGCAGAGGATGAAGCCGTGTTCGATGATGTTTTCCAGCTCGCGGATGTTGCCGGGAAAGTCGTGGGCCATGAGCCGCGCCAGGACCTCGGGTTCGAGCCCGGACCACCGTGCGGCCGCGCAGCCGGTTCATGCGGCCGATGAACCGTTCGACCAGCAGCGGGATGTCCTCGCGCCGCGCGCGCAGGGGCGGCAGTTCCAGCCGGACCACGTTGATCCGGTAGAACAGGTCGCTGGCGGAAGGTGCCCTCGGCCACCAGGGCCTCCAGATCCCGGTTGGTGGCCGCGATGATGCGCACGTTGACCCGCTCACCGGCGGTCGGCGCCCAGCGGCTCGGAACTCGCGCTCCTGCAGCACGCGCAGCAGCTTCACCTGCAAGGCCGGGCTGGTTTCGCCGATCTCGTCGAGCAGGATGGTGCCGCCCTCGGCCAGCGGCGAAGCGGCCGGGCTTGTCCCGCTCGGCGCTCGGTGAAGGCGCCGGCCTTGTAGCCGAACAGCTCGGATTCCGAGCAGGGTGTCGGGCAGGGCGCCGCAGTTGATGGCCACGAACGGCCGGTCGCGGCGCGGGCTGAGGTCGTGCAGATGTGCCGGGCGAGCAGCTCCTTGCCGGTGCCGGTCTCGCCCTCGATCAGCACGGTGGCGTCGCTTTCGGCGATCTGCGGCAGGATGTCGAACAGCCGGCGCATCAGGTGACTGCGAACTGACCATGTCGCCCTGGCGCTGGCTGCCGCTCAGTTCGCGGCGCAGCTCGTCGACCACGGTGTTGTCGCGGAAGGTCTCCACCCCGCCGATGATCTCGCCCGCCTCGTTGCGCAGGGGCGCGGTGGACACGCTGATGGGGATGCGCTGGCGCTCGGAGTTGATGATGTAGGTGGAGGAGCTGACGTAGGAGCGGCCCTCCTGCATGGAGCGGCGCAGGGCGCAGTCGCCCTCGCACATGTTGGCGCGGAACACCTCCCAGCAGTAGCGGCCGATGGCCTCGGCGCGGGGCACGCCGGTGATCTCCTCGGCCGCCCGGTTGAACGAGGTGATGCGCCACTCGTGGTCCACGGTGAACACCCCGTCGGAAATGGATTCGAGAATGATGTCGGTGACCTCGACCGGCGGCCGGATCTTTTTCTGCTGCGCCATGCGCCTCCCTGGTAGTCTTGCCCGCTGTGGGCACCGCGGGCAGTACACCCGCTCACCCGAAAAATGTCAAGGTCGCCGAGGCCGGGGTCCGCCCGGGGCGGAGCCGCGCCGGCCGGAACGGTCAACGGGCGGGTGTGCCGCCGGCCGCTGTGGGCGTGTCATCGGGCCGATCTCTCTTGTGTTCAGGCCGAGGTTGTGGTTGTATCCTGCCGTGCGCGCCGTCCGCCGCCGGTCCTGCCCACCGGGCCCCAGCCACCGCCGGCCCGGCCCGCCCCGAAGTGTCCAACCTGTCGACTCAAAAGACTTTTCCTTCGCTGCAGCCATCATGCACCTGTTCCTTGTCCTGCTCCTGCCGCTCCTGGCCGCCTGCCTGCCCGCCCGCGTCGGCCACCGCTTCGGTTCCGCGGCCGCTGCCTGGACCGCCGCGGCCGGCACGCTGGCCGCCCTGATCGCCGCCCTGCCGCCGCTGTTGAGCGTGTTCGCAGGCACACCGGTGCAGGTTGGCCTCGCCTGGCTGCCCCAGATCGGCCTCGATCTGTTCCTGCGCCTCGACGGCCTGGCCGCCCTGTTCGTGCTGCTCGTGCTCGGCATCGGCCTGCTGGTCGTCCTCTATGCCCGCTACTACCTGGCCGAGGGTGACGCGCATCGGCCGCTTCTTCGGCCTGCTGCTCGCTGTTCATGGGGGCGATGCTCGGCGTCGTGCTCGCCGACAACCTGCTGCTGCTGCTCGTCTTCTGGGAGCTGACCAGCCTCACCTCGCTTCCTGCTGATCGGCTTCTGGCACCAGCGCGCCGACGCGCGCCACGGCGCGCGCATGGCGCTGACCGTCACCGGCGGCGGCGGCCTGGCCTGCTCGCCGGCGTTCTGCTGCTCGGCCACATCGTCGGCAGCTTCGATCTCGACGCGATCCTGGCCGCGGGCGACGCTGATCCGCGCGCCATCCGCTCTACCTGCCCACGCTGGTGCTGATCCTGCTCGGGCGCCTTCACCAAGTCGGCGCAGTTCCCCTTCCACTTCTGGCTGCCGCACGCGATGGCGGCGCCGACGCCGGTGTCGGCCTACCTGCACTCGGCCACCATGGTGAAGGCCGGCGTGTTCCTGCTCGCGCGGCTGTACCCGGTGCTGTCCGGCACGCGACGCCTGGTTCTGCCTGGTCGGCGGCACCGGCCTGGTCACCCTGCTGTTCGGCGCCTACGTCGCCCTCTTCCAGCACGACCTCAAGGGCCTGCTCGCCTACTCGACCATCAGCCACCTCGGCCTGATCACGCTGCTGTTCGGCCTCGACACGCCGCTGGCGGTGGTGGCGGCGGTGTTCCACATCATCAACCACGCGACCTTCAAGGCCTCGCTGTTCATGGCCGCGGGCATCATCGACCACGAGACCGGCACCCGCGACATGCGCCGCCTCAACGGCCTGTGCCGCTTCATGCCGCTCACCGCCACGCTGGCCATGGTGGCCGCCGCGGCCATGGCCGGCGTGCCGCTGCTCAACGGCTTCCTGTCCAAGGAGATGTTCTTCGCCGAGACCGTGCACTTAAGCGGCCTGACCCCGGTGGCCCTGGCTCCTGCCGGCCGCGGCCACGCTGGCCGGCGTCTTCGCGCGTGGCCTACTCGGTCCGCTTCATCCACGACGTGTTCTTCAACGGCGAGCCGGTCGACCTGCCCAAGTACCCGCCGCACGAGCCGCCCCGGCTGATGCGGCTGCCGGTGGAGATCCTGGTCGCCCTCTGCCTGATCGTCGGCATCTTCCCCGGCCTGACCGTGGCGCCCTTCCTCGGCTCGCCGCCGCGAGCGTGCTCGGCGCGCCCCTGCCCGCCTTCGACCTGGCCGTCTGGCACGGCTTCAACCTGCCGCTGGTGATGAGCGTGATCGCCCTGATCCGGCGGCATCGCCTGTACGCGGTGCGCCACCAGCTCTTCGCCCTGCACGCCCAGCTCTGCCCCGGAGTCGGATGCGCACAGCCTGTTCGTCGCAGTTGGTGGAGGGCGCCTTCGGTGCGGCCCGGCGCTGGACCGCGGCCACCGCCAACGGCTCCCTGCAGCGATCGCTGGCGCTGCTGTTCTGTGCCGCGGCCGCGGCCTGGCGGTACCGCTCGTCCGCGGCCTGCGGCCGCCCCTGCGGGCCGCCGCCGGTACCGCTGGACGGCCTCACCCTGTTCGGCGGGCTGGCGCTGATCGCCGGCGCGGTGCTCGCCGTGCGCTGGCACCGGCGCCGCTTCCTCGCCCTCATTCCCCTGAGCGTGGTCGGGCTGATGTGCGCGCTGGCCTTCGTCCGCTTTTCCGCGCCCGACCTGGCCCTGACCCAGCTGGCCGTCGAGGTGGTGACCATCATCCTGCTGCTGCTCGCCCTGTACTTCCTGCCGCAGCGCACGCCGGTGCGAATCCACGCCGCGGCGGCGGCTGCGCGACCTGCTGCTGGCGCTCGACCGGCTGGGCGCCGGCGCCGGCCTGCTCACCTGGGCCGTGCTGACCCGGCCGCCGGCGCGACCATTGCCGACTTTTTCCTGGCCAACAGCCTGCCCGGCGGCGGCGGGGCCAACGTGGTCAACGTCATCCTGGTGGACTTCCGCGGCTTCGACACCCTGGGCGAGATCACGGTGCTGGCCATCGCCGCCCTCGCCATCTACGCCCTGCTCGACGGGCTGTGGCTGCCGCCCTGCGGCCGGCCCTGCGGCTGCGGCCACGAGCCGGCTGGGCGAGCAGTTCCATCCCTGATACCTGGCCTGATGACCCGTTTGCTCCTGCCGCTGGCCCTGCTGGTCTCGGTCTACCTGTTCCTGCGCGGCCACAACCCGCCGGGCGGCGGCTTCATCGCCGGGCTGGTCACCGCCGTGGCCCTGATCCTGCAGTACCTGGCCAACGGCATCGCCTGGACCGGGAGCAGTGGGCGGTGCGCTACCACCGGCTGATCGCCTGGGGCCTGCTGCTTGCCCTGGCCACCGGCGTGGGCAGCTGGCTGTTCGGCCATCCCTTCCTGACCTCGGCCTTCGGCCATTTCGCCCTGCCGCTGGTCGGCGAGTTCGAACTGGCCACGGCCATGCTCTTCGACCTCGGCGTCTACCTGGCCGTGGTCGGCGCACTCATGCTGGTGCTCACCAGCCTGGGCGACCTCAACCGACGCTGCGCTGCAGGCCGGAGGGGGATCCTGATGGCCGCCCTGGCCGCTCTGACCGTGGCCGTGCTGGTGGCCTGCGGCGTCTACCTGGTGCTGCGCGGCCGCACCTTCCCGGTGGTGATGGGCCTGTCGCTGCTCTCCTACGCGGTCAACCTGTTCCTGTTCGCCAGCGGCCGGCTGGTCAGCGGCGCCCCGCCGATCGCCGGCACCGGCGCGGCCCACCGCCGACCCGCTGCCCCAGGCCCTGGTGCTCACCGCCATCGTCATCGGCTTCGGCATGACCGCCTTTGTCATCGTCCTGGCCCTGCGCGCCCAGGGCGAGCTGGGCAGCGACCAGGTCGACGGCCGGGCCGATACCCCGGAGGAGGAGCGATGAACCACTGGCTGATCGCCCCCCTGCTCGTGCCGCTGACCGCGGCGCGTGGCCCTGCTTTTTTGCACCGGCCGCAGTCCGGCCCTGCGCCGCACCCTCTCGCTCGCTGCCACGGCGGCGCTGCTGCCGCTGGCCATCCTGCTCGTGCAGCTGGCCGACACCGGCGCGGTGCTCAGCTACCGGCTGGGCGACTGGCCCGCGCCCTTCGGCATCGTCCTGGTGCTCGACCGGCTGAGCGCGCTCATGCTGCTGGTCACCGCCGTGCTCGCACCCTGCAGCCTGCTCGCCGCGGTCCGCGGCGAGGACTACCGGGGCCGCCATTTCCACACGCTCTTCCAGTTGCAGCTGGTCGGCCTGAACGGCGCCTTCCTCACCGGCGACCTGTTCAACCTGTTCGTCTTCTTCGAGATCCTGCTGATCGCCTCCTACGCCCTGGTCCTGCACGGCCACGGCCGCGAGCGCACCCGCGCCGGCCTGCACTACGTGGTGGTCAACCTGGTCGGCTCGAGCCTGTTCCTCGTTCGCCGTCGGCCTGCTCTACGCGGTCGCCGGCACGCTCAACATGGCCGACCTGGCGGCCCGGGTCGGGGCCGCGCCGGCGGATGACCTGCTCCTGCACACTGCTGCCCTGCTGCTGCTCGTCGTCTTCGCCCTCAAGGCGGCGCTGCTGCCCCTGCACCTCTGGCTGCCGGGCCTATACGCCCAGCCAGCGCGCCGGTGGCCGCCCTGTTCGCGATCATGACCAAGGTCGGGGCTGTACGCCATCCTGCGCGTGTTCACGCTGATCTTCCCGGCTCGACCGGTGCCGGCGAGGCGGTCGCCGGCCTGCTGCCCTGGCTCGCCCTGCTGACCCTGGCTGCCGGTGCCGTGGGTGTGCTCGGCAGCCGTGGGCTGCGCCTGGTCATCGCCTGGCAGGTGGTGGTCTCCGTCGGCATGCTGCTGGCCGGCATCGGCCTGGGCAACGCTGGCCGGGATCGGCGCCGCCCTCTACTACCTGGTGCACACCACCCTGGTCACCGGCGGCCTGTTCCTGCTGGCCGACCTGATCGCCGCCCAGCGGGCGACCGCCAGCGATCGGCTCGAACCCGGACCGCCGGTGCAGCAGCCGACCCTGCTCGGCGGGCTGTTCCTGGTCGGCGCCATGGCCGCGGCCGGCACGCCGCCGCTCTCCGGCTTCATCGGCAAAGTGCTCTTGCTGCGCGCCGCGCCGGCCGGCGGCACCGCCTGGCTGTGGGCCGTGGTGCTCACCGCCGGGCTGGTGGCGCTGGTCGCCCTCAGCCGGGCCGGCAGCGCCTTGTTCTGGAAGACCGAAGGGTTGCGCGGCGAGGGCGGCGGCGCGCGGCCGCTTGCGTTCGCGCCGGTGGTGGTCCTGCTCGGGGCCGCCGTCGTGCTCACTGTCTGCGCCGGCCCGGTGATCCGCTACACCGAGGCCACCGCCGCCCAACTGCTCGCCCCGGCCGGCTACACCGGCACGGTGCTCACCCGGGAGGACCGTCCATGAACCGCTGGCTGCCCCAACCCCTTTTAAGCGCGAGCCTGCTGGTGCTCTGGCTGCTGCTCAACAATACCCTCGCCCCGGGCCACATCCTGCTCGGCGCCCTGCTCGCCGGGCTCGTGCCGCTGTTCACCGCCCGTTTCCGGCCCGAGCGGCTGTGCGTGCGGTGCCCGGGCAAGGCGCTCGCCTACCTGCTCATGCTGCTCTGGGACATCACCCTGGCCAACCTGGTGGTGGCCCGCCTCATCCTCGGCCCCACCGCCCGCCTGCGGCCCGCCTTTGTCCGCCTGCCGCTTTCCCTGGACAACCCTTTCGCCGTGTTCGTACTCGCCAATGCCGTGTCGCTCACCCCGGGCACGGTGTCCACCAGCCTGAGCGCGGACCGGCGCACCCTGCTGCTGCACGTGCTCGACCTCGAGGATGCGGACCAACTCGTCGCCCGCATCAAGGACCGCTACGAAGCCCCCCTGAGGGAGATCTTCCCATGCTGAACGCCGCCCTGATCTTCGCCTTTGTCTGCATCGGTCTCGCCCTGCTGCTCAGCCTCGTCCGCCTGGTGCGCGGCCCCGGCCTGGCGGACCGCATCCTGGCGCTGGACACCATGTACATCAACACCATCGCCCTGCTCATCGTCTACGGCATCCATGCCGACCTGGCGATCTTCTTCGAGGCGGCCCTGCTCATCGCCCTGATGGGCTTCATCAGTACCGTGGCGCTGTGCAAGTACCTGCTGCGCGGCGACATCATCGAATAAGGGGACGCACGCATGCTCGAGACGGTCATCAGCCTGCTGCCTCATCATCGGCGGCGCCTTCACCCTTATCGGCTCCATCGGCCTGGCCCGCCTGCCCGACCTGTTCACCCGCCTGCACGGGCCCACCAAGGCCACCACCCTGGGGGTCGGCGGTATCCTCATCGCCTCCCTGCTCTACTTCAGCGCCCGCGGCCCGGGCCTGAGCCTGCACGAACTGCTCATCACCCTGTTCCTGTTCATCACCGCCCCGGTGAGCGCCTCACTCATCGCCCAGGCCGCCCGGCACCTGCGCGACCGCGACCCGGACGACTGACCCGCCCCCGACCCGCCCGCAAAAAAAGCGGCGAACCCCGAAAACGGGGTCCGCCGCTTGTGCTTTGTGGCCGTCCGATCCGGGTTTCGCGGTCAGACGCTCCTCCGGTCCACCCGGATGCTGAAGTCGTCCAACCGCACCTCGGCGTTGCGGCCCTCGCCGACCAGGAAGAAGGAGAAGGACTGGCGTCGCTTGACGTTGTAGAAGGAAAATTCCACCCGCCCCTCGTCGCCGGCATGGAGCACCGGGAAGTTGGCAAAGGGGATGTCGTTGGTGTCGACCTCCCACTGCTTGATGCGCAGGTTCAGGTTGATGCCCTCCGCCGCGGCGCGCATCGCCTTGACCCGCACCGACACGTGCACCGTGGACCGGGCCGGGAAATCCAGGTACTGGGCGCCGATCAGGTTGTCGTTCCATTCGTTCGTGACCTTCTCCGGCAGGCTGCGCAGTTCGCCGCTGGCAAACTGCAGGGTGCGCGTCGCCTGGCCGGCGGTGAGCCGGCTGTCCAAGGTGCGGGCGATGGCAAAGATCGGGGCGCCGCCGCCGGTGCGGTCGCGCTGGAAGTCCGCGGGCGCGTCGCCGAGGATGCTCGCGGCCGTGCCCACCCGGCAGCTGCCATTGTCGGTGCACTCGTAGCGCAGCCCGCCGGCGGTCACCCAGCGGAGCTTGGAACCGGTGTAGGAGACCATGTCTCGGGCCTTTTCGTAGTCGCGGAACAGGCTGCGGCCGACGGTCGCGGCCGGGATCTCCAGGCCCAGGTAGTCGAGCACCGAGGCGGAGACATCCACCAGGCCGTAGCCGCCGCGCTTCAGACGCGGCAGTTGCTGCTGCTCGGGCGCGAGCACGATCCCCAGCCCCCAGCTGCTCACCCAGTCAGCCGTCTCGCTGCCGTGGGATTCGTCGCTGGTGAGGATCACCAGGGTGTCCTCGAGCACCCCGTCCCGGCGCAGGCCGTCGATGAAGGCGGCCACGGTGCGGTCCATCTCGGCCACGGTGGCGATCTTGCGCGACGGGTAGCGGGCCGCGAGCGCATCCGGCACGGCGTAGGGCTGGTGCGTGCCCACGGTGAGCAGGGTGAGCATCCACGGCTTTTTGCCGTCCTGCAGCCGCTTGACGTACTGGCGCGCCCCGCGGAAGAAGACCTCGTCCGAGGCGCCCCATTCGAACGGGAAGGGGTTGGGCTCGGTGAACCATTCGCTGCCGTGCACCTGCTGAAAGCCGATGGCCGGCATGACCTTGTCCTTGCCCATGAACTGCAGGCCCGCGCCCTGGAGGAAATGGGTCGACCAGCCGTGATCGGCCAGACGGGCGGGCAGGCACTGCTCGGCGCGGGCCGGGTCGGCGAGCAGTTCGAAGGCCTTGGGCGTGTCCCAGGAAAGCTTGCTGAAATCACCGCAGAGCAGCGCATACAGGCCGCGAATGGTCTGGTGACTGTGCACGGTGAAATCCGGGATGAGCATGCCCCCGGCGGTCGTCCGCGCCAGTTCGCTCATATCGAAGCTCTCCGAACCCACGCCCATGGCCCGGCGAATCTCCGGGTGGTAGAGGCCGGTCGCGCCCTCGAGCACAACGACGAGCACGTTCTTCGCCCGTCCCGCACCGATCAGCCGGTCGCCGTCGAGGTCCAGGGTGCGCAGGGCGACGGGCAGGGCCTCCTCGCCCATCGGCCCCGGCTCCTCGCGCAGCAGCGAGAGGGCCGCGTCCTCGACGAACCAGTGCAGGGGGTTGTAGCGAGCCGCCACCGGCTGCTCGTCATAATGGCGGCTCACCGGCCCCTGCACGAGCAGGACCGCCAGCGCCAGGAGCAGGCCCCGACCGAGCAGCGCCGGCCGCGCCAGGCGCACCGGCAGCACGCAGAGGGCCAGCGCGGCCAGCAGCTGCAGACCGACGAACACCGGCCGGGCCAGTTTCAGGCCGGCGGTGGACGCCCGCATGAACTCGGCATCGGCCAGGTAGTGCAGGTCCTGCCAGGTGGGCAGCCGCTGCATGGCCGCAAACAGCTCCACCGCGGTGGCCTGGAACAGGGCCCAGAAGAGCACCAGCCCGGCCCGCAGCCAGGGGGGTGCGGCCAGGGCCAGGCAGAAGACGAGCCCGCCCAGGGCCAGGTCGGAGACCAGGCCCACGGGTTCGCCCAGGCCGGACCCGGCCAGGCGGGCAACAGCCGGCAGGAAGCTCGCGACCGTCAGGATGAACAGGACAACGTTTTTTTTCACGGGACCAAAGGCCTCCACCAGGGGGAACCGGGATGATTGCACAACAGAGAGAATATAGGTTCTGCCGGGCAGAAGCGCAACAGGAGTTGCCCGGATCGGCGGCACCTCCGGCACCCTTGCGGCGCCGCACTTTCCGGTTGACGACCACGGCGTTCCCGCATAGAACAGCCCCATCGTAACATCTAAATTTTAATTCGTGTGACGATTCGCCCGTGGAGGTCCCCCATGCGCCTGCTCTGCCTGCTCGCTGTCTGCACCCTGCTCTGCACCGCACCGATCGAGGCCCGGCAGGTGGTCGATGCGGCCGGCCGCACGGTCATCGTGCCGGACACGGTCCGCCGCGTCATTTGTTCCGGTTCCGGCTGTCTGCGCCTGCTCACCTATCTCCAGGCCCAGGACCTGGCCGTGGCCGTGGACGACATCGAGGGCAAGCACAGCCGGTTCGACGCCCGCCCCTATGGACTGGCCAACCCGCAGTTCAGGACCCTGCCCGTGTTCGGCGGTTTCCGCGGCCAGGACAACCCGGAGCTGATCCTCACCCTGGACCCGGCGCCGCAGGTGATCTTCAAGATGGTCGGCACCGGCCGGGGCACCTCCGGCCTGGACCCGGACGAGCTGCAGGGTCGCACCGGGATCCCGGTCGTCGCCCTGCGCGCCGGCAACCTGCACGAGCGCAGGGATGAACTGAGCGCGGCCCTGCGGCTCATGGCTGCGGTCTTGGGCAGGGAGGCACGGGCCGAGGCGGTGCTCAGCTTCTTCGACCGCACCATGGCCGACCTGCAGGGCCGCACCGGGGATATCCCGGAGCAATCGCGCCCTGCGGCCTATGTCGGCGGCATCGCCTACGCCGGGCCGCACGGCTTCCAGTCCACCGAGCCGGGCTACCCGCCCTTCCGCCTGGTCAACGTGGAGAACCTCGCCGCCCGGGACGGGGACACGGCCACGGGCGGGGTCCGGGACATCAGCCGGGAACAGCTCATCGCCTGGAACCCGGACCTCCTTTTCCTCGACCTGTCCACCCTGCAGCTCGGCGAGGCGGCCGGCGGTCTCCATGAGCTGCGCACCGACCCGGCCTACCGGACGCTCGCCGCGGTCCGATCCGGCCGGGTGTACGGCCTCCTGCCCTACAACTGGTACGGCCAGAACCTGGAATCCATCCTGGCCAATGCCTACTATATCGGCACGCTGCTCCACCCGGACCGGTTTGCGGACATCGACCCGGCCGCCAAGGCGGACGAGATCTTCGCGTTCATGGTCGGCAAACCGCTGTTCGCGGAGATGAACCGGCGCTTCGGCGGCCACGCCTTCCGGCCCGTGCCGCTCCGCTGACATGCACTTTCGACGACGGTCGCCTGCCGGCCGAATACCAGCGCTACCTCGCCGCCAAGACCGGCTTCGTCGCGCTCCTGGCCCTGCTGCTCGCCCTGGCCCTGGTGGTGGCGGTGTCGCTCGGTGCGGCCCATATCCCGCTGGCGACCGTGGCCCGCGCCCTGCTCGGCCTGGAAACCACCCGCCAGGTCGAGACCATCGTCTGGAACATCCGCCTGCCCCAGGCCCTGGCCAGCGTGGTGGCCGGCGCCGGCCTGGCCGCGGCGGGCGCGGCCATGCAGTCCATCCTGCGCAACCCGCTGGGCTCGCCCTTCACCCTGGGCATCAGCCATGCCGCCGCCCTGGGCGCGGCGCTGGCGGTGATGGTGCTCGGCGGCGGGGTGATGACCTCGTCGAGCGTCGGCGCGGTGCAGATCACCAGCCCCTGGCTGACCACGGCCGCGGCCTTTGTCTGCAGCCTGGTGGCGGCCGCGGTGATCGTGGCCGTGGCCCGGCTGCGCTCGGCCAGCCCGGAGGTGATGATCCTCACCGGGGTGGCGCTGGGCGCCTTCTGCACCGCGGCCACCATGTTCCTGCAGTTCTTCGCCGACGACGTGCAGCTGGCGGCCATGGTCTTCTGGACCTTCGGCGACACGGCCCGCGCCTCCTGGCGGGAGCTGGCCGTGCTCGGCGCGGCCACCCTGCTCGCCTGCATCTATTTCGTGGCCAGCAGCTGGCACTACAACGCCATCGACGCCGGCGACGAGACCGCCCGCGGCCTCGGGGTGCGGGTCGAGCGGGTGCGCATGACCGGCATGCTCGTCGCCTCGGCGCTCACCGCGGCGATCATCTCGTGTCTGGGCATCATCGGCTTTGTCGGCCTGGTGGTGCCGCACATGGTGCGCCGGCTCATCGGCGCGGACCACCGCTTCCTCCTGCCCGCCTCGATCCTGGCCGGCGGCCTGCTCCTGCTCGTCGCCGACACGGTGGCCCGGCTGCTCCTGGCCCCGCACGTGCTGCCCGTGTCCGTGCTCACCGCCTTTCTCGGCGCGCCGGTGTTCCTGGTGCTCATCCTGCGCGGGGGACGGCGATGATCCTCGACGCGAGCCGCCTCCACTTCGCCTACAACGGCGCGGACCTGCTGCACGACATCGATTTCCAGGTGCGGCCGGGTGAGCTGGTCGCCATCCTCGGCCCGAACGGGGTGGGCAAGACCACCCTGCTCAAGTGCCTGAACGCCATGCTCACCCCGCGCTCGGGCGTGGTCACGGTGGAGGGCGCGGACGTGCTCCGCCTGCGTCCGGCCGAGATCGCCACCCGCATCGGCTATGTCGCCCAGAAGCACGAGACCGCCCGGCTGACCGTGTTCGACGCGGTGCTCATGGGCCGCACCCCGCACCTGCGCTGGCGGCCCGCGGAGCGCGACCTGTGCATGGTCGAGGCGACCCTGCGTCACCTGCGCCTGGAGACGCTCGGCCTGCGCCGCATCGACCAGCTGAGCGGCGGCGAACTGCAGAAGGTCTGCCTGGCCCGGGCCCTGGTGCAGGAACCGCGGCTGTTGCTGCTCGACGAGCCGACCAGCGCCCTTGACCTGAAGAACCAGTTCGAAATCATGCAGCTGCTCCGCCACGTGGTGGACAGCCACGGTATGGGCGCGGTCATGACCATGCACGACCTGAACCGGGCCATGCGCTACGCGGACACCGTGCTTATGCTCAAAGACGGCCGCGTGCACAGCTACGGCCCGACCCGGGCGGTGACCGCGGCCATGATCGAGGCGGTCTACGGCCTGCCGGTGGAGATCCACCGCATCAACGGCTGCCCGCTGGTGGTGCCCCGCGCCGAGCAGCACCACGACGGGCCGGACCACGACCACCACCACCAAACCGAGGAGACCCCATGAGCTGTCAGCTCGACCCGCAGACTATTCAAGCCACCATCGCCTTTCACGGCCACAGCTGCCCGGGCCTGGCCATCGGCATGCGTGCCGCCGAGATCGCCCTGCACGAGATGGCCGACGCCGGCCCGGCCGACCTGGTCTGCGTCAGCGAAACCGACATGTGCGGCGTGGACGCCATCCAGTTCCTCACCGGCTGCACCTATGGCAAGGGCAACCTGCTCCACCGCGACTACGGCAAGATGGCCTTCTCCTTCCACAACCGCGCCACCGGCCGGGCCATCCGGCTGCTGTTCAACCCCGAGGCCTGGGGCGAGGGGCGCGAGGAGTTCACCGCGCTCATGGCCAAAAGCGGACGGCCGGACTGCACCGCGGCGGACCGCGAGCGGCTGGCGACCCTGCGCGCGGAGCTGCAGGAGCGGTTGCTGCGGTTGCCGGCGGAAGACGTCTTCTTCATCCGGGACTGCACCGAGCCCCTGCCGCGGCCGGCCCGGGTGCTGGAGAGCCTCGTGTGCGCGGACTGCGGCGAGTCGACCATGGAATCGCGCACCCGCCGCTTCGGGGGCCGCACCCTGTGCATCCCCTGCTTCGCCCGGGTGGAGCAGAAGGTCTGAGCCCGTGTCTGATTGCGATCACGAACCGGGCACCCTCCCCTGCCCCTGCGGCTCGGGGCTGAGCCTGGGCGACTGCTGCGGACCGCTGCTTTCCGGCCGCACCCTTGCCGCCACGGCCGAGGCGCTCATGCGTTCGCGCTTCACCGCCTTTTTCCGCGGACGACCAAGCCTACCTGCTGTCCAGCTGGCATGGGTCCACCCGGCCGGCCAGTCTCGACCCGGACGACCAACCCCGGTGGCACAGCTTGCGCGTGCTGCGCACCGAGGACGGCGGCCCGGGTGATGAGACCGGCCTGGTCGAATTCCGGGCCGAGGGCATGGCCCACGGCCGACCGGTGCAGCTGCGCGAGGTGAGCCGCTTTGTCTGCGAACACGGCTGCTGGCAGTATCTGGACGGGCGGATCATCCCGGCCGACCGGCCCGTCGCACGCGTAAAAACCGGCCGCAACGACCCCTGCCCCTGCGGCAGCGGCCGCAAATTCAAAAAATGCTGCGGCCGCTGACCCCACGCCTGTGCTGCAAGCCGGACGCTGGACCGGCCGGAGCCGAACCGGCCGCCTGACTCACAGCCACCCCTACCGCCCGCCCGTCTGGTCCACTTCTGCCGGATTCCCCCTCGCGCCGGACCACTCCCCCCTCCGCCCCTGGTCGACCAGCCCGGATCAAGGTTCCGAACCGTCCCGGTCTCGGGTATACTGGTGTCCATGCCTTTCCCGGCTCCGCTGCCGCCTGCGCCAACGGCGGCCGTCGCGAGAGCAGAACGGGCAGGGTCGGCCTGCACCCTGGAGGACAACATGCACCATCCGGTCTGGCTCATGGAAGTGGTCGCGGCCACGGTTCTGCTCTGGCCCACCTCGCCGGCGGCGGCCCTGACCGCGGATCAGCTGCTCGACCGGGTGCAGGGCGCGGTGGTGTCGGTGCGCGCCTTTGATGCCGGCGGCGCGCCGGCCGGTGCGGGCAGCGGCGTGGTCCTGCCCTCCGGCCGGGTCGTGACCAGCTGCCGCCGCATCGACACCGCCACGGCCTGGCGGGTCGGTCTGCAGGGTCGGAGCACGGCCGCGGCCCTGATCGCGGCGGACCGGGCAGGCGATCTCTGTCTGTTCGAACCGGCCGACCCCATCGGCACGCCGGCCCGGCCGAAGATGGTCCGGCTGCGGCAGGGGACCACGGTGTACGCGGTGGGCCGGCCACGCGGGCTCGAGGCGGCCGCGTCCCCGGGCCAGGTCATCCGTGCGGGCGACGGCCGGACCACCCCGATCGTGACCACGGCCGCGGTCTCCCCGGGCGCGGACTGCGGCGGGTTGTTCGACCGCCGGGGCGGGCTGGTGGGGCTCCTTACCCTGGAGCGGGAGGGCGACCACTGGCTGGTCCGGCCGGTGGCCCGTGCCCTCGCCCTCGACCCCGGGCAGGGTTTGCCAGCGCCGGCGGACAGGGAAGCCGGACTGGCAGGAGCGGGCCATGGCCCTCGAGTTGAGCGGCGACTGGTCCGGGCTGCTCGCCTGGTGCCGGCGCTGGATCAAGGCCGAAGCGAAACGCGCCGACGCCTGGTTCGCCCTGGGCACCGCCTACAGCCGACTCGGCCGCACGCCGGCGGCCATCGACGCCTACCGGCACACCCTGCGCCTCGACCCGCAGCATGTGGACGCCTGGTTCAACCTCGGCCTCACCTATGGCCGGGTCGGCCGGCACCGCGACGCCATCGCCGCCCTGCGCCATACCCTGAAAATCGACCCGGCCGACGTGGAGGCCTGGTCCCAACTCGGCCAGGCCTACCTGGCCACCGGCAACCGCGAAACCGCCCGGGCCGTGGCCAACGAACTGGAGCGACTCGACCCGGATCGAGCCACCGGGCTGCGCCAACAGGCCGGTATGAGCGCGCCACCTGCCGCCGACTCGCCACAGAACGCAACCAAACCGGCCGCCCCTGTTACCGGTCGACCCGCCTCACCCTGAACACCCGCACAGGAGGTCTCCATGGACATCGCCCTCAGCCTGCTCTCCCTTGCCCTGCTCACCCTGGTCTCAGCCGGTGTGGACCCGGCCACGGCCGCCGACCCGCCGCCCACGGACCGCATCCCCACCTCGGCCGGCCCGCTGGATCTCACCTTCCTCGGCCACGGCACGCTCATGCTCACCTTCAAGGACACGGTCCTCCACATCGACCCGTACAGCACGGTGGCCGACTACGCCGCCCTGCCCCGGGCGGACCTGATCCTGCTCACCCACGACCACGCGGACCACCTGGACGAGAAGGCGCTGGCCCTGGTGCGCACGCCGGCAACCGACATGATCCTGCCGCCGGTCTGCGCCGACCGGGTGCAGGGCGGGCTGATCCTGAAAAACGGCGAGACCCGCACCGTGCGGGGCATCACCGTCACCGCGGTGCCGGCCTACAACCTCGTCCACCACCGCGACAACGGCGAGCCCTTCCACCCGCGGGGCGTGGGCAACGGCTACCTGCTCGACTTCGGCGACACCCGCCTGTACGTGGCCGGCGACACCGAGAACACCCCGGAGATGGCCGCGCTCAAAGACGTGGACATCGCCTTCCTGCCCATGAACCTGCCCTACACCATGACCCCGGAGATGGTGGCGGACGCGGCCCGCTCCTTCCGGCCGCGCATCCTCTACCCCTACCACTACGGTGACACCGACCCGCAGCGGCTGGTGGAGCTGCTCCGGGACCAGGCGGACATCGAGGTGCGCATCCGGCCCATGCGCTGAGCGGGCGCGGTTCGGGTGGAGGAAAAAAAGCAGCGCCCTTCTTGACCCGATGCGGATCAGGCTTACTGTTCAGGCATGGCATTAGGAACCCCTAATACACACCATTCACAGGAGGCTGTGATGATCGGATACGAAGGACTCGTCTGGGTCAACGATGACAAGGGAAGAGAGTTGGTCTGCACGTTGGAGAGCGTTCGCGGCGGGGTACGCTCCGTTGACGATCTCACGGTGAGCGAGCGGCGCAGTTGCCGCGACGTGAGCGAGATCATCGGCACCGAGCGCTGGTAGACACCACTCGAACCAGTAACCAACGGCCCGGAACCGCAAGGTTCCGGGCCTTTTTTGTGCCTGCCGAACGGCCGCCAACCACCGGGCAAGCCCCTTGCCGGCGGCGGCAAAGCGTGCTCTACTGAACGCGTCGTCAACCCGATCCGGAAAACGTCATGGGCCATCTCACCAGCAAAGACCTCTACCGCGCCCTGGGCCTTCGCCTCGACCAGGCGCCGGTGCGCACCCCCTGGACCCCGGTCTTCCACGACCTGGTGCGCTCGCTCTACACCCCGGCCGAGGCCGAGCTGATCATCCGCCTGCCCTACCGGCCGTCCACCCTCGAGCGCATCGCCCGCCTCACCGGCGAGCCGGCCGCACCGCTGCAGACCCGGCTGGAGGCGCTGTGCGACAAGGGACTGGTGGTCGACATCTGGGACGGCGCCATCACCCGCTACATGGTCAGCCCGATTGTCATCGGCTTTTTCGAGTTCACCATGATGCGCACCGGCCCGGACCTGGACCGGGCGCGACTGGGCGGAACTGTTCCAGGCCTACATGTTCGGCGACCGTGCCTTTCTCGACGCCAACTTCGGCGACGGCCAGCGGGTGTCGATCATGCGCACCCTGCCGCACGAGGGAACCCTGGCGCCGCAGGTGGAGATCCTCGACTACGAGCGAGCCACGGCGCTGATCGAGGCGCACGACGAGTTTTCGCTCGGCCTCTGCTCCTGCCGCCACGAGAAGCACCACCTGGGCCGGCCCGCCTGCCGCGCGCCCATGGAGACCTGCACCTCCATGGGGGCCGGCGCCCGCTTCCTTATCCGCCACGGCTTCGCCCGCCCCCTGGACAAGGCCGGGATGCGGGAGATCCTTGTCGCGGGGAGGATGTCCTCGTAGTGCTCGGTGGGGCGGAACGCGGTCTCGACGCCGCGCTCGCCCTCGCGCGCGCGCCGCACCAGCTGCGGCAGCTCCCGGTAGCCGTCGGGGCCCGCGACGAAGTCCACGTAGGGCGCCCGCTCCAGCAGGCCGCCGCCCAGCCGCTGCGCCATGCACCCGACCACGCCCAGCACGTCGCCCGCGCCGCTTGAGCGCGTCAGGTCGGTGACCCGCCCGAGCACGCGCTGCTCGGCGTGATCGCGCACGGCGCAGGTGTTGAGCAGGACGACGTCGGCCTCGGCGGGGTCCCCGACCCGCGCGAGGCCGGCCCGCTCAGCACGCCCGGACATCAGCTGCGCTGTCGGCCTCGTTCATCTGGCAGCCGTAGGTCTCGATGAAGAAGCAGCGACCGTCCGGCCGTCACGCGCGCCTCCGCGAGCGAGCGTCGCCGCCACGCGCGACCAGCCGCGCCGCGACCCGCGCGCCGGCCCAGCACCCACGGCGCGTCGGCGGGCACGATCGCCGCTGAGGTAGTCCTCCGTGACCGCCTCGCGCACGCCGCCGCGGCGCGATTCCAGCACCAGGTCGGCCCCGCCGCCCGCGCGCCGGCGGCGGTGTCCAACCTTCTCGCCTTTTTCGCGAAGTTCATCCACTGCGACTTTGGCTGTTCCGGCGGTTGAACCCGCGACAATAATTGCTTTTTCAGCGTCGTCTAATCTATATGCTTCGAATAAATCATATTCACGGCCGCTAATCTCGGCATAATTTCGATTAGTTTCTGATAATTTTGCAACAACTCCATTCATTGCCTCGATCTCGGCTCTTTTGAACTCAAAATACGAATTCGGGAGCGAAACCGGCCCGAAAGTTTTTGGATTTTCAAAATCGAGCAAAGAATTTTTCGGATTGTACTCTGCCACAAAATTTTTCACGGCCTGCATTTCCAATATTTCCAGATTTTCCACGCTATGAGAAGTTGTGAAGCCGTCCATAATCACCATTACCGGCAGCTTAACAGTTTCGGCCAGTTTCAAGCCAATTATTGCATTGTCATAAACTTCCTGCGCGTTTTCGGAAAATAATTGGATCCACCCCAAATCTCGCACGGCCATCACGTCCTGATGATCGCCGTGAATATTAATGGGAGCCGAGATCGCCCGCGCGCTAACAAGCATCAGGATCGGCAGCCGCATACCTGAAGCGATTGGTAAAATTTCTGCCATCAGCATTATGCCCTGTGAACTCGAGGCTGTCGCCGTCCTTGCTCCAGCCGCCGAGGCTCCGACTGCCGCGCTCATCGCCGAATGCTCCGATTCGACATCAATAATTTCCGTGTCCGCCTCGCCGTCCGCGACCATCTTGGCGAACGTTTCGATGATCGGGGTCTGGGGCGTGATCGGATAGACCGGCATCACATCAGGATTGATCTGCTTTAAAGCTTCCGCTGCCGCCGCACCGCCTGTAAGAGCCAGATTTTTATTTTTTATATTCATTATATATTTTTCCCCATTTTTATCGCTTTTTGCGGGCAAACATTCGCGCAGACACCGCAGCCCTTGCATACTTCGTAATCTATATCCGCTTTTCGCTCCGAATCGAAATCAATTGCCGCTTCGGGGCAAAATGAAATACACGTCCCGCAGGCAAGGCACGCTTTTTTATCCACCGTCGGTTTCATATACCGCCAATCACCGGTTTTTGGGGATTTAGAAATGTCATGCTTGATGATCGCGCCTTCTTCAATGTCTTTCCAGGTTTCAGTCATATAAAAAAACTAAATACTAAATACTATCGTACGCTTTCTCAATCGCCAGAATATTCTTCTCGGTTCTATCGCTTCCGATTTTTGAAATATATTTTTCCCGAAATACTTCAATAAGGCTTTCGAGTTTCACAATTTCGTTTATTTTTACTAATTTGCCTAGAATCGCCGTGTTTGGGCGCGGCTCGCCAATTATTTCAAGTGAAAGTCCCGACGCGTCAATCGGAAAAATGTTCCCAATATATCCCGTTTTTTGTGATATTGTTTCCCGGTCTTTCGTCGAATTGACTATCATATTTTCCTGCTCATCGAGATTTTTGGAAACATCCGTGATGCCAAGAAGAGTTTCGTCCATCACGACAACTGCGTCCGGATCAATGATAGGTTCATGTGTAAGAATCGGATCGTCGGAAATCCGAACATATGTTCTGATCGGCGCGCCGGTCCTCTCTGGACCGAAGTCCGGAAATGCTTGCACGAATTTTCCTTCCCGAAGCGCCGCTTGCGCCAAAAGTTCGGCCGCAGTCTTTGCTCCCTGTCCTCCCCGCGCGTGAAAAATAATTTCGAAAATTTTCTTTCCGATTTTCATCCCGGTAGTAGAATTTTGACCTCAAAAAAATGAGAGCAAAATTTCGTTGATAAAATACTCTCTTAAATCTCAATGCCCCGTACAGTAAAAAATTTTCGGCCACTGGCCAGTCAAAATTTCACTACAGGGCATAAAAATATTATAGCATAATAAAAAGATTCCAAAAAGAAATCGAGCCATAAGGCTCGATTTCGTACTCTATGCTTTTTACAAGATATTAAATACTACATTGCCAGCTGCGCGTCGATTGTTTGCTTGAGCTGGTCATACTGTACCACTCCGCCGAAGAACTTGTCATTCACAAAGAAGGCCGGTGTACCTGAAATTCCGAAATCCTGCGCCATTTGGTTGTCAGCATTGATCTTATCCTGGAATTTTTTCGAGGAGACACATTGGTTGAATTGGGTCATATTGAGGCCGATCTGCGTTGCATATGGCGTCGCACTGAAAGTCTTGAGGGCACTCCAGGTCTTTTGATCGCCGTAGAGTTTATCAGCCATTTCCCAGAATTTTCCCTGCTCATTGGCACATTCGCCCGCCATCGCCGCGTCCATAGCTTTGTCATGGATCGAAAGCGGCACTTCCTTGAACACGAACAGCACTTTATCCTTATAATCGGTCATTGCTTGTTTGAGGGATCCTTCATAAAACGTCTTGCAGAACGGGCATTGGAAATCGCTAAAAACGATAATTTTTACTTTTGCATCCTGCGGACCGGTTTGAGCGTCATCAGGATTGATCTGTGGTAGTGTTAGGAATTTTCCAGGCTGAATGCCGATTTGCGCCGTGTCAATTAGATAGCTGCTGTCCTGTTTTTTAAAAATGTCTTTAGCCTGTGTATAAATGTCAGTTTTCGTTATGCCATCGTCAAAAATAAATGCCGGAAGGCTCTTTATGGTTAGATTGCTGACAAGGTTTTTCCCATCAGCTGAATCAAATTGTACCTCTTTGACCAGAAGCGTCGGAATTACCCTTTTCATCATTTTGACAGCATCTGTCACATCGCATTCTTTGCAATTGCTGTCATTCAAAACCTGAACAGTTACCACTGGTTCGTTGTAGGCAACCCAAGTCCGGCCTTCGAGCGGAATTATATCGAGCTGGCGCATCGCTCGCGGTGAAATTCCGCGCTGGCTCACAAATTGAGCGACGTCCACGAAAATACTGCCAACAAGAAGCCCGATCAGAAGAATAATGATCGAGATATAATTCTTAAGCCTCTTTTCATAAGTCGACGGCTTTTCTTCCATTGTTTCTTGAGACTCTACATCCATTTTTTCCTCGTCCTTTTTCCCCTCCTCTATTTTTTCTTCTGCCATAATTAATTTGTAAACACTTAATGGATAATATAAAAAATTTATTTATTGATTGTTTGATGGTTGCTGCGGCTGATTTTGTCCGTCTGCTGGCGGGTTTTGTTGAGGCGCGTTTTGATTGGCATTCACATTTTGGCTCGGCGCGGGCGCCATCAAATTTACATCTTGCTTATATTTCGGGACTAAATAATCGTTGAATCCGATCGTCACCCTCTTTTGTGCTTCGGATTTCAGCGCCACCCCAACCAAAAAGCCCAGGATGAATATAAGGAGATAATTAATTCCTTTCTCGGTTATTTTTAGTTTCTGCATAATTTGAGATTTAGAAGGTTATCGAGTTTTCAGCAGTCTAGCAAATAGTTATTATTTCCGCAAGTTTAACCAAAACTAAAGCTCTTTTGCTATATTTTCACCGCGTCATTGATCTGCACACTATACCGATCACAAAATCCCTCAGGGACTTCAAGAACGTAGCCCGCATCTCCAGGAGAATTGAAAATGCGCCGATCGTCTGGAGAAATATTTTTGTCGCAGCCGGTCACCCGCCCGTTCTCGATCCAGATGATGTCAATCGCAAACCTCATCCCTTTCATCCAAAATTGCCAAGAATCGCTTCCGGGCATTTCAAAAAGCATTCCACGCCCCTCGGAAAGGCCAGGTCTGCCCCCAAGACCCAATTCCCTTCTTGTATCGGTATTCACCAGTTCGGCTTTGACTAGTACATCGCGGACATAAACACGCTTGATAAAATTTCCTTGGATACTTATAACTTCGCCCAAGATGTAATTCGTAAGGATGGCAATTACTGCGACCGCTACGCCAATGATAAAGATCTTTGTTTTCGTTTTTGTTTGCATAGAAATATTCCAAAATATATAAAACCGATTATTCCAATTGTAACCAATTTTCCCATCGCTTTCAAATTGAGCGCCAAGATCCCGATCAAAATGCTTGCAAAAAAATAGAGAAAGAACACAGCGCGTTCACTCATCCCAGCTCCAAGAAGCAAATAATGCAAATGCCGGCTATCTCTTTGAAAAATAGAATGCCCGTCCTTCCATCTCTCCCAGACTACGCGCGCCAGATCAAGGATTGGCAGGAGAGTCGCCATCATGACGGTTGCGATCTTAGCACCAGCGAATATAGACAAACTCGCCAAAATAAAGCCAAAAAACCACGCGCCGCTTGTCCCGGCCAGAATTTTCGCGGGATTGAAATTGAAGACCAAAAATCCCAGCACTGCCCCGCCCGCAATCGCCGAGAGGATCGCCACCGCCGGCTGGTTCACTTCGGGCTTGAAGCTAAGAAAAAACACTGCTCCCAGCGATGCTAGAGTCACGCCGCTCGCGAGCCCGTCCGTTCCGTCGAGCCAATTGAGGGCGTTAAGGAAAAGTAAAAAATACAGAGTATAAAGTATAAAGAATATTATTGGACTAGTAAGGCTTATCGCTCCGCCAAAAGGATTGGTTATAAAATTGCTTTTAACTCCGAAGCTGATTGCAATAATTGCCACGATAATCTGAAACACCAATTGCCATTGCCATTTGATATTTTTCAAATCGTCCCAGAGACCGAAAAGCAAGATCAATAATCCCCCGCCTATTATTCCCGCGATCGGCTTAGTGATGACGAGGTTTTTATCAAACAGCACCAATAAAATGAAGACTACGATTACAACTGCTCCGCCAAGCCTTTGTACGAACTTATTTTTCAGCCGAAGCAAAAAGGAAATCGCGATGATTGTAGCGACGAAAGAAAATAATGATGGGAGAAGAAATTTCATTTTATTTCAAAGCTTTTTCCAAGGCGAAGCCTTGGGAGTGTCCCAAGGCTTCGCCTTGGATTAAATTTACTCTTTCCGCACCTTTTCCGTCACCCAAAATTCGCCGAAATATTTTGCCAAACAGAATGCGGGTTTGGGAATCAACGGCCGGCATAGCGCCGAGAAACGGCGCAGTGATCGGCACCAGAACCCACTGCAGAAACATATAGATATATCTTTTGCGGGAATATTTTTTCGGCCGCGGCGGAAGAAGCATCAGACTCAAAAACATGGAAACAATAAGTCCGACAAGGGCAAGGTTCATGAGATAGCGCGTCATATACGGCAAATTGTGCGCAAGAACGTTTCATTGAATTCCGGCCCGCCGATAATCACCGGCAGCCATCCGAGAAGCGCAATAATGAAAGAATTTGTCGCCCAGGACCAGTGGCCTTCGAGCATCGTGAAAAGATGCTTCATTTTTTTTCGAAGCGGAATTTTTTTGTTCGCCGAGAAACGCGCGCACGAGCAAAGGAAAATTTTCAATCCCATAAGCCCAGCGCCGTTTTTGCTTGTATTGATTCACGATCGTCTGCCAATAGGTATTGGCCAGCACCGCATCGAGCGAAACCGGAAGATAAATCGGCTTCACTTCATAATCGCCATTGAAATAAGCATAGCATTTCCAAAAAATGATCGAGTCTTCGGAAATCACATTGACCGGCCAATAATCGACGTCAACAATCGTCTTGAAGGCTTCGGAATGCGAAGAAAAAGTCACCATATGCTCCGGCCGCATTGCTTCGACCATATGCCAAAAAGATGAGCCAGTGACGATGATTCGCACAAAAGCATTCGTGTCCCAGATATTGTTGTGGTACATCGGAAGCGGCTGATAGGCAAACTGCAGCCGTTTCGGATCGGTGATGTATTTCAAGGTAAGCGCCGCAAAATATTCGGGATGAACGCAGGTGTCGCAGTCGAAATTGGAAAGAATCACCTGTTCGAGCGGAATATTTTTTTCTTCCAGATATTTTTTGAGCACTTTCGCGGCATAGGTCGTGTTCGAAGCTTTGGCTTTCATCTCTCCCGGTGCCACTTTGTGCACCGTCACCAGAAAATCAAAAAATTTTCCCTCGAATTTTTTCTTGAGATAATTTATTTTTCGGTTTCTTTTTTCCTCGTCTTCCCGCTCTTCGGTCGCCAGAAGAATAATGAACTGATCGTTCGGAAAACTCGAATCAGCGACCGCCTGGATGGCCGGTTCGATTATTTCCGGACCTTCGTTCGCCGTCGGAAGCAAAATCGACGTGATAGATATCCTGCCAGTCCAAAAATTTTTCCTTGTCTTTCGCAACGGATTTTATCTCTTTTGCAAGTTCCTCAAGCGCACGGATTTCAAGTCTTGGTTTCTTTTTATTTCTGCAGATTCTTTTATTTTCTCTTCCGTTTCCGCCAAAAATTTTTCCGGATCGTTTATTTTCCGGCAGGCCTCCATCCAGTCAATCAGCTTGTGGCGTTTCATCTTTTCGGAAAGCCAGAATCGAATAGGCGGAAATGTATACTGTGCGATACAGCCAATAAATATCAAAAGCGATGATGAAAACCGCGACCCACAGCGGAACCAGAAATGAGAAAACAAACATTCCGATCAGCGTGAACCAAGTGAGAATGCCGGGAATCACTTCAAAAAACCGCTGAAGGCGGTGTCTCGCGCGGATCGGTTGTCGACGGATTGGGATAATGGAAAACATTAGTCAAAAATCTAAAAATTGATCATTATCACACTGATCACGCCGACTGCCATCAAGAAGCTGCAAGAGCAAGCGCCATTCCCGCAAAAAGATAGGAAGCCAAGCGTTCTTTATAATAGAAAAATCTTGAAAGAACCAGATTGAGAACCAGAGAACCGCGGCCAGTGCCGGCATGAAAAAAGACTTTTCCAGTTCCCAACGCATCCACTCCGAAATAGATATTGTAGTGCAGAATTATCGGCTATCAGTCGGCGTCACCGTCCGAAAGAAGAGCAATCCACATTCCGATATTCGCCAAAATCGCCAAAACCAAAGCAAAAAAATATCACCGGATCAGTCCAAAACCCGTGCCAAAAAAATCCTTGGCCTTTTCCCTAAATTTTATTTTCCAATTAGTGGCATCTTTTTTGATTTCAGGCAATTTAATAGTTTCCGAAACGACTTCCAGCTCTTTATCCTTGGTTTTTTCAAGCTCCATCTGGAACTTTTCCATTCTCCTGTCAGTCAGCTCATATTTATTATGGGCGTTTTTAATATGCGTGCCCAAAGCCAGAAAGTCTCCTCTAATTCTTCCAAAATAAAGCTCGAGGTTTTTTATGTTCTTGAAAATTGCTTTGGCGTTTTCAGCGATTTTCATTCCGCTGAGTCCCATCACAATCGTGCCAAGATAAGCGTTGAATATATTCGGCGACACAGGTATAACGCCTTTTTCCTTCACACATTTGCCGACACTTCCAGGCAGTGCATGGCTGACAAATCCTGCCGCAGTTTATCGTAATCCTTTTGCGACCTGGCCCCATGTAGTATTTCCATTATGATAACGTTCGCGATTACAAGTCTGTCAGCCATAATGAGTGGGGCAAGTCGGTCCTGCACAAGCGTGCCGGCGCCACGGAAAAAATGAATCCAGACCGTTGTATCGGCCAGAATAATCTCATTTTTCATCGGCGCGATACTCCTCCAACTCTTCAAGAGTCATGTCCACAACGCCGGAAGCATACATTCCGGAAAGGTCCTCCAGCCGTTTCTTCCTTACATATTCCTTTAATGACAAATTGATAAGCTCCTTTTTTGTCTTTGCCCTGGAAAGCTTGAATGCCTCTTCAAACAGTTTATCGTCTATCACAACAGTCGCTCTCATTTTATGCCCCCATTACGCACATAGTACGCCCACGAACCGCGCATGTCAACTGCACAAATATATGCAAATTTTTGTACCCCAACCGCAACGGTTGCAATGAGGCCGACTATATGGTGCGGCTTACCTATCTCTTCCCCTGCATCAGGCCATTGAATAATTGACCCAACCTTGGGACGATCTGCCTCACCACCCCTTTGCCCTTTTGATAAATTCCCTGACCTTCGCCGGGTCCTTCCTGCCGGGAGCAGCCTCCACCCCGCTGGAAACATCCACCGCATACGGCCCTGCCGCTTCGATCGCTTGCCGGACGTTTTCCGGGGTCAGGCCTCCGGCCAGGATAATCGGACCATACTGTCCGGCAGCACGGGCAATATCCCAGTTAAAGGTGAGACCGGTTCCCCCATATGCCTGCGGGGAATAGGCATCAAGCAGGTATCCGGCGACCCGGTAGTGCACAATTGGTTCCAGACTGGCCATGTCCTTGATGCGAAACGCCTTTACAACAGGACGAACGACCTGGGCGCAGAAGGCCGGAGACTCATCGCCATGCAGCTGCACCCTATCAAGGCAACAGTTCGCGGCGGTGGAATTGACAAAGTCCAGTCCAGCGTTGACGAACAGGCCGACCGCGAGGACGAAAGGCGGCATGGCCTTGATGATTTCAGCCGCCTGCTCGGGAATAATCCAGCGGGGCGACTTTGCATGAAAGACGAAGCCGAGGGCGTCCGCCCCAGCATCGACCGCCAGCAGGGCATCTTCCAAATTTGTTATGCCGCAGATTTTGACACGAACCATAAACATCAATCTTCGAACCGCAAAGACGCAAAGTACACAAAGCTTCCCTCTTCCCTGTTATTGCATTTCTTCGCGCCCTTTGCGTCTTGGCGGTTCAATGGTTTTGATTTTGAAGTTACGCTTCCCTTCACAAATTCACCTTCGGCAACCGCTGCAATGCTTCCCTGATCTTCTCCTCCGGATATTCATAATCCTCCAGGTTACCGGACAGGTAGGCGTCATAGGCTCCCATGTCCAGTTGCCCGTGGCCCGAAAGACCGAACAGGATGACTTTCTCTTTCCCCTCTTCCTTGGCCAGTACCGCCTCGTCGATGGCGGCCCGGATTGCATGGGAAGACTCCGGCGCCGGCACAATCCCTTCACTTCGGGCAAAAAGCACCGCCCCTTCGAAACAGGCATTCTGCTTGTACGCCTTTGCCTCGATCTGTCCCGCATGGTAAAGCTGGGAGACGAGCGGCGACTCACCATGATAGCGAAGGCCCCCGGCGTGGATTCCCGGCGGCATGAAATCGTGGCCCAGCGTGTACATCATGGCGATGGGCGCCATCTTGGCGGTATCGCCATAATCGAATGCGTACACCCCCTTGGTCAGGGTCGGGCAGGAAGCGGGCTCCACGGCCATGCAGCGGACCTTTCTACCGGCGGCCCGGTCGGCCATGAAGGGGAAGGCAAGCCCGGCGAAATTCGAACCGCCACCGCAACAGGCAATAACCACATCCGGATAATCGCCGGACAGTTCCATCTGTGCCTTCGTTTCCAGTCCGATAACGGTCTGATGCAGGCAGACGTGATTGAGCACGCTGCCCAAGGCATAATTGGTGTCGGCATGGCTTGCAGCGTCTTCCACCGCTTCGGAAATGGCAATCCCCAGGCTTCCGGCGTTATCCGGATCATGGGCCAGTATCGAACGTCCGGCATTGGTAAATTCCGACGGCGACGGGATGACCTGCGCGCCCCAGAGCTGCATCATGCTTTTGCGGTACGGTTTCTGGGTGCAGGAAACCTTCACCATGTAAACCGTGCATTCCAGCCCGAAATAATTGCACGCAAGGGCAAGCGAGCTTCCCCACTGCCCGGCGCCTGTTTCGGTGGCCAGTCTGCGAATCCCTGCCTGCCTGTTGTACCAGGCTTGGGGAATTGCGGTGTTCGGCTTGTGGGAACCTGCGGGAGAAACGCCTTCGTACTTATAATATATCCTGGCAGGAGTCTGCAGAATCTTTTCCAGCCGGTGAGCCCGGTACAATGGGGCCGGCCGCCACAGCTTGTAGATCTCGCGGACTTCGTCGGGAATGGTAATCCAGCGCTCCCGGGAAACCTCCTGGCCGATTAGTTCCATGGGGAAAATGGGCAGCAGGTCGTCGGGAGTCACCGGCTGCATGGTCCGGGGATTGATCACCGGCGCCAGCGGCCCGGGCATATCGGGAATAATGTTGTACCACTGTTTCGGAATCTGGTCTTCATTGAGCAGAATCTTGGTTGTCATGGAAACTCCTGATCATTCAGTTTGCATGAACAAAACATTTAACAGGATGGACAGGATGGACAGGTCCGGAAGAGCCTGTTGCTGAATAGTCTGTCATGCCCTAATGCCGTTATCAAGCATCAGGGACTTCAGACTAGGTATTGAACCGGATTTTCACAAGAATCACCGCAGAAGCATTTCGGGACTTTTGCATAATCACTGGGAATATCGTTTTTAATCCTGTTTATCCTGTCCATCCTGTTAATTCAGGTTTTCATTTTTATCCCAACAATTCGCGCAGTTTCGCGCCGATATCAGGTTCCCGCATCAGCGATTCCCCGATCAGGAAAGCTTTGGCCCCAGCGTTCTGCAGGCGGACAATATCACTCCGTGTGTTTATCCCGCTCTCGGAGACCGTGAACCTGTCCTCAGGGATCAGTCGGAGGAGACGTTCCGTTGTCCCCAGGTCGGTCGCGAAGGTGCGCAGGTTGCGGTTATTGATGCCGATCAGTCGGCAATCGGTGCGCAGCGCCGTCTCAAGCTCTTTTTCGTCCCCCTTTTTTTGATCTTAAACTACTGGGTATAAATCAATTATATTAAAAAACTCGTACTCCGCCGGATCACTCAAACTAAACAGAATGACGTAGCTTATGTGTCAGGGGAATCCGCCGCTTGTTCGCGCGGATTCCCCCGTACGGGTTACTTCCGTAATTCCTTTGGTGCCTTGTAACCTGTCGTTTTATACTTCAGAGGATAGATGACTTTCATTTCACCATCCTGCCACTGGACGATAGGTGTTACGTACTTGGGCGGGGGAAGGTTGTAATGGTATTTCGCGTTCCAGCCGATGGTGCCCAGAACAGCCACTTCTTCAACCTTCTCCAATTGTTTGATCAGGTTGTCAATGTTGCCTGTGCCTCCGGCTTTTTCTATGGCTTTCTTGAAACCGTAAATGGTGTCGTAGGTTGTGTGGGAACCGAAGATAGGACCGACTTTATAATTCTTTACCAGATTATCCATGAAGGGAATCGTCTTGGGTGTGATGGCCACTCTAACCAGAGAGGATCCAACCATGACGCCGTTTGCTTTGCCTTCCGTCATTTTCCAGATCGGAGGCATACCGGCGAGCCCTCCCCAGATAAACACGGGAATATTCGCGGGCGCTCGATTGAGCCCATTGCTTGACAAAGGCCGGTTCATCAATGTAACCGACGGCACAGTCGATGAGGTCGGCTCCGGATTTGGCGATTTCTTCAAAGATGGGGTTAAACATCTTCTGATCGAGAGAGATGGTGGTCTCATAAACGACGTTGACACCCTTTTGCTTTGTAAATGTCCTTTAAGGACGGAGAAACGTTGGGAATGCCGTTGCGCAACGGTTTGGTCCATTCCATGTCTTCGTAAAGAATGGCCACTTTTTTGATTTTGATCTGGTTTTTGAAACAATCGATATTGTCGGGCGCTAAAATTTTCAGATAGTTGGTAGAGATGGCGTAATACGTCTGGAAGCCAAACCGGTATTTTTTGTAGTTGTCGCGTACGCGATGCCAGATATCATCTCCGGAACCGATCGTGCTGAAGAAGATGTGCGGATATTCGGGAAACAATTCCGCTCCGATCTCCATGCCGGCAACGCCCATTTCCACCTTTTCTCCGATGATGACAGCCAGTACCCGGTCGTTCATGACCAGTTTTTTGTAAATTTCAACGGCTTTGGGGATTTCGCCTTTGGTGTCTTCGACGATCAGTTTGACTTGTCGTCCCTGAAATGCCGCCCGCTTTATTGATTTCATCAACAGCCATGGTTGCGGCAGCCTTGGCGCTCAGTGAAAAGGGAGCAGACATATTCCCCATGAAGCCGATCTTGATCGGCCCGGTTGTGTCCGGGGCTGCAGCCCAGACTCCTGTGGTTATTAGCAGAAAAACAAAAATCATTCCGGTAAACAGATGTATCTTTTTCATCGTGCTTCCTCCCTGTTTTTTTGTATTTTTCTTGACAAGACCCCCATCTGGTAAGAACTCTAAAACTCTATAACGGTCATTATATAAAGTAAGATATTCGTGATGTCAATGAGAAAATAATCGCACAGGATGGCATGGACTGCAATGCTATTTAATTATGCTGTAAAAATATCAACATAGGGTAAAATATTTTTTTGATAATGGTTGGGTTAAAAAAATCAAACCAGTCATCCTTTTCACGTGCCGGCAGCATGGCCCGCCGGCTTTTGCGCGGATACGCATCGCGATTTTATTATTGTTATTGACAAACCCAATGCCTTGTCAATAATATAAAAAACATTTATGGAATATATATGGTCGTTAGAATGGAATTCATGGACACGGAGGGGTGAGAAAAGAGATGGCCCAAAAAAAGGAAAAGCTCGTAAAAAAAAATTTGGAGTCTGAATCCCGGCAGCAGATTCTGGACGCGGCTCTCGGGCTGTTTGCCCAGAAGGGATATGCCGCGACAACGGTGCGGGAAATCGTGGATGCCGTGGGAATAACCGCGCCTTCCCTTTATTATTACTTTGGAAACAAGGAAGGCCTTTACATGGAGCTGATGCAAACGCATTGCGCTCAGATTGATTCGGCTCTGGAATCGCATGTTCATACATCCGAAAGCGCGAAAAACCGCCTGAAAGATCTTGTGGACAAGATTTTTCTCCATGTTATTAATGATAAGGATTTTTTCCGGCTCATGTTTACCATCTACTATGGTCCGTCTCAGGGCGCGCCTTATTGTGATTTCATTTCCTATCATGTCAAATTTCACGCGGCGATTAAAAAGATCATCGAAGAAGGCATTGCGTCAAAAGAATTTCAACCCGGCAATGCGGGACACATGACCTGGACTGTTCGCGGCGTGGTTCAACTGGCCATGGAAGAACAAATCAAGGATGATCGGGAAAAAATTGACCGGCCCGGATTGCAGAAAATTCTTAGATCTGATTCTGGATCGATTTGAGGGACAGCCGTTAGCCCGAATTCTATAAAATAATACATGGTGTGTCGGAATTGTCCGGGAAAGGTGAAAATCATGGATCTGAAGATTAAAGACAAGATTGCCGTTGTGACGGGCGGGGGAAACGGTATTGGTGAAGCCATCAGTTTGCGGCTGGCCGCCGAGGGGGCAAAGGTGGTTGTGGCGGATTTGAATCCTGAAGCCGCCCGAAAAGTTGTCGACAAAATAAAAGCCGGCGGCGGTGAGGGTCTGGCTGTGTCCGGCGATGCGACAAAGCCGGAAGATATCGACGGCATGGTTCAAAGAACGCTGGAGGCCTATGGCGCCATTGACATCCTGGTCAACAATGTGGGCGGGGGATCGGGCATTGCCCTGATGGTTAAATCACGAGTTGAAGACTGGGACAAAACCATTGAGATGAATCTGAAGAGCGCCTATCTCTGTTGCCGGGCCGCGGCCAAAGTGATGATTCCCCGAAAACAGGGACGGATCATCAACATATCCTCCGTTTCCGGCAAACAGGGAGAACAGCTTCTGGGTGCATACTGTGCGGCAAAATTCGGCGTGATCGGATTTACGCAAACCCTGGCCAAGGAACTTGGCGCGACATAACATTACGGTCAATGCCGTTTGTCCCGGATATGTCTATACACCGGGATGGGAAAAACTGGCGCAGGCAGCTTAAGGACACTCAGCCGGCTCTAGCGGATAAAAGTCTGCAGGAGATCTTTGAAGCGCGGGTTAAAGCAGTAACGCCGCTTCAGACGTCCTCAGGAAGCCCTGAAGAATCGCCGGTCTGGTGGCGTATCTTGCGTCTGACGAAGCCCGAAGCATTACCGGTCAGACCATCAATGTGATGGCGGCGCCGTGATGGGATAAGATGGCATTAATCGGAAATCAGAATAATACCTGCTTTGCAGAGCGCTTCGATTTCTTCCGGCTGATAACCGATTTCTTCCAGAATGGATTTTGTGTCTTCTCCCAGCGCGGGCGATGGCCCGGCGGGCTGAAGGTGTGTGCCGAAAATTTCAGGGGGATGCCGATGCCTTTGATCTTACCGCAAGCCGGATGCATCTGTTCGTAAATCATTTGCCTCGCCTGTATTTGAGGGTCGGTTTCAACTTCCGAGATATCCAGCACGGGTGACAGGCAAACATCTAAATTCCGCGCTTCGGCCATCCATTCATCCCTTGTCTTTGTCCGGAAAAAAGCAGCGATCTCCTTGCGTAGATTTTCTCAGCCTCTTCTCCCATCACCATAAGCTTTTCAATCCATTCCGGATGACCGGCCATTTCGCAAAAAATTTTCCAGAACTTGGCCTCCAGAATGCCCAGGGCAATATATTTTCCGTCGGCGCATTGATAAACGCCATAGCAGGCGAGACCTCCGGAAAGCGGCGGCTCTCCCGGTGCAAAGGAATACTTGGTCGCCTGATAATGAGCCATCTGCAGGGTCATCAGCGGCAGGACGCCATCCAGCATGGATACGTCAACCTTCTGGCCCTGGCCGGTTTTTTCTCTTGCCCACAGAGCGGAAAGGCAGGCAATGACGGACATATAGGCTCCGCCGGCCACATCACCGAGTTGGGGACCCGGAATGACGGGGCCTGTTTGGGGAGTGCCGGTTGCCGCAAGGATTCCGGCATATCCCATAAAATTAATATCGTGTCCGGCGTCCCTGGCGTAAGGCCCGTCCTGACCATATCCGGTGATCGAGACGTAAATAATATCCCGTTTTAACTGTTTTGCCGCTTCATAGCCCATGCCCAGTTCGGTCAGCACACCCGGCCGAAACTGCTCAATGACGATGTCCGCCGTTTTTACAAGCGATAAAAAAATACCGACGCCTTTTTGGGTTTTAAGATTTAGGGCCAGGCTGCGCTTGGAACGGTTGACAGCAATAAAGCCCGCGGATTCGGATTCGATATACGGAGGATAAAACCGCATGTAGTCCGGTGCGTTCATGTCCTCGATTTTGATGACATCTGCGCCCATGTCGGCCAGCATCATCGTTCCCAGCGGCCCGGGATAAAGCCGGGTGAGATCAAGAA
>CAVWHP010000006.1:0-49276 GCA_963754825.1 uncultured delta proteobacterium | reverse complement strand
TACTTGATTTCATCGTCAACCGCTTTGATTGCTTCTTCAAACTTGATGGACCCGTAAAAACCTCGACCGCCATTTCTGCCTGATTCAAGCCGACAGATGGGAAAGTTGGCGCATCGCAACGATTTTCCGGGATCGTTGCCAAACAAGCTCTTTGAAAAGGCTCCAACCGGCCAGGAGAAGCCAAAGCAAGCCCCGATGAGGCCCCCTTGGGTTGTTTTTCCGCCCCCGGTGCCTGCTCGCCCTCAATATGTTCAGGCCGATGGCCTTCATGATGGCGGCGAACCGCACGGCTTTCATGCCGCGCACGCGAAGATGTTTGACACCGGTGCGCCGATCGAATTCCGACATGGTCGCCTCGACCCCGGCCCGATACCGATATTTTTCTCTGAACGTCGGGCTGTCCTCCTCCTTTCGTCGGCGGGCCAGACGGATATCCTTGTCGGTGTAGCGGTAGTAGCAGGCCTTTTTCCCCTTGGTGACGGGACACTGGTCAAACACGGGGCAGGCAAGGCAGGCAGCATGGGGAAAGGCGGCACTGTAGCCTGAGGTCGATTTCTTCACCGCGCCGGGTGCCGTCCCCTGCGGGCAGGTAAGGATTTTGCCCTGGTCATCCAGGGTGAACTCGGCAAGATGGAATTTCTTCTGATTGCCCGGCAGGGCCGGGGCGACGACCTCCACCTGATGCTCCTGCATGGCCGTCTCGCAGTTGCTGTCGCTGCCATAGAGGGAATCGGCCAGTAATTCCTGGGGCAACATCTCCTGCCTGGCCAGTTGTTCAAGGGCCGGCAGAAGGGCGTTGGCATCATGCTGATCCGCGGATTCCACCGCCACCCGGGTGATCAGGGCAGGCCCCTGGTCATCGGTGGTGGTGAAGCTTTCCACAACCTGCACCTGGTAGCCCTGACCCTTGTGGCTGCTGTAGCCGGCATCCGGATCGGACGGGTTTTGCAGCGAATCGGAGGACACGGCTCCTCGTCATTTGGTGTGGATTTGATGTATACAGGGATCAAATCCACACCAAATGACGGGAGGGGTCATGCACAGCAGGGATATCATCACGTTAGGGCTTGGGCTGCAAGAACCATGGGAAATCGTCAGCCAGGAACTGGTCACGGAAACGACGCCCCATGAGTTGCGCCTGACCATTCGCGCCCGGCGGGGATCACGCTTTCCCTGCCCGGTGTGTGGTGCCTCCTGCCAGGCCCATGACTACAAGGAGATGACCTGGCGCCATCTCAACTTTTTCCAGCACCACTGCCTCATCACCGCTGCCGTCCCCCGGGTCCGCTGCCCGCAGCACGATGTCCGGCGGATCGAGGTGCCCTGGGCCCGCAAAGGGAGCAAGTTCACCCTGCTGTTCGAGCAGGCGGCCCTGGTTCTGACCCGGGAGATGCCGGTGCTGACCACGGCCCGCATCCTGGGGATGACCGACAAGAAGCTGTGGCGCATTGTCCTACATTACGTCAATGCCGCCATGACCAAGCTGGACCTGAGTACCCTCAAGGCCTTTGCCCTGGACGAGACCAAAGCGCACAAGGGGCAGCGGTATGTTACCGTGTTCATTGATCTTGACCGCAAAGAACGGCCCGTTGTCTTTGCGGTTCCCGGCAAGGGCAAGGCGAACCTGAAGGCCTTCAAGGAACACCTGGTTGCCCGTGGCGGCAGAGCCGAGAACGTGGTCGAGGTGGTCTCCGACATGTCGGGCGCGTTCATTGCCGGCGTCAAGACCCATTTCACCAACAGCGCCCTGACGGTGGACTGGTTTCATGTGGTGCAGTTGTTCACCAAGGCCGTCAAGGACGTTCGCCTTGCCGAGGCCAAGGAAACCAGCATGCCCAAGGCCAGCCGCTGGGCCACGCTGAAGAATGCCGAAGGTTCCTTCACCGAGGCGCAGGTTGCCGCCCTGAACGAACTGGTCGCCATGGATCTGGAGACAGCCAAGGCCTGGAGAATCAAGGAGATGCTTCGCTGGGTCCGCCGGGCCGAGTCCAAGCAGGCCGCGAAATGGCGACTGACGAGGTTTGTCAACGAGGCTCGCTCGCTCATCGCAGACATCGACCTGCTCAAACCGGTCCGCACGGCCCTGAACACCGTGACCAGGCACCGCGATGCCATCCTTGCCCGCTGGGATTCAGGCCACAGCAACGCTCGCCTCGAAGCGCTCAACGGCATCTTCCAGGCCGCCAAATGCCGGGCCAGGGGGTACCGCAACGATGACACGTTCATCAGCATCATCTACCTGCTGGCTGCGCCTATCCAGCAGCTCCTCAAATCCACTTGAAACGACGAAGAGCCACTTTAATTGACCCAAGCAATGACGCTGTTTCCTGCAACTTTGTAACCTTATTGGCTGGGATCGGTTGCCTGTAAGGTTACTTGGTAAGGGGGGCGAGGCCTTGGGAATAGAATCAAAGAACCGTACTGCGCATAATGTCTCCAAGAGGGACTTGCATCCGTTGCCCCCTTATGGTACAAAATATACAGAATATTGGTACTAGTTGTAGTGTCGGACAAAACTTAAAAGTTCATTAATAACAAACATATATCAAAGTCTTATTTGGTGGCGGTTCGACTCCGACCTCCGGCACCAGCAGCATCAAGGAGTTGCACGACAGGCCGTGCAACTCCTTTTTCGTTTGCGGGGGATGGTCCGCAAGCGGCCACCGCCATTTTCCCTTTGCACCCAGACCGGTGCTACGGTACGGTTGCGACGCCTGTCCGCCCCTCCCGGAGCGGACCACCGGCGCATCGTCCGGCCCGGTCGGCCCACCTCGAACTCGAGCCAACACCGTCCCCCGGCCCGGAGCCGCACGCAGTCGAGCGAGAAACCGCACTCATGACGCATGGATATTTTTGACAAATTCCGGCCGCTGGCCGAGACACGTAACGCCTTGGCCCGACTCGGCGGCGAGTTTTTCACCATCGTCCTCGAGCACATCACCTCGCCCACCGAGGCGGTGGTCAACGGCCGGCCGACCCTGCTCGCCGGCACCAACAACTATCTCGGCCTCACCTTTGACCCGGAATGCATCCGCGCCTCCTGCTTGGCGGCCGAGCGGGAAGGCACCGGCACCACCGGTTCGCGCCTGGCCAACGGCACCTTTGCCGGCCACATCGCCCTCGAGCGCGACCTGTCCGCCTTCTTCAACTGCCACCACACCATCGTCTTCTCCACCGGCTACCTGGCCAACCTGGCCATCCTGTCCACCGTTGTCGGCCCGGGCGAGGTGATCCTGCTGGACGCGGACTGCCACGCCTCCATCTACGACGGCTGCCGCATGGGCGGGGCGGACGTGATCCGCTTCCGCCACAACGATGTGGCCGACCTGGAAAAACGGCTGCGGCGGCTGGCCAAACGGGACACCAACGTGCTCATCGTGGTCGAGGGGTTGTACAGCATGCTGGGCGACCGGGCGCCGCTTGCCGAGATCGTCGCCATCAAGAAGCTTTACGGCGCTTGGCTGGCTGTGGACGAGGCCCACTCCCTCGGCGTGCTCGGGGCGCATGGCCGCGGCCTGGCCGAGGAGGCCGGGGTGGCGGCTGAGGTGGATTTCCTCATCGGCACCTTCAGCAAGAGTCTGGGGGCGATCGGCGGATTCTGCGCAAGCAACCACGAGGGGCTGGAACTCATCCGCTACGCCAGCCGGCCCTACATCTTCACCGCCTCGCTGTCCCCGTCCACCGTCGCCTCGGTGCGCACCGCCCTGCGCATCCTGGGGTCCAGACCCGGTCTGCGCGAGCAGTTGTGGGACAACGCCCGTTCGACTGCACGAACGGCTCCGCAGTCTCGGCTTCGCGGTCGGCCCCGAGCCGGGCCCGATCATCGCCGTGCGCTGCTCGACCGTGGAAGAGGCCTTTACCAAGTGGAACGGTCTGCTCGAACGCGGCATCTATGTGAACATGGTGCTGCCGCCCGCCACCCCGGACGGCGGCGCGCTGCTGCGCTGCAGCCTGAGCGCCGCGCACACCCGGGAGCAGATCGAACGGATCGGCGCGGCCTTCGCCGACCTGGTGGACCGGCCCGCCTGAACCCCTCCGGCCGCCCCGGCCGGAACAGCCGGTCCCCCGGCGCGCCCCTCTTCTCCCTTGTCGCCAGCGCTCCCGCCATGCACCTCATCCGCACCTTCTTCACGGCCTATCCGCGCCAGAGCGTGATGACGCTTGCCGCCCTGCTGCTCGCCGGCGTGGCCGAGGGGTTCGGCTTGAGTATGCTCCTGCCCCTGCTTGGCCTGACCATCGCCAGCACCGGTGCGGCCGCGGGCGCCGCCCTGCCCGCGCCCTCGGCCCTGGAGCGGTTCATCACCGCCTTCTTCCAGACCCTTGGCCTGCCGCAGACCACCGGTGCCCTGCTCGGCTTCTTCGTCGGCTGCATCGCCCTGAACGCGGCCCTTGCGCTCTGGGCCAACCGCAAGGTGGGCTACACCGTGGCCCAGGTGGCCACGGACCTGCGCCTGTCGCTCATCCGCGCCCTGTTCGCCACCCGCTGGGCCTACTACGTGCACCAGCCCATCGGCACCCTGACCAACGCGTACGCCACCGAGGCCAGCCGGGCCAGCAACGCCTACCTGTTCGCCATCCGCACCCTGGCCCTGCTCCTGCGCGCCCTGGTCTACGCCGGGGTGGCCCTGCTCATGGCCTGGCGGGAGACGCTCATCGCCCTCGCCGCGGGCGCCATCATCCTCACCCTGCTGCGCCGCCTGGTCACCCGGGCGAAACGGGCCGGCCAGCGCCAGACCACCCTGCTCGACAGCCTGCTCGCCCTGCTCACCGACACGCTCCAGTCCATCAAGCCGCTCAAGGCCATGGCCCGCGAACACGCCGCCGAACTGGTGCTGCGCGACGAGACCACCCGGCTGAACCGCGCCCTGCAGAAGGAGGTGTTCAGCAAGGAGGCCCTCAAGGCCCTGCAGGAGCCCCTGATCACCCTGTTTTTCGCCTTCGGCCTGTACGCCGCGATGAGCTGGTGGCAGATCCCCCTGGCCACGATCATCACCATGGCCTTCATCCTCGTCAAAATCCTCAAAACCCTGCAGAACGCGCAGAAAGAACACCAGTCCATGGTCATTGCCGAGAGCGCCTACTGGTCGCTGCAGGCCAAGATCGAGGAAACCCAGCGGGAACGGGAGGAGTGTGCCGGCGGGATCGCCCCGCGGTTTGCGGAGGCGGTGCGGCTCGAGGGGGTCAGTTTTGCCTATGCGGAGCGGTGTATCCTCGACCGGGTGTCGCTGGACGTGCCCCGGGGCTCGCTGACCGCCATCATCGGGCCGTCCGGGGCAGGCAAGACCACCATCGTCGATCTGATCATCCGCCTGCTCGCGCCGCAGAGCGGCCGGGTGCTCATCGACGACACGGACCTGGCCCGGGTGGACGTGCGCGCCTGGCGCAGCCTGATCGGCTACGTGCCGCAGGAGACCCTGCTGCTGCACGCCAGCGTGCGCCTGAATGTCACCCTGGGCGAGGCCCGCTTCAGCGACGAGGACGTGGTCGAGGCCCTGCGCGCGGCCGGGGCCTGGGCCTTTGTTGCGGCCCTGCCCGAGGGAATGGACACGGTGGTCGGCGAGCGCGGTACCCGCCTGTCCGGCGGCCAGCGCCAGCGCATCACCATTGCCCGCGCCCTGGTGCACAAGCCGCAGCTGCTCATCCTCGACGAGGCCACCAGCGCCCTCGACCCGGCCAGTGAGGCCGCCATCTGCGCGACCCTGCAGCAGCTGCGCTCCTCGCTGACCATCCTCGCCATCAGCCACCAGACCGCCATCCTCGAGGCGGCCGACCGGGCCTACCGGCTTGCGGACGGCTCCGTCCAGCCGATCACTCCGACCACATTGAAGACCGCCTCCTGAACCGGACCGGCGTCGCCGGTCACCCCTTACAGGGTGAACTGCTCGCCCAGGTAGATCTCGCGCGCCTTTGGGCTCGCGGCAATGCGCTCGGGCGAGCCGTGTTCGAGGATCGTGCCCTGGTCGAGGATGTAGGCGGTGTCGCAGACGCCGAGCGTCTCGCGCACGTTGTGATCGGAGATGAGCACGCCGATGCCCTGGGCGCGCAGCTGGCGGATGATGGTCTGGATGTTGAGCACGGCGATGGGATCCACCCCGGCAAAGGGCTCGTCCATGAGCATGAAGGCCGGTTCGATGACCAGTGCGCGGGCGATTTCGAGCCGCCGCTGCTCACCGCCGGACAGGTTGTTGCCGAGATTGTCGGCCAGGTGGGCCAAGCGGAACTCGGCGAGCAACCGCTCCTTGCGCGCCTGCTGCTCGGCTTCGTCGATGTCCAGGGTCTCGAGCACGGCCAGCAGGTTGTCCGCCACGGTGAGCTTGCGGAACACGGACAGCTCCTGCGGCAGGTAGGAGATACCGGCCCGGGCCCGGGCGGAGAGCGGCATGCCGGTGAGGTCATGCTCATCGAGGAGGATACGCCCCCGGTCGGGGGGAATGAGACCGACCACCAGGTGAAAGGTGGTCGTTTTGCCCGCGCCGTTCGGCCCGAGCAGGCCGACCACCTGTCCGGAGCGCACCTCCAGGTCCACCCCGCCCACCACCCTGCGGCCCTTGTAGGACTTTTCCAGTCCACGTGCGGCCAAGACCCGTTCTTTCATCCGATTCGCCCCTCCCGTCGTCTTCCCCGGACCGCGTTCAGCGCGCAGATGCCGGCAGCAGCGCGCGCACCCGGCCATGAACTGTGATCCGCCGCCGTTCCGTATCGATGCGCAGACCCGTGCCGGTCACGGTGAGCCCATGCGAGAGGATGGTCACCGGGTCATCGGTGCGCAGGCTGCGGTCCGCGTCCACGTATTCGAGGGTAGTGGTGCGCACGGTCGTGCCCCGTCCATCGGTCAGGACCACGTTCGCGCGGACGCGCACCCGGTCCTCGCGGGGCAGGAATTCGCCCTGGTCGGCGGTGAGTACGCTCTCCCCCTGCTTCGGGTCGAAGAAGACCATGCGCAGATTGGCGAGGCGGGTCGCCGCCTCGGCCAGGGAGTGGTCGGCACCGCGCGCCTCGAGCACCCACAGCCGCCGACCGTCGCGGTTCTTCGTGTAGACCAGATCCTCCAGGGCCAGGTCGACGTTTTCCGGCAGGGGTCGCAGGTTCACCGGTGGGTCCCAGTCGTGATAGGAGCGCAGGGCGAACACGGACAGCAGGCTGGCGACGGTGACCAGCACCAGCGGCAGGAGGTTGCGGGCGCTGTACCAGTGGGCCATGGGCGGGCGGAGAGCGGAACGGGGATGGTGCTCAGGACTCGGTCAGTCTGCGGATGGCCTCGACCAGTTCGCCGACGGTGCGGACCCCGGCGAGGATGTTGATGGGGATGGAAAGGTCGTAGGCGTCTTCCAGTTTCTCGACCAGTTCCATGACCTTGAGCGAGTCGATGTTGAGATCGTTGATCAGGTCCAGGTCGGCGGTGACGCGGGGCGCGCCCTGCGGCAGGATCGCTGCCAGCATCTCCTGGATCTGTTCGAGTATCTGTGCCTGCGTTGCCATCGGTCGCTCTCCTCTCTTGCAGTGGCCGACAGGGCCGGTTTGTGGCGGGGGGGCCGACCGGAGCCGGTCAGGCGGCGAGGTTCAGGGTCCGGCGCAGCCCCTCGGCCAGCCCGATCCGTGCTGTCCAGCCGGTGTCGGTGTGCAGGGAGGTGTTGTCCGCCACCCAGTCCGGGTGGGTCAGTTCGCGCACCTTGCCGGGCGAGAGCATGGGCGCCCTGCCGGTCAGCCGGGCCAGGGTCAGGTTCAGGCGGGCGATCAGCCGCACCAGGGGCACCGGCAGGGGCAGGCGGACGATCCGCCCGCCGCGCAACTGCTCGGCGATGGCGATGATCTCACGCCACGAGTAGCCGTTCGGCCGGCCGTCGCCCACCTCGTAGACCGCGCTCGCCCTGCCCCGCTCGAGCCAGGCGAGCAGGGCCGCGGCCAGATCCTCCACGTGCACCAGGCTGACCCGGTTGGTGGCCGCGCCGATCACCGGCGCCAGGCCGCGAACCATGGACTGGAACAGCGGCAGCATCTCGCGGTCGCCCGGACCGTAGACCGCCGCCGGCCGGACGATGCCCCAGTCCATGGCGCCGGCCAGGGCGGCCAGCTGCGCCTCGCCGCCGCGCTTGCTGGCTGCATAGAAGCTCAGTTCCGGGGCGCGGGCGGCGAGCGAGGAGACGAGCAGGAAGCGCGGCGCGTCCGGCCCGGCCGTGGCCGCCCGGACCAGCCGGGCCGTGCCGTCGACGTTGATCCGGTCGAAATCCGCCCGGCTGGCGCCGCGGACCGCGCCGGCACAGTGCACCACCGCCGTGACCCCGCGGGTCAGCCGGTGCAGGCTGTCGGTGTCGGCCAGGTCACCGGCGATCCACTCCGCCTCGACCTCGGCTGGACAGCGGCCCAGCGAAGTCGGCCGCACCAGGGCCCGCACCCGCCAACCGGCGGCGGCCAGCTGCCGGACCAGGGTGGCGCCGATGAATCCGGTTGCCCCGGTGAGCGCGACCGTTCCGGGCATGGGTTCAGGAGGCCGCGGCCTCGTACTGCGGCTGGTGCTGCAGATAGAATTTCCGGGTGGAGCGGCGGGACGGTTTGCCCGAGGTGGTGCGGATGAGGGTGTTGCGTTCCACCAGTTCGACGACGCAGTCGATGCCCAGCTCGGTGCGCACCAGCTGGCTGATGCGGCGGATCAGGTCGAGCCGCTCCCGGTCGCCGTGTTCCCGGCACTCGACCAGCAACACGGCCTGGTCGTAGCCCTGCGGATCCGGCACCGGGAAGGCGGTGGTGTCGCCGGTGCGCACCCCGGCCTGCGATTCCGCCAGGTACTCGATGTCCTGGGGCAGGATGTTGCGGCCGTTGACGATGATCGTGTCCTTGGAGCGGCCGACGATCACCACCTCGTCGCCGACCCGGTAGGCCAGGTCACCGGTGTCCAGCCAGCCGTCCGGGGACAGCACCTCGCCCGTGGCCTCGGCATTGTTGAAGTAGCCGGTCATCAGGCTCGGCCCGCGCACGTAGAGGGTGCCGCAGCGCCGCTCGGGCAGGACCTGCTGCTGCTCGTCCCGGATCTCCACGTCGCAGTCCGGCAGCGGTTGGCCGCAGGTGACGAAGCTGTTGGCCCGCAGGTCGCCGTTTCTGCCGCGCGGCGGGACCGCCTCGGCCAGCTGGCGGTCGGCCAGCCGCTCAGCGTCCACCCGGTCGATCCGCACGCCGTGGTCGAGCGGCGCGAAACAGACCGCCAGCGAGCACTCGGCCATGCCGTAGCAGGGCAGGAAGGCGCGGCTGGAAAAGCCGCTGGGCGCCAGCCGGTCAGCGAACCGGGCCAGGGTCTCGGGGCGGATCATCTCCGCGCCCACCCCGGCCACCCGCCAGCTGCGCAGGTCGTAGCCGGCCAGTTCGTCGTCGCGCACCCGGCGGGCCGCCAGGTCGTAGCCGAACGGCGGGCTGAACGAGATGGTCCCCCGGTTCTCGGAGAGCAGCTTGAGCCACAGGCGCGGCCGCATGGCGAAGTCGCGGGTGTTCAGGTAGTCCACCGAGATCTGGCAGACGAGCGGCGTCAGCAGCAGGCCGACCAGTCCCATGTCGTGGTAGTAGGGCAGCCAGGACACGGCCCGGTCGCCGGCGCGGATCTGCACGCCGTGGCGGATGATGGCCCGGGCGTTGTGCAGCACCGCCTGCTCGGTGATCATCACCCCGCGGGGAAAGCGGGTGGAGCCCGAGGTGTACTGCAGGTAGGCGAGTTCGTCCGGCTCCTGGGGGCAGAGCGGCGCCGTCGATGCGGGCAGAGCCGCGAAGGCCTGGGGTGAGCCGGCGAAACGGATGTCCAGGCGGCTGGCCGCCTCCTCGAGGAAGGGCAGGAAGCCGTCACCGGCGATGGCCACCGTCGGCCTGGCAGATACTCAGCAGCCGTTCCAGCTGACCGGTGTACTCCCGGTGGCCGCCCAACTGAATCTTGGCCGGCAGCGGCACCGGCGTCATGCCGGCGTACTGGCAGGCGAAAAAGAAGCGGACAAAGTCGGGCGAGGTATCCCCGACCAGGGCCACCCGCGCACCCCGCTCCAGATCGAGAGCGAGCAGTCGGCGGGCCAGGGAACGGGCCTCGTCGCGCAGGGTCGCATACGGCAGCGCAATCTGCAGCCGCCCCTGGCCGGAGTAGAAATTGTAGCCGGTGCGACCATCGGCCGCATAGTCCAAGGCCTCGGCAAGGTTGCGAAATCCCTCGTCCTTGAGCGGCAGGTCATGGGTGGTTGGGGTTGCCTTCATACAAACGGACCGACTCCAGAAAGTGAGAAACGTGGTCGCGGTGTCCGGGCCGGCACGATGTGGGCCCGGGCCCTGCGCCGGCGGGAGAACGGCCGGCAGTTGCGACCACCCCCATCTAATTGAAAAAGTGATTTTTTTCAACGGGAAACATGGGCGGCGGCATCTTCCCGTGTTGGCCCGCAGGGTTGCGGCCCGTTATTGCCCGTGGCCGCAGGCGCCGGTGTCAGCGCACCCCGCCCCGGCGGTAGAGGCGCAGGGACAGGGAACACAGGGCCAGCAGGGGGTGGCGCCGCAGGAAGGGACTGACCTCCAGGCGCACGCCCGAATGGCGCTCGACCTTCCAGAGGATGTAGTCCACCCCGCCGGTGAAGGTGAGGGTCGCCTTGACGAGCCGCAGCACGGAGAGCACCTTGCCCTGGAGGATGCGCAGCCTCCAGGCCCACCCTGCCCGCCTGCGCACCGCGGGCCTTGCCGCATCGCCGGGCGCGAGCGCAAGGCCGGGCAGGGCCAGGGCGGTGACCGCGGCAAACCAGGCCGGGGCGGCGGCGAACAGCTGCTCCTGCCGGTCCGGCCGCTCGGGCCGGAACTCGGCCCGGTAGGTGAGGCGCAGCCCCTCCAGCCACAGGTCCTCCACCGTCCACCCGGCGTTGAGCAACGGCGCCACCCTGCTGATGAAGGTGCACACCGCCCGGGCGGAGGCCGTGTGCACCCGCGCCGCCGCGCGCTCGTCACGCGCCCAGACGAGCGCCACGGGCTGGGCGAAGCGGGCCCAGAGGGAGGAGTGGAAGGTGGCGGGCGAGGTGCCGCGTTCCAGGTCGGCCAGGCTGAGCAGGGCGTACTTGGCGCGCACCCGCCCAGCCCCGGTTTCGACCTCCAGGTAGAAGACGTTGGGCGGCAGCAGCTGGTTGAGCGTGGCCCGCAGCCAATCACGGTTGGCGGCGCGGTAGCTGCCGACGAGCACGTACAGGTCGAACAGGCCGTCCGGGTCGCTGCCCGCCCGCAGGCAGGAGCCGTAGAAGACCACCGCCTGCACGGTCGCGCCGTGGCGGTCGCGCACCGCCTGCACCAGCGCGGCCAGCGCGGGCGATCCCTGGCCCGCGCCCTGGCCGGCGACGTACTGGACCAGGGCTGGCCGGCGGGGTCACGACTCGACCCGCAGGAAACTGCACCCGGCCGGCGCTGGTGAGCAGGGTCGGCTCGGTCGCGGTCGCGGGCGTGAACAACTCCCCGTCCAGGGCCAGCGGGCTGTCCAGGAACAGCCGGACCTCCCGGCCGCTGCCGGAGAAATAGCCGTTCGCCTCGGTGCCGAGCGGATGGGCGCGGCCGCGGGCGAGCTGCGGCAGGAGGCGGAGCAGGCGGGGGGCCCGGCTCCGCACCGCCGTGTAGCGGAGCGGTCCGTGCCGGTCGCCCCAGAAGGGGCGCAGGCCGAAAAAAGGTGGTCCAGGGTGGTGACCAGGAGAAACAGCCAGCCCCTGCCGGCCAGCGACCGCCCGTCCACCCGGGCGGTGAGCGGGGTGGCCTGGTGGCCGGGCCGCAGGGCCGCGGTGCCCACGGCGCGCACCAGGGTCAGGGCGATCCCCGGCACACCGGCCAGGCCGCGGTTGTGCAGGTGCTCCCGGTAGAAGCCGACCCCGCGGCTGATCAGGCCCACCCCGCAGAACAGGCCGCACTGCGGCCCGTGGCCCGGGACCGCCAGGTGCAGCACCGGCCGCTCCAGCCGGACCACGCGGCCCACGCCGGTGCGCAGCCAGTGCGCCAGCCGCCGCAGGGCCCAGACCTGGTCGCCGGGATGGCCGACGTCGCCGGCGATCATGTTGGTGGTGCCCGCGGCGAGCGCGACCAGGTGCGGGCGCGGACGGCGGGCCGGCCCGGCGTAGAGCGCGGTGAGCGCCGCCTGGACCGTGCCGTCGCCGCCGCTCACCGCCACCACCCCCAGGTCGCGGGCGGCAAAGGCGGCCAGGGCCGCGGTCACCTCGGCCGGGGTGCGCACCTCGCGCAGCACCACCTCGGCCAGACCGGCGACCGCACCGGGCAGAAGGGCCGGATCACGCCGGTTGGTGCCGCTCAGCGGGTTGTAGAGCAGGCCGATCTGCGACGGCCGCTCGCCGACAAAGGTGATCGCGGTCATGGAACCGGCGGCCCGGTTCAGCGGCCGGCGAAGATGCGGGCCGCCCGGGTGCCGGCATAGGGCGGCTCGTCCGCCTCGGCCAGCCAGGACTGGAGCGGCTCGCCCCGGCGGAGCCGTTCCCGGCCGGCCAGGGCCAGTCGGGCCAGGAGGAAGAGGGTGCTGGCCACGGTCCAGCCGGTCACGGCGAGCAGGCCGAGTTCGGGCCGGCCGGCCAGGACACTCGCGGTAAGGAGGATCAGGCAGGGGTTGCGGCGGGCGGTGATCAGCCGGAACCAGCTATCCACCGGCTGCCAGCAGAAGATGCTGAACCGGCCGAGCAGCAGCTGGAAGCTTCCCTCCACCAGCCGGCCGGCCACGTAGCCGGCGAAGATCAGCCGGAAACAGGTCGCAAGCTCCAGCCCCAGCCCCCCGACCTGGGCCGCGGACAACCCCAATCCCCACAGCAGGTACCACAGGGGCGGGTGGATGAGGTCGATCAGGTGGTCGAAGTAGTGACCGAACCGGCTCGAGGTGAGCGTCACCCGGGCGAGCTTGCCGTCCACCGTGTCGAGAAAGGTCATCAGCCAGCCGGCCGCCAGGCCGACCCCGTACAGACCGGCATGGAAACAGACGCCGGCGATGCACACCAGCACCAGCCCCACCAGGGTCACCTGGTTGGGGGTCAGGCGCCAGCGCACGGCCAGGGCCACCACCCGCCGGGCCGGCGCCGGCCAGGCCCACTTGGTGACCAGGTCGGTGACGCCCTTGTAGGACCAGTCGAACAGCCGTTGCTCCAGGGCCGGCCGCCGTTCGGCACTGATCGGCAGGACAAAGGGCGGCTCGCTCTTGCGCAGCTTCTTCTGGAAGGCCAGGGTAACGGTGTTCGGGGTGGAGCGCTCCACCCCGGGCAGGGTCGCGTCCGCGGCGGCGCCGTCCACCAGGGCCAGGGCCTCGGCGGCCAGCGCGGCCGGCACATGGGCCGCGACCGCCGGGTTGGGCGGGGCGTCGAGCTGCAGGAGGATGTTCGCCGTGGCCGCCAGGTGGCTGACCAGGCGGTCGTCGTAGAGATAATCGCCGCGGAAGAGCAGGACCGTGTCGTCCGCGGCCAGGTCGGTCAGCTGGTCGGCGGTGCAGGGGCGCACCGAATCGCCGAGGATGCGCTCGATCCGCTCGCGGGAGGTCCGGCCCCAGATCGGCACCGGGCAGGGCTGACAAAAAAGGAGATACACGCTCATGGGACGGTCTGTTGGTGATATGGGTGAACAGAAGGCGCGGCGCACGGCTGCGCCGGTCGGGTGGCGGGTCGGGAGGTCCAGTCTGCCTTTGCGCAAAGAGGCCCCATCCGGTATAGCTTGGGCCATGATCAGATCAGCCGCTCCAGTCCCGCCCCTTGCCGGTGGGCCGTTCCCTGCCGATGCGGACGAGCCAGGCCAACCCACGGGGTGGGTGCTCGCCCACTGCTCCGATCCGCACCTGGCCCGCCCGGAGCTGCTGCGACCGCGCGATTTCCTCAGCAAACGGCTGTTCGGCTGGCTGCGCTGGCAGCTGAAACGGCGCCGCGAGCAGGACGAGGGGCTTCTTACCACGCTTGCGGACGACCTGCAACGGATGCGGCCGGACCACATTGCCGTCACCGGCGACCTCACCCACCTGGGCCTGCCGGGCGAAGGCGCGGCGGCCGGCGCCTGGCTGCGCACCCTGGGCCCGGCCGACCGGGTCACGGTGGTGCCCGGCAACCATGACCGCTACGTGGCCGGCGACTGGCGACAGAGCTTCGCAGCCTGGCTGCCCTCGCTGCGCGGCGACGAACCGCAGTCAGCAAACGAGCCCCTGCCGCTCGACCTGGCGGCCCTGTTTCCCACCCTGCGCCTGCGTCCGCCCGTGGCCCTGATCGGCTGCAGCACGGCCGTGCCGACCGCGCCGCATCTGGCCTCGGGCACCCTTGGCCCGGGCCAGCTGGCCCGGCTGGACAGCCTGCTCGACCGGCTGGCCGGCCAGAGATTGTGCCGGGTGCTGCTCATCCACCACCCGCCGGTGACGAACGCGGTCAGCTGGCGCCGCGGCCTCACCGACGCCCCTGCCCTGCAGGCGCTGATCGCTCGCCACGGAGTCGAACTGGTGCTGTTCGGCCACACCCACCGCACCATCACCACCACCCTGCCCGGTCCGCACGGGCCCATACCGGTACTGGGGGCGCCGTCGGTCACGGCCCGCCGGGGGCCCGAGGGACGGCGCAGTCGCTATTTTCTCTACACCGTCCGTCGCACCGCCCGCGGCTGGGCCATCCACCAGCGGGAGCGGCGCTTTGCCGCGGAGCAGGGCGCCTTTGTCGACGGCCCGCAGCGGGAGTTGTCGGCCTGAGGCCCACAGCCGGCCTCAGCGGATGGAGCGCAGGCGCAGGGCGGCCACCGAGCCGATGAGCACGAACGGCACCAGGGCGGTGAGGACCGGGCTCAGGTTGAGCAGGAGGCCCCACTGGATGGACATCTGGTCGAAGAAATAGAGGACGATGCCGACAAAGGTGCCGAGAGCGACCCGGTAGCCGGCGCCCACGCCCCGGGTCGGGCCGAACACGAAGCTGAGGGCGAGCAGGGCCATGGCGCCGGTGCTCAGCGGCACACCGAGCTTGCGCCACAGGGCGATGGCGTAGCGGTCGGCGTTCTGGCCGCTCTGCTCGAGGACCTCGATGGAGCGCAGCAGGTCCGGGGTGGACAGGCTGGCCGGGGGCAGGCCGAGCAACCCCACCTGGTCGACGCGCAGGAACTCGCCCATGGGTTGGCTGGCCACCCGGTGAACAGTGATCGCGCCGTCTGCCACCCGCCGTTCCACCACCTCGCGGAGCAGCCAGCGGCCGTCCGCGGCGAGCACCGCCCGGCGGGCATGGACGGCCGTCTGCAGGCGACCGTCGCTGGCAAAGGTGAACAGGTCGAGGTCCGCGGCCACGCCCGTGCCGAGCATCCGGCCGGCGTGGATATAGGTCTGGCCGCGGCGCACCCAGAACCCCTCGCCGGTCAGGGTGACGCCCTCGTCGACGGCGAGGCCCGCGGCCTGCATCCGCCGGGCGCGCGCCTCCAGACCCGGGACCACCAGTTCCGCCAGCAGGGCGGCGGTACACAGGAGCAACAGGCTGGCGCCGAGCACCGCCGCGCCGGTGCGCGCCCGGGAAACGCCCGCCGCCTCCATGGCGACGATTTCGCCGCGGTCGTTGAGCAGGCCCATGGCGACGATGCCGCCGAGCAGGGTGGCCACGGGCAGCAGGTCGAGGAGCCGGCCCGGCAGGGTGAGCAGCACGAACAGCAGGGCGCTGCCCAGGCCGTACCCGCCCCGGCCCACGTCCTCCAGCTGGGCGATCAGCTCGAACAGGCTGAGCAGCACAGCGAGCACGGCCATGATGAGCAGGCAGGCCGCCAGGAAGGTCCGGGCGATGTAGCGGTCCAGGGTTCTCATGGTCGGCGGCGGCGGGCAAAAGGCCGCCAGCTGAGCAGGACCAGGCAGACCAGCAGCAGGATCTGTCCCCAGAACACCCCGGGCAGCACGCCGATCGCCCCCTGGGCAACGAGCTTCTTGGCGATGGCACTCACGTTGTAGTAGGCGGCGAACAGCAGGATGGCCGCCGGCAGGCCGCCGCGCTGCCCCCCGCGCGGGCTGGAGCGGCTGAGCGGCACGGCGACCAGGCCGAGCAGGAGGCTCGCCAGCGGGGCGGCGATCCGCCACTGCAGCTCGGCCGTGGCCTCGCGGCTGCCAGCGCTGAGCAGGTCGCGGCTGGCCGCGGCCTTGACCCGGTAGGCAAGGAGCACGGCCGTATCGGTGGAGAGCCGCATGGTGGCCGCGCTGAAGGCCAGCACCACCCCGCCGTCACCCGTGGCCGGAAACTCGTAGAGACTGCCGTTTTCCAGGGTGATGGCCGGGCCGGCGACCGCGTCGGGGCGGGACTGGGCCGCGCGGGCCGCGTAGATCACCTGGAGCACGTCGTCGCGGCGGTTGAGGACGAACACCTTGTCCGCACTGGGGATGCGCGTGTCGACCCGGTCGGCGAACAGCACCCGGCTGCCGCCGCCCAGTTCATAGAAATTGCCGCCCTGCATGCGGGTGAGGTCGAAGCGGGCCTCGGCCCGGGCCTTGAGCAGGAAGAACTGGGTCCAGGCCCAGGGGCGGACGGAAAGGGAGAGCACGGCCACGGTGGCGGCCACCAGGCAGGCGAGCAGGGCCACGGCGCGGGTTACCCGGGCGGTGCCGATGCCGCAGGCGGACATGGCGGTCAGCTCGCCGCTGGCCGCGAACCGGCCAAGGGCGATGACCACCGCCAGGTAGAAGGTGGTCGGCAGGAGCACCTCCAGGCTGATGAGCACCCGGCAGAGGATCAGCTGGAACACGGTGATGCCCGCCAAGAGCCCCTGCACCGCGTCCTCCCAGTAGCGGGTGGCCATGGACGAGCCGTAGATCACCACCAGCACGAGGCAGATGGCCGCCGTCGGCTTGAGGATTTCCCGCATGATGTAGCGATCGATGATCACGGGGCGGGCGTGCGGCGAAGGGGTGGGAGGAGTGGACAACAACGGCCGGCCGGGGCGGCCGCCCGCAGCCGCTCAGGTGTGCTGGACGACGGTCCTGTTGCCGGCACGGCAGTGGTCGGCCATCACCTGCCGGGCCACGTCCAGGTCGGCCGGGTAGTCGATCTCGCACCAGGGCAGGCCGCCGGTCCGGCAGGTGTGCACCACCCCGCCGGAGGCCAGCTGGTCGATCACCGACAGGAACCACCGCCAGTTGCAGGCCCGGTCGGCGCGGGCCCGCTCCAGGCCGTCCCGGAACAGGGCCGGGCCCTCGCCGCGGAACAGGATCATGCCGATGGACTCGCCGTGCACCTCTGCCAGCGGGATGTCCTTGCTCACGTGGAGCAGGCGGTCACCGTCCAGGCTGACCTTCATGTCGTCCGCGTCGTAGGCCGCCTTGCAGTGCACCGTGACCGTGACCGGGGCCGCGGGCGCGGCCAGCAGCCGCTCGACGATGCCGCCGGTGAACAGGGTGTCGCCGTTGAGCAGGATGAAATCCTCGTCCATCAGGTCGCGCACCAGCCAGCAGCTGACCAGGTTGTCGGTGCTGGCGTAGTCGGCGTTGCAGCGGGTGTGCACCCGGCCGGGGCCGTAGCGGTCCGCCAGCAGCTCCTCGACCATGGGGGCGTTATAGCCCACGACCACGGTGATGTCGTCGATGCCCCTGCGGTGCAGTTCGTCGATCTGCCATTCGAGCACGGTTTTGCCCTGCACCGGAATGAGGCACTTGGGCCGGTCGGCGGTCAGCGGCAAGAGTCGCGTGCCCTGACCGGCGCTGAGAATGATAACCTTCATGCAAACAACTCCTTGATTCTGTCTCGGCGGGCCACACGCCCGGCCGGAAAAGGCGTCGCCAACCGGTACGCGGTGACCCGGGCAACGGGCCGGCGCGCACGGCGGACGGCAGGGGCACTTGTATGCCAATTTTGTCGGCGAGGAAAGAATTCTTTGCCGGATGAGGAAAAATATCGCAGATTCGGCAGCAGTCACGCCCGTCCCGCCGCGCCCGCCTGCACCTGTCCACCTGAAGAAGAGAACACCCGCATGAGCAGCCTGCCCCCTTTCTGCGCCTCGGCCGCGCCCTCGTCCTGCTGGCCGCGCTGGTTCTGCCGGCGTCCACCGGACGGACGCGCGGAACCCGCCCCCCCTGTCCCGCCGGTGGACGGTGGGTGGCGCGAGCTGACCTTCACCGCGACCCGGTTCACCGCCGCACTCACCGTCCGCCTGCGGCTCGAACCGGTCGTGGCCGACGCGGAGGGAGCGAACCGGCCGGCGGCCGGCCGGGCGGACGGCTGCGGGGAGCCGGGCGAAGACGAACAGCAGTTGACCGTGGTCCTTTCCTCGCGCGGCCCGGGCCTGAACAACCGCTACGAGGAGCGGGTCTGCTTCGCCCCGGCGGACAACAGCCTGCGCGCCCGGGTGCGCCGCAACCGGGAGGGCGACCCCTGGCTGAAACGCTACTGCCGGGAGGAGGCCGGGGTCCGCCGGTTCACGGTCGAACCGGCCGGAGCGGGCGAGGAGGGACTGGCCCCGGCCACCTGGTCCGAGCGGGAAACCTCCTTCTACCCCTTCCCGGCAGATCTGGCCGGCTGCGATCAGGTCTCGGACCCGGCGCTCATCCTCCACCTGCTGTCGCGCCAGATCGGTCCTGCCGGAACAGCCGTTGGCAGCTCGCGTGTTCGGCCGGCAGCACCTGCACCGGATCACCGTCCGGTCCGCCGGCAGCGAAACCCTGCGGGTCAGCTACACGCTCGGCGACGGCGACGGCGCGCAGACGGTCACGGAACAGCTCGAGGCGCCGGTGTATACGCTCGACCAGCGAACCCCTGCCCGCGCCCGGCGAGGCAGCCGAGCCCTTCTCGCTCCTCGGCCTGCGCCGCGACATCCGCATCCACCTGCACCCGCAGACCCTCCTGCCGCTGCGCGTCAGCGGCATGGCCGGGCTGTTCGGCACAGTGGAACTCAACCTGCAGCAGGCGACGGTCGACTGACCGGGGCCTCAGCTCCCCCCGTTGCCGGCGATCCGCCCGGCGTCCTGCCAGTCGGCCACCGTGTCCACGTCGATGGCCGCCTCGGCATACGGCAAGACCACAGCCTCGGCCGTGCACCCCAGGCGTGCGCTCAACAGGCCAAGCGCCCCGTCCAGGGTGAGCCGGCCGAGCAGGTAGCGCAGCACCGTGGTCCAGCCGAGGATGCGGATCACCCGCAGCGGGTGCTTGCGCTGGGCCTCGACCCGGCGCCAGAACTGCGGCACCTGGCGGGAGGCCGGGGTGAGGAAGGCGAACAGGTTGCACGAGCAGTAGCTGCCGTCCCGGAACCGGTAGGCGGTGCGGCGCGTGCCCGGATAGGCAGCGAGCACGGTCTCGCGCCGGGCCACCGCGGCCGCAACATCGCCGCCGCGACTGCGCGCCTGGCGGCAGAAGTCGGTGACCACGCGCGCACTGAGCAGGGCGTGGTCCGCGGTGGTGAGCAGCACCGGCGTCTGGGCGGGTAGCGAGGCCAGGGCATGGTGGGCGCTCAGGCTCGGGGTGGCCTGGTGCTCCAGCCAGCCGGCGCCATGGCGGGCGAGCGCCTCGGCAAGCGGCTGGCTTCCCTCGACGATCGCCCGCGACGGGCCGCAGAGCACCATCCGCTCCACCTCGCCCGAGGCGGCCAGGGCGGCCATCACCCGCACCACCATGGGCGTGCCGGCCACCTCCGCCAGGGCCTTGCAGGCCACGCCGGCGGCCGCGGCCACCGGGTTGACGGTTTCCCGGTCCGCGGCGAGGATGATGGCGGTGAACGGCCGCACCGCCCCTGCCCCGCCTGCGTCGCTCACAGCGCTCTCCCGTAGATGCGGTAGCGTTTGTAGGGACGGCCGCCGAACTCGCCGATGATGGAGCGCACCCCCTGGTTGTCCTCGAGCACCCAGGAGAGTTCCACCTCGCGCATGCCGCTGGCCACCACGTCCGGCTGGATGTCGCCGATCAGCCGGTAGGCCAGGGCCGCGCCCAGAAGGCTTTCCTGGTAGGCCTTGCGCACGCCCATGAGCAGCATGCGCCCGCTACGGGGGTGGCGCACCTTGAGCCGCCAGAGCAGCCGCAGCCAGCCCAAGGGGAAGAGCCGGCCGTGCAGGCCGGTGATCGCCTCGTTGAGGTTGGCGAGCACGACGATGAAGGCGGCCGGCTCGCCGTCCACCATGGCGATGCGGGCCAACCGCTCGTTGATGAGGAACTTCATCCCCGCGGCCATGTGGGTGATCTCGCTGCGGGTCATGGGCACGAAGCCCCAGTTGTCCGCCCAGGCGTCGTTGAACAGGGTGAAGATGAGGTCCAGGTCCTCCTGGAAATTTTTGCGGCTGACCGTGCGGGTGGTGATCCGCCGCCGCGTTCTGGCCACCGCCATCCGGCGCACCGGCGTTTCCGCCACGTCCGTGTCGATCAGGTAGGCGAGCAGGTCCCGTTCCTTGTGGTAGCCGCACGCCTCCAGCCGGGCCGCGTAGTACGGCCGGGCATGGCCCATCATGAGCATGGGCGGCCGGTCGAAGCCGTCCACCAGCAGGCCGCATTCCTGGTTGACACTCAGGTTGAACGGTCCGCGGACGCACGCCATGCCGCGTTCGCGCAGCCAGTCCTCGGCCGTGGCGAGCAGCGCCCGGATGGTCTCGTCCTGGTCTTCCGCCTCGAGCAGACCGAAGAAGCCGGCACAGTCCCGGTGACGTTCCAGATGCAGCCGGTCGACCTGGGCGCTGATCCGGCCCACCGGCCGGCCGTCACGCAGGGCCAGCCAGAAGCGGGCCTCGGCGTGTTCGTAGAAGGGATTGTCGGCGGCAAACCATTGGCGCTGCTCGAGGTGGAGCGGCTCCACCCAGTGCGGGTCGTCCTGGTAGAGGGAGCGGGGCAGGCGGAGAAAGGCGGCCCGGTCGGCGCGGCTCTGCACCGGCACGACCCGCAGCGAGCCCGCGGCCGGGGAGGTTTTGCTGGGAGAAGGAACACGCATAGGCTGCTCACAGGGACAGGGGAACAGGGAGGGACGCACCGGCCGGCATCCTCCGGCAGACGATGCCGGCCGCCGCGGCTCCGGCAACCCGGAAGGAGGCGGCCCAGACCATACACGAGCGGCGCCGGCCGGTCAACAACCGCCCCGGGCCGGCGGACAACGGTTTGCGCGCCCCGCCGGGCGCAAATTTTTGTTGAATGATAGGCCGTTTCGATGCATATGCAGGGGGTCCCCGGGCCACGATCGGCCGGGGGAGGGACCAACAGACCAACCTGGAGGTGCGTGTGCTTTCTCGATGGATGCAGGCCGGACTGCTGCTCACCCTGCTGGCCCTGTTGGCCGGCGGTCTCTGGCTGCACCGCGTTCAGGCGGAGGCCATGCGCTTCGAGGTCGAGCGCGAACTGACCGCCATCGCCCGGCTCAAGGCCCACCAGATCAGCGAGTGGCGCGCCGACCAGTTGGAGGACGCCGCCACCCTGTCGCAGGATCCGTACCTGCTCACGGCGATCAGCACCTTCCTGGCCGCACCGACCGCGGAGCACCGCAGCGACCTGCGCGGCCGCTTCGCCACCCTGGCCCGGCAGCACGACATCGAGGACATCCTGCTGGTGGACCAGGCGGCCCGGGTGCAGCTGCGCCTGGGCGACCTCTCCGGCCACCCGGAGCAATGGTACCAACCAGCCGTGCACACGGCCCTGGCCGGTCGACGGCCGGTGTTCGTCGACCTGCACCGGGGACCGCTGAGCGACATTCCCCACTCCTCCACGGTGACCCCGCTGTTCGACGACGCCGGCCGGGGCCGGCAGCCGCTCGGCTGCCTGGTGCTGGTCAACGGCGATTCCCGCTTCCTCTTTCCCCTGCTCCAGGTGTGGCCGACTTCCAGCCGCAGTGCGGAAACCCTGCTGGTGCGCCGCGACGGAGAGGAGGTGCTCTTTCTCGCCGGCACCCGCCACCAGGGGGACGCGGCCCTCAACCTGCGCCTGCCGCTCGTCGACAATGGCCCGGTCTCGGTGCAGGCGGTGCAGGGGCGCACCGGCTACGTGCACGGCCGCGACTACCGGGGCGTGGAGGTGGCGGCGGTGCTCCTGCCCATCGCCGACACCCCCTGGCTGATGGTCGCCAAGATCGACCGGGACGAGGCCTTTGCCGGCTGGCGGCTGCACTCCCGCCTCCTGCTGGCGCTGCTCGCGGCCCTGGCGGCGCTGGTCGCCATCGGCGGGCTGGTGCTCTGGCAGCGGCAGGAGAAGACCCATTACCGGGCGCTCTACCAGGCCGAGGCCGCGACCCGCGCCGCCCTGGAACACCGCGGCATCATCCTCGAAGCGGTGGGTGACGGCGTCATCGCCGTGGACGTGGAGGGGCGGGTGGATCTGCTCAACCCGGCCGCCGTCGCCTTCACCGGCTGGACCGGGGAGGCGGCCCGGGGCCACCTGGTCGAGGAGGTGGTGAACCTGGTGGACAGCGTCACCGGCGCGCCCCTGCCCAACCCGGCGCGCACGGCCCTGACCACGGGCGGGCCGGCGCCCCCGGTCGACGACCAGGCCCTGCTGATCGCCCGCGGCGGCGACCGGTTCCAGGTGGCCGTGGCCGCCACCCCGCTGCCGGCCGGTGACGGGGCGGTACTCGCCATCCGCGACATGACCCAGTCGAGCCGCCTGCGCGAGACCATGCGCCACGAACGGCGCATCCTCAAGCTGTTTGTCGATCACGCGCCCGCCGCCATCGCCATGTTCGATGCGCAGCTGCGCTTTCTCGCGGTCAGCCGCCGCTTCCTCGCTGATCACCGGCTGGAGGGGCATGACCTGATCGGTCAGGGCCACGAGCAGGTGTTCCCGGACCTGCCCGAGTGGTGGCGGGCCGCCTGCCGCCGCTGCCTGCAGGGGGCAGTGGAACACTGCACGGAAGAGCAGTTCCAGCATGCCGACGGCCGGACCGAGTGGGTGCGCTGGGCCATGCACCCCTGGTACGAGGTCGGCGGCGAGGTCGGCGGCCTGGTCCTGTTCTCCGAGGTGATCACCGCCCGCAAGGAGGCGGAATTCGCCCTGGAGGCGAGCCGGCGGCAGCTGGCCCACCTGTTCGCGGCCAGCCCGGCGGTCATCTTCGCCCTGCAGGCCGACACCCTGGCGCCGACCTGGGTGAGCCCCAACGTGGTCGACCTGCTCGGCTACACGGTGGCCGAGGTGCTCGAGCCGGACTGGTGGGTCGACCACATGCACGCCGGCGACCGACAGCGCGTTCTCGCCAACCTGACGACGCTCGCAGACAGGGACCGGATCACCCACGAATACCGCTTCCACCGCCGGGACGGCAGCCTGCTCTGGGTGCACGACGACCTGCGCCTGGTGCGCGACGAACACGGCCGGCCGACCGAGATCATCGGCGCCTGGACGGACATCACCAACCGCCGCGAGGCGGAGGCCGCGCTGCAGCGGAGCGAGGCCAAGTTCCGCACCCTGTTCCAGCGCCACGCCGCGGTCAAGCTGCTGCTCGACGCGGACGACGGCCGCATCATCGAGGCCAACGAGGCGGCCGTGGCCTTCTACGGCTGGTCACGGCAAGAACTCGAGCGCATGCGCATGGATCAGATCAACACCCTGCCGCCCCACCAGGTGCGGGCGGAGCTCTCCCGGGTGCGCAACCAGGAGCGCATCTACTTCGAATTCCGGCACCGGAGGGCGGACGGCTCGATCCGTGACGTGGCCGTGTACAGCAGCGCCATGGAACTCGAGGGGCGGCCGGTCATCCATTCCATTGTCCACGACATCACCGAGTTCCGCCAACTCGAGGAGCAGCTCCGCCAGGCGCAGAAGATGGAGTCCATCGGCCGCCTGGCCGGCGGTGTGGCGCATGATTTCAACAACATGCTGGCGGTGATCCTCGGCTACACCCAACTGGTGCTCGACCGCACGCCGGTGGACGACCCGCGCCACGAGGACCTGGAGGAGGTGCTGCACGCCGCCGAGCATTCGGCCGGCATCACCCGGCAGCTGCTCGCCTTTGCCCGCCAGCAGCCGATCAGTCCGGAGGTGCTCGACCTGAACGCGGCGGTGGACGGCCTGCTCAAGATGCTCGGCCGGCTCATCGGCGATGGCGTCCGCCTCGTCTGGCGGCCCGGCGCGGAGGTCCTGCCGGTGGTCCTGGACCCGGCCCAGTTCGACCAGATCCTCGCCAACCTCTGCGTCAACGCCCGCGACGCCGTCGGCGCGAGCGGCACCATCACCATCGAAACCGGCCGGGTGTGCTATACCGCGGACGACTGCGCCAACCGACCCGAGCGGCTGGCCGGCGATTTCGCCGTGCTCACCGTGCGCGACGACGGCTGCGGCATGGACCGGGTGACCCGCGAGCGGATCTTCGAGCCGTTCTTCACCACCAAGCCGATGGGCGAAGGCACCGGCCTCGGCCTGGCCATGGTCTACGGCACGGTCCACCAGAACCGGGGCTTCATCGAGGTGGAGAGCGCGCCGGGTGAGGGCACGGTGTTCCGCATCCACCTGCCGCACCACACCGGCGCAACGGCGGCCGCAACCGGAGACAGCACCGCCGCGGCACCTATGGGCCGCGGCGAAACCGTGCTCGTGGTCGAGGACGACCCGCTGCTGCTCGGCCTGGTCCGCCAGATGCTCGGCAAACTCGGCTACGCCGTCCATGAGGCGGACACCCCGGCCGCGGCCCTGGCCCTGGCCGCGCACCACGACGGCGACCTGGACGTGGTGCTCACCGACGTGGTCCTGCCGGAGATGGACGGCCGCGACCTGGCCGACCGCATCCGCGCCCTGCGTCCGTCCATCCGGGTGGTGTTCATGTCCGGCTACGCCCCCGGCATGCTCACCGACCGGGGCGTGCTCGCCCAGGGGGCCGCCTTCCTGCAAAAGCCCTTTCCCCTGCACCAGTTGGCAAGGCGCCTGCGCCAGGTGCTCGACCCCGCCGACACGCCTTCCTGAGAGGGGCGGCCGGGCTGCGCAGGCCTGCCGCCGCAGCCGTCGATCGGCCCGGTCGTGCAGAATTGCATGGACAGACCGGGGGAAAACATCTAATTTACCGCGGGTTCGCCGCGGCCGTTGGCGGTCCGGCCGGCACCGCCGCCGTCCCGCCCCCGGGAGCCGCACGAACCACCACACTGGAGGACGACATGGACGAGAAAAAGAGTTGGGACGACATCCCCTCCCTGGAAGGGCTCTCGGTCGACTGGGACTACACGACCCAGACCAAAATCGACAACCGTTCGTACTCCCGTCTGGACGCCGGCTCGCTCCAGCAGCTGTTCGAGACCGGCGCCATCCCGGCCAAGCTCGCCATCGCCGGCGAGACCCTGGACGCGCGCCTGGTCGACCTCTCCAAGGGCGGCGCGGCGCTCAGCCTGGACAGGTCGCTGGCCATCGGCCAGCCGGTGAAGACCGGCTTTCTCCTCGGACCCGCCAAGATCCTCGCCAAGGGGACGGTGCGCCACGTGAAGCAGGACGGCGACCGCTACATCATCGGCATCCAGTTCGCGGCCCTCAACGAAGGTTCAGCCGACTACATCGCCGGTCTGTACGCATCCAAGGTCCTGTTCTGACCGGCCGCGGGCCGGCAGCGGGACACAACCCCAGCAGAGGTCATCATGGGCGGGCTCTTCGGCATCGTCTCGCAGGCGGACTGCGTGGCAGACCTGTACTACGGCACGGATTACCACTCCCACCTGGGCACCAAGCGGGGCGGCATGGCGGTGCGCAACGATCACGGCTTCCACCGCGCCATCCACAACATCGAGAACAGCTACTTCCGCTCCAAGTTCGAATCCGAACTGCACCGCTTCCACGGCCGCCAGGGCATCGGCGTGATCAGCGACACCGACCCGCAGCCGCTCATCATCGGTTCCCACCTCGGCACCTTCGGCATTGTCACGGTCGGCCGCATCAACAACATGGAGGCCCTGATCCGCCAGGCCTACCACGACCGGCGCCACTTCTCCGGCACCTCGGACGGCATCTCCAACCCCACCGAGGTGACGGCCATGCTCATCTGCCAGGAGGACAGCTTCGAGGCCGGCATCCGCCGCGCCCAGGAGCTGATCGAGGGCTCCTGCACCCTGCTGCTGCTCACCGAACGGGGGATCTACGCGGCCCGCGACCGGCTCGGGCGCACGCCGCTGGTGGTGGGTCGCCGGGACGGGGCCACCGCGGTCAGCTCCGAGACCTGCGCCTTTCCCAACCTGGACCTCACCACCGACCATTTCCTCGGCCCGGGCGAGGTGCTGCGCCTCACCGCGGACGGCTGGGAACAGCTGCTGCCGCCCGGTCCGCGCCTGCAGATCTGCTCGTTTCTGTGGGTCTACTACGGCTACCCGGCCTCGGAGTACGAGGGGCTCAACGTCGAGCAGGTGCGCTACGACTGCGGCGCGGCCCTGGGCCGCCACGACCGGGTGGAGGTGGACGTGGTCGCCGGCATCCCGGACTCGGGCATCGGCCACGCCCTGGGCTACGCCAATGAACGGAATCTCCCCTACAACCGGCCCTTCGTCAAATACACGCCCACCTGGCCGCGCAGCTTCATGCCCCAGGACCAGGCCATGCGCGACCTGGTGGCCAAGATGAAGCTGATCCCGGTGCGGCGGCTGGTCGAGGGCCGCCGGCTGATGCTCTGCGACGACTCCATTGTCCGCGGCACCCAGCTCAAGGACAACGTCCGCTCGCTGTTCGACATCGGCGCCCGCGAGGTGCACGTGCGGCTCGCCTGCCCGGCCCTGATCTTCCCCTGCGAGTTCCTCAACTTCTCCACCTCGCGCTCCACCCTGGACCTGCTCGGCCGCAAGACCATCCACGCCATCGAGGGCGCCGAGGAAAAGAACCTGGACCGCTACGCCCGTGACGGCTCACCCGAGCACAAGGCCCTGGTCGAGGCCCTGCGCGCCCGGCTCGGCCTGACCTCGCTGCGCTACCAGCGCCTCGACGACCTGGTGGCCGCCATCGGCCTGCCCAGGGAACAGCTCTGCACCCACTGCTGGAACAGGGGCTGCTGCCCCTGAAACCGGGGCCGACACGCCACCGGCACCCGGCGCGGACCGGGCGAACCGGAGTCGGCCCGCCTGCCCTCCGCACCACCAGCCACGCCAACGGAAAACCATGCAACTCGAACAGTATTTCGCCACGACCAAGGGCACCGGCGTGTTCGCCACCTGCGACGGCAAGGGCGAAGTGAACACCGCCATCTACGGCCGGCCGCACGTGCAGAGCCGGGACGAGGTGGTGTTCATCATGCTCGACCGACGCAGCCACGCCAACCTCGCCGACAATCCGCACGCCTGCTACCTGTTCCTCGAAGAGGGCAAGGCCTACCAGGGGGTGCGCCTCTACCTCACCTTCCTCGACGAGAGCACCGACCAGGAACGGATCCGCGCCATGAGCCGGCGGCCGAAGCGGCCGGACGAGGGCGAGCAGGAGCGCAAGTTCCTGGTCCGCTTCCGGGTGGACAAGGCGCTCAACCTGCTCGGCGGCGAGCGCAAGGAACTGGAATAGGTTCCTGCCCGCCCATGGTCCCCTGTCCGCTCCCGGCCCCATGAACCAGTACGATGTGCTCATCGTCGGCGCTGGTGTCGGCGGGCTGGCGGCCGCTGCCCTGCTCGCCGACGCCGGCCGCAGCGTGCTCGTGCTCGAGCAGCACAACCAGGCCGGCGGCTGCGCCGCGACCTTCACCCACCGCGGCTTCCGCTTTGACGCGGGCGCCACCATCGGCGCCGGCTTCCAGCCCGGCGGCCCGCTCCACTGGCTGGCCGAGCGGCTGTCGCTCACCTGGCCGGCCCACCCGCTCGAGGTGGCCTGGGAGTACCGCGAGGGCGACCTGGCGGTGCCGCTCACCGCCGGGCGGGACGCGCTGGTGCGCGCCTTTCCGGCGAGCGGCCCGTTCTGGCGGGAGCAGGCCGAGGTGGCCGACGATCTCTGGGCGCTGACCGCCCTGCTGCTCGACCAGTACGGCCAGAGCCGCCCCCGCCAGCTGTCCGCCCTGGTCCGGCGACTGGCGACCACGGTGCGCGGCCGGCTGCTGCGCCTGGCCACGACCACGGCCGCGACCTGGCTGGCCCGCCACGGGCTGGCCCGGGACGCCGCCTTCCGCCGCTTCCTCGACGCCCAGCTGCTCATCTCCGCCCAGGCCACCGCGGAGCGGACCAACGCCCTGTTCGCCGCGCTCGCCCTGGACCTGCCCCGGCAGCACCCCTGCCGCATCGACGGCGGCATCGGCACGGTGGCCGAGCAGCTCAGCCGGGCGGTGCGCGAGCGCGGCGGCCACCTGCACACCGGCGAGCGGGTGGTGCGGCTGCGTGGTCCGCGGCCGTTCCATCGAGGCGGCGGAGACCGACCGCGGCCGCTATCGGGCGCGCGAGGTGCTCGTCAACGGCTCGGACGCCCTCCTGGCCGGGCTCATCGGCCGACCGGTGGCCAGCGACTGGGCCGCGGCCAACCGGGCCGAGTGGGGGGCCTTTGTCCTCCACCTCGGGGTGGAGCGGGACTGGGTGCGCCGTCTGCCCGCCGAACACCTGCAACTCATCCGCAATGGTGCGGCCACGCTCGCCGAGGGTGATTCGCTCTTCCTCTCCGCCTCGCACCCGGACGACCACACCCGGGCGCCGGCGGGCCGGAGCGCGGTCACCGTGTCCACCCACACCCGGGTCGCACCGTGGTGGCAGGCGCGCAACAATGGTCCCGAACCCTACGCAGCCCTGAAACGGCGGTACACCGAGGCGGCACTGGCGCTCATCGACCACTCGCTCGGCTCCCTGCCCCAGGCCGAGCCGCTGCTCGCCGGCACGCCGGTCACCTACGGTCGCTACACCGGCCGGCACCTCGGTCTGGTGGGCGGCTACGCCCAGACCGGCTGGCTGCCGCCGCGGCAACAGCGCTTCGGCCTGGGCAACTGCACCCTGGTCGGCGACCACAGCTTTCCCGGCCAGAGTCTGGCCGGGGTCACGGTCGGCGCGGCCCTGGCCGCGGACCGGCTGCTCAGGCGACCATGAACACCCGCTCGCCCGGCCGCGCGAACAACGGCCCGCCCGCCCGTCGTCCGCGCCAGGCTGCCCCGCACGGCCCGGCCAAGCCGCCGCCCCGCGGCCGGCCGGGCTGAGCCCCGACCGCGGTCCCAGCTTCCATTTCCGGCCCCGGCACCATCGCCGGGTGCCGTCCGCCCTATCGCCCCACACAGAGGAGAACACCCATGCCCAAACGCGACGACATCCGCAAGGTCCTGATCATCGGCTCCGGTCCGATCGTCATCGGTCAGGCCTGCGAATTCGACTACTCCGGCACCCAGGCCTGCAAGGCCCTGCGCGAGCTCGGCTACCAGATCGTGCTGGTCAACTCCAACCCGGCCACGATCATGACCGACCCGGGCATGGCCGACGTCACCTACATCGAGCCGCTCAACGTCGACACGCTGGAGCAAGATCATCGCCCGCGAGCGGCCCGACGCCCTGCTGCCCAACCTGGGCGGCCAGATCGGCCCTCAACCTCAGCTCCGACCTGGCCCAGGCAGGGCATCCTCGAGAAGTACGGCGTGCAGGTGATCGGCGTCAACCTGGACGCCATCGAGCGCGGCGAGGACCGCATCGACTTCAAGAACGACGATGGACCGGCTCGGCATCGAGATGCCGCGGAGCGACCGCCGTCTACACGGTCGAGGACGCCGAGGCGCATCGCCGCCGAACTCGGCTACCCGGTGGTCATCCGCCCGGCCTACACCATGGGCGGCACCGGCGGCGGCATGGTCTACAACGTCGAGGAGCTGCGCACCATCGCCGCCCGCGGCATCGCCGCCAGCCTGCATCGGCCAGATCCTCGTCGAGGAGTCGCGTCCTCGGCTGGGAGGAGCTGGAACTCGAGGTGGTGCGCGACGCGAACAACCAGATGATCACCGTCTGCTTCATCGAGAACGTCGACGCCATGGGCGTGCACACCGGCGACTCGTTCTGCACCGCGCCCATGCTCACCGTCGCCCGAGGAACTGCAGCAGCGGCTGCAGGAGCACGCCTACGCCATCGTCGAGTCCATCGGCGTGATCGGCGGCACCAACGTCCAGTTCGCGCCACGACCCGGAGACCGACCGCGTGGTGGTCATCGAGATCAACCCGCGCACCTCGCGCAGCTCGGCGCTCGCCTCCAAGGCCACCGGCTTTCCCATCGCGCTCGTCTCGGCGCGGCTGGCCGGCGGCCTGACGCTCAAGGACATCCCCTACTGGCGCGACGGCACCCTGGACCAGTACACCCCCTCGGGCGACTACGTGGTGGTCAAGTTCGCCCGCTGGGCGTTCGAGAAGTTCCGCGGCGTGGAGGACAAGCTCGGCACGCAGATGCGCGCCGTGGGCGAGGTGATGAGCATCGGCAAGACCTACAAGGAGGCCCTGCAGAAGGCCATCCGCGCGCTGGAGACCGGCCGCATGGGGCTCGGCTTCGCACAAGAACTTGCACGCCCTCTCCCGGAAGGAGCTGATGGCCAGGCTGGCCGTGCCCACCAGTGAGCGCCAGTTCGTCATGTACGAGGCCCTGCGCAAGGGCGTTCCGGTGGAGGAGCTGCACCGGCGGACCTCGATCAAGCCGCTGGTTCCTCGAGCAGATGCGCGAGCTGGTGGAGCTGCGAGGAGGAGATCCTCGCCCACCGCGGCAGCGAGCTGCCGGACGGAGCTGCTCCGCCAGGCCAAGCAGGACGGCTTCGCCGACGCCTACCTGGCCCAGCTGCTCGGCGTGAGCGAGGTGTCCATCCGCGCGCAGCGCACCGGGCCGGCATCGTCGAGGGCTGGCACGCGGTGCCGGTGAGCGGCGTGGAGAACGCGGCCTACTACTATTCGAGCTACAACGCGCCGGACACGGTGCCGGTCTCGACCAACCCGAACAAGGTCATGATCCTCGGCGGCGGCCCCAACCGCATCGGCCAGGGCATCGAGTTCGACTACTGCTGCGTGCACGCCGCCTTCGCCCTGCGCGACCTGGGCTACGAGACGATCATGGTCAACTGCAACCCGGAGACCGTGTCCACCGACTACGACACCTCGGACAAGCTCTACTTCGAGCCGCTCACGGTCGAGGACGTGCTGCAGATCTACGAGAAGGAGACAGCCCGATGGGCGTGATCTGCCAGTTCGGCGGGCAGACGCCGCTCAACATCGCCCGCCGAGCTGGAGGAGGCCGGGCGTGCGCATCCTCGGCACCACCGCCGGCGATCGATCGACCTGGCCGAGGACCGCGACCTGTTCCGCCAGATGATGGAGAAGCTCGGCATCCCCATGGCCGAGTCGCGGCATGGCCACGCACGCGTCGACGAGGCCCTCGACATCGCCGCGCCGCATCGGCTACCCGCTCATGGTGCGGCCCTCCTACGTGCTCGGCGGCCGGGGCATGGAGATCGTCTACGACGAGGACATGCTGCGCGACTACGTGGCCGCGGCGGTGGACGTCACGCCGGACCGGCCGATCCTCATCGACCGCTTCCTGGAGAACGCCATCGAGGCCGAGGCCGACGCCATCGCCGACGGCGACGGACGCCTTCGTGCCGGCGGTGATGGAGCACATCGAGCAGGCGGGCATCCACTCGGGCGACTCGGCCTGCGTCATCCCGCCGGTCAGCATCCCGCGAAGCACCATCGGAGACCATCCAGCAGCTACACCCGCACGCATCGCCCGCGAGCTGGACGTGGTCGGCCTGATGAACATCCAGTACGCCATCTGCGACGACAAGGTCTACGTGCTCGAGGCCAACCCGCGCGCCTCGCGCACCGTGCCGCTGGTGTCCAAGGTCTGCGGCATCCCGATGGCGCGCATCGCCACCGAGATCATGCTCGGCAAGAAGCTGGCCGACTTCGAGCTTCGTCCGCCAAGGACATCCCGCCACTTCGGCGTCAAGGAGGCGGTGTTCCCGTTCAACATGTTCCCCGAGGTCGACCCGGTGCTCGGCCCGGAGATGCGCTCCACCGGCGAGGTGCTCGGCCTGGCCGACTCCTTCGGCCTGGCCTTCTTCAAGGCCCAGGACGGCGCCGAGCGCCACCCTGCCGCTCGACCGGCACGGTCCTCATCACCGTGGCGGCGCGCGACCGCACCGGGCAGCTGCTCGAGGCGGCCCGGCGGTTCGCCGGCGACTGGGCTTCCGCATCGTGGCCACCGACGGCACCGCCGCCTTCCTCGCAGGACAACGGCATCGAGGCGACGACCGATCCTCAAGGTGCACGAGGGGCGGCCGAACATCGTCGACGCGATCAAGAACGGCGAGATCCAGCTGATCATCAACACCCCGTCGGGCAAGCTGAGCGCCTACGACGACTCCTACATCCGCAAGGCGGCCATCCGCCACAAGGTGCCCTACATGACCACGGTGCGCGCCGCCGCGGCCGCGGCCGAGGGCATCGCCGCCCGCCAGGCCGGGGAGAGCACGGTGCGCTCCCTGCAGGAGTGGCTGGCCGCGGTGCGATGAACACCGGCCGCTGGCTGCCGCTGGTCGACCGGTTCGTGGCCGAAGCGTTTGCCGACGATCCAGGCGGCCTCAACCTGCGCCACCTGCGCCGCACCCTGCACTGGCTCCTGGAACTCGACCCCGGGGCGGACGAGGCGCTGCAGATCGCGGCGCTCGCCCACGACCTCCAGCGGGCCTTCCGCGACGGCGAGCCCGCGACCCGGGACGGTTTTCTCGACCCGGTGTTCCTCGACCATCACCAGGAACGGGGCGGCGTAATTGTTGCCGATTTTCTTCGGCGGGAGGGCGCGGATGCGGCCCTGGCCGAACGGGTGCGGACGCTGATCAGCCGGCACGAAGAGGGCGGCACGGACGAGCAGAACCTGCTCAGGGATGCGGACTCGGTGAGCTTTTTCGAGAACAACTGCGACTATTTTCTGCGGGTGCTGGCAGCCAAGGAGGGACCGGCGGCGGTGCGGGCCAAGTTCGCCTGGATGTACGAGCGGATCGGCTCCGAACCTGCCCGACGGATCGCCCGCCCCTGGTACGAGGCCGCCCTCGCCCGGCTCAACGGACTGGAGACCAACCGATGAACACTCGCCTGCCCCGCTGCATCCTCCTGGGTGCGGCCCTGCTCCTGCTGGCCACGGCCGTCCCGGCCCCGGCCCGGGTGATCGAACTGCAGCGCCACGAGAACCGCGAATTCCACTTCGCCTTTCAGTACCCGGCCAGCTGGCAGCTGAGCCCGGTCACGGGCGGCGACCTGCGGGCGCGGGTGAGTGCGCCGGAAGGCGGGCCGACGGCGCAGTGCTCGGTGATCGTCAAGCAGTTCCCGAACGCGGCCGAGGCCAGGCAGGCTGAGATCGACCAGGTGTTTCTCGCCCCGCCGACCGCAGCCGAAATCAGGGAGATGCTCGGCGCCGAGATACCGGAGCTGGAGGTGCTTTCCGTTGCCACCACCACCCTGCACACCCGCCCGGCCCACCAGGCCGCGCTGCGCTATCCCCTGCCCGCCCTGGTCGGCACGCTTCCGGCCTACGGCCGGGTGGTGCTGACTGCCACCCCGGGCCTCACCTGGACCATCAGCTGCAACGGCAAGGGCGCCACGCCCGCAGAGGCGGAGCAGAACTTCGCCTTCTGGAACCAGGAGATCGACGCGATCATCGCCTCCTTCCGCTTCCTGTCGGCCAGCCGTCGCCCGCCGCAGTGCCGGCCGCTGCAGCCAAAGCGCCTGCGACCACCCCGGACAAAAAATAAGGCGCCGGACCATCCGGTCAGGCGCCCTGCACGATCCCTCCGCCCTCCGGCCCGCATCCCGGGCCGGCGCCAGGTCCTCCCCGCACCGCAGGGGATGGGCCCCCCGCCCCGCCCGTCTCACCACCGCACGATATCCACGATCAGCCGCAGCAGGCCGACAGTGGCGACCTGCGCCAGGCAGACCGGCAGGCCGCGACGGAGAAAGGTGGCGGCAAGCATGGCCAGGCCCTGCTGACGGGCCAACCCCACGGCGGTCATGTTGGCCGAGGCGCCGACCATGGTGGCGTTGCCGCCCAGGGAACCACCGAGCAGCACGGCCGTGTGCAGGTGGAGCACCTCCTGGCCCGCCCCCATGCCCTGCACCAGGGGGATGAGGGCGACGATCAGCGGGATGTTGGGGATCACCGTGGACAGGGCGGCCGTACCGAAGAGGAGCAGCAGGGTTGCCGCCTCGGGATGGGCCGCGGCCGAGGTGCCCAGCAGGCCGGCCACGGCGGCGATGGCCCCGGTGGATTCCAGGGCGCCGGTGAGGATGAAGGTGCAGGCGAAAAAGATCAGGGTGCTCCAGTCGATGTCCCGCAGCACCTGGGAGACCGAGCCGAGCCCGAACCGCTCGGCCAGGGCCAGGGTGGCGGTGGCGGCGCTGAGCGCAATCAGATCCGGTGAAAAGGGGATGTGCGAGAGTTCGCCGGCCACGAAGAAGAGCAGCATGATGCAGCCGACAACGACGATCGGCAGGAAGTAGCGCTTGGGCAGCAGAGGTTCGGTCGGTCTCGTGAGGCGGCTCAACGGCCACCGGGCGATCCACAGGTCCCGCCAGACCCAGGGCAGCAGGGCGAGCAGCACCGCCGTGGCCACCACCCCGCTCCACGAAAGCGCCGGCAGGTAGGCGGTAAAGCCGAGCCCGGCGGCCTGGCTGACCAGGTAGGTGGCCGGGTCGCCGACCATGGTGAGCAGGCCGCTGGAGTTGGCGGCCAGGGCGACGAGAATGAGCAGCGGCTCCGCGTTCAGCTTGAGTTCACGCGCCACCGGCACGAGCACCGGGCCGAGGACGAGCACCGCGGTGGCATTGGGCAGGAGCGCGCTGATCAGGGCGGTGACCAGGGTGATGCCCACCAGCAGCCGGCTGCCCCGGCCGCGCGACAGGGTGACCATGAGATGCGCGGTGCGGGCGAAGATGCCGGTGGGCTGCAGGGCCCGGGCCACCACCATGGCGCCGAGCAGCAGGGCCAGGGTCGAGTAGGAGGCGGCCATCTCCGCCGCGGCCTGGGGCAGGGTGAACACGCCGCCGTAGACGAGCACCAGGGTGCCGGCCAGGGCCGCGGCCGGCGGACTGATCAGGTTGCCCATGATGAGGAAGATGACCGAGAGAAAGGTCAGAGCGGCCAGCCATGCGTCCATAGTGCGCTTCCGTGGGCGGGGGAGGTGAAAGTGGGGTTGCGCTCACCTTGCCGGAGAATGCGGATTTTGGCAAGGGGGCTGCAGTGGCTGCCTGAAGACTGCGCCCACCCGAAAAACGTGGCGACGACCAGGGCGGATCGAGGTTCACTCCCTGCGACCCTGCAGGAAAATATCGGGCCGCGCCCGCGACCGGTCCTCAGGCCGGGCCTACCTGTCCGCCCGCGTCAACCGCCAGATCTCGCCCCCGTCGGTGGCGACAACGAGCGCGCCGTCCGGGGCCACGCACCAGCGAACGCATGCGCTCGGCCGGCAGGCCGGCGATCGTCCGTACCCCGGTCGCCTGGCCGGCCGCGTCCATTGCCAGCAGATCGATGCGCGCCCCGCGCAGGAAGCCCACAGCCAGCCGGCCCGCCCAGTCGCCCCAGTCGGACCCGTCGAGAAAGACGCACGGCCCCATGCCCTCGGAAACGCCCTGGTTGGTCCACGACGGCGCGAGTGCCGCGGGAAACCGCTGCCGGTCGGTCATCGAGGTCCGCGAGCCGTCGGGCTTGTTCGAGGTGTAGCCGCAGTAGTCGCTGGCGCAGGACACGCCCGGCGTGGGAGCCGGGTCCCAGCCGCCGTTGCCGCCCGCGACCAGGGCGGTCACCTCGTCGCTGTGACCCGGGCCGTGTTCACAGGCAAAGGGCTGGCCGGTCCCCGGGCGGAAGGCGAGCCCCTGCACGTTGCGGTGGCCGTAGGTGAAGAGGCGCGCATCACCGCCCTTCGGGGTGTTGTTGCCGGGCGCGGGCCGGCCGTCCCGGTCGATGCGCAGCACCTTGCCGCCCAGGCGGGTGAGGTCCTGCGGCAGGGGGCCGTTGTGGTTGTCGCCGGTGGTCACATAGAGAAAGCCGTCCTTCGGGCTGAAGCGCAGCCGGCCGCCGCTGTGCGCCCCGGCCCGGCCCCAGCGGTTGAACGACTGCTTGAAGGGGATGTCGGTGACGATGTCGGTACGATCGCGCACCGTGGTGTTGGCCGCGTCCACCTGCAGGCGGACCACCCGGTTGGCCGGCTGCCCGCCGAGTTTCGAGGCCATGAACAGGTAGAGGACGCCGGTTGTCTGCAAAGGCCGGGTCCAGGGCCAGGCCGAGCATGCCGCTCTGGCCCTGGCAGAACAGGTCGTCTGCGGCCACGGCCGCACCGCTTGCGCCGAACAGGTGGCGAACGGTGCCGTCCGGGGTGCGCACCGACAGGCCGCGGCATTTTTCGGTGAAGAACAGGGTCCCGTCGGGGGCAAAGGCGAGGTCCCAGGGATTGTCCAGGTTGGCGAGGATGACCGTGCGCTGGACGCGCAGATCGCCCGGCTCGGCCGCCCGGGCCGGCGCGGCGAAGACCAGGACCGCGGCCAGCAGCAGGATCGCGGCGAGCAGGAACAGGGCGGGTGTGGTTGTTCGATGCATGGTGTCCTCCTGGGTGCTGGGCCGGGCCACGAGGCCGCGTGTCCTGCGGCCCCGCCCATCGGCGATGGTGCCATCGTACCCCATTCCAGGAAAACTGAAAGAACGAACGAGCCGCCAGCGGGCACAGCACAATGGTGCGCAGCCGAGAAACGCCGTCCTGTCCGCATCTCCCGCGCCGATTGACAGAGTACATCTCGCGTACTACCACCCTTGCAGGACCGGAAAAGAGGGCAAACGGGAACGCCAACATTCACCCCAGGAGGCAGCCAACCAGGATCGGAGCCACTGCCGGCGACATCATCGGATCGATGTTTGAACACCAGTCGATCAAGAGCAAGGACTTTCCGCTTTTCCACCCGAGGTGCGTGTTCACCGACGACACCGTGCTGACCGTGGCCATCGATGAGGCCATCATCACGGGAACGCCCTACGTGGATGCCGTGCGGCAGATCGGCAGCCGCTATCCCCGGACGGTTACCGGAAAGCGTTCACCCGGTGGCTGCGCACCCCGGATGCCGGCCCCTGCAACAGTTGGGGCAACGGCTCGGCCATGCGCGTTCCCTGACAACCGGGGATGCAGCGAGAGCGTCCCGTGCCGTCGGCAAAAGACCGGACGCTGGAGCGTCCGGGGCTGCGTTCCCGCGCTTGTGCGTGGGAACGATCACAACAAGGACCACAGATTGGCCTTTTTTCTGGCCCTTGCTGGTGCTCTCGGCCTATAGTTCGGGCGCAGCTACCTGAACGCCCCCTCCGCCGGGGTGCACGGCAGCTTGGCGCGCTTCAAGTTCCACGCCCTGATCGAGCGCCTGCCCCACCGCAGCGACAAAATCGTTCCTTAACCCCAAGGAGACCCACATGGACATCCTTCATCACGCCACCACCCGTCACACCGCCAAGGCCTTCGACCCTGCCCGGAAGATCCCGGAAGACCAGGTTGCCCGCATCGAAACCCTGCTGCGCTGCAGCCCCTCCTCGACCAACTCCCAGCCCTGGCACTTTGTCCTCGCCGCCACCGACGAAGGCAAGGCGCGCATCGCCAGGGCCGCCACCAGCACCTACGCCTACAACGAGCCCAAGATCCGCAACGCCTCGCACGTGGTGGTGCTCTGCACCCGCGCGGCCATCGACGAGAGCCTATCTGCAGACCCTGCTCGACCAGGAGGCGCGCGACGGCCGCTTCACCTCCGACGAGGCGCGCGCGGCCCAGCATCGCGCCCGTTCCTACTACGTGGACCGGCATCGTTTCGAACTTCGCGACGCCCAGCACTGGATGGAAAAGCAGGTCTACCTGGCCCTGGGCACCCTGCTGCTGGGCGCGGCCACGCTGGGCATCGACGCCTGCCCCATGGAGGGGTTCGACCAGAACGTGCTCGACGAGGAGCTGGGCCTGCGCGCCCGCGGCTTCACCAGCTCGGTGATCGTGTCGCTCGGCTACAGCAGCGCCGAGGACTTCAACGCCAAGCTGCCCAAGTCGCGCCTGCCGCTCGAGACGGTGCTCACCCGGCTGTAAAGGGGGCGTGAGCGCGTCGCCCCTGCACGGCAGGACAGCCCCCGGCCGGCACCGCTGACCCCCACCCGGCGGTGGATCGTCCTTTGCCGGGATTGTTGGCGCGGTTCGGGGCAGTGCCGGAACGAGACCCTGCCGACCGTCCACCGGGTGGTCCGGTGCGGCAGCCTGTAGAACGCTTGTCCGAGGAGGAGATGGCCATGCAAAGCCTGCCGCTGGGCCGGGTGTTCACGCTGCTGGAGCCGGGACCGGTGGTCCTGGTGACCACATCGAACGACGGCAGGGACAACGTCATGACGATCTCCTGGACCATGGTCCTGGACTTCGCCGCGCGGTTCGCCATCACCACCGGGCCGTGGAACCATTCCTTCGCCGCGCTCCGGGAAACAGGGGAGTGCGTGCTGGCGATCCCGACCGTGGACCTGATCGACACCGTGGTCGGCGTGGGCACCTGTTCCGGGGTGGACACGGACAAATTCGCCCGCTTCGGCCTGACCCGGGTGCCGGCCGCCCAGGTGCGGGCGCCGCTCCTGGCGGAGTGCCTGGCCAACATCGAGTGCCGGGTGGTCGACTTCGTCACGCAGCACTCCATTGTCGTCCTCGAGGGCGTGGCCGCCTGGTTCGACCCGGAACGAAGGGAGAAAAAAACCCTGCACGCTGTCGGTGACGGCACCTTTGTGGTCGATGGCCGCCGGATCGACCGAAGGAAGATGATGGCGAGCAAACTTCCGGACGGCCTGTAGCGGCCGCTTGACCATGCTCGAGCAGGCGACGGAGCGGTCCTGGTCGCTTGCAACCGGTGTCTTGCCCCTTCCCGGGACCTTCCGGCTCCGACAGCTTCCGGGAATTCCGCACACCAGCATCCATCCTATATTCTGCCGACTGTCAGTTTTCCGGTCGATAGGACGCTATTTGTCTGACCGGGTGTGTTAGAGTGCGACACAAGACCGGCACCAACCCGCTGGGGCTCTCGATCCGCGACTGCGCGCCGTCACAGGACGCGGCCGCGACATCGCCGTGCGCCACTGGAGACCGCAGCCGCAACTGAGGTGCGCGACGGCATCGGCATTGCGAAAGAACCAACAGTCCCCTGGCGGCAGTGTGCATTTGCACCCGGCAATCCATGAAAAAACCGGAGGAACAAACAATGACCATCGACGCGTTGGCGACCTATTGGGGCAAACAGATGTTGACAGAAAACGACCAATGGGTCCATCCCGACGACAGGCTCCTGTTTGCCGCACAACCGCACTCCTTCAACTTGGACTTTCCCGCGCCAGCCTTCGTCGGCGATATACTGGGCGCAAAAATCATCATTCTGGCGGCCAATGGTGGCTACGACCCTTTTGTCACTGCCGAGGAATTCAATGAGCCCGATGCCGCGGAAAACTACATGCACCGCCTGAACAATCCCTCGCACGTGAACTGGGCAAAGGCTGCGCCTTACTACCGGGGAGTCAACTATGCCCATCTTCTCTTCAATGGCACAGCGGCTGTGGTCAATGCCTGCGCCTACCGAAGCAGGAAGATCAGCGAGGAACCGGAGAATAAAAAATTGATAAAATGTTTGCGTTCCGTCGCGTTCAACAGGTCATGGCTTTTGGATTGTGTGGTGCCGTTGACCAAGTCTGGAGAGCGCATTATCGTCGCCAAACGGCATGGATTGTGGAATCTGCCCAAATGTCTACGCCAGGAAAAGAACGTCCTGTTTGACCCTGCCCCTGTATCGCCGCATTTGTCGCACAGCGTCTGGGACGTCATCAACAAGCACGTCGGATAGGGACACCTTCCATTAAACCCTCCGCCTGCAACGATCAACACTCGTGGAACTGCGGCCCTTGACCTGCCGGCGGAAGAAGAGAAGGACCGAGGCGTCCGCGCCCCGGCGGGCTACCTGGAAACGATCTCGTCACTGCTGAAAGGTCTGCCGCCGTAGTTGGGCCAGACCGCAGTCCAAGAGGAGGAGCCCCAACCTCCGCCTGAAGGAGGCGGCACCTGTCGCCGCCGCCGACAGGGCGCAACTCCATTTTCCCGTTTTGCCCTTTTTTTTCTGGCCGGACCGGCTCCCCCCGGCGAGCCAGAGCCTCTCCCCGCCGTATCCCATCTTTTTCTTCTGATTTTTTTCTCCCGGTCGGTCGCTATTTGACCGACCACCTATGGTAGTGTGGTCCTGCCGTCCTCAGCCGGCCAAGCCCGCCTGGTCCGAACGCCAGCGGGGTTTCGCCCTGAGCACGGCTCCCCTGTTGTCCCGCCGTCAACATTCCCACCCAAACCACCAGCAGTCTCGTGCCTCCCCGTCTTGCCGCCAACCGGCCAAGCTGTCGGGGTGTCCGTTCGCCGCCAGGCAGCGCGAATCCGCACGAAAAATTCCCCAGAAAAACAGCGCGAACAACGAGCCGTCGCACGAGCGCGGCCAACCGTCCGCCAAACCGGGAGGAGAAACCAGCATGAAAGAAAAACGGATGATGAACAGCTTTCCAGTGGACACCGCTGCACCTGAAAAAAGGCCGCTTCGGCTTTCCCCTGGCCAACGGGGTCGATGACCGGAAGGTGCTCTTCTGGGTGACCTCGCGGGACCTCGACATGGGCCGCGAACTGTATTTTGTCAACGATTCCGGGGAAACCCTGACCCGGGTGAGTGCCGAAGACGGCGGCTTCACCAGCTGGGACGAGGGCGTGATCAGCTGCCTGGACCGAGGCAGGCAAGGGCTACCATTACCGGGACGTGCGCCCCGGCGAAGCGGTCAAGGTGTCGGAATTCGACGACTATTACGACCTGGACTACGTGCTCGCGGTGGCCGTGACCCTCACCTCGCCGAGCCGTGGCACCCTGACCCTGTCCACCCCGCTCGAAAAAGGCGGGGTGCGGGAGTGCGTGCTGCTCTACGACTCCGGCGAGGTCGGCAAGGGGTGCTCGCTGAGCCGGGAATCCGACTGCACCGACTGACCCCTTGAGCCGTCGCAACCACAAGACCACAACCGTAAGGAGGAGAATCATGCTGAAAAAAATCATCTCCGGCTGCCAGACCGGCGCCGACATTGCCGCCATCGATGCCGCCATCGACAACGGCTTCCCCTACGGCGGTTGGGTGCCCAAGGGGCGAAGAACCGAGGCCGGGCCGCTGCCGCTCACCTACGCGGTCTGCGAGATGGCCACCCGCGGCTACCCGAAGCGGACGGAACAGAACATCCTGGATGCGGACGGCACGGTCATCTGCTCCCACGGCAGGCTGTCCGGCGGTTCCGCCCTGACCCGGAGGATCGCGAAAAGACAGAACAAACCCTGGCTCCACCTGGACCTGGCCGATCTGAGTGCGGACCTGGCGGCGAACAAACTGGCCGAGTGGATCGACCGCCACCGAATCGAGGTGCTCAACGTCGCCGGTCAGAGCGCGTCGAAAAACGAGCGCATCCACGTCGCCACCTTTGCGGTTATCGAAAGCCTCCTGCGCCGGCACACCACCACCAACCGCTGAGCGCATCACCCCGCCGGGACGGGCAAACCCCGATCCCCCACCTTCCCCACCTTCCTCACCACCGCCGCCCCACCCCAGCCCCACCGAACCGGTTGACAAACCACCCCGCTGCCGGTACCACCAGAGACCTGAGGCCTGCACTCCCGTGCCGGACCGTGTCGTGCACCCGCTCGCCCGGAGGAGAAAGCGATGGAACCACGCCTGCATATCATCACCCTTGGCGTTGCCGATCTGCCCAGGGCCCTCCGGTTTTACCGGGACGGTCTGGGCTGGCCCCTGTCCAGCGCCAGTGTGGGCGATTTTGCCCTGTTCCGGCTGCACACCGGCACGGCCCTGGCCCTGTACCCCAGGCACCTGTTGGCCGCTGACGCGAACCTGGCCGACCCGGGCGGCTTTGGCGGCATCACCCTCGCCCACAACGCGGCCAGCCGGGAACAGGTGGACGCCATTCTCGCCCAGGCCGTGCAGGCCGGCGGCCGTCTGCTCAAGGAGGCGGTTGCGGCCGAATGGGGCGGCTACTCGGGGTATTTCGCCGATCCGGACGGACACCCCTGGGAAGTGGCCTGGAACCCGCATTTCCCCCTGCACCATGGCCTGCTCGTCCTGCCCGATGAATGACCCGGGGAGCGGCCGGCCCATGAACCCGGGCACGAATAAGGGCGCGCTGTTTCCCCGGGCCCATCCCGGACGGGCGGGCGTCCGGCAGCGGGCACTGACGCCCGCCCGCACCCCCGCTCCGAGGCAGCCATGACCACCCAGTTTCCCGACCGCGTCCTCTATCGCGACCAGTCCTGGATCCTGGCCTGGACAAGCTCCACCGGGCTGTTCAGCCCGCGCCGGCACGGCATCGAGCCGGCCGCCACCTGCAGCGCCTGCTGGTGCGGGTATGTCTGCGTGTACCAGGTCGCGGACCGGCAGCTGCTGCTCGACCGGCTGGCGCTCAACCTGGAGGGGCCGCCGCCCGTGCTCTTCGGCGTGCAGCCCGAGCCCGACCGCAGCACGGTGCCGCTGTTCTCCGCCATGTACAACGACCTGCAGCACCCGGTCCCCTTTTCCGGCGGGCTGCTGCTGGGCCGGGATCGGCCGGACTGGCCGCGTTCGCTGGCGGGAATGCACCCGGCCTGGAAGTACCGCGAGGTGGTCGAACTGGTCTTCACAAACGGCGAACTGGCCGAGGCCACGGACTGTTCCGGGCCATTGACCGCCATCCGCCGGGAGGTCGCCTGCGGGCGCCTGTCGCCGGACCACGCCGCGGGCCACGAGGAGCTGTTCCGCCGAATCGCGTCGTTGTTCCGTCATCCGTACTCGAACTGGCGCGACTGGAACGGCCCGAGCGAGACGCTGTCCCTCCGCACAGCCATGGCCAAGATCACCCAATCCGGGCGGCGCGGTCCCAAACCGTGGTCGCTGACCACCCTGTTCCACCACCTGTTCCGGCGAAGACCATGAGCGACACACCCGCCTCCATCCACGAGTTCGACTTTTCCCTGATCTGCGAATATTTCTCCGCGCTGGAACGCCAGGGGCCCGGCAGCCCGGCCGTGACCGTGCAGGCCTTGGGTTTTGTGGACAGGCTGACCGCCCAGGCGCACATCGCCGACATCGGCTGCGGCACCGGTGGTCAGACCATGGTCCTGGCCGCGCACACCCCGGCGCGGATCACCGGCATCGACCTGTTTCCGGACTTCATCGACCGCTTCAACGCCATCAGCCGCAGGCACGGGGTGCACGACCGGGTGACCGGCCGGGTCGGCTCCATGGACAACCTGCCGTTTGCCGAGGCGGAACTGGACCTGATCTGGTCCGAGGGCGCCATCTACAACATCGGCTTTGCCCGCGGCATCAACGAGTGGCGCAAATTCCTCAAACCCGGCGGCTTTCTCGCCGTGTCCGAGGCCTCCTGGTTCACCCGCGAGCGGCCGGAGGAGATCGACCGGTACTGGCACGACGCCTACCCGGAGATCGACCTCGTGTCCACCAAGGTCGGGCAGATGGAACAGGCCGGCTATGTCCCGGTGGCCGCCTTTGTCCTGCCGGAAACCTGCTGGACCGATCATTTTTACGCCCCCCAGGCCGCGGCCCGGGAGCAGTTCCTGCGCAGACACGCGGGCAACAGGGCGGCCGCGGAACTCGTCGCCAACGAGCGCCACGAGGCGGAATTGTACAAAAAGTACAAACAGTTCTACGGATACGCGTTCTCTATCGGCAGAAAGATGTGAAGAGTTCGGCTGGCACATTCCGGAAAGACGTTATCAGCTGCCACCGCTCGCCAACCGGCGCGCAGACCGTCAAAAGACTTGTCGCGCAGTAGTAACCACGCCATAGTTGTCGACAGGCAGGGCGCCGGTGGCGACCGGTGCCGGTGCTTTCACTCACACGGACCGGGAGGGTGCGGTGAACAAAGCGATGCAGCAGACGATGGGAAGACTGGCGGCTTCAGTGCTGGCCGCGGTCTTCCTCCCGGCGGGCGGGGCCGGTCGCGCTGGCCGCCACCGGACCGTGGATGACCTCGGCCGACCGGGCAGCCGCCTACTACGGCACGGCCGTGGCCACTGCCGGTGATGTCAACGGTGACGGCTACGATGACGTGATCGTCGGCGCTCCCGGCTACAACAACGGGGCGGGCGAGGAAGGGGCGGTCTTTGTCTACCACGGCTCGGCCGCGGGGCTGAGCACCACCGCCAACTGGAGGGCAGTGGCCAACCGGGCGAATGCGGCCTTTGGTTTTTCCGTGGCCACCGCCGGCGATGTCAACGGCGACGGCTACGACGATGTCCTTGTCGGCGCACCCGGGCCGGAAACCGACGAGCAGGGCAGAGGACGGGTCTTTGTCTACCACGGTTCCGCCTCGGGGTTGAGCACCGCCCCATCCGCCGGAACGGGGCCGAGCCCGAAGCCGGACGGACAGATCGTGTTCGCCCAGGCAGGCGCCAAATTCGGCACCGCGGTCGCCACCGCCGGCGACGTGAACGCTGACGGCTTTGCCGATATCCTCATCGGTGCGCCCAAATACGACAACAACGAGAGCAACGAGGGGGCGGTCTTTGTCTACCACGGCTCCGCCAACGGGCTGAGCACAACAGCCAACTGGCGGGCCGAACGCAACCAGGCGCATGCCGTCTTCGGCACCTCGGTGGCCACCGCCGGCGATGTCAACAACGACGGCTACGACGACATCCTGGTCGGCTCCCCGGGGGACAGCCCGGGCCACAGCAAAGCGGGAGCGGCCTTTGTCTACCATGGCTCCGCCTCAGGGCTGGGCACACGACCACCCGTCCCGTCCGGACCGAGCCCGCAACCGGACTGGCGCGTCGAATCCAACCGGGAGGGCGCCAGTCTCGGCTGGTCGGTGGCCTCCGCCGGTGATGTCAACAACGACGGCTTCGCCGACGTCATCGTTGGCGCGCCCTGGTACGGCAACGGTCAGGCACGGGAGGGCGCGGCCTTTGTCTACCACGGCTCCGCCTCGGGACTGAGCACAGCACGGTCTGCCCCGGCGGGACCAACGCCAAAGCCGGACTGGCGCGTCGAGTCCGACCAGGAAGGGGCGAGTCTCGGCTGGTCGGTGGCCACTGCGGGCGATGTGAACGCGGATGGGTACGACGAGGTCATCGTCGGCGCAGACTACTTCGACAAGGGGCAGACAGACGAGGGCGCAGCCTTCGTCTACCACGGCTCCGCCGCCGGATTAGGGCCAGCAGCCGCCTGGACGGGCGAATCCGACCAGGAGTACAGCTACTTCGGCAGGTCGGTGGCCACCGCCGGCGATGTCAACAGGGACGGGTACAGCGAACTGGTCATCGGCGCGCCCTGGTACGATGCGGCGGGCAACGACGAGAGCGGCGCGGCCTTTGTCTATCCCGGCGGGGCCGGAGGTTTTGAGGCGGCCCCTGCCCGGACAGCCTTTCTTCGTTGGTGAGTGGCCTTTCTGCCGCCGGTTCCCTTACCGATTGTCCTGCCAGGCCCTCTGAGCGTCCCGGCTGAGATGCCAGCCTTGGCCTGCCACGAAAGCTGAGCCTGCCTGCGGGTGGGCCGCCCCGCGCCCCGCCTCGCGACATCTTCGCCTGATCCATCCCCTCGAAGGCTGTTGCCGCCCGGCAATTCCGTGCCGGTGGCCGCAACCGCCACGATCCCCCCACCTCCGCGCCCCGGTACCTCCACCCTGCCTCGGGCAATGCTGCGCATTCTCCCGGGCAACCGGGCAAAACCGTTAAAACACTTGTCGCGCAACCGTTTCCACGCCATAGTTCTCCACCGGCAGGGTGCCTGTGGCGGCCCTGACCAGGTACTTTCACGCACGCGAGCAGGGAGGTTTCAGTGAACAAAGCGAAGCAACAGGCAATCGGAACAATGGCGGCGTTGCTGCTGGCCGCGCTCTTTCTGCTGGCGGGCGGGGCCTGGGCCCTGCCCGCGCCGAAACGACCCGCGGAAGGGGTGCCGGCTGACTGGTGGAGGCCAGGCCCAGGCGGAAATCCGGGGGTTGGAATATCGGCCGAAGGCCGTGCCCGAAGGGGGGCCCGACGGGGCGGTACACACGGTCCGGGCACCGAACCGGGCGCACAACTTCCGCCTCAACTTCACGCCCGAGGGGGTGCGGGTGACGCCGCGGACAGCGACCGGACCGGACTGGAGTTGGGGCCTGCACCTCACCGGCATCGGGCGGGCGGGTGACCTGCGCCGGCCGGAAGCGGCCCGCCTGCGGGTGGCCGGCGAGCGGGTGGAACTCGTGCGAGGGCAGCTCACCGAGTGGTACATCAACGACGAACGCGGGCTCGAGCAGGGGTTCACCCTGCATGGGCCGTTGCCCGGCAGCGCCGGCGACGAGTTGCTGCTGCGCCTGGACGTGGCCGGCACCCTGCAGCCGAGGCTGGAACAAGGGAACAGGGCCATCGCCTTTGCCCCGCCCGGCGGCGGCCACGGTGCTCCGCTACGGCCAGTTGCTGGCCTTCGATGCCGCCGGCCGGGACCTGCCGGTCCGCTTCGACCTGGTCGGCGGCGGGGTGGAGATCGCCGTGGCCACGACCGGCGCCCGCTATCCGATCGTCATCGACCCGCTGGCCACCTCGGTCACCTGGATGGCCACGGGCGACCAGGAGGGTGCCTATTTCGGCACCTCGGTGGCGGGTGCGGGTGATGTCAACGGCGACGGCTACGACGACGTGATTGTCGGCGCGCCCGGCTACGACAACGGTCTGGGCGGCGAAGGGGCGGTGTTTGTCTACCACGGCTCGGCCGCGGGGCTGAGCACAACGCCCGACTGGATGGTCGAATCGAACCAGGTGAACGCCGCGTTCGGGACGTCGGTGGCGACCGCCGGCGATGTCAACGGCGACGGCTTCGATGACATCATTATCGGCGCACCCGGCTACAGCCAACGGGCAAGCCAACGAGGGGGCGGCCTTCGTCTACTACGGTTCGGCGGAGGGCCTAAGCACGACGGCCAACTGGCAGGTCGAGTCCAACCAAAGTGGCGCCAGTCTCGGCACCGTCAGTGGCCACCGCCGGCGACGTGAACGGCGACGGCTATGATGACGTGATTGTTGGCGCACCCTGCGTACACCAACGAGCAGGTCAACACTGAGGGGGCGGCCTTTGTCTACCATGGCTCAGACATGCAAAGGGAGTCCGCAGCAGCACCGGCCCAGTTGGACGGTCGAGTCAAACCAGCCCGAATGTCGTGTTCGGCACCTCGGTCGCCACCGCCGGAGATGTGGATGCTGACGGCTATGCCGACGTGATTATCGGTGCGCCCGGCTATGATGCCAATGGCCAGTCCAGAATGAGGGAGCGGCCTTTGTCTACCATGGTTCATCGTTGGGCTGAGCACAACGCCCAACTGGACGGTCGAGTCCAATCAAACTGGTGCCAGTCTCGGCATGGTCGGTCGCCACCGCCGGCGACGTGAACGGCGACGGATACGACGACGTGATTGTCGGCGCACCGTGGTACGACAACGGATGCAGACCAACGAGTGCGGCGCGGCCTTTGTCTACCACGGCTCTCGCTTCGGGTCTGAGTACGATCATCTCTCCGCCTGAACCAACCCCAAGGCCGGACTGGCGCAGGTGTCCGACCAGGAGTCCAGCTATTTCGGCGTTTCGGTCTCGACGGCGGGAGATGTGAATGCCGACGGGTACGCCGACGTCATCGTCGGTGCCGTAGACTACAGACAACGGCAAGACAGATGAGGGAGCGGCCTTCGTCTACCACGGCTCCGCCTCGGGATTGCAAACAACGGTCGGATGGATGGGTGAATCGCAACCAAGAAACCAGTTCCTTTGGCAGCGCGGTGGCCGAGGCCGGCGACATCAACAAGGACGGCCTTGCCGACGTAATCATCGGCGCACCATTTTACGACTGGAACGGGATCGCCAACAGCGGCGCAGTCTTTCTCAACCGTAGCGGACCCGATGGGTCCTTCTATCTCATCCCCAACCCCACCGGCGGGGCGACGACCATCTACCTGGATTGAACCAGGCACGGCGCTGCTGCCAACCGCCGGCAAGCGGAAGGCACAAAAAAGCACCTGATCCAGGTGGATCAGGTGCTTTTTTTTGTGTTGGTGGCCGCAAGAGCCTCTTATTCAGGACGCAAACAGGGCCTTGCCGCGATCGGTAAAGCCCCGTTTTTTTTTCTGATTACCACCCAAACTCAGCAAGGCGATTTTTCTCTCGGTAGGACGCTATCTGTCCGACCAGCTATGGCATGATGCGGCAACCCATCTTTATCAACAGAGCTCGCCATGGCGAAAAACAAAATTCAGTTTCAGGAAGGGCTCAGCTTGCCACGATTCCTCGCAACATACGGCACGGAAAAACAATGCCACCAGGCCCTGTTGAAAATGCGCTGGCCCCCAAGGCTTCCGGTTCCCGAAATGCGGTCACGAGCACGGCTATGCCCTGCATAGTCGCAAGCTGTATCAATCACTGCCGCTTCCAGGCCGGCCTCGCTGACCCAGGGCACCATCTTTGCCTCGACCAAGCGGCCCTTGCCCATCTGGATGCTGGCCGTCCACCTGGTCACCCAGTCCAAGGACGGCATCCCCTCGCTCAATCTGGCGAGGACCATCGGTGTGTCGGCCAAGGCCGCCCTGCGACTCAAGCACAAACTGCAGCAGGTCATGAAAAACCGGGATGACCAACTGGTCCTGCGCGGCCTGCTGCTCATCGACGATGCCTACTGGGGCGGCAAGAGGCGCGACGGCAAGAGAGGCCGGACCGCCACCGGCAAGAACCCGTTGGTCGCAGCCCTGTCGCTCACACGCGAAGGGCGCCCCCTGTACCTGAAATTAAGCCATCACAGCGGCTTCACTAAAGACGAGATCGCCGCCTGGAGTGCCAAGTTTATCAAGCCGGGGAAGCCATGTGGTCTCCGACGGGTTGAGCTGCTTCCCCGCCGTCATCGACAGCCAGTGCCGGCGCGAACCGATCATCACCCACAAGAACGGTCGGTATGACGACAAGATGGTGTTCCAGTGGCCCAACACCGTGATCGGCAACGTGAAGAACGCCCTGCACGGCACCTACCATGCCGTCAGCAACCTGCATGCGCCGCGTTACCTGGCTGAATTCTGCTACCGCTTCAACCCCGCTTCCAGTTGAACACGATGGTTGATGGGTTGTTGCAAGCTGCTTTGCACACTCAGCCCGTTCCGCAGCGGTTGCTCAATGATTTCTCTTTGGCCCACCGTCCAAATTGAATGGCATGGATGCCCAGATTCCTGGCCGCTTCAGAAATCTTGTATCCTTGTTCCGTAACCAGTTCAACGACCCCTTCCTTGAATTCGCCTATGCATTTTCTGCGTACTCTTTTTCATGTGAACACCACCTCGGCGGAGGATTAAACACTTGTAACTTTGTATCCACTTTTTCTGTACCACATCTGTTGAACTCGCTTATAAATAATCCTTCCCAACAATAATGTTTTTTGCTAAA
>CAVWHP010000005.1:0-30422 GCA_963754825.1 uncultured delta proteobacterium | reverse complement strand
CAGCCAAACCAACAATGCGATGCTTGGTACAGTAACCAAATTTGACCAACTTGCCGCCAACCTTCAGGATGCCGGAAAGGGGGCGGCTGATGCCATGGCCGATCGTCTCCAGCAAGCGATAGCTTCCATGGAGGTCAGGCAGGCAGACATAGTCCCATCAGATGAGTCAGTTTGTCGAGCAGATGCGGACTATCTCCAAGACTTCGCAGACGGAGGCAAACCAACAACTGCAGGTCATCATGACTGAGGTTGGCGGCATAATGACCGTCATCAAACAGACGGTCGAGGAGATGCATCAGCAAAGCAACCAAGCGAATCGGGACGCCTTGGCTCTGATGGGGCAGGAGGTCCAGGCAGCTGTCGCTAATTTGAAAGAGCAAACCCAGCAGGCTGAAGAAAAGAGTTCAGAACGGCAAGAACGAGCAGCTGCACAATCTGAACAGTTGATCAGCGAATTGGTCGCCCAAGTCAGGTCATTGGGCCAACGGGTCACCGAAGCAGCCGAGGCTATGAACAGCAGCACAACCATGGTTACTTCTGCCACTAAATCGGCCATCGAACGAATGAATACTGGAGCCGATTCCTTGCTGGCCGCGACCTGCGGTGAGCTCTCAGCTGCAGAAAAACGGGTAGCCGGCACGTTGGGGTCGATGCAACAGGTTTCACAAGGTCTGCAGTCCTCGGCCACTTCGCTTTCCCTGGCAAGCAGCGGTGTGCAGGGAGCGTTTAACAGCTATAAATCGACGTCTGAGTTTTTCTCGCATCTTGTCAACGATTTGAAGAGTATCATCGAAACCGCCAAAGCCGAGGCCTCGCTCAGTGCCGAACTCGTGGGCACACTCAGAAATGCGGCGGAAAAGCTGTCGGAAGCCAGCGGTGAGGCCGATCGGTATCTGGAGGGTGTTTCTGAGGTTCTTGCGGAAGCACATCAGTCCTTTGCAGAAAACATCGAAAAAACGCTGCGGACGGGCAATGCGACCTTTCACGAGGAACTCTCCAACGCAACCCACTGCTTTCGGGTGCAATTCAGGATCTGGGTGACACCTTGGACCTGCTGGCCACGAGGAAATAACCTGTCAAAATGCTCGGTATAAAATTGCTGCCCCAACGGCACCAAAGACGAGGCTGAAAAGCCATTCTGGATATCATTTTCCGATATGATGACCGCTCTCATGGTCCTTTTCCTGGTTGCAATGACCGTCGCTCTGCTGGCCATCACCCACGAAATTTCAGAAGCGGAAAAGAACAAAGTCCGCAGAGATGAAGAAATATCCGATTTGCTGCAAAAGATCTCGGCAGCAACCGAAAATTTCCCGGGGGTAGTGGTTCGGGGTCATTCCATAGATTTTGGAGATCGGGCTCGATACGAGACATCGCAGCACAAACTCACCAAAGAGCAGGCATCGCTCCTACGCGCTTTGGTGCCTAGGATTCTGGATATAGCCAGGGACCCATTAGGGCAAAAATGGTTGAAACGTGTAATCGTCGAAGGTTTTGCCGATCAAAGGGGAACTTACCTCAGCAACCTCAACTTGAGTCTGCAAAGGTCGCAGCGTGTTATGTGCGTCCTATTGGCAGCTCCCCAACAGGTTTCGGATGCCCTTGGAGAGGCTGATCGTTTGCTAGTGCGGGAACTTTTTCTTGTCGGTGGTTCTTCCTTCAATTCTCTGAAGGAAACGATGGACGAAAGCCGCCGAATTGAATTGAAACTCGAATTCCTGGATATCGGTGAAACGCGGCCCATCTCCCAAGAACTCCCATTGGATAGCGATCCGACCTGCCCCTTGGATTGAACACTTATGGACCCCTTGGACTTTTTGCGTAGCAGGATCGACCAAGCACTCGGCGATTGTACCGAAAAACCTGCAGCCTGGGGAAATCCGCAAATGATGACCAGGGTGCTAGCTGAGGTGCGAAGAGTTTTCGACAAACCCGTTGACGCCATTAATGAACGGTCGCTGACCAAGACCTTGCTCACCTACCGGAAGTCCGGCACCCTGTCCTCGTTTCTCGATCTTAAATATGCGTGTTTTGGTGTTTCTCAATCCTTGACGGATGGTTGGCGATTACTTGATGACAAGCGGTTGTTCCCGATCCTGCTCGAACAGGCGGAACAGGAGCGGGCAGTGCCGCGTAGATTTCGCAAATGTTTCCAAGGGTTGCTTTCCGGCTATTTCACCTACCCCCGCTTCGCCCAAGAACAGACAAGTGAAAACTGGTTGAAGCTGCGAGACTATCTAACAGAACGTTTCATACTGATCCAAAACATCACCCCACTTCCGGGGTGGGTGGCAATGCTGGATGAACACAGGAACCTACTCACGCCCCAACCGTGTGAACGCTATGCACGGCTAATGCTGGTAGGGCAGGCGGATGAGCTACGCACCCAGTTGTACACCGGCCTCGGTATACCGAAGGAATCCTGGGTCTGGCAGGATGCCGTATTGTCGCAAATGGAAGCGGTGTGCGGCTTTGATGACGCTCATTTCAAAGGTGAACTGGACCGAATGCTGCGAATCCTTTTCGCCAATGCCAGCATTCTTTCCGGGATACTGATGACCCGCTGCGTTGCCTTGGTGACGATTCGATATGCCGAATGTCGAGAACGGCCGGAGCATGCTGGTCTTCGTGACGCAGCAATTGAAAGAATCGGTAATCCCTGGCTGAAAAAAACTGCCTGGGATGCGCATGTCAAAGGGAAGGACGGCAGACCACACGAGACGGCCAGAAAAATGGTCTATGGTTGGATTAAGCGTTTTCTAATCAAGAACTTTTTTGAAATTGCTCTCAGATGACGGGACAGCAGACCAGCGCCGGCTCGACTACTGGCTTAGCCTTGAGCCAGTCATCGAAGACATGTGGTTTGCCTTGGGGCCGCATGCTCGGCAACATCAGGGAAAAAATTTCAAGGAATTCAGAAAAATTGCACCGAATGATCGACTCTTGATTTTGGAATCACCTGGAACCCCCCAGAACAACGCATTTCTCATGCGCATTGGCGGGAGCATGGTCGTTGAATTTGGGGCGACCGGGAATGCCTGCTTTGTTTTTAACATGGATCGGCTGCCCTTTGATTTGACAAAAAGCTGGGTTGCTGGTGATAGGGCAAGCCTGAAGCACGGCAGCTGTCTGCATCGCCTCCTACACAAAGACAGAAAATCAGGGGGATACGTAGTAGAAACGTGGGAAAGACAGTTCAACAATTGCCTTCGTCCCCTTATCGGTTCTCGGAATTCAGGGCCCAGACGAGGCGCTCATGCAACCGAGGTTTCAGGTACAGGAAAGGACGCAAATATGTTGGCTTATTTAAAAGACAGTCTCAAGTTGTCGCTGCTGGATAACCGGGCACAAGGAGGCGCGCTCTGGGTGCTGTTGGACAGTAGCACTTCCCGTCATTGCGATATGCTGGCAAGCCTTGGCTTTAAATACCGGCCCGGAAAGGGCTGGTGGAAGGAGTGAGCAATGGTGTTCCCATTCCACCGATCAAGCAACACAGATCAAAAAGCGGTGCCTTCGGAAGAAAAAGCACTGCATACTTCTTTTCTGCAAGAGGGATTACTTTTTTCGGCCTCCCGGCCCTCTGAAAACTGGCTTGATCAGCCGCTGGTTTTGGGCAAGTTGGATGAAACAGTAGCCCTTTTGCGGCAACTGGAAGAAGAAGGATACGTCCAACGGCAAGGGCAGGCTGTTTTTCTGCCATGGTCATCCGTGTACGATTTGCTCGACCACCCGGATTATTCGACGAGTTTGGTATTGTTGAACCTGCCCCAGGTTAAAGAATGGCGGCCCGTGCTTGGCAGTAGCGGCGGCCTGACCGACCCCGATTTCTCCATCACGCTTTCCGGCTGGACCACTCCTGAAGGGATACGGCTACAGCGAACGTTTATCTTGACTGGTGCACAGTTGGATACCACTGGTCGCGAGACAACGCTCATTCCTCATGCCGCTTGGGAAACCGTCGAGGCACTGGCCGCTTTCCACCAGCGTTCACCTGATGAACGTACCCCTGACCACAACAAACGCGCCTGGGCGCGAATTCGTCGTGCCGCCCTTCGAGCCAAGGCTGACCTTTCCGATTTCCTCAGGAAAACTGTCGTACTGACACCGGAACGATTGAGACTGGATTTGCGCAAGGCGCAGTTCGGTGAATCGAAGACCGTTGAGGTCTCCCCTGGTTTCGAAGACGCACCTGCAGGCTGGTTGGAAACCTTTGACCGTTTGCCCATCGTTCAAAACCGTTATCAGATTCCTGATGGTGAAGGGTTGGTGCACGTTCTGCTCCCACCCGAGGTCCAGACGGTCCTGCGTGAAATCAAGCGGTTGCCGGGACGCAGGGTTTCAGGAGAACGGGCTGAGGCGTTCATCCGCAATCCATTTGCGGCCCTTGGGCCTGATGCCTGTCAGGTCATTGATCCTGACCAGTTCGAGCAAGCCAGGGAAGATGCGGCCATCTCCTATGCCCGTTTTCTTACGAAAAAGCGGAATAACGAAGTTGGTGCCTTGATTGGAGCGAGCCTGCTCGTTGACGAATGTCTTCAGGGCGCGCAACGCAGCGACGAATTGATTTTTGATGACATCGAGGAAATAGAAACCTTCATCCGAAAGCTCAGAGAAAAAATCCAGCGAAACGCCCAATGCTGTTTCTGGAAAGGATATGACCTTGAAATCCTGGGAGACACACCGGACCAACTGGCGCTGTTAGAGGAAATAATCACGGATTTACGAACCCCTGCCAAGATAAGTCTCGACGATCTGTTCGATCTCTCCCGGTATTCTGATCGAATTCAATGTATCGATGTCGAAAAACCTTATTACTGTCCTTTTATCGGTCGCAAGGACAAGGATGACGGTTGGTACCCGGAAAACGTTCAGGAGTTCGTGCTTTATAGGCCTGAAGGAGCCACCGAGCCCCTTGCGTTGCCGATCCACAAAGAGATCGTCGACCAAATGGCATCGGAAATTCAACAGGCCAAGACGAGTGGGGCTGCAACGATTTCTGTGCCCGGCTTTCCAAAACCGGTGGGAATTGATGAAGCTGAGAATCTGGTCAAATCCTTCTGCGAAGCACGCCGGGACGTCGTGGCCGGATCCTTTAAGCCGGAACGGGAAAAAGACAAGGAGCCTGCAAAAGAAACAAAAAGGCTGGTGGTCAAACCGAATGTTTTGCAACTCGATCACAACGAACATCGAGGTCCGCTGCAATCGTCGAGGACGATCTTCCCCCCTGCCCTACCCAAGTCTCTGAAAGAGAACTTTCAATTGAAAGAGCATCAACTGCAGGGCCTGGGGTGGCTGCAATATTTGTGGTCGCAGTCCCCAACGGCCTGTCGCGGCGCTATTCTTGCCGACGACATGGGGCTTGGCAAAACGCTTCAGTTGCTCTGTTTCATCATCAACCGTTACGAATCAGACCCTGCCTGCGACCCTTTTCTGGTGGTCGCACCGGTATCGTTGCTGGATAACTGGCGGGAAGAGGTGGACCGTTTTTTTGGCATTGACGCCATCCCCATCCTCACCCTTTACGGTGCCGACCTTTCCCGGAAACGCTTACCCAGGGAAGCTATCAAAGCCCATCTCGAATTCGATGTCGGCCGTCTGCTGCGGGACGACTGGCTGGGTGGAGCCAAACTGGTCCTGACCACATACGAGACCCTTCGCGACGTGGAATTTTCCCTGGCTGGGCAGCGATGGTCGGTCATAGTCTGTGACGAGGCGCAGAAAATTAAAAACCCCAACGCCATGGTCACCCGGGCGGCCAAGAAACAGAACGCCAGACTCAAAATCGCCTGTACAGGCACGCCTGTCGAAAACACGTTGACTGACTTGTGGTGCCTTTTCGATTTCGTCCAGCCCGGTCTGCTCGGGGCTTTAAATTCGTTCAGCACACAATACCGGAAACCCATTGAGACCAGGGAAGGAGACGAAGAAGAAAAGGCTATGGTGCAGGAATTGCGAATAAAAATTGAGCCGCAAATTCTCCGCCGGCTCAAAGTGGATGTTCTCAACGATTTACCGGCCAAAGTGGAAGTTCAGGACTGTCGCCACCTTCCCCTTTCCGATTACCAGCGCAAACTTTACGCCCAGGCTATCCGGGGTTTCCGTTCTCGACCTGAAGGCTCATCAAAGGGGAACCAAAGCCCCTTGGGACTGTTGCAATACCTGCGGCGTCTTTGCTCTGACCCGAGACCAGCAATTCCCGCTATGCCCTGTAGCCCGGTAATAGCGTAGAAGGCGGCATCGGGATTCGCAAACTTTTCCGGTCTTTATGCCGGGAGCTTTTTGGTAACATGTTGTTTTCAGACATATAAATTTTGCGGGAACGTGGATTTTTTGCTTGACAGCGCGCAGAGGGCGGAATGCTTTTTTCTTAGTGATATCAATAAATTACTAAGGAGCAAGCCATGTCGACCCTCAAGAAACACCTCAACCGTCATCGTCAATCAGGCCAAACAATGCGCACCATCAAAATGCGCGCTCATCTCAACGCCGATGCCCTGTTCGCCACCATCCGCGAGGATTTTGGCAAGGTACTCGATCATCGCGCTGCCAACGCTTCGATTCCGTTGGCCGATGCGCTGATGAGCGCCTTTGCCATGTTTTCGCTCAAGGATCCCTCCCTGCTCGCCTTTGACGAGCGGCGGTCTGAGCGGCCGGAAAGTCTGCACGGTGTCTACGGCGTGGGGGTGATCCCCAGCGACACCCAGATGCGCACAATTCTCGATGAAGTCGCGCCGACCCAACTCCGGTCGGCTTTCCGCAGTGTCTTTCATCAACTGCAGCGGGGCAAGGTGCTGCCGAAGATGACCTGCCTGGACGGTCACCTGTTGTTGGCCATCGACGGAACCGGGATCCACAGTTCGGAGCATATCGGCGCCGACTACTGCCTGACCAGGGAGCGGCGCGACGGCACCATCGAGTACCACCTGCAGATGGTCGCCGGGGCCTTTGTTTCCCCGGACTGCTCGGAGGTGGTGTCGATCTGCCCGGAACTCATCCGGCAGCAGGACGGTTCCACCAAAAATGATTGCGAACGGAACGCCACCCGGCGGTTTCTTGCCGATTTCCGACGGGAACATCCGCATTTAAAAGTCATCGTCACCGAGGATGGGCTGAGCGCCAACGCCCCGCATATCAAGGATCTGATGGACCATGATCTCCGTTACATCCTTTCGGCCAAGCCCGGGGATCATGCCTACATGTTCAGCTTGGTCGATGCCGCGGCCGAGCGGGGCGAAGTGACCGAACTGATCCTGCCCGACGAGAAAAAGGCAGGCAGGACGCACTGTTTTCGCTTCCTCAACGCCGTGCCCCTCAACAAGGTCAGCCAGGACGAGCTGCGCGTCAACTTCCTCGAACATTGGGAGGTGGAGACCAGTGGCGAGGAGGTGATTGTCCGCAACCGCTTCAGTTGGGTCACCGACCTGACGATCACCCCGGACAACGCCATGGAAATCATGCGGTGTGGTCGTGCCCGCTGGCGGATCGAGAACGAGACCTTCAACACCCTCAAAAACCAGGGCTACAACCTCGGCCACAACTACGGCCTGGGCAAGAAACACCTGAGCGCGGTGTTCATGCACCTGATGCTGCTGGCCTTTTTGGTGGATCAGGTGCAGCAGTTGTGCTGCCCGCTCTTTCAGGCCGCGCGCGCGAAGGTGAGCAGCAAGCGGTCGCTGTGGGAGCGAATACGCAATTATTTCCACACATTCATCGCCCCATCCATGGAGCGGATTCTGCGCATGATCGCCCATGGGTTTGAAGGACTGCAGTGCCCTACCTATGATTAGCGGCTAACGGGCAGCAGACAAATTGGCAGAGATCAGGAGCCTGGCGAACAACCGCAGCGGCAGGCCGGACGGAGAACTCCGCCCTTAAAATACCGTTTTTCCAGCTTTTAGCAGTTCAAGCCGTGGCTTATGCCGGATTTTCCCCGGGGCGAGTGGAAAAAAGGCCAGCCTGAGCCGGATGTGACGAAATTAACAGCTCGACCCGTCCAAAGCGGGAGCAGCTGACCCGAGACCAATGGGCCAAATGAGTCATGAAGGGGAATCCCTGGCAGAGGTTGAGGCGCGTTCTCCGAAAATGGCGTGGCTGATGCAGGTGCTGGTGACGATCAAATTCCAAGAGGAAAAAGTCATTCTGTTTTGTGAATTCCGGGATCTCCAAAGGACGCTGCAGCGGGCCATAGCCGAACGATTCGGTATCGTCCCGAATATTATCAATGGCGATACCTCGACCAAAGCCCGCAGTACAACGAGTCGGCAGAAACAACTCAAGGATTTTCAAGCACGGCCGGGGTTTGGAGTCATCATTCTCTCCCCATTGGCTGTCGGATTCGGCGTCAATATCCAAGCGGCCAACCATGTCATTCATTTTACCCGTCCCTGGAATCCAGCCAAAGAGGACCAGGCGACCGACAGAGCCTATCGGATCGGGCAGAGCAAGGACGTGTTTGTTTATTATCCTGTTGTCACCGCCAAGGATTTCACTACATTCGACGCCAAACTTGATGCCCTTCTGAACTGGAAAAGAGAGTTGTCAAAGGACATGCTCAACGGTTCCGAAGACATTTCCCCAGCTGACTTTGGTGACTTGGAGGATGTGGACGGTACCAAAGCCTTTGTCGACGTAAGTATCGGTGAAAAGGACTTGGCAGCCATGACTCCGGACGGCTTTGAGATTTTTTGCGCAGTTCTATGGAATGCATGCGGGTATGCCACCGTGTATCGGACCCCGCAGTCCGGAGACGGTGGCGTTGACGTCGTTGCCCTACAGGGAAAAGAAGGTGTTCTTATCCAGTGCAAAAGTTCTTCGATCGAGAACCAGCAACTGGGATGGGACGGCATAAAGGAGGTGGTTGCGGGCGCGGCAGCCTATTCAGTCCGGCACCCGGGAGTGTTTTTCAAAAAGGTCGTCTGCACGAACCAGGGTTTCAACGAGACGGCTGTCCAGCAGGCCCGGCTGAACCATGTTGAGTTAATTGACCGAATCGCATTGCGGCAGTTGCTGAAAGAGAAAAAAGTCACCCAGGGAGACGTTCAGAAATTTCTTTTTTCACAGTGCGATTTTTATTCCTGAACAAATCTGCAATGTAAGTCCCATCCTTTTCTGAAAAGATAGCGATATGCACCTAAACGATTATAAAGACGACATACCTGAGATTAACGATCTCGAACCCATCGAACTCCCCATCGACGGCACCCTCGACCTGCACGCCTTCCGGCCGGGCGAGGTCAAACACCTGGTGCCCGACTACCTGGAAGAATGCCGGGCGCGCGGCATCCTGCACGTGCGCATCGTCCACGGCAAGGGCACCGGCGCCCTGCGGCGGACCGTGCACAGCCTGCTCGACCGGCTGGACACGGTCGCCGGCTACCGGCTGGCCGACGAGAGCGCCGGCAGTTGGGGGGCTACGCTGGTGGATCTGCGGCCGCCGGATCCTCCGGGGCCATCGGCTCGATGAGGCCGTGCGCCACGGCCAGGGTGCGCACCTGAAGCATGAAGGTGGACGGCAGGGGCAGTTCGCGCGCCTCCTCGAGCAGGCCAAGGGCCCGGGCCATGAGCAGGCTCGGCATGGAGTGAATGCCCTCCTGGTTGTCGCAGATGGTCTGCATGCGCAGGGCATCGGTGAGGATGGGCCGCAACCCGGCACAGTGCTCCGCCAGGCCGCGCAGTTCCGCTTCCACCAGCTCCCGGTTCGCGGCCGCAAAGGCGGACACCGCCTCGTCCACCGGCCCGGTGCCGAACAGGTTGTTGATCACCGCGCCGGCCAGGCGGGTGTGCAGGGTCTCGTCCAGCTCCGCCTGCCGCTCGCGCAGGCTCTCGCGCAGCACCTGGAACAGGATCATCTGTACGGTGGTCACCGCGTCCCGCATCACCGGCAGCAGCCGGTTGTCCACGTAGCGGCCCTCGCCGCCCGCTCCCCCGCTCACAGCACCATCCTGATGGCCGGGTGGCCGTTCAGCGCCTGGTACAGGTGCAGCCGCTCGGGTTCGTCGTTGACCGTCATCTCCAGGTTCAAACTGAGATAGCGGCCGCTGGAACTGGTGTTGGCGTCATCGATGACGCAGGCGGCCACATCCACCTGGGCGGCAATGGCTGCCAGCATGGCGGTCCGGTCCTCGCCGATGATCCGGTACTGCCAGCGGCAGGGATAGTCGATTTGCGGGCGGCACCCGCAGCCTTTGTTGTTCATCACACCCTCTTGAGCAAGCCGGCCTGAAGCGTCCGGCGGGTTTTCGTGGGCCAGGAGAAATCATTCTTCTTCTCCGGCAGATATGGTACTATCGCGCCGATTCCCGCAGCCTGCGGGAGCGACACGGGGGAGAGCCATGCACGAAAAAATCCTGGTGGTCCACGACAGCCTGAACATCGCCGCCCTGGCTGGCCGGGTACTGGCCGAGTGGCGGATCACCGTGACCACCACCGGCCGCGACGGTCTCAAGGCCCTGGCCGAGACGAACGACTGGAGCGCAATGCTGGTCGCCACCCGCCTGCCGGACATGGAGGGCATGGCCTTCCTGGCGGAAGCGGCCCGGATCTCCGATGCCGTGCCCCTGCTGCTCACCCCGGACGCAACCCTCACCGCGGCCGTGCATGCGGCCAACAGCGGGTCCGTCTTCCGGGTGGTGCCCCAATCGAGCCCGGTGGAACACATCAAGGCAGTCATCCGCGACGCGGTCTGCCAGCACCAGTTGATCCGCGGGGAGCGCGAGTTGCGCGCGCGGGTCGAGGCCCTGACCACCCGCGACGCCCTCACCGGCTGCCGCACCCGGGCCTGGCTGCACGACCACCTCAACCGGGAACTGCGGCGCTGTGTCCGCTACAGCCACTACCTGTCCGTCATCCTCTGTGACCTGGACGGGCTCAAGGATATCAACGAGCTGTTCGGCATGGAGGCCGGCGACCAGGTGCTGGCCGGGTTCAGCCGCACGGCTGAGCGCATCGTCCGCCGCGACATCGACGTGGTCAGCCGCTGGGGCGAGGACGAGTTCCTCCTGATGCTGCCGGAAACCACCATCCGCGGCGCCGGTCGCCTGGCCACCCGCATCCAGCAAAAATTCGCCACACTCGACCTGCGCAGTGCTGACGACCAACCCATCCCCGCCGTGGCCAGCTACGGCATCGCCGGCTTTGCCCCGGAAACTCCGGAGCGCAACACCAGCCTGGAAGCGCTGGTGCTCATCGCCAGCCGCTGTCTGGCCCAGGCCAAATCCGCGGGCGGCAACCAGGTGCTCTGCTGCCCCTGATCCCGACCCTGCTTCCCCTTCACCGCACTTCCTGCCATGCTCCTGCTCGCCCCGTCCAAAGGACAGACCTTCGACCCCGTTGACCCGCATCCGGCTGCCACCCGGCCGGAATTCCTGGAACAGAGCCGGGTGCTCATCGAGGCCCTGGCCCGGCTCGACACCGGCGACCTGGCCGAACTGATGCAGTTGAGCCCGACGCTGGCAGACCAGACCCAGGCGAAAATCCACGCCCTGGCCACCGAACCGGACGAGACCGGGGCCCGACCGGCCCTCCGCACCTTCAGCGGCGAGGCCTTCCGCAGCCTGGACGCGGCCAGCCTGACCGCGGCGGAACTGCAGTTCGCCCAGGTGCATCTGCGTATCCTCTCCGGCCTGTACGGCCTGCTCCGGCCGTTCGACCTGATCCGGCCGCACCGGCTGGAGATGGCCACCCGGCTCCGGGTCGGCACGGCGAAGAATCTTTACGGTTTCTGGGGCGAACTGGTCACAGCAAGCCTCAACCGCGATCTGGCCGGGGAAGAGACGCCGGTGGTCCTCAACCTGGCCTCGGACGAGTACGCCCGGGTGGTGCAGAAAAAGCGGCTGCACGCGCCCTGGCTGGACATCCACTTCAAGGAAGAGAGCAACGGTCGCCTGCGCAGCGTGGCCATCCACGCCAAGCGGGCGCGCGGCCTGATGGCGCGGTTCATCCTTCGCGAGCGGATCACCCGGGCCGCGGACCTGCGCGAGTTCACCGGCTCCGGCTACCGGTTCCGGCCGGAATTGTCCAGCGAGTGGTCCTGGGTGTTCGCCCGGCCCGCAGCCTGAAGGGGGTCACACGGCCGGCGGCCCGGGAGTGGCCTGCGGCTGGCCGTTGATCAGGGTGATCTGGTCGTTCAGGGTCCACATGTCGTAGATGTAGCCCACCCCGAACAGCCCGAAGGTGCACAGGTAGAGCAGACCGGTCCACAGCTTGCCCAGGTACAGCCGGTGGATGCCGAAGAAGCCGAGAAAGGCGAGCAGCAGCCAGGCCACGTTGTAGTCGATGGGCCCGGCCGAGTAGCGGATGTCGGCCTCGCGCTCCATGCGCGGGATGAGGAACAGGTCCACGATCCAGCCGATGAACAACAGGCCCAGGGTGAAGAAATAGATGGTCCCGGAAATGGGCCGGCCGAAATAAAACCGGTGGGCGCCGGTAAAACCGAACAGCCAGACGATGTAGCCGATCACCCGGCTGTGGGTGGGTCGATAGCCTGCCATAATCGTTCTCCTGCAATGCGTTCCTTGAACAGCGCAATGCGCGCCAGTGAATCGTCAATACGTTTCGCATCGATGCGGCCGCTGTCAAGCAGGTCGGTCACGGCCCGGATGCCGGCTGTGAGGGCATCTGCGCAGGGCGCCAGGTTGTTGCCGATCACGAGCACGTCCACCCCGGCGAGCAGGGCCTGCTGCACCGCCTCGGCGTAGGTCCAGCCGTCACTGATGGCCCGCATCTGCAGGTCGTCGCTGAAGACCACGCCCTGGTGGCCGAGGCTGGTCGCGCAGCAGGCCGGTGATGATGGCCGGGGACAGGGTCGCCGGTCGGCCGGAGGGGTCGAGGCCGCGGTGCACCAGGTGGGCGGTCATGACCCCGTCCGTGTAGCCGGCGGCCAGCAGCATCCGGTAGGGTTCGAGTTCCACCGCCTGCCAGCACCCGGTGACATCGACAAAGCCCAGGTGGGAGTCGCCACCGGCGCTGCCGTGGCCGGGAAAATGCTTGAGGCAGCAGCCCACGCCGAAGCGGTGATGGGCCTCGACAAAGGCGCGGGCACAGGCGACCACGGTCGCCGGGTCGGTGCTGAAGCTGCGCTGGTAGCGGCCGATGATCGGGTTGGCCGGGTTCAAGTCCAGGTCGACCACGGGCGCGAAGTTGAGGTTCACGCCGCAGTCGGCCAGCATGGCGGCCAGGGCTTCGGCGTGCTCGGCGACCACGGCCGGGGACTCGCAGCCCAGGCTCGCGGCGCTGGCGCAGGGGGCAAAGCCGTCGCGCTCCTTGAGCCGGCAAACCCGGCCGCCCTCCTGATCGATGCCGACCAGGAGCGGCAAGGGCGCCAGCTGCTGCAGGTCGTCGACCAGCAGCCGCAGCTGGTCCGGCGAAACCACGTTCTGCACCGTGCCGTCCACGTTGCGGTCAAAGAGAATCACCCCGCCCAGTCCCTGGTCCCGCACCGCACCGACCAGCCAGTGGTCCGCGCTCAGCGCTGTGCCGCGGAAGCCGAGCATGAACAGCTGGCCGAGCCGGGCCGCATCTTGCCCCATGCACCTGTCTCCACAAAAAGAATCACCGGGGTGCCCGCCCCTGTCGGCATTCCGACACCTGGCCCGCCCCACCCTGCCGACGCCTGCCCGGAACATCCGGACCAACGCTCAACAATTTGGTATTCCATCAAAAAAAAGAAAAACCTGCGGCTGGCACATTTTTCGCTTCCGGTGGGCAACCCCTGGCCCCGGTCCAACCCGACCGGCGCCCTGCCCGCGGATCGACACCACAGCTTCCAGGTACTTGCCATGAAGACGCAGACGATGGACCTCCAGGCCGACACCACCCTGGCCCCGACCATGGAAAACCTGCTGCTCGAACTGAGCCGCTACCGGGAGCAGTCCGAACGGCTGCGACGGATCAACCTGCTCCATCAGCGGCTGGCCGGGGTCCTCGACCTGCCGGCGATGATCGAGGCCTACGCCATCTGGCTGATGGAATGGGTCGATCACGAACTGATCGGCTACAACAACCCGGCCCGCCGGCGCATGCACATGTTCTGCTCGTACCACGGTCCCAAGCGGCGGCAGGCCATCCAACTGGCCCGGGAGGTGCTCACCCCGTGGAGGACGCCCCGCCGCCAACCCGGGCGGACGGCTTCCACGTGCACCGTTGGGTGTTCGACTCGCCGGACTGCTACGGCCTGCTCACCCTGCTGCGCCGGGGCAAGCCCCTGTCGGAGCAGGACCTGGAGTTCATCGACGAGAGTCTGCTCATCCTTGCCGAGCCGCTCAAGCGGGCCCTGGAGTACGAGGATATCTTCTCCCAGGCGCGACGCGACAGCCTCACCGGCCTGCCCAACCGCTTTGTCTTCGAGGAGCGTATACATGCCCTGATCGAGCAGGCGCGGCGCCACGGCCGGCCGCTCACCCTGGCGGCGCTCGACCTCGACCATTTCAAGGCGGTCAACGACAGCATGGGCCATTTCACCGGCGACAAGGTGCTGCAGCAGGTGGCCACCACCCTGCAGGCCCAGATCCGTCTGTCCGACCTGCTGGTGCGCATGGGCGGCGACGAGTTCCTGCTCATCCTCCCGGACACCGATATGCCGGCCGCCTGCCACCTGGCCGAGCGGCTCTGCCGGGCCGTGGCCAGCCTGAACGTGGTCACCGGCGCCGGCCAGCTCGGCGTGAGCATCGGCCTGGCCGAGTGGCAGCCGGACTTGAGCGTGTCCGCCTGGCTGGAAAAGGCGGACGACACCCTCTACCAGGCCAAGGCGGGCGGGCGGGCGCGGGTGGCGATCAACTGACCGCCGGCCGGCGTCACCGGTCCCGCCCCCACCCGCACCGTCCGTCTACGCCTGGCGCACCTCGATCTCGAGCGGGATGCTGTGCAGCGCGTTGTCCTGCTGCACGGTCCGTCCCAGTCGCCAATCACCGCAGACCATCTCCCCACCGAGCCGTCCCTCGATATCCCGCACCAGCCCCTTGAGGTCGATCACCGGGTGCCGTGCAAACACCTCGGGCAGGCCGTAGGTCAGGTTGCAGGCCAGGCAGCGTCCCGGCCGCTCGCGCAGGTTGAGCAGAAAGCGCAGGTTTCTGGCGGCGCGGTCATAGCGGTCAAAAGAAAGTTCGATGTCGTAGGCGCCTTCGCTGGCGTCACCGAACAGGGCGTCGAAGAAGGCGTCGGTCCGCTCTTGCGGGAACAACTCCCGCAGGGTCGTGCGGCTGAAGATCTGTTTCCAGTCGGTCATGGTCGATCGGCGGTTGCGTCAAAAGTTTGTCTTCTGGCCGCACAGGAGGCAGGTTCCGGCCCGTCCCGCTCGGCTGCGGGGTCCGGCCGGGCCTCCCGCAAGGCCACGGAAATCACGGGAATAGTGAAACAGCAGGCGACTTTACCCGCACCCTGCAGGCCCTGTCAACAGCATTGCGCCAGGGCCACCGCTGTGGTAGAAGACCGCCTATGCAACCCCGACTCTTCCCGGGCGACGAACAGCCCGCTCCCCCGACCCCCGCCGCGATCAGCACCGAGGTGCTCAACCCCGCCCAGTACGCCGCCGTCACCCACGGTGAGGGTCCGCTGCTGGTCATTGCCGGCGCCGGCAGCGGCAAGACCCGCACCCTGGTCTACCGCATGGCCCACCTGCTCGAACAGGGTGTCCTGCCGGAATCGATCCTGCTGCTCACCTTCACCCGCCGTGCCGCCCAGGAGATGCTCTGGCGCGCCAGCCAACTGACCGGCCAGAGCTGCCGCCGGGTGATGGGCGGCACCTTCCACGCCACCGCCAACATCCTCCTGCGCCAGTACGGGCACCATCTCGGCCTGGGCAGCAGCTTCACCATCATCGACCGGGGCGACGCCGAGGGCATCATCAACCTGCTCAAGTCGTCCCTCGGCATGAGCGGCGCGGGCAAGCGGTTCCCCTCCAAGCGGGTGGTGCTCAACCTCATCTCCGGGGCGATCAACAAGGCCACCACCATCGACGACCTGGTCTTTCGGGAATCCATCCACCTGGCCGAGTTCGTCCAGGATTTCCACACGATCAGCGAACACTACCGGCAGTTCAAGCGGGACCACGCCCTGCTCGACTACGACGACCTGCTCGTGTTCTGGCGGCAACTGCTGGCCGAGTCGGCCCGGGCGCGAGAGGAGTTGTCGTCCCGCTTCCGCCACATCCTCGTGGACGAGTACCAGGACACCAACCAGCTGCAGGCCGAGATCGTCCGCCTGCTCGCCTCGCACCACGGCAACGTCATGGCCGTGGGTGACGACGCCCAGTCGATCTACAGCTTCCGCGGGGCCGACTTCCACAATATCATGCGCTTTGCCGACCAGTTCCCGGGCACGCGCATCGTCAAGCTGGAGGAGAACTACCGCTCCACCCAGCCGATCCTGCAGCTGACCAACGCCATCATCGCCAACGCCGAACAGAAGTACGCCAAGACCCTGTTCACCAGCACCGAGGGCGGCAACCGGCCGCAGCTGGTGGCGGCAACAAGCGAGGCGGCCGAGGCCCGCTTCGTGGTCGACGGTATCGAGGAGCGCCGCCGCGCCGGCGTGCCCCTGCAGGAGATCGCCGTGCTCTTCCGCTCCGGCTTCCACTCGTACAAGCTGGAGATCGAACTGGCCACCCGCGGCCTCGATTTCGACAAACGCGGCGGCCTGAAGCTGACCGAATCAGCCCACATCAAGGACATGCTCGCCTTCTTCCGGGTGCTCATCAACCCCTGGGACAACCTCAGCTGGAACCGCATCCTGCTGCAGCTGGAAAAGGTCGGGCCCAAGACCGTGCAGAAGATCCTCGCTACGCTCCGCGACGCCGACGACCCGCTGGCCGCGCTGGCCAAGTACCGGCCGGCACCGACCTGGAAGGCCCAGTTCGACCGGCTCACCGACACCCTGCGCCGGCTCGGCCTGCCCGACCAGGCGCCCGCGGACCAGTTCGACCTGGTGATGACCTACTACGAACCGGTGTTCGAGAAGATGTACCACGACGACTATCCCCGGCGACGCAAGGAACTCGACCAGGTGCGGGTGCTCATCAGCGGCTACGGCGACCTGCAGGCCTTTGTCGACGACACCGCCCTGGACCCGCCCGACGTGAGTGGAGCGGCCGTTGTCGACGGGGATGACGAGCAGCGGCTGATCCTCTCCACCATCCACTCGGCCAAAGGGCTCGAATGGGACACGGTGTTTGTCATCGGCCTGGCCGAAGGCCGCTTTCCCCACCAGAACACCCAGCCCGGCGAGCAGTACGAGGAGGAGCGCCGCCTGCTCTACGTGGCCGCCACCCGCGCCAAGCGGGAGTTGTACCTCACCTACCCCAAGGAGCTGTTCACCCCGGACCGGCAGCATCTGCGCTGCGCCATGTCGCCCTTTCTGCGCGAGATCAGCGCCGGCCTGTACAACCGGGTGGAGCGCGCCGGCGCGGTGACCCAGCCGCTCACCAGCGACTACCCGATGGACCTGCCGCCACCGAAGCCACGCACATCCGTACCGACGGCCCCGGGCGAGTACGCCGAGGGCATGCGCGTCAGCCACGCCTTCTTCGGCCTGGGCCGGGTGGCCAGCCTGCCCGGGCCGCGGCGGGTGGAAGTTCTCTTCGACCGTCACGGCAGCAAAATCCTTCACCTCGACTACGCCCGGCTGGAGATCGTCGGGTGAGCGGATCGCTCTCCTTTGCCCAAGCCGCGGCCTGGCTGGACGGGCTGCAGCAGTTCACCATCAAGCTCGGCCTGGACACCACCCGCTCCCTGCTCGCCGACCTGGGCAGCCCGGAGCGCGGCCTGCCGGTCCTGCACATCGCCGGCACCAACGGCAAGGGCTCGGTGGGCGCGACCCTTGCCACCATCCTCACCACGGCCGGCTATCGCACCGGCTTCTATTCCTCGCCGCACCTGAGCTGCGTGCGTGAGCGCTTCCGCATCGATGGCCAGTGCATCAGCGAGGCGCGCTTCGCCTCGATGGTCGAGCGGCTGCAGGCCGTGCTCGGCGATCGCCAGCCCACGTACTTCGAGACCGCCACCCTGCTGGCGCTTCTCTGGTTCGCCGAGGAACAGGTGGATGCGGCCATCCTCGAGACCGGCATGGGCGGCCGGCTGGACGCCACCAACGTGGTCACGCCGCTGGTCTGCCTCCTCACGGACATCAGTCGCGACCACGAGCAGCACCTGGGCACCGGGATCGCGGCCATTGCCCGGGAAAAGGCGGGCATCATCAAGGAGGGCGTGCCGGTGGTCTGCTCGGCAAACGATCCCGAGGCAGTCGCGGTGATCGCCGCCCGCTGCCGTGAGTGCGCGAGCCCCCTCTTCCTGCACGGTCGCGACTTTGTCGGCACACTCGAGGAAGACGGCCTTTTCGCCTACCGTCCCATCAGCGGGCCGATGCGCACCGGGCTCACCCTCCGGCTGGCCGGCGCGCACCAGGCGGTGAACACGGCCCTGGCCCTGGCCGCGCTGGAACTGCTCCAGGACCGCTACCCCCGGGCGGCCGCGGCCGTGCCCGCGGCCCTGGCCCGGGTACGCTGGCCCGGCCGGATGGAATCGTTCGTCGCCGAGGTGCATGGTGCGGCCCGCCGCTTCCTGCTCGACGGCGCCCACAACCAGGCCGGGGTCGACGCCCTGGTCCACTCGCTCACCCGGGGGTATCAGCGCCGTCGCCTGGTGCTCGTCTGGGGCAACATGGCGGACAAGGACCTGCTCCCCGGGCTGCTGTCGCTCCTGCCGCTCAGCGACCGGGTCATTTTCACCCGGGCCGAACCCATTCGCTCCGCCGCGCCCGAGGCCCTGCTCGCCCAATTGTCGCCGGAACAACAGCGCCGTGCCGAATGCGCCGCCACAGTAGCTGAGGCCCTGGCCCGGGCCGCGGCCGAAACCACCCCGGACGACCTGATCTGCGTGGCCGGATCGCTCTACCTGGTGGGCCGGGTGCGGCAACTGCTGCTTGGCGAGGACTGCGCATGAGCCGCGACTACTTCAGTCTGGACTCCATCGACGAGGCCGTCATCCGCCGCGAGAAAAACAAGGCGCGGGAACTGCGGCGCACCCGCTGGTGGCAGCAGAAGACCGCCAGCGGCATCTGCTGGTACTGCGGTCTTCAGGTGGGGTTCAACAACCTGACCATGGACCATGTCATCCCGCTGGCTCGCGGCGGCCGGTCCACCAAGGACAACCTCGTGCCCTGCTGCAAGGACTGCAACACCCGCAAGAAATCCTCCCTGCCGGTGGAGTGGGAGGACTACATGAACGACCTGGCCCGGCGCAGCGAATGAGCCGGACCGTTCCGCCCAGCACCACGGAGCGCCCCATGCAACGACCGACCATCCAGGTGGAGGAGCGGGTGCCGCTGCTCTCCGCCATCCCCCTCAGCTTCCAGCACCTGTTCGCCATGTTCGGGGCCTCGGTGCTGGTGCCGATCCTGTTCCAGCATCGACCCGGCCATGGTGCTGCTGATGAACGGCATCGGCACCCTGATCTACCTCTTCCTCTGCAAGGGCAAGGCCCCGGCCTTCCTCGGCTCGAGCTTCGCCTTCCTCTCCCCGGTGTTCGTGGTGCTCGGCGCGGACCAGGCCGGCTGGGGCGCCACCTACCCGCTGGCGCTGGGCGGGTTCATCGTCTCGGGCCTGGTCTTCATCCTGGTCTCCCTGATCATCCGCCGCTTCGGCCCGGGCTGGATCAACATCGTGCTGCCGCCGGCCGCCATGGGGCCGATCGTCGCCCTCATCGGCCTGGAACTGGCGCCGGTGGCCGCCAACATGGCCGGCATCCTGCCCGATGCCAAGACCGGCGCATTCGACCTGCGGGCCGTGGCCGTGTCCATGGCCACCCTCGGGGTGGTGACCTTCGGCTCGGTGCTGTTTCGCGGCTTCCTCGCCATTATCCCGGTGCTCATCGGCATCGTCGCCGGCTACCTGATCGCTGTGCCGCTGGGCGCTGGTCGACTTCGACGCCATCGTCCAGGCGCCGCTGCTTCGACCTGCCCACCTTCTACGCGCCCCGCTTCGAGCTGAACGCCATCCTCATCATCCTGCCCGCCACCCTGGTGGTCATCTCCGAGCACATCGGCCACCTCGTCGTCACCGGCAACATCGTCGGCCGCGACCTGGTCAAGGACCCCGGCCTGCACCGCTCCCTGCTCGGCGACGGCATCTCCACCATGCTCTCCGGCTTCGTGCGGCTCGTGCCCGACCACCACCTACGGCGAGAACATCGGCGTCATGGCCATCACCCGGGTCTACTCGCGTGTGGGTCATCGGCGGCGCCGCGGTCATCTCCATCTGCCTGGCCTTCTTCGGCAAGCTGTCGGCGCTCATCCAGCATCCCCACGCCGGTCATGGGCGGCGTCTGCATCCTGCTCTTCGGCGTCATCGCCGCCTCGGGCGTGCGCATGCTGGTCGAGGCCAAGGTCGACTACTCCAAGCCCGCAACCTGTCGCTCACCGCGGTGGTCCTCATCGTCGGCATCAGCGGCGTGGCGGTCAAGCTCGGCACGGTGCAGCTCAAGGGCATGGCCCTGGCCACGGTGGTCGGCATGCTGCTGTCCCTGCTGTTTCCACCTGCTCGACCGGCTGGGGTTGACCAACGAACCGATCGAGCCCTGAGCCGTTCCCCGGCCGGCGGCGCAGGCGCATGTCACATTCGACTGGAAACCGGTTCCGTTCTATGGTATGAAAGGCCGCACTTCCCCATGGACGGGTAGCTCAGCTGGATAGAGTGTTGGCCTCCGAAGCCAAAGGTCGCGGGTTCGAATCCCGCCTCGTTCACCAGTAAAAACAGCCACTTAGCAAGCTTTTTGCTAAGTGGCTTTTTTGTTTTTGCTACCCTATTGCTACCCTGCCGCGTTTTTGCTACCCGGCGCAGGGTAGCAAAAAAAACAGGGTAGCAAAAAATCCCCTCCTCCCGGGGTGATCTCCCTTCCCCAATTCCTGCCCTTCAAGGTGATTTTAACCGCTCTGACACGGCAGTCCGCCGGTAAAGAAGAAAGCGGTAGGGCGACCAGCAGCCCGGATGGATGGCTTCACCTTGCGCCGGTCATGCCCCCGAATCGCCATGGTGCCATCCAAGGCTGAAGGGTGGCGGGTGATTTTCTGGGAACTTCGTTTTTCACGACGATAACAAGTAGCATCTCGAGTCTCCCTCGGACACGCGCCACTACAACTCCCCTTGGGACGAGTCGCTCATCAGTCGCAGCCCCCACGCCGAACGAAGCTGGCAGTTCCTCGTCTTTTTTCCCAATACTCAAAAAGGCCATCGAGAACCCTACCTTCCCTTATTTGGCGCTTGTAGTGTTACGAAGTATTCAATAGTGTGCGGGTATCGCCGCCAGCGGGGCGGCAAGGATAGAGGTGGGAGGCTGTTCTACTGACCACCGTTAACAGCGCACCCTCACCAGGAGAAATGGCGTGCATATCCCTGACGGGTTTGTTTCCGTTGCGATCAACAGCACCACAGCGGTCGTTTCCACCGTCGCCTTGGCGGTCAGCGTGACCCGGGCCAAGCGGGAATTGCGGGACCAAGCCTTTGCCGTCCCCCTGCTGGCGACCGTTGCCGCCTTTGTCTTTGCGGCGCAGATGCTCAACTTCCCCATCGGCGGCGGCACCAGTGGCCACTTCCTGGGGGCGGTGACCGCGGCGGCGCTGCTCGGACCGTGGAGCGCCTGCATCGTCCTTTCGGTGGTCCTGCTGCTGCAGGCGCTGCTCTTCGGCGACGGCGGCATCACTGCCCTGGGCAGTAACATCCTCAACATGGGCGTGGTCGCCGGCATCCTCACCTATCCGCTGCTGCGCGGCCTGCGCGCCGTCCTGCCAGTCGGGCGCAAGGGGTACCTCCTGGCCGCGGCCATCACCAGTTGGGCGAGCATCGTCCTGGCCGCAGGCTGCTGCGCCGTCCTGTTGGCACTTTCCGGCACAAGTCCCCTCGGTCTTGCCCTGCCCGCCATGGTCGGCACCCATGCGGTCATCGGCATCGGCGAAGCGCTGATCACTGTTGCGGTCCTCACCGCCGTGGTCACGGCCCGGCCGGATATCGTCCCGGCCTGGGCGCAACTCGACAGCACGCCCCGGCCGCAGGGCGCGAACAGAAAGGTCTGGGGCCTGGCTGCAGCCGGCCTGGTCCTGGCCGCGGTGCTGGCGCTGTTTGCCAGCCCCTTTGCCTCCTCCGCCCCGGACGGGCTGGAAAGCGTGGCTGAAAAGCAGGGGTTCCTGGCAGCGGCCAGCGAAACACCGGTCTGGACCCGCTCGTTGTTTCCCGACTACCGTGTCAAAACGGTCGCATCGGAACAGGCCGCCACCGGGCTGGCCGGCCTGATCGGCACCATGCTCGTCTTTGCCTGCGGGTACCTGGCGATCCGCTTCCTGGTCCGTGAACCAGGTCCAAGGACGGGTCGGACGAATGACCCGACCATGAGCCACCACTTCATCGACCGCTTCTGCCAGCAGGATTCCTTCGTCCACCGTCTGGACGCACGGGTCAAAATCCTCCTCGTGCTGGTGTTCCTGCTCGTGCAGGTATCCACCCCGCCTCCACACCTGCACGCCTTTGTCGTCTACGCAGGCCTCCTCCTTTGGGCCACGGCCCTGGCACGCATCCCGGCCGGCCCTGTGCTGCGGCGCGCTGCCCTGGTCCTGCCCTTTTCCGCCTTCGTTGCCCTGGGCCTGCCCTTCCTGCACGGCGGAGAAACCGTGGCGGTGTTCGGCCTCCACCTTTCCCGCAGCGGCCTGTGGCTGCTCTTCGGCGCCACCGTGAAGGCCATGCTCGCCGCCACGGCGGTGATCCTGCTCATGGCCACCACCCCCTTCGGCCGCCTGCTCAACGCGCTCCGCCACCTGGGCGTGCCGCTGTTCTTCATCGACATCCTCGCCATGACCCAACGGTATCTCTCCCTGCTCATGGGGGAAGCGACGCGCCTGCGGCGGGCGGCCATCGCCCGTGGGTATGCGCCGAAATGGCTGCCGCAGTCGGTGATCATCGGTCGGTTGGCGGGCAACCTGTTCCTGCGCAGCTACGAGCGCGCCGAGCGGGTGTACGGGGCCATGCGCCTGCGCGGCTACCGCGGCCTGCTGCCCTCGACGCCGCTCGCGCCGCTCGGCCGCACGGACTGGCTGTTGCTGGCCGTGCTGCCCTGCGTGTTCCTTGCGGTCCGCTGGTGGGTCCGGTGAGCGGCCCGCCTCCCTGTATCGACCTGCAGGATCTGCGCTACCGCTATCCTGACGGGACTTTTGCCCTGCAAGGGATCAGCTTCAAGGTGGCTGCCGGCGAAAAGGTCTGCCTGGCCGGGCCGAACGGGGCCGGCAAAAGTACCCTGCTGCTCTGCCTGGCGGGCCTGCTGCGGGCCGAAGGGACGCTTATCCTCAATGGCCGTGACCAGGAACCGGCCACCGGGACGGTTGATCCGTCTCGCATCGGCCTGGTCTTCCAGAGTCCCGACGATCAGCTCTTCTGCCCGACCATCGGCGAGGACGTTGCCTTCGGGCCGCGCAACCAGGGGAAAACGGAAGAGGAGGTGCGGAAGGTGGTCAGCGGTTCACTGGCCGCGGTCGGACTCGCGGGATTTGAGCAGCGTTGCGCGCACCACCTCTCCGGAGGAGAACGGAAACGGGCGGCGATCGCCGCGGTGCTGGCCTGTCAGCCGGCCATTCTGGCCATGGACGAACCCTGGGCCAACCTGGACGGCCGCGCCTGTCGGGCGGTGAGCGCTATTCTGAGGGATTTCCCGGGGACGCTGCTGGTTGCCAGCCACAACCTGTCCCGGGCCGCCGCGGTGTGCGAACGGTTGATTGTCCTCGACGAGGGTCAGGTCGTCGCTGACGGTCCCATGGCCGATCTGCGCAGGGAGCGTACCCTGCTCGAAGCCCACGGTTTGGATCTCTGAGGCTTCCATCCGGATCGCCTGCAGCAGCAGGAATTGGGGAAACACCCACCACGAACAGGGGTTTTGGCCTTTTTGTCCGTTTTGTCCGGGGAAAATGGCATGCAACCGTGTAGCCGGACACCAATAGACACGTCACCGGATCGGTGCACACCACCGGCCCGGGTAACTCGTCAACTCTTCTTCCGCCCTTTTGTTCCATCAGGCAGCCTTGCTGCCATCTGCCGCACACGCTCCTCCAGCGCCCGCAGCCGGGTGCCCAGTTCCTGATTCCTGCCCGCTGTCAGCACTTCGTGGTAAACAGCGATGACCTCGACAAGGGATTCGCTGAACTTTGTTTCCGACTCGAGAATATCAAGCGCTTTGCGCAAGGTGTCGGCGAGGTGAACCCCAACATCCTCCTGCCGCCCGCGGCCCTCCCCAGTACCTTTCCCTTCCCGTTCCGTTCTCCGGGAGACGGCCTCGCCCGATTCTGGAGCAGCCTCCGTGTCCCCCGCCAGCAGTCGCCGGCCAAGAAGCAGCATCTCCTCGTAGGTCATGCCGAAGTGCGCGGCGATCCGGGAGCGGATAGCCTCGGCGCCTGGCTTGCGTCCTTTGATGATCGCGTTGAGGTAGCCACGATCGATGTTCTCGACTCGCGCCAAGCGGACCTGGGCGCCCCTGCCTTCCTGCTGCAGGAGGTGGTTCAGGGCTGTGCGGAACTGGGTGGGGATGTCGTTGCTCATGGCTATCAATAGATCATTTGATCAATTTTTAGAAGAGGAATCGAATCAGCCACGATTTTCCCGGTATTGCCAAATACCGGTTTGGAGGCTCAGCTGAAATTTCATGGTGCGGGGTAATTTTTCCCTGTGATTATCAACCCATGGCGACCCACGACGTCAGGGATGGCAAAACCATGAAATCCTTCCGGTGCAAGCATTGTCACCGCCCTCTGCCGGCGGACCCGCGTGTCAGGGACCAACAGTATTGCAGTCGCAGACGATTGCCAGGCGGCCAGAAAAAAAGCGTGGCTGCGGGAAAAAATGGCGACCGATCCGGACTACGTCGAGACCCATCGCCTGGCCCAAAAAAAATGGCAGGAAAACCATCCCGACTACTGGCGCAGCTACCGCAAAAAGCACCCAAAACCACCCCCCGCCGCATCCGACCCCCAGGATGCAAAGATTGACGCGATCCGTACATATTTAAACGATTCTTCAAATATATACGATCTCGTCCCAATTTCTCCGGACGGTGTCAAGATTGACGCGATCCGGGTCATAATCATCCCAATTTCAAGGCGTTAAGAGAGCGCAAAGAAGGACTGGATAGCCAGGCACGGTCGCTTCCCCTATGGTGGACAGGAAAGCGGCGTCCCTTGAGCGGATGAGAGTGCCTTGGCTGGCCGCGCCACGTTCCTTGTCATCATCGATGACCCTTTGTTCCATTTGATGATCACCTGATCATTTATTGATCAATTGATCAATTTTTAATGAAAAAACAGTACGTTAAACCAAAAAATTGCCGCTTTTCAATTGACACTTCTCCGCTCTCCCTCTACATCGTTGACCATGAAGCCTATCAAAAAGAGAACCACCCAGAGGGAGATCGCCCGGCGTGCACAGATCGGCCCGGATTTCCTGTCACACATCATCCATGGTGACCGTCCCTGCCCGCGCAAGGTGGCGGTGCGCCTGGAAGCGGTCACCGGCATCAGCAGGGTGACCTGGGTCTGGGGCACTCCCCAAGAAATCCGCCAGGCAATCCAAGAGGTATGCGCCCATGATCCGGGGTACGGCCATCACGATTGAAGAAGCGGCCCAATTGGGCAGGTGTAGCCATCGCACTACCCACCGGGCAACCAGACACGGCGATCTGCTGACGTGCAAGCAGGGGGAAAACTTCCTGATCCCGGAATCCGATCTGAACAATTGGTTTCAAAGCAAGCGAATCCATGGGGTCAAGGTCGACTGGCCACGGCTATACCTCCAGGTTCAGGGACGATGACCGGTATGATCGATCAGCCACACCGGACCGACGAGGATACCTGGCTGGTGGCCCGGAAGTGGGTTGCCGAGAACATGCGGCTCGTTCACTGGATCGCCGCCCCCTATCATACCTACATGGCAGCCGATGAGGGCGACCTGTTGCAGGAAGCGATCTTGGCCGCCTTTCAAGCCCTGACTACGGCTGAAAAGAAACAGGCGGCGCAGCGGTTCGTGCCCTTCTTCCGGGTCATCTTCAGAACCCATTGCCTCCGGCTGGCCAGCGGCATTCAGACGGTCCATCTGGCCAATGACGTTTTGCCGGATGCCTGCACCGTGGAGGAGGAAACGCCCCGGTCAGAACCGCTACCGCTGGAGATCGATGCGGCCCTAAGGAACCTGAGCGGACGGGAGCGGGATATCTGCCGCTGGATTCTCGACCAGGACCGGCCGGTCAACATCAACCAGGCTGCCGAGCACTTTCACCTCAGCCGCCGCCATATCAGCCGGCTCTTCCACAAGGGTCTCAAACAACTCAGCGAGGCCACCGATGGACGAACAGTCCCCTACCCTTGCCGACTTCGCCCGCCACTCACCCATTCCCAGAAAGGTGCTGCTCTACCTGCACCGACAGCAGCTCATCCAGGACCCGCTCAGTCGGGACGATCTGCTTGGCTTGCGCCTGCTGGAGCAGGTCTGGGGCAACAAAGAAATCCTGCGGCCGCAGCTGAACCGGATGTCCCTGCGGACACGGCAGAGCTTCCTGCGCACCGTCAGCCTGAACACCAAGTGGGAACGGTACGCCTATTCGAGGTTCTACAACGGCAAGCCGGGTGCTGCGCCTCTCCGTGCGGCTGGTGGTTGACGAGATCCAGACCACCTTCCGTTTCCAGCTGACCAAGGCTCAACTCCGGCGGGTGCTGACCATCCGCAACCGTGCCCAGGTGGCCCGGCACCGGGACCTGGTCAAAGAAAATCAAGAGCCCTCCGATCTCTTACAAACCGCAAACTAAGAAAGAAGAAACTTCGTTTCTTGGCGGTTACCGAATCGGGGCAGAGGGACGGCATGGAAAAAATTTTCCCTGGAAACGGCCGCAATCATGTCCTCCCCCCGGGAAAAAGGGGGTGAGAGGAGATCCTATGAACGCTTGCACCATCTGCCTGCTGCTGACCGGACTGCTGCTTGCCCCCGCCCCGTTGTGGGCGCGGGTGATCAGGCCGGCGAGCCTTTCCCTGGTCGCTGGACCGGTGCGGTTGGCAGTGAGCGACACCTTCCTCATCACCGGGACGAGCGGATCGATCCGGCAGGCCTGCGCCGAAGAATCAACCAACGCGGATGCTCCGTGCCCGTTGCCGGTGATCCTCTTTCCGCTGGGCAGTGCCGAACCGGAGCCCGGCCAAACCGACAGAATGCTCACCGGCCTGCGCCACTGCCAGGTCAGCCCGACCACGCCCCTTGCGGTCACCGGTCACACCTGCAGCCTGGGCACGGAGGCAACGAACCTGCGCCTCTCCCGCCTGCGGGCCGAGCAGGTCGCCACCCTGCTCCGCGACCGCGGCTACACCGTGGCCACGGTCAGCGGCAAGGGCGCCACGGATCCGGTCAGCACCAATCCGACCAAACGACACCTGAACCGGAGGGTGACACTGGTCCCAGTGGACCAGTCGCCTGCCCGGCCGGCAGCCATAACCAACCACGATGGAGCGTAGCGAGATGCAGCGGATGAGAACCTGGAGACAACGAGTACACCGCACCACCCCGGTCGCCCTGCTGGCGATCCTCCTGCAGGCGGGCAACGCCCTGGCCATGACCGTGCCGGCCAGCGGCTCCTTTGCCTATGACCTGTACGACATCGGCGTCAACCAGATCCTGCTCGGCCCGGTCGGCTTCACCGGCGGCGTGGCCTGCATGTGCGTGGCCGCCATCCTCGCCATCCGCCAGATGATCCTGCCCGCGGCCGGCGTGGTCCTCGGCGGGGCCTTCCTGCTGCGGGCCAACACCGTGGTCGAGACCATCGGCGCCCTGATCAGCTGAGCCATGGCCGGTTCATCCTCCCGTAAATTCCCCCAGTACCTCTCGCGACCCTTCCAGGTGCTGTGGTTCGAGATGGATGAACTGGCCATCTTCCTGTTCACCCTCACCGTGGCCCTGGTCTACGGCGGGCTGGCCTGGATCGCCTTTGTGGCCATCCAGTACGCCTACATCCGGACCAAGCGGCAGAAGCCGCGCGGCTTCCTCAAGCATCTGCTCTACGTGGGCGGACTGCTGCGCATGCGCAACTGCCCGGAGTACTTCCAGCAGGAGTTTCACGAGTGAAGATCGGCACCTACCTGCAGCAGAGCAGCAACCTGTTCGCCGCCAACCAGCTGCTCCGTTTCCTGGTCATCGTGCTCTGCGCCTGCCTGGTGGGCACGACCTACCTCGCCTACCGGGCGGTGCGGTTGCAGCGGGTAATCCTCATCCCGCCGCACATGACCGGCACGGTGGAGTTCGTCCAGGGGCGGCCGAGCGACGACTACCTGCGCGAGATCGGCCAGCGGGTCGTCAGCCTGGCCACCACCTACTCGCCGCACACGGCCCGCCGCCAGTTCAACGAACTGCTCGTCTACTACGCGCCCGAGGCCTATGCCGAGGCCTCGGCCCGGTGGTACTCGCTGGCCGGGCGGATCGAGGAGTCCCAGGTCAGCTCGGTGTTCTACCCGGAGAAGTTCTCGGTGGAGGAAGAGGTGATCGAGGTGTTCGGCGATCTCAAGCAGTTCACCGGCACCACCCGGCTGGAGAACACCACCCGCACCTACCGGATCACCTACCAGGTGCGGGACGGCCGGTTCAGCCTGCTGAGCTTCAAGGAGAAGGACAACCCAACGGAGGAGCACCAATGAGAATGACGCTCGCAGTCGGCTGCAGCCTGTTGCTCGCCGCTGGCCAATGCCTGGCGGAGAACGGCGTGCCGGCCGAGGTGCCCACCCTGGTGGAACTCTCCAGCCGGGAGATCAACCGCATCGTCTGCCCCGGACCCATGACCGATCTGATCTTCTCCGAGGAGAAGGGACTGACCGGTCATTTCTCGGGCAACAACGCCTTCATCAAGTTCACCGCCGAGGAGGCGAACGGCAAGCGCACCTACTCCGAGGAGCCGAGCGAGATCTACGCGATGTGCAACGGCGCGGTCTACACCCTGATCGCCACGCCGACCGAGACCAGCGCGGTGACCGTGCGCCTGGCCGCGGCCAAGGCCGAGACCGTGGCCGAGAACCTGGAGCGCTACCGCAACCTGCCCCTGGAGAAGCAGGCCCTGCAACTCCTGCGCGAGGGCTACAGCGGCGCCTACCCGGGCAGCTACCGGGTGAGCGACCAGAAGACAGACATCCCCCTCTGCCCGGACCTGCAGGTCAGCCTGCGCCAGACGGTCGAGGTGGACGGGGTCGGCCTGCGCCTCAAGAGCTTCCAGGTGACCTCGCGCCTGAGCACGGAGAGCGAACTCGCGGAGAAGACCTTCCTTGACGCCCGGATCGGCAACCCGATCCTGGCCGTGGCCCTGGTCGAACACCGGCTGCAGCCCGGCGGTTCGACCCGGGTGCTGGTGGTGGAACGCAAGGAGCGGGATCCCGGGACCATGGAAACCCTGGACACGGCCCTGTCCGCGGGAGGCGAGTGATGCGCCTGCGCGAACGGTTCGAGCAACTCACGCCGGCAGGCCGGAAGACCGTCATCTGGTCCGTGCTCGGCGTCCTCCTGATCACGCTGACGGTCACCGGCTACCACGCCCGTTCGGGCCGCAAGCATGACCAGGCCGACAGTGCTGGCCGGGACCTGCGGCTCGAGGAGGACCTGATGGAGAAAACCATCTTCCGGGAGCACCGCCGCAAGCTGGAAGACCTGGAAGGGCTGGTGACCACCATGCAGCGGGAGATGGACCGGGTGGCCAAGGAGAAGGCCGCGGCCGAGAAGCCGCCAACCGACAAGGAGCCACTGCCCAAGATCCCGGATGCGGACACGGTGGCGCGGGCCAAGGAACCCTTCCCGCCGCCAATGGTGCCGGCCGAGGCCATGGTGGTCGCGCCCAAGGAACGCAAAAGGTCGGCAAGATCACCGTGGTCAGGAATGACACCCTGGCCAAGGACCTGGGCGGCCAGAAACGCCGCACGGTCTACCTGCCGCCCTCGTTCATGGAGGCCAACCTGCTCACCGGTTTTGACGCGGCCACCTCCGGGTCGAGCAAGAATAGCCCGGAGCCGCTGCTGCTGCGCATCAAGACTCCGGCGGTGCTGCCCAACGACGTCAAGGCGGAGCTGTCCGGCTGCTTCGTGGTCGCCGAGGCAGTGGGCCGGCTGCGACAAGGAACGGGCCGACGTGCGCCTGGTCTCGCTCTCCTGCCTGAGCAACGAGGGCCGGGCCGTGATCGACACCCCGGTCAAGGGGTTCGTCACTGACGCTGACTCCAAGGTCGGACTATCCAGGGCCGGGTGGTGTCGCGCATGGGCGCGGCCACGGTGCGGGCCATTGTTGCCGGGCTGTTCGAGGGCGCGGGTGATGCCTTCAAGGCCGCGGCCACCACCACCTCGACCTCGGCGCTCGGTTCCACCGCCACCATCGACAGCTCGCAGGTGGGCAAGTCCGCCC
>CAVWHP010000004.1:0-191510 GCA_963754825.1 uncultured delta proteobacterium | reverse complement strand
CGGTTGAATTTTTGTTTATACCCGGTATCCCAGGGGAACAGATGGTATCTTTTGACGTGCGCACAAAGGAGGATCAAATCTTCAATGACATACAACGCTAACAGGTGCGATGGGCTGAATTGTGCAAATTTCTCATCATAGGCGGATTTGACACTACTGAAAAATAGCACCATCGACATAGCCAAACCCTGCGCTGACGAGCACACCATCAATTGTCATCAGATAGAGGTACAGGTTGTTGGTATCGGCGAAAATCTGCAAAAAATCACGGTAATACTGCTGTGTCATTGCCTCTGTGTGCACAATGGCGGTGCCCGCCGCCCCCTTCCATCCCGAGGCCTCGAGTTCCAGGAATTGGGGCCAGTGGGCGAGCGCCTCTGCATCCTGCAACCGTACAAAACCAACATTCTTTTCCCTGTTAAGCCGATTTTGTGGCATTTCGGATACTTTTTTTAAAGTTTTTAGAAGGGAGCTGGTTCCAGTACTCGAGCAAATGTCTCCGCGCAACCAAATCGCATAGGTTGGCGCAACGGTTTTTTCCCACCGGTGACCTGCTTGCGGCCAGTTGGGCATCACAAAACAGACCGGGAAGAGGTGCAAAGCAAAACGAGAAATCATGGACGAAAACATCCCAGGCAGAACCACTGGCGATCAATCGGCTCAGCAGCTCTTGCTGAAACTGGTGTTCGTAACCTTGAGCAACCAGGGGGTAACTCACCAGACAGTGGTCATTCACCAGATTGCCTAGTTGCCGTATTCCAAACCTTCCCTTCTTGAGCACCAGGGGCATGAACCCTAACAGGGTATCTCCCACCTGCACCCTGTAGATTCGCATAGTACGATGTGCGTCAAACGTAGTATACCACATCCGGATATAGGCAAAGGTAGTCAGAGGAGACCTGATGATAGATCGCTCGTACAATTCCTCCCATTCGTCACGAATAGCTTCCAGCCCAGCTAAAGTTGTGATGATATTCAATTGCTGCATGGCATCAACCTTCAAGGATACAGGTCACTGCTCTACCCCTCCCCACGCACTGACACGTCAGCAGAGAGCGCGGAGCATTCAGGACGTTTTAAGTAGATCAGTATACAGCGCACGGTGGGCGCGTAGCGAAGAATCAATGGAAAAGGACCCGTTGGTGAAGCTCTCGCGGGCAGCTATACCAAGTTGCAGGGCCAGTTCGGAATTGGTAATGATCGCCAGGATATATTCCGCCAGTTGCTGCACATCCCCCACCGGTACCAGATAACCGTTTTGTCCATGGTGAACCAGCTCCACATTACCACCGGTTGCCGAGCATACAACCGGCTTGCCACAACCCAGATATTCGATGATAGAGTTGGAAAGCCCCTCGGATTCCGAACAGAGCACGCACACATCGAAGTGCTTGATAACAGGAATCGGATCCGGGACACTGCCAAGGAAACGGATACGATCGGCAATGCGCAGATGGAGGGCCAGGGTGAGCGTGGCCGAATATTCCTTGGGACCGGCCCCACCCGCAATGATCAGCCACGCCTCTGGCTGTTTTTTGCGGACCAAGGCAAAAGCGCGAAGAAGATCGGGATAGCGTTTAACCTTTGATATATTCGCCACAATACCGACAATGGGGTCGTCTTGGCCAATTCCCCATTGCTCCCGAAAACCGGGCTGGGCGGGCTGGAGAAACTTGGCGCTGTCGCTCGCATTTTTGATCACGGTGATCTTGTCGGCGGAACATTTTTCCCTGCGGCTGACATTCTCTTTCACCGCCTCACAGTTGGCCACGATTCGATCAACAAAACGATTGGCCAACCGAAGCGCAACCAGGGAGGCCGGCCGGTACCAGAACCCCATATCCCTTCTTGCGGTTATCACCTTGGTGCCGCCAAGTTTACAAAACAGCGGCGCCAGGATTGCTGCATCGTTAAAGAAAATATGAACGATCTGAATACGCTCTTTACGCAAGAAACGAACAAGATATGCCATCCTGAGTAAGGTATGCAGACTCAGCATCCGGTGGATAGTGAGACACTTCACTTCCAATGGATACTGCACCTCTTTATTATGATAGTCCTTCACATGTCGAAAGACCATGAATTTCATGGTGAAATCTTTGGGATCATGATGGGATGTCAGGGTGAACACCTGTCGCTCGGTTCCACCATGCGGCCCGGCAAAATAATCCATCAACACAAGGATGCGAACCGGTTCTGAACTGTTCATGCTGGCCTATTCCTGTGCTTTGGCAACACTGTATTGAGGGCACGCTTCACCTGACGTATCCGGGAAAGAATATTGACAGGCAAAGCCGCCAACACCATCAGCACCGAAGACTTCCAACCCACAGTAAAGCCAAATTTTGTTTTTTCTTCACGAACCAACGCTTTTGCTGCGGCCAAATCGCCCGCCTTCAGATACTCGAACAACAGTTTTGTGGCATTTGCTCTTATTTCCTGAATGATCTCGGCCTCAGGGGGTTTGTACCGGCTGGTCGAAGGGAGATAGATGTCGGTGTATAGCGCACGGGAAACCGACAATGAAACCGACTGCTTGCTCTGTGTTTCCCGTGGCCCGGGGTGGGCACGGTTCTCAACCGTTGGCGTATCAAGAAAAACGACATCGTACTCTTCGCTAAGGCGACAATAAAAAAAATGATCCTCAACCATTGGTAAATGGGCAAACCGGATGCCTTTATGCAAACAATCTTTATGGATGATACTTGTCCAGCAGTTCGCACAGACGCTGGTTAGCAGCGCCTTAAAAAGATTGCCTGAATATATGGGAAAAGACAATCCCGAACGGGTGATGCCGTAGTCGGTTGAACTGTATTTGTTCGTATATATCTTCCGCCAGTCAACCGCATCGATAGCTACCCCGCTAGAGGACGCAACCCAGTACTCCAACCCCTTTTCAATAATGATCTGCGGGCCGTCGCTCGAATAAAAGTTGGAGTGAATGATTTTCATCTCAGGAAAGTGCTGCAAGACCTGGAATTGTAGCGAAAGTTTGTCCGGCAGCCAAAGATCATCGGAATCAAGAAAGGCTAACCATTCGCCCGAGGCTACCTCTACACCACGGTTACGAGCCGCACCAACCCCCTGATTGTCCTGATAGATATAGCGAACGTCCTTACCGAATTGCGCCACCACGTCTTGGGTGTTGTCAACCGAGCCGTCATCAACAACGATGATTTCCAACGAGCAATCAAGGACATCCTGCTGCAGAACACTCTGGATCGCCTCGGCTATCAGGTGCCCTCTATTGTAGGTAGGGATGACGACACTGACTGTGCGATTGTTCATGTTCATAAGTGTGCTCAAAAGAGTAACTGAGGTGCATAGTAAATGAGGGCGTACCGGCCTTGCCCGGCAACAGCCCCCGTACTGTCCCGGAAAAACAGTCCTGCCGGAGAACCAGGCCATACGTGCAGGAAGCGTGACGGGGCGTTATCCCTTGCGCGGGTTCCATACCACGATTTTCTTGCCGGACAAAAATTTCAAAAAGGCATGGCCGGCTGCTATGTTAATGATGCTGAAATAATAGGCCCAATACAGCGAGCGAAATCTCTTGCCGGATTTTTCAAGCAGTGGTGACAATAAGGCGCACAGATAGAACATGCACTGCCCGGCAAAGATAACTGCATAGACCTTTCCACTGCCAAGCAGCACTAGATTGCTCAAGAATGCCCCGAGCAAAAATACAAAACTCAGATAACGGACAATTTTGTGAGACCAGAGTTGCCAGGAGTACAAAAGATTTGTTCCCGGTAAAAACAGATGCCGCATATCCCACAACGCCCACAGAGCACGGAGGGAAACCCGCACCCGCATCCGATATTCGTCTTCAGCGGTATTGAGCGCTTCTTCGTACAGCAAGGCCTCGGGTTCATAGACCACCCGATACCCCTGATCGATGACCGACAAGGGGAGCACGAAATCGGGCAGTTGATCGGCGTTCATCGGAATATAGAGTGTGCGGCGAACCGCATCGACCCCGCCATCAACCCCGACAATCGAACCAAGACTGGTTTCCCATAGGCGCAGGGTGTTTTCATACTTCATATAGGCCGAGCAACCATCGCCGATGACACTGCCATCGGGATTTGTGTACAACATCTTGCCGGTTACATAGCCGACCTGCGGGTCGGCGAAGTTGGCAACCAGTTTCTTCAACGCATCCGGGTGGTGTAGAGAATTGGCATCGGAAAAAAAGGCGATCTCACCTCGGGCCTCTCTGATGGCCGCATTGAGCCCAAGGGTTTTTCCGGCCCGAGGTTCCTGGCGCAACAGTCGCACCCTCTGACTTTCGTATTGCCTGACAATGCTGTCGGTGTGATCTGTCGATCCATCGGAAACAACCAGGATCTCAACCTTATCGTGGGGGTAATCGAGGGCGAGTTTGTTGGCAATAGTCTTGCCGATATGTTGCTCCTCGTTATAGGCTGGAATGATGATTGTCACTGTCGGCTCAAACGCCCTCTTGCGCACGGGTTGACTCCGAACAGTTGCCCCTAAGAGTACTAGCAGCGGATAGCCGGCGTAAACATAAACAATCAACAAGAGCAAGATAAAATACAGGAAGATGATCACAACGATTGATCTCCACTTACAGTACTCCCCACTCTCTGCACATAGGCGAGGAAAACCGGATAAAAGTCCGAAACGAATCTATTCAGGGCCTCCTGACCATCGGTCATATTTGCATCCCGAACATTGATGCTGACTCGAACAAAGGCATTGTGTTGCCCTTGGCCAAGGATCTTTGCTCGCAATAGATGGAGTTTCTGCATCAAAGTGCTGGCTGTCGCTTGCGTATTAGCCTGAAACCAATAAAGCAGCAGTTCCTTGTCCTCGTTTCGCTCTGCCTTCATGGTAGTAAAAGCAGGGGTGCCAACCCCTTCAGGCAATTGTGCTTGACTTCTGATGGTCTTTTTATCGCTCAAAACCCATCCTTGTCCCGGGAAACAGACTAAAGGGTCATGGGCAGCACCCACCTTGGCTTTAGAATAATAGTAGCCGACATAGAGCACCAGGGTTGCTTGGCCATCGGAAAAACGCCGGAAGAGATAATCATCAAGTTTCAATTCGCTCCGAACACCCTCGTCCAGCGGAATATCCCCGATCGTCTGCCAGTCACCAAAGGAGGTCAATGCCGAGGATAAACTGACGGTCCACAGGACGCGGTGCTGCTTCCTGCCAAAAAAGCACTGCAAGCCCGGCCAGCACCAGTAAAACCGTGGAAACGATAACCCTTCCCCACCTTAGCGATCCCATCGAGCAAGCCCCTTCTGAATCAAATTTAGGAGAAGAAGCGCAACTAGGAACATCGTAGCACCAAAGAGCGTATGCACCGATCCATCCGTCAGGTCAAACTGAAAGAAATGAAGAATTATGATCGTTATAAAAACCCGCAGACAATTAACCAGGATAGCCAATGGTAGCGCAGAGACCAACATAACCGAACGAAGGAGAGTACTTCGCAAAAACAGGTATCCCATGATCAGATTAATTGTTATCAGACTCATCAAAGAACGCAACCCACTGCAGGCCTGCACCACTTCAAGGGTATGACCCGGCAGATGAATGACGTTTCCTTCTCGGTAGGTTGGTATATCGAGCAAAATTGCTGTGGCAACACTGATATGGGAAACCAAGAGCTGCAACGGGACGGTGAGCGCGGAGTACACCTGTTCCGGTATCGGAATCATGAAAAAAAGCAGCGTCAGAGGAAAAAGCAACTCCTTAAGGTACTCCCAACCGGCAACGAACAGGATCAAAGAAGCCAAAGTCAAGACCATAAACATAGAAGAAAGCGTGACAATTTCAGCGTATCGTGCCACGATGGAGCCAGTTAGTAACACCGCCAAATACCAACCGCCCGCCGTCGACGGATGTGTTTGAAGCCCAGCTAACCACCGCCGTTTTTGCCAGACAATGTACAAAGCGATAGGAACAATAAAGAAACCGTGGGAATAGTCTTCGGAACTCCCCCATGACCGCCACAAAGAGAGCATAACATCTTGAAATGAAAAAATAAAAGCTCCAAAGAGAAGAGCAAGCTGCACACTGAGGCCTGTAGGCATAAAAAATCTCATTTCCCTGACATCGGCGGACATTATTGTTTGATTAGCACAGAAGAAGGCATTGATGTAGTCCACACAGGCGCACTCGGACCACAGGGCTTGGCGGGATTACCGAGAAGCAACGTCTGCGACTCGCACGATTTCTGCACGATCGCCCCAGGATAGACATGCGTTCCCTCCCCGAGACGTACTCCCTTGGTGATAATTGCCCGTGATCCCACACGTACATTGCGTTCAATGCATACACGGCAGATTTTCTTGGTCTCATCACTGGGGACTCCACGATCGATATCCAGACTGTGGAAATCGGTATCCATCACGGAGGCGTCTTCGATCAAAACCCCATCACCCACACTAATTTCGAACCTGCTGGATAATCGAGCGGATACCAAGCTGACATGGTTTCCGATGGAGATCACAGCGTCCGGAGCATTGGTGTACAACGTGACCATGTACGCAGAGTGCCCTGGCAAGGTGCTCACCACACAGTTGTCCCCGATGTGGACATGTCCCGGGCCCTTGATCGATAACCAACAATGCAACACCAGGTTGCTTCCAATCTGGATATTGTTGTTGTTCCGATGGATGAACCGGAACAAGCGTGTTCGCAAGCGGGAATAAAAGGGGATATACGGCCTGTTCATTTGGCACCCTCTTTCATTTGGAGCAAGGAAGCGATGGGAAGAGGACGGCGGACAGGATTACCCAAGAGCAGATACCCGTTGCCGATCGACTGTCCACAAAGTACCGCACCAACCCCAAGGACAGAGCGGTCACCAATGCTGCTGCACCACAAGACAATCGAACGAGCGCTCAGCCAAACGTGATCACCAACAATAATATCAGAAAATTGAGAATTAACCTGGAGTTCACGGTGCGAAAGCGAGGTGCCAAAAGGAACATCCTGGAGAAGGTTGGCAGCCATCATGACATGATTCCCTATCTGCACCCGGCCGGCACATCGAATAGTGCCCCCTCCCAGTGAGCATTTTTGGCCAATGGTAACAACTGCGCTTTGAGTTAACGTATTCACAACCAATCTTTCAAAATTATTAACAAAAACAGAACAGCCTTTACCAATACGAACCCGCCCTTCTCCACTGATGTGAATATGAGTGTAACAAAAAAAAGGAAAATCAATAATTATTCTACCACGACTGAGTAGACGATATTTAAGGATGTAGAACCCTCCCCGAACCGTGGCCATGACAATGGTCAAGCCTTGGACTGGATGATGCAGGAAAATTCTCAAAAATTGAAAAATCTTTTTCCTTGTTTTCATGACACATTACGTGGAACCATGTTTCTTCGCCGCCTCAACCAAAACCCCCACAAACTGCCGGGCAAGCACCTCCCCCCCCACTTTATTTAAGTGATCACCATCATCTGTATACAATGGCACGAGGGCATGATAAGTTGCCCCATCGCGCTGAAACGATTCTCGACCGCCATCGGGGTAGGTTGATTCATGTAATGCAATGTCATACAACAGACGCTGACCATACACTCGTCGCATCGCTGTATTAAACTTCTCCCTTGCCACATTATCAGACACGCCGGTCACCGGCCTGCCAATGATTCGTTTAATCCACGCCTTGGGGCCCGTCTGAACCTGCCGCAACGGCACGGTCGTATGTACAATGACCATCTTTGGAAATTTCTTTTCCAAATCCCTTATTGTTTTTTCATACAGCGAAAAAAGTCTATCAATATCCGTACGCTCATCTATGTCAAGATAGCAAAATTTAAACAAAGCGATGTCAGGTGAATTATTTGAATACTGAGTAATTAATTTGACAAATCCCTCGATCTTTCCCACAGGATCCCCATTATTACCGAGGTATATATGATTTAACCTCCCTTTATCGAGAGGATTTCCATCCTCTATTTTCTTTACGAACACATCATTGCTTAAATTTTTAATCGATCTCATTCCCTCGATAATATTCTGACCAACAGATTGATGACCAAACAATATAACTTTATCAGATAACACAGAAAAATCCATTTTAACATTATCCAAGGTCCCATTTTCTCCGAAAGAATTTCCCGAACCAAAATAAAGAGTATTTAACATCAAAAATAAGGCTGCAAACAATAAATTCTTTAAGTTACTGCTTATCTTCATTATAAAACGACTCCTTTTTCAACGAATGGATCAATTGGATGAAAACTAAAATCATCCATCAATTTACATAACCTTTCAGTCGATTTATTAAGATTACGGTAATGACGGAATTTTGATTTCAATCCGGCGTTATTTATTCGCGGCTGATCAGGATCTATCTCCCATGGATGGAGATAAAAAATAAATGGCTGACGCTCAACCTCGTTGATCCGGGCAAGAGCCATTTTAGTGAACCAATATGGAAAAATACGAAAATATCCACCACCGGCAACAGGTATCTTTCGACCAAGAAACAGGGCTGTTGAGATTGGATATTCGATCATATCATGGTCAGGCAATTTATAGGCAAAACGCGGAGCATCAGGAATGCCATAATTATCGTGAACTATGGGAAAAATGGAGGAATCCCACTTGAAGCCAAGTTCTTGAAGGATATCCAGGGCCCAGAGGGATCGTTTGGTAATAGAATACGTTGGTGCACGATAGCCGACAATGGCACGTCCGCTGACCTGCTCCAGTATATCCTTGGCTTTTTTCGTATCCTCTCGAAATTCTTCTGGTGTTTGATTATAAATTTTCTGATGCAGGTAGCTGTGGCAACCAATTTCATGGCCGCGGGCAACGATATCCTTCACCAAACCGGGAAACCGCTCAGCCGTCCAGCCAACGATAAAAAAGGTGCCTTTGACTCCATAGATATCCAATAAATCTAGAATCCGTCGTGGTATTCTGCACTACTCGGGAAGGATAATTCTCCCACGTCGATGGGTGGATGACCTTTTCAAAGGCTGCGACCTGGAAATAATCTTCCACGTCGATGGTGAGATAATTGACAGGTCTGGTGGTCATTTTTTTCCGAAAGTTAATCGCTCTGACGCTCCTGCAAGAGTTGTTGCGAATACAGCACCATCTGTTCAACTTCCGGTGGTTCGCACTTGGCCAGGCCCTCTTCACGAGTCATGATCCCTTCTCGCACCATATTGGCGATTTCCCATACATACGGATGGAAGCCATAGCGCTGGCGGTGAATGTGGTTGGCATAGGCATTGAGAAGGCAATTGGATGAGTTGGGATCGGTATCATCGGGCTTTACCCATCCATAAGTTTTAATGCGCTCAACAATGGCTTCTTCATTGTAAGGGAGAAAGGCCAATGGATGGACATTCCAGGGAAACATGTCCGGCCTGGCGAAGTAGCTTTCTCCAAGGAAAAACGGGTTAATGGCATCACCGGCGATTCGGTGCAAAGGTTTATAGATTGCCTGGGAAGCCTGCTGCATTAAGGCAGGATTGGTTTTCATCACCGATGCCTGGACTGGTGCCTGCCCAGGAGACCAACCAAAGCCGACGAAGGGTATTTCCTTTTCTATAGCCGTGCGCAGAACCAGATTCTTGATCAGGCCGATACAGGAGGTACATATCGTTGAAGCCCGTTCAAGGGTTTTCATGGAGTAGAGTTCTTCCTGAGCAGCCGCACGAAATATAGAGCGCAGCATTGAAGGGTTGGGTCGAACCACCAAAAGATCTGCCCCGAGATGACCGCAGACCGCTCGGATATTCTCTTCCGCTCGTGGGGAAATGAAACCGTTATCAAAGGTCAGGGCAAGAACCCTGAGTTGGTAACGATTAACCAACACATCCAAGGTATAGGTGGAGTCCTTGCCACCGCTGTACGCAACCAGAACATCATACGACGAGGCCTTCCGTTCCTTGCCGAGGAGGTCGAGAAATTTTTGCTCATATTTCTTTTTCAGCGCTGTCGTAGCCTTATCTCCTCGGTAATTGCGACAGTGGTTGCATAGGCCTTCCTCGTCAAAGGTTATACCGGGAAAGGACTCAGGTAAAATACATCGGCTGCAGAGTTTCATTGGGTGCTCACCAGGACACGTAGTTCATTTTTTTGGATTTTGCCGGAGGTGGTTTTGGGCAGGTCTCCGACAAAAATAATGTTGTGAGGTATTTTATACTGCGGCAAAAGCTTTTTACAATGGACCTTCAACTCTTTTTCACTGCATTCGCATCCTGGCCGGAGAACGATACAGGCACAGATGCGTTCATCAAGGATCTCGTCGGGTATGCCGATCACGGCCACCTCATGCACCGCAGCATGCTCAGAGAGTACGTCTTCAATCTCTTTGGGTCCGATCCGATGTGACCCGGATTTGATGAGGTCACTTTTGCGGCTAACAATAGACAAGAAACCTTCGTCGTCGGATCGCGCCAAATCGCCCGTCCACAACCCTTCAGGCCGAAGCACCTCTTTGGTTTCCTCGGGGCGATTCCAATACCCGGCCATGATATTCTCACCCCGGGCAACGATTTCACCGACCTGTCCCGAGGGCACGGGTTGACCGGCCTTGTCGCGCAGGGTCAATGTCACGCCTGGAATACCCTTGCCGATCGAACCCGGTTTCCGTTCGATTTCGTTCGGATCCAAATAGGAGAGTCGTGCACCGGCTTCGGTCTGTCCATACATGATAAATATTCTGGTTCCAGGAAAAACGGACTTCAAGCGTCTGGCCATCTCTGGTGCCATCGCTGCACCGGCCTGGGTAAGATAACGAAGTTTAGGAAAGGAAAAAGAAGCCACCGCCGATCTGTTGAGCAACAACGCATACGTTGAAGGCACACCGGAAAAACCGGTCACCTCATAATCGAACATTTGCTGGAGAATAACATTGGGGTAGAGAAAGCTCTGGTTGACCACCAGCGAGCCGCCAACAGCCAAGTGGGTCAGCATAATGGAATTGCCGTAAGAATAAAAAAACGGCAGCACAGCCATAACCCTATCCGTTGGCTGCAAATCGAGATAGGAGACAATCGAGTGCGTGTTTGCAGCCAGGTTTGCATGGCGAAGGACAACCCCTTTGGGCTTACCCGTGGTCCCGGAGGTGTAAATGATCTGGGCAAAATCACAGGAGGATCTGAAGGGGAGGCCGCTTTCCGTTGGTTGCGGGCGTTCACTAAGGTCGGAAAAGCTGTGGGTGTGCCAGCGCTTACCGCCCTGTTGAGCGTTTTCTCCGGCACCTGATATGACCAGCATCTGCAGGGATGCGACTTGAGGTAGGACTGCCTCGGCATGTCGCACAAATTTGTGGGCAATAAAAAGCACCGAAGCCTGGCAGTCGTTGAGGACATAGGCCAAGCTGGAGTCTGAGGTCTGGGTGTTTAAGCCGACCACTACACCGCCAGCCAACAAAACTCCGAAATACGAAGCTATATAATCGAATGGATCATCATTGAGGAGAGCGCAGCGAAAACCTGGCTCCCTGCCAAATTCCAACAAGCCGGCAGCGATACCCATGGCGGCTTTGTAAACTTCGCCGTAGGTGAAACTCCTTGCGCCATGAATGAGCGCAAGCTTCTCTGGATGTCGTTCGGTCCCAGCCTTGAGATAGTCAGTCAGCAGCATACGAGTTCATGCAGTCAGGTTGTTTTCCTGGCAATGAATTGCCCGAGCCGATTGACGGAATCCAAATTTTCCGGGATGAGTTCATCATCCTCGACTTTTATAGAAAAGGTTTCTTCGAGCCATTCCACCAATTCGAGCACTCCTGTAGAATCAATGATGCCCTGTTCCAGGAAGGACGCATCGTTCTCCAGTGCGCCCTGGTCGGCATCGAATAGGAAGTTGGAAAAAATAAAGGCCCGAATTTTTTCTATCTCTGCTTGCATTCCATCCTCGTTATTGAATAATTCTTCTGGTGTTTTGAAGAGTCAACGGGCAGTCTGGTCGCCAGTTGGCAATAAATTGGTCGTAGAGACATTGGGTAGAGAGAATGCCCACCAATGCCATATTTTCCCGAAATCCCTGCCGAGCCTTTACGCGACATTTGGCAACAAGGTTGACCACCATGTCCGCATTGAACAGCCCTGACTTGTTCAAGCTGTCCGGCGAGAGAAGATAATCAACGTATGGCGGTGTGGTTGCCCCAAAAAAGCTGAGAATGTCCGGAGCCATGTACGGTTGTTTCTTTCGTTCGACTATTCCCGCAGGCAACAAGCCGCGCATTGCCTTTTTCAAAAGATACTTCTCATTCAACCCCTTCATTTTCAACCGGACCGGGATTCGTGCCGCAAATTCAACCACCCTGTGATCCAAGAAAGGAAAGCGGCCTTCCACCGAATGGGCCATACCCATGCGGTCACCTTGCGAGCAAAGCAGGTAATTGGCCAACAGCAGTTTGGATTCCACATACTGCGCTCGAGTGAAAAAATCCTGCCCATCCATTTTCCTTGCCAGTGAGTTTGCTGCTTTCTCAATGGGAGAAGACAGGGCGGCCTTGCATTCATCGGAGAGAAACCGGTTGAGGAATTGGCCATTCTTCCATCGGGGCTGATGGGCGTAAAACACATCGGAATCGGGATGGACATCGGTGGCAAAAAACTGTTGGGCATAACTTGCCGATCGGGTCGGCGAAAGCGCTAGGTAGGGATACAGCCGTTTCAACAGCATTGCCCGGCAAGCGGAATGCGGTTGAGCACTGATGAACGCGCGAACCTTGGCTTCTTTAAACAGATCGTAGCCACCTAAAATCTCGTCCGATCCTTCACCGGTCAGGACAACCTTGTAGTCATGTTTCCTGACCAGGGCTGAGAGCAGAAACAAAGGCGCCGGCGCAGTCCGCACCATGGGTGTTTCAGCGTGATAGATGACCCTCGGAAAGGCCTCGGCAATGTCTGCATAGCTGCACACTACCTGATCATGCTCGGTGTGCAGATAGTTGATGACCTTGGCCTGTTCTGGACGTTCATCGTACACCGCATCTTCAAAGGCCACGGAAAAGGTTCGGAGTGGATTGGTGGTATAGTGCCGTATCAGTGAGGTGATAACCGAAGAGTCCAGCCCACCGCTCAAGTAGGCGCCAACAGGAACATCGGCCCGCAGCTGCAGGCGAACGGAGTCGATGAGCAGGGCTCGCAATTCTTCGACAAGCTCGTCCTCCGAGGCGTTAAAAACCGGAGTATGGTAATCGATATCCCAATATTGCTGCTGAGGCCCCACACCCTGCCGATTTATTTCCAGGATATGTCCCGGTTGCAGTTGCAGTACGCCAGTAAAAATAGTGTCTGCCCCCACCGGGCTCCACAGGGTGAAGATATCCTGCAGAACTTGCGGATCGATACTTCGTGAGAGAGAGGGGTCCGCTGAAAAAATCGCCTTTATTTCAGACCCGAAATAACATCGCCCTTGGTGCTGGCAATAGAACAAAGGGCGGATGCCCATACGGTCGCGGGCAAGCAGAATCGATTGCTTCCTGGTGTCATAAAGGGCTATGGCAAACTGGCCATTGAGATCCTGGACAAAATCCGAGCCTTTCTCTTCGTAGAGATGAACGATCACCTCGGTGTCGGACTCGGTGCTAAAACTGATGCCCTTGACCAACAAGTTGCTTGCGCAATTCAAGGTAATTGAAGATCTCACCGTTAAAGATGACCCACACCGATCGATCCTCGTTGCAAATCGGCTGCCCCCCCCCCTCCAAGTCAATGATGCTCAGGCGCGCATGAGCAAAGCCGATCAAGTTGTCCTGAAAAAAGCCGAACCCATCCGGGCCCCGATGCCGCAACGACCAGATCATTCGCTCCAGACAGCGAAGAGATCCTTCAGGCGGAGCCTGAATATTGAAATAACCGGCAACTCCACACATAAGCTAATAAGCAGGCTAACTATTCCAGTTCGAGGTAAAAAACGTTGGCCTCAACGACATCGCTTCGATCCATGATCAGAGCCGAAATCAGGATCTCGAGGCTGATCAAAACCTCAGGCAGGTGACATCCTTCCAAAAATTTGCACAATGGATCGCCGAGTATGGACTAAACAGGAGGCTGAAAATGTTCTCAAAAACAAAAAGTTGAGCAGGGCTTCCTCCTGCATAGACCAAGTAATTGCCGCTTCAAATTCATAATTAAAAGTTTCTGATATTAAGGACACAAGGTCAAACAAAAAAAGACTTTCTGGAGAGCCTTGCGGCACAATTCCTTCCGCGGTTATCTTGACTTTAAATCTATCAGCCTATTTAATGAATTAGAAACTTTTTGTACTGCGCGTTTACCTCGCCCGCTTCCTTAGACATGCCGACATTATTCAATAAATATTATCCGGTTCGCAAAATCCTGTTCTTTCTTGGCGAGGGCGTGCTGATTTTTGCCAGTGTCCTCGGCATGCTCGTTTTCTTTTCCAGTTGGCGGATCTTTCTCATCGTCCCATCGGAGTACATGCTGCGGGCCATGGCCGTCACCCTCATCTTCCAGTTGACCCTGTACTTTTTCGACCTGTACGACCTGCGCAAGCCGGGCACCACCACAGACACCTTTCTGCGCATGATGCAGGCCTTTGGCGTGGGCTGCATCCTTCTCGCTGGGCTCTACACGGTCTGCCCTTCGATGATCATCGCCACCGCCACCTTCTGGTGGTGCTACCTCATCATCTGCGCAAGCCTGTTCGTGTGGCGGTCACTCTATTATCTCGTGCTGGAGAAGAAGCTGTTCACCCGGCAGGTGGTCCTAATCGGCACCGGCGAGACCGCGGAACGGATCGTCCGGGAGATCAGGGAAAACAAGGAATCCGGCTTCGTCATCGCGGCGATTGCCGGCACCACCACCCCCGGTTTCGACCATGCGGGCATCCCGGTGGTGCCCAGCCTGGCCGAGTTCGACCGGAAGCCGCGCGCGGCCGCAATCGACCGAATCGTTGTCGCCCTGGACGACCGGCGCGGTACCATGCCCATCAACGATTTGCTGCACAGCAAGCTGAGTGGGCGCATCATCGAAGACGGTATCACCTTCTACGAGGCGATCACCGGCAAGATTCTCGTGGAAAAAGTCAACCCCGGCTGGCTGATTTTCTCCGAGGGGTTCGATTACGGCCGGCTGACCTTCCTGATCAAGCGGGTGCTTGATCTGACGTTCGCTGTTGTCGGTCTGAGCCTGAGCCTGCCGATTTCACTGCTCACCGCCCTGCTCATCAAGCTCGAATCACCCGGTCCGGTATTCTACCTGCAAGAGCGGGTGGGCGAGCGGGGCAAGGTCTTCCCCATCATCAAGTTCCGCTCCATGCGACAGGACGCCGAAAAAAATGGCGCGGTCTGGGCGAGCAAGAACGACTGCCGGGTGACCCGGGTGGGCAAGTTCATCAGGAAGGTGCGCATCGACGAGATCCCCCAGATGTGGAACGTCATCCTGCGGGCAGATGAGCTTTGTCGGCCCGCGACCGGAGCGACCAGTGTTCGTCGAGCAACTGGTGGAAAAACTGCCCTACTATTCGCTGCGCCACGCGACCAAGCCGGGCATCACCGGCTGGGCCCAGGTCTGCTACCCCTACGGCGCCTCCGAGGAGGACGCCCTGCGCAAGCTGGAATACGACCTCTACTACATCAAGCACCAGTCGATCTTTCTCGACCTGCTCATCATTTTCCGGACCGCCAAGACGGTGCTGTTCCGGAAGGGTTCTCGCTGAACGCCTTTCTTTTCTCGTTCTATCCCTGAAGTGTCCTGACGTTCGTTTCTGCTGTTCATTGTGTCTGTCAGCAGGCATTGCGACAAACCCTTGCCCGTGTTCGCGCGGGCAAGGGATGCGATCCTTTGTCTCAATGCTGGGGAGATGAGGCGTCGCTCGCTGGAGGCTACCAGCGGAAGATGTCGCTCGTAGCGGTAAGGCTGAGCAGAACCCGGTGCTCGTCGTAATCCAGGTCGTACTCGGACTGGAAATCGGCGTAGCGGTACGACACGGACACCGTGTACCAGCGCAGGAAAGTGTAGCCGACGCTCAGGCCCGCGTCCCAGGTTTCCTCGGTGTACTGGAAATGGTCGGGTTCTTCGGCCGGGGCAATGTCCATGCTGTCGGTTGCGGTTGCTTCGGCGGCGGCGGTCTCGATAGCGTTGATCACCTGGACATCGCGCGGTTCCTCGCGGTCGGCTCGTTCGTAGCCGGTGGTCAGTCTGGTCTGCAGGTTCGGGGTGAAGTTATAGCTGTAGCCGAGCTGCGAAGCGCCAGATCTTGCTCAGGCCGGAACGGCGGCCGTCGAAGTTTTCGAACTCGTAGTCGTAGGCGGTGGTAGCGGTGAGCGAGGACTGGGCAAAGCTCCACACCAAGCCGGCTGAGGCGTTGTAGCCGGTTTCGTTGTCGCTCTCGTCGTAGGTGATGAAGGTGGGGCCGGCCGACAGGGTCATGCGCAGCCGGCTGGTGAAGTCGTGCTCCCAGCCGGCGGTGAGCCGGTGGATGGCCGAGTCCTCGTTGAGCTGGGATTCGTAGTTGGTGGCCGAGTAGCTGTACTCGCCGAAGAACAGGTCGCTGGCGCGCCAGTCGTAATTGAGGCGGAAGCGGCCGTGGTATTCCTCGAGGTCGTCGTTCAGCTCTTCGATGGCTACGGTGTCGGTCGGTTTCTGTGGGCTGTTCCTCGGAGGCCGCGGTGTCGTCGTCCAGAGATGGGTGCTGTAATTTCTTCGGCACCGTTCTCGCCTTCGGCTACGACCGTGTTCGCCGTTCGTGTCGGTTGTCACCGGCTCGGCGGCGGGTTCGCGAACCGGAATTTCGGCCTCGTCGTAGATACCCTTCACGTAGCTGAGTTGGGTGTCCGCCCGCCAGCGGGAATTGAAACGGTAAGACAATCGGCCAATGCCCTCGTGGCGGTCGTAGTCGTCGTAGCCGCCGACCTCGTCGTTCACGTTGCGCAGCAGGCCGAAGTTGTAGCCCGCGCCGACCACCGAGTCGAGCGCATAGGTGTAGTCGGTCTGCAGCCCGAAATCGTTGCGCCAGTATTCCCGGCGACCGTAGTCCTCGGTGAGTTCCTGGCCGATGGATTCTGCGATCGGCCTCCAGCCCCGACCTCGGGTTCAGGCGGCGCCGTCTTCCCGGTTGCCGGGCACGATGGTGTCGCTGCGACGATGGTAATCGGCCAACGTGTCCGTACCGTAGTAAAAACTGTCCGTGGCCCGCACCAGCCATTGCGGACTCAGATTCCGCTCGGCAAGCAGGTTGAAATCGTGACCGACCTCTGTCGCTGTTGTCCACCTCGTCCCAGGTGAAGGTCGGTCCGTAGGTAAACTCGATCAGGTCTGTGATCCCCCTGGAACTGACCCGGATGCGCGGCGTGACCAACAGGCTGCGCGTATCGCCTTCGCGATGGTCCGTGAGGGCAGGTGGTCTCAATGGCGTTGCAGCGGATTCCACTGTGGTGTTTTCGGTGGAATCAGCAGAGGTACCAGGCACCGCTTCACCACTGGATGAACTGGCATCCGCGGAAGATGGACTTTCGGTATCGGATGTTTCCACCTCCGGGTCGTCCTCGGGGCTGGTACCAGTCAGGTCGCCCGTGGCATCGGTAGGCAATGCCTGCGTCCAATTCCTCGTTATCGTATTTACGCTCCTGATAGTCGTAGCCGATCGTGATCTCGCCGATGGCGATGTTCTGCCGCGCCCAGGTCGTGCCGGGCAGAAGGAGCCCCGCCAGGGCCAGCAGGGCCGGGCCCGTGTGTCGCCGATGTGCCATGGGACCGCTCCGCCTGTCAGTGGACGATGATGATGTCGCCGGACTTGATGTACACGTTCTTGTCCAGTTTCTTGCCCTTGACCAGGTCGTCGTAGTCGAACGTGAGGGTGTTCTTGCCGTCCTCGCCGGCCCCGGTCTTGACGCCGTCGCCGGCGCGCACCACGGTGATGTCGTGCTTGGCCCACTCGGTGAAGCCGCCGCTGCGGGCGATGGACTGGACAATGGTGATCGGGTAGTCGAGCGGGAACACGCCGGGTTCGTTCACCTGGCCCATGACCGTGTAGCGGCGGCTGTTGCTCTGCATGAGCACGGCCGTGATCACCGGGTCGGAGTAGACCGTGGCGTAGAGTTTCTTCAGGTAATCGGCCAGTTGGGTGAGGGTCATGCCGACCACGTTGACATCGCCCACGTGCAGCAGGCTGATGCGACCGTCCATGCGCACGACCACGCCGCCGGCCGTATTGGCACTGGCGCCGCCGCCCTGCTGCTCGGCCGCGCCGGTCGCGCCGGTCGCGCCGGCACTCGGGGCGGCCGCCATGTTGCCCTCGCCGTAGATGCTCACGCCGAGCACGTCACCGTAGCCGATCACGTACTCCGCGTCCTCGCCGGGGAAGGTGGCGTCGCCGAGGATCTCCTTGCGCAGTTGCTCCTTGGTGGCCGCGTCGGCCACCGCGTCGGCGGTAGACTGGGCCGCGAACACGGTGCCGCACAGGGTGCAGAGCAGTACCGCCAGGGCGGCGACCAGAACGTGCAGGGTGGCGATCGGCTTGTCCATACGGTCCTCCTCGAGCAGGGTCGAAAACAGGGGTGCGTGGTAGTTTTTACATCGCGCCCAGTGTAGCACAGCTTGGAAAAAATCCTAACTTTTTCTAGGAATGGCCCCATCGTTCAGTTAGAATGCTTAACTGTTGAATATCAAGCGTTTTCCCCCTGTCCGCGAGGCCCTGCCATGCACACTTCCCGCTCTTTGCTTGCCCTTCCCTGCTGCCTGATCGTCCTGGTGCTGCTCCTGCTCGGCGGCTGTTCCGGCGATCCGGAAAAGAAAAAAGCGGTCCACTACGAGAAGGCCATGGCCTACGTGCAGGAAAAAAATCCCAGCGCGGCCATCATCGAACTGCGCAACGCCATCCAGGTCGATCCGAAATACGCCGCGGCCCGCTACCAGCTGGGCCTGCTCTACCTGCAGGCCGGCGAGGCGAAGAACGCCTTCAACGAACTGCAGCGGGCCGCGAGCCTCGACCCGACCAACCTGGACGCCAAGCTGAAGACCGCCGAGTTCCTGCTCATGGGCCGGGACAAGGACGGGGCGAAGAAGCATGTCGAGGAGATCCTCGCGGCCAAGCCGGAGCATGTGGACGCGCTCGCCTTGCTCGCCACCATCCACACCGCGGACAACAAGCTCGACGAGGCCGAGGCGGCCATCGACAAGGCGCTCGCCCTGGAGCCCAAGCAGGACCGGCTCTACCTGATCAAGGGCCGCGTGCTGCTCGCCCGCAAGAACCCGCAGGAGGCCGAGACCCTGTTCAAAAAGGCCATCGAGGTCAACCCGGACAAGCCGGCCAACTACCAGATGCTGCTCTCCTTTTACCAGTCCAGCGGCAAGCGGGCCGAGGCCGAGTGTATGGCCCGCACCATGATCGACAAGTTCCCGGACCAGGTGGAGCCGCGCGTGCTGCTCGCCAGCCTGTTCCGCCAGGCCAACGACACCGCCAAGGCCGAGGCCGCGTATAAAGAGGCCATCGACAAGTTCCCCAAGGACCCCACCCTGCGCATGATCGTGGCCGATTTCTACGACCAGACCGGCACCTTCGAGCAGGCCGAGGCCGCTTACAAGGCAGCGGTGGAGACAGCGGAAAAGCCGCTGGACGCCCAGGCCCGGCTGGCTGACTTCTACTTCGAGCACAAGAAGTTCGACCTGGCCAAGTCGACCATGGACGAAGTCCTGGCCAAGGAGGCCCGCCACAGCGGCGCCATGCTGGTGCAGAACAAGTTCCTGGTCAAGGAGGGCCGCAACCAGGAGGCCCTGACCGCGCTGAACGGTATGGTGCGCGATTTCCCGCAGTGGGCCGATGCCCACTTCACCAAGGCGCTCGCCCACTTAGGCCTGGGTGAAAACGAACTGGCCCTGGCCAGCGTCGGCGAGGCGATCAAGCACAACCCGCGCAACTCCAAGTACCACACCACCCTGGCCTTCCTCCACCTGCGCGCGCAGAAGTTCGAGGACGCCAAGAAGGAGGCGGCCATCGCCCTGCAGCTGCAGCCGCGCAACTTCCCGGCGGCGCTGTTGTTCGCGCGCAGCGTGCTCATGGCCAAGGAGTATGACAACGCGGTCAAAATTCTCGAGGACATGCGCGCCAAGGTGCCGAACAACGTGGAGGTGGTCGGCAGTCTCGGTCTCGCCTACCTGGGCAAGAAGGAGCCGGACAAGGCGCTGGCCGCCTTCCAGGAGGTGCTCAAACTGCAGCCGGGCAACACCCCGGCCCTGGTGAACGTGGCCCGCATCCAGCAGCAGCAGGGCAAGAAGAAGGAGGAGATCCTCCAACTGGTGCGCGACCAGATCAAGGCCGCGCCGGACAGCGCCGGCAACCTGATGCTGCTCGCCACCATGCTCATGACCGAGAAGCAGTACGACGAAGCCCTGGGGCTCACCCGCAAGGTGCAGGAGCTGCAGCCGCAGATGACCTCGGCCTACACCCTGGGCGCGGAGATCTACAAGCGGCTCGACAAGACCGACGAGGCGGTGGGCGAGTACAACAAGCTGCTCACCAGCGGCTCGAACAAGCTGCAGGCCTACATGGGGTTGGGCGCGATCTACGAGCAGCGCGGCGAGCGCGACCTGGCCAAGAAGCAGTACCAGGAAGTGCTCAAGATCAGCCCCAACTTCGCGCCCGCGGCCAACAACCTGGCCTGGATCATGATCGAGGACGAGCAGCCCGACCTGGGCGAGGCCCTGCGCCTGGCCCTGACCGCCAAGCAGGCCCTGCCCGAGGATGCCCACATCGTCGACACCCTGGGCATGGTCCACTACAAGCGCGGCTCGTTCGGGCTGGCGCGGGCCGAGTTCGCCCAGGCGGTCGAACACCGGCCGGACATGCCGGTGTTCCAGTACCACCTGGCCATGGCCCTGTACGGCGACGGCCAGAAGGACGAGGCGATGAAGGAACTGGGCGAGGCCCTGGCCAAGGAGCAGCCGTTCAAGGAGCGGGCCGAGGCCGAGGCCCTGCTCAAGAAATGGCAGGCCGAAGCGGGCCAGTGAAATGACCGGGCCGGAGCGCAGACGGCGGCGGGTGCTCAGCCGCACGCGCATCCACGAGCGGGTGCGCGAGCTGGGGGCACAGATCACCGCCGACTACCAGGGGCGGCAGCTGGTGCTGCTCGGCGTGCTCAACGGCGCCTTCGTCTTCTGCGCCGACCTGTGCCGCGAGATCGACCTGGACGTGGAGATCGACTTCATCCGCGTGGCCAGCTACGGCGCGGCCACCGAGAGCAGCGGCACCATCAGCCTGCTGCGCGAGCCGAGCCTGGACCTGGTCGGCAAGGACCTGCTGCTCGTTGAGGACATCGTCGACACCGGCACCACCATGGCCTGGCTGGTCGACCATTTCCAGCGCTGCGCGGCCCGCTCGGTGCGCATCTGCGCGCTCATCGACAAGCACGAGCGGCGGCGGGTGGCCGTTACCGTGGACTACGCCGGCTTTGTCCTCGACCAGGGTTTCCTGGTCGGCTACGGCCTGGACTGCGCCGAGCGCTACCGCAATCTGAAAGCCGTCTACACGCTCGCCTGAGCACAACCCGGCCCCGCACCGACCGCGGGGCCACCCTTTGGAACCCAACTGCACGCTCATCATGGAGGCTCTCATGCAGAAGAAAACCTTTGCCGTACTCCTTTCCGGCTGCGGCCACCAGGACGGCGCGGAAATCCACGAGGCAACCCTCACCCTGCTGGCCATTCACAAGCACGGCGCCGAGTTCCACTGCTACGCGCCGGACATCAAGCAGCACCACGTGCTCAACCACATCACCGGCCAGGAGATGCAGGAGCAGCGCAACGTGCTCATCGAGTCGGCCCGCATCGCCCGCGGCAAGGTCTCGTCGCTGGCCACCTTCTCGCCCAACGCGGCCGACGCCCTGGTCATCCCCGGCGGCTTCGGCGCAGCCAAGAACCTGAGCAGCTACGCCTTCGACGGCCCCAAGTGCAAGGTCCACCCGGACGTGGCCAAGGCCATCAAGGACATGCACGCCTGCGGCAAGCCCATCGGCGCCCTGTGCATCGCCCCGGTGCTGGTGGCCAAGGTGCTCGGCAAGGTGAGCCTGACCATCGGCGACGACCAGGCCACGGCCGACAACCTGGTGGCCATGGGCGCCACCCACGTGCCCACCTCGCACGGCCAGATCGCCATCGACCGGGAGAACAAGATCGTCACCACGCCCTGCTACATGCTCAACTCGCGCGTCGACCAGGTGGCCGAGGGCGCGGACAACCTCATCCGCGCCATGCTCGAAATGATGGCCTGAGAGCGGCCGTTGCCATCCGGCCGCACCGCGGCCTTCCGGGGGAGATCGCTTTGCGGTCTCCCCCTTCTTGACTTGGCCCGGGGCGGGCTTATTTTGTGCTTGATTGTCGGGGCGGATCGATGCCCCGGAAACACGAACATCACCTGTGAGGACAGACGATGAACACGATGAAGACCTTCCTGCTCATGGCGGCCATGACGGCGCTGTTCATGGTGGCCGGCCAGGCCATGGGCGGCCAGCAGGGCATGACCATGGCCCTGCTGCTGGCGGTCGGCCTGAACTTTTTCGCCTACTGGAACTCGGACAAGCTGGCCCTGCGCATGAACGGCGCCCGCGAGGTGTCCGAGAACGAGGCCCGGGACCTGCACGCCATGGTGGCCATGCTCGCCCAGCGGGCCGGCATCCCCAAGCCCCGGGTGTACGTGGTGGACAACCCCACGCCCAACGCCTTTGCCACCGGCCGCAACCCGGACCACGCCGCCGTGGCCGTGACCACCGGACTCATGCATGCGCTCGACCGCAGCGAACTGGAGGGGGTGATCGCCCACGAACTGGGGCACATCAAGAACCGCGACATCCTCATCGGCTCCATTGCCGCGGTCATGGCCGGCGCCATCTCCTACCTGGCCAACTTCGCCCTGTTCTTCGGCGGCGGTCGCAGCACGAAGAGGGCGGCGGCGGCAACATGATCACCACCATCCTGATGATGATCCTCGCGCCCATGGCCGCCATGCTCATCCAGATGGCCATCTCGCGCGGCCGCGAGTACCTGGCCGACGCCACCGGCGCGGAGATCTGCGGCCGGCCGCAGGCCCTGGCCAGCGCCCTGGACAAGCTGGCCAACCAGAACGCCCGGCAGCCCATGGACGTGAACCCGGCCTCGGCGCAGATGTACATCGTCAACCCGCTCAAGGGCGGGTCCATCTCCGGGCTGTTCTCCACCCACCCGCCCATGGAGGAGCGCATCCGCCGACTGATGGCGATGTGATCCCCTGCCCTCTTCCGCGGACCCGCACGCGGCGCCTGGTCAGACCGGCAACCGGTTGACCAGCGCCGCGAATTTCTCAGCGTCCAGGCTGCCCTGGCCGAGCAGGATGCCGCCGACACCCTTCAGGGTCCAGATCGCCCCGCCGTTGTCCGGGGTCACCCCGCCGCCGTAGAGCACGCCTTTTCCTTCCGTTTTTCTTGCCACCTGCGCCGCCTGCGCGGCGATATCCTCCAGACTGCGCGCCATCTCCAGGGACACCGGGGTTTCCGGGGTCCAGGCCCAGAGCAGCTGCTCCATCTCCTCGCGGGCAAAGGCCGCGGCCTGGCGGGTGAGCAGGTCGTTGTCCACGCAGACGATGGGCTGCAGCCCCTCGGCCAGGGCCTCGTAGCCCTGGCGGGCCACGTCCTGCACGGTCTCGTGGAAATACTGGCGCCGCTCGCGATGACCGATGAGCGCGTATTGCACGGTGTCGCGCAGCCAGGCCGCGGGCAGCGAGCCGGTGTAGCTGCCCTGCGGATAGGGCGAGATCCCCTGGGCCGCCAGGCTGACGCCGGTGAGCGCGCCGATCCGCTGGTGCACCCGGTCGAGCACCAGGGCGGGCACGGCGAGCACCACCTCGATGCCGGTGCGCGGGGTGTAGGCGGCGGTGAAGGTGTCGCACCAGGCCAGGGCCCGTTCGGGCGCGAGGCTGGCCTTCCAGTTGGCAAGAACGATACGTGACATGGGAACCTCCCGGGTGCAGGGGAACGTGGGGGACGACCGGGGTTCAGGGCGCGGCCGGGGCCGGCCGCAGCAACCTCTGCCGGTCGATCGGTTGGGCCGGCGGGGCCGGGTGTTTCGTCGGTTCGGCCGGTTTGGGTGCGGAAGTCAGCACCACCAGGGTGCCGATCAGGGCGAAGAAGAGCAGGGTCAGGACCAGGGCCGTGAGCAGGCGACGCAGGCGTGACGGGGGAGTGACAGCGGGTCGGTCGGCAGGGGCGCTCATGCTGTGTCCGAGGCGGCGCCGGCGAGCAGGGTCTGCAGCCGCGCGCGCACCCGGGCCTCGTCCGCGTTCTCGATGAGCACGGTTTTCGTGCGGCTCTGCAGGCCGCTGCGCAGGCTCAGACAGGATTTGGGCAGATCGAGCAGCCGGGCCAGGAAGGCGACCACCGCCTTGTTCGCCTTGCCGTCCACCGGCGGGCTGGTCAGGCGGAGCTTGAGCGCCTCGCCCTGCAGGCCGGCCACCTGGTTGTGCGCGGCCCGCGGCTGCACGTGCAGTCGCAACAGCAGGCCGCCGTCGGCCGTCACCTGCAGACAGGGCAGGTCGTCCGCGCGGGGCTGTCATCCGCCCGGCCGCCGTCCCGGCGAAGCCGTTACTGCAGGCCCGCGGCGAGCTGCCGCAGGGTCGGCACGAGGAAGCTCTGCAGGAAGATGATGGCGAAGATGAGCACCATCGGGCTCAGGTCGAAGCCGCCCATGGCCGGCAGGAACCGGCGGATGCGGTTCAGCACCGGGTCGGTCACCTGGTGGAGGAAACGGACCACCGGGTTGTAGGGATCCGCGTTCACCCAGCTGATCACCGCCCGGGCGATGACGATCCAGATGTAGGCGCTGAGCACAAAGTTGAGCAGATCGGCGATGGCCTTGATGAAATTTCCGAACATGAACATGGGCGTCTCCTGCCGTTGGGAGGGAAAGGTATGTGCCGGGCTCAGGCCACCCGGCTGCCGGCGGCGATGGGGCCGGCGACCGTGGCCAGCACCAGCCGCTCCGTGCCGTCGGCCTGCTGTTCCTTGGCGGCCAGCACCATGCCCTGGGAGGGAATGCCCATGAGCTTGGCCGGCTTGAGGTTGGCGACGATGAGTACCCGCTGGCCGATGAGATCGGCCGGCTCGTAGAACTGGGCGATGCCGGCGACGATGGTCCGTTCCTCCGGTGCGCGCACGGTGAGCTTGAGCAGCCGGTCGGACTTGGCCACCTTCTCGGCGGCCACCACTTCGGCCACGCGCAGTTCCACGTTCTTGAACTGGTCGAAGGTGATGAGCCCCTCGTCCGCGGCGGGCTCGCTGGCCTTGGCTTTTTTCTTACTCGTGGCCGGTGCGGCCGGGGCCGGGGTTTCTTTCGGCCGATCGACCCGCGGGAAGAGCTGGGCGCCCTTGTCGATCACCGTGCCCGCGGGCAGCGTGTCCCAGCCCTGCAGGTCGTCGATGCGCACGGCGAGCCGAACCGCTCGCCCATGCCCAGGGCCGCGGCCATTTTGCCCGCAGTCTGCGGCATCACCGGGCCGAGCACCACCGCGATCCGCCACAGTCCCTCGGCCAGCATGCGCAGCACCACCGGCAGGCGGGTGGCCGCCTGGTCCGCATCCTTGGCCAGTTCCCAGGGGGCATTGGTGACGATGTAGCGGTTGAGCAGGCCGATCACCTCCCACACCGCCTGCAGCGCCTTGTGGAACTGGAAGGAGTCCATGGCCTGGCGATAGTGGTCGAGCATGGTCGCCATGGCCGCGCGCAGCTCCTGGTCCGCCGGGAGGGCGGAGTCGGCCGTGGCCACTGCGGGCACCCGGCCGGCCGCATACTTGTCGATCATGGTCAGCGAGCGCGAGAACAGGTTGCCCAGGTCGTTGGCCAGGTCGGCGTTGTGACGGGCGAGGATGGCCTCGGTGGAGAACGAGGAGTCGAGCCCGAAGCTCATCTCGCGCAGCACGAAGTAGCGCACCGTGTCCACCCCGTAGGTGTCCACCAACTCCCGCGGGCGGATCACGTTGCCGAGCGATTTCGACATCTTGGTGGCGTCCACGTTCCAGTAGCCGTGCACGTGCAGCCGCCGGAAAGGCTCCAGGCCCATGGCGCGGAGCATGGTCGGCCAGTAGATGGCGTGCGGCTTGAGGATGTCCTTGGCGATCACGTGCTCGGCCGCGGCCCAGTAGCGGGGGAAGTCGGGCGCGTCCGGGTAGCCGATGCCGGTGAGGTAGTTGATGAGCGCGTCGAACCAGACATAGGTGACGAAGTTGTCGTCAAACGGCAGGGGGATGCCCCAGGTGAGCCGCGAGGTGGGCCGGCTGATGCACAGATCCTCCAGCGGCTCGCTCAGGAAGGAGAGCACCTCGTTGCGGTAGCGCTCCGGGGTGATGAACTCCGGGTGGGTCTTGATGTGGTCGATGAGCCAGTCCTGGTAGCGGCTCATGCGGAAGAAGTAGTTCTGCTCGCTGATCGGCAGCGGCTCCACCAGGTGGTCCGGGCACTTGCCGTCGACCAGCTCCTTCTCGGTGAGGAACCGTTCGCAGCCCCGGCAGTAGAGACCCGAGTACTCGCTGAAGTAGATGTCGCCGCGGTCGTGCACCAGCTGGAGGATGTGCTGCACCGTGGCCACGTGGTCCGGGTCGGTGGTGCGGATGATGTAATCCGGTTCGACGGCCAGGTGCGGCCAGGTCTCGCGGAAGGCGGCGGCGAACCGGTCGGCGTACTCACGCGGGGTCTCGCCGGCCTTGGCCGCGGCCTCGGCGATCTTTTCGCCGTGCTCGTCGGTGCCGGTCTGGAAGCGCACCTCGTCACCGCAGAGCCGGCGGAAGCGGCTGTAGGCGTCGGTGACGATGGTCGTGTAGGCATGCCCCAGGTGCGGCATGGCGTTGACGTAGTAGATCGGGGTGGTGACGTAGGTCGGCATGTTCCTTCACTGCTGCTGAGATTGCGGGGTGCGGCGGGCGAACGGGGCTGCGCTGTCGTGGCCGGCGGCTGGGCGGCGGGTCAGTCCTCCCCGGAAGGTTCGCTGTCCTCCGGGTCGTCGCCGGCGGAGCGTCGTCCCGGACCGCTGCCCTTGCGGCCCGGGCCCTTGCGACCGGGCGGCCGGGCCACCGGTTCGGCGGCGCGCCACTCCTCCTCGGTCAACAGGTGCTCCTCGCCGTCGCTGCCGACTGCGGCCACCCGGCCGATGAGCGGCAGCTGCCGGGTGACATGGTAGGTCTTGCCTTCGAGCAGGATCGAGCGGCCGGCCCGCGGCATGCCCTTTTTCATCTCCCGGTAGTTCTCGTACTCGTAGGTCAGGCAGCAGAGCAGGCGGTTGCACACGCCCGAGATCTTCGCCGGGTTGAGCGGCAGGTCCTGGGCCTTGGCCATCTTGATGGACACCGAGTCGAACCGGCTGAGGAAGGTGGCGCAGCACAGTTCCCGGCCGCAGGCGCCGAGCCCGCCGGTCATCTGGGTCTCGTGGCGGACACCGATCTGGCGCATCTCCACCCGGGTGCGGAACTCCTGGACGAGCGCCTTGACCAACTCGCGGAAGTCCACCCGGCTCTCGGCGGTGAAGTAGAAGATGATCTTCGAGCCGTTGAAGAACCGTTCCACCCGCACCAGGTGCATGGGCAGGCGCAGGCTCTCGATCTGCCGGCGACAGATGCGGAAGGCCTCCTGTTCGAGGATGGGCAGGGCGGCGTACTTCTCCCGCTCCTCGTCGCTCACCCGCCGCTGGATACGGAAGAGCACCGGCCGCTCGATGGTCTCACCCACGAGCGTTGGGCAGCGGGTGACGATGGTCGCCGGTTCCGGCCCCTGCTCGGTGCGCACCATCACTTGGTCGCCGCGCACAAGGTCGTCGGCGTGGGCGCTGGCCGTGCATTCCTGGCTCCGGGCGCGGAAGCGGATCTTATAAAAATGAAGGGCCGCCTCCTCGCCGCCGCTCTCGCTGGAGTGCGGCTGGTCGGGGGGCAGCGGCCCGGGCTGCGTTTCTGGCATGATCGTTTACGATGGCGGAGGGGTGCAGTCGAACAGTTCCAGCAGGAGTACCTCGCTGGCCAGGCTGCGGCTGCAGTTGCGGGCGAGCGCCTTCTCGGTGCGCTCGATGGCGGCCATCTTAGCAGAAAGCTGAACCAAATTCCAGCGTTCTCTTGCCCGCAGGATCTCGGCGGGCCAGTCCGGACGGGTGACCCCGGCCCGGGCAGCCAGAGAGTTTTTCAGGAAAATCCGCAGGAGTACGAGCAGGTGCGGTTCACTCTCGCCTAAAGCGGCCATCTCCGCGGCCAGGGCGAGCGCGGTCTCGACCCGCTCGGCCAGGCGGCCCGGTTCGGCGGTGAGCGCGGTGACCAGGCGCCGGTAGAGCGGCAGGATACCCTCTGCCTCGAGCGCCAGGGCCTGGCCCGGACAGCCCTCGGCCAGGGCGGCCAGGGCCTGGCAGTCGGCCGCTTCCATCTCCGGCCGGTGTACGCCGATGATCTCGGCGGCGAGCGGGAGCGGCAGCGGCGCAAAGGGGATCACCTGGCAGCGGGAGACGATGGTGGCCAGGATCGAACCGGTGCTGCCGCCCACGAGGATGAGCAGGTTGTCCGGCGGCGGTTCCTCGAGCAGCTTGAGCAGGCTGTTGCCCGCCTCGCGGCGCATGGTCTGCACCTCCTCGACAAGCACCACCCGCCGCTCGGCCTCAAACGGCGGATAGGTGAGGGCCCGTTTCAGGGCGCGGATCTGATCGATCTTGATGGCCGCTCCGTCCGGGCGGATGCGCAGGAAATCCGGGTGGTTGCCGGACAGCCGCTTCAGGCAGCCGGGGCAGACACCGCAGGGCCGGTCGTGCACCGGCTCGCGGCAGAGCAGGACCGCGGCCAGGTCCAGGGCCACGGTGGTCTTGCCGACCCCGTCCGGGCCGGCGAACAGGTAGGCGTGGGCGAGCCGGTCGCCGGCCAAGGCCCTGCCGATGAGGGCGAGCGGTTTGTCCTGACCGCGCACCGCGGAGAAGGTCATGGGCAGCGGAAGAGGGTCTGCTGACGCTGGTCCGCCGGTTTTTTCGCGGGCCGGGGCGGGGCGGGCTCCGGGTCGGGAGAGATGCCGGGATCACCTGCCTCGGCAAACGGCTCCGGTGCATCCTCGGCGCCGCCGTTGCCCGGCAGGTAGAGGAAGCGCTCCAGGTGGCGCTGGTAGTCGCTCCACTGCCAGCCGCTGCCGGGCATCTTGCGGCGCAGCTCGACCATGCACTGCATCTTGGCGTCCATGTCGTCGAGGTGATGGAGGAGCATGGCCTCGGGCGTCATGGGCAGCACCGGCGAACCGTAGGCCAGCTGGCCGTGGTGGCTGAGGATGAGGTGGGTGAGCTGGTCGACCCGCTCCGCGCTCATTCCGCCGGTCCGCTCGGCCGCGCGGCGGACCATCTCCGCACCGAGCACCAGGTGGCCCACCAGCCGGCCCCGGTCGGTGTAGCCGATGGGCGGCCGGTCGTAGGCGTACTCCTCGACCTTGGCCACGTCGTGGAGGAGCACACCGGCGAGCAGCATGTCCCGGTCGATGAGCGGGTAATGGGCCGCGGTCCGCTCGGCCATGCCGGCCATGCTCAGGGTGTGCTCGATCAGCCCGCCCACGTAGGCGTGGTGGAGCTTCTTGGCCGCCGGCGCGCGCTGGAAGCGCTCAAGCGTCTCGCCCTGGAAGATCTCGCCGAGCAGGGCACGCAGGCCGGGGTCGGTGAACGAGTCGATGAGTATGGCGAGTTCCGCGGCCATCTCCCCCAGCGGCCGGGGGCTGGCGGGCATGAAGTCGGCCAGGCTGACCGTGTCCGCGGCCACAACACTGAGCGACTGCACGGCCAGCTGCAGCTGTTCGCGAAAGGCCTTGGCCACCCCCTGGACGAGCACGAAGCCGCCCTCCGGGGCGCTGGCATCGAGTTCGCGGGCGTTGTCCCAGACCCGCGCCTCGATCTCGCCGGTGCGGTCCATGAGTCCGAGCGCCAGGTAGGGTTTGCCGGCCTTGGTCTCGGCCAGGGTCTTGCGGGCGACGAGGAAGATCTCGCGCACCTGCTGGCCCGGGGTCAGGTCGGTGATGAACAGGGTTTTTCCGGTGGGGGCGGTCATGGCTGGTTCTCGTCCTCCGGTGGGCGGATGGTGTATCAACAGACCGACGGGCACAGGGTGCAACCGGACAGGGTGGTCGGGTGGAAGCGCCGGCAGGCGAAGTAGCGGTTGCCGGACGCGGTCGGTCGGGTAGAGTGGCTGACAGCAAACGGTGCGGCCGGCCGGGCCGGCGCACCCTGTGATACACCATCAACAATGGCAAAGGCAAGCAGTTATGACCGACGACCTGCTCATCACCACCTGCCGGATTCTCGCCGAACCGGACGTGGAACTCGTTGCCGGACCGGGCTTCCTTCTTGTCCGCGATGGCCGCATCCACGCCCTCGGGCCCATGGCCGACTGTCCGACCGGGTGGACAGGGACCGTGGTGGACGGACAGGGACAACTCGCCCTGCCCGGCCTGGTCAACGGCCACTGTCACCTGCCCATGACCCTGTTCCGCGGTCTGGCCGACGACCTGGCGCTGGCCGACTGGCTCACCAACCACATCTTCCCGGCCGAGGCCCGCCACATCGACCCGGAGACGGTGTACTGGGGCAGCCGGCTGGCCGCGGCCGAACTGCTGCTCGCCGGGGTGACCTGCGTGGCCGACGGCTACTTCCTCGAGGACGAGGCGGCGCGCGCCTGCCTGGATGCCGGCCTGCGCTGTGTGGCCGCCCAGGGGATCATCGACTTCCCGGCCCCGGGCGTGCCCGACCCGGGTCGCAACATCGAGGCCGCGGCCGGGTTCCTCGACCGCTGGCAGGACCGGAACCCGCTCATCACCCCGGCCCTGTTCGTCCACTCGCCCTACACGGTGGCGAACGACACCCTGCAACAGGCCAAGGCGCTGGCCCGGCGGCGCGGGGTGCGGCTGTTCGTGCATGCGGCCGAGACCCGGGACGAGATCAACCACATCGCCGCACCGCTGGCACCCACGCCCATCGGCCACCTGGACGCCCTCGGGGTGCTCGACGCCGACACCACCTGTGTCCACTGCGTCTGGGCGAACGGGACCGACCTGGACACCCTGGCCCGGCGCGGCGCGGCCGTGGTCAGCTGCCCGCAGAGCAACGCCAAGCTCGCCTCGGGCGTGGCGCCGCTGGGTGCCATGCTGGCGCGGGGCCTGCGCGTCGGTCTGGGCACGGACGGCGCGGCCTCGAACAACAGCCTCGACCTGTTCCGGGAGATGGATCTGGCCGCGAGGCTGCAGCCGATGCGAGGCTGCGACCCGAAACCCGTTCCCGCCCGGCGGATGCTCGATCTGGCCACCCGGGGCGGCGCCGCGGCCATCGGCCTGGACGCCGGTCACGGCCGGCTGACCGTGGGTGCGCCGGCCGACCTGATCCTGGTCGACCTGGAGCAGCCCCACCTGCAGCCCTTTCACTCCCCGGGGCAACTGGTGCACGCGGGCAGCGGCGCGGATGTGCGCACGGTCATCGTTGGCGGCCGGTTGGTGGTGCATGAGCGGCAGCTGCGCACCATGGACCTGGACGAGACCCTCGAGCGGGTGCGGAGCCTGGCCGGGCGGGTCGGCTCCTGAAGGGATTCAGGGGGCGAGCAGCCCGCGCAGCCGCGCCAGATTCTCCCGGTCCTCGGCCAGGTCGTCGCCCTTGGGCGTCTCCAGGGTCATGGGATGGCGGGCAAAGCGGGGATCGTTGAGCAGCAGGCGGAAGCCCTCGTCGCCGATCTCGCCCCGGCCGATGTGCTCGTGGCGGTCCACCCGGCTGGCCAGCCCTTTTTTCGAATCGTTCAGGTGGACAAAATGGACCCGGGCCAGGCCGACCTCGCGCTCCAACTCGTCCATGGTCCGCGCGTAGGCGGCCGCGTCGCGCAGGTCGTAGCCGGCGGCAAAGATATGGCAGGTGTCGATGCACACGCCCAGGTTGTGCGCATGCCGACTCCGGCCGAGCAGCCAGCCCAGCTCGGCAAAGCGGCTGCCCAGGGCGGTGCCCATGCCGGCGGTGGTTTCGAGCAGCACCTTGAGGCCCGTGGCCGGCACCCCGGCCTGTTCCAGGGCCTGATCCAGGTTGCGGGCCACCGCCGCCAGCCCGGCCTCGACGCCGGCGCCCAGGTGGCTGCCCGGGTGGAGGACCACAAAACCAAGGCCCAACTGCAGGCAGCGACCGAGTTCGTCCGCAAAGGCAGCAATGGATTTCGCCGCCGCGACCGGGTCCGCTGCCGCCAGGTTGATGAGATACGAGCCGTGCGACGCCACCGGCATCTGGCCGCAGGCCTGCCACTTCTCGGCAAACAGGCGGATGTCCTCAGCCGCCGGCGGCTTGACCCGCCACTGGCGCTGGTTGGCGGTGAAGATCTGCAGCGACTCGCCGCCCACCGCCAGGATGCGGTCAAAGGCGCGGTGCAGGCCGCCGGCGATGGACTGGTGGGCGCCGAGCAGCGGCATCAGCCCTGCTCCGGCCGGCTACTCACATCTTCCATTTCCGCTCCAGGTAGGCGAGCCCGGTGTGGTTGGTCAGGTCAAGCTGGATGGGCGTGACCGAGATGTAGCCGTCACGCACCGCCTGCTCGTCGGTGTCGGCGCCGCCTGACCAGTGCACCGTGCCGCCGCCGATCCAGTAGTGCTTGCGGCCCCAGGGATCGAAGGTCTCCTGGATGGCGTCCTTGTAGACGCGCCGGCCCTGGCGGGTGAAGCGGATGCCCGGGATCTGGCCGGCCGGGATGGGCGGGATGTTGATGTTGAGCAGGGTGGACTCGGGCAGGTGCCAGGTCAGCGCCAGCGAGGCGAGCTTCCAGGCCACCGCCGCGGCCACCTCGAAGTCGAACGGCGGCGTGCCGGCGAGCGAAAAGGCGAGCGAGGGAATGCCGTACATGGTGCCCTCGATGGCCGCGGACACGGTGCCCGAGTAGCTGATGTCGTCGCCCAGGTTGGCGCCCGGGTTGATGCCCGAGACGAGCAGGTCCGGCCGACGGTCGAGGATCTTGTTCACCGCGATGCTGACGCAGTCCGTGGGCGTGCCGTCAATGGTGTAGATGTCCGGCTCGAGCGCCACCACGCGCAGCGGCCGGTTCATGGTCAGGGCGTGGCTCACCGCCGAGTTGTCCCGTTCCGGGGCGACGATCACCGCCCGGCCCAGGGTTGCGACCGCCTCGTGCAGGGCGCGGACACCCGGGGCCTGGACGCCGTCGTCGTTGGTGACGAGAATGAGTGGGTTGTGCATGCGCTCTCCTTGCAGGTGTTCGGGGATGTCGGCAGGGCGGGACGTTTACGGATCCTCGCCCCACTGCCGGGAGCGGAAGGTTTCCATCTGCCGCAGGTAGTAGGCCCGGTTGCGCGGGTCGAGCCGCACCGCCCGGGCCTCGGTGGCGAGCGCCTCCTCGATCAGGCCGTTGGCCCAGTAGGCCGTGGCCAGGGTGTCGAGGATGTGGCCGTGCTCCTTGGCCATGGCCGCGGATTCGGCCAGGGTGACGGCCCGGCCGGCGTCGCGGACCGCCGGGTCGTGGGCGGTGAGCAGCAGCCAGGCCAGGTTGTTGCTGATCTCGGCGTTGTCCGGGGCCAGCTTGAGCGCCTGTTCGTAGGCGGCCACGGCCTTGCTCTCCATCCGCCGGCTCTGCAGGAAATCACCGAGCACCAGCGGCCAGACGCTGTTGGCGGGCTCGAGCCGCATCTTCTGGGCGAGCACTGCCTCGGTGTAGCGGATTTCATTGCCGCCGGCCAGACGTTCCCCGTCCACCCGGTACAACCCGATCACGAGCAGGCCGATGGCGAGGAAGCAGGCGATGAGGCTCCACCGCACCTTGCGGTCGTGGCGGGCGATGAGGGTGGGATCGATCTCGCACCGCTCGAGAAAGGCGACCCGCTCGCCGAGGCCGAAATGGTGCCAGTTCTTCTCCTCACGGTTGCCGCCGCCCAGCGTGGCGATCCGTTCGAACGAAGCCACCAGCGGCCGGCCGGTGCCCTGCACGCGGAACACGTAGAGATCGGCCTGGCGCTCGAAATTACGCATGAAATAGCCGAACACGAAACGGAACCAGACTATCAGGAGCACGAGCAGGGGCGCGCTGACGAGCACGCCGAGCAGGGTTTCCGGAGCCAGCGGCAGGGATTCCAGGAGCCGGTAAAAGAGATCGCCCGAGAGCACGAAATGTGGCAGCGGTCGGGCCAGGGCGCCGGCCAGCAGGCTGAAACCGAGGAACAGGGTGACGTAGAGCACCAGGTGAAAGCGGCGCACATGGCCGATCTCATGGGCGAGCACACTGTCCAGCTCCTCGCGGCTGAGGTTGTCGATCAGGGCCGGGGTGACGAGCAGGTAGCGCAGCCCGGGCAGGATGCCCATGATGCCGGCGGTCAGCACCTGGCCTTCGAACAGCGGCCAGCAGAGCACCTCGGAGCGGAACCCCTGGGCCCGGCAGAAGCGGACGATGTGGTCGCGCACCGGTCCCGGCGGCAGCGGTCGGCACCCCCAGAGGACCCGCACGAGCGGCGGGAAGAAGAGGACCAGGAAGATGACGAACAGGCCGAACAGGGCCAACTCCCCCCAGGGCGAACGGAGAAAGCGGGCCAGCGGCGGGTACGGCAGGAGCTGCAGCAGGTCGAAGACCAGCGAGAGGATCAGCCAGGGCAGCACCGCGGGCAGGTTGGCCTTGAGGTTCGACCAGACGAAACCGCCGGCGCTGTAGCGGCTGTGGAACAGCTGCATGTAGCGCCGCCGCCCCTGGTACCAGACAATGGCCAGCAGGAGGAAAAAAGCAGCCAGGCCGGCGATGTCGGTGAGCACCGGCAGCCGGTCGCCGATGGACAGCGGCTGCAGGTAGAATTTCAGGTCGAGCAGGCCGACCAAGCCCACGAACAGCCCCACCGCCGCAAACGACAACCGCCGTTCGGCGCTGAAGTAGCGGCCGGAACTGGTGGCCGCGGCAAACATCCGCCTGGCCACACCGGCGAACAGCCAGAGCGATGTCAGCAGCAGGGCCAGGGCCGCCACCGGCGGCAACCACGGTTTCTCCGGCGGGTTGCTGGCGCTGAAGACGAAGATGGCCACCAGGAAACAGAGCAGATTGTTGTAGAACATCCGGTTCGGTGTACGCCTCGAAAAGGGGAAACGGCCCGCGGTTCGGGCCAGGGCGGCCGGCAGTCGGTCAGGGGCTATCATAACCACTGAACCGGCCGACTGCCAGGAAAGGCGGGGGTGACGCCCGGAAAACCTGGCCTGTGATCGCGACTCTACCGCAAACAGCGTGAAAAAGACTTGACCATCGCGAAAATTTCGCTATTATGTACCGTTCTTCGAAACGCTCGGGCCTATAGCTCAGTTGGCTAGAGCCACCGGCTCATAACCGGTCGGTCCCTGGTTCGAGTCCAGGTGGGCCCACCATTTTTTCGCACAACGAACAACGGGGCACTTCCCCGTCGGCTACCGAAATTGAGTGTACTGAACACCGACCGGCAACACTGGCTGCGATATCAGCGGGGCATGACACCTAATGCCCGGAAAGAGGTACATCCAAGCGGGGTGTGCCTCTTTTGCTTTTCCCTGTGACCTGACCGTGCCTACTGTCCGCGACTTTCTCGACATCCTGCAGCGGCACATGCCGCGACGCCTGGCGGAGGACTGGGACAACGTCGGCCTCCTGGTCGGCGACCCGGGGCAGGACATCCGCAGCGTCCTGGTGGCGCTCGACCCCGCCCTCCCCCTGCTCGACCAGGCCCGCGCCAGCGGCCACAATTGCATCCTCACCCACCACCCCGCCATCTTCCGCCCGCTCAAGGCACTCCGCACCGACACTCCCCTGGGCGCCTTCATCGCCGGCGCCGCCCGCCACGATATCAGCGTCATCGCCTGCCACACCAACCTGGACGCGGTCCGGGGCGGGGTCAGCGACGTGCTCGCCGCGGCCCTTGGTCTCGACCGGGTCCAGCCGCTCGTTGCCGCCGGCGACTGCGACCCGGGCTGCGGCCTCGGCCGCATCGGTGTCCTGGCCGAGGCCGTCACCGCGGCGGAATTCCTCGCCCGGCTGCGTCAGGCCTGCGCCCCACCCTGGATTCTCGAAGCCGGCCCCCGGCCGGAGCGGGTGGACCGGGTCGCGGTCTGCGGCGGTTCCTGCGGCGATTTCGCGGAAACAGCCCTGTCCCTGGGCGCGGACGTGTTCGTCACCGCCGAGGTCAAGCACTCCGTTGCCCGCTGGGCCGAGGACGCCGGCCTGTGGCTGCTCGACGCCGGCCATTTCGCCACCGAGTACCCGGCCATGGCCGTGCTCTGCGACCTGCTGCGGCGCCACTGCGCCGAACAGGGGTGGCAGCTTCCTTTTGACACGGCGGTGCAGCACCCGCCGCTGCGGCTGGCATGAACCCGCGCCGGCCGCCCCCGTCGGGTACTCACCCGCTGTTTCGCGCCCACGGCGGCCCGCGCCACCGGCCGCCTCATCTATCCTGCCATCTGAACCGTTGGACCATCGACCGAGGAGCTGATCATTGAAAGAGGAATTACAAAAACTCATCAACCTGCAGGCAATCGACAGTGAGATTGCCGGCTTCGACTACGCCATCACCAACCACCGGAACACCGTCGCCAACCGGGAGCAGTCCATTGCCGACAAGCAGGAGGCGATCGCTGCCCTGCAGGGTCGGATCGAGCTGCTCAACCAGAAGCAGCGCGAGACCAAGGCCGAGCACGAGGATGCCGGCGCGCGCGTCAAGGACCGGCAGAACAAGATGATGCAGGTGCAGACCAGCCGTGAGCACCAAGCCCTGTTGAAGGAGATCGAGGACAACAAGAAGCTGCTCAAGGACACCGAGGAGCGCATCCTCCAGTTCATCGAGCAGATCGAACAACTCGAGCTGGAAGCGGCCGAACTGGAGAACCAGTGCACCGGCGAGCAGCAGCTGCTCAGCGAGGAGATCGCCAACGTCGACAAGGAGATCAAGCGCATCGAGTCCGCCAAGAAATCGGTGGCCTCGCGCCGGGACAAGGAAGCCCAGACTCTGGAGCCGAGCCATCTCAAGCGCTATTCCATGCTGCTGGTCAAGCGCGACGGCCTCGCCGTGGTGGCGATCAACGGCGCCGTCTGCCAGGGCTGCTACATGACCCTGCCGCCGCAGCGGGCCATCGAGGTGCGCCGCGCCGACAAGCTCAATCTCTGCCCCACCTGCCAGCGCATCCTCTACTATCCCGAGGAAGAGGACAACGCGGATGATGCCTGAGCTGCCCGGCCGGGAGACGGCGATACGCACCCTGGTCGCGGCTCTCGACGACGCGGTGCTGGCGCGCTCGTTCCCCGGTCAGGCGCCGGCTGCGGTACGACGGCTGCTCACCGGCGAGCCAGCAGCGGCCGCCCCCACGAAGGTGCCGGTTGCCCCGGCCGCAGCCGAGGCGCCACGCTCCATCGGCCGCTGCCGGCTGTTCACCGACGGGGCCTCACGCGGCAACCCGGGCGAGGCCGGCGCCGGTGCGGTCGTCTGTGACGCGGCCGGCGGGGAACTCGCCGCCCGCTCCGCCTACCTGGGCCAGTGCACCAACAACGTCGCCGAGTACCGGGCCCTGCTCATCGGCCTGGAGGAGGCGCAGCGGCTCGGCTGCCGCGAACTCGACATCTCGCTCGACTCGGAGCTGATCGTCCGTCAGCTCCAGGGCCGCTACAAGGTGAAGAACGAGACCCTGCAGACCCTGTTCCACGAGGTGCAGGGCCGGCTGACCGGTTTCACCCGCTGGACCGTGGGCCATGTGCCGCGAGCCAAAAACGCCCGCGCCGACGAGTTGGCCAACCGCGGCATCGACGAAAAGAAGACACGATAGAACCTGGCCTCCACCGGGAGGCCGACAGCTTGGAGGGGTGAGTGCATGGTCGCTCCGGCGTCAGCCGGAGAGGAAAGTCCGAACACCACAGGGCACGGTGGTTCGTAACGCGAACCCCGGGTAACCGGGAGAAAGTGCCACAGAAAACACACCGCCGATGGGCGCGCGAGCGTCACAGGTAAGGTTGAAAAGGCGAGGTAAGAGCTCACCGCCCCCATGGTGACATGGGGGGCAGGGTAAACCCCACCGGGTGCAAGACCAAATAGGGAGGCGATCGAGGGCGGCCCGCCTGATGCCTCCGGGTAGGTTGCACGAGGTGCCGGGCGACCGGCATCCCAGTCAAATGATCATGGCCCGCCTCCGGGCGGGAACAGAATTCGGCTTATAACTCACCCCTCTTTTTTTCCCGTGACAGCACACACAGTCCATCCACCGCCGGCCGGGGTCATCATCCCGGCCGGCGGCAGCGGTTCCCGCTTCGGCCACGCCACCCCCAAGCAGTTCCTCGACCTGGCCGGCACGCCGGTGCTGGTCCGCACCTGCCGCGCCTTTCTCGAGGTGGCGGCCATCCGCCTGGTGGTGGTGGCGGTGCCGGCCGCCCACCGGGAGGCAACGCTTGCCCTGCTCTCGCTTCACCTCGACGCGGACGCGATGGCGCGGCTGCGCGTCACCGTGGGCGGCGCCACCCGCCAGGATTCGGTGCGGGCCGGCCTGCGGGTGCTGCCGGCGGACATCGGTCTCGTCCTTGTCCACGACGCGGCCCGGCCGCTCATTGACCGGGCCACCATCGAACGCTGCCTGGAGGCCACCCACCGCTTCGGCGCGGCCATTGCCGCGGTGCCGGTCACGGACACCCTCAAGCAGGTCGACCCGGTCGGACGCATCGTCCGCACCGTGGACCGCAGCGGTCTCTGGCTGGCGCAGACCCCCCAGGGCGCGCAACGCGACCTGTTCGTACGCGCCTCGGCCGAGGCCGACCGCACCGGCCTGGTCTGCACCGACGAGGCCGCCCTGCTCGAGGCGGCCGGTATCCCGGTGCAGGTGGTCGAGGGCAGCGAGCGCAACCTGAAAATCACCCGGCCCGGCGACCTGCAGGTGGCCGCGGCCCTGCTGGGGGAGGCACTGCCCATGCGCATCGGTCACGGTTTCGACGCCCACCGGCTGGTTGCCGGCCGCAAGCTGATTCTCGGCGGGGTCACCATCGACTTCGAGCTGGGGCTGGACGGCCACTCGGATGCGGACGTGGTCGCCCACGCCCTCACCGACGCCCTGCTCGGCGCGCTCGGCCTGGGCGACATCGGCCGCCATTTCCCGGACTCGGACCCCGCGTACAAGGGGATCGACAGCCTGCTGCTGCTGACCCGGGTGGTGCTGCTCACCGACGAGCGCGGTTTTCGCCTGGGCAACGCGGACCTGACCATCGTCTGCCAGCGGCCGCGGCTGGCGCCGCATCTCGCGGCCATGCAGACGAACCTCGCCCGCGCCTGCCGGGTCGAACCCGGGGCCATCAACATCAAGGCGACAACCACGGAAAAAATGGGCTACACCGGCCGGGGCGAGGGCATCAGCGCCCACGCCGTGGTCCTGCTCAAGGAGTCTGCATGGAAGTGAACAGGGAACGACTGGCCGCCAATTTCACGGAACTCTGCGAAATCGACAGCCCGTCGCGGCGGGAGGGGAGGATCTCCCGGCGGCTGCAGGAACTGTTCCAGGAACTGGGAGCAGCGGAGATCATCGAGGACGACTCGGCCGCAGAGACCGGCGCGGAGTGCGGCAACCTGGTCGTCCGCTTCGATGGCGGGCTCGATCTGACGCCGATCTTCCTCAGCTGCCACATGGACACGGTGGAGCCGGCCGAGGGCGTGCGCGTCCGACGCGAGGGCGACCTGTTCACCAGCGCCGGCGACACCATCCTCGGCAGCGACGACAAGTCCGGCATCGCCGCCTGCATCGAGGCCCTGCGCCTGCTGCAGGAGACCGGCACGCCGCACCGGCCGGTGGAGTTGGTCATCACCACCTGCGAGGAGATCGGCCTGGTCGGCGCCAAGGCCCTGGACCCGGAGCTGGTCCGCGCCCGCGAAGGGTATGCGCTCGACTCGAGCGGTTTTGCCCGGGTGATCACCCATGCCCCGGCCGCCAACCGCCTGACCATCACCGTCAGCGGCGTGGCCGCCCATGCCGGGCTCCACCCGGAATGGGGGGTGAACGCGGTGCTGCTCGCCGCCCGGGCCCTGGCGCGGGTGCCGAGCGGCCGCATCGACGCGGAGACCACCGCCAACTTCGGCACCATCCAGGGCGGCACAGCCTCGAACATCGTACCCGAGCGGGTGGTCATCGAGGCCGAGGTGCGCAGCCACTCGGTGGAGCGGCTGGAACAGGTGACGGCACAGATCAGGGAGATATTCAACGAGACCGTGGCCGCCTGGGAGGATCCCACCGGCCAGGCCCAGGGCGCGCCTTCGGTGGAGGTGGCGGTGCGGTTGGACTTCCCGGTGATGCAGCTCGACCGGGACGACCGGGTGATCCGCCGGGTGGACGCGGCGGCCCGCGCCATCGGCATGGAACTGGCCTTTGAGCGGGCCGGCGGCGGCAGCGACGCCAACATCTACAACGGCCACGGCCTGGCCACGGCCATCATCGCCACGGGCATGACCAATGTCCACTCGACCAGCGAGCAGGTGACCCTGCAGGACATGGTCGACCTCACCCGCCTGCTCGTCGCCCTGCTCACCGAGCCCTCCTGCTGACCCGCCCCGGGGCGCGTCCCTGTCCTGTCCGGTCCGCCTGGACAGCGGCCGGGTTCAGCCGATGACCACCCGGCCGGGATCGCCGGCCCGCACCGTGCCGATGAGGGCGCAGGCGGGCGCACCGCTTGAGCCGCGCAGCCGTTCGCACAGGGTCGCGCCGGCCGCCGCCTCCATGGCCAGCAGTAGGCCGCCCGAGGTCTGCGGGTCGTGGACGATCATCTCCAGGGGGTCGTGCTCAGCCAGGGCGGAGCGCACCCACGGCCGGTAGAAGGTCGCGGTTGCGGTAGGCCCCCTCCGGGATGATGCCCATGTCGGCGAACTCGCGCACGCCGGCAAGCACCGGCAGGCTGGCCTGGTCGAGGTGGATGGACACCGCCGAGGCCGCGGCCATCTCGTGCAGGTGCCCGACCAGGCCGAAGCCGGTGATGTCGGTGCAGCCGTGCACGCCGGCGCGCAGGGCCTCGTCCTCGTCAAGGAGGTCCATGGGCAGCCGGTTGAGGGTGGCCATGAGTTCGACCAGCGCCGCCTTCCGTGTCCCCTCCGGCCAACCCGCCCTTGATGGCGGTGGAAAGGATGCCGGTGCCCAGCGGCTTGGTGAGCAGGAGCACGTCGCCGGGCCGGGCGCCGCTGTTGGACCAGCACCCGCTCGGGATGGACCAGGCCGGTGACCGACAGACCGTACTTGAGTTCCGTCGTCCTCGATGGAGTGCCCGCCGACGAGCAGCGCCCCGGCCTCGCGGATCTTGTCCAGCCCCGCCTCGCACCACCTGGCGGAACACGGTCTCGGCCATGGTCTTGACCGGGAAGGCAGACGATGTTCATGCACAGCAGCGGCCGGCCGCCCATGGCGTAGACGTCGGAGAGCGCGTTGGCCGCGGCGATGCGGCCGAAGTCGTAGGGGTCGTCGACGATGGGCGTGAAGAAGTCCACGGTCTGGATGAGCGCGGTGGTCTCGTTCAGACGGTACACCCCGGCGTCGTCGCAGGTCTCACTGCCGACCAGGAGATTCGGGTCACGCGGCAGGTCGAGCCCGCAGAGTATTCGGCCCAGGTCCCCCGGGCCCAGTTTGGCAGCTCAGCCCGCGGCCTTGACGGTCCGGGTGAGCTTGCACGGGTGTGGTGGTCATAGTCTTTCCTCGAGAGTGAACAACGGTCGGCACGACGCCGACATTCACGGCAGGATAGCCGATATTTCCTTGAAAAAAAACCTTTGATCTGGTTCTACATACCCTTCCTCAGTTCGCCTGGAGCGACAAAGGGTGAGGCACAAGGAAGCGTTCCCTGTGCCTTTCGTTTTTTGCCGCCCCCCGGCACCACCGCCAGGCAGTGGACATGAACGCGCACCCGAACGACTCCGACCTTTCCTCCCGACCCCGCCACGAATGCGGCATCTGCGGCGTGTTCGGCCACCAGGACGCCGCCAAGCTCGTCTACTTCGGGCTCTACGCCCTGCAGCACCGCGGCCAGGAAAGCGCCGGCATCGTCGCCTGCGACGGTCGCCAGTGGCCATCCACAAGGACATGGGCCTGGTCGCCGACGTGTTCAACGAGCGCACCCTGCAGAAGCTCACCGGCCACCTGGCCATCGGGCATGTGCGCTACTCCACCACCGGCGAGTCGACCCTGATCAACACCCAGCCCTTCCTCGCCACCCACAAGGGCATGAGCCTCAGCGTCGCCCACAACGGCAACCTGGTCAACTCCATGGCCCTGCGCCGGCACCTGGAGCAGCAGGGCTCGATCTTCCAGACCACCATGGACAGCGAGATCGTCATCCACCTGATGGCCCGCCACCTCGATCGCGGCCTGCGAGGAGGCCATCAAGACCACCTTCTCGTGCATCCAGGGGGCCTACTCGCTGCTGCTCATGACCCAGGACACCATGATCGCGGTGCGCGACCCCCACGGTTTCCGGCCGCTCTGCCTGGGCGTGCTCGAGAACGGCGCCTACGTGCGTCGCCTCCGAGACCTGCGCCCTCGACCTGATCGAGGCCGAGTACCTGCGCGAGGTCGAGCCCGGCGAGATGCTCATCATCAACGACAGGACGGCTGACCGTCGCTCTTCCCCTGGGCGCCGGTGCAGAAGAGCTTCTGCATCTTCGAGCACGTCTATTTCGCCCGGCCGGACAGCGACGTCTTCGGCTTCAACGTCTACGACGCCCGCAAGCGCATGGGCGAGATCCTGGCCCGGGAGGCACAGATCGACGCCGACTTCGTCATGCCCTTTCCGGACTCGGGCAACTACGCCGCCATCGGCTACGCCCAGGCCTCGGGCATCCCGCTCGAGATGGGCATGATCCGCAACCACTACGTGGGCCGCACCTTCATCCAGCCGACCCAGACCATGCGTGACTTCTCGGTGCGGGTCAAACTGAACCCGGTGCGCTCCCTGCTCAACGGCAAGCGGGTGATCATCGTCGAGGATTCCATCGTCCGCGGCACCACCGGCCGCAGCCGGGTGCGCGCCGCTCCGCGAGGCCGGGGCGGCCGAGGTGCACATGGTGGTCAGCTGCCCGCCCACCCGCCACGGCTGCTACTACGGTATCGACTTCCCCTCCAGCTCCCAGCTGATCGCCAGCGGCAACACGGTGGAGGGAATCCGCGACTACCTGGGGCTCGATTCGCTCACCTACCTGAGCATCGAGGGGCTGATCGAGGCCACCGGCCTGAGCCGCGACCACTTCTGCCTGGCCTGCTTCACCGGCGAGTACCCGATCGAGCCGGACAAGAGCTTCTCCAAGGAAGCCCTGGCCCGCTGCGGCTGCTGAGCCGAACCCGCACGCCATGGGCGGGATCGACATCGACAGCTACCTGTGCAGCGGCTGCGCCACCTGCGTGGTCCTCTGCCCCGAGGTGTTCCGCCTGAGCCCGATCACCGGTAAGGCCGAACTCATCGACCCGGACCAGCCGGTGACCGACCCGGTGCGCGAAGCCGCGGCCTACTGCCCGGAACACTGCATCCTCCTGCCCGGGGCGGACACCCCGCCCTGACCCTGACCCGGCCGAATCCCCGTTTTTCCTTTGCCTGCCTCCCGGCCCGGTGTAGTCTGATCCGGGTCGCGCGCGCCGCGGACCGGCAATCCCGCACAGGAGGTCACCATGGATCCCGCCCTGCTCATCCCCTCGCCCGACGCCATCCCCGCCCCCTGGGGCTGGTTCCAGGCGCTGCTCCTGCTCACCTTTTTCTGCCACATCCTGCTTGATGAACGTGATGCTCGGCACGGCCTGCATCGCCCTGTCCGGCCATTTCGGCACGGGCGGCGCCAGCGGACGTGCCGAAAGCCGTCAGCTGGCCGGCGCCCTGCCCTTCACCATCGCCTTTGCGGTCAACTTCGGGGTGGCGCCGCTGCTCTTTGTCCAGGTGCTCTACGGGCAGTTCGTCTATGTCAGCTCGATCCTCATGGCCTCTTTCTGGCTGGCGGTGATCGCGCTGCTCATCGCGGCCTACGCGGCTGCCTACCTGTACAAGTACCGCTATGACCGGCTCGGCGGCGCCCGGCCGCTGGTGATCGGCCTGGTTTGCCTGCTGCTGCTCACCATCGGCTTTGTCTACGTGAACAACTTCACCCTGATGCAGCAGGTGGCGAGTTGGACCCGCTACTTCGACCGCCCGGACGGCTTCCTGCTCAACCTGGGCGACCGCACCCTGTGGCCGCGCTACCTCCACTTCATGCTCAGCGCCCCGGCCATCGGCGGGCTCGCCCTGGCCCTCTACCACACCTGGCGCAAACGCCGCGGGGCCGAGGACACGGAGGCGCAGATCCGCCGCGGCTGCCGCTGGTTCACCCACGCCACCCTGGTGAACGTGGCGGTGGGGTTGTGGTTCACCGCCGTGCTGCCCAAAGGGGTGCTCACCCTCTCCACGCCCGTGGGGTTGTGGCTGACCCTGACCATTGTCGCCGGGATGGTCGCGACCATCCCCGCCCTGGTCTCCGGCTTTCACGGCCGGCCGGTGGCGGCCACGGTCTGGACGCTCATCACCGTGGCGCTCATGGTCGGGGCGCGCAGCCTGCTGCGCACCGCCCTGCTCGCCCCCTGGTTCTCGCCCGCTGACCTGGCGGTGGAGCCGGCCTGGTCGCCGCTCGTGGTCTTTCTCGTCTTCCTCGTCGCCGGGCTTGCGCTCATCGTCTGGATGCTGCGTTTCGCCGCCCGGGCCACAGGTTCCGGGGAGGTGCGCCCATGAACTACCCGGTCTGGCAGCTCGACGTGTTCGGCGGTGGCCTGTGGGTCATCCTCATCGCCGTGTTCCACGTCTACATCGCCCATTTCGCCGTGGGCGGCGGCCTCTTCCTGGTGCTCGCCGAGCGCAAGGGGCTGCGTGAAAACAACCCGGCCATGCTCGACCATGTGCGCCGCCACGCCCGCTTCTTCCTGCTCGTGACCATGGTGCTCGGCTCCATGACCGGGGTGGGCATCTGGTTCGTCATCAGCCTGCTCAACCCGGCGGCCACCTCGCTGCTCATCCACACCTTCGTCTTCGCCTGGGCCGCGGAGTGGGTGTTCTTCCTGCTCGAGATCGTCGCCCTGTTCCTCTACGCCTACACCTTCGGGCGCATGGCCGCGGGCCCCCACCAGCTGCTCGGCTGGATCTATTTCGGTGCGGCCTGGATGTCGCTGTTCATCATCAACGGCGTCATCGACTTCATGCTCACGCCCGGCACCTGGCCCGAGGACCAGAATTTCTGGTCCGGGTTCTTCAACCCCACCTTCTGGCCGGCGCTCTTTTTCCGCACCTTCTTCGCCCTGATCATCGCCGGGCTGTTCGGCCTCATGACTGCGGCCTGGATCCGCGAGGAGCGGCTGCGCACCCGCATGGTCCGCTTCTGCGCCCTCTGGCTGCTGGCGCCGCTGGCCTTGTTCATCGCCTCGGCCTGGTGGTACAAGGCGGCCCTGCCCGCCGAGGTGCAGGAGATGATCTTCCAACGCATGCCCGAGATGCGGGGTATCCTGAACGGTTTTCTGCTCGGCGCGCCGGTCCTCCTGTTCGGCGGGCTGCTGCTCGTCCTGCGCCTGCCGGCACCCCTGGCCAGGACGCTCGCCGTGCTCCTGCTCCTCATCGGCCAGCTGTACATGGGACTGTTCGAGTTCATCCGCGAGGGCGGCCGGCGGCCGTACATCATCCGCGACGTACTCTACTCCACCTCGATCCGCCCCGAAGACGAACAGCGACTGCAGCAGGCCGGCGTGCTCCGCTCGGCCCGCTGGGTGCGTCACCGCGAGATCACCGACGAAAACCGGATGGAGGCCGGCCGGGAGCTGTACAACCTGCTCTGCCTCTCCTGCCACGCCATCGGTGGCCCGATGCGCGACATCCGCCCGCTCACCGCACCGTTCACCGCCGCGGGGCTGGACGCCATGCTCAGCGGCATGGACATCTTCTACCCGGCCATGCCACCCTTTGCCGGCACCGCGGCGGAGCGCGCCGTGCTGGCCGACTACATCGTCCATGACCTGAACGGCCGGGTCGAGCCGGGCGAACCGGTGGCCCTCACCGAGAAGATGGTCGAGGTGCCGGTGTTCGACCCCAAAACCGACCGGTTCGTGCTGCTCGCCTGGAGCGAGCGCGGCCTGCAGCTGGTCGACGACCCGGGCTCGCCCCTGGCGCTGTTCCCGGACGGCGTCAGCCTGCGCGCCCAGCTCATCCGGCGGGGCGAAACCCCGGCGATCGTCACCACCGGGGTCACCCTCACCTACCGGGTCGAGGACGATGGTGCCACCAGCGGCCACCAGCCAGTGGCCGGCACCTTCACCCCCGCGGACGACAGCTTCGTCGCCGAACGCATCGCCCTGTCCCCCTACCCGCGGCAGGGCGGCTTCGATCCCTACCCGGTGGTGACGGTGGAGGCCCGGGACGAGGGCGACCAGGTGGTCGCGACCACCAGGGTGGCGGTACCGGTGTCCACCGAGACGGGCTGCCGCAACTGCCACGGCGGCGACTGGCGGGTGGACGGCCGCGCCGGCCTGGCGGAGGAGACCGCGAACAACATCCTCGCGGTCCACGACCGGCTGAGCAACACCGATCTGCAGCGGCGCGCCGATGACGGCCCGGTGCGCTGCCGCGACTGCCACGCCGGCCCGGAGACGGCCGGCGACCCGGCCCGGCTCAACCTGAGCGCGGCTGTGCACGGCTTCCACGCCAACTACCTGCGCGGTCGCGGCGCCGAGGCCTGCGCCCTCTGCCACCCCTCCTCGCCCGACGGCGCCACCCGCGGCCAGCGCGACATCCACGCCAGCGTTGGCCTGGACTGCGGCAGCTGCCACGGCACGGTGGAGGACCACGCCTTAAGCCTCCTGAGACAGGAGCAGCAGGACGGCAAGGCGCGGGCCGGGGTACTCATGGCCCACCTCTGGCCGCAGAGCGTGGAGAGTGTCGAGCAGGTCCTGCCGCGCCGCCCCTTTGTCAATCAGCCGGACTGCCTCCACTGCCACGCGGACTTCCAGCCGCCGGAGACCGACGCCACCTTCAACCTGTGGACCGCGGGCGCGGACGACCTGTTCCGGGCGCGCACCGACGACAGCGGCCGCCTGTTCTGCGCCGCCTGCCACTGTAGCGCCCACGCCGTCCATCCGGCGGTCAACCCCTACGGCAGCCATCTGGACGCGCTCCAGCCGCTGCAGTACCAGACCAACCGGCTGCCCCTGGGCGCGAACCGCAACTGCGCCCTCTGCCACACCGTGGCCATGGAAGACGAGATGCACCATCCGAACATGCTGCGCGACTTCCGCAACGAATAGGGGGAACGACCGGGAAATGGGGCTGTTGATCCTGCTTTGGGTGGGCTGGTGTGTGTTGCACAGTCTGCTCATCACCACGGCGGTGCGCCGCTGGTGCGAACGACAGGGGGGATTCTGGCAGGGCGGCTACCGGCTGGCCTATGCCGGCATTTCGCTCGTCACCGTGCTGCCGGTGGTCTGGTACGGGCAGAGCCTGCCCCAGACCGCCTTGTTCGACCCGCCCCTCTGGTTCCGCCTGGTGCAGGTGCTGCTGCTGGTGATCGCCCTGGGGCTGTTTGTCGGCGGGGCGCGCGCCCATGACCTGGGCGGTTTCCTCGGCCTGCGCCAGTGGCGCGACTACCGGGCCGGCCGGCCGAGCCGGAGTTGCCCGCCCTGCACACCGGCGGCATCCTCGCCCACGTCCGTCACCCCTGGTACGGCGGCGGCCTGGCCCTGCTCTGGGGGCTGCCGGGACTCACCGATGTCAGCCTGGTCACCCGGACTGATCCTCTCCGCCTACCTGCTCATCGGTGCCCGCCTGGAAGAACGCAAACTCATCGGTCTGCACGGTGAGGCCTACCGCGACTACCGCCGCCGGGTCCCCATGTTCTTTCCCTGGAGATTCGGGCGCTGACCGGTCCCCGCCTTACCCGGCGAGCATCCGTTCGCGCCAGCTGCGGATGGCGTACTCGTTCATCTCCCGCTCCTCCCTCTCGCCAAACGTCCGGCCCAGCGGGGTCAGCCCCCTGTCCTCGGGCAGCTCGCCCCAGGTCGAGGTTCGCGCCGGTGTGCATCCAGGCGCCCAGCATGGGAAAAACCCGCAGCCCGGTGAGCACGCCGCGCACCTCCTGGGTGGGGATGGACTGGTCGTAGAGGAACAGCTCCTCGCCGCGGATAAGGTCCAGGGCGGTGAAGCCGCCCTCCGGGTACAACTCGCGGATGACGAACAGGGAAAAGCGCGCCTCGGCCAGGGCCACGAGCAGCCGCTGCTCGTCGCTGTCCGGCGGATAGCGGCGGCGGTTGCACAGCTGGCGGACAAAGCTGAACCCACGTGGTCGGTACATGTAGAGCAGGTAGTCCTGAAAGATCTCCGCCTCGAGTTCGTGCTCGAACACGAGCACCTGGCGACCGTTGCGGCGGCTGAGCATCTGCAGCCGCCGGGCGCAGGTGCGCACCGCGTCCTTGTCCTTGGAGGCGAGGCGGGCGGCACTGCCGTGCAGGCGGGTCATCACCGGCCGCAGGCGGGCGTACTCGGCGACTGAGGCCGCCAGGTTTTCGGGGGGAACAGCGGGTGTGGGCATACTTTCCTCTCGGTGCATCGGAACAGGGCGCCGGCAGCAGGAACAGGGGCCGCCGGGGGACAGGCCACGATAGCATATTCCCTGCATTGCAGCAGGGAAAAGCGCCCTGCCGGGCGGGCGAGCCGGGAAATGGTGCTGGACAAGCGCCACCGTGCGTTCTACTTTTTTCAACTGCTGTTCCGCCGTTCCCTTCCCGTCCCAAGCACTTTGTCCGGACCCTCGCCATGGATACCGACCACCCCACCTCCCGCTACACCCGGGCCGAAGAGATCGTCAACAGCCTCACCCACGGCATCGGCGCCGTGCTCGCCATCGCCGGCCTGGCGGTACTCACCGCCTTTGCCGCCGTGTACGGTGACGGCTGGCACATCGTCAGCAGCGCCGTGTTCGGCGCGGCCCTGATCCTCCTCTACCTCTCCTCCACCCTCTACCACGCCGTCCATCACCCGCGCATCAAGCCCATCCTGCGCATTCTCGACCACTCGGCCATCCTCGTGCTCATCGCCGGCACCTACACGCCGATCACCCTGGTGAGTCTGCGCGGCCCCTGGGGCTGGACCCTGTTCGCGGTGATCTGGGGATTGGCCCTGGCTGGCATCGTCATGGAAACGACCCGACTGCGCCGGTTCCGCGGGGTGCTCATCGGCCTGTACGTGGTCATGGGCTGGTCGGTGGTGGCCGCGGTCAAACCCATGCTCGCCAACGTCGAACCGGGCGGCCTGTGGCTGCTGCTGGCCGGCGGGCTCGCCTACACGGGCGGGATCGTCTTTTACCTGTGGCGGCGGCTGCCCTACAACCACGCCATCTGGCATCTGTTCGTGCTCGCCGGCAGCATCCTCCACTACTTCGCCATCCTTCTCTATGTGATTCCGGTGGCCTGAACCCATGCATAAAAAAAGGCGACTGCAGGGTCTCCTGCAATCGCCTCATCACACGCCCCCCGCCGGTGTCAGCCCGGCGGGTTTTCTTTGGCCTTCACGGCCTTGTCATTGGCCCTGTCCGGCCACCACCGCCACCGTCTCCCGGCCGATGGCCAACTCCTCGTTGGTGGGGATGACGAACACCCGCACCCGGCTCGCCTCGCTGCTGATGCAGCGGGCCTCGCGGCTGCGCTCGCTATTCCGTTCCGGATCGAGCACCACGCCCAGGTGCTCCAGCCCGCGCAGGGACTCGGCCCGCACCACCGCATCGTTCTCGCCGATGCCGGCGGTGAAGACGATGGCATCCACCCGGCCGAGCACGGCCATGTAGGCGCCCAGGTACTTGCGGTTGCGGTAGGTCTGCACCTCCAGGGCGAGTGCGGCCCGCCGGTCGCCGGCCTCGGCGGCCCGGTGGATGTCGCGCATGTCGTTCATGCCGCAGAGTCCTTTCAGCCCGGATTCCTTGTTGAGCAGGTCGTCGATCGCCTCCAGCTCCATACCCTTGTTCTGCTTGAGAAAGAGATGCAGGGCCGGATCGACGTCACCCGAGCGGGTGCCCATCACCAGCCCCTCCAGCGGGGTCATGCCGAGCGAGGTGTCGATGCTCACCCCGTTCTCGATGGCGGTCATGGAGCAGCCGTTGCCCAGGTGCACGGTGATCAGGTTGCACTCGGCAAGCGGCCGGCCGAGCAGGCGGGCGCACTCGCCGGCCACGAACCGGTGCGAGGTGCCGTGGAAGCCGTAGCGCCGCACCCGGTCCTGCTCGTAGAGTTCGTAGGGGATGGCGTAGAGAAAGGCGCGCGGCGGCATGGTCTGGTGGAAGGCGGTGTCGAACACCGCCACCTGGGGCAGATCCGGGAAGATCTCCATGGCCACGCGGATGCCGTCCAGGTTGGCCGGGTTGTGCAGCGGCGCCAGCGGGATGTTGCGTTCCAGGGCCTCGATCACCTGCGGGGTGATGCGCATGGAGCCGCTGAAGTCCTCGCCGCCGTGCACCACCCGGTGGCCGACCGCGCCGATGGCGGCGCCGTCCCGGAGCACGCCCTGGGCCGGGTCGGTGAGCAGGCCGATGGCCAGCTCCATGCCCTTGCGGTGGTCCGCGATGGGCTGCTCGAGCACGGTTTCGTGCGCGTCCGTCTCCGGGCGGACGATGTTCTTCAGCCGGCCCACCCCCTCGCCGATGCGCTCCACCAGGCCGACGGCGAGCACGGTTTCCGTGGCCATGTCGATGACCTGGTATTTGATCGAAGAACTGCCCGAGTTGATGATGAGTACGTTCATAGCGTTTTCCCGCTGAGAGAGTTTGGCGATGTCGGCTTACTTGAGCTGCTGGGCCTGGATGGCGGTGAGCGCCACCGTATCGACGATGTCCTTCACGGTGCAGCCGCGCGACAGGTCGTTGACCGGCTTGTTCAACCCCTGGAGGACCGGGCCCATGGCCACGGCGTTGGCGGCCCGCTGCACCGCCTTGTAGGTGTTGTTGCCGGTGTTCAGGTCCGGGAAGATGAACACCGTGGCCCGGCCGGCCACCGTTGAACCGGGCGACTTGAGGGCCGCCACCTCCGGGTCGAAGGCCGCGTCGTACTGCAGCGGTCCTTCCAGCGGGAAGTCGAGGCCGCGCTCGGTCATCAGCTGGCGGGCGATGGCCGTGGCCTCGACCACCTTGTCCACGTCCTCGCCCGAACCGGAGGTGCCGGTGGAGTAGCTGAGCAGGGCCACGCGCGGTTCGATGCCGTAGATCTGGGCGGTCTCGGCCGAACTGAGGGCGATCTCGGCCAGCTGGCGGGCGTCCGGGTTGGGCACCACGGCGCAGTCGCCAAAGGCGAGCACCTTGGTCTGCAGACACATGATGAAGATCGAGCTGACCACCGACACCCCGGGCTTGGTCTTGACGAACTCAAAGGCCGGCCGGATGGTCTGGGCGGTGGTGGTGACCGAGCCGGAAACCATGCCGTCGGCCAGCCCCTTGTGCACCATCATGGTGCCGAAGTAGGTCGGGTCGGACATGCGGTCGCGGGCCACGTCCATGACGATGTTCTTGTGCTTGCGCAGATCGAAGTAGGTCTGCACGAAATCGTCGTAGTAGGCGGAATGCGGCGGGTCGATGATGGTCGCGCCGTCGATGTTGATGCCCAGCTTGGAGGCCTTGGCGCGGATTTCCTCCTCCCGGCCGAGCAGGGTGATATCGGCCACGCCGCGGCGGAGGATGATGTCCGTGGCGTTGAGGATGCGCTCGCCCGTGCCCTCGGGCAGGACGATGCGCTGGCGGTTCTCGGCTGCCTTCTCCAACAGCGAATATTCGAACATGCGCGGCGTTATCTTGGTCGACCGCTGCGACACCACCCGCCGGGTCAGCTCGGACACGTTGACGTAGCGGCCGAACCAGCCCAGGGCGGTGGCGATGCGCTTGCTGTCCGTGGGCTCGATGCGGCCGTAGAGTTCGTTGACGCTCTGCACCGTGTCGAAGGTGTGGCTCTCGACAAACAGCACCGGCACCGGGATGCCGGTCCAGCCCTGGATGAGCCGCTGCACGCTGGGGCTCAATTCGATGCCGCCGGTGATGAGCACGCCGGAAATGTTCGGGAAGGCCGAGGAGATGCGGCTGGCCAGACTGGAGATGATGATGTCCGAGCGGTCGCCCGGGGTGATGATCAGGCTGCCCTCGCGGATGTACTCGAGGAAGTTGCTGATCTGCATGGCCGCCACCAGGTAGTTGTCCACCAGGTTGAGCATGCCCGCCTTGCCGTAGAGCACCTCGGCCCCGAGCCAGCGCTTGACGTCGTCCATGGTCGGGCTGCCAAGGGAGCGGTTCTCCGGGATCACGTACACCGGGAAGGCCTTGCTGAACTGCTCCTGGCACTTGGGCCGGCCGGCGGTGTCACGCAGGAAGGTGTCCGGCACGCGGTTGATGATGCAGCCGGCGATGTCCACGCCCATCTGTTCGAGGGTGTCGATGGTGATGGCCGTCTGGGTGCAGGTCTCGTCGGCACTCTTCTCCCGCCCGGAGACCACCGCCAGCACCGGCGCGCCCAGGTTGGCGGCGATGTTCGCGTTCAGGTCGAACTCGAAGCCCGGATCCTTGCCGCGGTAGTCCGTGCCCTCACACAGCACGAAATCGTATTTCGACGACAGCTGCCGGTATTTCTTGAGGATGTTCTCGTAGAGCAACTCCTCCTGGCCCGAGGTGATCAGCTGCCGGGCCTGGCTGAGGGTGTAGGCGTGGGTATCGTTGTAGGGGATCTGCAGCTTGAAGTACTTGAGGATCAGGTTGACATCGTGGTCCACCCGACCGAACACGTGGTCGCCGATGATCGGCCGGAAAAAGGCGATGCTGCCGATCTCCTTGATGATCATCTGCATCACCCCGAGGATGATGGCCGATTTGCCGCTGCGCGCCTCGGTCGCTGTTACATACAGGTTGTTCGACATGGCTGCTCCCTTCCTGCGCCGCGTCCGCCGCAGGATGTGCGAAAAATGGTTGGTTCCCCGGCCGGGAAGACGGGCGCTCTCCCCGCCGACCGCAAGCATCTGTATACCTGTTTCCCGGTGCCGGCACAAGCAAGCGGGGGCGCGGTCCGATGCCTTGGCCGCGCCCCCTGTGCCCCCTTCCCTCCGGAATGGGCTCTCAGTCCTGCAGCCGCTCGGCAAGTAATTCCACCGTGTGGCGCACCTGGACGGGCGCGCCGTCCTGGTCGATGCCGCCGCGGATCTGCATGACGCAGCCCGGGCAGTCCATGGCCACCACCGGCGGCGCCGGTGTCCTTGATGTTCTTCAGCTTGCGCTCGAGGATCGGGCGCCGAGATCTCCGGCAGCTTGAGCGAGTAGGAGCCGCCCATGCCGCAGCACATGTCGCACTCGAACATCTCGGTGAGCTCGTAGCCCGCCTTCTCCAGCAGCTCCCGCGGCGGCTTGCTCGGCGTGCAGGGTCCGCTTCAGGTGGCAGGAGTCGTGGTAGGTGATCTTGCCGAGCGTCCTCGCCTTCCTTGAAGCGTCAGCCGGCCCTCGTCCACCAGCTTCTTCACCAGGGTGGAGAAGTCGATGGTCTTGGCCGCCAGTTCGCTGGGCCTCTGGCCATGCGCGTCGGTCATGCCCGAGGCTCTCGAAGGTGGCGATGAACTCGTGCTTCAGCGCCACGGTGCAGGTGGGGCAGGCCGAGACCACGTAGGTCACGTCCTCGGCCAGCAGGGCCTCGATGTTGTCCGTGGCGTTCTGCGCCGCCACCTCGTAGGCGCCGCTGTAGCGGGCCGGCGCGCCGCAGCAGGTCTGCTCCTCCGGGAAGACCACCTCGATGCCGGCCTTGTTCAGGATCTTCACCACGGCCTCGCCCATCTCCGGGTAGGCGAAGTCGATCAGGCAGCCGGCGTAGAACGCGGCCTTCTCCTTGAGCCCTTGGGCTGCTGGATCTTCTTGAAGCGTGTCGCGGAACGGCTCGGCGGCGATGGCCGGCAGGCTGCGGCAACTCGGTCAGGTCGGACAGGAACAGGGGCAGGTGGCGGATGAACCCGTCCCTTGGCGAACGGCTTCTGGGCCACCGAGGCGGCGCGCAGCATGGCGTGGAACAGCCGGCGGTTGTTGACCACCGCGAAGATGGCCTTCTGCACCAGCGGCTGTCCCTGCTCCTTGACCAGCCGGCGGCGCAGCTCCAGGATCAGGCTCGGGGATGTCGATCTTGCCCGGGCACACGTCCTTGCAGTTGCCGCACTGGATGCAGAGCCCCTGGATGTCCTCGGACTTCTTCAGCTCGTCGAACCAGGCGGTGAGGATGGTGCCGATGCCGCCGGTGTAGATCTTGCCGAACACGTGGCCGCCCACCAGCCGGAAGACCGGGCAGACGTTCAGGCAGGAGGCGCAGCGGATGCACTGCAGGGCCTGCTTGAACTTCGGGTCGCGCCGCCATCTCCGTGCGGCTGGTTGTCCATGAGGATGATGTGCAGCTCCTTCGTGCGTGCCGTCGGTGTTGGGCGTCTGGCCCGGTGATGATGGACACGTAGCTGGTCAGCAGCTGGGCCGTGGCGCTGCGCGGGCAGGGCCGTGAGGATCGGCGCGATGTCGTCGAAGGTGGCCACCAGCTTCTCGATGCCGACGATGGCCACGTGGATCTTGGGCAGGGTGGTCACCAGGCGGGCGTTGCCCTCGTTGGTGACGATGACGAGGCTGCCGGTCTCGGCCACGGCGATGTTGGCGCCGGAGATGCCCATGTCCGCCTCCAGGAACTTCGGCGCGCAGCTCGTCGCGGGCGACCTTGACCAGCCTGGGGATGTCGGCGGCTGAGCCGCTCGTCCACCTCCTTGGCTGAAGAGCTCGGCGACCTCCTCCTTGGTCATGTGGATGGCGGGCATCACCATGTGCGAGGGGGTCTGGCCGGCCAGCTGGATGATCCACTCGCCCAGGTCGGTCTCGCTCGACCTCGATGCCGGCCTTCTCGAGGTAGCTGTTGAGGTGGATCTCCTCGCGAGGCCATGGACTTGGACTTGACGACCGCTTGCACGCCGTTGTCCCGGGCCAGCTCGAGGATGTACTCGCTGCACCCTGGCCGGGTCGTTGGTCCGGAAGACCTTGGCGCCGCGCGCCTCGGCGTTCTTCTGTGAACAGGTCGGCCAGCTCCTCGAGATGGCCGGCGGCGTAGGCCTTGACGCTCGGCGATGCGGTCGCGCAGGGCCTCGAAGTCGATGCCCTCGTAGGCCTTGGCCCGGTTGACCCGGTAGGCCTCGGAGAACTTGCCCAGCGCGCCGGTGAGATTGGCGTTGTGCAGGGCCTGGTCGATCGAATGCCTTGAATTCCTGCTCCATCAGTTGGTCCCCTCCCAGTTCGTCGACGAAGACGATGATCAGCCGCTCCGGGCCGTGCACGCCGATGGTGAGCACCCGCTCGATGTCGGCGGTGCGGCTCGGGCCGGTGATGATGGAGAGGTAGCCGCATGCGGGCCGGATCGGCATCGGCCAGCCAGGTGGGCATGTCGGGCCGCAGATCCGTCGGTGGCGATCAGGGCGACGTGGATGGTCGGCAGGGTCGACACCAGCCGCTTGTCCACCGCGGTGGCGTCCTGCACCAGCGTGCCGGTGTCGGCCATGGCCCAGTCCATCTGGCTGATGCCCACGTGGGCGTCCGCAGCCAGCTCCCGGGTCGCCTCCAGCTTCACGCCGGGGATCGCCTCCAGCTGCTGCCGGTCGATGCCGTCGAGAAACGGACACCTGGCCCACACGGCATACTTCTTCGGTTCGTCGGCCACGCCTTCCTCGCGCAGGAACCCGACGATCCAGTCGAGGGCTCCGGCCCTGGTCGGAAATCGATGGACCTCGGCGCTGACGATTTCGGCCTTTGTCTTGAAGTGCTCGAACATCCCACCCTCCCCATGTGCTGTGCGGCCCGGCGACCGTTGGCGGCGACCGAAGCGGCGATTCACAGAAGCGCCCCGAGGGCGCACCGAACAACTTGTCAACGTGTCCAACCAAATTACGCGGCCACCATAAATGAACTTATAGTGGCCTGTCAACATCCTTTTTTTAAAAAGATCAAAAAACTTTGTTGACAAGTTTTTCAAAATAAAATAATTGGTCAGGCAAATTGAGGGCAGGCGCGGCGCAGCCCCCAGGAGCCCATCCGCCGCAGTTGTTTTGATCGCACCGGCCCCTGGCCGTTGTCCCCACCCCCATCATCACAAGGAGAAGACCGTATGGACCGGATGTCCCTTCACCACCACGCCGCAGCGAACCCGTCGCGCCGCACCACGGCCGCGGCACACCGCGCCACGCGCAACATCGTCCCCGTTCCCGGGAAGGAGAACTGATCATGTCCCTCGCCCTGCTTGCCTCCGTCGCCCTGTTGCCCATCGTCCTCGCCCTCGTGCTCATGGTCGGTCTGCGCTGGCCCGCCACCCGGGCCATGCCGGTCGCCTGGCTGGTCACCGCCCTGGCCGGCCTGTTCCTGTGGAAAATGCCGCTGAGTTTTGTCCTCGCCTCCACCCTGAATGGGTTCGGCGGGGCCATCAATGTGCTCATCATCGTTTTCGGCGCCATTCTCATTCTCTATACCCTGCGCGACAGCGGCGGCATGGAGACCATCAACCACGGATTTCACGGTATCAGCCGTGACCGGCGGGTCCAGGTGATCATCATCGCCGCCATCTTCTCCGCCTTCCTCGAGGGCGCGGCCGGGTTCGGCACGCCGGCAGCCATTGCCGCCCCGCTCCTGCTCAGCCTCGGCTTCCCGGCCCTGGCCGCGGCCATGGTCTGCTTGATCCTCAACTCCTTCCCGGTGACCTTCGGCGCCGTCGGCACGCCGGTGTGGTTCGGCCTGTCCAACCTCAAACCGCAGGTCGAGGCGGCCATCGCCGCCGGCCAGGCGGGCGACATCACCTCGTTCGCCATGTTCCTCAAGGTGATCGCCCAGTGGTCCGTCCTGCTCCACCTGCCCATGGTCTTCATCCTGCCGCTGTTCGTGAACATGATGCTCACCCGCTACTTCGGCCGGAACAAGTCCTGGACCGAGGGGTTGGGCGCCTGGAAGTTCTCCCTGTTCGCCTCCACCTGCTTCGCCGTGCCCTACGTGGCCACCGCCTTCCTCATCGGCGAGGAGTTCCCGGCCCTGGTCGGCGGACTGATCGCCACCGGCCTGGTGGTCACCGCCGCCAAGAAGGGCTTCCTCCTGCCGGAGAAGGTCTGGGACTTCGGCCCGCACTCCACCTGGGAGAAGGAGTGGACCGGCTCCATCGCCACCGAGGAGAACAAGGAGTTCAAGGCCCACATGAGCCAGTTCCGCGCCTGGCTGCCCTATGTGCTCATCGGTGTGATCCTGGTGCTCACCCGGGTCAACTTCCTGCCGCTCAAGGCCCTGCTGAACAATATCAATATCGAAATCCCCAATATCCTCGGCTACGCTTCGGTCGACTACTCGATCAAACCGCTCTACCTGCCCGGCACCATCCCCTTCATGCTCGTGGCCATCATCACCATCTTCCTGCACGGCATGAATGCTGAGAAGGTCAAGAAAACCTGGGCTGACTCGTTCCGGGCGCTGAAGAACCCGACCATCGCCCTGTTCTTCGCGGTGGCCATGGTGGAGATCTTCAAACAATCCGCCAAGAACACCCTCGGCCTGCCCTCCATGCCGCTGGCCATGGCCCAGGCCGCGGCTGCCATGGCCGGTGCCACCTGGCCGATGTTCGCCTCCTTTGTCGGCGCGCTCGGGGCCTTCATCACCGGTTCGAACACCGTGTCCGACCTGCTCTTCGCCGAATTCCAGTACGCCACCGCCACCCAGCTGGCGATCCCCAAACAGCTCATCGTCAGCCTGCAGGCCGTGGGCGGGGCCATGGGCAACATGGTGTGTATCCACAACATCGTCGCTGCTTCGGCCACGGTCGGCCTGGCCGGTTTGGAAGGGATGCTCATCCGCCGCAACGCCCTGCCGATGCTGCTCTACGGTCTGGTGGCCGGCTCTCTCGGCCTGGTGTTCGTCTACGTGCTCTACCCGACCATCTTCTGATCCAGCCGGCAGGCCGACGGGATGCCGTCGGTCCTGCCGCACCCTGCACCACTGCCGCTCCGCAACTCTCCGGGGTGACCCCTTCCCTGCCGGGGTTCCGACAGCGGCGGCATGGCAAGCCCCGGAGCAGGCAACTGCTCCGGGTTTTTTTTCCGGCCCGTGCCGGACGGCGTCTTCAATGCCAGGGCCGGTCCACCCGCCGACAACCAGTTGCAATCAAACGATTCCTAAGGTACCTTCATGCAAACAACTCCCGATTTCCTTTTGTCCCGACCTCTGATGAAATTCCAACCGATCAAACCCAAGAAGGTTTCCAGTCAGATTGCCGACCAGATCCGCGAGTCGATCCTTGCCGGTGATTTCGCCCCGGGCGACAAACTGCCGCCGGAGCGCGAACTCTCCGCCATGTTCGGCGTCTCCCGTCCCTCGGTGCGCGAGGCCCTCAACATCCTCGCCTCGGCCGGCCTGGTGATGAGCTACCAGGGCGGCGGCACGGTGGTCCAGTCGCTGGTGGACCACGGTAACGGCAACGCCCTCAGCGAGCTGATCCGCGACGAGCAGGCCCGGGCCCTGGAGGTAATCGAGGTGCGCAAGTGCATGGAATCCTGGACATCCTACTTTGCGGCCGAGCGCGCCCTGCCCGAGGATATCCGCCGCATGGATGAGATTATCGCCGCCATGCAGGCGAACATCGACGGGCTCAAGCCCTCCGAGGATCTGGACGCCAACCTGCACATCGTTATCGCCCGGGCCACCCACAACATCGTCTGGCTGCACCTGATGCAGTCCATCTTCGATGCCATGAAGGAGTTCCAGCGCGGCGTCTGGCGGGCGGTCTACCTCACCGAGGAGGACCACCGCACCCTGTTCGCCCACCACTCCGCCATCGTCACCGCCATCCGCTCCCGGGACGCCGAGGCGGCACGGGAGGCGATGATGCGCCACCTCACCTTCGCCGAGCAGCGCAGCACCGCCTACGTGGCCCGCACCCCCAACTGACCTCCCCCCGGCCCGTCCGGGCCGGCCCTGCATCGACAGCAGGCCGGTCGTGCCGGCATCCCTTGTCTCTCCCCTCTCCACCTCCCCTGTCGTTCCCCGCTCTTTCCCTGTTGCCCGGTGGCGCGTGCCGGCGCATGTGCTCCAATCCCGCATTTTTTATTTGACAGACCTAGTGACAGGTGATAATTGGTAAGACAAATAAACCGCCGAACAGAACTCCTCCGGGAGCGCCTGCCCGGCCCCCGTCACCAGCGCACCAAACCACACCCCCAGCGGAGGAAACAGTATGCTCGACAAGGCAATCATCGCAGAACTCGAGGCCCTGGCAGGCAAGACCAATGTGCTCACCGGCACGGTGGACCGGCTGACCTACAGCTACGACGCCACCGCCGACGTGCCCCGGCAGATGCCGGACGTGGTCGTCCTGCCCACCGACACCGCCATGGTGCAGGCGATCGTCCGCTTCGCCCGCGAGCGCCGCATCCCCATCTACCCGCGCGGGGCCGGCACCAACCTGAGCGGCGGCACCGTGCCGCTCAAGCAGGGCATCGTCCTCTCCTTCCAGAAGATGAACGCCATCCTCGACATCGACCCGGCCAACCTCACCGCCGTGGTCCAGCCCGGGGTGGTCATCGGCGCGCTCAACGCCGCCGTGGCCCCGCACGGCCTGATCTATCCGCCCGACCCCGGCACCGTGGCCACCGCCACCATGGGCGGCTCGGCCGCGGAGAACTCGGGCGGCCTGCGCGGCCTCAAGTACGGGGTCACCAAGAACTACATCATGGGCATGGAGGTGGTGCTGGCCAACGGCGAGAAGGTCCGCTTCGGCGGCAAGACCGTGAAGAACGTCACCGCCTACGATTTCGGCACCCTGTTCATCGGCTCCGAAGGGACGCTGGGCATCATCACCGAGTTGACCGCCAAACTCATTCCGGCGCCCAAGTTCCGCCGCACCATGACCGGCGCCTTCCGCACCCTGGCCGACGCGGGCAACGCCGTGGCCGGCATCATTGCCGCCCAGGTGATTCCCGCCACCCTGGAGATCATGGACCGGATGACCATCCGCACCGTCGAGGACTTCGCCAGGATCGGCCTGCCCACCGAGGCCGAGGCCCTCCTGCTCATCGAGGTGGACGGCATGTCCGCGGACCTGGTCCAGGCCGAGGCCGAGGCGGTGATGCAGGTGGTCCGGGACAACAACGGCGACCTCAAGACCGCGGAAACCGATGCGGAGCGCGACCGGCTGTGGACCGCCCGGCGCAACGCCCTGCCCGCCCTGGCCTCGCTGAACAACACGGTCATCCTCGAGGACGCCACCGTGCCGCGCTCGCGCATCACCGACATGCTCGTCGCCTGCGAGCAGATCGGCAAAAAATACGACCTGGTGCTTGGCACCTTCGGCCACGCCGGCGACGGCAACCTGCACCCGACCATCCTCTGCGACAAGAACAACCAGGACGAAATGGCGCGGATGCACAAGGCCGTGGACGAGATCTTCAAGGTCGCCCTCGAGTTCGGCGGCACGCTCTCCGGTGAACACGGCATCGGCATGGCCAAGATGCGCTATCTCGGTGACGAACTGGGCGACAGCGGGCTCAACCTGCTGCGCTCCATCAAGGAGTCCCTCGACCCCGACTATCTGCTCAACCCGGGCAAGATGGTGCCCGTCCGGGAGGTGTGACCATGGCAACGACCACCACGGCCGAACCGCGGCCGACCCGAACCTATCACGACGAACTCGCGGTGATTCGCGAAGAACTCGATAAATGCATGAAATGCGGCAACTGCATGGCCGTCTGCCCGGTGTACGGGGCGGAAAAGGTGGAAGCCGCGGTCACCCGGTCGAAGATCGCGGTGGCCCAGGCGGTCCTCGACGGCGATCTGACCCTGGACGACCCGGAGGTCTACGAGATGGCCTTCAACTGCCTGGTGTGCAAGTCCTGCATGACCAACTGCCCGACCAAGGTCAACTTCGACCGGATCATGCTCGCCCTGCGGGCGGCCCTGGTGCGCCAACACGGCCTGCCCTGGCTGAAGCGGATGATTTTCTCCACTCTCAAACACCCGAAATTCTTCGACGCCTCCATGCGGCTCGGCGCCACCCTGCAGTCCCTCGTCTTCCGCAGCGAGCAGGGCGGCCGGGCCATCTCGCCGCGCTCGCCCTTTGCCCTGGCCGGCGGCGGGCTCGGTTTCGACACCGAGCGCAAGTTGCCCAGCCTGCAGAGCAAAACCCTGCGCGAACAGGTGCCCGAGGTGGTGCGCAGCGCCGGTGCAACCTTGAAAGTGGCCTTCTTCACCGGTGACTCGCTCAACTACTTCTACCCGGATGCCGGCCGCGACCTGATCGAGGTGCTCACCGCCAACAACATCGAGGTCCACATCCCCAAGGGGCAAAACTGCTGCGGCGTGCCGGTACTGGTGCACGGCGACGTGGACACGGTGCGCGCCCTGGCCCGCAACAATATCGATGTGTTCGAGGCCACCGGCTGTGATTACCTGATCACCGGCTGTGGTTCCTGCGGCGGCGCCTGGCAGCACGACTACGTGGAACTGCTGGCCAGCGACCCGGTCTACGGACCCAAGGCCGAATACTGGGCCGGGCGGACCTATGACATCTCCACCTTCCTCACCCGTATCATCAGCCTGCGGCCGCCCACGGGACGGATCGACAAGGTGGTCACCTATCACGACTCCTGTCACCTGAAAAAGTCCATGGGGGTGGCGGCGGAACCGCGCGAGATCCTGCACAGCATCCCCGGCCTGACCCTGAAGGAGATGTCGGCCCCGGACGCCTGCTGCGGCAGCGGCGGCTCGTACGTGCTCACCCACTTTCAGACCGCATCGACTATTGGCAGGAAAAAGGCCGAGGACATCGACCGGACCGGCGCGGACACCGTGTCCGTGGGCTGTCCGGCCTGCATGATGCAGCTGCTCGACAACGTCCACCGCTTTGGCGCCAGCCAGGAGGTGACCCACTACATCAGTCTGCTGGCCGAGTCCTACCGGCGGGAACGGGGCTGAACTGAGGTGGATTGCCGCACAGTTGCGGCAACAGCAGGGGATGGACCGCGGCCCGTCGCTGAGCGGGGGGCCGCGGTCACGATCAGGTCCGTCCGGCGGCGCGGAGACCGCGGGCGGGGCAGGGCAGGACAACCGACCAGCCTTCAGGCAAGGAGGAAGTATGCGCATCGGCTGCATCGGCCTCGGCCATCTCGGCACGGCCATCGCCAACCGACTCATCGACTGCGGCCACGAGTTGACGGTCTGGAACCGGACCGCGGCCAAGGCATCCGCTCTGCAGGCCACGGTCGCCCCGACCCCGGCGGCGGTGGCCGAGGCGGTGGAACAGGTACACCTCTGCCTGTTCGACAGCGCCGCGGTGCGGGAGGTGCTCACCGGCGACCACGGCCTGCGCACCACGGACCTGCGGGGCAAACTCCTCGTCGATCACACCACCAACCACTTCGGCGAAGTGCTGGCCCTGCACGATCTGTGCGCCCGGGCCGGGGCCACCTACCTGGAGGCGCCGGTGCTGGGCAGTGTCGTGCCCGCCGCCCAGGGCAGCCTGACCGTGCTGGTCAGCGGCTCCAGGGCGGGTTTCGACCGCGCCGAACCGGTGCTGCGCCAGCTCGGTACGCACCTCTTCCACCTGGAGGAACCCGGCCTGGCCACGCGCATGAAGCTGGTCAACAACCTGGTGCTGGCCGGCCTCATGGCCCAGATCGCCGAGGCCACCGCCTTTGCCGAGGCGGCCGGCATGGATCGGGCCACGGCGCTGGACATCCTCGCGGCGGGCGCCGGCCAGTCCATGGTGCTCAACGCCAAGCGGGCCAAACTGGAGAGCGGCGACTTCTCGCCCCATTTCACCACCAGCCTGATGCTCAAGGATCTGCACATCCTGCAGGATCTGGCCTACGCCGAAGGCCGGCCGCTGTTCACCGGGGCGATGCCCAGGGAACTCTTCGCCCTTGCCGTGGCCGAGGGCATGGAGGCGCTCGACTTCTCCTCGGTCTACCGGCTGTTCAGTCGGCGCTAAACAGCCGGGAACATTCCGGCCGGCCGGTCCCGGACATCCGTTGCCTCCTCCTGCCCGCATTGTTATTGTATATGTGCTAGGGGCCAAGCGACGATGCCGTGCCTGGCCGCGACCGCAACGCAGTCTTCGGGAGAGGTGGAACCATGAAAAAACGACTCATTGCCGGTGTTGCGCTCAGTCTGTTCGCCCTGAGCCTGTACCCCGCGACCGGGATGGCCTGGCACCATCCGCCGCGCTCCTACTACCACCACCACGGCCACGGTGACGACTGGGTGTGGGGGCTGACCGGCCTCTTGATCGGCGGCGCGCTGGTCGCCGCAGCCACTCAGCCGGTGGTCTACGCGGCCCCGCCGCCCGTGGCCGCCTATCCGCCGTACTCCGCCTACGGGCCACCCGCGCAAGCCAGTGTCTACAGCTACCCGCCGGCCGTGCCGCCGGGACTGTGCCGCTGGGAGCGGTACGTGCTCGACGGCCAGGGTCGGGCCCTGCTCGACGCGTACGGCCAGCCGATCAGGGAATACACCATCGGCTCCTGCCAGTACCCGCCCTACTGAACCGGCGTCGATCGCACCGGACAGCTTCGGGCCAGGGGACCACGCGCCCCTGGCCTCGGAGTTTCCTGCAGGACCATCACCGTGGCCGGGTGAACCCGGCCGCTCACTTTCCTTTCGTCCAGCGGGGCGGCGCTTTGCCCCGCCTGAAAGAAGTTGACTTCCAACCTGCCGTTTCGTATAAGTTTTTCTTATGCGCTGCCGGCAGCTGGAGCGCGTCCGGAGTGGTGCCCGCCGCACCGGCGCCTCATCTGCCGAAACGATTCCCTCTCGCCCCGGCAGGACTCCATGCAGAAATCCACCCTCCTTGCCCTGATCTACGCCCTGTTCCTGTTACTGCTGTGCACCGACCTGGCGCTCTTTACCTTTGCCCGGGAATGGCACGTCCGCTTTATCGCCGGCGAAGACCGGGCCACCGAGTGGCTGACCTTCACCTTCTTCCTCGGCGCGGCCCTGGCCGGGGTGCGCATCGTCCGCAAACACAGCGCCCGCATGGACCGCCGGGTCCTGTGCATCCTGCTCGGCCTGTCCGTCTTCTACCTGGTCTGCGCCGGCGAGGAGATCAGCTGGGGCCAGCGAGTGTTCGGCTTTGCCACCCCCGAGGCCATCGTCGAGCGCAACCAGCAGCAGGAGTTCAACATCCACAACCTCAAACTGCCGGTCCTCCACCCCCGGGACATCTTCGGCCTGTACGTGTACCTCTACGGCATCGCCCTGCCGCTCCTGATCGGCTGGCGGTCCCGCGCGCGCAGCCAGAACTGGCAGGGCTGGGTGTTCCACCCGGGCATAGCCGGCTGCTTCCTCTTTGCCGAGGGGGTGAACGCCGTGCGGGACCCGCTCTGCCAGTATCTCACGGGCCGGATCGAGCCGGCGCTGCAGACCGCGGCCTGCAATCACATCGAGGAGTCGGTGGAGATGTACTGGGCGCTGGCGGCCGTGTGCGGGACCCTGCTGCTGCACCGGTTCTGGCGCGAGTCCGCCCGCCGGCCGCGGCGGCTCTGAGCCGAGAACCGCGCCTCGCTCACCACCGTTCCTGGTGGACGCAGGCCGGGTTGTAGCGGGTACGGGGTTCGCGCTGCTGGGCCGGCCAGCCCAGGGCGATGCCGGCCACCGGAAGGACCTGCTCCGGCAGGCTGAACTGGGCGCTCACGGCGGCCATCCGCTCCGGCCGCGGGTGGATGCCCAGCCAGCAGGCGCCGAGGCCAAGGACGCTGGCGGCGATGAGGATGTTCTCCACGGCCGCGCTCACGTCCTGCAGCAGGAAGGACAACTCCCGGTCGTGGGCCTTGTCCAGGTCACCGCAGACCACCAGGGCGGCCGGTGCCTGTTTGAGCATCTGCCCGTTGGGCAGGGCGCTGGCCAGTTGGTCGAGGCTGGCGCGGGAGCGCAGCACGATGAAATGCCACGGGTCCCTGGCCACCGCCGAGGGCGCGGCCATGCCCGCTTCGAGCAGGTCGGTGAGCAGACTGTCCGGGACGGGCTGGTCGGTGTAGGCGCGGATGCTGCGCCGGGAAAAGAGGACATCGAGTTTCGCATTCATGAGACCTCCAGGTTCATGTTGGTTATGTACGCCGGCAGTATAGCGGCACCGGTCGCCCTGTCAATCCGCTCGGCCGGAGCCGAACAGCGATCGGCCCGGAAAGGGCTGAGGTATCAAGGATCTCCTGACAATTTCGTTTACCCTGCCCCCCTGCTGTGGTAGATTGCCCGGGCATCGCAGGCTCACCCCACCAACCAACCCGACGGGAACAATACAGCATGTATTTTCAGGATATTATTGCCACTCTGAACAGCTACTGGGCCTCCGCCGGCTGCGTTGTGCTCCAGCCCTACGACATGGAGGTGGGCGCCGGCACCTTCCACCCCGCCACCCTGCTCCGCGCCCTCGGCCCGGAACCGTGGAAGGCGGCCTACGTCCAGCCCAGCCGCCGGCCCACGGACGGACGCTACGGCGAGAACCCCAACCGGCTGCAGCACTACTACCAGTACCAGGTGGTGATCAAGCCTTCGCCCCAGGATGTGCAGGCCATGTACCTGGAGAGCCTGAAACGGTTCGGCCTCAACCTGCTCGAACACGACATCCGCTTCGTCGAGGATGACTGGGAATCGCCCACCCTGGGTGCCTGGGGCCTGGGCTGGGAGGTCTGGCTCGACGGCATGGAGATCACCCAGTTCACCTATTTCCAGCAGGCCGGTTCGGTGGACCTCAAGCCGATCACCGTGGAGATCACCTACGGTCTGGAGCGGATCGCCATGTACCTGCAGAAGGTCGATTCGGTCTACGACATCGCCTGGAACGAGACCGTCACCTACGGTCAGATCTTCCACCAGGCCGAAAAGGAGTTTTCCGCCTTCAACTTCGAGGAGGCCAACGTCGCCGACCTGACCGCCGCCTTCGACACCTGGGAGCGCGAGGCGCTCAAACTGGTGGAAAAAGACCTGATCCTGCCGGGCTACGACTACTGCCTGAAGTGCTCGCACACCTTCAACCTGCTCGACGCCCGCAAGGCCATCAGCGTCGCCGAGCGGACCCGCTACATCGGCCGCATCCGCAACATCGCCCGCCAGGTGGCGCAGCGCTACGTGCAGCAGCGCGAGGCCATGGGCCACCCGCTGCTCGCCTGAGATTTGCGACAGGACGCGACCCGGGCGCGAACAGGACGACGTTCACAGCCATGGGCAGAATCAGGCAGGGTCAACACGACCCTGCCTTTTTTGGTGCTGCTGCTGCGCGGGAAAAGGCACGGACGGCGCGCAGGGACAGCGACCGGCGGCAAGCGTTGACCCGTTTTTTTTTGTGGAGCCTGACCGTGGAAAGTGTTCGGCAAAGCCGAAAAAAGATGCTAGATAGGGAAACTTTCGTGAAGGTAGGGCGGGAGGCGGAACAACGGAATAACGGAACGATGTGGCGGAAGTGCATGGGAATCGAACCCACCTGCCGGGCTCTTCACCCGGCACACCGGATTTGAAGTCCGGGAGAGCCACCAGTGCCCTTTCCACTTCCGCAGCGGCTTCCTTTTCTAATAGTTATTGACCCAAAAAACAACTGTAATATATAGTGCCGCAAACCGGGCGACACTGTCCGTCCCTACGAAGACAACTCACTGAAAAAACGATGGATTGCCAACAACTCATACGTCTTATCAAGGACTGGTATCTGCGGGTCAAGCAGGAGACCATGGCCCCGGCCCGCATGATGCAGTTCGTCGACCAGCATGTGAAGACCTGCCCGATCTGCAGACATGACCTGATCCTTCCCGAGGAGATCGAAAAAATCAGGGAATACATCCTCCCCGAAGCCAAAATTCCCAAGGCGGTCCGTTCGCCCGACGACAGCTTCACCCCCGAGATCTCCACCGACGACGCGGAAGAGTTCGAGGAAGAAGACGAATTCGCCGAGGAGAGCGACGAGGACCCCCTGGACGAGGAAGCGGAGGACGATCTGGACGGTGACGACATTATCTGAGGGATCCGTCCGCCTCTGAGCGGGTCAATACCCCTACAACCCCGCCCATCCAATCGGCCGATCCGTGCACCACGGACCGGCCGTTCCTGTTTGCGCCCCTCGCCCCCGGCGATTGTTTCCGCGCACAAAAAAACGGAGAGAACCGGGCCTAACCCGGTCCCCTCCGTTTCAACCGTGCCGGTGGTGCGGGCCAGCGCTGCTGCGCCACCCCGCGGACGCGGCTCAGTACAGATCGAATTTTTTCAGCAGGCTGACGGCCACCAGCAGCGAAACCGCCAGCAGGGCCACCCAGGTCGCCAGTAGAATGATGCTCATCATGTCGTCCTCCTTCCGGCGGTGCCGGAAGCAATGGTTATCCGCCGGTCAGGTCCTGACCGGCCGCCTCAATAGGCCGTCCGGTCGCCGGTGTCCTCGATGGTGATCTTGTTTCTGCTCATGGCCCACCAGACATAGGCGACGTAGGCGAGCACAAAGGGAATGCCGAGCGCCACGTAGGTCATGATCTTCAGGGTATAGGGGCTCGACGAGGCGTTGTAGATGGTCAGACTGGACTGCAGGTCGGCCTTGGAGGGATAAAAGGCGGTCCTATTGTAGGCCGGCAGGAGCAGCACCGTCAACCCGACCAGCACGGTGCCCAGGCCGGCGTACCAGATGCCGCCGGTCTCGGTGGTGCGCGCGGTCTTCCACACGCCGGTGACGACCAGGACGAGGCCGCCGACGAGCAGCAGGATCAGCCAGGGGTTGGCCACCAGGTTGCGCAGGAATTTGAAACTGACGATCTCCACGGTGCCCGCGTCGTCGACGATGCCGTAGCCCCGCATGAACAGCAGCGAGCCGAGGATGAGGAGCAGAAACGGCAGGGAGATGAGGAAATTCTGCCAGCAGGCGGAGCGCAGCCGGGTGCCCATGTCTGCGGCCTCGTTCAGGTCGATGTTGTTCACCAGGAACATGGCGCCGAGCGTGCGGGCGTTGAACACCAGAAACAGCCCGAGGGCGATGTTGAAGATGCTCGACACCGACGGGCTGAGCGCCGCTTCCAGGCCGCGGTAGGGGTGGGTCCAGGTGACGAAGTTGTTGCTGTCGAGCTGGAAGTTGGCGCCGGTGTAGAAGGTACCCACCGCCGCGCCGATGAGCAGGATGCCGACCGTGCCGTTGACGAGCAGGAACCCTTCGTAGACCAGGCTGCCGAACACGTTCCACGGCTTGCTCCGGAATTCGTAGCTGACCGCCTGGACGATGAAGGTGAACAGGATGAGGATCCACACCCAGTAGGCGCCGCCGAACGAGGTCGAGTAGAACTTGGGAAACGAGGCGAACAGGGCGCCGCCGAACAGCACCAGGGTGGTGAAGGTCATCTCCCACTTCCGCCCCAGCGAATTGATCACCAGGCTCTTTTCCGTCTTGGTTCGGGCCACCTGCCAGAGCAGGCTCTGGCCGCCCTGGACAAAGGTGAGGAACAGGAACAGGGCGCCGACCACGGAGCAAAGCAGCCACCAGAGACGCTGCAGGGTGGCGTAATCGAGGTTCTCTATCATCTCAGTTTTCCTCCGGTCCGATGCTGATCTGTTTCACCATAATGCTGATCTCGGCGATGAGCAGCAGGGTGAAAAGGGCGAGAAACATGTAGAAGGTGGTCTGCACGGTGCCAGTGGTCAGGTTGGTGCGCGCGACCGTCACCGGCAGGAGCCCCTGGATGGTCCAGGGCTGGCGTCCCACCTCGGCCACCACCCAGCCCGCCTGGGAGGCGATCAGGGCGAGAAAATAGGTGATCGTGCCAAAGCCGAGCAGCCATTTTTTCTCCGCCAGGGTGCCTTTTTTGGCGAAGTAGAGGTAGGCGAGGAAGATGAGCGGGAACAGCGTACCCAGCCCGACCATGATGTGGAAGGCGTAGAACGACAGGGCAACCGGCGGCACGGCATCCTCGGGCCGCTGCAGGTAGCCGTAGCCGAGGAACTCCTTGTACTGGTTGAAGCTAACCAGATGGGTGTCGGCCGCCGCCTGGTCGCCACCCTTCCGAGCCTCCTTGTAGGCCTCCAGGCTGGCCACCGCCTTTTTGCCGCGATCCATCTTCTGCACCGCACCGAGCAGATCCTGTTCCGGGTTGCCGTAGACCAGGTCGCGCATGCCCGGCACATAGGAATCGAGGGAGCGGTTGGCCATCAGCCCGAGCAGCCTGGGGATGTGCAGATTGAAACCAAGGAAGGGGTCGCGGGTGTCGTAGACCTTCTTTTCCGGGTTGACGATGCCGAAGGCGACCAGGCCGGCGTTCTGCTCGCCCTCCCACAGCCCCTCGAAGGCGGCCAGCTTCATCGGCTGCACCTGGGCGATCTCGTAGGCCGACTCGTCCCCGTTGAAGACCGTGAACACCGAGGCGAAGATGCCCAGCGTGGCGGCGACGACGATGGACCGCTTGGCCATGAGCACGTGCCGGCCGCGCAGCAGGTACCAACTGGAGATCGAGATGACGAACAGGGCGCCGACCAGCATGGAGGAACTGGTCGCATGGGTGAACTTGTTCACCGCATAGGGCGAGAAGGCGACCTCGAAGAAGTTCTGCATCTCGAAGCGGGCGGTCTCGGGGTTGAAGGCCTGGCCGACCGGATACTGCATCCAGGCATTGGCCACCAGGATCCACACCGCCGACAGGCTGGAGCCGACTGCCACCATCCAGGTGGCAAACAGGTGGAATCCCTTGGAAACGCGGTTCCAGCCGAAGAACATGACCGCGAAGAAGGTGGCCTCGAGGAAGAAGGCGAAGATGCCCTCGATGGCGAGCGGCGCGCCGAAGATGTCACCGACCATCCACGAGTAGTTGGCCCAGTTGGTGCCGAACTCGAACTCCAGGATGAGCCCGGTGGCCACGCCGATGGCGAAGTTGACACCGAACAGCTTCATCCAGAACTTGGTCAGCCGCTTCCACTCCTCGTTGCCGGTGCGCACGTAGATGGTGTGGTAAAAGGCGAGGATCCAGGAGAGCCCCAGAGTCAGCGGCACGAAGATCCAGTGGTACATGGCGGTCAGGGCGAACTGGCCCCTGGCCCAGTTGACCATGCCGAGGTCCAAGTTTTCGATCATAATCATTCTCCTTGTGCGAGGTTGCTGGAACCCTGGGTGGACGGGGTCAGCTGTTCGAGCACGTAGTCGGCCCGCTGCCGGTCGTCGGTGAACCTGGTTGCCAGAAAATCAGGAAAGAAAAAAAATTTCAAGACAGCAAACATGACAAACAGCTTGATGAAGATGATTTTCCACAGGGTGCGGCCCACGGTCATCTGCCGGAAGCCGTCACGGTAAAACCGGTAGATGCGGACAGGGAGGGCGGACCGGCGGTCCTTTCGGTCTTCCATGGCGCGGCTCACCGGACGATGGAGGGAAGCGGGGATCGATCCGCCAGTCCCGATGGGGCCGGCAGCGGCCGGCACGACCGCTGGCGGGCAGGCGCCGGGCCGAGCCCGGAACGGGTCGGGCGGCAGGTGGCACATGTGGCAGTCCTGGTCCATCGCATCGTGCAGCCTACAAAGGGAGGGAAAAACGACGAAATTCTATTTTATGCCATATTGCCTCGGCTGCCAACCGGAAAGAGCCACCGGCCACACACTGTCCCGGCCGGAGGCCGATGCGCGACGCGGGCCGGCCTCAAGCGGTCGGTGAGCGGCCTTCCTTCTGGAGCATCCGTTCCCGCGCCCGACCCATCTCGGCCATGTCCTGCAGGTAGCGGTCCGCCTGGTCGAGGTAGAAGGACAGGGCCCGGGCGAAGTTCTTGCCGACCAGCCCGTCGACGAACATCTGGCTGATGTGCCGCTTCCGATTGAGCACCAGCTGCGAGCGGTAGAAGATCAGCCACTCCTCGGTGGACATGGCGGCGATGGTCTGCTGCAGCGCCTTGCGCGCCCGCGGCTGGTACATCCAGATGTACATCAGGTCGAGCGCGTTGACGATGAACACCTTGCGCAGGTCCCGGGCCTCGCCGCGGATGGCCGCCATGAGCGCCTTGGGCGACTGGAGCAGGTCGAGCACGTCCTCTTCGGGCAAGAGCAGCGTCGAGCCGGGCGAACACCGCGAACATCTGGCTGATCTTGGTGCGGTAGTCGGCCAGGCGGGTGCGGATGTTGTTCTGCCGGTCGGCCAGTCCCTCGATCACGCCGGCGACGCAGTCCGAGGCGAACTTGGAGATTACCGCCGCCCACTTCTGCAGCTCCTCCGTCCACCCCGGGCACCATGGCCAGGTGCAGCACCGAGGCCAGGGCCGCGTTGCAGGCGATGGCCAGCGGGATGGACAGCAGCGAGCGGAACAGGTTGCCCACCGCGGCGCTGCGCGGCAGGCCGCGCAGCATGTTGTGGGTGAAGATGTACAGGCCGTTGGCCAGGGCCATGAACGAGTAGAGCAGCACCGGGCTGGTGCGAGGTGGTGATGCCCAGCTGCCCCTGGTCAGCAGCACGCGTCTTCACCAGGTAGTCGAGCAGCGGCACGGAAAAGCCGGTGTAAAGAGCGAATCGGCGATCCGGCTCCAGCTGACCAGCGAATTCCACAGCAGCAGCGGCGAGCGCTTGAAACCGCCGCCGCCGAGCACCGACTGGATGATGTTGCGCACCCCGGTGATGCCGAACCAGATGAAGGCGCCGAGATAGGCCAGCACCCACCAGTCCTTGGTCAGGCCGAAGGTGAGGAAGGCGGGGATGAAGCCGGCCACCACCTTGAGAATGTTGAGCAGATGGGTGTTGCAGTAGCGGATTGGCCGGTCGATGCGCTCGCCGTTGCCCTCCCGGGCCGGGTGGAGTTCGATCTCCGGGGTGCGGCGGACACCGCCCAGGGTGACGATGTTGCCCTCGGTGCCCGGGTGGATGACGAACCGGTCGAGACTCCAGTCGTGCCAGCGGCTGCCGCCGGCGAAGCCGGGCAGCCGGCCGAACAGCCGGCGGACCCACAGCGGCCCGGCGGAGGCGCCCAGGCGCACGTGGCGGTGGCTGATCATCCGCGCCGTCACCGGCACGAGGCGGGGCTGCTCCTCGCGGTGGTCGCGCAGCACCTCGCGACAGGCGCACCTGGGCAGGGTGTCGAGCACCACCAGGCCCATGCCGTGCTGCTGCTGCGACTGGCCGGTGGAGCCGGAGCCGATGCGCGAGCCGAGGTAGCGTTTGTTGTAGTAGTCGTGAAAGGTCCCGATATGCGTCAGGATGTCGAGCAGCGCCTCCTTGCGCGCATCCATGGCGGCCAGTTCCGCCTGCAGACGCTCCTGCTCCTCGAGCGTGCAGCCCCGGCCGCGGCCCTGCTCGCATTTTCTGGCCGTGATTTCCCGGCTGCGCTCATACTCCCAGATGATCGAGCGGATCGCCCGCTTCAGGGTGATGACGTTGTCCTCGTTGAGCGCCTTCTGCAGCATGTTGATCAGCTGGTAGTTGCGCGCCGGACTGGTTACGTCCACCGCGTCGCCGGCAAAGCCGCTGGCCCGGTCCGCCGCCTGGGCGGTCATGCCGTGGCCCGCGTCCTTGAGGTTGAAGGCCTCGATGTGGGTGATGCGGCCCTCGCAGAGGTAGAGCAGCTCCAGGGTGTCCTGGATGGTCAGGTTGCTCAGGTTGAGGGTGAAGCGGGAGCCCGAGTGCATGCCCGCCAGCCGGCCGAGCAGGGCCGGCGGCTCGACGTGGAGCAGCGGCGGCATGCCCTCGTCGTGCGGCACGGTGGGGTCGTGCAGGCCCGGGTTGCAGCAGGGCTGCAGGAAGCGGGCGATGATCGCCTCCAGACTGAGGCGTTCCATCCTGCTCGCGCAGGCGGCCAACTCAGCTTCCCGCCGGGCGGTATCGTGCGGGTGGGCCGCGTGAATCCGCTCCACCTCGGCCTCGAGCAGGGTCCGGCACCCGTCCTGGATGTACTTGGCGAGATGGAGCAGGGACGGCTGGCCGGTACCCACGTAGCGGAGAAAGTCGGCCTCGTCCAGAGCCCGGCTGCTCACCCCCAGTTCCCCGTCGAGCACCGGCCGGTGGCGCCGGTTGAACGCGCCGAGCGCCGCGAGCACGTAGCGCTGCTGGTAGCGCGAGACCTCGCGCCCCTCCTCAATGAGCGCCTGCACCGGGGGTTCGTCGAGGAAGCGGAGCAGGTCGTGGTTGTCGAAGAACCCCTCCAGTTCCCAGACGAAGCGGACGTAGTGGCCGCGGAAGCCCGACGACAGCTCGATGCCGATGCGCACGTGGATGTCCATGATGGAGCCGGCCTCGAGCAGTTCCGCCGCCACCTCGTCCTCGACGTGGTTGTAGTAGATCACCGTCAGCCGGCGGATGCCCTTGATCCAGGCGTCCATGATCAGATGGGTGGGCGACTTGCGGCCCTTGGTGTTGGCGTCGTGGACGTGGTCGTCAAAGGCGATCTGGTTCCACTCCTCCGGCATCTCCAGCAGATGATGCCGGCGCAGCTGCCGGCGGACCAGCCGGGGCTTGCCGGCGGTGGCCGTGCGGAAGTCGTGGGCCAGCTTCAGCTGGCGCAGATCGTTGCCCCGGCTGCGCACCAGCTCCTTCATGATCTGCAGCAGCACCCGGGCGGTGTTCTTCTGGAAATCGTGGTGGAGGAGCTGAACACCTCGTCGCGCAGGCAGCGCAGGGCGACGATGCGGTCCTGCGGCCTTGCCGGCCTCCAGCGAGCCGAGCAGGTCGACGATGGCGTAGGCGATGCGCAGCCCGCTGGGTGCGGCCATCTCCTTGATGCCGCGGGGATGCATGTACGGGGCCATGAGCGAACTGAGCGACTGCGGCCGGCTCCCCCGCCTGAGGACGTCGTTGACGATGGCGAGCAGCTTGTAGTCGTTGGCGTCGAAAAACAGCCGCGGGGCCTTTCTTTTCATGGGGAACCGCTCCATCACCCGGGTTGGTCGGCAACCGGCGCCGGGCCGGCCGCCGCTGTCCGCATCGGCACCCTGCCCTGCCGTCCGGTCAGTGTAGCCCACCCCCCGGCAAACTCAATGACTTTTGCCGCTGCGCCCCGCTTCAGGGCCATAATCCGGCCTCAAACAGCCTTGGCGGCTTGACAAAGCCACCCCCATCGGGAATTCTGAGAACATTTCCCGCGCACGGCCGATCGCGGCGCCCGGACCGGCCGTGCGGCAACCGACCCACATCCCCGCCTCCCTTCCCCACAACGGAACCACGCCTATGCACACCGACCTGCAGATCGTGCGCGCCCGGATCGCGGCGCTCTTTCGCAAAACCTGGGTCCGGGTGCTCACCGCCCTGGCCCTGTGTGTCGTCCTGTTCACGCTGCTGCTGCCCGTCGGCCTGCAGAAGGGACTGCAGCACTGGCTCGTCAAGAACGGCGCCGACGCCGCCCGTGTCGGTACCTTCGCCGCCAACCTGTTCACCGGCCGGTTCGCCATCCACGGCATGGAGGTCGAGCGCGAAGGGAAGAAGGTGCTCAGCGACTCGCTGCTCGCCCTCGACCTGAACCTCGCCGCCCTGTTCAAAAAAAGGGTGCATGTGCGCCGGGCCGTCTACGAGAAGGCGACCCTTGACCTCGAACAGTTGGCCGACGGCCGCTGGCGCTACACCTCCTACGTGACCAGCCCGAGCACCGGCACGGTGGTGGTGGAGGAGAGCGCGACCACCGCCTCGCCCTGGACCGTGCTGGTCAACGAGATGCGCCTGACCGACTGCGTGGTCCGCCTGAAAACCCCGGATGTGCAGCTGCACCTGGCCATCGACTCGGCGGCGCTGGAGGGGTTCAGCACCGCGCCCGGCGCCGAGGGCGCGAGTTTCCGCTTCAAGGGGCGGGTCAACGACGCGCCGCTGGAGATCCACCTGGACCGGCTGCAGGTCGCGCCGCACCTGGACCTCGGCGGCACGCTCAGCCTCGCCGGCTTCGATCTCGGCCGCCTCGCCAAACTGCTCGCCCCGGCGGTGCAACCCTTCACCGGCACTGCCGGGGTCGACGGCCGACTGCGCTTCAGCCTGCCGGCCGAGGGGCCCCGGGCCGAATACGAGGGGAGCCTGGAACTGGGTGAAGTCGATATCGGTGTGGCCGGCACGGCCATCGACGAAAAGAGCCTCGTCTGGCAGGGTAAGGTGCACTACACCGGCAGCGGCGTTGGCGGCGCGGTCAGCGTGGACGGCACCCTCGACGGCAAGGAGCTGGCGGTCAGCCTGGCCGAGTCCCCGGTCACCTTCACAACCGGCACCCTGCAGCTCAAGGGGCCGATCGAGGCCGCCTTCGGCGAGCGGTTCAGCCTGACCAGCAAGGCCGCCCTGACCGTCGGCAAGGCCGACCTCGGCCTGTCCGCCGGCGCCCTCGCCATCGACACCACCGGCTGGACCGGCACGATCACCTGCGCGGCCGGGGAGAAAGCGGACGCCCCCATGCGCATCGTCACCGATGGCTCCTGGCGGACCGGGGGGCTCAGCTTCAGCCAATCCGAACAGGGTGTAACGGTTCGCCAGGGGGAGATCCTGCTCGACGGGCGCAGCCAAACCACCCTGGGCCAGCAGGTCCAGGCCGATTTCGACGGCCGCATCGGCCTCGGCGACCTCGACCTGCGCCTGCCCGAGCTGACCGTGGCCGAGAAGGCGCTCAGCTGGCAGGGCACCATCGGCTACACCGACGCCAAAGAGCCGACCGTCAGCCTGAACGGCGCCCTCGACGGCCAGGGGCTGGCCCTCACCCAGGGGACCACTGACAGCAAGCCCCTGCTCCACCTGGAGCAGTTCGCCACCTCCGGCATTTCGGCCATCACCGGTCAGCGGCTCACCGTCGAGCGACTCCAGACCAAGGGCCTCGCCCTGCGGGTGGACGGCAACCTGCCGCTGACCGTGCAGGTGCCGGAGGTGGTGGCCAGCGAGGTGACGAGCAGGGACTGGCAGTCCTTTGCCGCCGGCTCAGTGAGCGTGCGCAACACCCGGATCGTGCCGCAGCAGGGCAAGGGCGAGATGGGAGAGCTTGCCGGGCTCACCATCGAGCGTCCGCAGTACGCGGCGGACGGTCGGGTGAGCGCCGCCTCGGTGGGGCTTGAGGGCCTGCGCCTGCTGCCGGCCGCGACGAACGGGCAGGACCAGGGTGCGCTGCAGCTGGGCCAGGCCCGGCTCGCCGCGCCGGTCTGGACCGCGGACCAGGGGCTGCGCGCCCAATCGCTCGTCTTCACCGATCTCTTTGCCCGGCTCGTCCGCGAAAAAGACGGTGTCCTGCGGGCCAACAAGCAGCTGGCCGCCCTCAAGCCCGCCGCCCCCGCCAAGGGCGGGGGCAAGGCCAAAGCGGCAACAGGAAAGGCCCCGGCCGCAGCGTCTGGCGGCGGCACCGCAGCGGGCAAGGTGGCCATTGCCACCGTGACCGTGGAGGGCACAAGTGGCCTGCAGATCGAGGACCAGTCGCTCGCCAAGCCGTTTTTGAGCGACATCGCCATCCAGCGGCTGGTGCTCACCGACCTGTCCACCAGCGCCACCGCCGCGCCGGCGACCATCGACCTGGCGGCCATGCTCGACGGGCGGGCGCCGCTAGCGGTCAAGGGGACCATGACCCCGTTCGCCAAGGCCCTCGGTGTCGACACCACGGTCTCACTGAAGAACTACCCGCTCGCCCGTCTGTCGCCCTACGTCATCCAGTCGGTGGGCCTGGCCCTGACCAGCGGCCAGCTCAACCTGGCCAGCACGGTCAAGGTCGCGGACAACAGGATGCGCATGAAAAACAGTCTCCACCTGAAAAAGCTCCAGACCGCGACCATTTCCAAGGAACTGGCGCAGCAGCTGGACAACCGCCTGCCCCTGCCGCTGGACTCGGCCATCAGCTTCCTCAAGGACAGCAACGGCGACCTCAAGCTCGACATCCCCATCGAGGGGCCGCTCGCCGAACTGAACGTGGGCATCGCCGACCTGCTCATCACCGCGCTCGGCAAGGCAATCCTGCCGGCGGCCTCCTCCTACCTGGTGTACGCCCTCGGCCCGTACGGGGCGCTCGCCTACGTGGGCATGAAGGTCGGCGAAAACATGATGAAGGCAAGCCTGGCGCCGGTGGTTTTCCAACCGGAGGAGAACGAACTGACCGGCGAGCACCGCTCCTACCTGGAACGGGTGGCCAAGGTCATGCAGGAGCGGCCGGACATGGACATCAACCTCTGTCCCTCCGCGCCGGCCTGGGAGATGCTCTCGAAAAGGGAGCTGAAGAAGGTGGGGGACGCGGATATTCCCGTGGACGAGAAGGACCGGGAGAAGCTCACCCGGCTCGGCCAGGAGCGCGCCCAGGCGATCCTCGACCACCTGGCCGAGACCCACGGCATCGACCGGGCACGGCTGTTGATCTGCGAAACAAAGATCCCGACGAAGCGCGACGCCCGGCCGGCGGTGGAACTGCAGCTGTAAGCCCGTGCAGGTGCAGGCCTGGAAATAAAACAGCCGCCCGGCATGAGCGCCGGGCGGCTGTTTTTGTCTCGGTCCGCGGCAGGCCCGCGGGGCTGGGTCACCAAGTCCGGTAGCGGCCGGTGTCCAGATGGACGAAATTCGACTTGGCGTAATAGCCGACGCCGCCGCACTTCATCTCCACGGCGCACTCGCGAATCTGCCGGGTGCTGATGCCGTCGAGACGGATGTCGATGGCCTTGCCTTCCATGTGCAGGCTGTGTTCGGCCACCCCGTTGGTACCGCCGCGCAGCATGTTGTTGGTCCGCGACGAGCGGAACCCGGACAGCACCTCGTAGGTGCCGCCGCGGCCCGTCTCCTGCTGGATGGCCCAGAGGATGTCGAGCAGCCTGGGGTCAATGGGACAGGTTTCACCGGTGCGGAAATCGCGCAGGAAGCGGGTGACCTTGGCCAGGGCGATGGGGTTGTACATGTCGCCCCAGGCGTAGGCGATCTGCAGTTCCTGGTTGGTGTGGGCATGAAACAGGGACAGGGAACGCTTGCCCGGAACGACCGCGGCCAGGCTTGTGCCGGGAATGGCGGCGGCGGCGAGGCCCAGGGTGATCTGACTGGCGGAGCGCAGAAACGAACGGCGGGAGAGAACGGTGGAGTGTTGGCTTTCTGTAACCATTATTTCCTTTCTTCAAGGGGTTATCCAGCAGGACGAAACAGCCGGCAGGCCGTTTCACGCCGGGTGGTTGCAAGCAAAAGGTGAGCTATTTAAAAGAAAGTCCCTGTCGCTGTCAAGTTTTCATCGCGAAAAAGACATGACAGTGCAGCCAATTAGCGAAATATCCTCCTGTTTTCTCTCACCTTTTCCCCCTTCCCGGCACCATCCCCGGCCGCCCCGCGGTTGCGGCGCGGCCTGGGATGGCGTATGTTGACAGCTGGTCCGGCCCGTTGGCCGGAAGACCCGACCGGCACCTCGTTGCCGGCCCGACCGCCCTGACCAGCAGCGAACCCCAGACCATGATCCGCATCATCTCCGGCGGCCAGACCGGCGCCGACCAGGCCGCTCTGGACGCGGCCATCGCCCTGGGCCTGGCCCACGGCGGCTGGCTGCCCAGGGGCCGCAAGACCGAATCCGGCCCCCTGCCGCCGCACTACGCCCTGCGCGAACTGCGCTCCGCCCGCTACCGCGACCGCACCGAGAAAAACGTGCGCGCCGCCGACGGCACGCTGATCTGCTCGTTCGGCCCGCTCGGCCGCGGCTCGGCCCTGACCGAGGCCCTGGCCATCCGCCACGACCGGCCGCTGTTGCCCATCGATTTCGACCATACCCCGGTGGCGCGGGCCGTGGTCGTGGTCGAGCGCTGGCTGCACGCGCACCGCATCGCCACCCTCAACGTCGCCGGTCCGCGGGCGAGCAGTGAACCCCGCATCCACGCGGCGGTCTTTGCCCTGCTCACCGCCGTCGACTGGTCCTCGCTCGCTGCCGCTCTGCACAAACACCTCCTGGAGGAACAGGCATGAATGCACCCCGTTTCGACCGCCGCCAGCTGCTCCGTCTGCTCGGCATCGGCGCCTCCTCGTTCGCCGCCGCCCCGCTGCTCTCGTCCTGTGCGGTCAACCCGGCCACCGGCAGCCGCCACCTGATGATGCTCTCCGAGGCGGAGGAGATCAGCCTCGACCGGCAGCAGTCGCCGCAGCAGTTCTCCAGCGACTACGGCCCGGTCCGCGACCAGGGGCTGAACGCCTACCTGGACGGCGTCGGCAGATCCCTGGCCGCCCGCTCCCACCGGCCGCACCTGCCCTACTCCTTCCGGGCGGTCAACGCCGCCTACATCAACGCCTACGCCTTCCCCGGCGGCTCCATCGCCGCCACCCGCGGCATCCTCGTGGAGATGGAGAACGAGGCGGAACTGAGCGGCCTGCTCGGCCACGAGATCGGCCATGTGAGCGCCCGCCACAGCGCCCAGCAGGCGAGCAAGAGCCTGCTCGCCAACATCTTCGTGTCCGGCGCCTCGCTGGCCTCGAGCCTCGCCGGCCTGGGGGCGGCCTCGGACCTGGTCCAGGGGGTCGGCAACCTCGGCGCCGGAGCCCTGCTCGCCCGCTACAGCCGGGACAACGAGCGTGAGGCCGACGCCCTGGGCATGGCCTACCAGACCCGGGCCGGCTACAGCCCGGAGGGGATGGTGGGGCTCATGCGCATGCTCCAGAAAAACGGCCGCAGCCGGGCCAGCGCCATCGAGATGATGTTTGCCACCCACCCGATGAGCGACGAGCGGCTGGCGAACGTGCAGACCGCCGCGGCCACGACCTACCGCGACCAGAAAGGGCTGCCGCTGCAGCGCGAACGCTACCTGGACCACACCGCCGGGGTGCGGGCGCAGCGACCGCTGATCACCGCCCTGCAGAAGGGCAGCGAGGCCATGGGGAAAAAACAGTGGCCCGGGGCGGAGGAGCAGTTCAACCAGGCGATCCGCCTGGGGCCGGACGACTACGCCGCCCGGGTGATGCTGGCCAAGTGTTTCCTTGCCCAGGACCGCCGCGACGAGGCGGAGCGGCACGCCCTGCACGCCGCCTCCCTCTACCCCGAGGAGGCCCAGGCACACGTGCTCGTCGGCGCCACCTCGCTCTCCGCCAAGAAATTCGCCCAGGCCCACGAGCACCTGGCCACCTATGACCGGCTCCTGCCCGGCAACCAGGAGGTCCTTTTCTTCCTCGGCTACAGCCTGGAGCACATGGACCGGAAGGAGGAGGCGGCCCGCAAGTACACGGCCTACCTGCAGAAGCAGCGCCAGGGCGAGCAGGCCCAGCACGCCGCCAGCCGGCTCAAAGAGTGGGGGTACTCCAAATAGAGGGACGGTCTCAACCGGCGTGCATGTCCAGGGCGGCGCGCACCGCGGCGCCCAGCCCGCGCAGGTCGACCGGCTTCATGAGCAGGTCACAGGCCCCGGCCTCGCGGGCGATGTCGTAGTTGAGCCGGTCCGAATAGCCGGTGCAGAGGATCACCGGCAGGCCGGGGTAGTCGTGGCGGATGGCCGCGGTGAGTTCCACCCCGGTGAGCCGCGGCATGGTCTGGTCGGTGATCACCAGGTCGATGCGCGGCCGTGCCTCGGCGAGCAGGGCCAGGGCCTCCTCGGGCCGGCCCAGGGTGGTGACCGTGTAGCCCAGATGGCCGAGCATCATCCGGCAGATGTCGCGGATCTCCTTCTCGTCGTCGATGACCAGGATGTGTTCCCGGCCAGTGGGCAGCACCCCCTCGCTGCTCACCAGGGTGGACCCGGGCCGCGCCTCGGTCACCGGCAGCAGGACGACGAAGGTGGTGCCCCGGCCCGGCTCGGACTGCACGGTGATCTCGCCGCCCAGGTCGGTGACGATGCCGTGCACCACCGACAGCCCCATGCCGGTGCCCTCGCCGGGTTTCTTGGTGGTGAAAAACGGGGTGAAGATGCGGTCGAGCAGGTCGTGGTCGATGCCCTGACCGGTGTCAGCCACGGTGAGCGACAGGTGGCCGCCCTCGGCCCCGTCGGCCGATTCGGCCAGGCGGACAGTCAGGGTGCCGCCCGCCGCGCGCATGGCGTGGAAGGCGTTGGCAGAGAGGTTCATGACGATCTGCTGAATCTGCACCGGCGTGGCCAGCACGCGCACGTCGGCGCCGGTCAGCTGCTGGTCGATGGCGATGGTCGCCGGCAGGCTGGCGCGCAGCAGTTTGAGGCTCTCGCGGATGATCGGGGCGATGAGCACCGGCACCTTTTCCGCGGCCGACTGGCGGCTGAAGGTGAGGATCTGCTGCACCAGGTCGGCGGCGCGGCGGCCGCCCTGGCGGATGTGCAGCAGGTTGCCGTGCACCTCGCTGCCCGGCTCGGTGTGCAGCAGGGCCATGTCCGTGAAGCCGACGATGCCGCCGAGGATGTTGTTGAAATCGTGGGCGATGCCGCCCGCCAGGGTGCCGATGGCCTCCATCTTCTGGGCCTGGCGCATGCGCGTCTCGACCTCGGCCTCGTGGGTGATGTCCCGCTGCACACTGATGAAGTGGGTGATGGCGCCGGCCGAGTCGCGCACCGGCGAGACCGTAGTCGCGGCCATGAACAGGCTGCCGTCCCGGCGGCGGTTGACGAGGCGCCCGCGCCAGACCTCGCCCTGGTTGACCAGTTCCTCGATCTGCTGGTCGAAATGGGCCTCCTGCTCCTTTTCCAGCAGCATGCGCACCGGCTGGCCGATGCTTTCCTCGCGACTGTAGCCGGTCATCGCCGCGAGCGCGGCGTTGACGTACTCGATGGTGCCCCGGCGATCGGCGATGAGCACCGCCTCCTGCACCTGGTCCACCGCCTCGGCCAGCCGGGAGCGGCTCTCCTCGGCCGCGCGCTCGGCGGTCACGTCGCGGACGACGACGATGCACTGGCCGCCCCCGTCCTGGCTGTAGGGGGTGGCGGTGAGTACCGCCGGCCCATCGCCGTCCAGGCGCACGGCCAGCGGCTCCACCACCTGGCCGGCAGCCGCCCGGCGGATCTGTTCGCCCGCCGCCAGGCGGCAGGACGGGTCAAGCATTCCGGCCAGCGGCCGGCCGCCGAGCGGTCCCCGACCGGCCGCCGCCGCCATGGCGGTCGCCTCCTGGTTGGCGTAGAGCACGACTCCGTCCGCATCGGCCAGCAGCACGCCCATGGGCGCGAACTCGAGCAGGCCGGCCAGTTGCTCTTCCGCCGCCCGCCGCCGCACCTCCTCCCGTCGCCTGGTCATGGCGCCGCTCTGCAGAAAGCTGAGCAGGCCGACGGCGAACACCGCGATGGCCGTGACCAGCAGCCACTGGGCGCGGAACCCGGCCATGGCGCCCAGCACCTGCGCGGCCGGGGTGACGACCACCATGGACCAGGTGCCGCCGCCGGGCAGGGCCACGGGAATGGCCACGGCGTAGCGGCGACCCGCGCCGGAATCCGGCGTGCCCAGGGGGTCGCCGGCGAGCACGGTGATGCCCGGCTCGCCGCGCTGCAGTTTGGCGCCGAGGGCGGCCACGTCCGCCGGCGCGCCGGGCAGCCGGTCGAGATGATCGCCCGCCAGGGCCGGATCTGGCGCGTGCAGGATGTCGCCGGCGCTGTTGATGAGCAGGACGGAGTCGTTGTGCAGCAGGGGGATGGTGCCGAGATGACGGCCGGCCACCCGGGCAAAGGGCAGGGTAAAGGCCACGCAGCCGTCGAACCGCCCGTCGATGCGGACGGGGGCGGCAAAAAAGATGCGGTCCTCGCCCGCTGCCGTGTGGACCAGATCGCTCACCGCCGGTGACGCCGCCTCGCCGAGCCCCGCGCAGAAGCCGTCGTCACCCGGGACGCCGGCTCCGTCCGGCGCGGCGAACAGCACCCGACCGGCGCTGTCCAGCCGCTGCACGCCGATGATGTCGTCCGGGTGGATGGCCAGGAAATCCTCCAGCAGGGTGCGGCCGCCGCCGTCGAGGTGCTGGATGCCCGGCTGGCGACTGAGGTAGTCCAGGGCCCGGCCGTAGTCGGCGAAATAGGCCTGCAGACCGTCGGCCGCCTGGCGGGCGAGCAGGGTCTGCTGGGCGGCAAAGGCGTCGATGGTCCGGTTGCGCACCCACAGGTAGGGCAGATAGAACAGCCCGGCCAGGATGAGGGTGGCGAGCAGGGCGAGGATGATGGGCTGATGCGTGGCTGGCTGCTTCATGCTCCGGGCCGGAAAAGAATGACGGCAGGGTGTCGGTTTTTTCAGTATAGCAAAGCCCGGGTCTTTTCCGGAATGCAAAATGGCCCGGGGAGCAGTTTGCTGCCCGGCCGTGGTCAAGGAGGTCGATCGCTGTGCTCGTCCATCAGTCCAACAGGCTGGAAATCCTTCTTGCGCATCTGCTCGCCGTGCTCGAGCAGCCGCCGGCAGACCCCCTGCGGCCGGAGTGCATCGTTGTGCCCAACCAGGGCATGGCCCAGTGGCTCGCCTGCCAGACGGCCCTGGCCACCGGCATCGCCGCCAACCTCGACTTTCCCCTGCCCGGCCGCTTTGTCTGGGAATTGCTGCAGCGGTTGAGCGGCCGCCCGGCCGAGGAGGACCTGTTCGCCCGGCCGGTGCTCTGCTGGCGCCTCGTCAGCCTCCTGCCGGAACACCTCGACCACCCCCTGTTCGCCGAACTCGCCGCCTATCTGGCGGACGACACGGACGGCCGCAAGCTCCTGCAGCTGGCCGAACGGATCAGCGAGGTGTTCGATCAGTACCTGGTCTTCCGGCCGGACCTGCTGCGCCAATGGCAACGCCAGGGCAGCGACGAGCACTGGCAGGCCCTGCTCTGGCGGCGACTCGCCGCGGCAGGCCTGCCCCTGCGCGCCCTGCTCGGAGAGCGCAGCCGCCAGCTGCTCGAGAGTGCCGATCACCCCGTCGACCTGCCGGAGCGCGTCCTCCTGTTCGGGCTCAACGCCCTGCCGCCGGTCTACCTGGAGATCGTCGCCCAGCTCAGCCGCCGCACCGAGATCCACCTGTTCCACCTCAGCCCCTGCCGCCACTACTGGCCGGACCTGCGTTCGGCCCGACAGCTGGCCGCGGCCCGGCGCAGTTCCGGCGCCAAGCCCGATGACGACCTGTACGACAGCGGCAATCCCCTGCTGCTGTCGCTCGGCCGGGCCGGGCGCGACTTTCTCCGCCAGCTGGTCGAACTCGGCCCGGAGGACGTCGACGGCTACATCGAAGGCACGCGGCCGGACCTGCTCACCACCCTGCAGAACGACATCCTCGACCTCTACGACCGCTCCCGGCCGGGCGAGGAGCGGTTCGTCCTGCGGCCGGACGATTGCTCCGTGCAGCTGCACACCTGCTGCTCGCCGCTTCGCGAGGTACAGGTACTCCATGACCGGCTGCTCGACCTGTTCCAGGCCCTGCCCGGGCTCACCCCGGGGGACATCCTCGTGGCCGCGCCGGACATCCGCCTGTACGCCGGGGCCATCGCCGGGGTGTTCGGCGCGGCCGCAGCAGACCAGCGCATCCCCTGGGCGCTGGCCGACCAGAGCCCGCGCGAGCGGCAGCCGCTGGTTCGCTGCTGCCTCGACCTGCTCGCCCTGCTCACCGGCCGCTGCACCGGGCCCGAGGTGCTCGCCCTGTGCGAGCACGAGGCCCTGCTCGCCCGCTTCGACCTGGACCCGGCGATGCTGCCCCGGCTGCACGAGTGGGTGCGCGCTGCCGGCGTCCGCTGGGGGTTGGACGCGGACCACCGCCACGAACTGGGTGTGCCCGCCACCGGCACGCACAGCTGGCGGTTCGGCCTGGACCGGCTGCTGCTCGGCCATCTCATGGGGGCGGGCGACGAACCCTGGCAGGGGCTCCTGCCCTGCGCCGCCGCCGGCAGCGGCGAGACCGCTCCGCTCGGCGGCTTCGTCGCCCTCATGGACACCATCCACCGGTGGCACACGCTCTTCCGCGGCAGCCGTTCCCCGGCCGACTGGCACGGGCTGCTCCTGCGCCTCTTTGATGCCTTCTTTCTCCCGGACCGGCACGATCAGGGGCTGGCGACCCTGCGCGAAACGGTCACCGCCTTCGAGCGGGACTGCCGCCTGGCCGGCTGCACCGGACCGCTTTCGCCCGAGGCGGTCCGCCAGTACCTGGAAGGGGCACTGTCCCAGCCGGACGGTGGTCAGCCCTTCCTGAGCGGCCGGGTCACCTTCGCCAACATGGTGCCCATGCGCTCGGTGCCCTTCCGGGTGCTCTGGCTCCTGGGCATGAACGACACCGCCTTCCCGCGCGCCCAGCGCCCGGCCTCGTTCGACCTGATGGCCCAGGCCCCGCGTCCGGGCGACCGCGACCGGCGCGGCGACGACCGTTACCTGTTCCTCGAGGCCCTGCTCAGCGCCCGCGACGTGTTCGCCGTCTCCTGGGTGGGCCGCAGCCTGCGCGACGACTCGATCAGCCCGCCCTCGCCGGTGGTCGGCGAACTGCTCGACCACCTCACCGCCAGCTGCGCCGGTGGCGACCGGGCCGCCGGTCAGCTGTTGACCTGCGAACACCCGATGCAGCCCTTCAGCCGCCGCTGTTTCACCGGCCCGTCCACCAGTGCCAGCTACAACCGCGCCTGGCTGCCGGCGGAGCGGCAAACCGCGCCGCCGCCCTTCTGGAGCGTCCCCCTCGACCCGTCGGCCGAGGAGGAACAAAAACAGGTGGAACTCGCCCAACTGGTGCGTTTCTGGCGCCACCCGGTGCACTTCTTCCTCACCCGGGTCCTCGGGCTGCGTGTGGACCGCGACGGCGCCATGCTTGCGGAGAGCGAACCCTTTACCCTGGACGGTCTGGAACAGTTCCAGCTGCGCCAGCAGGCCGTCGATGACCTGCTCAGAGGCCGGCCGAGCGAAGAGCAGTTCGCGGCCCTGGCCGCCACCGGCCGGCTGCCCCAGGCGCCGTTTGACCGCCTGGCCTTTGCCGGGCTCGCCGACGAGGCCGCACTGCTGGCCGAACCGCTGCACGACCTGTTGACCGAACCGCGGGAGCCGCTGGCCGTTGCCCTGGACCTTGGCCCGTACCACCTCACCGGCCAGCTCACCGGCTGCTTCGCTGCGGGCCGGGTGGCCTGGCGCAGCGGCCGGCGCAAGGCTGCCGACCTGGTCGAGCTGTGGCTCCTGCACCTGGTCCTGCACCTGGCGGCCCCGGCCGAGGTGGAGCGCCGCTCCACCTACCTGGCCTGCGCCAGGGACGGCAGCCCGGAGTGGTTCGTGCTCGGCCCGGTCGCTGACCCGGCCCCCCTGCTCCGCGACCTGCTCGACCGCTACCGGCTGGGCCTGACCCTGCCGCTGCCGTTCTTCCCGGAGACCGCGCTCGCCTGGGCCGAGGCCGCCCCGGGCAAGGCCATGAACAAGGCGCGGGCCGCCTGGACGAGCAGCGAGTGGTCCCGGGGCGAGGACGCCGATCCGGCCTACGCCTGGTTCTTTGCCGACCGTGACCCCCTGGACGAGCCGTTCATTGAACAGGCCGCGCTCTTCCGGACCATCCTCGCCCACCGGGAGAGCTGACATGCAGCCCCTCGATCCGCTCACCATCCCCCTCTCCGGCCGCCGCCTGCTCGAGGCCAGCGCCGGCACCGGCAAAACCTACACCCTGGCCCTGCTCTTCCTCCGGCTGGTGCTCGAGCGGCAGCTGAGCGTGGACCGGATCCTGGTGGTGACCTTCACCCGCGCGGCCACCGGTGAGTTGCGCGACCGCATCCGCGCCCGGGTGCGCGAGGCCCTCGACGCCCTGGACAGCACCACCGTTGACCCGCTGCTCGCCGCCCTGCTCGCCCGGATCGAGCCGGCCCGGGCCCGGCAGCTGCTCGCCGATGCGCTCACGCAGATGGACGAGGCCGCCATCTGCACCATCCACGGCTTCTGCCAGCGCATCCTCCAGGAGCACGCCTTCGAGTCGGGCGCACCGTTTGCGGCCGAATTCCTCGAACACGAGGACGACCTGCGCCGTCAGGTGATGGAGGATTTCTGGCGCACCCGCTTCTATCCGGCCCCGCCGGCTGAGGCGGCCTGGGCCGCGGCCACCTGGGGCGACCCGGCCACCCTGCTCCGGCGACTCGGCCGGACCACGGCCGCCCTGGAGGTCGAACTCCTGCCGGCGGAAGACCTGGCCCGGGCGGCAGCGCTCGAACCGGTGTGCCGGGAGGAGCTGGCCCGGGTGCGGGACCACTGGCCGCGGGTGCGCGAGGAGGTCACGGCCATCCTCCACGACACCGGCAACCGATTGCAGCGGAGCGAAAAAACCTATCGCCTGGCCGACCGGGTGCCGGAACTGCTCGTCCGCATGGATGAGTTGGCGGACGACCCCGACCTGCCGCCGGTGCTGCCCGCCGGGATCGAAAAACTGGCCGCGCCGGTGATGGCCACCCTGCTCAAAAAAGGCGGCACCGAGGTCAGCCACCCCTTCTTCGAGCTGTTCGGCCGCTTCCACGAAACCTTCACCGGCCTGCGCGAACAGCAGGCGGTCAACCTGCTGCACGAGGCCCGCCGCTATCTCCTCGCCGAACTCGACCGGCGCAAGCACCAGCAGGGGGTGATCGCCTTCGACGACCTGCTCACCCGCCTGCGACGCCGCCCTGGCCCGGCCCGACCGCGGCGCACCGCCTGGCAGAGCGCATCTGCGCCCGCTTCCGCGGCGGCCCTGATCGACGAGTTCCAGGACACCGATCCCGCTGCAGTACGGCTCTTCAGCCGGGTCTTCGACCGGCGAGGACGGCGCCCTGTTCCTCATCGGCGACCCCAAGCAGGCCATCTACGGCTTCCGCGGCGCCGACATCTTCACCTATGTCCAGGCCCGGCGCGAGACCCCGGAAGCGCAGCGCTCCACCATGACCACCAACTACCGGGCCACCGCGGCCATGGTCGCGGCGGTCAACCGCTTGTTCAGCCTGCGGCCGGACGCCTTCATCTTCACCGAGGGCATTGTCTTCCAGCCGGTCCAGGCCGCCGAGGGCGCCAGCCCGCCGCTCGTGGTCGACGGTGAGGCGGTCCGGCCGTTCACCGCGCTGCTGCTCGACGCGGACGGTTCCGGGAAGAAGGTGCTCGCCAAGGCGGACGCGGAGGCGGCCGCCACCGAGGCCTGCGCCGCGGAGATCGTCCGCATGCTCGCCGCCGCCGACCAGGGCCGGGCCACCATCGGTGAGCGGGTGCTCGCTGCCGGCGACATCGCCGTGCTCGTGCGCACCCACCGCGAGGCCGAGGCCGTCCAGGCCGCCCTGCGGGCACACGGCCTGGCCAGCGTCACCCTGGTGCAGGCCTCGGTGTTCGCCAGCACCGAGGCCCGCCAGTTGGCCCGGGTGCTCGCGGCCCTGCTCGACCCGACGGACCCGGCCGCGGTCCGCACCTGTCTGGCCACCGACCTGTTCGGCCTGGACGCGGCCGCGCTGCGGGCGCTCACCGACAATCCCGCCGCCTGGAGCGGACACCTGGACCGGCTGCTCCTTTACCAGCGCCTCTGGCTCGACCAGGGGTTCCTGGTCCTGTTCCAGCAGCTGCTCGCCGACCAGCAGGTAACCCGCCGGCTGACCGGGCGGCCGGGCGGCGAACGGGCGCTGACCAACTTCCTCCACCTGGCCGAGCTGCTCCAGGACAGCCCGGCCGCCCGGCACGGGGCCGCCGCCCTGGTGCGCTGGTTCGAACAGCAGCGCCTCGACCCGGACAGCAACAGCGCGGACCAGCTCATCCGCCTGGAAAACGATGAAGAGCTCATCCGCATCGTCACCATCCATCGCGCCAAGGGGCTGGAGTTCCCGGTGGTCTTCCTGCCGTTTCTGTGGTCGGTACGCGCGCCGCAAGCGGACGATCCACTCCTCTTCCACGAACCCGCGAGCCATCGCCTCATCCTCGACCTGGGCACCGGCCGGGAGGACCACGCCGAACTGGCCCGCACCGAGCGACTCGCCGAAGACCTGCGTCTGCTCTATGTGGCCGTGACCCGGGCCAAGTGCTGCTGCCTGTTCTCGTGGGGCCGGGTGAACGGCATGGAGGCGGGGGGATTCGCCCGACTGCTGCACAACGGCGTCCTGCCCGAGACCGACGCCGACCTGGCCGCCGGACTCGAACAACTGAACGCCACCGGGCCGATCCTCACCCTGCGGCCCTGCGCGTCGGCGGAAGGCGCAACCCGGCCCGCGCCGCCGATCAGCGGAACCAGGCTGCAGCCGCTGGTCTTTCGCGGCCGCATCGACACCCGCTGGTCCATGACCAGCTATTCCCGGCTGATCGCCGACCTGCCCGCGGAGCGGGAGCGGGACGACGAACCGGAGGACGTCGCCGCACCGGCCGCACCCGAGGATTTTGCCGACATCCGCACCTTCCCGCGCGGCCCGGATGCCGGCACCTGCCTGCACACACTGCTCGAGCGGCTCGATGGCCAGCGGCCGGCCACAACCCAACCGGACCTGATCGCCGAGACGCTGGCGCGCGCCGGCATCGACGCCCGCTGGCAGCCGGCCACGGCCGCCTGGCTGGACGCGGTGCGCGCCGTGCCGCTGCCGGGCAGCTGCGCCCTGGCCGATGTTGGCGAGCACGACCGGATCAACGAGCTGGCCTTCCTCTTTCCGCTGGAGCAGGTCAGCCGGCATCGCCTGAGCAGCCTGCTCACCACCGCCGGCCTGCGTCCCCTGCCCACGGTCGAGGGGCGGCTGCAGGGGTTGATGAAGGGCTTTGTCGACCTCGTCTTCCGCTGTGACGGCCGCTTTTACCTGGTCGACTACAAATCCAACCACCTCGGCCCGGACCTGACCCACTACGGACCGGAAGGACTGGCCGCCTGCATGGACGACCACCACTACCATCTCCAGTACCTGATCTATACCCTGGCAGTGCACCGGTACCTGCAGGCGCGGCTGCCCGGCTACAACTATGCGGCCCACTTCGGCGGGGCCTACTACCTCTTTCTGCGTGCCATGCACCCGGACCACCCGGCGGGCACGGGCGTGTACCATGCGCGCCCGGACGAAGGGCTGATCATGGCCCTGGACAGCTGCTGCCGCGGCCGGGAGGCGCAGTGATGGACCTGTTCGCTCAGCTCGCCGGTGAGGCCACCCTGCGTCCCATCGATGTCCAGGCCGGCCGGCTGGTGGCCCGCCTGGGCGGCGCCGACTGCCCGGAACTGAGGGCAGCAGCAGCTTTTACCAGCTGGGCAAGCGGACAGGGGCACACCTGTCTGCCCCTGTCCGTCCTGTCCCCCCTGCTCCGGCAGACGGCTGCGACCGGGGAGCGGATCGACAGCGATCCGGCCCGGCTGCGCCGGAGCCTGCTCGCCACCGACGCGGTCGGCCGTCCCGGCGACTGGCGGCCGCTCATCCTCGACGGGCACGACCGGCTCTACCTGCTGCGCTTCTTCCGCGCCGAGCAGGCCATCGCCCACGCCCTGCACGCGCGGGCTGTCGGCCTGCTGGACCCTCCGATCAAACCGGCCCGGGAACTGCTCGCCCGGCTCTTTCCCCCGCGCCCACCGGGGAGGTCGACTGGCAGCAGGCCGCCGCGGCCCTGGCCCTGGTCAAACGGCTGGTGGTCCTCTCCGGCGGCCCGGGAACCGGCAAGACCCACACCGTGGCGCGCATCCTGGCCCTGCTCTCGGCCACCACGGCCGCGCCGCTGCGCATCGGCCTGGCCGCGCCCACCGGCAAGGCCGCCCTGCGCCTGCGCGAGTCGATCCGCAAAGCCAGGGCAACCCTGCCCGTGGACCTGGCCGCCGCGGTGCCGGAAGAGACCCGCACCCTGCACCGACTGCTCGGCTACCAGCCCGCCCGGCAGCGCTTCCTGCACGACCGGACCCATCCCTTGAACCTGGACCTGCTGGTCGTCGACGAGGCCTCCATGCTCGACGTGCCGCTCATGGCCGCCCTGCTCGAGGCCCTGCCCCGGGCCTGTCGGATCATCCTGCTCGGTGACCGCGACCAGCTGGCCTCGGTGGAGGCGGGCAACCTGTTCGCCGACCTCTGCGGCAGCGGCGCCGGCTGGTCAGCGGAACTGCGCGACCGGCTGGCAGAGCTCACCGGCCAGTCCTTCCCGGCCGATGGCGCACCCGACCCGATGGGGGATGCCATCGTCCTGCTGCGCGCCAGCTACCGGTTCGACAGCGGCAGCGGCATCGGCACATTGGCGCGGGCGGTGAACAGCGGCGACGAGGGGGCGCTCGCCCGGCTGCTCGGTGCGGGTTCGCCGGATCTGCATCTGGAGGAGCCTGACGGCCCGGCCGCCTCCACCTGGCTGCGGCAGACGGTCGAGGGGCTGTTCGCGCCGGTATTCGCCGCCGCCGCACCGCAGGAGGCGCTCCAGGCCCTGGAACACGGCCGCATTCTCTGTGCCCTGCGGGACGGGCCGAGCGGGGTCGAGGGGTTGAACCGTCTGGCCGAATCGGTGTTCCGCCGCCAGGGAAGCATCCCGCCGGGTCAGGACCGCTACCGCGGCCTGCCGGTGATGGTGCTGCAGAACGACTACACCCTGGGACTGTTCAACGGGGACACCGGCGTGCTCTGGCCGGACGAGGAAGGGACCCTGCAGGCCTGGTTTCCGCAGGAGGGCGGCGGCCCGCGGCCGGTAGCCCCGGCCCGACTGCCGTCCTGGCAGCCGGCCTACGCCAGCACCGTGCACAAGGCCCAGGGATCGGAATTCACGGAGGTGCTGCTGATGCTGCCCGAGGCGGACACGCCGGTGCTCAGTCGGGAACTGCTCTACACCGGCATCACCAGGGCGCGGCGGACGATCCGGGTGTACGGGAGGCGGGAGTTGCTCGTGCAGGGGATGCGGCGGCGGATGGTGCGGCATTCCGGGCTGGCGGAGGCACTGCGCCGGCCGAGGCCGAGGCGGCCGCCGACCGGGCGTGAGCGTGACGGCCCTCAGGCCGGGGGCACGGCGGGCGCCGTCTCCTGGCGGTACACCTGGCGGTAGAGACCGGCCAGGGTGAGGAAGGCGGTGACCATGAGCGGGCCGTAGATGATCCCGAGCAGACCGAACAGACTCACCCCGCCGATGATGGCGAGCAGGACGAGCAGCCGGTGCATCTGCTCCTGGCCGCGGAAGAAACGCGGCCGCACCCACAAACGCTCCGCCAGCACCATGGCCAGATGATAGGCGAGCACGGCGACGGCCTGGCCGACCATGCCGTTCAGCAGGAAGACCACCGCCGCGGGTACCAGCACCAGACCCGCGCCGAAGATCGGCAGAAAGGCCAGCACCCCGATCACCACCCCGTAGAGGACCGGCGCCCTGATGTCGAGCAGGGTGAACAGCAGGCCGCCCAGGGTGCCCTGGGCGAGGGCAATGAGGCCGTTGCCGACCAGGATGACGCCGCCGAGTCTCCGTGAACCGGGCGGCCAGCAGCCTGTTCTGCCGGGCCGGCAGGGGCGAGAGGCGGACGAGGAAACCGTTGAGCCGCTCGAACTCCATGAGCAGGAAAAAGGTGACCATCAAGAGCAGGCAGAAACGCACCGCAAAATGGAGGATGTTGGCGGCCCAGGCCGAGGCCTGCGAATAGATGAACGCACCGATGTTGCTGCTGAAACCCGAGAACAGGGCGATCACATCCGGCGGCTCGAATTTCACCCCGAAACCGGCGAGTACCGCTTGTGCCTCAGCGAGCAATGTATTATTGAGCATGAATTGCTGCAGTTTGATCAGCACGTTGCGGTCCCTGCCGAACTGATACAGATTCACCGCTTCGGTGGTGCACTCGCTGATGACGAGGGTGAGCGGCACGAACACGATCAGGGTGATGAGCGTGCAGGTCAACAGGGCGGCCGCCCACGGCGGGGTCCAGCGGCCAAGGCGAAGATACGCCGGCCGGAACACGCCGGCGAGCAGAAAGGAGAGCACCAGGAACTGCCAGAAGGGCCAGAGAATCCAGCCGAGGACGAGCCCGCTGAGCACGAGCAGGGCGAGGAAAAACCGCGCCTGAAACGGTTCGGGCCGGCGGCCGGGCGCTGCCGCGGCGGCCGGCAAGGTTTCAGAGGGCTGGATGACAGGTGCGGGCATGGCAACGGGTGGGCGGCAGGAGGTTGAATTGGCGCCATGGTACCCACTCCGGCCGCAAAAGGAAACGGAAACCGGTTTGCACAGAACCCGAGAACACAGGATGACACCATGTTGCACAAGGACTTTGACGTAGCACTGCACAAGGCCTCCGCCGACCAGCTGAAGGCCAAGCCCGACCAGGCCAACCTGGGCTTCGGTCAGCACTTCACCGACCACATGTTCACCATGCGCTGGAACCGGCAGCAGGGCTGGCACGACGCCTGCATCGAGCCGTACGGGCCGTTCTCGCTCGACCCGGCGGCCATGGTGTTCCATTACGGCCAGGCCATCTTCGAAGGCATGAAGGCCTACCGCAGCAAGGCCAACGAGATCTTTCTGTTCCGGCCGATGGACAATCTCACCCGCATGAACCAGTCGGCGGTGCGCATGTGCATGCCCCGCTTCCCGGCGGACCGGGTGCTCGCGGCCCTGCGCGCCATGATCTACCTCGACAGGGACTGGGTGCCGTCGGCGCCGGGCGCGACCCTGTATATCCGTCCGACCATGATCGCCACCGAACCGGCGGTCGGCCTGCGCCCCGCCGAGGAATACCTCTTCTTCATCATCTGCTGCCCGGTGGGCGCCTACTATGCCGAGGGGTTCAGCCCGACGAAGATCTACGTCGAGGACCGCTATGTGCGCGCCGTGCCCGGCGGCGTGGGCAACGCCAAAACGGCCGGCAACTACGCCGCCAGCCTGCGCGCCCAGACCGAGGCGCACGACCGGGGCTACACCCAGGTGCTGTGGCTCGACGCGGTCGAGCGGCGCTACATCGAGGAGGTCGGGACCTCGAACATCTTCTTCGTGATCGATGACGAGCTGATCACGCCGCCGCTCGAAGGCTCCATCCTCCCCGGAGTGACCCGGGACTCGGTGCTGCAGCTGGCCCGCGACTGGGGCTGGCGGGTGAGCGAACGGCGGCTCGCCATCGACGAGGTGATCGCCGCCGGCGAATCCGGGGCCCTGCAGGAGAGTTTCGGCACGGGCACCGCCGCGGTGATCTCGCCGGTGGGTGAATTCTGTTACCGGGACAAGCATATCCAGATCAACGGCGGCCAGGTCGGTGAACGTGCCCGGCGCCTCTACGACGAACTCCAGGCCATCCAGTTCGGCCACCGGGAAGCCCCGCACAACTGGCGCGTCAGCATCGGCTAAACGCGGCGACGCCTCCACCCCTCCACAAGTTTTCCCCAGATCTCAAAGGGTTGGGCGAATCATTTTTTCGCCCGACCCTCCCTTGATTTTTCCCGAAGCCGCACTACTGTATGCGCTGTTTGAAGCCTGACGCTTCGTTTTCGTCCGACCAATATGGTTTGCGCCGACCGTAGGGCAACAAACACCAATCGGTGCAAACCCTTTTTTATCCCTTTACTCAAAAAAGAAGACAGGAGGATTGTCCATGAAGATTCGTCCGCTGAATGACCGCATCTTGGTCAAGAGACTGGAAGGAGAAGAAAAAACCGCAGGTGGCATTATCATTCCCGACTCGGCCAAGGAGAAACCGGCCGAGGGCGAGGTGGTGGCCGTCGGTCCGGGCAAGCTGAACGAAGCAGGAGCGCGGGTCGCCATGGATGTGGCTGTCGGCGACCGGGTGCTGTTCTCCAAATACGGCGGCACCGAAGTGAAGCTCGACGGTGAGGATTTCCTCATCATGCGCGAAGACGACATCCTCGGCGTCATCCAGGCGTAAGCCTCTGGTGCCCATTCATACGATATAACGCAAGGAGACTCTACACATGGCTGCAAAAGAATTGAAATACGGCGGTAAGGCCCGGGAAAAAATGCTCAACGGGGTCAACACCCTGGCCAACGCCGTGAAAGTCACCCTCGGTCCGAAGGGCCGTAACGTGCTCATCGAGAAATCCTTCGGCGCCCCGATCATCACCAAAGACGGTGTCACCGTGGCCAAGGAGATCGAGCTCGAGGACAAGTTCGAGAACATGGGCGCCCAGATGGTCAAGGAAGTCGCCTCCAAGACCTCCGATGTGGCCGGTGACGGCACCACCACCGCCACCGTGCTGGCCCAGGCCATCTACCGCGAGGGCGTCAAGCTGGTCGCCGCCGGCGCCAATCCCATGGAGATCAAGCGCGGCATCGACAAGGCGGTCGAGGCCGTGGTCGCCGAACTCGAGCAAGATCGCCAAGCCCGACCAAGGAGCAGAAGGAAATCGCCCAGGTCGGCACCATCTCCGCCAACAACGACGCGACCATCGGCAACATCATCGCCGAGGCCATGGACAAGGTCGGCAAGGAAGGCGTCATCACGGTCGAAGAAGCCAAGACCATGGAGACCACGCTGGACGTGGTCGAAGGCATGCAGTTCGACCGCGGCTACCTCTCCCCCTACTTCGTCACCGATCCCGAGCGGATGGAAGTCGAGCATGGACGAGCCGCTACATCCTGATCAACGAGAAGAAGATCTCGCAACATGAAGGATCTGCTGCCGATGCTCGAGCAGGTCGCCAAGATGGGCAAGCCGCTTCTGATCATCGCCGAAGACGTCGAAGGCGAGGCCCTGGCCACCCTGGTGGTCAACAAGCTGCGCGGCACCCTGAAGGTGGCCGCGGTCAAGGCTCCGGGCTTCGGCGACCGCCGCAAGGCCATGCTTGAGGACATCGCCATCCTCACCGGCGGCCAGGTGATCACCGAAGACCTCGGCATCAAGCTGGAGAACGTCACCGTCAACGACCTGGGACCGGCCAAGCGCGTCATCATCGACAAGGACAACACCACCATCGTCGATGGCGCCGGCGACAAGGAGAAGCTCGCAGGCCGCGTCAAGCAGATCCGCGCCCAGATCGAAGACACCACCTCCGATTACGACCGCGAGAAGCTCCAGGAGCGGCTGGCCAAGATGGTCGGCGGCGTGGCCGTGATCAATGTCGGCGCAGCCACCGAGATCGAGATGAAGGAGAAGAAGGCCCGCGTCGAGGATGCCCTGCAACGCCACCCGCGCCGCGGTCGAAGAAGGCATCGTCCCCGGCGGCGGCGTCGCCTTCCTGCGCTGCCTCAAGGTGCTCGACGACCTCAAGCTGGACGGCGAGCAGAACCTCGGCGTAGAACATCATCCGCCGCGCCCTCGAAGAGCCGCTGCGCATGATCGCCATCAACGCCGGCTGTGAGGGCTCGGTGATCGTCGAGAAGGTCAAGAACGGAAGGCGCCTTCGGCTTCAACGCCGCCACCGAGAAGTACGAGGACCTGATCGAGGCCGGCGTCATCGACCCGACCAAGGTGACCCGTTCGGCCCTGCAGAACGCGGCCTCCGTCGCCGGCCTGCTGCTCACCACCGAGTGCATGATCGCCGAGAAGCCCGAGAGGACAAGGGTGGCGCCGGCATGCCTCCTGGCGGCATGGGTGGTATGGGCGGCATGGGCGGCATGGGCGGCATGATGTAAGCCGCAGCCGGCCAATCCGCGCTGTTCTTCCCGGCCCCGCCCGCTGCCTCCGCAGTGGGCGGGGCCTTTTGTCGCGCGGCCACGGTCGGGCCGACTCGGCCCGACCGCTTTCCTGTTGACAAGCAGGGAGAAATGGAGCATATTTGTCCGGCTCAAGCGAACCGGCTTGTTCACATATCGGCGATGTAGCTCAGCTGGTAAGAGCATACGGCTCATATCCGTAGTGTCCGGGGTTCAAGTCCCTGCATCGCCACCAGATATACGTCCGGAGTGATCCGGCATCCCATAGGGCAGCCCGCTTTCTCGCAAGGAAAGCGGGCTTTTTGTTGAGCGCGGCGCAGATCTGCCCGGCCGCCACAGCGGGCAGTGTCCCGGTCCGCCGACCCCCACCCTCCGCGAAGGAGCACCCAGCCATGGCCAGTGAAGCGAACAAGATCATCTACTCGATGATCCGTGTCAGCAAGAAGTACCACCAGAAGCAGATCCTCAAAGACATCTCCCTGTCCTATTTCTACGGCGCCAAGATCGGCGTGCTCGGCCTGAACGGCTCGGGCAAGAGTACGCTGCTGCGCATCCTTGCCGGCATCGACACCGAATTCGAGGGCAAGACCATCCTCTCCGAGGGGTTCACCATCGACTACCTGCCCCAGGAGCCCACGCTCGACCCGGAGAAGACGGTGCGCGAGATCGTCGAGGAAGGGGCCCAGGCCACCGTGGACCTGCTCAATGAATTCAACGCGATCAACGAGCAATTCGCCGAGCCCATGGACGATGACGCCATGCAGGCGCTCATCGACCGCCAGGCCCAGGTGCAGGACAAGCTCGACGCGGTCGACGCCTGGAACCTGGACTCGCGCCTGGAGATGGCCATGGACGCGCTGCGCTGCCCGCCCGCGGACATGCAGTGCGGCGTGCTCTCCGGCGGTGAGAAACGGCGGGTCGCGCTCTGCCGCCTCCTGCTGAAAAGCCCGGATATCCTGCTCCTCGACGAACCCACCAACCACCTGGACGCGGAGTCGGTCGCCTGGCTGGAACACCATCTCCAGCAGTACCCGGGCACGGTCATCGCCGTCACCCATGACCGCTACTTCCTCGACAACGTGGCCGGCTGGATCCTCGAACTGGACCGCGGCGTGGGCATCCCCTGGAAGGGCAACTACTCCTCGTGGCTCGAGCAGAAGCAGAAGCGGCTCGCCCAGGAAGAGAAAAAGGAGAGCGAACGGCAGCAAGCACCCTCGCGCGCGAGCTGGACTGGATCCGCATGAGCCCCAAGGGGCGGCGCACCAAGGCCAAGGCCCGCATCTCCGCCTACGAGAACCTGCTCACCCAACAGAGCGAAAAGGCGGCCGGCGACCTGGAGATCTACATCCCGCCGGGGCCGCGCCTGGGCAAGCTGGTCATCGAGGCCGAGGGCGTGCGCAAGGCCTACGAGGGCAGGCTGCTCATGGACAACCTGAGCTTCTCCCTGCCGCCCGGCGGCATCGTCGGCATCATCGGCCCGAACGGCGCCGGCAAGACCACCCTGTTCCGCATGATCACCGGCCAGGACCAGCCGGATGCGGGCACCATCCGCATCGGCGAGACGGTCAAGCTGGCCTATGTCGACCAGTCGCGGGATGTACTCAACCCGGTGAAGACCGTCTTCGAGACCATCAGCGAGGGCCAGGAGACCATCTGGCTCGGCACCCGCGAGGTGAACGCCCGCGCCTACGTGGCCCGATTCAACTTCACCGGCAGCGACCAGCAGAAGAAGGTGGGCGAGCTCTCCGGCGGCCAGCGCAACCGCGTGCACCTGGCGCGCATGCTCAAGGAAGGCGGCAACGTGCTCCTCCTGGACGAGCCGACCAACGACCTGGACGTGAACACCATGCGCGCCCTGGAAGAGGCCCTGGAAAACTTTGCCGGCTGCGCCGTGGTCATCAGCCACGACCGCTGGTTCCTCGACCGCATCGCCACCCACATCCTGGCCTTCGAGGGCGACTCCGAGGTCATCTGGTTCGAGGGCAACTACTCCGACTACGAACAGGACTACAAGCGGCGCAGGGGTGCCGACGCGGACCAGCCGCACCGCATCCGCTACCGCCAACTCACCCGCGAGTAGCGCCCTGTGCGCAAACCGGAGCGGACAGCGGCCGCGCCCCTGCGGCCGGCCGCTTTTTTCCGCTGGTCAAGGGTCCTGCCCATGGCTATTGTGTGCCCATGATCGACCTCGCCAACACCACCACCGAGAGGCCACAGCGTAGGCCCTCCAGAGCGGACTTCGCCGGCGCCCGCACCGGCGGCAGGCCATGAATTCCGCTGGCGCCGGAACAGACCGCCGCCTCCTGGTGGAGCGGCGGTTCTTCACCTTCGCCGACCAGCCGGAGGGGCTGCCCCTCGACTGCGGCGCCCGCCTCGGCCCGATCACCCTGGCCTACGAGACGCTCGGCGAACTGAACGCGGACCGCAGCAACGCCATTCTCGTGCTCCACGCCCTCACCGGCGACGCCCACGTGGCCGGTGTCCACACCGCCGACGCCCCCCGCCCCGGCTGGTGGGACAACATGGTCGGACCGGGCAGGCCGGTGGACACGGATCGCTACTTCGTCATCTGCTCGAACATCCTCGGCGGCTGCTCGGGCAGCACCGGCCCCGGGTCGATCAACCCGGCCACCGGCCGGCCCTACGGCCTCAGCTTCCCGATGGTGACCATCCGCGACATGGTCCGCGCCCAGAAGGAACTCGTCGACCACCTGGGCATTACCCGGCTGCTTTCGGTCATCGGCGGCTCGGTGGGCGGCATGCAGGTGCTGCGCTGGTGCGTCGATTACCCCGAGATGCTCGTTTCGGCCATCCCGCTGGCCACCACCACCCGCCACTCCGCCCAGGCCATCGCCTTCAACGAGGTGGCCCGGCAGGCGATCATGGCTGACCCGGCCTGGCAGGGCGGCGACTACTACGGTGGCCCCGGCCCGGCCCACGGGCTGGCGGTGGCGCGCATGATCGGCCACGTCACCTACCTGTCCGACGAGGCTATGCGCGAGAAGTTCGGCCGCCGCCTGCACCGCAGCGCGCTCTCCTTCGACCTCACCGGCGACTTCCAGGTGGAGAGCTACCTGCACCACCAGGGACGCAAGTTCGTGGACCGCTTCGACGCCAACTCGCTCCTCTACATCACCAAGGCGGCCGATTACTTCGACCTGCAGCGCGGCGACGGCTGCCTGCTCATCAACGAGGCCCTGGCCGAGGTCTCTTTCCTGGTGATTTCGTTCACCTCGGACTGGCTCTACCCCACCTACCAGTCGCGCGAGATCGTGAGCGCGCTGAAGAAAAACGGCGGCGATGTCAGCTTCTGCGAGATCGTGGCCCAGTGGGGCCACGACGCCTTTCTCGTCCCCAACAAACGGCTGGACGGCCTGATCAGCGGCTTCCTCGACCGGGTGTCCCATGATTGCTGCCGTTAGCCCCGAGCCGGGCGGTCTGCGTTTCGACCTGCAGGTGATCGCCTCGTGGATCGAACCGGGCGCGCGCGTACTCGATCTCGGCTGCGGCAACGGCGACCTGCTCGCCCACCTCAAGACCCACAAGCAGGTGTTCGGCACCGGCATCGAGCAGGCCGAGGAAAAGGTGGCCCGCTGCATCGAACGCGGCCTGACCGTGCTCCAGGGCGATTTCCGCACCGAGGTCGGCGACTACCCACCGAACCGCTTCGACGTGGTGGTGCTCAGCCAGACCCTGCAGCAGATCCACGACCCCAAGGAACTGCTCCTCGACCTGCTGCGCATCGGCCGGCGGGTGATCGTCAGCTTCCCCAACTTCGCCCACTGGTCGGCCCGGCTGCAAATCCTCTTTACCGGCCGGGCGCCGGTGAACGACCAACTGCCCTACGAGTGGTACGACACCCCCAACATCCGGGTGATCACTATCAACGATTTCAACCGGTTCCTGCGCACCATCGGGGTGCGCACGGTCCGTCACCTGGCGATCAACACCTATGGCCACGAGTCGCGTGGCACGGTGGTCCGCTGCCTGAAAAACCTGCGGGCCACCTACGGCATCATGATGCTCGAACGGACCTGAACCGCTGCACCAGGGAGAGAAACCCATGCGAAGAAAAAATGAGCTCACCGGCTCCTGCGCCATCGACACCACTGGGGCCGGGGCGGTGCGCAACCCCATCGACAGCGTGGTCCGCGCCCTGAGCGCCGGTTTCAAGGGCGGTCAGTGGGCCAGCCATATCGAGCCGGTGCCGATCCCGTCCAAAATCGAAATCATCGACCTGATCGAGCAGGCCCAGCGGATCCTGTTTCCGGGCTTCTTCTCGCCGGTGATCCTCCGCCCGGAAAACCTGGACTACCACCTCGGCCAGCAGGTGAGCCTGTTTTATGAGAACCTGGCCAGCCAGGTCAGCTCGGCCATCCGCCACGACTGCTTCCGCCACGACCAGAACTGCTCCTTCTGCGGCGAGCGCAGCTACCAGATCGCCGCTGACCTGATCGACAGCCTGCCCACCATCCGCAGCCTGCTGGAAACGGACATCGAGGCCACCCTCACCGGCGACCCGGCGGCCACCAACTCGGACGAGGTGATCTTCAGCTATCCCGGCCTGTTCGCCACCATGGTCTACCGGCTGGCGCACCGGTTGCACGAACTGGGTGTGCCGCTGGTGCCGCGCATCATGAGCGAGCACGCCTACCACCGCACTGCCATCGACATCAACCCGGGCGCGGAGATCGGCTCGCACTTCTTCATCGACCACGGCGCCGGCGTGGTGGTCGGCGCCACCACCAGCATCGGCGACCGGGTGCGCGTCTACCAGGGCGTCACCCTCGGCGCCCTGTCCCTGCCGCGCGACGCGGGCGAACGACTGCGCGACTGCAAGCGTCACCCGACCATCGAGGACGACGTGATCATCTACGCCAACGCCACCATCCTCGGCGGCGAGACCGTGGTCGGGGCCCGCTCGATCATCGGCGGCAACGTCTGGCTGACCGAGTCGGTGGGCCCGGACACCCGGGTGCTGCTCGAACAGCCCCGACTGGTCTACATCGGTGCGACCGAGGGGGTGCGGATATGAACCGGCCCGCCTGCGCCTCACTGACCGGGGCCATCGGCAACACCCCGCTGGTCCGCCTGCAGCGGATGGAACCCGCGGGCGGCGGTCGCCTGTACGCCAAGATCGAGTCCATGAATCCGCTCGGTTCCATCAAGGACCGGGTGGCCGTGGCCCTGGTCGACGCGGCCGAGGCGGACGGCCGCCTGCAGCCGGGCGGGACCATCGTCGAGCCGACCAGCGGCAACACCGGCATCGGCCTCGCCTTTGTCTCTGCCAGCCGCGGTTATCGGCTGATCCTGACCATGCCGGAGAGCATGAGCGTGGAGCGGCGCATGCTGCTCGCCCATCTCGGCGCGGAACTGGTGCTCACCCCGACGGCCGAGGGCATGCGCGGCGCCTTGGCCCGGGCCGCGGCCCTGCAGGCCGAAACACCCGGCGCCTGGATGCCCGACCAGTTCGCCAACCCGGCCAACCCGGCCATGCACCGGCGCACCACCGGCCCGGAGATCTGGCAGCAGTGCGGCGGCCGCATCGACGCCCTGGTGGCCGGGGTGGGTACCGGCGGCACCATCAGCGGCGCCGGCAGCTACCTGCGCGACAAGAACCCGGCCCTGCATGTGGCCGCGGTGGAGCCGGCGGCCTCGCCGGTGCTCTCCGGCGGCAGTCCCGGCCCGCACAAGATCCAGGGTATCGGCGCCGGCTTCGTGCCGGACAATCTCGACCGCTCGGTGCTCAGCGAGATCCTCACCGTGACCAATGAAGAGGCCCTGGTGCAGGCGCGCGCCCTGGCCCGCCGCGAAGGCATCCTCTGTGGCATCTCCGGCGGCGCCGCCCTGGCCGGGGCCCTGCAGTTGGTCTCGCGGCCGGAATTCCGGGACCGGGACATCGTCCTGGTGCTGCCCGACACCGGCGAACGCTACCTGAGCACGGAGCTGATGGCGTGAGCGGACAACCGTCAGATCACCCGACCGCATCGGAGGACGGTGCCGCGACCTGCCAGCGCTGCGGCACCTGCTGCCGCCAGGGCGGCCCGGCCCTGCACAGCGGGGACCTGGAACTGCTCCGCTCGGGTCGGCTGCGGATCGACGACCTGGTGACGGTGCGGCGGGGCGAACTCGCCTTTCCGCCGCTGGGCGAACAGCCGGAGGTGGTGCGCCACGAGTTCCTCAAGCTGCGCGGCACCGGCGCCAGCTGGTGCTGCCTGTTCTACGACGAGGGAGCCCGCGGCTGCAGCCGCTACGATGACCGGCCGCTGGCCTGCCGGGTGCTCGACTGCCGGGACACCCTCGCCCTGCTCGAGCTGGCGGGCCGCGACCTGCTCACCCGCTTCGACTGCCTGGCGGGCGACGACCCGCTCCTGCCCCTGGTCCGCCACCACGAAGCCGAGTGCCCCTGCCCGGACCTGGACAGGCTGCGCCGCGCCTCGCGCGAACCCGAACGTCGACCAGGCAGCCCTGCTCGCCCCGCTCGAGGCCCTGGTCCACCTCGACCTGGACCTGCGCAGCCGGGCCGTTGCCGCGCATCGGCTGAGCCTTGAGCGCGAGCTGTTTCTCTTCGGCCGGCCGCTCTTCCAACTGCTGGCGCCGCTGGGCATCGACTTCGACCCTGCATCCGGCAGACTGCATCTCGTCCCCACCCGGATTCCGCCCGTCACCGGCTGATCCCACCCCTTTCCCGCCACCCCTTGTGAGGTACCCGGCATGCCCACCGCCGACATCCAGGCCCTGCTGGCCCGCTTCGACTACGCCGACGGCGTCTACCTGCACGACGAGATGGACATCGCGGTCGCGCACCGCGAAACCATCACCCCGCTGCTCATCGCCCTGCTCGAGGAACTGGCCGACAACCCGCTGCTCTACACCCTGGAGGGGCGCAACGGTCACGTCTACGCGGTCTCGCTGCTCGCTCACTTCAAGGAGACGGCCGCGCACCAGGCGATCATCCGCGCCTTCACCGTGGCCCGGGGAGCAGTCGGAAGAACTCTGGGGGGACATGATCACCGAGACCCTGCCCACCCTGCTCCACCGGACCTGCGGCGGGTCACTGGACAGGATCCGGGCGCTGGTGGTCGACCGGGAGGTGGATCTGTTCGTGCGGGGTGCGGCCATCGAGGCGCTCACCTTTGCGGTGGCGGAAGGCGTGGCCGACCGGGACGAGACGGTGGCCTTTGTGCAGGAGCTGTTCACCGGCGAGGAGGCCGAGGCGGACTCGTTCTTCTGGAGCAACCTGGTGGCGACCCTGTGCGACCTGCACCCGGGCGACTCCATGGACCTGATCCGCCGGGCCTATGCGGACGGCCTGGTGCAGCCGGGCTATATCGGCATGAGTGATGTGGAACGGAGCCTGGCCCTGGACCGGGCCGAGGCCATGGCCGCCCTGGGTGAGCGCACCCGGCGGCGGATGCCGGCGGACCTGCACAGCTACATCTCCTGGTTCGCCGAGTTCCAGCCCAAAGACGACCCGCCACGGCCCGAGGCGGACAGGGAAAACGAACGGACGCGTCGGGCCGGCAAGAAGAAACAGGCCGAACGCGCCCGCAACAAGGCCGCGAAAAAAGCGCGCAAGAAGAACCGGCGCTGAGATCCCGCCCTATTCCCGCAGGTTGATCTCCAGGTTGCCGTCGCGAACCTGGATGGCAGCCACTCCGTCGGCAAACCCCTTCCAGAAGCCGGGATCCGAACCGAACACCTCAACCAGGTCGATGTTCTTCAGCCCGCCCATCCAGGCGTTGGGGATGGGCACGCCCATCACCGAGATGCCGCGCAGGATGAACACCGGCCGGCTGCCGCGGAAGGCGAGTTCCGCGCCGGCGCGCACCTTCAGGGTCTTGCCGCCGAGGAAGGGGAAATCCGGGTCCACCGGGATGAGCATGCGCAGGCTGACCAGGTCATTGGCCAGGTCGATGGCCACCTTGTCCGCCAGGTCGGTGTTGCGGGCGATCATGGCGTTGATCTCCCGCTCGGTCAGGCGGATCTCGCGGGAGGCGCCCTCCTCGGAATAGGCTTCGGGTTCGAGCGGGCCCGGGGCCGGACCCTGCTCCGGCCGGGACGGACCTGGCAGCGGCCGGCGATCCTCCGGCAGGGGGCGGCTGTCCAGCTGCTCGAACACGGCCAGCTTGTGTTCCAGCCGCTGCGTCTCGGCCGCGCTGAGCCGGACCGGCTTGAACGGCGCCGGAAACAGCCAGCTCTTGACGATGAACAGGGTGGCCGCCATGGTCAGCACCATGGCCCCGAGGACAATGCCCGTGATCTGCAGCCCGGTCAGTCTCGGGGACGGCTGGTGTCCCACCGGTGGCGGGAGTTTTGTCTGCTGCCCTTCCGATTGCAACTCTTCCATGTTTCCGCCTCCGCAGTGGTGAACGTTCTTTCCCGTGTGGGCAAGCAATACCTCGCCGGCCGGCAAAGTGCAAACCCAACGAGACCTGCCACCCCGCTTTCCGGATGGGATTCCGCGTTGTTGGCTGCCTCGACTGCGGTCAGGAAACCATCAATCTGCTTGCACGGCAGGACAATCTCCTGTATTGCATCCCCACTTTTTTGCAGGCCGGTGGATCGCCGGGAGGACAGGACGCGACATTGAACTTCTATCTGGTGTGCATTCTCGCCATACTCCTGCTGGGCGCCCTGCTTGAACTGATTGCCGGCCTGCTCGAACTCCGCTCGCTGCACCCCGAACTGCCGGCCGAGTTCACCGGGGTCTACGACCGGGACCGCTACGCCCGCGCCCAGGAGTACACCCGGGCGACCACCCGCCTGGCCCTGGTGCGCCGCACCGTCGGTCTGGCGCTCACCCTGGCCTTCCTCCTGCTCGGCGGCTTCAACCTGGTGGACGCCCTGGCCCGCGGCCTCGGGCTCACCCCGGTGCCCACCGGCCTGGTGTTCACCGGCCTCCTCGCCCTGCTCTCGGGCGCGGTGCAGCTGCCGTTTTCCGTCTATGCCACCTTCGGCATCGAAGAGCGCTTCGGCCTGAACACCACCACGCCGCTGACCTTCCTCCTCGACACCCTCAAGGGGATGCTCCTGGCCGTGGTGCTCGGCGGGCCGCTGCTCGCCGGTGTGTTCCTGCTGTTCGATACCGGCGGGCCGGCGGCCTGGATCCTCTGCTGGCTGGCGGTGACCACCTTTCTCCTGGTGGTCCAGTTCCTTGCCCCGGTGGTGCTCCTGCCGCTGTTCAACCGGTTCACGCCGCTGGCCGAGGGCGAGCTGCGAACGGCCATCACCCGCTACGCCGCGAATGAGCGTTTCGCCGTGGGCGGGATCTTCACCATGGACGGCTCCAGGCGCTCCACCCGGGCCAACGCCTTTTTCACCGGGTTCGGCCGCTTCCGGCGCATCGTCTTTTTCGACACCCTGCTCGAGCGGCTGACCACCGCGGAGATCGTCGCCGTGCTCGCCCACGAGATCGGCCACTGGCGGCTCAAGCACATCCCGGTGATGGTGGGGCTCTCCGTCCTGCAGACCGGGCTGCTCTTCTTCCTGCTCAGCCGCTTCCTCGACAACCCGGGGCTGTTCGCCGCCTTCGGCATGGAACACCTCTCGGTGTACGGATCCGTGGTCTTCTTCGGTTTTCTCTACACGCCGATCGCCACCCTGCTGGCCGTGGGCGTCAACGGGCTGTCGCGGCGCCACGAGTACCAGGCCGACCGGTTCGCCGTGCACACCGGCGCCGGCGCCGAATCCCTGATCAGCGGCCTGAAGAAACTCAGCGTGAGCAACCTCGCCAACCTCACGCCCCACCCGGTCAACGTGCGGCTCAGTCACAGCCACCCGCCGGTGCTTGAGCGCATCGCTGCCCTGCGGCAGGTCGCGGCCGACGTGGCGGGGGCGGCGCGATGAACGGTGCCGGCCACATCCTGGAAGCGGCCTGGCTCGCCCAACTGACGCGGGAGTACAACGACATCTGCTACCAGTACGGGGTCCGCCTGCAACCGCCGGTGCTGGCCCTGAACGACAGCCGGCGGCAACTGGGCCGCTGGTCGGCCGGCGACCGGGTGCTCAGCCTCAGCCGCCACCTCATCGCCGAACACCCCTGGAACCTGACCCTGCAGGTGCTCAAGCACGAGATGGCCCACCAGGTCGTGAGCGAACTCCACGGCCGGGACGATGCCGGCCACGGCCCGCTGTTTGTGTCGGCCTGCGTCCGCCTCGGCCTGGACGCACCTTTCCGTGGCGCGACCGCCGATCTCGCCGAGGGACTGCGTTCGGTGGGCGTTGGTTCGCCGGTCACCGAACGGGGCCGGCAGATCATCGACCGGGTGCGCAAGCTCATGGCCCTGGGCGGCTCCGACAATGAGCACGAGGCCGCGCTCGCCCTGCAGCGCGCCGGCGAACTGCTCGCCCGCCACCGTCTCGACCTGGACGCCCTGGCCGAGGACGAGGGCATGGTGCACCGCACCATCCACACCGGCCAGCAGACCCTGCCGGCCTACCGCAAGGCGATCTGCGCGCTGCTCGAGGCGCACTTCACGGTGCGGGTGATCTGCGCCTCGCTCTACGACCCGCACCTCGACCGCTCCCTGCGCACCATCGAACTGCTCGGCCGGGCTGAGCGGGTGGCGGTGGCCGAGCACTGCTACCACTTCCTCGAGGACCGGCTGCAGACCCTGTGGGCCAAGCATCGGCACACCTTCGCCGGCAACGGTCGCACGGCGCGGACGAGCTACTCCCTCGGCCTGCTCGCCGGGTTCCGGGAAACCCTGGAGCGGAGCCGCCGCAAGGCGAAGAGTGGGCCAAGCGCGGCAGCCGCACCCGATCCGAGCGCCGACCTGCCGACGCTGCGCGAGCAGCAGCGGCTGGACGAATTCGTCGCCTGCCGTTACCCGCGCCTGCGCCGCCTGCGCGGCCGGGGTCGGACGGTGCACCGGGACGCCTACCGGGAGGCGGTCGCCGCCGGGCGGGAACTCACCCTGCGTCCGCCCATGGCAAGCGACGGGAAACCGGTGCGGCTGTTGCCCTGAGCGACCGGGACGGATCGCGCCCGCAGGCCGGCTGTCCGCCGGCAGGCGTTGGAAATGTTGACGCCAGACACGGCGTGTTTATTATAGAGAGCCTTTGACTTTGCAAGGAGGAAGCGGGTGAACTACACCATGGAACGCTGGAACATCAGCAAATCGTCCGACCTGTACGGTGTCACCGAATGGGGCGGCGGCTTTTTCTTCGTCGCCGAGAACGGCGACATGATGGTCATGCCCGAGCCGGGCGCCGTGGACCGGGCGGTGAGCATCGCCGCCGTGGCCAACGGCGTGCGCGAACGCGGCCTGGACATGCCGGTGCTCCTGCGCATCGAGAACATCCTCGACGCCCAGATCACCAGCCTCAACGAGACCTTCCGCACGGCCATGGAAGAGCTGGGCTACACCGGCAGCTTCATGGGCGTCTACCCGATCAAGGTCAACCAGCAGCAGCAGGTCGTCGAGGAGATCACCCAGTTCGGCCGCGCTACCACCACGGCCTGGAGGCCGGCAGCAAGGCGGAGCTGATCGCCGCCCTGGCGCATGATGCACGACCCGAAGGCCTGCATCATCTGCAACGGCTACAAGGACGAGGAGTTCATCGACCTCGGCCTCTACGCGCACCAAGATGGGCTTCACGCTGCATCCTCGTCATCGAGATGCCCGGCGAGCTGCCGCTCATCCTCGAGCGCGCCAAGGCCCTGGACGTCAAGCCCATCCTCGGCGTCCGCGTCAAGCTGTCGACCCAGGCCGGCGGGCACTGGACCGAGTCCGGCGGCGACCGCAGCATCTTCGGCCTCAACACCGCCCAGATCATCGAGGTGGTCGACCTGCTCTCCAGCGCCGGCATGCTCGACTGCCTGCAGCTGCTCCACTACCACCTCGGCTCGCAGATCCCCAACATCCGCGAGATCCGCACCGCGGTGCAACGAGGCCTGCCGCATCTACGTCGACCTGGTCAAGGAAGGCGCGCCATGGGCGATACCTCGACCTCGGCGGCGGCCTGGCCGTCGACTACGACGGCTCCCACACCAACTTCCTGTCCAGCCGCAACTACACGCTCGACGAATACTGCACGGACATCGTCGAGGCGGTCATGACCGCGCTCGACGAGGACGACATCCCCCACCCGACCATCATCACCGAATCGGGCCGGGCCCTGGTCGCCTACTACTCGGTGCTGCTCTTCAACATCCTCGACGTCACCCGCTTCGAGGCCGACGCCGCTGCCCGAGCAGCTGCCCGAGGATTGCCCGACCCAGCTCGAACACCTGGTCGAGGTCCTCAAGGCCCTGACCGTGCAAGCAACATCCAGGAGTGCTTCAACGACGCCGTCTATCTACCGCGACGAGATCCGCGCGCCTGTTCCAGCACGGCCAGGTCACGCCTGCGCGAGCGCGCGCTGGCCGAACAGCTCTTCTGGCACATCGATCACGCGAGATCCGCCGGCTCGCCCGGGAGCTCAAGACATCCCGGACGCCGAGCTCGAGGACCTGGACCGGCGCGCTGAGCGATATCTACTACGGCAACTTCAGCGTGTTCCAGTCGCTGCCCGATTCCTGGGCCATCGACCAGCTGTTCCCGATCATGCCGATCCACCGGCTCGACGAGGAGCCGACGCGCAAGGCGCATCCTCGCCGACATCACCTGCGACTGCGACGGCAAGATCGACCAGTTCATCGACCTGCACGACGTGAAGCGCTACCTGCCGCTGCACGAACTCAAGCCCGACGAGGAATACATCTCGGCGTCTTCCTGGTCGGCGCCTACCAGGAGACCCTGGGCGACCTGCACAACCTGCTCGGCGACACCAACGTCGTCAGCGTCCAGTATCGGGGACAAGGGCGAGTTCGAATTCGTCAGCGAGCTGGAGGGCGACTCCGTGGCCGACGTGCTCTCCTACGTGCGAGTACGACCCCAAACGGCTGGTTGACCGCTTCCGCGAAACGGCCGAGCAGGCGGTGCGCGCCGGCCGGATCACCGCCCAGGAACGACGCGAGATCGTCGAGGCCTACGAGGCCGGGTTGCGGGGGTATACGTATTTCGAGCGGTAGGTCAGCTGGGTAGCTGTTTAGCGGTTTAGCGGTTTAGCTTTTTAGCTGTGTATCGTTCCCACCTTGGCGCGTGGGAATAATCAAGAGTTGCAGACCACACATCGACAGACCATCCACCTGAAGGAGGGTTCCATGCCCCATGTTCTCATCATCGGCGCCGGCGGCGTCGGCAGTGTCGTCGCCCACAAATGCGCCCAGGTTCCCGAGGTGTTCGGTCAGATCACCCTGGCCAGCCGCACCCTGGCCAAATGCGACGCCATCGCCGCCAGCGTGCGCGAACGGATCGGCTCCACCATCGCGGTCGAACGGGTGGACGCGGACAACGTGGCCGAGACCGTCGGCCCTGATCCGGCGGATCAAGCCCGACCTGGTGATCAACGTGGCCCTGCCCTACCAGGACCTGCCCATCATGGACGCCTGCCTGGAGACCGGCGTCGACTACCTGGACACCGCCAACTACGAGCCGCCGGACGTGGCCAAGTTCGAGTACAAGTGGCAGTGGGCCTATCAGGAGCGCTTCGAGCAGGCGGGCCTCATGGCCCTGCTCGGCTGCGGGCTTCGATCCCGGCGTGACCAACGTCTTCTGCGCCTAGGCCCAGAAGCACCACTTCGACGAGATCCACACCATCGACATCATCGACTGCAACGCCGGCGACCACGGCCAGCCCTTCGCCACCAACTTCAACCCGGAGATCAACATCCGCGAGGTCACCCAGCGCGGCCGCTACTGGGAGAACGGCGAGTGGGTGGAGACCGACCCGCTCAGCTGGTCCATGACCTTCGACTTCCCCGAGGGCATCGGCCCGAAGAAGATGCTACCTGATGTACCACGAGGAGCTGGAGTCGCTGGTGCAGACACATCCACGGGCTCAAGCGGGCCCGCTTCTGGATGACCTTCTCCGAGAACTACCTCAAGCACCTGCGAGGTGCTGGAGAACGTCGGCATGACCCGCATCGACCCGGTGTCGTACGAGGGCGCGGAGATCGTCCCGCTGCAGTTCCTCAAGGCGCTGCTGCCCGACCCGGCCTCGCTCGGCCCGCTAACCAAGGGCAAGACCTGCATCGGCTGCGTCTTCAAGGGGGTCAAGGACGGCCAGGAGCAAGCAGCTGTACGTCTACAACGTCTGCGACCACGAGGCGTGCTACCGCGAGGTCGGCTCGCAGGCGATCTCCTACACCACCGGCGTGCCGGCCATGATCGGCGCCAAGATGATGCTCACCGGCAACTGGAAGCGCGCCAGGGCGTGTTCAACATGGAAGCAGTTCGATCCCGACCCCTTCATGGACGACCTGAACCACTACGGCCTGCCCTGGCAGGTGGTCGAACTGTGACCGGCGAGCGCTACAACGGCCGGCTCGCCTGCCGGTTCGACCCGGCCCGGGTGGAGACGCCGGCCTTCGTGGTCGACGAGGGGCTGCTCGTCGACAACCTCACCGTGCTCGGTCGGGTCAAGGCGCGCACCGGCTGCCGCATCCTGCTGGCGCTCAAGTGCTTTGCCATGTTCCGGGTGTTCCCGCTGCTCGCCGAGGTGCTCGACGGGGTCTGCTGCAGTTCCCCGCACGAGGCGCAGCTCGGCCGCGAGGAGTTCGGCCGCGAGGTGCACAGCTTCGCCGCCGCCTACTCGGCCGCGGACATCGAGGCCCTGGCCCTGACCAGCGACCACCTGGTGTTCAACTCCTTTGCCCAGAAGGAGCGGTTCATGCCGCTGGCCCGGCAGCGGGCCGCGGCCTCGGGCGCGTGAACTCGCGTTCGGCCTGCGCATCAACCCCGAGCACTCCGAGGGCGCGGTGCCCCTGTACGACCCCTGCGCGCCCGGCTCGCGCCTGGGCATCCGCCGGGCCGACTTCCGGGTCGACCGGCTGGACGGGATCAGCGGCCTGCACTGGCACAACCTCTGCGAGCAGAACGCCGACTGCCTGGAGCGGACCGTGGCCGCGGTGGAACACGCCTTTGCTGACGTCCTGCCGCGGATGCAGTACGTCAACTTCGGCGGCGGCCACCACATCACCCGCCCGGGCTACGATCTCGACCTGCTCGTGTCAGCGTCGTCAACCGCTTCCGCGAGCGCTGGGGCGTGCAGGTCTACCTGGAGCCGGGCGAGGCGGTGGCGCTCAACGCCGGTTACCTGGTGGCCACGGTGCTCGACGTGGTCAACGCCGACCTGCCCGTGGCCATCATCGACGCCTCGGTGCCGGCGCACATGCCCGACGTGCTGGAAATGCCCTACCGGCCGCACATCATCGGCGCCGGCGAGCCCGGCGAAAAGGGATGGACCTGCCGTATCGGCGGCCTCTCCTGCCTGGCCGGCGACGTGGCCGGCGAGTATTCCTTCGACCGGCCGCTCGCCCCCGGCGACCGGTTGGTGTTCACCGACATGGCCATCTACACCATGGTCAAGACGAACACCTTCAACGGCGTGCAACTGCCGTCCATCCTCCTCTACCACCCGGACGAGGACCGGCTGGAAACGGTGCGCCGCTTCGGTTACGAGGACTTCAAGACACGGCTTTCCTGACCCCCCGGTCGGCTGCGCGGAAATGGGCGGGGCCGGGGCCCGGCGGTTCTTTTCTGTTGACGCCTCGGGTGCCCTGTGCTATGTAACACCTCTCGAAACGGCGGCCCTCATCACGTGCCGTCCGTTCGTCCCGAGCACCATTCCTCGGTAGCTCAGTTGGTAGAGCAGGTGGCTGTTAACCACCTTGTCGGGGGTTCGAGTCCCTCCCGGGGAGCCAGTCCATACACCCGGCAAGCGCGCTTGCCGGGTTTTTTCTTTGGATCCCAGCAGTCGCTGCCGGGATCCTTTTTTTTGCCCTGCCGGCCCGGCGTGCTTATCGTTGGCCAGCGGCCGTTCCGGCCGCCCCGAACCACCCCCTCTGCCAAGGAAACCTTCCGCCACAGCCATGGAGCCGCAATTTCTGCGCATCCGGGGCGCACGCATGCACAACCTGAAGAACATCTCGGTTGACCTGCCCCGCAACAAACTCATCGTTTTCACCGGGCTGTCCGGCTCGGGCAAGTCCACCCTGGCCTTTGACACCCTCTACGCCGAGGGACAGCGCCGCTACGTGGAATCGCTGTCCACCTATGCCCGCCAGTTCCTCGGCCAGATGGACAAGCCGGACGTGGACCTGCTCGAGGGGCTGTCCCCCGCGGTCTCCATCGAGCAGAAGACCACCAGCAGGAACCCGCGCTCCACCGTGGGCACGGTCACCGAGATCTACGACCACCTGCGCCTGCTGTTCGGCCGCGCCGGCCAGCCCCACTGTCCCAAGTGCGGCGACCCGATCCGCTCCCAGTCGGTGCACGACATGCTCGACGCCCTGCTCGCCCGGCCGGAGGGGGAGAAGGTCATCCTGCTGGCGCCGCTCGTCACCCGCAAGAAGGGCCAGCACGAGCAGGTGTTCCAACGGCTGCGCAAAGAGGGGTTCGTGCGCGTGCGCGTGGACGGCGAGATCCGCCAACTGGGCGAGGAGATCGTCCTCGACAAGAACAAATTCCACCAGATCGAGGCGGTCATCGACCGGCTGGTGCTGAAAGCCTCCATCCGCCGGCGCCTCGACGAGTCGGTGAGCACCGCCGTGGCCCTGGGCGACGGAGTCATGGTCGCCCTGTTCCCGGACAGCGGCGAGGAGGTGCTGTTCAGTGAGAGCGCCGCCTGCCACCGGTGCTCCATCTCGGTGCCGGAACTGTCGCCGCAGCTGTTCTCCTTCAACAACCCCCTTGGCGCCTGTCCGGCCTGTACCGGCCTGGGCTTCAACCAGTTCATCGACGAGCAGCGCATCGTCCCGGACCCGTCACTGTCGCTCATCGAGGGCGCCATCGCCCCGTGGACGCGGCGGCGACTGGCCGCCATGGGCAGCCAGTGGATCGAGGCCTTTGCCAGCCACTACAAGTTTGACCTGGCCACGCCCTTCGCCGACCTGCCCGCCCGGGTGCAGCAGGCCTTCCTGCACGGCACCGGCCGGGAGAAGCTCGAGTTCGTCCACAGCCGCGGCCGGCGGAGGATGGTGTCGCAGCTCCCCTTCGAGGGCATCGTGCCGCGACTGAACCGTCTGTTCCGGGAAACCACCTCGGCTCGACTGCGCGAGGAGATCGAGGAGTTCATGAACGAACAGCACTGCCCGGCCTGCAACGGCGCCCGGCTCAAGCCCGAGGCCCTGGCCGTGCGCGTGGGCGGCTGGTCGATCACCGACATCACCGGCATGGCCATCGAACAGCTGATCAGCGAACTCGAAACCCTCGAGCTCGACGAGCGGCAGGCGACCATCGCCCGGCCGATCCTCAAGGAGATCCGCGAGCGGCTGTTCTTTCTCCACGGTGTGGGCCTGGGCTACCTGTCCCTCGACCGCAAGGCCGGGACGCTCTCCGGCGGCGAGGCCCAGCGCATCCGCCTGGCCTCGCAGATCGGCTCGGGCCTGGCCGGGGTGCTCTACATCCTCGACGAACCGAGCATCGGCCTGCACCAGCGGGACAACAACAAGCTCATCAAGACCCTCGTCAACCTGCGCGACCTGGGCAACACGGTGATCGTGGTCGAGCACGACGCGGACACCATCGCCAACGCCGACCATGTGCTCGACATCGGCCCGGGCGCGGGCGTGCACGGCGGCGAGGTGCTCTACTCCGGCCCGGTGCCGGGCCTGCTCGACTGCGAAGACTCGCAGACCGGCGGCTACCTCTCCGGCCGGCTGCGGATCGAGGTGCCGCCGCAGCGGCGGCCGGTGCGCGACGACGCGGCCCACGCCATCACCGTGCGCGGCGCCCGGGTGAACAACCTGCAGGACCTGACCGTCCGCTTTCCCGCTCGGGGTGATGACCTGCGTCACCGGGGTGTCCGGCTCGGGCAAGAGCTCGCTGGTGATCGAGACCCTGTTCGCCGAGGCCCAGCGCTATCTTCAGCGACAAGAAAATCTACGCCAAGGGACCGCACCTGCTCAGCGGGATGGAGCAATCTGGACAAGGTCATCGACATCGACCAGAGCCCCATCGGCCGCACCCCCCGGTCCAACCCGGCCACCTACACCGGGGTGATGACCCCGATCCGCGAACTGCTTGCCCGCCTGCCCGAGTCGCGGGCGCGCGGCTACCGGCCGGGCCGGTTCAGCTTCAACATCAAGGGCGGCCGCTGCGAGACCTGCGAGGGCGACGGCGTCATCCACATCGCCATGCACTTCCTGCCGGACCTGTACGTCACCTGCGAGCGCTGCCAGGGCAAACGCTACAACGAGGAGACCCTGGACATCCGCTACAAGGGCAGGACCATTGCCGAAATCCTGGCCATGACGGTGGAGGAGGCGCTGGACTTCTTCCAGAACGTGCCGCCCATCCAGCACCGGCTGCAGACCATCGTCGACGTCGGCCTGGGCTACGTCACCCTGGGCCAGAGTTCGGTGACCCTCTCCGGCGGCGAGGCGCAGCGGGTCAAGCTCGCCAAGGAACTGAGCCGTCGCGCCACCGGCCGCACCCTCTACATCCTCGACGAACCGACCACCGGTCTGCACCCGGCGGACATCCAGCACCTGCTGCAGGTGCTCGGCCGCCTGGTCGACGCCGGCAACACCGTGGTGGTGATCGAGCACAACCTGGACGTGATCAAGACCGCGGACTGGGTGATCGACATCGGCCCGGAGGGCGGCAGCGGCGGCGGCCGGGTGATCGCCGCCGGCACGCCCGAGGCGGTCGCCGGTCAGCCCGCCTCCTATACCGGCCGGTTTCTCAAGCAGTTCCTCAGCGATGAGTGAAGACGCATTGTGCTTTGCTTCCGCGCGGCAGCCTGTTACTGTGCGCGGGTTTTACATTCCCGCCGGCCAGGAAGGCCGGCGCCCCCAGACCACGAGCCAAAGGACACCCCATGAGCGAACAGACCGCCAACCAGGACATTCCCGTTTTCCGCATGCAGAAGATGTACATCAAGGACTTTTCCTTCGAGAGCCCCAATGCCCCCAAGGTCTTCCTGACCCGCAATCAGGACCCCAAGGTGGACTTCAACCTGCAGCTGAAGAACGCCAAACTCGACGACGACCACAGCGAGGTGTCCATCGCCATCACCGCCAAGGTGCATGACAAGAACAACAACGACTCGGTGATGTTCATCATCGAGATCGAGCACGCCGCGGTCTTCCTGATGAAGAACATCCCGGCGGAGCACCACGAGCGGGTCCTGGCCGTGGACTGTCCGCTCATGCTCTTCCCCTTCACCCGCCAGATCGTCTGCCAGGCCGCGGTGGACGGCGGTTTCATGCCGTTTCTGATGGAGCCGATCAACTTCATCGCCCTCTACGACAACGCCCAGAACAAAGACCAGGAGAACTGACCCGCTCCCGCCGGTGACCGGACCGAACAGGGACACTACGGGACAGCCTGAGCGGTGGACACGCCGGCGGTGCTGACACCGCCGGCGTGACGGCCGCAGCCACCGCAAACCGGAGGGATGCGGCATGATCGATTTCAAGCCTCTCAAGGTCTACCGCCGGGCCCTGCAGCTGCTCAAGCCGGTGCGGGGCCTGGCCATCACCCTGACCCTGGCCAACCTCGCCCTGGCGGCGGTGCCGTTCGTGGAGCCCATCCTCTTCGGCAAGACCATCGACCTGCTCACCCAGGCGTCCACCCGCGGCGCCGAGGCCACCCTCCACGACGGCATCCGCATCTTCGGCATCTGGCTGCTGGTCGGGGTGGGCGGCATCGCGCTGGGCGCGCTCGTTTCCCTGCACGCCGACCGGCTCGCCCACCGGCTGCGCCTGGACGTCCTGGCCGAGTACTTCGCCCATGTCCTCCGCCTGCACCTGGCCTACCACCGCGGCGCCCACTCCGGCCGCCTGCTCAGCATCATGCATTCCGGCGGCGACCGGCTGTTCCAGCTCTGGCTGTCCATGTTCCGCAGCCACCTGTCCACCTTTGTCGCCCTGCTGGTCCTGCTGCCCCTGACCCTGTTCCTCAACTGGAAACTCGCCCTGGTGCTCATCGTGCTCACCGCCGTGTCCACCGCGGTCACCGCCTTTGTCACCCACCGCACCCACGCGGCCCAGAGCGAGGTGCAGTCGCAGCACACCAAACTGGCCGAACAGGCGGGCGACGCCATCGGCAACGTGGTGCTGGTGCAGAGCTTCGTCCGCCAGATGGCGGAACTCAAACAGCTGCGCCAGGTGATCGACCAGGTGCTCAAGGCCCAGTTTCCGGTACTCAACTGGTGGGCCGCGGTGAGCGTGCTCAACGGCGCGGCCTCGACCATCACCATCATCACCATCTTCGCCCTCGGCGCCTGGCTCAACCTCAAGGGCGAGGCCAGCGTCGGCGAGATCGTCACCTTCATGGGCTTCGCCACCCACCTCATCGGCCGGCTCGGCCAGGTGGTCGGCTTCACCAACAGCCTGTTCATGCAGGCGCCGGCCCTGGCCATGTTCTTCGAGGTGCTCGACACCCGAGCTGCCGTGCAGGACCTGCCCGGGGCCGAGCCGCTGAAACGGGTCGAGGGCCGGGTGGCCTTCGAGAACATCGTCTTTTCCTACGAATCGGGGCGCAAGGCCCTGGACGGGATCGACTTCACCGTCGAGCCGGGCCGGACCGTGGCCCTGGTCGGCGAAACCGGGGCCGGCAAGAGCACGGTCATGGGGCTCCTGCTGCGCCAGTACGACCCGCAGCAGGGACGGGTGCTCATCGACGGCACCGACCTGCGCCGGGTGACGCTCGACTCGCTGCGCGCCAACATCGGCGTGGTCTTCCAGGAGAGCCTGCTCTTCTTCCGCACCATCGAGGAAAACCTCAAGGTGGGCCGGCCGGAGGCCACCGAGGAGGAGATGATCGAGGCCGCCCGCCTGGCCCAGGCCCACGACTTCATCCTGCGGCAGCCGCGCGGCTACCAGACGCTCATCGGCGAGCGCGGCTCAAACCTGAGCGGCGGCGAACGCCAGCGGCTGGCCATTGCCCGCGTCATCCTCAAGAACCCGCCGATCCTCATCCTCGACGAGGCCACCAGCGCCCTCGACTCGGCCACCGAGGCCCGGGTGCAGCAGGCCTTTCAGGCGCTCATGCAGGGCCGCACCACCCTGGTGATCGCCCATCGGCTGGCGACCATCCGCAATGCCGACCAGATCCTCGTCTTCGGCCAGGGACGGATTCTCGAGCGGGGCAGCTACGCGGAGTTGGCCCGGGGCGACGGTCCTTTTGCCCGGCTGGTGGCGGCGCAGAGCGATGCGCTCGGCGAGCGGGGGTGAGGGAAAAGCGGGGAGAGGGTGCGCTCAGGCGGCGGGGCGGTCGATGCGGCTGCCGTCGTCCAGGCGCAGCCAGGTGGTGAAGTCGGGTGCGGCCTCGTCCAGGCGGATGACCCGGGCGCCGTGGAGGAATTCCTCCCGGCCGTAGTTGTTGAAGCCGGTGGCCCGGCCGTAACAGAGGCGAATGGCGTGCAGGGTGCCTTCGTAGTCGTTGATGTGGTCGTGACCGGCGAACACGCCGCGGACGTTGCCGGCCAGGTGCAGGGCGGCGAACAGGCCGGTGTTCAGGCGCGGACAGCAGACCGGTTCGTTCTTTTCGCCCAGGCAATGCCCCTGCTGCCAGACCTCGTTGTACTCGGGCAGGGGGATGTGCAGGAAGACGAGCGCCGGCACGGCGGCCTGCGCCCGCAGGGTGCGGCTGAGCCAGCGGATCTGGTCGTCCCGCACCCAGCCGTAGCCGCCGACAGCGGTTTCCGCGTAGCTGTTGGCATCGAGAAAGCAGAGCAGCGCGGCCGGGTCCCGGCCGCTCGAGGACTGCAGGCGCAGGCAGTAATTGCCGGTGCCGGAAACCCGGGCCGGCCCGGGCCGGGTCAGGCAGCCCGGAATCTGCCGCTGCAGGGCGAGCAGTTCGGCGCGGCTGGCGTCGCATTCGTCGTCATGGTTGCCGAACACCGCGCACCAGCGCAGATCGCGGGCCACGAGCGGCGCGGCGGCGTGCGCCCAGGCGGCGCGGGCGTTCCTGGTGCCGTGCCGGCCGCCGATCACATCGCCGGTGAAGACCACCAGATCCGGCTGCTCCAGGTCGAGCACCCGCTCCATGAGCGCGGCGGTGCGGTCGTCTTCCGCCTCACCGTTGCCGAAATGGGTGTCCGTGAACTGAACGATGGTGAAGCTGCCGTCCGGGCGGCAGCGCAGCAAGCGGCGCATCGTCGTCCCGCGGGGCTGTTGCGGCATCGGCCTAGCGGCAGCGCAGCATGGCCACCTGCATGATCAGGGGCACGTCGTAGCGGACCTCAGCCCGGCCCAGTTCGTTGTAGCCGATGCTTACCCAGTCCCCCTGCTTCTCCCAGACCTCATACCCGAATTTCCAGCCGCGCCAGCGTTCGGCAAAGGGGTACTCGCGCTCAGGCCCGTAGTAGAGGAAGCGGGTCGCGTTCACCGTGCCCTGGCGGCTCTGGCCGATGAGCACCAGGTCCGCGCCCCGCTGTCCGGCCTCGGTGAAGAGGATGGTTTCGATCTCCTGGCCGGTCAGATCGGCGGGCAGATGCACGAGCACCTCGGCGAACACCCGGCAGCTGCGGTCCACCTGCGCGGGGACGAAGGCCTTGGCGACCTGGTCGGTGGGGGGATGGACAGTGCCGGTGAAGAGGGTCCTGTCCGGCCCGCCGCAGCCGGCAAGGAGGGCCGGGAGGACGGCGAACAGCAGCATCCGGATGGCAGGGTGCATGGGTGTTCTCCTTGTTTTTTACTTGCAGCTTTGCAGCCGCGGGAGTTGAATGCCGCCTCGTTTGCCGGGGCGGACACGGGCTCCGGGCAAGGAAAACAGGACCCTCTGACAAATGCAAGTGGAAAAACAGCACACCGTCCAGGCCGATCTGCTCCTCCTGCTGGTGGCCCTGATCTGGGGTTTCGGCTTCGTCGCCCAGCGTGCGGGCATGGACCATATCGGTCCCTACACCTATAACGGCATCCGTTTCCTGCTCGGCAGCCTCTGCCTGCTGCCGCTCGTCCTGCGCCGATCCGCCACCCCCGCGGTGGAGCGGAGCCGACAGATTCCGCTGGCCCGGGCCGGCCTGCTCGCCGGCATCGTCCTCTTCCTCGCCGCCACCCTGCAGCAGGTGGGCCTGCAGTACACCACCGCCGCCAAGGCCGGGTTCATCACCGGCCTCTACGTGGTGCTGGTGCCGATCATCGGCATGGCCTTCCGCCAGCGGACCAACACCGGCACCTGGGTCGGGGCCGCGGCCGCCAGCGCCGGCCTCTACCTGCTCAGCGTCAACGAAGCACTGCGCATCGAACCGGGCGACCTGCTCGAACTGATCGGCGCCCTGTTCTGGGCCGTGCACGTCCTGCTGCTCAGCTGGCTGTCACCGCGGACCTCGCCGGTGCGGCTGGCCCTGGTCCAGTTCCTCGTCTGCGGCGTCCTCAGCCTGGTGACCGGCCTGGTCCTCGAACCGTTCAGCCTGGAGGCGGTCCGGGCGGCCGCGGTTCCCATTCTCTACGGCGGGGTCTGCTCGGTGGGCGCCGGCTACACCCTGCAGGTGGTGGTACAGCGACGCGCCCACCCCGCGCACGCGGCCATCCTGCTCAGCCTGGAGTCACCCTTCGCCGCCCTCGGCGGCTGGCTGCTGCTCGGCGAGCTGCTCTCCGGCCGGGCCCTGGTCGGCTGCGGCCTGATGCTCGCCGGCATGCTCCTCTCCCAGTTGTGGCCGGCGCTCACCCGGGCCAGGACAGCCACCGCCGCCTCTTGAGCGGACCGGCAATGGCTACTTGCCGGTGTAGCCGTCAGTCAGGGTCTGCATAAAGGCGACGATCGCCTCCTCCTCCGCCTCGGTCAGACCGAGATCACCCAGTTCGTCATCATTCATGTTCAGCGCGGTTTCCGGCATCGGCCAGCAACTCACCCTCTCGCCCGCATCGCCCGGCGCGCAGACCGGCAGGGTGTCGCGGGTGTTGTAGAAGTGAACGATTTCCTTGAGGCTCTTGAAATAGCCGTTGTGGCCGAAGGCCTTGACAAAATCCGCTGAGGGCCGCTTGTCGACATTGCGCAGGGTGGGCACCTTGTGCTTGCCGAACTCGGCCCGGGCCTGCTGCCGCCAGGCCGCCTCGGTGGCGAGAAACCCGCCCAGGCCGGGGTCGATCCAGGCGTGGCCTGCGGGGTTGTTGGCCTGCATGGTGTAGAACGGGTTGTCCGGGTTGCGCGGCACCCCCAGGTTGTCGTAGGTGAAGTCGGTGAACAGCGGCTTTTTCCCCTCGGACAGATGGCACTCGGCGCATTTGGCCTTGCCGTTGAACAGTTCGAGCCCCAGTCGCTCCTGCTTGCTCAACCTGGCCTTGCCCTGCTGCCAGGCGTCGAATTTGGCCGTGAACGGGTTGACCTCGGTGGAGCTTTCATACGCGGCCACGGCAAGCGCAATGGCATCGAAGGCCTTGTCGACCTTGCGCCGCTCGGCCGCGGTGAGCGGCGCCGTATAGCCGTCGGTGGCACAGCGCTCGTCGATGTCGGCCGGCAGGACCGCGGCACACAGATCAGGATGCAGTGCCTGCAGTTCCGTGCCGTAGGGCGCGGCGCAAACACGGCTGACCACGCAGGCCGCATCGGCGAAGCCATGCTCCACCGGGTTGAGGAATGGCCCCTGAGCCTGTTCCGCCGCGGTGCTGCGCAGTCGCTTGCCGGTGGCGCGACCGTCCCAGAAGGCACCACCGACAAAGACCTCTTCCTCCTTGTCCCAGGAGAGCACGGGGCTCTGCGACACATAGGCGACACTGGGCGGACGCCGGTTGCCGAACCGGTCGCTGAACGAACCGCTATAGACGGTGCCGCGCTTGTTCAATTCACTGTCCGGACCGCTCCAGCCCGCCTCCGGCCCGTGACAGGTGGCGCACGACTGGTTGCGGAGGGTGGAGAGGTTGGTGTCGAAAAAAATCTTTTTCCCCGCCTGCTCCAGAGGGGTGAGTCCGGCTGCCGCCGCAGGCAGGGCCTGCAGCAGGGCGATCAGGGCAAGTGTGCGTGCGCGCATGGGTGTACCTCCCGGTTCAGTGGAGTTGACAAGTGCAGTACAATTACCACCCTGTGGCGTCCCGCGCCAGGGGTGATACGGGGGCTGACGCACAATCGGAGCGCCGGGCGGATCGGTGCCGACCGGCGAAGACAAGCGGGCTGCTCTGGACACTGCGGACAACGGGAGACGAAGAACGCATCCGGCAATTCCGGCGGATCAGGGGTCGGAATCGCCGCCGGCCAAGGGGCGGGACAGCCGCGGCCCACCGCCGGCAAACGGTGGGGCCGCACAAGGAGCCGGACCTGGCAGGGGTCCGCGTCCGCCGGCCTGGCGGAAACTCCGCGGCAAGCGATCGGATGCGTTCTCCGGAAGAAGTGGTGTCATGACAGGGTGTTCCGTCCCGATGACGGCCGCCCTGCACCGGGCGCGGCCGGGGCACAAAAAAACCCCGGACCATATCAATGATCCGGGGATGCCCTGGTGAATCCACGTCTCGTCGCCGTCTCTCAGATCCGCGGAGAGAAGCGCATCGTTTCAGGCAGGTCTTCTGACTCCCGGATCATCCTCACGCCGCGTCTTCCCGATCGTTCGATCAGTGACACGCTGCGGCGCTCGTCCCCGGTTACAGCGGCGGGCCCGTCTCCGATTTCCACGGAGTTCCCTCTTGTTCCTTATCGGAACCTGAAACGTGCGTGAAAGGAACTTGATCGTCACGGGAAAGTCAAGCTGAAAAGCTCAGGCGGACTTTCCGCCATCCCGGCCGGACCGGCCGCACCCTGTCGGGCACGGGTGACGGCCGGTGAAGAATCCTTGCCGAGGCCCCGGGAAACCGTTAAGGTGCCCGGCAGGCAGCGACGCTGCCGCAAGGACGGCCCGCATCGGTCCGGCGCACGACCACCCGCACCGGCACACCGTCCGGAGCCCACCCTCGACCCGAACAACCCGCCCCACCGAGCCGGTCCCGCGCATGGACAAAAAAGGCAAACGGAAACTCGTGCATGCGATGACCATTCGCATCGCCCTGCCGGCCCTGCTCACCATCCTGCTGTTCGTCACCGCCATCTTCCTCATCATCCTCCCCTCGCTCAAAGAAAACCTGCTCGCCAAAAAGCGCGAACTGCTCCAGGAAGTGACCAAAATCACCTGGGACATGGTTGCCACCTACGAGAAAATGGAGCAAAGCGGTGTGCTCAGCCGCACCGAGGCCCAGCACCAGGCCAAGGAGATGATCAAGATCTTCCGCTACGGACCGGAGAACAAAGACTATTTCTGGATCAACGACATGTCCGCGCACATCGTCGTCCACCCCTACCGACCTGACCTGCACGGCGAACCGGTCCCCGATTTCCGCTATCCCATGGGCAAGAACCTGCTCGAGGAATTCGTCAAGGTGGTCAAGGCCCACGGCGCCGGCTACGTGGACTACCTGTTCCAGTGGCAGGACGACCCGAACCGGATCGTCCCTAAGCTCTCCTATGTGCGTGAGTTCAAACCGTGGGGCTGGGTAATCGGCACCGGGCTCTACATGGAGGACGTCAACGTCGAGATCGGCCTGATCGCCAAGCAGCTCAATGCCATTTCCTCGGCGATCCTGCTGCTGATCTCCTTCCTCGCCTTCTACATCATCCGCCACACAGTGCTGGCCGACCGCGTGCGCCGCATCATCTGGGAGGAGCGGGAGCGTTTGCTGCAGGCGCTGGAGGAGAGCAACGCCCGCTTCCGCTCCCTGGTGGAGACCACCAGCGACTGGATCTGGGAGGTCAACCCCGACGGGGCTTACATCTACAGCAGCCCCAAGGTGCAGGACCTGCTCGGCTTTGCGCCGGGGGAGATCCTCGGCAAGCACCTGGTGGACCTGACCGTGACCAGGGAACGGGAACGCACCGAGCGCATCTTCCGGCAGCTGCTCAAGTCCCGCAAGCCGTTCAGCGGCTTCGAGAACAACTGTCAGGCCAGGGACGGCCGCATGGTGGTGATCGAGAAGAACGGGGTGCCGGTGTTCGCTGACGACGGCGAACTGCTCGGGTACCGGGGCATCGCCCGCGATATTACGGAACGCAAGAGCGCCCTGGAAGCGCTCAAGAAGAGTCGTGACGACCTGCACGAAAGCCTCGAGGAGACGGTCAAGTCGCTGGCCCTGGCGGCCGAGAAGCGCGACCCCTACACCGCCGGCCACCAGGCCCGGGTCGACAACCTGGCCTGCGCCATCGCCCGCGAACTCGGCCTGCCGGAGAAGCAGGTCGAGGGGCTGCACTTCGCCGCCCTGCTCCACGACATCGGCAAGATCTCGCTGCCCTCGGAATACCTGGCCAAGCCGGCGCGGCTCTCCCTGCAGGAGCGGGCGATCATCAAGTGCCACACCGAGGTCGGCTACGAGATCCTCAAGAACATCCACTTCCCCTGGCCGGTGGCCGACATCGTCTACCAGCACCACGAGCACCTGGACGGTTCAGGCTATCCCCAGGGTCTCACCGACAAGGACATCCTCCTCGAGGCGAAGATCCTCACCGTGGCCGACGTGGTCGAGGCCATGAGTTCCCACCGCCCCTACCGACCCTCGCTGGGCCTGGAAACCGCCCTGGAGGAGATCCGCAACGGCCGGGGCACCCTCTACCACGCCGAGAGCGTGGATGCCTGCCTGCGGCTGATCGAGGCGAAGAAGGTGGACCTCAGCGCGGCCGTCTGGTGAAGCGGGAGCCCCACCCTGCTCAGCTGCGCCGGTCCGGCGGGTTGTACACGCAGCCCATCGGCCCACAGTACTCGCCCACGTACTCGGCCTGCGGCCGGTAGAGCGCGGGCTTGCCCTGGACATCGGCAAACTGCTCTTCCATGATGTGGGCGCACCATCCGGCCACCCTGGCGACGGCGAAGAGCGGGGTCATCAAGTCCAGGGGAATGCCCATCAGGTAATAGACCGGCGCGGAATTGAAATCCACGTTGGCGCAGATGCCCCGCTTGCCCTGCGCGGCGAAATTCGCCTGGGCCGCCTCCTCGATCCGCTCGGAGATCTCCTGCCACCGGCCGCCGTGCTGCACGGCCAGTCGCTGTCCCATTCGTTTCAGATACACCGCCCGCGGGTCGCCGGTCTTGTAGACCGCGTGCCCGAAGCCCATGATCACCTGCCCCTGATCCAGCCGGGAGCGGACCCAGCCCTCGATATCCTCCTCATGCTCGAGTTCGAGCAGCATCTGCATCACCCTGGCATTGGCGCCGCCGTGCAGTCCGCCCGAGAGCGCGCCAATACCGGCGGCAACGCCGGCGTACAGGCTGGCCCGAGTGGAAACCACCTGGCGGGCGGCAAAGGTCGAGGCGTTGAAGGTGTGATCCGCATGCAGGATCAGGCAGACATCCAAGTCACGGGCCATGGCCGCGTCCGGTCTCTGTCCCTGCAGCATCCACAGGAAATTGGCGGCATGGTCGAGGGCATCGTCGGGCGGCACCACCGGCTGATCGTTGCGTATTCGATGCCAGGCCGCCACCAGAGTCGGCATCCTGGCCACCAGGGAGATGGCGCGGCTCAGACAGGACGTCCGGTCGCTGGCCGCGATGTTGTCGTCGGCCATGGCAAGCAGGGGGACGCAGGCCTGGAGCACGTCCATGGGGCTGGCCTCCCGGGGCCAGAGACGCAGGCTGGCCAGCACAAACTCGGGCACCTGCCGCGCCGCCCGCACCCGGGACATGAATTCGCTCAGCTGCGCCGCGGTCGGCAGGGCGCCATGGAGCAGCAGATAGGCGGTTTCCAGGTAGGTGGAGCGGTCGGCCAGGTCCTCGATCCGGTAGCCCCGGTAGATCAGGATGCCCTGTTCGCCGTCGATGAAACTGATGCCCGAATCCGCCACGGTGACTCCGCGCAGGCCGGTGTTTTTGATGCGGACCTCGTCGCTCATTGCGCCTCCCGTCGACTGCTGTGCGGTGCGAGCCATGTCGCCCCCGACTGGTTGTCCCGCCGATTGCCCCGGTCAGGGTGCTTCCGGCGGTGGTTCGTCCGGCCGGCCCTTCCCCTCCGGCTCGCCTGTCTGACCGTCTGCGGGCGGGGCCGGCTCCGTTTCGGCCGGTGTCCGCAACGAGCCATTGGTTGCGAACAGCGGCCCCACGTCCGGCAGGTAGGCCTCGAAGGCCTTGCCGTAGATCTCCCAGATGGTGATGAACAGGGCCGCGATGATCGGCCCGATGATGATGCCGAGCAGGCCGAACATACTGATGCCGCCCAGGGTGCCGAAGAGCACGAACAGGTCGTGCATCTCCGTGTCTTTGCCCACCAGGCGCGGCCGCAGGACGTTGTCCAGGTTGCCGGCCAGCCCGCCGCAGAGCACCGCGAGAATGACCGCGCCGGCGAACTCGCCCTTGAGCACCAGGATGATCAGTGCCGGCACCCAGACGATGGCCGTACCGAAGGCCGGGATGATGGACATCACCGCCATGACGCAGCCCCAGAACACCGGCCCCTCGATCCCGGCAAAGGCGAAGGCCAGGCCGCAGATCAGCCCCTGGAGGGCGCCGATGACCAGGGTGCCCTTCATGGTGGCGGCGGTCACCGAGGTGAAGCGCTGCAGCAGGCGGCGCTCGTCACGGTCGTGGAGCGGCAGGAAGTAGAGAATTTTGTGCAGCAGCACCTCGCCCATGGTGAGGAAGTAGAACATCACGTAGAGCATGACGACAGTGCTGAACAGGGCGTTCACAGTCACCTTGGTGAACGAGGAGAGGCTGTTGATGAGGAAGGTCGAAATGTTGCCGACCACGGCCCCGGCCTTCTCCACGATGACGTTCTTGTAGGGCAGGATCTCCTGGTAATAGGGAATCTTTTCCAGGTAGACGGCCATCGCCGAGGGCTCGTTGATGAAGGCCTGGACCCAGGGGGTGACCGACTGGCTGACGCTGATCGCCTGGCCCACCACCACGCCGATGAGGATACTGAGCGGGCCGAGCAGGAGCACCACCACCGCGGCGACGATGAGCATGGAGGCGATGGTGTTGCGGCCGTCGAGTCGGGCCGTCAGCCAGCGGTGGGCCGGGCTGAGCATGGCCGAGAACAGGCCGGCCATGAACATGGGCATGAGGAACTGTCGGATCATGCCGAGGAACAGCGCGGAAATGAGCAGGACCAGGGCCAGCAATACACTTTTATTGATCAGTTCCCGTCTCATCTGGGGGCTCGCGTGGGCGTGGGGGTGATGCGGGGGGACCGGTCGGAGGTTCCGGGTCCGCGGACTCGGTTCAGACCGTGCCGGCGGCGGCCCGGAGCAGGGCCGCGGTCAGTCGCGACAGGTCGTCCGGTTCGATGATGTAGGGCGGCATGAGGTAGAGCAGACGACCGAAGGGACGGATCCATACCCCCTGGTCGACGAAGAACCGCTGCAGGGCGGCCATGTCCACCGGCCGGGCGGTCTCGATCACGCCGATGGCGCCGAGCACTCGCACATCGGCCACGCCCGCCAGGTCGCGGGCCGGGGCCAGTTCCGTCTCGAGCTGGCGGGCGATGGCCGCCACCCGCTGCCGCCAGCGGCTGTCCCGCAGCAGGTTGAGCGAGGCGCAGGCCACGGCGCAGGCGAGCGGGTTGCCCATGAAGGTCGGACCGTGCATGAACACGCCCGGCTCCCCCCGGGAGATGGTCTCTGCCACCTCGGGGGTGGTCAGGGTCGCGGCCAGGGTCATGGTGCCGCCGGTGATCGCCTTGCCCACGCAGAGGATGTCCGGGGCCACGCCGGCGTGTTCGGCGGCGAACATCCGGCCGGTGCGGCCGAAGCCGGTGGCGATCTCGTCGAAGATGAGCAGGGTCTGGTAGCGGTCGCACAGCCGCCGCAGCCCCTGCAGGTAGGTCGGATGATAGAACCACATGCCGCCCGCGCCCTGGACGATCGGCTCGACGATCACCGCCGCCACCTCGCGGTGGTGGGCGCTGAGCAGCCGCTCCATGGCCTCCAGGTCGCGCTCGTCCCACTCGCCGTCGAAGCGGCAGCCGGGCCGCGGCGCGAACAGCTGCTGGGGCAGGGAGCGGGCGAACAGCGAGTGCATGCCGGTGACCGGGTCGCAGACCGACATGGCGTGGAAGGTGTCGCCGTGGTAGCCGCCGCGCACAGTGAGCAGCCGGTGCCGCTCCGGCCGGCCCGCGGCCTGCTGGTACTGGAGCGCCATCTTGAGCGCCACCTCGACGCTCACCGAGCCGGAATCGCACAGGAAAACCCGGTCGAGCGGCTCGGGCGTCAGCTCCACCAGCAGTCGGCCCAGGGCCACCGCCGGCTCGTGGGTGAGACCGCCGAACATGAGGTGGGCCATGCAGCCGGCCTGGTCGCGCAGGGCCTGGACGAGCACCGGGTGGCTGTAGCCGTGGATGGCGCACCACCAGGAACTCATGCCGTCGATCAGTTCCCGGCCGTCGGCCAGACGGATGCGCACGCCCTCGGCGGACACGGCCGGGTAGACCGGCAACGGCCCGATCATCGAGGTGTAGGGGTGCCAGAGGTGGTCGCGATCGAAGCGCAGCAGATCGGCGGTGTCCACGTTTCAGCCCCGATCGAAGGTGAAGCCCATGGCGCTGACCCGCTCCAGGTCCTCTTTGATGCCGGCGCCGGTGGTGGTCAGGTAGTTGCCGACAATGGCCCCGTTGGCGCCGGCTGCAAAGCATCGGTACTGGTCGTCGCCCAGCTGCTGGCGGCCGCCGGCCATGCGGATGACCGCCTCCGGGTTGATGAAGCGGAACAGGGCCACCGTGGTCAGGACCTCGTCCACGGACAGCGGTGCCAACTCGGCCAGGGGCGTGCCGGGGATGGGGGTGAGGATATTGATCGGGATCGATTTGACCTCAAGCTCGCGCAGCTCGAAGGCCATGTCGATGCGGTCCGTCATCTGCTCGCCCATGCCGATGATGCCGCCGGAGCAGAGCGTCATGCCGGCCGCCCGCGCCAGCCCAAGCGTCTCGACCTTCTCCGCCCAGGTGTGGGTGGTGCAGACCTGCGGGAAATAGCCGCGACTCGCCTCCAGGTTGCAGTGGTAGCGGACCACCCCGGCCTCCTTCAGGGTCGCGGCGATCTCCGGATTGAGCATGCCGGCCGAGGCGCAGAACAACAGCGAGGTGGATGCCGCCATTTTGCCGTAGAGGCCGACCAGGGCCTCGAGGGTGTCCGGGGCCAGGCTGCGGCCGCTGGTCACCAGGGAAAGGCGGCCGACGCCGTGTTGATCGTTGTCCGCGGCCTGGGCGAGGGCCTCCTCTTCCGGGATGACCGTGTAGGTGTCGATGCCGGTGTGGTGCCGGGCCGACTGGGCGCAGAAGCGGCAGTTCTCGGTGCAGTTGCCGCTGCGCGCGTTGATGATCGAGCAGAGGTCGAAGCGGTCGCCCAGGAAGTGGCGACGGATGTCGTCGGCGGCCCGCCAGAGATCGCCGTGGTCCGTTTCGAGGAGGCGCAGCGCGGTCTCCCGGTCCATGCGGCCGCCGTCGATGACGGCCTGTCTGGTCTGTGCAACAAGGGTGTCCATGGGTGTTCCCAGTTCTATTCGAGGGTCGTCCGGCTCCGCTTGGGCGGACCGTTGACGATCATCTCGGCGATGGTCATTTTGAATTTCGGGTACAGGTCGCGCCTGTTGCCCAGGAGTCGTGATTCCAGTTGGGCGAGCCGCTGGTAGAGGATGGTGCGGTCCATGGCCGGGGCGTCGGTTTCCGCGGGGTAGCGCTCGCGGACAATTTCCTGGCAGCGGAAGCAGCCGGGAAAGCGGAGCAGCTGGTGGTCGGGCCGGGTCAGGGTCGCCGGTACACCGTGGGTGCGGCAGATCATCAGCCGGTGGGCGTAGAGGGTGCAGCGTCCCGCTTCGTTGAGCGGACACATGATCGTCGGCCGCTCGCCGCGACTGATCTGCATCCGGCCCTGCGCCACGTAGTCCCGGGCGCGGCGGAGGATGCGGTCGAGCTGCTCGTCCCCCAGCCCGCGGATCCCCTGCCAGAGATAGGCCCACTCGCAGTAGGTGTAGTGGAGGAAATAGGAGTCGCAGCAGTTGTCCGGGCAGCCGTCGCAGGTCAGGGTCACGGCGCCGGCGACCTCGTCGTAGGCGGCGACCATGGAGTCGTAGATCTCGCGGATCTCACAGGAGAGTTCGGGCGGCAGGGTCAGTTCTTTCATGATCGATGCCCCGCCCTCAGCGAGGTTCTTCGAAGGATTGGACCTGGTAGGTGAACACCCGCAGCCGTCCCGAACGCCAGGCGTCGCCGGACAGGCCGGCCTTGCGGCAGAGATGGTCCAGGAACAGCTCCGGCTGAGGCAGCTGCTGCCAGACCTGGGGCAGGAAGGTGGCCTGCTGGTTGCCGGGCCCCTGAAGGATGACCCCGTCGATGCCCGGCCTGAGCTGCCGGGTCAGGTCGTCCGCATAGGTGTAGGTCAGCGGCTGCGGTTCGGTGAGCACGGAGACCTCGATGTGCACCTCCGGCAACTCCGCAGCGGTCAGCGGCGCGAAGCGGTAATCGTGGAAGGCCGCGTTGACGGCGTTTTTACGGACACCTTCGCCCAGCGGCTCGACCGGGGCCAGGCTGCCGATGCACCCGCGCAGGGCCGTGTTCCGGTGCAGGGTGACGAACACTCCCCGTTTTTCGAGAAAAGCCGGGGCTCGGAGTTCGTCTGCACCGGCCGGCGCCTGCGCGGCGAGCCCCAATCGCTCTTCTATCTGCTGCCTTGCCAGCCGCACGAGCGTCTGTCCCTGCTCCTCGCTCAGCATGCCCAGCTCCTTTGCTTCGGTTTTCTGAAAGGGCCTTACTCTATTGCACCGACTGCCTCTGTCAATACAATTGTGCATCGGGCCGCGACCCGCCCGGACCGCACTTCGGTTTGCCGATTGTTTTTTTCCCGGAGCGGCGGTACAGTAGCGCAATTCACGGAGAACAACGCACAGTTAACCATTCGCCGGGGGACAAACCATGCGCTGGCAGGACGGACGACGATCGACAAACGTGGAAGACAGGCGGGGATCCCGCATACCGGGCCGGGTCAAGGGCGGCTCCATCGGCATCCTCCTGCTGGCCCTGGTCGGCATGTATTTCGGCATCGACCCCTCCATCATTCTCAACATGGGCGAATCGGTGCAGGTGTCCCAGCCGGGCCAGTCCGGCGCTCCGGTGGAGCAGACCGAGGAGGACCGGCAGTTGGCCGAGTTCGTGTCGGTAGTGCTGGCCGACACCGAGGATGTGTGGAAAGAGCAGTTCCGCGCCGCCGGCCAGACCTACGCGGAGCCCAACCTGGTGCTGTTCAGCGGCGCGGTCCAGTCGGCCTGCGGTTTCGCCGAAGCGGCCATGGGCCCCTTCTACTGCCCCGGCGACGGCAAGGTCTACATCGACCTGTCGTTCTACCGGGAGCTGAAACGCAACATGAACGCGCCCGGCGACTTCGCCCAGGCCTATGTCATCGCCCACGAGGTCGGCCATCACGTGCAGAACCTGCTGGGCCTCAGCCGGCAGATGGAGGCCATGCGGCGGCAGGTGTCCAAGACCGAGTACAACCGGCTGTCGGTGAAGATGGAACTGCAGGCCGACTGCTTCGCCGGGCTGTGGGCGCATCACGCCCACCGGGCCCGGCAGGTGGTGGAGCCCGGCGACATCGACGAGGCCCTCAACGCGGCCAGCCAGATCGGTGACGACCGGCTGCAGAAGCAGCAGCGCGGCTACGTGACGCCCGATTCCTTCACCCACGGCACCTCGGCCCAGCGGGTCAGCTGGTTCCAGCGCGGCTACCAGACGGGCCGGTTCGACAACTGCGACACCTTCAACGCCGCCAGCCTCTGAGACGGGGCGGTTGGTCGGGCCATCGGGAGGGGGATCGCGGGAGATCCTCCTCCCGATTTTTTGTCAGGGAGAGACGGTCCTCAGCGGCGGGGCAGGTTCAGGGTCCGGCCTATCCCTTTGAGGGACAGTTCGCCCGAACTGGTGAAAGGTATTTCCTTCTTGAAGCCCTGCACGCCCACAATGACCGTACCCTTGAGCAGGTAGGCCACGGGTTTGCCGCGGGACGAGGCGGCCTCGGAGGTCTGGATCAAGTCGACCACCGACGACACCATGTCGAGCACCGAGGCATAGACGCTGACCGGCACGGTGGTGGTGCCGAAGGCGGGGACGGTCTGGTTGGCGTCGGCGATGCCGCTGGCGAAGTGGCGGCCGTCGACCTCCATCTCGCAGTTGATCCCGTACAGGTCGATGGGAACGTCGTTGGGATTCTGGATGCGCAGTTCGAGTTGGAAGACGGTCTCCATGGGCTTGATGTCGCGCACGCGCACATCCGCCACGCTCACCCGGGGATTTTCCTTGAGGGCATGCATCGCCGCACAGCCGCCGAGCAGCGTCAGCGCGCCGCCGAGCAGCAGGAAAAGAACAATTTTTGATTGTGTTTTAGGGAGTTGCATGGCCGTTCCTCGGTGCGTGGTGACGTTCGCTCCTGTTTACCCGCCCCCCCTGGCAAAGTCAATATTTCCATGGAAGTATTGACGGGTGTTCAAGAAACCGGTAAGGATACGCGGCCGCGGAGAAGTGCCGGAGCGGCTGAACGGGACGGTCTCGAAAACCGTTGTGGGGGTAACTCCACCCAGGGTTCGAATCCCTGCTTCTCCGCCATTTCATAATCCCACACCATCCGAAGATGTCTTCTAAGCCCGCACTCCGACAAGGATTGCGGGCTTTTTCTTGCTCTGTGCGGTCCAGAGGCGGCTTCCACTTGTTCCGGCAGGATGCTGTAAGGTTCAGTGAATCCTCTGCCTCAGGTTTCCCTGCGGAAGAAGAGGATGTCACTCCTGACGCTTCATCCCGACCGACGCCCTGGCTGGCCGGCGGTTTTGTCAGGCGGGTGTTTTCTTCTTCCGGGCGCCCGCAGGCCGCGGCAGATTTCCCACGCTTCCGGTGTCAAACCGCTTGGCAGAGCCCGGCCTTGGCCAATCTGGTCACCAAAGCCTTCCGGCGACGATGTTCGTTCATGAATAGTCGAAACTCTGCCTGGAAAGATGCCGACAGGGCCTGCTGGTCGTACGCATCGCGCAAATCCACCAATTGCCGGCAGGCCGCATCATAGGCGCTGGCGTGCCCCTTGCCGGCCTCGGCATGGACTGTCTTCCAGGCCTGTGGAAAATCGAGGGCCAATTGGGCCAGTCGGAAATCGCGCAGCTTTTTCCGCACAGCCTCGGCCTCGCGACGGGCTCCCGCTTCCTCCAGCATCCTCTGTTCCCGGGCCCGCTCAGCCAGTTGCCGCAAGTCGGCAACGGTCCGGCGCCTGCCCTGCTCCACCGGTCCCCGCATGGCTTGCCAGGCCGCAAAGCGCCGCTTCACCTCCCGTTCGGCACGAGCACCTTGCCCCGACAGCAACTGGCGCAGATACTGTCTGGCTTCAGGCTGGGACAGTTGATCCAGCCAGGCATCGAAAACCGTCTCGTCCGCCTCGGCCGATTGTCTCGGCAGACTGTCCATGCCCGCACCCGCCAGCAGATCCTTGTCAACGTCAAGAAACTCGGCCAGTGCCCTCTGGGCGCCTGTCCATTCCTGCAATCCATTCACTGCCGCCGGTTCCCATGCATCCACACCTGCCTCACCGGTCGTTACCGCCCGCAGCCAGCCAATGGCCAGGCTGCGCAGATCGCCCCGCAGCAGTTCCTCCCGGACCGGCGCCAGACGCGCCATCCATCCCGTTTCTTCAACAAAATCAAAGGGGTCGTACTCCTCCGTTTCGCCAAGGAGCGACCAGGTCAGCAGCCAGTGGTTCGGCAGTTTTTCCGCCGTCAGGTGGGAAGTTGTGCAGAAGGGTCCGAGGGTCGTTTCATCGATGGCCTCCAGGGGCAGGCGCACCATGAAGAGCGCCTCGCCCCAGTTGGCCAGATAGACATGGGCATCGAAAAAAAGCCGCATGAATTCAACTGGATCGGCTTTCAAACTCCCCCAGTTGTATTCATTGACAAAACTGACCGGGGTGATCCGTGCCCGGGTGGAGATCGCCCGCAGGTGATCCATCTCCCGCGCTGACAAGGGGCGGTCGATGGCGAGAAATTCGAAGTACTGGTATTCGCTCATTGCGGTTTCTCCCTATTCGCCCTGGTGTTCTGCAGACAAAGCTACCCTCGACACGCCCCTCCGATGAGACGTTTACGCTCTTTCTCTATCCATACTCCCCCGCCCGCAGCGCCTGCAACAGGCACTTGGACAGTGATGTTCCGGGACACCACGGCGGCAGAGCCCCTAGCAGGAACCGCGCCTGGCTGATGGCAAAGACAGGGTTGCACGAATCACCAGACATTGTAGTCTCAATTTGTTGCCAAGAGGTAGGGATCTTTGGCTCTTCGGCCTGTTTTCGCCACACGGTCATCCTTCGCCCCGGCTGGAACAGGGAGGGTGCCGCGACTGGTGAAGGCATCAGGGGTCGAGTAAAACAATGGAGGTGCGAGCAAATGACCGCAGACAAAAACAAAAAAGCACAAGTGTACTGTACCGATTTCAGGACCAAGGCCTTTGGTGACGGGCTGCCGACCAAGCTGCAAAAACTCATGAAAAAGGCAGGCATCGGCCAGATCGACATGGACGGCAAGTTTGTCGCCATCAAGATGCATTTCGGGGAACTGGGAAACGTCAGCTATCTCCGCCCCAACTACGCCCGGGCGGTGGTCGACGTGGTCAAAAAACTGGGCGGCAAGCCGTTCCTCACCGACTGCAACACCATGTATCCGGGCAGCCGCAAGAACGCCCTGGAACACCTCTACTGTGCCTGGGAAAACGGGTTCACGCCGCTCACCGTCGGCTGTCCCATTCTCATCGGTGACGGGCTTAAGGGCACCGACGACATCGCCGTGCCCGTTGTTGGCGGGGAATACGTCCAGGCCGCCCGGATCGGCCGGGCCATCATGGACGCGGACGTGTTCATCAGCCTGACCCATTTCAAGGGGCACGAGATGACCGGCTTCGGCGGGGCGATCAAGAACATCGGCATGGGCTGCGGCTCCCGCGCCGGCAAGACCGAGCAGCACAGCGGCGGCAAGGCCTCCATCGACCCGGCCAAGTGCCGCGGGTGCCGCATGTGCCTGAAGGAATGCGCCAACGACGCGCTCAGCTTCGATGCAAGGACGAAAAAGACGCGGGTGAACGAGGACAACTGCGTCGGCTGCGGCCGATGCCTGGGCGCGTGTAATTTCGACGCCATCGCCTTCACCAATTTCGCGGCCAACGAACTGCTCAACCGGCGCATGGCCGAGTACACCAAGGCGGTGGTCGACGGCCGCCCCTGTTTCCACGTCTCGCTGGTGGTGGACGTCTCTCCCAACTGCGACTGCCACGGCGAAAACGACGTGCCCATCCTGCCCGACCTGGGCATGTTCGCCTCCTTCGATCCGCTGGCCCTGGACCAAGCCTGCGTCGACGCCTGCCTGCAGGCCCCGCCCCTGCCGGGCAGCCAGTTGGCCGCGAACCTGGCCAAGCGGGGCTTTGTCGACCATCACGACCACTTCACCAACTCGACGCCCGCGTCCGAGTGGCGCACCTGCCTGGAGCACGCCGAGAAGATCGGCCTGGGCACGCGCGCCTATGAACTGGTGCGCATGAAGTAGGGGGCTGGCAGCGATCCGTGGGCGAGGCACGTTGACCGGTTCACGCCGCACCACAACCACATGAACAGGGAGAGGGAGGAAAGATGATCACACTCACTGTGAACGGCACCACCCACCAGGTCGATGCGGACCCCGACACCCCGCTGCTGTGGGTGCTGCGCGACCACCTGGGCATCACCAGCGTCAAGTACACCTGCGGCATCGGCGAATGCGGGGTGTGCACGGTACTCATCGACGGCGCGGCACGGCGTTCCTGCGTGGTCCCGGTGGCCGAGGCGGCGGGCCATGCCGTCACCACCATCGAGGGCTTGCCGGACGACCACCCGGTGAAGGTCGCCTGGATCGACAAACAGGTGCCCCAGTGCGGCTACTGCCAGCCCGGCATCATGCTGCAGGCGGTCGATTTTCTCGGCCGGGTTCCCCACCCGACCGCAGCACAGATCAACACGGCCATGAATGACGTTGTCTGCCGCTGCGGTTCGCACCCGAGGATCAGGCAGGCCATCGTACAGGCTGCCGAAATGACCCGCAAACAGGGAGGTTGACGCCATGTCCAGCGAAATGACGAGACGTTTTTTCCTGAAGACCGGCAGCCTGGTGCTCGCCGCCAGCGCAGTGACCGTGCCGGCGACCTTGTTCAACGCGTCCCCGGGACGCGGCGCGGCGGCGATGCCGTTCAAGCCGCACGCCTTCCTGGAGATCGGCGCCGACGAGACGGTGACGGTCTGGGTCGGGCAGACCGACCTCGGCCAGGGCACCCACACCGGCATTGCCATGGTCATTGCCGACGAACTGGACGGTGCCTGGGAACGGGTGCAGGTCAAAATGGCGCTGGCCGCGGAGCCGTTCAAAGACCCGATGTGGCACGCCCAGCTGACCGGCGGCAGCAGCAGTTTCCGCCATCGCTGGGACCTGCTGCGCACGGTCGGCGCGGCCGCCCGACAGATGCTGGTGGCCACGGCCGCGGACCAGTGGGCGATCCCGGTGGAACAATGTGTCGCCCGGGAGGGCAAAGTCCTCCATCCGGACGGCCGCAGCCTCAGCTACGGCCAACTGGCGGCCGCGGCCGGAAGGCGGCCGGTGCCCGCACAGCCGCCCCTGAAAGCGGCGAAGGACTACCGGATCATGGGCACGCCGCGAAACCGGCTGGACATCCCGGACAAGGTGCGGGGCACAACCGTCTACGGCTTCGACTTCACCCTGCCCGGGATGTGCGTCGCGGTCGTAGCCAGGCCGCCGCGCTACGGGGCGACGCTCACCGGGTACAAGACCGAGGCGGCCATGAAGATCAAGGGCGTGGTCCGCGTGGTGCCGCTGGACGGGCGAGTCGCCGTCTGCGCCGAGACCACCTACGCCGCCCTTCAGGGCCGGACGGCCCTGAACCCGAAATGGTCGGCCGGGTCGCACCCGGACCTGAACGACGGGGCGATCGAGGCGCTGCTCGCCGCCAGCCTGGAGCAACCGGGCGTGTCGGCGAAAAACATCGGTGATGTGCGCCAGGCCTTGGCCAAGGCCGCACGCACGGTCGAGGGGACCTATACCTTTCCCTACCTCTCCCACGCCCAGGTGGAGCCGCTCAACTGCACCGTCCAGGTGGAAGCGGAGCGCTGCCGGATCTGGGCACCGACCCAGGGACAGACCGCCACCCAGCTGACCGCGGCCCGAATCACCGGACTGCCCCCGGAAAAAGTGGAGGTCATGACCCTGCCGGCCGGCGGCGGCTTCGGCCTGCGTGGCGAACAGGATGCGGTGATCGACGCGGTGCTACTGGCCAAGGCGATACAGCGTCCGGTGAAGGTCGTCTGGAGCCGCGAAGATGATTTCATGCAGGGGTATTTCCGGCCAGCAAACCACAGCCGCATCCGGGCCGGCCTGGACCGGAACGGCCGGGTCTGCGCCTGGGCGCACACGGTGGCCGCTCCCTCGGTCATGTCCAGGCTCATGCCCCAGGCGGTACGGGACGGCCTCGACCCGGACGCGGTCGGGGGCGTGGTCGACATGCCCTACCTGTTCCCCAACCAATCGGTCAGCTACGTGCGGGTGGCCCTGCCCGTGCCGGTGGGCTGGTGGCGGTCGGTGGGCTTCTCGTCCAACGTGTTCGCGGTGGAATCCCTGGTCGACGAACTGGCGCACGCCGCGGCCCGGGACCCGCTCCAGTTCCGCCTCGATCACCTGGAACCGCGGTCCCGGGCCGCGGCACTGCTCTCGCTGCTCGCCGACAAGGGGGGCTGGGGGACGCCCGTGCCCGCCGGAAGGGCCAGGGGCGTGGCGCTCACCGCCTGTTTCGAATCCTTTGCTGCGCACCTGGCCGAGGTGTCGGTGGATGCACGGGGGGCAATCACCGTCCACCGCGTGGTCTGCGCCCTGGACTGCGGCACGGCGGTCTACCCGGACGCGATCCGGGCCCAGGCCGAGGCGGGCGTGGTCATGGGGCTGAGCACGGCCTTCCACGAGCGGGTCGGCTTCGCGGACGGTGGCGTGCGCACCACCAACTATGACAGCTACCCGCTGCTGACCATGGCGGACGTTCCGGAGATCGAGGTTCTCATCGCGGAAAACAGCCACAAGGCCGGCGGCGTCGGCGAACCGGTGTTCCCGTCGGTGACCCCGGCCGTGGCCAACGCGGTGTTCAGGGCCACCGGGGTCCGCCTGCGGGATCTCCCGTTTCGCAAGGAACTGCTGGCACAAAAGGCGGGGTGAAGGGCTGAACCGCGGCGGGGCGAAGCAGCTGCCGTGAGGAGGGGACGGTCCCGGCCCGGCCGGTCTCAGGGTCGCGGATGGACCACCTTGACCGGGTTCTTGCGGTAGCTGTCACTGGGCCGACCGCCGAGGTAGATCCCTTCCAGGTAGGCGAGTTTGCGTGGCAGTTGCTGCGGCATGCCCCTGGCCACCAGGAAGGTCGCCGGCCGGCCGACCGCGAGCGCGCCCAGGTTGTCCATCCCGAAAAACCGGGCGCCCTGCTCCGAGGCGCAGTGGAGGGTTTCCTCCAGGGACCAGCCGGCGCGGAGGAACAGCTTCATCTCCTCGACCATGGACTCGCCGTGGAGAATGCCCGGGCTGCCGGCGCCGGTGCCCACCGCCACCAACACACCCAGGGCGCGGGCCAGGCGCAGCTGCGCCAGCTGATCGGCGAGCAGGGCTTGCCAGTACGCCTCCGCCCCGGGTTGCGGCTCGCCCGGGGCGACCGCGCGCAGGGAGAAGCGGCAGCACACCGAGCCGCCCGAAGAGGCGCAGTCCAGGCCGTTTTTGGCGCGGAGCAGGGAGGGAATCCACAGCACCCGGTTGCGGGCCATGAGGCGGAGATTGGCCTCGCCCATCCGGTAGCCCTGTTCGATGGCGTCGCAGCCGGCAGCGAGCGCTTCGGCCACCGCGGTTGCGCCGTTGGCGACCACCACCCTTTTTCCCGCAGGCCACTGGTGAAGGAGACGGCCCAGGGCCTGCCGGTCGAGTCCGGGCGAGGCCTGGGCGTCGGCGTCGATATCTCCCGTCGCATCGATGCGCAGAAAATCACCGGCCGCAGCCACCTCCAGGGTGCCGTCCTCGCGTCGCAGGAGGCGGCCGCCGCTGCGCAGGGTGACCAAACCTCTGGCCTCGGGCGGGATAGCGGCAGCGGTACTGTCGGCCAGGCCGAGCACGCCGTGATCGTGGCAGTCGCGGAGATGCCGGGCGATGAGGAGTGGGTCGTGTCCGCTGGTCCCTTCGCCCCGGTGTGCCCGCGGATCCAGGGAGGGCGCGTGCGCCAGGGCGACGCTGCCGTCCACCAGCGGCGGCACCAGGGTGCAGTGCGACAGGTCATCGACCGCCGCGCCCTCGCCGCGGGGGCAGTCCGTGGCCGAGCCGATGGCCGCGATCCGCCCGTCGCGGACGGTGAGCAGCGCCCGCTTGTGGGCGCTGCCGCCCAGACCGTCGATGAGGCTGCCGGCGATTATGTACCGTGTTTCGTTCATGGGGTGTTGCCTCCCGTTGCAGGTCGCCGGCCGGCGCCCGTTGCACGGTGTCTGAGGATTTGTTTTTTGACGGGGTCGTTTTGCTGGCGGGTCGCGGTTCAGCCGCGCCCGGACGGGCCACCGCACCACTGTGGGGGATGAGCGTGCAGAAAAATATCCTGGTCGTCTACCATTCCCAGGGCGGGACCATGGCGTCGCTGGCGCAGCGCTTCGCCCGGGGTGCGGCGCGGGAGGAGGAGGTCGAGGTCACCCTGCGCCGGGCGGGCGAGACCACCCTGGACGACCTGCTCCGCTGTCGGGCCATCGCCATCGGCTCGCCCGAGTATTTCGGCACCATGGCCGGCATGATCAAGGACTTCTTTGATCGCACCTTTGTCGTGGCCGAGGAACGGACCATCGGCCTGCCTTTCGTGCTCCTGGTCTGCGCCGGCAACGACGGCCGCGGCGCCATCACCCAGATGGAGCGCATCGCCGCCGGCTACAAGTGGCGCCAGGCCCTGGAACATCTCCGCATCCTCGGCCCGCCCGGCGAAGCCGACCTGCAGGCAGCCGAGGAACTCGGCCACACCCTGGCCGCCGGCACGGCGCTCGGCATCTTCTAAGGCGGCGTGCCGCCCTACCGGTCCGTCTGCTTGCGAGCCAACTCCTCCTCAGCCCAGGACAGGGCCGCCATGGCCCGCGGAAAGCCCATGGTGGCCATGAGCAGCAGCAGGGTGTGGCGGATCTCGGCGGGACTGGCCCCGGCCTGCAGGGCCCGGCGGGTGTGGGAGCAGACCGAGCCCTCGGACTGCATGGCCGCTGCCGCGGCCAGTTGGATCAGCTGCGAGGTTTTCGCATCGAGCGGACCGGCGGTGCGCAGGGTGGTGCCGAGCCGTTCGACACTGTCGATGACCTCGGGAAACTGCTCGCTCACCTTGCGATAGAAAGAGGGCTTGTCGTTCGTTGCCATGGAGACCTCCTGGTTGCGGGGGAGATGGCCCTGCGCGGGCAGGGCCGGAGACACTGCGATGGGGAGGGTGTCGCGCGGTGGATCGACACCCGGATTGATGGGGACGCCCTTGCTCAGGGACGGACCGCCACCACCTGCACCACCGCGCCCAGTCCGTGGTGGAGCCGACCTTCGACGACCTCGCGCTCGCATTCGACCGCGTGGACAAAGTCCAGCCCGGCCAGTTCCCGGCGCAGGCCGGCAAGGGTCATGAGCATGGCCTCATTGGGCGGGCCGCCGGTGCGATGGTGCAGCTGGGCCGGGGTATAGGCTTCGAGCACGAACACCCCGCCGGGCCGCAGCCCGCGCACAGAGCGGCGGTGCAGGTCCACGCGCAGGTCCGGCTGAATGTGGCAGAAGATGGAGACGATCCCGTCCCAGTGGTCGGCCGGGATGGGGTAGTCGGCCAGATCGGCGACCACCGCGTCGATGTGCACCCCGCGGGCGGCGGCCAACTGCCGGGCCTTGGCCAAACCGACCGGGGATGCGTCCACGGCTGTCACCGACCGCCCCTGTTCGGCCAGCCAGACCGCGTTGCGGCCCTCGCCCTCGGCCAGGCAGAGCACCCGGCCAGGTGGGATGCTGTCGATGACCGAGGTCAGGAACGTGTTGGCTTCGGTGCCGTAGAGGTACTCGTCGGTGGCGTAGCGTTCATCCCACATGAGCGGCCTCCCGGCCCTGGTGCATCGTCAGACCCGGCTCAGGTCGCGGACTGGACGATCTGCTTCTCGATTTTCCTGGTGTGTTCCAGGGTGGACATCACCGTGGCCACCATGGACGAGACATCGGCCAGGTTGGCCGGCACGATCATGGTATTGTTCTCCTTGGCCAGTTTGCCGAACTGGTCGAGGTACTTCTTGGCCACATCGAGGTTGGCCGCATCCTGACCGCCGGGCGAACTCAGGGCCTCGGCCACCCGGCGGATGCCCTCGGCGGTCGCCTCGGCCACCTTGAGGATCTCCTGGGCCTGGCCCTCGGCCTCGTTGATGCGGCGCATCTTCTCGCCCTCGGAACGGGCTATGGCCTCGGAACGGTCACCTTCGGCCCGGTTGATGGTGGACTGGCGCTCACCTTCCGATTTGGCGATCTCGGCCCGCTTCTCACGCTCGGCCCGCATCTGCTTCTCCATGGCTTCGAGCACGCTCTTGGGCGGCTGGATGTCCTTGATCTCGTAGCGGAGCACCTTCACGCCCCAGTTCTGCGAGGCCTCGTCCAGGGCCTCGACCACCTGCTGGTTGAGGCTCTCGCGGGCCTCGAAGGTGTTGTCCAGGCTGATCTTGCCGATGGCCGAGCGCAGACTGGTCTGGGCCAACTGGGCCACCGCGTAGTGGTAGTTTTCGATGCCATAGGCACTCAGCCGGGAATTGACCACCTGCAGGTAGAGACAGCCGTCCACCTCCATGCTGACGTTGTCGACGGTGATGCAGGTCTGGGCCGGGATGTCGATGGACTGCTCCTTGAGGCTCCGCTTGTAGGCGACCTTGTCGAAAAACGGGATGAGGATGTGGAACCCGGCCTCCAGGGTGGTGCGGTACTTGCCCAGCCGCTCGACCACGTACTCGTACTGCTGGTCGACCACCACCGCGGTCTTGACGAGCACGACAACCACGAACACGACCAGAAAAAATACGCCGATCAGCATGTTGTCCATCAGGCTTCTCCCTCCGTGTCCGCGGTGCGGACCTTGATTGACAGGTTGTTTTTCTCGACAATGGTGACCACGGTGCCCGCGCGGATCGACCGGTCCGCGGTGGCCCGCCAGAACGAGCCGCCATATTTGACCTTGCCCGCCGCCGGCGGCACGATGTCCTCGATCACCTCGCCGGTGGCCCCTGGCGGAATGGAGCGCTCCATGGCGTCGACCTCGAGCACCCGGCCGAGGAAGACCTTCTTCACGGTGGCGCGCAGCAGCACCAGCGCCACCAGGCTGGTGACGAGAAAGACCAGCAGCTGGCTGGCGAGCGACATGGGCAGGAGGAACACGGCCAGGGCCGCACACCAAGCGCCCACCCCGAAGAAGAAGACGATCATGCCGGGCAGGGCCAGTTCCAGGGCGAACAGCAGGATACCGAGGAGAAACCAGGCGAGCACAGGCGAGACAGCGGACAGGGACATGGCAACTCCTTGGTTCTGGTCAGTTGGCAAAGGATAGCACAAACGGCGAACCCCGGTCAAACAGGAACAGGCCGGGGCGGAAAACGGAGCGGAGTCGCCCTTTTCCCGAATCTGGAGGCAACTAGGGCTTGTCACCGGCCCTGCTCTCCCTTATTCTGTCCCCCGAAAGCAACACCTCATCCCCCAGCGGCCCACGCCGCCCAGACTCGACGCAGAACATCATGGTGCCACGCCGTCCCACCGCTGTCCCCGTCCCCCTGTCGGGATGGATTGTCCTTGCTGTCCTCCTGCTGTTCGTCACCCCGGCTGTGGCCACGGAAGAACCGGTGCCGCTGTTCGTCCAGCAGCGGCTCGAGCAGCTCCACTTCGGCGAGGAGCGGAAAATCGGCGGCGAGACCATCTACGCGGCCGGGCTGCTGCTCGACCTCTACCGCAAGAACCAGTTCCAGCCGCTGTGGATTGACCATCGCAACATCACCCAACTGCTCACCGCCATCGCCGGCAGCGCCGAGGAGGGGCTCATCCCCGACGACTACCACCTGCAGGCCATCAGCCGCTACGCGAACGAGTTGGAAACGGCGCCCACCCGGGCGAAGCAGCTCGAATACGACCTGCTGCTCTCCGACGCGCTCATGCTGCTCGCCCAGCACAAGCGCCACGGCAAGGTCAACCCGCGCGAGGTCGAAGAACGGCTCAACCTCGACTCGTCCGCGCCCCGGCCCTCGCTCATCGACACCTTCCTGAGCGCGCTGCGCAGTACCACCGTACGCAAGGCGCTGGACGAACTGGAGCCCGCCCACCCGGCCTACGCCAGCCTGAAGAAAGCGCTGAGCCGGTACCGGAAAATCGCCGGCAGCGGCGGCTGGCAGCCGGTACCGGTCGGCCGGAGCCTGAAGCCGGGCATGCGGGACGACCGCGTCCGGGCCATGCGCGCACGGCTGGCGATCACCGGCGAACTGACCAATCACAACACCCCCGACCCGGACCTCTTCGACGGAGCGGTGGAGGCGGCGGTCCGCGCCTTTCAGACCCGCCACCATCTCGAAGCGGACGGTATCGCCGGCAGGACCACCGTGGCCGCGATGAACATCCCAGTATCCGGCCGCATCAGCCAGATCCGCGTCAACCTGGAGCGGGCCCGCTGGGTGATGCACGACATGCCCGACTCCAGCATTGTCATCGATATCGCCGGCTTCAACCTGCAGTACTACCACCAGAACCGACTGGTCTGGAAGACCCGGGTGATGGTCGGCGAGCCCTTCAACCAGACGCCGGTTTTCCGCTCGGCCATCACCTACCTGGTGCTCAACCCAACCTGGACCATCCCGCCGGACATCCTCAAGAACGAGACCGTGCCGCGCATCCTCACAGAAAAGGGCTATCTGGCCAAACAGAAGCTGCGCGTGCTCACCGCGAGCGGCGAGGAGGTCAACCCGGCCACCGTCCCCTGGGGGCAGTATCTGAGCAAACGTCTGCCCTACACCCTGCGCCAGGATGCGGGTTCGGACAACTCGCTCGGCCTGATCAAGTTCATCTTTCCCAACCCGTACCACGTCTACCTGCACGACACGCCGAGCAAATCCCTGTTCGACAAGGCCCAGCGGGCCTTCAGCCACGGCTGCATCCGCGTGCAGAACCCGCTCGACCTGGGCAAGATGCTCCTCGCCAACGACCCCGGCAACCCGACCACCGCGGCCCGGTTCGACCAGGTCCTGGCCAGGGGCAAGACCTCGACCATCTTCCTCAAGGAGCCGCTGCCCATCTTCCTGATGTACCTGACCGCCAACGCCGAGAACGGTCAGGTGCGGTTCATGCCCGACCTGTACCAGCGCGACCAGGGCATCCTCGACGCCCTCAACGGCCCGCCGTCCCTGCTCGAGCACACCACCCAGATGCCGGAATTCAAGAGCCAGTCCTCGATCAGCCCGGAACAGGGCGAGAAAACCAGCTGACACGCCTTCACACGGCGGGAGCGGACCCCATGCGCATGATCCCCTGCGAACTCACCCTCGGCAACGGCGGCGACGTGGTCGCCATGGTCCGGCTGGACGACGACGGCACCCTGTGTGTGCCCAGAGAAGCCACCTACGGCTCCTTCCCGGAGGGCGTGCTCGCCTGCCGGGTGATGCGGCCCGAGGACGAGGCGCAGGTGCGCCGCCAGGTCTGGACGGAACCCGGGGCCTGAGAGGCGAGCGGATGGCGCGGATGATGAGCGTGCTCCTGGTCCTGCTGCTGTTCATCCTGACCGGGCCGGCGCAGGCAGCGGCCGCGCAGACGACAGCGACAGCCCACCCCAACGGGCTGCCGCGACGCACTCCGCCAGGGGGAGCGGCTCGCCCGGGAGCTGACCCTGACCACCGGGGTAGCGGTCAGCCCGCTGCTTGGCGTGGTCCTGCTCGGCGCCGGTCACTACTTCACGGCGGCGGAGGCCGACCGGCCCGCCCTGCCCTGGCACGCCTCGCCCCGCTTCTGGGGGTCGGCGGCCGTGCTCCTTGGTCTGCTCTTCCTCAAGGATTCGAGCAAGGTCGCCCTGCCCAAGCTCCTCGTCGCACCGCTGGACGCACTGGAAACCCTGCTCGAAAAAAACCTGAGCGGCCTGCTCGCCCTGCCGGTGCTGGCGAGCGCCTTCGGTGGCGGCGACTTTGCCGCGCTGCAGGCGCTGGGCACGCAGGCAACGGAGGTCCTCCTGCCCGCTGCCTGGGCGGGTGAGACGCCGGCCGCGGCCGCATCCGGGACTGCCTGGCGCCATCCTCGGCGGTGGCGCCACTCTTGCCATCTACGCCGTGATCTGGGTGTGCAGCCAGGCCGGCAACGTGCTCATCCTCCTCTCCCCCTCCTCGCTGCTCGACTCCCTGCTCATCGCGGCCAAGACCACCATCGCCGTGCTGCTGCTCGGCCTGGCGGGCACCCTGCCCGGACAGCTGCTCGCCCTGGTCCTGGTCGTCCTGGCCCTGCGGCTCTTTCCGCGGGCGCTCAGGCTGGTGGTGTTCGGCACCCTGGTCAGTCAGGATCTGGTCCGCCACCGGCTGCTCGGCCGGCCGGTACCCTCGCCCGCGGCGGACCGGCCCGTCCGCTGCTTCACCAGCTGCCGGCTGGGCGGCCTGCCGCTGCTCACCTGCGGCCGCCTCGGGGTGCAGGACGGCGCCCTCGCCTTCTCCTGGCGACCGCTCATGGTGGGCCGCGAGCGGACGCGTGCAGACCACCATCGACCCGGCCACCTGTACCCTCGGCCGCGGCTTTCTCTCACCGGTGGTGTGCTGGCGGGACACCGGGGCAGCGGCGCGGGTGCAGCTGTTCCGCCTGCTGCCGGCCGCAGCCGTCCACCTCGACCTGGTGGCCGCCCAACTCGGGGTGCGGGGCCAGGAGGAGACCTCGGTCCGTTCCCGGCTGGCCGAGGGCTGGCGCTGGTGCCGGTCGCTGTTCGCGCCGGCAGCGGTCATCAGGGTGGCAAGCGAAGGAAGCGGGCTGAACCTCAGCCGAGCAGGGCCACCGGCCGGCGGCGCAGGACCGAGTCGGCGGCGAACAGGGCGGTGCCGGCGCAGACCAGGGTGGCGGCAACGAACAGGAGCAGGGCGGAGAGCCAGTCGAACCGCCACAACCGGTCGAACAGCAGCCAGGCGACCGCCCAGGAGGCCGCGTAGCTGAGCAGCACCGCGCTCAGCCCGGCCGCCGCGCCGACCAGGCCGAACTCGAGCATGGTGAGCAGCCGCACCCGGCCGACCGAGGCGCCGAGCACGCGCAGCAGGTTGATCTCCCGCTCGCGGCGCAGGGCCTCCTGGCGGGCGATGGCAAACACCGCCACCAGGCCGGTGACCATGGCCAGCCCGGCCATGAAGCGGAGCGCGCCCGCCAGCCGGCCGGCAATCTCGCCGAACTGCTCGACCACCCGGCTGACGTCGATCACCGACAGGTTGGGAAAGGCGGCGGACAGCCGTCGCGTCAGCTCCACCTTGTCCGCCGCCGTCACCCGGCTCACCGAGGCCAGGTAGGTGCGCGGCGCCTCGTCGAGCACCCCCCGCTGAAAGAGCAGGAAGAAGTTGGGCTGGAAGCTGTTCCAGCGCACCCTGCGCAGGTTGACCACCTCCCCCTCCAGTTCGATCCCCTGGATGTCGAAGACCATCCGGTCGCCGATGGTCACCCCCAGCCGCTGGCTGAACTGCTGCTCCACGGAGATCTCGAACATCCCCTCGCCGGTCCACGGCTCGGTGCTCATCGGGCGGCCGCGCACCACGGTCTCGCTCGCATCCAGCTGTTCGCGGCTGGAGAAGTTGAACTCGGTACGCCGGAAGACCCGCTCCTCGCTGTCCACATGCTGCTGGCGCCAGTCGGCGAACGGCACCCCGTTGATGCGCACGATCCGCCCACGCACCATGGGCGCCGGGTCGGACAGGCGGGGACCGCCGTCGGGGAAGAAGTCGGCAAGCGGCTGCTGCTGCTCCGGCTGGATGTCCACCAGGAAAAGGTCGGGCAGTTCCATGCCCTCCGGCCGGCTGACCTCGGCCTGCAGACCTCGTTCCGCCTGGGGGATGAGGGCGACGAGCAGCAGCGCGGCGGCGAGCGCGGTGAACAGGGAGGCCGCGGCCAGCCGGTTGCGGTAGAGGTTGCGCAGAACGATGCGCAGGGTCAGGCCCGCCCGTGCGGCCAGCGGGCGGCAGCCGGCGAGCAGCAGCCGGGCGATGAGAAAGAGGATGCCGAGGAGCAATGCGAGCCCGCCGGTGAACACCGCGCCGGACAGCAGTGAGCCGCCCAGTCGGCTGGCCAGCAGGAAGAGCAGGCCGAGCGCGGGCAGCAGGCCGAGGAGCGGCAGCAGGCGCAGGGCAGTGGTCTGTGCGGACGGGGGCTCGGCCGTCTCCTGGAGCAGATGCAGGGGCTGCACCGCGGCCAGGCGCAGACTCACCGGCAGGCAGAACAGGAAGCTGCCGGCCACGCCCACTATCACCGCCAGGACCGCGTCCGCCGGACCGATGCCCAGCTGCAGGCCGGCGGGGAGCAGGCCGCGGAACAGGAGGGCAAAGAGCGGCAGCAGCAGCCAGGCGAAGAGGATGGCGAGCAGGGCCGCGGCCAGACCGAGCACGGCGAGCACGCCGGAGTGCAGGCCGAGGGCGGCCGCGCGCCGGGCGCCCAGGCTGAGCAGGATGGCGGTTTCCCTGCTGCGGGCGCGCAGCTGCTCCTGGAACAGGTGGGCCGCAGCCAGACCGGCGAGAAACAGCGAGACCATGCCGGCCAGGCCGAGGAACTCGGCGAAGAAACCGATCACCCGGCCGAGCCGACGGTTGACCTCGGCGGTGGTGGCCACCCGCACCGGGGTCTCACCACCGGCCGCCGCGGCCAGGGCTTTTTCCAGGCGGGCGGCGACCGCGGCTGCGTCCGTGTTCGCCGGCAGGCGGATGAGGGTCTGATAGCTCACCCGGCTGCCGAAACGGATCAGCCCGGACTCCCGCACCTGGGGCAGGCCGAGGAAGAGCTTGGGCGCGAGATCGATGGCGGAGAACTCTGCGGCCGGGTCGCGTTCGAGGAAAAAACTGACCCGGTAGTCCGCCTGGCCGATGGTCAGGGTCTCCCCCTTTTCGACCTCGAGGGCACGGGCCGCCTCCCGGGTGAGCAGCACCGTGCGCTCACGCTGCAGCCCGCCGATCACCTGCGCGTGCGCCAGGCCGTCGGCGTAGTCGAGTGTGCCGTAGAGCGGGTGGGCCGCGTCCACGGCCACCACATGGGCCAGCCGGGCCTGCCGCGGTCCGCGCACCATGGAGTAGAAGCTGAGCTGTTCGGCCTGCACCGCCCCCGGCCCGGCCAGCGTGCGCCCGAGCCTTTGCTCCTCTGCGCTGAGCTGCCGGGAGGAGCGCAGCACCAAGTCCGCGCCGAGCATCTCACGCAGGTTGTCGTCCAGGTGACGGGCGAGCGAACCGCCAAAGGCGGTGATGAGCAGGAAGCCGGCCAGACCGAGCGCCAGGTTGACCACGAACAGGGCCGTGAACCGCGGGTTGCGGACGATCTCGCGCCAGCCGAGTCGCAGCCACAGGCTCACTGGAGTTGCCCCCGGGCAAGCCGCAGCCGCCGCGTGCAGCGTTCGGCCAGTTCCTCGTTGTGGGTGACCACGATCATGGTCATGCGCTCCCGCTCGGCCAGTTGGAAGAGCAGATCAGCCACCGAGCGGCCGGTGGCCACGTCCAGGTTGCCGGTGGGCTCATCGGCGAGCAACAGTTCCGGCGCCACCGCCAGGGCGCGGGCGATGGCCACCCGCTGGCACTCGCCGCCGCTCAGCTGGCCGGGCAGATGGCGGCGGCGGGAGCCCAGACCGACCCGGTCGAGCAGGGCGTCGATGGCCTCGGGCAGACAGGGCCGGCCGAGCAGTTCCAGCGGCAGGCTGACGTTCTCCTCGGCGCTGAGGTGCGGCATGAGGTGAAACTGCTGGAAGACGATGCCGATGTGGCCGGCCCGGAAGCGGGTCAGCTCGGCCTCGGCCATCCCCACCAGATCCCGGCCGGCCACCAGGATGCGGCCGCTGTCCGGCCGGTCGAGCCCGGCGAGCAGGGCCATCAGGGTGGATTTGCCGCTGCCCGACTGGCCGGTGATGGCCAGGGTCTCACCGGCCGCAAGCGACAGGAAGGCCCCGTTCAGCACCACCAGCGGTTCGCCGTCGGGCTGGGCATAGCTTTTGCCCAGGTTCTCCACCTGGAGGAGTACACCCTCCTCCCTGACCGGCGGCGCGCTCATGGCTGCACCGGGGCGGCGGCGCGCAGCTGGTCGCGCAGGAAGGGGTAGACGTGGGCGGCGATGCGCCGGTGGCCTTCGGCGTTCGGGTGGATGGCGTCCGCCTGGTTCAGTTCCGCCACCCCGCCGACCCCCTCGAGCAGGAAGGGCAACAGCGGCAGACCGTGGCGGTCGGCCAGGTCGCGGTACACCTTGCGGAACTCGGCGGTGTACACGTCGCCGTAGTTCGGCGGCAATTCCATGCCGGCGAGCAGCACGCGCATGCCCTGGCGCTGTGCCTCGACGACCACCTCTTCGAGGTTCTTCGCCAGTTCGGCCACGTTCAGGCCGCGCAAGCCGTCGTTGGCGCCCAGGGCGAGGAACAGCACATCCGGCTTGACCCGGGCGTACCAGCGCAGCCGTGCCGGGGCGCTGGCCGAGGTGGAACCGCTGATGCCGCCGTTGATCACCCGCACATCGGCCAGGCCGTCACCGGCGAGCCTGGTGCCGAGCAGGTGGGGATAGGCCTCCTCCGGCTCCACACCCAGGCCGGCGGTGAGCGAATCGCCGAGAAACAGCACGGTCGGCCCGGCCAGCACCGGGGCCGCGCAGGCAAGGACGAGCAGGACAAGCAGGGGGAGGATCGATCGGGACACAGGGGCTTCTCCCATGGCAGAGGATTGAGCGAGGGTGGAGCGGCACAGCGTGGCAGCCGGCAGCGCTGATTCTACCGGTGACGGTAAGGCGGAAGCAGAGGCAAGGCAAGGCGGATTGACGTGCGGACAGGGGCCGGTCCAGCCGGTGCTCACCGGCTGCCGGAGTGTACGGTTCGCCCTGATAATGGTGCCGGCGGCCCGCACCTTTTTCAACCCGAAGAATATCAATAAACATGTCCAATATGTTACTCGACAACACCGGTTGCCGGGAAGGAAAGCCACCCGGCCCCTGCCGTTGCATTCGCCGTCAGGATGTGTACACTATGTCCGATTTCGCAACACCTTGCGTCCCGTTGACAGGGTGCGGACCGCACCAGCGCATCGACGGCCCCGGCCACTCCTGCCCCCCGTTCCACCACCGACCCCGCCCCCCGTGGCGAGGCCGTGTCCCTGTCCGCTCCCGATGAACCGGAGGTACCGGACCGCCGACTTCGACCCGCCTGCCAGGGCGCTCGTCGTCAGCCGCGTTCGTGCTCCCCAGCCAGGAAAACCTGCATGCAGTTCAATTTCAAGGATTTCGCCTACTCGCCGGCGTGGAACCTGTTTCTCATCACCTCCGGTGCGCTGCTCTTCGCCCTGGGCAGCAAGGCCATCGTCCTCCATCACCAGTTCATCACCGGCGGCATCTTCGGCATCAGCCTGCTTGCCTTCTACCAGACCCAGTGGCTGAGCGCCGGCATCTGGTACTTTCTCCTCAACGTGCCGCTGTTCATCCTCGGCTGGGTCCTGGTCAGCCGCCGTTTTCTGCTCTACAGCCTCTACGCCATGCTGGTGACCACGGTCGGCTACGAACTCATCGACCTGCACATCCACATCGAAAACCAACTGTACGCCGCCATTGCCGGCGGTGTCATCTGCGGCGCGGGCAGCGGCGTCATCCTCCGTTCGCTCGGTTCGGGCGGCGGCCTGGACATCATCGCGGTCATCCTCTACCAGAAGTACAACCTGGGCATCGGCCGCTTCTTCTTCCTGTTCAACCTGGTGCTGTTCGCCTACAGCCTGTTGCAGATGAACACGGACCTGGTGATCGCCTCGATGATCCTGGTGTTCATCTCCTCGACCATGGTGGACTACACCCTCTCGATCTTCAGCCAGCGCAAGGTCGTGTACATCATCAGTGAAAAATACCAGGACATCGCCAAAGTCATCCTCAAAGACCTCAAACGCGGCGCCACCATCATCAAGGCCGAGGGCGCCTACTCGGGCAAGGATCGCAACATGCTCATGACCATCACCAACAACGTCCAGCTCAAACGGCTGGAGGAGGTCGTGTTCACCATCGATGCCGACGCCATGTTCATCGTCGAGAACACCTTCAACGTGATCGGTTCCACCTTCGGCAAGCGCAAGCTGTACTGACCGCTCAGGGCTGCGCCGGTTCGGGACCCGCCTGGTGGGGAAACCCGTGGCGGTCGAAGCGCAGGTCAGCGAAGGCAAACATGTAGGGGTGGTCCAGTGCGTTGCAATGCCACTGGTTTTTGTGGTTGAAGCCGATCCAGCGGTGCATGCCGGCGAAATCGAGCATCCAGCCCGCCTCCTGCCGCTCCAGCAGGTAGGGCGCGGCCTGGCGATCGGCCACCGGAAAACGGACCACCGCCCGGTCCCCGGAGACGAACACCCGGGCCCGGGGCAGGACGGCCGACAACTGCCGGAACTCGTGCGCCTGCTGGGCGTCGGTGACCAGCCAGCCGCGGAAAAACCGGCGCGATTCGGGGGTGTACAAGGCCAGGTCCGGGTCCTTGACCCGGCCGGTGAGCACCTGCAGATACCCGTGCAGGGTGGCCAGGGGATCGGCACCGGCGGCGAAGCGTTGCCGATCGACCGGCGCCCGCTCGGGTTTTGCTGACGGCGCCGGACGGATCGCCGTGGTGGCGCCGCCGCCGCCCGACCAGCGGCCGCCGATCCCACCCGGAGCCCCGGTCCCGGCCGGCTCCGTGGCCCCGGCCTCCAGGGCCCGGGCCACGAGCAGCTCCACCGTGGCCGCCACGCCCGCACCGATCCTGCCGGCAGCGAAGAACGGCGCCATCTGCTCCTCCTCCACCCGGCCGACAAAACCGTCGGGGAACAGCCCTTCGAGATCGTAGCCGATCTCCAGGCGCACCTGTTGCCCCACCGGGTCGACGACCAGCAGCACGCCCCGGGCGGCCTTGGTCTGCATCCCCAGCCGGTAGCGGTCGAACAGTTCCACCGCGGTGCGGTCGATGTCCCCGCTCCTCCCGGCAAGGAACACCGCCTTGAAGTGGATGTCCAGGTCGCGCAGCAGCACCGCGTGGTAGCCGGCCAACCGCTCCCGGGCCGGGGCGTCGAGCAGGCCGGCCGGATCCTCGACAAAGGGGTCATTCCCCGAAGAACAGCCGCACACCAGGGCCAACAGCAGGCAGAACACCGGGATCATACGCATGGCCGCACACCTCAGACGGAGGGGAGAAATCAACTCTGCGGCACGGGCCGCGCTCTGTGTCTTTTTGCAGTACCCACCCGGGAACCTGCCGTCAACGACAGAGATCCTGGGCGCGCCCGGCCCGCCCGTCGCCGTCAACAGGAGAGTACCCCATGGCAACCAGCCCGTTTGACCACCCCGGCCTGACCATCGCCCTGGCCATGGCCATGGGCATGATCGCCCAGGCCGTCGGCCATCATCTCCGCGTCCCGGGCATCGTCCTGCTGCTGGCCGTGGGCGTGTTCTTCGGTCCCGACGGTCTGGGCGTGATCCGCCCCGACGCCCTGGGCCCGGCGCTGCACATACTCACCGGGTTCGCGGTGGCGGTCATTCTCTTCGAAGGCGGCATGAACCTGAAAATGAGCCGGCTCAGACATGCGCAGGATTCGATCCGCCGGTTGATCGTATTCGGCGGTCTCGTCACCGCGGCCGGCGCCGCCGCGGCCACCCACCTGATCATGGCCTGGCCGTGGCGCAACGCCATCCTGTTCGGCACCCTCGTCATGGTCACCGGCCCCACCGTGATCCAGCCGCTGCTGAAACGGCTGAAGGTCAAGCGCTCGGTGGCCACCGTGCTCGAGGCCGAAGGGGTGCTGATCGACGCGGTGGGCGCGGTGGTGGCCATGGTCGCCCTGGAAGCGGCCCTCAGCCCGACCCACGCCAGCCCGATGATGTGGGGCTGGCACGTGGTCTCCCGCCTCGGCTTCGGCGCCCTCGCCGGCGGGGCCACGGCCCTGGTGCTCATCGCCCTGTTCCGGGTGCGCCGCTCCATACCCGAGGGTACGGAAAAGGTGTTCGTGCTGGCCATCATCCTGGCCCTGTTCCAGTCCACCAACACCCTGGTGGCGGAGAGCGGCATCGTTGCCGTGACCGTGGCCGGCCTGGTCATCGGCAATTGCAGCACCTATGTGCTGCGCGACCTGGTCGAGTTCAAGGAGGAGCTGACCGTGCTGCTGATCGGCATGCTCTTTGTCCTCCTGGCCGCGGATGTAAGGATCAGCCAGGTCACGGATCTCGGCCTGCGCGGGCTGTTCGTGGTGCTCACCCTGATGGTGCTGGTCCGGCCGGCAGCGGTTTTCGCCGGCACCTGGCGTTCTGCTCTCGCCTGGAGGGAACGGCTGTTCATCGCCTGGATCGGCCCGCGCGGCATTGTCGCCGCGGCCGTGGCCTCCTTTTTCGCCGCCTCGTTCGCGGACAAGGGGCTGCCCGGGGGCCTGGAAATGCGCGCCCTGGTGTTCCTGGTGATCGCCGTCACCGTGGTGAGCGCCGGCCTGAGTGGCGGGTTTGTCGCCACTCTGCTCGGTGTGCGCCGCCCCAGCCAGATGGGCTGGGTGATCCTCGGGGCCAATGCGCTGGCGCGCGGTCTGGGCAAACTGCTCAGGGAGGACGGCCAGGAGGTGGTCTACATCGACACCAATGCCGATCATTGTCGCGCCGCCGAGGCGGATTGCACCCGAGTGCTGTACGGCAGCGGGCTGCACACACGGATGCTCCTGCGGTCGGAAATCGACATCCGCCGGGGCGCGCTGGCGCTGACCGCCAACGACGAGGTCAACTTCCTGTTCCTCCAGAAGGTCAGGGAGGAGGTGAAGGAGATCGAACTGTACGCCGCCCTGCAGCCCCCTGGAGGAACCCCTGAAATCCGAGATGCTCCAACAGCACGGCGCGGCCATGCTCTTCGCCCGGGCGGTGGACGTGGAGTTGTGGAACCGCCGCCTGGCCGACAAACAGGTTCGCCTGCAGTTCCGGCAGTGCGCGGTCGCGCCCCCTGCCGATGCGCCCGGAACCTGGCCCCTTGGCACAGATACGCCCCCTGGCCTGCTGCCGGTGGCGATCCGCAGGAACGGGACCCTCATCCCCTTCAGTGACCGGACCACCGTCAAAAAAGACGATGTGCTCAGCTTTTTCGTGTTCGAAGCGGCAATGGCGGCTGGCGACAGGCTGCTGACCGAAAAGGGCTGGCGCCTTTTGGCCGGCCCGGACGAAGGCTTTTTTTCGACCTCCTCCTGCCATCTGCCCCGCGCCGGCAAGGGGGTGACCAGTACCATCCGGTGAGCGCCGGGGGCCGGCGCCACGACCTCCTTTGCATTGACGCTCCGACCTGCCCGTGTATAGTGCCTCGCAGATCTCCGCCCGCCCCTGGTGCACGCCCTTTTGAGGAGAATGCCATGTCCACGATCATCCGCCGGCTGCATGCCGCTGCTCGCCTGCCTCGCCCTGCTCCTGCCCGCCCCCCAACCGACCGGTGCCGCGGTGGCCCCTCAGCTGGAGGTGCTGGCCACCACCTTTCCCATGTACCTGTTCACCCGTGGGGTGGCCGCCGGCCGCGACCGGGTCCGCGTGAACCTGCTGATCCCGGCGCAGATGGGCTGTCCCCACGACTACGCGCTCACTCCGCAGGACATGCGTCGGCTGGCTGCGGCGGACGTGCTCGTCATCAATGGCCTCGGCCTGGAGGAGTTCCTCGGGGCGCCGCTGGCCAGGGCCAACCCGGCCCTGCGGGTGGTCGACAGTTCTGCGGGCATCGGGGACCTGCTCCCCCTGACCGCGACCGTCACCCCGCCCGGGGCGGACGGCCACGATCACGACCACGGCAGGGCCGCGCAGGCCGTCAACCCCCACCTGTTCGCCAGCCCGCGCCAGGCCGCCCGGCTCATTGCCACCATCGCCCGCGAACTGACCGCCGTCGACCCGGAAGGTGCGTCCGTCTACCAGGCCAACGCCCGCGCCTGGGGTGAGCGGCTCGACCGGTTGGCCGACGACTTTTCGGCCCTGGCCGGTCGGCTGGCCAACACCAGGATCGTCACCCAGCACGGGGTCTTCGATTACCTGGCTCGCGACATGGGCCTCTCGATCGTCGCCGTCATCCAGGCGCATGCCGGCCAGGAGCCGTCGGCTGCGGAGATGCTCGCCATTGTCCGCACCATCGGCGAGCGCCGGGCCGGCGGGCTGTTCACCGAGCCCCAGTACCCGGCGGCCATCGGTCGGACCATCGCGGCTGAGGCGAGCATCCCCGCGACCACCCTGGACCCGGTGGCCACCGGCCCGGAGCAGCCGCCGGCCGACTACTACGAGCAGGCCATGCGCGCCAACCTCGCCACCCTGGAGCGGACCCTTGGCCACCGCTGAACGCGTGCCCGATCGGAACATCGCGGTCCGTTTCGAGGGGGTGAGCGTAGTCCGCGACGGCGTCAGCCTGCTCGAGGGCATCACCGCCACCGTGCCGCGGGGCAGCTGCACGGCCATCATCGGTCCCAACGGAGCCGGCAAAACCACCCTGCTGCTCGCCCTGCTCGGCGAGATCAGCTACCGCGGCCGCATCCTCTGGGACAACGGGGCGACCGCGCCGCGCATCGGCTACGTGCCGCAGCGGCTCACCTTCGACCGGGGCATGCCGCTCACCGTGGACGAGTTCCTGGCCATGGGCTTTCAGAAAAAGCCGTTCTGGTTCGGTGTCCGCGCCGACCTGCGCCGCCGCGCCCAAGTCTACCTGGCCATGGTCAATGCCGCCCACCTGAGCGGCCGGCAGCTGGGCGCCCTCTCCGGCGGCGAACTGCAGCGGGTGCTGCTCGCCCTGGCGCTCAGCCAGGAGCCGGACCTGCTGCTCCTGGACGAGCCCTCGGCCGGGGTCGACTTCCAGGGCGAACTGATCTTCTGCGAGCTGCTCGACCACCTGCGCCGTGACCGTGGGTTCACCCAGCTCATGGTCAGCCATGACCTGGCCACGGTCACCCACCACGCCGACCACGTGATCTGCCTGAACCGCAAGGTGGCCGCCGAGGGCCCGCCCCGGCAGACCCTCACCCCCGAGAACCTGACCGCCATCTTCGGCGTGCACATGGGCCTGGTCAACTCGCGCTCCATGCCCGACAACCGCACCGCCTGCACCGCACCCTGCTGCCAGGGGAACCAGGATGGTTGAACTGCTCGCCCCCCTCTACGCGCTCGTCGCCCAGGTCCTGCCGTTCGAGTGCATGCAGGTGCGCTTCATGCAGCAGGCCCTGGTCGGGCTGCTGCTGCTGGCGCCGATGACCGCGGTGATGGGCGTCCAGGTGGTCAATTTCCGCATGGCCTTCTTCTCCGACGCGATCAGCCACTCGGCCTTCGCCGGCGTGGCCCTGGGGCTCATCTTCGCCGTGAACCCGGACTGGACCATGCCGCTGTTCGGCCTGCTGGTCGGCCTGGGGATCATGATCCTGCTGCGTCACTCACGCCTGTCGAGCGACACGGTCATCGGCGTGTTCTTCTCGGCCATGGTCGCCTTCGGCCTGGCCATTGTCAGCCGGGACCGTTCGCTCGCCCGCGACCTGCAGCGCTTCCTCTACGGCGACATCCTCACCATCTCGGACGCCCAGATTCTCTGTCTGGCTGCACTGCTGGTGGCGCTCATGACCTTCCAGGCGCGCAGTTACAATCACCTGCTCTACATCGGCATCAACCCCACCTTGGCGCAGGCCCACCGGGTGCGGGTGGCGGTGCACCAGTACCTGTTCGCCGGCCTCCTGTCCCTGATCGTCATGTTCTCGGTGCAGGCGGTGGGCGTGCTGCTGGTGACCGCGCTGCTCATCGTGCCGGCGGCGGCCGCGCGCAACCTGGCCCGCTCGGCCGGCCGCATGTTCTGGTGGGCACTGGTGATCAGCGTCAGTTCGGCGGTGGTCGGCCTGCTCGTCTCCGCCCAGGACTGGGCGTCCACCGCCACCGGCGCCACCATTGTGCTGGTCGCCTGCGGCTGGTTCGTGCTGAGCATGGTGGCCATCGCCCTGCGCGACCGGGCGGACGCCTGAGCGGCCGGTCCCTCTCGCCCCATTCCCCCTTTCCATAACCAGGGAGGTTCCCAGTGGCCAAGAACAAACCCGCACAGCGATACATCTACCTGGTCGGCGAGGAACAGACCGCCATCCTGGCGGAAACCGAGGAGGTGTTCACCTTTGCCCGGGAGCACCTGGCCCAGGTCGACACGGACGAACTGCGCCTGGTGCTGGCCAGCGTGTTCGCCCGGGGGCAGCTGTTCCCCGGCCCGGAAACGGCGCTGACGCCGCTTGTGCACGAATTCGTCCGCCGCGCCGAAACCTACCAGGAGGGACGCACCCGCACCCGCAAGGGCCGTTGCACCCTGGTCACCGCCTTCCGCCGGCTGGACGGCGAGATCTCCGTGCAGGTCTCGGCGGTCATGCCGCTGCAGCCCGGCCAGGTCCACCCCGATCGACCGGAAGAGTTCCACACCCTGCTGCTCGACAGCCTGCCCGCCTTCCAGCAGGCCTTCACCCGCGAGGCCTACGCCGCGGATTCGCGGCTGGTGGCGATCATCAGGGAAGCGACCCTGCACCACATCAACCGCCGCCTCGACTGACCCGCCAGCCCGCTTCCGGCGGCCGCGGCGGGCTGTTTTTTTCCTCGCCTCCGCCCCGGCGAAGGGGTACTTTCCCAAAAAGCAACGGCAGGATAGCCCCCTTTTCCCCCACACGGCGCACCCCATGGACAAGACCCGCTACAACATCATCTTCGCGATCTTCGCCGCCTTCGGCATCCTTCTCATCCACGAACTCTGGGTGCAGCAGCAGACGGTCGAGCCGGTGCCCTACAGCGAACTGGAGCAGCTGCTCCAGCAGGGCAAGGTGGCCGAGCTGACCATCCGCGAACACTTCATCTCCGGCGAACTCAAACAGCCGGACGCCAACGGCAAGACCATTGTCGTCGCCAACCGGGTCGACCCGAAACTGGCCGAACAGCTCACCCAATACAACGTACCCTTCACCCAGGTGTACGAGAGCAAGTTTTTCTCCACCCTGCTCTCCTGGATCCTCCCGGCGCTGGTGTTCGTCGGCATCTGGTTTTTCCTCATGAAGAAGATCACCGAGAAGCAGGGGATGGGCGGCGGCTTCATGAACATCGGCAAGTCCAAGGCCAAGGTCTACGTGGAACGGCAGACCGGGGTCACCTTCGAGGACGTGGCCGGGGTCGACGAGAGCAAGGCCGAGCTGCAGGAGATCGTCGACTTCCTCAAGGCCCCGAACGACTACGGCAAGCTCGGCGCGCGCATGCCCAAGGGCATTCTCCTGGTGGGCCCGCCGGGCACCGGCAAGACCCTGCTGGCGCGGGCCGTGGCCGGCGAGGCGGGCGTGCCCTTCTTCTCGATCAGCGGCTCGGAATTCGTCGAGATGTTCGTGGGCGTGGGTGCCGCCCGGGTGCGCGACCTGTTCGAGCAGGCGCGCAAGTCGGCGCCGGCGATCATCTTCATCGACGAACTGGACGCGCTCGGCCGGGCCCGCGCCGCCACCGGCATGGGCGGCAACGACGAACGCGAACAGACCCTCAACCAACTCCTGGTGGAACTGGACGGCTTCGACCCGAGCAGCGGCCTGGTGCTGCTCGCGGCCACCAACCGGCCGGAGATCCTCGACCCGGCCCTGCTGCGCGCCGGTCGCTTCGACCGCCAGGTGCTGGTGGACCGGCCCGACAAGATCGGCCGCATCGCCATCCTCAAGGTGCACATGAAAAAGGTCGAGCTGGGTCCGGACGTGGACCCGAGCCAGGTGGCCGACCTGACCACCGGCTTTTCCGGGGCCGACCTGGCCAACCTGGTGAACGAGGCGGCCCTGCTCGCCACCCGCCGCCAGGCGGACGAAGTGGCCATGGAGGACTTCACCCAGGCGATCGAGCGGATCATCGCCGGCCTGGAGAAGAAGAACCGGCTGCTCAACCCCAAGGAACGGCAGGTGGTCGCCTACCACGAGGTCGGCCACGCCCTGGTGGCCCTGGCCCTGCCAGGCAGCGACCCGGTGCACAAGATCTCGATCATCCCGCGCGGCATCGGCGCCCTGGGCTACACCATGCAGCGGCCCACCGAGGACCGCTTCCTCATGACCAAGGAGGAACTGGAGCACAAGATCGCCGTGCTGCTCGGCGGCCGGGCCGCGGAAAAGCTGATCTTCAACCACCTGTCCACCGGCGCCGCGGACGACATCGCCCGGGCCACGGACATCGCCCGCAACATGGTCACCCGCTACGGCATGGACCCGGACATCGGCTTTGTCGTCTACGAGGAGAAACAGCAGAACTTCCTCAACCCGAACGGCCACGGGGTCAACGGCTGCCTGGTCAGCGACCGCACGGCGCAGCAGATCGACGCCGCGGTGCGCTCGATCATCGACGAGACCTTTGCCCTGTCCATGGGGATCATGGCCACGAACCGGGAGGTGCTCGAGCGCTGCGCCCGCACCCTCCTGGAAAAGGAGACCCTCTTGGAAAAGGAATTGATGGAGATGACCGGAGATCTCAAGCGGCTGGACGACTCCGGGTTCCGGGCCGCAGCCGCCTGAGCGGGACGGGGTCGGGTCTAGACGGACCGGGCTGCGGGCAGGAAGGGGCGGAGGTCTTTTTCGTAGCGGGTCAGGACGCGGAAGCCGTGGGCTTCCAGGGCGGCGATGGCCCGTTCGCCGTCCGCCGGGGCGACGCGCATGACCAGGTGGGAGATGTCCGGATAGCGGCTGTCCGGCCAGCAGAAGAAGCTCTGCAGGTTGATCTGCGCCTCCTTGAACAGGGAGGTGACATCGGCCAGGCGGCCGATGGCGTCATCGACGAGCACGCCCAGGCGGACGCTGTCGTCGCTCATGCCGATGGCCTGGAGCAGCACCGCCATGACATCGGTGCTGGTGACGATGCCCACCAGTTCGTCGTCCGCCATCACCGGCAGGCTGCTGATGTTATGGGTCTGCATGATGTAGGCGGCCCGCTCGATGGTGGTGTCCGGCGCCACCGTGACCACGGTCTTGACCATGATCATCTGCACCTGCACCTTGTCCAGCAGGTAGTTCAATTCATGGGCGCTCAGCGCCGTGGCCGGCGAGGCCCAGTTCTGCGAGAGGTCGCGTCCGGAGACGATGCCGACCAGGCGGCCCTTGCGGTTGACCACCAGCAGGTGGTCGATCCCCTTGCTCTCGATCAGTTCGCGGGCCTCAACCAGGGTCGTGTCGGGCGGTACGGTGACCAGATCGGTGTGCATGATGGTGCCGATGTACATATCCCCCTCTCCTTTGTTCCACGTGGTTCGTCAATCATCCGCCGCAGCGGGCGCGGCCGGGTCCGGTCCGGCCCGCCGGTCACTGGGCGCCGGCGGCAAACGTCCGGGTTTTCCTGTTCCAGGTGTACCTGCCGGCCACCCACAGTTCCTCGAGTTGCGCAAAATTTACCAGGCTCTCGCCGGGTACCGAATAGGTGGCGTAGGCCTTGCGGATCTCGCTGTCGCTGATCACGTAATCCTTGTCGGTGTCGGCCCAGTGGTACGGCGCCAGGCGGATGCGACTCGCCCCGTCGATGCTGTCACCCTTTGTCTGGCCCTCGCCGGCGATGATGTCGCCGCTGAAACGGATTTCATCGTCCGGGCCGAGTTTTTTCCCGGGCTGCACAAGGTAGGGAAAGACCGCCCGACCGCGCCGCAGGTGACCGATCCAACGCGGGTTTTTACCGAACTGCTTGGCCTCGCCGTCGATTGCCGGGCCGGTGGCCTCGGCGTCGCCGGTGAGTTCGTCCCGGACGAGCACCGTGTTGGGCGCGTCGACCTCGCCGGTCAGCCGGATGACCACCGGAAAAGGCGCCCCGGGCGCGGTGTGCGGCGGCAGGACGCGCTCGGCGCGGACAGCGGCGCCGGTGCCGGCGAGGAGGAGAATGGCGGCCGCAACCGCGAGCGCGCCAACCAGGCCGGCGGCCAGCACCTGCCGGCGACTCCCCAACAGGCGCTGGCGCAGCGGCATCGCCGGTGCCCCGGTCGACGGTTTGTCCGGGAGCACCGGCGACTCCTCCGTCTCCGCGGTCGCTCCGGCGGATTCCGGTGCGTCGTCGAGCAATTCCTCGAGCGGCACGCCGAGCGCCTCGGCCAGTTTCCTGGCGTTCTCCGGCTTGATGCTCGGATAGCGCCGGTTCTCCCAGCGGGAAATGGTGTCCGTGGTCACACCGACCACGGTCGCCAGATACAGTTGGGTCAACTCCTTCTGCTCCCGAAGGAGACGGATTTTGTTGCCGTTGATATCGACGCTGTTGCTCGTATTCATCCCTGCCTGCACCTGATGCCACCAGGGCGGGACCGTCGCCATTTTCGCGTGGCCGCCGCCAATGCGCTCAAAAATACCCCATCCTGTCCGGCCTGTCTTTCTTTTCTTCGCCACTGCATCGGCGCAATGCCCGGCCATCCCCCGGAGAGGTCTCTTTTTTTAAAAAACCCTCTCAATTGAAAGGGTTGGCTGACCCGACATGGACCCGACATGACCCCATGTCGGGTGGCAAATGGCCCGATGTCCACTGACGTGGTCGGAAAACCGGCCTACAGTGCGGGCAAAAGGACGGCAGCAACCGTCCACGTCAACCTTCACACGAAGAGGACAACCATGAATGGAACAGTGGCAGGGACCAGACCCGTCTGCGACCTTGCCGGTCACCCCGGCAACTCCGGCGGACCACCCGGGCCGCGCAGTCGTGTCGATCGACAGGGAGCGCCGGATACCGCAGTGCAGTCCGCCAACCAGGTCGCTGACCGGCGATCGATCCGGCAACCGGCGGCCAGCAACCAGGGGCGCAGGCATACAACAGTTGCAGACCCATCACAGGAAAGCACAGGGAGAACGATCATGAAAACACGGACACTGACATTGTGCGCGCTCGTCGCGCTCCTGCTGACAGTCCTGGCCGGACAGCCCCGGCCGGCCGAAGCGCGGGACAACATCTTTGTGGGCGCCGATCTCGGCGGGTTATTCGTCCATTTTGACAACTACCCCCGGCACGCCTACGGACCGCCGCCGCCGCACCATTACCGGTCCTGGGGACCTCCGCCGCCGCCGCGGCACTACCGGTCCTGGGGACCGCCGCCCCCGCCGCGGTACTGGCACCCGCGGCCGTACTACCGTCACGCTCCGCCGCCGCCGCACCACTATCCGTACGGCCGATCCTACCGGCACTGGTAGACCGAACAGCAGGTGCGGGTGACGGCAGCTTACGACTGCATGCAAACAGCACGATGGACAAGGACGTCCTCCCCGGTGGACAGGGGAGGACGTCCCTTGCTGTCCGGGTCTGTCCGTTTCGTCCGGACACCACCCGAGGAGCCGGGACGGCCTGGTCCAACCTGCTGAGTTACGGTTATAAAGAGGATTTCTTTTTGCCCTGCACGCCCGGTCGTGGTACCTTTGCGCACAGTCGGTGCCCGTCGGCCGTCGTCGGTCGATGAGCCTTCCCCCAACCCCTCAGCACGGAGCACGACATCATGCACAAGGTCCTTTTCCCCACTGTCCTGGCCCTGATCACCCTGGCCCTCGCCTCCTTGAGTATCGGCAAGGAGACCAGCGACGACGCCTGCGCCGGGGCCATTCAGACCAACTGCACCACCTGCCACGACACCGCCCGGATCTGCGCCAAACTGGACACCCCGGGCGCCGACTGGCAGACCACGGTCAGGATCATGGGGGAGCGCGGCAACCTGAGCGCAGAGGTGCAGGAAACGGTGCTCACCTGCCTGACCACCTCGGCGGATTCGAAAAAACAACTCTGCCCCACCCAGACCCCCTGAGCGGGTCGGCCGCAGTCCACCAACAAAAAGGGGGCAACCCTCAGGCGCCCCCTTGTCTTCACCTTTTTTTCCTCACCCTGCCCGCGGCCGTCGGCGGTCGCTTCTTCCGCCTGCGTTCCACCGAGAAACCGAATTTGCCGATCCGCCGGCCCAGGGCGTAGTACTGGCCGTGGGCGTAGACCAACGGCTCGGCCCGGCTCAGATCGAAGGCGCCGGTGCGCGGGTCGAGGTATTGGGCGTCGGCCCTGACGTTGACCACCTCGGCCAGGAACATGTCATGGCTGCCCAGGGGGTGCACCTCGCGCACGCGGCACTCGATGTTGATTGGCGCCTCGACGATGAGCGGCGCATTGACCTTGGCAGCCGGCCCCGGAGTGAGCCCCATCTCTTCGAACTTCCTGTATTTTCTTCCCGAACGAACCCCGCACCAGTCGGTGGCCGTGGCCAGCGGCACGGTGGTCAGGTTGATGACAAACTCGCCGGTGCGGCTGAGGATGGCGTGCGAGTGGCGCTCCGGCCGCACCGAGATGTAGCAGAGCGGCGGGTCGGTGCACAGGGTGCCGGTCCAGGCAACGGTGATGATGTTGTACTCGTCCGGGCGTCGCCCCCAGGCTGACCATCACCGCCGGCAGCGGATAGATCATCGTGCCCGGCTTCCAGTCGACCTTGTCCATTCCCTCGCTCCCCTTGTCCCCGGGTTCGGGACGCACATGCTCGCTCATTGTCTGAGCCGTCCTCGGAACAGGGAGAAAAAGACCCCGGCCGTGCAGAGCAGGGCCGAAATGGTGAACGCGGTGCGCACGCTGAGCAGGAACCGATCGTAATTGTGGGGCTCGATCGCCTCCCGGCCGACCAGGAGGGCCAGCACCACGGTGGCCGTGGCCATGCTCATCATCTGGCCGAGCAGCCGCATGGTGGCCGCCGTCCCCGAGGCCAGTCCATACTGGTGCTTCGCCACCGAGCCCATGATGGCGCTCATGTTCGGCGAGGAGAACAGGGCAAAGCCGAAGCCGAGCAGCACCAGATTGGCAACGATCCAGCCAAGCGGGGTGTCAGTGGACACCCGGGTGAACACGACCATGCCGACAACGATGATGCCCATCCCGGTCGAGGCCAGCAACCGCGGCTCGATCCGATCCGACAACCGGCCGGCGACCGGCGAGAACAGGGCCATCATCACCGGCTGGGCCATGAGCACGAGGCCCGCGGTCTGCGGCGGCAGTCCCTGGATGTACTGCAGGTAGAGGCTCATGAGAAAGGTGGTGCCGAAGGTGGCCGAATAGTTGAGCAGGGCCGCCAGGCAGGAAAAGGCGAAGACCCGGTTTTCGACGAGCAGGGAGACCTCGAACACCGGATGGGGCGAGCGGATCTGCAGGCGGAAAAACAGACCGAAGCCGAGCAGGGAGGCGGCAAGCAGGACCGCACCGGCCACGGACGGCAGGATCGAGGCGCCGCAGGCCAGGGCGATCATGGACACGGCGTAGACGAGCGTACCGCCGAGGTCAAACCGCTGCCCGCGGGCCTCGGCCCACTCGCCCTTGAGAAAGAGCAGGGTCACGGCGATGGAACCGGCACCGAGCGGACCCATGACCAGGAAGATGGAGCGCCAGCCGAACAGGTGGGTCAGCTGGCCGCCGACAAAGGGACCGACCGACAGCCCCACGTACACCGCCGCCACGTAGATGCCCAGCGCCCGGCCGCGCCGTTCGGGCGGAAAGATGGAGGTGAGAATGGCCATGCCGGTGGTGGTGAACAGGCTCACCCCCAGCCCCTGCACCGCCCGCAGCGCGATCAGGGCAAAGCCGGTGGTGACAAAGGCCGCGGCCAGGGCGCTCAGGGTGTAGACCACCAGGCCGGTGGTGAACACCCGCTTGCGGCCGTGGATGTCGGCGATCCGGCCGGCCGGGATCAACCCCACGGCCACGGCCACCAGGTAGGCGGTGGCCACCCAGCTCAGTTGGACCGCGTCCAGGCCGAGGTCCGCCTGGATGGACGGCAGGGCGACGTTCACCGCCGAGATCATGAACGGCCCCATGAACGAGGTCAGGGTGGCCACGAACAGGGCGGACCGCTCGATGGAGGTCCGGGATGGGGGCGTGTCGGCAACCATGTCGGTCAGCAGGACGGATGAGGCCGGTGGGGACAGCCGCTGGTCATCCCCGGCACCGGCTGCGGCCGTAGGCCGCCGCGCCGAGCAGGGCGGTCTGCGGGTTGAGGATCACCTGCACGGGCAGGGTTGCGAGCAACTCCCGGTAGGTCCCCCGGGCGAACACGGCCATGAAGGCATCGGAGCGGAGAAAGGGCAACAGCCGCGGCGCCAGGCCGCCGCCGATGAACAGTCCGCCGAAGGCCAGGGTCTTGAGCACCAGGTTGGCGGCCTCGTCGGCGAGGATGTCGGCAAACAGCCGCAGGGTGCGCACCGCGGTCTCGCAGGCCGGGCCGCCGTCCAGGGCCTGGAGGGCGGCGCGGGCGATCACCGGCGTGCGGTCCCCGGCCGCGGCCAGTTCCGCCTCCAGCCAGGCGGGCGGCGGGCAGCGGCGGGCCATGAAGTCGAACAGGGTGGGGATGGCCAGGCCGGAACAGACCTGCTCCACCGCCACATGCCCCTGGTGGTCGAGCAGATGGGCGAGCAGGTCGATCTGCTCCCTGTTGCGCGGGGCAAAACTGGCGTGCCCGCCCTCGGTGGGCAGGGGCTCGTCGCCGCCCGCACCGGGCACGAGGAAGGCCTCGCCCAGGCCGGTACCCGGCGCGAGCACCGCCCTGACCGCACCCGGCCGGGGTGTGCCGGGGTTGAGCGGATGCAGATCGGCCGGCGCGAGCAGGGTTGCGCCCAGGGCCGTGGCCACCAGGTCGTTGATCAGCCAGACCTGCCGAAAACGATGCCGCTGGACGCCAATTGGCCGGCATCGAGCGACCAGGCAAGGTTGGTCAGGGTGACTGCCTGGTCGATCACCGGCCCGGCCACGCCGATACAGGCGCAGGACGGAACCACCCGCTGCCGGGCAAGAAACCCGGCCAGCAGGTCGTCGAAGTTCCGGTAGGCACCGTTCTGCACGGTCCCCTGGCCCAGTGGCCGGCCGGACTGGTCGTAGAGACCAAGCGAGGTCTTGGTCGCGCCGATGTCCCCGGCCAGCAGGATGTTCGTGGCTGTCATGGCGGTTTTTACCCCTCCTTGAGCAGGCGGATGTCCCAGGCCTCGGAGCGGTTGCTGTTGGCCGGGTTCTCGACCACGCGGAACTCGTAGATGCGGTGGGGTTCCTGGAAGAAGTGATCCGAGGGCAGGGTGGATTTGGACAGGTGGAAGAACACCGTCTCCGCGCGGAGGGCGTTGTCCACCAGCCGGTAGTAGCGGAAGAAGCCGAAGCCCCGGTCCGGGTTGTAATTGGCCACCGTGCCGCGCTGCCACCGGTCCGCGCCCTCGCCCTGGGCGCCGGCGATGGGCATGAGGCCGGGCACCAGGAAGCCGGAGATGTACGAGTCGGCGCCCTCGCGCAACTCCTTGCTGACATTGTGAAAGCCGATCACCTCCACCCGGCAGCCCATGTTCTGCAGGGCGACCACCAGGCGGAGGAAATCGCCGTCGCCGGTGAGCAGGATGATGCGGTCGAGGTTGCGCGCCTGCAACAGGGCGTCGATGGCCAGATCCATGTCGGCATTGGCCTTGGTGGTGATGTTGCCGTCCTCGTCCTTGAAGCGGCGCACGGTCTTCTTGATGACCTTGAAGCCGCACTGGCGCAGGATGTCGTGGTAGCTGTGCACCTTCTGCCGGTACTCGGAGTCGCGGTAGGTGCGCTCCGTGTCTTCGGCCAGGTAGCAGTTGGCGCGCAGCATGACCGCATTGGCGGTGTTGGCCAGATCGACGAGCACGTCGTAGCGCATGCCGAAGCCGCCGCTCATCTTGATGTTTTCGGCGTCGACGTAGATTCCCGTCCTGAGCATGCCGTACCGTTTCTGCTGACTGGAGCCCGGCAGGTCGTCCGGGTGCATCACTCCCACTCGATGGTCGCCGGCGGCTTGGAGGAGATGTCGTAGACCACCCGGTTGACGCCGCGCACCTCGTTGATGATGCGGTTGGAAATGCGGCCGAGCAGGTCGTAGGGCAGGCGCGACCAGTCCGCGGTCATGGCGTCGCGGCTGTCCACCGCGCGCAGGGCGATGACGTGCTCATAGGTGCGGCCGTCACCCATCACGCCCACCGTCTGGATGGGCAGGAGCACCGCGAACGACTGCCAGACCTTGCGGTACCAGCCGGAATCCTTCATCTCCTCGAGCACGATCACGTCCGCCTGGCGAAGGATGCGCAGCCGCTCGGCATTGACCTCGCCCATGATGCGGATGCCCAACCCCGGCCCGGGGAAGGGCTGGCGGTAGATGGCCTCCTCGGGCAGGCCCAACTCCAGGCCGAGTTCACGCACCTCGTCCTTGAACAGCTCGCGCAGCGGCTCGATCAGGTCCAGCTGCATGCGCTCGGGCAGACCGCCGACGTTGTGGTGCGACTTGATCGGCGCCTTGCCGCGGAACACCACCGACTCGATGACATCCGGGTAGAGCGTGCCCTGGGCCAGGTAGCGGACCGTGCCGATCTTGTTCGCCTCGGCCTCGAAGATTTCGATGAAGCCGTAGCCGATGCGCTTGCGCTTCTCCTCCGGCTCGGTGACCCCGGCCAGGGCCGTAAGAAAGAAGTCGGTGGCGTCCACGTCGATCACGTTGAGCCTGGTCTTCTCGCGGAAAAAGCGGAGTACGCTGGCCGACTCACCGGTACGCATGAGACCGTTGTTCACATGGATGCAGGTGAGCTGGTCGCCGATGGCCCGGTGCACCAGGGCCGCGACCACCGACGAGTCCACCCCGCCGGACAGGGCGCAGAGCACCCGGTCGGTTCCGACCCGGGCGCGGATCTCGGCCACGGTCTGGTCGATGAACGAGTGCATGGTCCAGTCCGGCCGACAGTTGCACAGGCCGAAGACAAAGTTGCGCAGCACGTCGGTGCCGATCAGGGTATGGGCCACCTCCGGGTGGAATTGGACCGCAACAAACGGCTTGTCCGCGTGGCGCATGGCCGCGCAGGGCGAATGCGGGCTGGTGGCGGTGACCGCGAACCCCGGGGCCATCGCCTCGATCCGGTCGCCGTGGCTCATCCACACCTGGTAGTGGGCGGGCGTGGTCTCCATGCCGGCGAACAGGCCGCCGGTGTCCTCGATCTGCAGCTGCGCCGGGCCGAACTCGCGCTTCTCCGCCTGCTCCACCCGGCCGCCCAACTGCACGGTCATCAGCTGGGCGCCGTAGCAGATGCCGAGCACCGGCACGCCCAGCTCGAAGAGGCCCGGATCGCTGAGCGGCGCGTCCGCGTCGTAGACGCTGGCCGGACCGCCGGAGAGGATGATGCCCGCGGGCTGCATGGTCCGGAGCTGGTCGAGTTCCAGGGTGTAGGGATGGATCTCGCTGTACACCTTCTGCTCGCGGATGCGGCGGGCGATCAGTTGGGTGGTCTGCGAACCGAAATCAAGGATGATGATTTTCTGCGTGTGCGTCGACATGGGCGGCCTGTGAGCGTAAAGGTGATGGCAGGGTCGGGGTTAGAGTCCCTCGGTCCGGTAGTTGGGCGCCTCTTTGGTGATGATCACGTCGTGGACGTGCGACTCGCGCAGGCCGGCGGCGGAGATCTGCACGAACCGGGCCTTGCGGTGCAGTTCCTCGATGGTGGCCGCACCGGTGTAGCCCATGCCCGAGCGGAGGCCGCCGAGCAGCTGGTAGATCATCTCGGCGATCGGCCCCCGGTACGGCACCTTGCCCTCGATGCCCTCGGGCACCAGCTTGCTGCTCTGGCTGTCCTGGAAGTAACGGTCGCTGGACCCCTCCTTCATCGCGCCGATGGAGCCCATGCCGCGGTAGCCCTTGTATTTGCGGCCCTGGTAGAGAAAGGTGTCGCCCGGGGTTTCGTCTGTGCCGGCGAACAGCGAGCCGATCATCACCGCGTGGGCGCCGACGCCGATGGCCTTGCAGATATCGCCGGAAAACTTGATGCCGCCGTCGGCGATCACCGGGATACCGTGTTTTGCGGCCACCTCGGCGCAGTCCCTGAGCGCCGTGAACTGGGGCACGCCGACACCGGCAACGATACGGGTGGTACAGATCGAGCCCGGGCCGACCCCCACCTTGATGCCGTTGGCCCCGGCCCGGATGAGGGCCTCGGTCGCCTCGCCGGTGGCGATGTTCCCGGCGATCACCGCCAGGTCGGGGAAATGGGCCTTGACCTCGGTCAGGGCGCGGAGGATGCCGGCGGAATGGCCGTGGGCCGAGTCGAGCACGACCACGTCCACCCGGGCCTTGACCAGGGCCTCGGTGCGCGCCAGCATCTCCGGACCCACGCCGATGGCCGCTCCGGCCAGCAGCCGGCCCATGTCGTCCTTGGCGGCGTTCGGGTACTGCTTGATCTTCTCGATGTCCTTGATGGTGATCAGCCCTTTGAGCCGGCCATTCTCGTCGACGATGAGCAGCTTCTCGATGCGGTGCTCGTGGAGCAGGGCCTTGCTGTGCGCCAGGTCGATGCCCACCGGGGCGGTGACCAGGTTCTTGCTGGTCATGACGTCGTTGACGCGCAGCTGGTCGTCGGAGACGAACCGCAGGTCGCGGTTGGTGACGATGCCCACCAGCTTGTCACCGTCGAGCACCGGCAGGCCGGAGATGCGGTAGTTGCGCATGATCGCCTGGACATCGGCGACGCTCTGGTTGCGCGACACGGTGATCGGGTCGACGATCATGCCGGATTCGGATTTCTTGACCTTCTCCACCTCCTTGGCCTGACTGTCGATGCTCATGTTCTTGTGGATGATACCGATGCCGCCCTCGCGGGCCATGGCGATGGCGGTCTGGTGCTCGGTGACCGTGTCCATGGCGGCGCTGAGCAGCGGGGCCTGCAACTCGATCGTGTCGGTGAGACGGGTTGTCAGGGAGACCTCCGAGGGCAGGACCTCCGAGGCGCCGGGCATCATGAGGACATCGTCAAAGGTGAGGGCCAGGGGAATGTCGTGGTGGAACATGGAGACTCCTTGTCTGCGGAAAGCGAAAGGGGGGCGCCCCTCTTCCGGGAGGCAGGTCCCCGCTTGCGCGTGATCAGTGTTCATCAGGGAACCGGGCGCCTGCGGAACCAGCGGCCGGGTTCCGCCAGCGCACCCGGCAATCGGTCCGGCTGGCGGCTCGCGGTACAGGGTTGGACTGGAAGCGAAACAGGTCGAGCCTCAACCCGGCGGGCGCACCCGCGCCGGGCTGAAGCCCGACCTGGAATCCCGGCTACGAGGTCGGGGAACTGGGGCTTGATGGCAATTGAAACCGCCTTTTAGCATGTTCTCGTCCAAAAAGAAATACGCGGCCGCGAAAAAAGCGGGGTGGAGGGCAGGGAGACGGGAGGAACCGACGGTGCAGAAATCGCTCGCATTTCCCGGCTGTTCCTGCTTAACTGGCTTGTTTTCCGGGATGCCGGCACGCGGCCAACCGACCGCAGTGGGCCGCAACCGGCACCCGCCGGCCCCATCCGTCTCTTCCCTTCCGCCCGGTTTACCCATGGCCAAGATTCTCGAAATAAACCCTGTCAACCCGCAGCCCCGCCTCATCGCTCAGGTGGTCGAGGTGCTCCAGCGCGGCGGGGTCATCGGCTACCCGACCGACACCATGTACGGTATCGGCTGCGACATTTTCAACCAGAAGGCCGTCAAGCGGGTCTATCAGATCAAGCGGCGGCCCAAGGACAAGCCGTTCAGCTTCATGTGCGCCTCGCTGACCAACATCAGCGCCTACGGCCATGTCGGCAACACCGCCTACCGGCTGATGCGCAAGAACCTTCCCGGTCCCTACACCTTTGTCCTCTCGGGCACCAAGGTGGTACCGAAAATCATGCTCACCCGGCAGAAAACGGTGGGCATCCGCGTGCCCGACAACATCATCTGCCAGGCGATCATCGAGGCCCTGGGCAACCCGGTGCTCAACACCAGCGCGGCAGTGGCGGACGACGAAACCCCGGTGCGCACGGCCCTGGACGTGGACGACCTGTTCGGCCGCCAGGTGGACCTGATCGTCGACGGCGGCGATATCCTGCCCGAGCCCTCCACCGTGGTCTCGCTGCTCAGCGAGGAACCGGAAATCCTCCGCGAAGGCAAGGGCGACAGCACCCCCTTCCGCTGACCCGACCCGCGAACCGGAAAAAAAAGGCCGGACCCCGCATGGGGCCCGGCCTTTCGCTGGAGAGCGGAACCGCTTAATCCACTTCGTCGATGAGCACTTCCTTGAGCGACTTGCTCATGGTGAAATGCAGCGTCTTGCGGGCCGGAATGTTCATCATCCTGCCGGTCTTGGGGTTCTTCGTTGTGCGCGGCTTGCGTGTCCGCACCGAAAAACTGCCGAAGCCCCGTATCTCCACCCGCCGTTCCTCGGCGAGTGCCTGTGATATTTCTTCCAGTATGATTTCAACAGCCTGGGCGATGTCCTGCTTATAGTAATCGCCCAACTGCTCGGAAACTTCGTTGATCAATTCACGCTTGAGCATGACACCTATCCTTTTCAACCGACCGCGCCAGACGCAGTCGCAAACCCTTGATACGGCAACAGAAAAGGGTGTTTCATCCGCTCTCCGCCGGTTTTCCGGGCGGATGAAACACCCGTCTTTTGACAGGCAAGCCGGGACAAACCCTTACTTGTCCATATCCTCGCCGGCGGCGGCCTTGAGCAGGTCGCCGAAAGTGGAAGGACTGCTGCTCTGCGCCTTCTGGATGTACTCCTCGGGGATGGCGCCGTTGTTGTCTTCCTTCTCCTGCAGGGCCTTCACGGACAGGCCGATCTTGCGGTCATCGGCGGAGACGTTGATCACCATGGCCTTGAGGGTGTCGCCGACGTTGAACATGCCCACCGGGGTCTTGATCTTGTCCCGGGAGATTTCGGAGACGTGCACCAACCCCTCGATCCCTTCCTCCAACTGCACGAACACGCCGAAGTCGGTGACGTTGGTGATGGTGCCCTCAACGGTGGAGCCGATCGGGTAGTTGCTGGAAGCCGCCTGCCAGGGGTCGGGCTCGAGCTGCTTGACGCCCAGGGAGAACCGCTCGTTCTCCTTGTCGATCTTGAGCACCACGGCCTGGATGGTCTCGCCCTTGGCGTACTTCTCGGACGGATGCTTGATCCGCTCGGTCCAGCTCAGGTCGGAGACATGGATGAGGCCGTCGATGCCCTCCTCGATGCCGATGAAAATACCGAAATCGGTGATGTTCTTGATCTTGCCCTCGATGACCGAGCCGACCGGGTAGCTCTCCTCGACCACATCCCAGGGGTTGGGCTGGAGCTGCTTCATACCCAGCGAGATACGTTTGGTCTCGGCCTCGACCTTGAGCACCTGCACCTCGATCTCCTCGCCGACGCCGACCATCTTGGACGGATGACGCGGCTTCTTCGACCAACTCATCTCGGAGATGTGGACCAGACCCTCGACGCCCTCCTCCAACTCGACGAACACGCCGTAGTCGGTGATGGACACGACCTTGCCATTGACCCGCGAACCAGGGGCGTACTGGGACGGCACCCGCTCCCACGGATCGGTCTTCAACTGCTTCACGCCCAGGGAGACCCGGTCGGAATTGCGGTCGTACTTGAGGATCTTGACCTCGATCTCCTCGCCGACAGTGTACAGCTTGGAGGGATGCGACACCCGGCCCCAGGAGAGGTCGGTGATGTGGCAGAGACCGTCCATGCCGCCCAGGTCGATGAACAGACCGTAGTCGGTGATGTTGGTGATGGCGCCGCGGATAATCTGGCCTTCCTGCAGGGAGGTGCGCATCTGCTCGCGCAGCGAGGCCCGCTGGCTCTCGAGGATGGCCCGGCGGGAAATGACCACGTTGTTGCGCTTGCGGTTGAACTTGAGGATCTTGAACTCGAAGGTCTGACCGATGAGCGCATCCAGGTCCTTGACCGGGCGGAGATCGATCTGCGAATAGGGCAGGAACGCCGGCACGCCGATATCCACGGACATGCCGCCTTTCACCCGGTTTTCAATACGGCCCTCAATGGTCCCGTCCTCTTCCTGGATAGTGGCAATCTGCTCCCAGACCTTGATGGCAATGGCTTTTTCGCGGGACAGCAGCAGGCCGCCCTCGTCCTTCCGTTTCTCGATGAAGACCTCGAACTGGTCGCCGATCTTGATCTCCCGGGTCGGATCCTCGTGGCGGAATTCGGCGAGCGAGACAAAGCTTTCCGCCTTGTCGCCGACGTCGATGAGGACGGCGTCGTTGCTCAGTCCAACGACGGTGCCCATGGCAACCTCACCGACATTGATGACGGTGTTGTTGTCTTCCTGCTCGAACAGTTCCGCAAAGCTCATTTCCTCAAAACTGGTGTCATCTGCCGCAAAGGCGGGTTGAGTTCCGTTTTTTGTCATGGGTGTTCCTGTGGCGGCCGTTTCCGGCCTTTCCTGAGGGTTGATGATGAGAGGGGAAGCGCAGCGCCCCTCCGGTGTGGTGGACTATGCTCTTTACCAGAGCCTTTTTTGAAAGACAACTGGTTCCGCTTGAAAAATGGTATTTTTTTGCCTGCGACGGCAGGGTCGAAATACCTTCCGCCGCCCTCGGCACCGGCCCGACCGCAAGAACAAGGGCGCACGGAAGACTGCAACGGGCCGGCCCCCGCCCCTGCGGCAGGCCGGCCCGGGATGGGACGGGGAGACCCGGCTCAGTCGAGCAGACGGACAGCGCCCCGGTCGGCGGAGGCGGCGAAGCGCGCGTAGACCTGGAGCGCTCTGGAGACGGAGCGGTCCCGCTCCGGGGTGAACGCCTGCGGCCCGCGCGCCTCTTCCTGCCGGCGGCGGCTGGCCAGTTCGTCGTCGTCGACCATGAGGGTGATGGTCCGCTCGGGGATGTCGATGTCGATGCGTGTCGCCGTCCCGGACCAGGGCGATGGCGCCGCCGCTGGCCGCCTCGGGCGAGACGTGGCCGATGGACAAGCCCGGAGGTGCCGCCGGAGAAGCGGCCGTCGGTGATGAGGGCGCAGGCCTTGCCCAGATGCCTGGATCTTGATGTAGGAGGTGGGGTAGAGCATCTCCTGCATGCCCGGCCCGCCCTTGGGCCCTTCGTAGCGGATGCACGACCACGTCGCCGGCCTTGACCGTCGCCGCCGAGGATGCCGTCGCAGGCCGCCTCCTGCGAGTCGAAGACCTGCGCCGGGCCGCGGAAGTGGAAGATGCGACGGATCGACGCCGGCGGTCTTGACGATGCAGCCGCGCTCGGCGATGTTGCCGTAGAGCACGGCCAGGCCGCCGTCCGGCGTAGTAGGCGTGGGCGACGTCGCGGATGCAGCCCTTCTGCGCGGTCGAGGTCGAGTTCGGCGTAGAGGCGTCGCCTGCGAGCCGATGACCAGGTTGCGGCCGGCCGCCGGGCGCGCTGCGGTAGAGTCGCCTCGGCGCTTCGTCGGCGCCGGGCGCGCATGATGTCGTAGCGCTCGCATGCGCCTGCGCCAGGGTGAGGCCGTCGACGCGCTTGCACGGAGGTGTCGAGCAGGCCCGCGCGGTCCAGCTCGCCGAGGATGCCGAGGATGCCGCCGGCGCGGTTCACGTCCTCGACGTGGTAGTGCGGAGCTGGGCGCGACCTTGCACAGGCAGGGCACCTTGCGCGAAGGCGCGTCGATGTCCGCCATGGTGAAGTCGACCCCGGCCTCGTGGGCGATGGCCAGGAGGTGGAGCACGGTGTTGGTCGAGCCGCCCATGGCGATGTCGAGCGCCATGGCGTTCTGGAAGGCCGCCTTGGTGGCGATCGAGCGCGGCAGGACCGAGGCGTCGCCCTCGGCCGTAGTAGGCGTCGGCCATCTCGACGATGCGCGCGGCGGCCTGCTCGAAGAGCTGCAGGCGGTTGGCGTGGGTGGCGACCACCGTGCCGTTGCCCGGCAGGGCCAGGCCCAGGGCCTCGTTCAGGCAGTTCATCGAGTTGGCGGTGAACATCCCCGAGCAGCGAGCCGCAGGTCGGGCAGGCGGCGCGCTCGACGCGGCCGAGCTCCTCGTCGCCGACGGCGAGTCGTCGGCGGCCATGACCATGGCGTCGACCAGGTCGTAGCGTCTTGTCGCCCGGACCCGCCGGCCTCCATCGGCCCGCCGGAGACGAAGATCGCCGGGATGTTGAGGCGCATGGCCGCCATGAGCATGCCCGGGGTGATCTTGTCGCAGTTGGAGATGCAGACCATGGCGTCGACCTTGTGGGCGTTGCACCATGTACTCGACGCTGTCGGCGATGAGCTCGCGCGAGGGCAGCGAGTAGAGCATGCCGTCGTGGCCCATGGCGATGCCGTCGTCGATGGCGATGGTGTTGAACTCGGCGGCGAAGCAGCCCTGCGCCTCGATCATCGCCTTCACCTGCTGGCCGATCTCGTGCAGGTGCACGTGGCCGGGCACGAACTGGGTGAAGGAGTTGACGACGGCGATGATCGGCCTGCCGATCTGCTCCTCGCGCATGCCGTTGGCCCGCCAGAGGCTGCGGGCGCCCGCCATTCTTCTGCCCTCCGTGGTTGCCGCGCTGCGCAGTGGATGTGCCATTGTTCTCCTCACCGTGTTGTTTTCGATTTTTTCCTTGTCTTTGCCCTGTGGTTGGCGATACTACCCACGTATATGCCTTTGTCAATTTTTTCCTGGTGCCTTCCATGAAACAACCGGAGATTAACTACTGGATCACCGCCATGCTCAAAAAGCATGACCGGGTATCCGATCTCAACATTACCGTCGGCAAGACGCTGCAGGTGGAGAGCGACGGCCAGCTGGTGCCGGTTGAGGTCCAGCCGCCGGTCACCGAACTGACCCCCTTCCAGACCGAGGTGTTCGCCCTGAACCTGGTCGGCGGCAACCGGCGGCTGCTGCGCGACCTGGTCACCAAGGGCTCCTGCGACCTCTCCTATTCGCTCGACGACAAGGTCCGCTTCCGCGTCAACATCTTCTCCCAGAAAGGCTACTACACCTCGGTGCTGCGTAAACTGGAGACCAAGATCCCCTCCATCGGCTCGTTCAACTTCCCCGACTCCTTCACCAAGATGGCCCGCGAGGTCAACGGCCTGATCCTGTTCACCGGCGCCACCGGTACCGGCAAGACCACCTCCATGGCCGCCATCCTCAATCGCATCAACGAGGAGCGGCCGGTGCACATCGTCACCCTGGAGGACCCGATCGAGTACGTCCACCCGCACAAGAAGGCGACCTTCAACCAGCGGGAGATGGGCGACGACTTCGACAGCTTTGCCAGCGGCCTGCGGGCCGCCCTGCGCCAGGCGCCCAAGGTCATCCTCGTGGGCGAGATCCGCGACCGCGAGACCCTGGAGATCGCGCTCACCGCCGCGGAAACCGGCCACGTGGTCTTCTCCACCCTGCACACCATCGACACCGGCCAGACGATCAACCGTATCCTCGGCATGTTCGAACAGGACGAGCAGCCGCAGGTGCGCAACCGACTGGCCGACACCATCCGCTGGATCGTCAGCCAGCGGCTCCTGCCCAAGGTCGGCGGCGGCCGGGTGGCTGCGCTGGAGGTCCTCTGCACCAGCCTGCGGGTCCGGGATCTGATCATCAACGGTGAAACCGAGGAGAAGACCTTCTACAACGTGGTCAAGGAAGGCTCGACCCGCGACATGCGCACCTTTGACCAGCACCTGATGGAACTCTTCGAAGCCGGCCTGATCACCGAGCAGTCGGCCATCCTCTATTCCTCCCACCGCAGCGAGATCAAGCGCGGCCTGGACACGATCAAGGCCGCCCGCGGCGAGAGCACCTCATCCATAGACAACCTGAGCATGGAAGAGGAAGAGAAGGACCCGTACCTGCGCTGATCATGACGACCGCGGCCCAGTTGCCCCCGTCCGGCGCGCCCCTGCCATGAACAAGGAACGATCATGCTGACCCATTGCCCCCACTGCCGGCAGGCCCTGCAGCTCACCACCGACCAGGTCGCGAAGCTCGAGCAGGCCCTGGCCCGACTCGAACCCGGCAAGACCCTGGCGGTAAAGTGTCCCCGTTGCCGCGGTGCCATCACCCTGGATAAACCCGCTCCGGCACCGGGATCGGACACGGCCCGGCTCCAGCCGCCGCCGCCGCCGAACCTCGACTGGCTGGAAACGGGTGTCTATCAGGGCGAGGAAAAGGTCGAGGACGTGCCCATGGCCCTTGTCCTCCACCAGCCGGACGAGCGTCAGGCCCGCATCGGCGAAGCCCTGGAAACGGTGGGCTATCAGGTATTGCTGGTCGACTCGGTGGCCGACGCGCTGGAGCGGATGCGCTTTGTCAACTTCTCCTGCATCGTGCTCCAGGCCGAATTGGAAGAGAAGCTGGCGCGTTCCGCCTTCCATGCCCACATGCGGCGGCTGCCCATGGAGCGCCGGCGCTACATCTTTTACATCGTTATCGGCGACGGCTTCCACACCCTCTACAACCTGGAGGCCCTGGCCCTGAGCGCCAACCTGGTGGTCAACAGCGCCGATCTGGCCCACCTGGACGTAATCCTGCGCAAGGCCATCCCGGCCTATGAAGAGCTGTTCGGGCCGATTCTCGAAGAATTGAACGCCTGCGGCAAGCGCTGAACCCTGCGCGCTCCGGTTCGGACCGGTTCACCCCTCGGAATCGAGTATCCGGAACAGGGCCGTTACATCGGTGTAGGCGGCCAGCCGGGCGCGATGCCTCTCGAGCACCGGCCGGGCCTTGGCTGCCATCTTCGCCGCCGCGGCAAAAAAACCGCACTCCCGCTTGATCACCACCCCGGCCGCGCGGACGAGCGCCTGGAACAGGGCCTTCTCCTCGCCAGCGGCGCGCAGCCAGGCCTGCTCCAACACCTCGTGCACCTCGAAATGCAACCCCAGATCCCAAAGCGCGAACCCCAGGCGGAGCGGATCGGTTTCGTCCTCGTCCAGTTGCTCGAGAAACCGGGCGTACCGCTCCAGACGATCCTGGATATAGGCTGCGTACACCGGCGCGGGATGGCCGGCCAGGTAACGGTCCGCCACCGTGCGGGCCGCATGCAGGCGCCGTTCGCGCAGGCAGGTGAGCAGCGACTCGGACAGGTCGTTGCGGATGTCACGGCTGAGGCGATCGTTGAAGGGGTCGAACAACTGATCGGACATGGGACGTCCCTTGTTTCGCGCACCAGAAGGGGGACCCGGCACCTGCGGGCCGGCAGCACAGGGGCCGGAGCGGGTGGATGGCGGCCGGACACCGCCGTCTGCACAGAGTGAGGAGTGGGCTGGCGTGTCAGCCGAACAGCACGAACAGCCAGACGACGACGAAGTGCAGCAGGGCGAAGCTGACAGCGGCTGAGCCGAGATCCTTGGCCCGACCGGACAACTCGTGGCGCTCGGGGCCGATGCGGTCGACCACCGCCTCGACGGCGCTGTTGAGCATCTCGACGATGAACACCAGGATGACGCTGGCGGCCAGCAGGGCCCGCTCCACGCCGCTGTCGCCCAGCCACAGGCCAAGCGGCAGCAGCACCAGGCCGACAAGCAGTTCCTGACGGAACGCCTCCTCGTTCTTCCACGCCGCCGCCAGTCCGGCGGACGAGCAACGGACAGCCCGTTGCAACCGCGCCAGCCCGGTCCCGTTCTCTTTCTGCTGATCGTTCATAGGAAGTTGTCCCAGCGCTTCGGCGCAGGCTGTCGCCAGACCCGCACGTTGCGTCGTCGTCGTTTCGGATGCTCAGCCGGACGCCCGCCTGATGGCCCGAAGGTACTCCATCGCGTCCCTTTTTTCCATTGGCATTTCAGTTGCCAAGCCCCGTGCGCAAAGGCTTCCTCCGCCTCGGGCAGCGGCGAAAAGGAATTGCCGCCCTGCTCACGGTGTGGTATCTCTTGGCCAACTTAACCTACCATCCGGGTGAGATTAATGGATCGTGAAACATTCGTCAGCCTGCGGGCCAAACTGGGAAAAACGCAGAAATCGCTCGCCGAGTTGCTGGGGGTCTCGCTGAAGGCCGTGCAGAGCTACGAGCAGGGCTGGCGGTCGATCCCCATCCATGTCGAACGGCAGCTGTTTTTCCTGGTCGTCAACCAGCGCGGCGACGGCCGGCTGAAACGCCAGGACTGCTGGACAGTGAAAAAATGCGGCCGTAAAAAGGGCTGCCCGGCATGGGAATTCCAGGCCGGCCACCTGTGCTGGTTCCTCAGCGGCACCCTCTGCTCCTGCACGGCGCACAAGAACTGGAAGGAAAAAATAGAGGTCTGCCGCCACTGCGAGGTGCTGAACGCGCTGTTGTGACTGTCGCCCTCGCCCGCCTCGCTCGCCGATGCGCTCCTCCGTCCCGGTTCCCACCCGGGGACCGGACACCGGTTTCCAACCCCCCGCCACCCATGACCGCACTGAACGTCGGCGTCGCCATGAGCGGCGGAGTCGACTCCACTGTCGCCGCCCTGCTTCTGAGCGAACAGGGCTGGCGGGTGCACGGTTTTTTCATGCGCCTGCCTCTGCCCGGGCGGGACGCGCAGCTGCAGCGGGTGCGCGAGGTGGCCGACCGGTTGGCCGTGCCGCTGACCGTGATCGACCTCGAGCAGCCGTTCACCGACCGGGTGATCCGCTCGTTTGTCGACAGCTACCGCGCCGGGTTGACCCCAAACCCCTGCATACACTGCAACGAGCAGATCAAGTTCGGCCTGCTGGCCGAGGCCATGCGCGCCGCCGGTATGGACCGGGTCGCCACCGGCCATTACGCCCGCCTGGTCCGTGCCGGCGGCCGGGCGAGTCTTGCCCGGGCCGCCCACCGGGCCAAGGACCAGTCCTACTTCCTCGCCAGACTCCGTCCGGAGCAGCTCGACGACGTGCTTTTCCCCCTGGGCGAGTGGAGCAAGGAGGCGGTGCATCGCCGGGCCGAAACGCTCGGTCTGCACTTCCGGGGCGAGGAGAGCCAGGACGTCTGTTTTCTTGCAACCGGCCTGTCAGCCTTCCTCGCCAGCCACGGGCTGGACCGCACCACCGGCCCGCTGGTCACCGCGGACGGCAGCACGATCGGCCAGCACACCGGTTGCTGGCAGTTCACCGTGGGTCAGCGCCGCGGTCTGGGGTTGCCGGACGCCACCCCCTGGTATGTGACCGCCATTGACGGCGCCGCGAACCGGGTGGTCGTCGGCAAGGCGGCGGACCTGATGCGGCAGGAATGCAGTGTCCATGCAGTGCACTGGACGGACGCGCCTCCATCCCTGCCCTGGCGCGGCCTGGTGCAGCTGCGCTCCAGGCACACGCCCGCCGCTGCCGAGGTGATCGCCGATTCTGCCGGCACCGTGCGAATCGTTTTTGCCGCACCGCAACGGGCCATCACCCCGGGCCAGTTCACGGTCTTCTACGAGCACGACCGGGTCGTCGGCAGTGCTGTGATCAGCCGGCCGACGCCGGCAACCGCGGGAGACCGCCCATGAAAAGAATCGCCATCGCCACGCTCGGCTGCAAGGTCAACCAGTTCGAGTCGGCCAGCTTCGCCTCGGCCTTCACGGAACGCGGCTGCGAACTCGTCCCCTTTCACGGCGAGGCGGATGTGTACGTGATCAACACCTGCACGGTCACCTCCAGGGCCGGGCAGCAGTCGCGCCAGCTCATTCGCCGGGCCCTGCAGCACCCCGGGGCGCGGGTCGTGGTCACCGGCTGCTACGCCCAGATGGCCCCGGAAACGGTGCTCGAGCTGAGCGAGCAGCCGGTGGTCATCATCGGCAACGGCAACAAGCACCTGCTCGTGGACACGGCCCTGGCCGAGCGTCAGTCCGACCTGGTCATGCTCATGGGCCAGATCCGCCGCAAAAAAGAAATTCTCGACCTGCCGGTGCGCCGATTCAGCGACCGGACCCGGGCCTGGCTGCGCGTCCAGGACGGGTGCGACAACTTCTGCTCCTACTGCATCGTCCCCTTTACCCGGGGGCGGAGCCGCAGTCTGCCGCTGGCGGGAGTCCTCCGCCAGGCCGAGGTGTTCGCCGCGGAGGGCTACCGGGAGATGGTGGTCACCGGCATCAATGTGGGCAAGTACGGCCTCGACCTCGCCGAGGGGGAGACCATCTATTCCCTGCTCGACCGGCTGTGCACGGGTTTTCCCGACATCCGCCTGCGTCTCAGCTCCATCGAGCCGACCGAGGTGAACGACCGGCTGCTCGCCATCGCCACCGGCCGCGCCAACTTCATGCCGCACTTCCACATCCCGCTGCAGAGCGGTGACGACCAGGTGCTGGCGCGCATGAACCGGCGCTACAGCCGCGCCGAGTTCGCCGCGGTGATCAACCGGGTGCATGGTGCGCTGCCCGAAGCGGCCATCGGCTGCGATGTCCTGGGCGGCTTTCCCGGCGAGACCGACCGGGAGGCGGACAACACCCTGCAGCTGCTCACCGATCTGCCGGTGAGCTACCTGCACGTCTTTCCCTATTCCCGCCGCCCCGGGACCCTGGCCGCCGCCAGTCCCCAGCAGCTGCCCGGCCCGATCAAGGAGGCGCGGGTCGCCCGTTTGCGCAACCTGGACGCGGCCAAGCGGGAGGCCTTCCAGGGGCGTCAGCTGGGCCGGGTGCACCGGGTGCTGGTGGAACGGCGGGACAGGAAAAACGGCCTGCTGCAGGGCTTCTCGGAAAACTACCTCCCCCTCCACTTCCCCGGCGGGGCCGATCGGCTGCACAAGATCGTGCCGGTACGGTTCGACAGCCTGCGTGACGGGCGGCCGTTTGGCTGCATTGTCGAGGAGTTGCTTGAGGAAAAGGGGGAAAGCAGGTAGAGTGCTGCTTCCACTTTTCAGGGTAGAGGAACATGATAGGAGAACTGATCGCCATCGGCGACGAACTGACCTCCGGCCGCATCGCCAACACCACCAGCGGCCACGCGGCCCATCAGCTGTTCCTGCTCGGTCACCAGGTCCGCGCCATGCACACCATCGGCGACGATGTGGAACTGATCGGCGCCACCCTCCGGGAAGCCCTCACCCACGCTGATTTCGTCCTCGTCACCGGCGGCCTGGGGGCGACCACCGACGACCTGACCAACGAGGCGGTGGTCCGCGCCCTTGGCCTGAAGACCGTGGTCCACCCCGGGGTGCGGGCGAGCATCGCCGCCCGCTGGCCGCCCGGCCGACTGGGCGACGCGGTTTCCCTCGACAAACTGAGCCTGCTCCCCGAGGGCGCCGAGGTCCTGGACAGCGCCTGCCGCATGGCCGGCTACCTGCTCCGCCACCGGGGCAAGCTGCTCTTTCTCCTCCCGGGCGTGCCGCCGCAAATGGAGATCCTCCTGGCCGACAAGGTGATTCCGGCGCTGCAGGCCGCCTCCGCAGAACACACCCTGCCCGTGTGCCAGCGGGTCTATCGCACCTGCGGACTCAGGGAAGTGGAGATCAACAAACGGCTGCTCGACCTGGAGGCCGATGAGCGCATCCATCTGGGGTATTACCCCGTGGGCAGCGAGGTGCACGTCAGCCTGCTGCTCCGCGACCTCGCCCGGGGCATGGACGACCCGCTGTTCGTCCGGACCGACCGTTCTATCCGCGCGGCTCTGGGCGACGATCTCTACGGGATCGACGGGGAAACGCTTGCCTCCAGCGTCGGGCGTCTGCTGCAGGAGCGCGGCCTCGTGCTCGGCATAGCCGAATCCTGCACCGGCGGGCTGCTGAGCAGCACCGTCACCGGGGTCGCAGGAAGTAGCGGCTGGTTCGCCGGCGGCATAGTCGCCTATGCCAACGGCGTGAAAGAATCGCTGCTGGGCGTGGAGGCGGAGTTGCTCGCCCGCTGCGGCGCAGTGAGCGGCGAAACTGCCCGGGCCATGGCCGCCGGAGCGGCCGCGCGGCTCGGCTGCGACCTCGCCGTTGCGGTCACCGGCATTGCCGGACCTGGCGGCGGCACCGCCGAAAAGCCGGTGGGGACGGTGCATATCGGCCTGCACCAGAGCGGCCGGACCAGCGATCAGCGGTTCCGCTTCTCCGGCACACGCCGGCAGGTGCAGGAGAAAACCACGCACATGGCCCTGGATATGGTGCGGCGCGCCGTACTCGCGGGGTAATGAGTCATCACAAGGAGAAAACCATGACAGTGTCCAATGAAGTCAGCGAAGGGCGGCTGAAAAGCGTCGACAACGCGATCACCCAGATCCATCGGCAGTTCGGCAAGGGGTCGATCATGCGGCTGGGTTCGAACGAGCGCGAGAACATCCCGGTCATCCCCACCGGCATTCTCTCCATCGACCTGGCCCTGGGCGTCGGCGGCCTGCCGCGCGGCCGGGTCACGGAGATCTACGGCCCGGAGGCCTCGGGCAAGACCACCCTGGCCCTGCACGTCATCGCCGAGGCCCAGCGCCGGGGCGGCAACGTCGCCTTCATCGACGCCGAACACGCCCTGGACACCGCCTACGCCGAACGCCTCGGGGTGGACGTGGACAACCTGCTCATCTCCCAGCCCGACTTCGGCGAGCAGGCGCTGGAGATAGCCGAGATCCTCATCCGCAGCGGCGGCATTGACGTGGTGGTCATCGACTCGGTGGCGGCCCTGGTGCCCCGCGCCGAGATCGACGGCAACGTCGGCGACCAGCATGTCGGTCTGCAGGCCCGGTTGATGTCGCATGTTATGCGCAAGTTCACCGGCGTGCTCAGCCGCACCAACACCGTGCTCATCTTCATCAACCAGATCCGCATGAAAATCGGCGTCATGTTCGGGAGTCCGGAGACCACCACCGGCGGCAATGCGCTCAAGTTCTACAGCTCCATCCGCATCGACATCCGCAAGACGACCCAGATCAAAGAGGGCCAGGATGTGATCGGCAACCTGACCAAGGTCAAGATCGTCAAGAACAAGGTGGCGCCGCCGTTCAAGCAGGCCGAATTCGATATCGTCTACGGCGAAGGCATCTCCAGGACCGGTGATCTGCTCGACCTGGGCGTGGCCCAGGGACTGGTGGACAAAAGCGGTGCCTGGTACAGCTACCAGGACGAGCGCATTGGCCAGGGCCGGGAAAACGCCAAGAAATTTCTCAAGGAGCACCCGGAAATGATGGACGAGATCGAGGCCAAACTCCGCCTCGCCCTGGGCATGCCGGTGGACAACGCAACGCCGCCCGCACCGCAACAGGAACCGGCCGACTGAACCACCGGCTCCTGGACAAACCCACATCGCCCGGCGCTCTGTCCAAACGGTCAGGAGCCGGGCGATGCTGTTTTCGTGCGACCAGGCGCGGTTCGCTCGTTCTTTTTGTTGGCTGATGATCGGTGTCCCCACGCCAGCTTCGCGCCGCATCACCCCTCTGCGGTCACTTTGTCACGGAGTCTCCCAATGCGTTTGCACGCCCTGCTGCATGTCCCTTTTGAGGGACTCGGCCATATCGGTTCCTGGACCCACCGCCGCGGTCATCTACTGACCGAGAGCCGCCTCTATGACTCTGCGGTACTGCCCCCGATGGATGCATTTGACCGACTGGTCATCATGGGCGGACCGATGAACGTCGACGAGGAGGCCGCCTATCCCTGGCTGATTGAAGAAAAGACCTTCATCGGGGAGGCGGTGGCGGCCGGCAAGTCAGCCGTGGGCATCTGCCTCGGGGCCCAGTTGCTCGCCTCGGCACTGGGCGCACCGGTGTACACAGGCCGCGAAAAGGAAATCGGCTGGTTCCCGGTGCGGCTGACCGCTGCAGGCCGAAACGCCGAACTGTGCCGCGACCTGCCTACCGAGTTCACGGTCTTCCACTGGCACGGCGACACCTTCGACCTTCCTTCAGGGGCCATCCATCTGGCTGAGAGCGAGGCCTGCGATCATCAGGCCTTTCTCTACGACAACCGCATCCTGGGCCTGCAGTTCCACCTGGAATCGACCCCGGAAACGGTGCAACACCTGCTGGCCCACTGCCGGGACGAACTCGTTCCCGGCCCCTTCATCCAGACGATGCCCCAAATCGGGGACGTCGCCCCCGAGCGGTTCGCCCCCATCAACGCCCTGCTCGACACCTTGCTCGACCGTTTGCCATAAGCCAATCGGACCGGCCACAGGGCTGTTTAGAGTGGGCCGTGAATCCCCGCCAAGTGTTCCCTGGCCCGCACCAGCTCGGCCAGCAGGCTGCAGCAGGGAGTGGCCACATCGTGGTGCTGGCCCATGGCACTGACATAACCGACCATGGCATCCACCTCGGTGGGTTTGTCCTGTTCTAAATCCTGCAGCATGGACGATCGATGCTGGTAGGTCGCAGGCACCAGCTGTTCATAAAAGACCCGGCGGTACCCCTCCGGCTCGCTCCAGGGCAGAGAGCCGCCCATCGCCCGAACCACCGCAAAGGTCTCCTCGATCACCGCATCCATGATTCTCCGCCCGGCCGCACTCTCCGCCAGGGCGCCGTAATGGACGCCAAGGATCGCTCCCAGCGGATTCAGAGCGCAATTATAGAGCAGTTTGGCAAAGAGTGACTGGTGGATGTCCGCCACTGCCCGGCTGGGCAAACCGGCCTGGTCCAGAACCGCAGCCAGGCGGTCGGCCGCAGCCGGTATCTCGCCGCGTCGGGCGCCACCAATGTGTACGCTATCGGCCGAAACAGTGATGCGGACCGTACCCGGCGTCTCGACTTCGAAGCCGGTGATCACCCGGGCGGCAAGGCTGCGCTCCTCACCCAGACGGTGACTGAGCTGCTCGAGATTGCCGCAGCCGTTCTGCATGGTGACCACCGGGCAAAGGCAGCCGTCCAGGGCGGCGATCTCGGCCACCGCTGCCTTAGTGTCATAGGTTTTGGTAGTGAGCAGGACGTAGTCGAACCGCCCGCCGCTGCATCCCTGCAGGTCGGGCCACAGGGTCAAATGATCCGGCTCGACCCGGTATTCGCCGAAAATCCCGGTAACCCGCAGGCCGCCGGCCCGGAGGACATCAATGTAGCGCTGCCTGAGCACAAGAACGACATCGTGTCCGGCTGCGGCCAGCAGGCACCCCACCGCCTGCCCCAGTGCCCCGGCGCCATAAATCAAACAGTGCATTCTTTCCTCCTGAATCTGAACGGCTTGCCGAGGAATCGCCCCCCTGGCACCTGTTGCCTCTCACATTAAATGGTTTCGTTTTATCTGATTATCTTGACAGTGTTTTCTGATTATTTTGCTACGCTTCCCCGTTTGCTTAACAGGCTCACCTACAGGGAAGCGTTTTCCTGTTGCGTATTCGTTCAGAACGGTTCTTCGTCGAATGCCGTTTTTTCCAGGCATGAACCGTCTTGGTCGGTGGTCAAGTAGCGGCAATAGTCTTTGACCAAGGTGTCCAGCTCGTTGATCAGGTTGAGCAAATCAGCGAGGAACGAGATGTGCTGTTCAGCTTTCATAGATATCTCCTTGCGTTAGAGTAATTCCGAGTCCGCGGTTCTGACATGATCGGCGGTGACATGCTGGGATTTTTCCGCCGCCGCGGCGATGAGCGCCCCTCTGGCGAGGTGATTGGCCTTGCGAAACAGTCCTCCTGAGCCCTGATGGACAGCGGTGAGGGCCTGCTCGTCGAACGGGGAGTTTTTCAGGCCGGCGAGGGCGAGGTGATGGTTGATGTAGAGTTCCATGCGCTCCCTGTTGACCGCCTTGAGGTGCGCCCTGGCCACGACGCGTGAGGCCAGAGGGATGGCGGTGCGATAGAGGAGGTTGTCGGCGAGATTGTTCTGCCCGGCAAGGATGACGGGCAGCCAGGGTTTGGAATCGCCCTCGAACTGGGTGAGGGTGTGCAGTTCGGCAAAGACGTCCAGCCGGAGCAGGGAGGCCTCGTCGATGATGAGCAACGGTTGCTGTTTTTTGGTACTGACCAGGGCCTGTATCTGCTGGCGGATGAGCCTGGTGAGGACCGCCCTGGAAGACGAGACGGTGTTGATGTCGAGTTCTGCCAGCAGTTGGCGATAGACCTCGAGGATGGAGCCGGCGGTGGCGGTGATCCACAGGGTTTTATATCGGGAGGGGTGGAGCTGTCCGGCCGCCCAGCGCAGGGAGGTGGACTTGCCGGCGCCGACCTCGCCGGTGACCAGGGCGATGCCGCCGATGCGGATGACGTACTCGACCCTTTGGCCGATGGCGAGGAGTTCGTCGGTTTGGAGGATGGCGCTGGTTTCCAGGTCGGCGCTGAACGGTTCCCGGGTCAAGCCGAAGAAGGGTCTGTAGCTCATGGTTGGCCCTCCCCGAAGGGCAGCATCCCCTGTTCCGGTTTGTCTCTCTGCACCGTGGTGTTGACCGTGAGATCGAGCGGCAGGAGAAGGCCATGGGAGCGGCCCTGGTGGACGATCTCCACCCGCTCGGGCTTGTGCTCGTGATAGAGGAGGCTGAGCTGCTCGCCGATGAACCGGGTGGGTGCTTCGTAGAGGCGGCCGTCAATGGAGACGGTTCGGTCCTTGGTCACCCTTCGCCGCACCTCTTTGCGAAAGTGGTCCTCGAGGTCGACCGGTGGTGTCCTGATGAGTTCGACGTGCGTGGTGAATCGGCTGAAGGGCGCCTGGCCGGTGCTGGAATGGGGCCGTTGATGATACTGTTCGCTGACCCACAGGTCCAGGGTCTCGTTCAGCTCATCCAGGGTGTCCCCCTGGAAGCCGGAGAGCAACTGTGAACGGACCGTGCGGAAGAAGCGTTCGATCTTGCCCCTGCCCTGGGGCGTATACGGCGGGGTGTGGATCAGGGCGATGCCCAGTGAGGCGCAGACCCGCTCCAGGTGACGGGAGCGGAAGGCGGCGCCATTGTCGACATAGAGCTTGCGGGGAATGCCCCTGGCCAAAAGGGCCTGGCGGAAGGCATCCAGCCAGGAGTCCAGCCGCTCGGACAGATAAAACTCGGCGTGGGGCAGCAAGCGGGAGTGGTCGTCGAGAAAGGCGACCAGGTAGGTCTTGCGCCGTTTTCCGCCGGCCAGCACCTTGGGGCCGTGCATGACGTCGGACTGCCAGATGTCGTTGGGATACTCGGCCTCATAGCGGCGGCGGTCCGTCTTCACCTCAGTCTTCCTGAGCGAAATCCCCTCCTGCTTGAGGATGCGGTACGCGGTTGCCAACGAGGGCTTCTGCCCCGGAAGACAGAGGTTTCTCTTGCCCAACTCCTCGATCAGCCTGGCGACCGGCAGCCCGGGCAACTCCTTGCGCAGCTTGACCAGGGAAAGAATGGTTTCCTCATCGACCCGCCTGCTTCTGCCCCGGTCGGATCGCGGCGTGGGAGAGAGGGCGACCAGCTGCCGGCCGGAGTTTTCGTAGAGCCGAACCCATCGCCTTATGGTGGATGCGGAAATCCTGGTGCGGCCGGAGGCGGGAATATGCCATCGTTGGTCACTCTTCTCGCGGATTCGTTCGGCCAGTGCTCCGGGGTCAAGACGTGTGCAGACCAGTTCGCTGATGACCCCGAATCGGAACAGGGCCACCTCCTCTCGCTCTTTCTCGTGCATGGATACCTCCGTGGTTGCGTGGGCTGGAACGAGAATGTTCCAGCGTCCTCCTGCTACCATCGACGGCTCCATTCGGGCAGGGCTACAACACGGTAGGGTGGTTAGCGCACGATTCGATTCTCCTTTTTGCCGGCTGCGGTGACCGGGATGATGTTGCTTCTGATCAGGCGGCGGAAATTATCCAGACTGCAACCACCGTGGCTGCACCCAAAGAACGCAAGCAGCAGGCGGCGCATCCGTCTCCACCACTGACGCTGTCGGCCACGGGGCAGGTCGGGACGCCAACGCCCGTAACGCCTGCGGGCGGTGATCGCGAGCAGAACCTCGAGCATGGATGAACGAATTTGGCGAAAAAAACCGCAGGGACGGAGACGGACAATGCAGCAGCAGTGGGGGCAGCGCAGGCGGCGGAGATAGACGGCTTCAACGCAACAGGAGAAATAGGCAAGGACAAAGCCGTGCCACCACAAACCGGCACGACAGCGGGGACAGCAGCGCGGCTTCTGCCAGGGGAAAGATCGGCCCAACCTGGCAATATCCTTGACTTTGACAGAAACGAAAAGTACCAGTGGATCAACTCTTTCCGGATGGGGATACATCTGGTTGGAGGGGGTGGTGGGTCTTTGCAGAGGCCCATCACCCTGTCCCCCATGACCCGCAGGCCCTGCAGGTCAAAGTAATCTGAATTCTCAGGCTTGCTCGTTAACAGATTCTGAGAAAAACCTCCTTTTTTTGTTCATCGTTTTTGAGAGCTAACAAAGGGGTGCCGGCTGACTGGTGGGCCCAGGCCCAGGCGGAAATCCGGGGGTTGGAATATCGGCCGAAGGCCGTGCCCGAAGCGGGGGCCGAAGGGGCGGTACACACGGTCCGGGCACCGAACCGGGCGCACAACTTCCGCCTCAACTTCACGCCCGAGGGGGTGCGGGTGACGCCGCGGACTGCGACCGACCCGGACTGGAGCTGGGGCCTGCAGCTCACCGGCATCGGGCGGGCGGGTGACCTGCGCCGGCCGGAAGCGGCCCGCCTGCGGGTGGCCGGCGATCGGGTGGAACTCGTCCGGGGCCAGCTGACTGAGTGGTACATCAACGACGAACGCGGGCTCGAGCAGGGGTTCACCCTGCACGGGCCGTTGCCCGGGAGCGCCGGCGACGAGTTGCTGCTACGCCTGGACGTGGCCGGCACCCTGCAGCCGAGGCTGGAACAAGGGAACAGGGCCATCGCCTTTGCCCCGCCCGGCGGCGAAACGGTGCTCCGCTACGGCCAGTTGCTGGCCTTCGATGCCGCCGGCCGGGACCTGCCGGTCCGGTTCGACCTGGTCGGCGGCGGGGTGGAGATCGCCGTGGCCACGACCGGCGCCCGCTATCCGATCGTCATTGACCCGCTGGCCACCTCGGTCACCTGGATGGCCACGGGCGACCGGGAGGGGGCCTATTTCGGCACCTCGGTGGCCACTGCCGGTGATGTCAACGGCGATGGCTACGATGACGTGATTGTCGGTGCGCCGGGCTACAGTAACGGTCAATCCGGTGAAGGGGCAGTCTTTGTCTACTACGGCTCCTCCAGCGGGCTGAAGGACAAACACGACTGGATGGTCGAATCGAACCAGGTGAACGCCGCGTTCGGCAAGTCGGTGGCGACGGCCGGCGATGTCAACGGCGACGGCTTCGATGACATCATTATCGGCGCACCCGGATATGCCGACGGCCAAGCCAACGAGGGGGCGGCCTTCGTCTACTACGGTTCCGGCGGGGGCCTGAGCACGTCGGCCAACTGGCAGATCAAGTCCAACCAAAGTGGCGCCAGTCTCGGCTGGTCAGTGGCCACTGCCGGTGATGTGAATGGCGATGGCTATGCGGACGTCGATTGTCGGCGCACCCTGGTACGGCAACGGGCAGGTTAACGAAGGGGCGGTTTGTTTACCATGGTTCCTCAACAGGGCTAAGTCGAGTGCCGCCCACCGTCATGTCCGACCCGGTCCCACAGCCGGACTGGCGTGCCGAGTCAAACCAGGAAGAGAGTTTTTTCGGTATTTCCCTCGCCACCGCGGGAGATGTCGATAATGACGGGTACGCCGACGTCATTATCGGTGCCGACTTCTATGACCATGGCCAGCAGAATGAGGGAGCGGTTTTTTTGTACCATGGTTCATCCGCTGGACTGAGCACAGCGCCACCCAACGTGTCAGAACCGGCCCCAAAACCAAACTGGTTCGCAGAGTCAAACCAGGAATACAGCTACTTCGGCGGTTCGGACGGATTCGACGAGGTCATCGTCGGCGCCGATTGGTACGACAATGGTCAGGAAAAAGAAGGAGCAGCCTTCGTCTACCACGGCTCCGCTTGGGATTGAAGACAACGTCCGGATGGATGGGCGAATGGGACCAGGAAAACGGTTATTATGGTGGTTCGGTCGCCACTGCCGGTGATGTGAACAAGGACGGGCACAGCGACGTACTCATTCGGCGCACCCTGGTACGACGCGGGGGAAAACTACGAGAGTGGCGCAGTCTTTCTCAACCGTAGCGGACCCGAAGGGTCCTTCTATCTCATCCCCAACCCCACCCGGCGGCGCGACGACCATCTACCTGGATTGAACCAGGCACTGCGCTGCTACCAATCGCCGGCAGGCGGAAAGGCACAAAAAAAAGCACCTTGATCCCACGTGGATCAGGTGCTTTTTTTGTGCTGGTGGGCGCAAGAGCCTCTTATTCAGGACGCAAACAGGGCCTTGCCGCGATCGGTAAAGCCCCGTTTTTCTTCTGATTACCACCCAAACTCAGCAAGGCGATTTTTCTCTCGGTAGGACGCTATCTGTCCGACCAGCTATGGCAAAATGCGGCATCCCATTCTTCATCATCGGAGCGCGCCATGGCGAAAAACAAAATTCAGTTTCAGGAAGGGCTCAGCTTGCCACGATTCCTCGCAACATACGGCGCGGAAGAACGATGCCCACCAGGCCCTGTTGAAAATGCGCTGGCCCCCAAGGCTTCCGGTTCCCGAAATGCGGTCACGAGCACGGCTATGCCCTGCATAGTCGCAAGCTGAATCAATCACTGCCGCTTCCAGCCCTCGCTGACCCAGGGCACCATCTTTGCCTCGACCAAGCGGCCCTTGCCCATCTGGGTACGCCGGCCGTCCACCTGGTCACCCAGTCCAAGGACGGCATCCCCTCGCTCAATCTGGCCAGGACCATCGGTGTGTCGGCCAAGGCCGCCCTGCGACTCAAGCACAAACTGCAGCAGGTCATGAAAAACCGGGATGACCAACTGGTCCTGCGGGGTCTGCTGCTCATGGACGATGCCTACTGGGCGGCAAGCGGCGCGACGGCAAGAGAGGACGGGGCGCTTCCGGCAAGAACCCCTTGGTCACCACCCTGTGGCCACCCGCACCTCGCCGGGCACCCCTTGTACCTGAAACTGAGCCATCTCAGCGGCTTCATCAGGGACGAGATCGCCGCCTGGAGTGCCAGGTTTATCGAGCCAGGGAGCCATGTGGTCTCGGACGGCTTGAGTTGCTTGCCCGCCGTCACCGACGGCCAGTACCGGCGCCGAACCGATCATCACCCACAAGAACGGTCGGTATGACGACAAGATGGTGTTCCAGTGGCTCAACACCGTGATCGGCAACGTGAAGAACGCCCTGCACGGCACCTACCATGCCATCAGCAACCGGCATGCGCCGCGTTACCTGGCTGAATTCTGCTACCGCTTCAACCCCGCTTCCAGTTGAACACGATGGTTGATGGGTTGTTGCAGGCTGCTTTGCACACTCAGCCCGTTCCGCAGCGGTTGCTCAATGATTTCCCTTTGGCCCACCGTCCAAATTGAATGGCATGGATGCCCAGATTCCTGGCCGCTTCAGAAATCTTGTATCCTTGTTCCGTAACCAGTTCAACGACCACTTCCTTGAACTCGCCTATGCATTTTCTGCGTACTTTTTTTCATGTGAACACCACCACGGCGGAGGATTAAACACTCGTAACTTTGTATCCACTTTTTCTGTACCACCTCTGTTGAACCCGCTCATAAATAATCCTTCCCAAAAATAATTTTTTTTGATAAATTCAAAC
>CAVWHP010000003.1:0-9641 GCA_963754825.1 uncultured delta proteobacterium | reverse complement strand
ACAGTGGGTGATTGGTGAGTGTTTGGGGTTGGTAGAGGCTCAACAGGTGGAAATTGCCGCCTGCGCGACCTTCACATCGTAACTGCTCTGCAGACTCATCCAGAAATCGGGCGAGGTGCCGAAAAATCGGGCGAGACGTAAGGCTGTGTCGGCTGTGATGCCTCGTCGCTCGCTCAAGATCGCTGTGATCCGATTGGCTGGAACGTTCAGGGCTTTTGACAGGGCATTGGCAGACAGATGCAGTTCTTCCAGCTCACCTTTGAGGATCTCACCGGGATGTATTGCGCGCATTTTGTTGGCCATGTTCTGGTGTTTGGTCTGTGGTCGTTGGTGGTTCGAGGCCGGTTCAGCAGGAGGAAAAGTCGGCCGTGTATTCGGGCACGATCTCCTGCAGCCCTTCCTTGATGCCGCGGCAGTCCATTTCCCGCGCCGTGACGGCCAGCGCGTCCAGCCGCTCGTGCAGTTCCCGGCAGGGCGTGACCCGGTCGCCGCGCAGCACCATGATCTTGGCGTGGTGGGTGTTCACGATGCCTTCGCCCTCGGTGATCAGCTCCTCGTAGCGCTTTTCGCCGGGCCGCAGGCCGATGAAGCGCACCTCGATGTCCGTGTCCGGCTCGCGGCCGCTCAGCTTGATCAGTTCCCGGGCCATGTCCGGCGATGCGCACCGGCTGGCCCATCTTGAGGATGAAGATCTCCCCGCCCTTGCCCATGGAGCCGGCCTGGAGGATGAGCTGGGCCGCCTCTTCGGCGGACATGAAGTAGCGCGTCACCTCCTTGTCGGTCACGGTCACCGGCCCGCCCATCTCGATCTGCCGCTTGAACAGCGGAATCACCGAACCCGAGGAGCCGAGCACGTTGCCGAAACGCACGCCCATGAACCGGGTGGCGTGTTCAATGGGCTCATTCTCGGCCTGCCGGGTGAGCGGGTCGCCGCCGCGCCGGGCCTGTCGCCAGGACGGGCTGAGGCAGCCGTCCCAATGTTCCTTGCTGTAGGCGAGCATGAGCAGTTCGGTCACCCGCTTGGACGCGCCCATCACGTTGGTCGGCCGTACCGCCTTGTCCGTGGACACAAGCACGAACCGTTCCACCTTGTGCAGGATGGCTGCCTCCATGAGCAACCGCGAGCCGACGATGTTGTTGCCCACCGCCTGCCAGGGGTTGCGCTCCACCAGCGGCACGTGCTTGTAGGCGGCCGTGTGGAACACCACCGCCGGCTGGTACTGGCGGAACACGGTGTCCAGCAGGCGCAGGTCCTGCACCTTGCCGAGCACGGCCGTGGCCTGTACGCCGTCGTGCTCGTGCCGCAGTTCCATCTGCACCCGGTAGAGGTTTTCCTCGCTGCAATCGAACAGCACGATCAGCCCGGGTTTGAACGCCAGCAACTGCCGGCAGAGTTCCGAGCCGATGGATCCGCCCGCGCCGGTGATGAGCACGGTGCGGCCGGTGATGCAGTCGCCGATCCTGTCCTGCTCCAGGCGGACCTCTTCGCGGCCGAGCAGGTCCCGGTAGTCGATCTCGCGGATGGTCTTGATCGACACCTTGCCGGTGATCAGTTCGCCCAGGCCGGGCAGCACCTTGAACGGCAGCCCGGTTGCCTGGCACAGATCGACAAAATGGCGCATCTGCGCGCCGCTGATCTGACGCGCGGCAATGAGCAGTTCCTGGGCGCGGCAGCGGCGGGCGTGCTCGCCCAGATCCTCCACCACGCCGAACACCGGCACCCCGTGCAGTTTCATGCCCACCTTGTGGGGCGACAGGGTGACCAGGCCCACCGGCCGGTAGGGCAGGTTCGGGTTGTCCTGCAGTTCACGCAACACCTTTTCCGCCGGGTCGCCCGCGCCGATGAGCAGCAGCCTCCGTTTCTCCACCTTCTCGTCCCCGAACACCAGGCCGCGGGCGCCCTGGAACCGTTGATACACGTAGCGGATGGCCATGCGGTGCGATCCGATCAGCCCGAAGGTAAACAGCGCATCGAGAATGAACACCGTGCGCGAAAAGCCGGTGAAGCGGTTGCCGAACAGCAGCAGGGCCACGATGAGGAGCGAGGAGGCCACGGCCACGAAAAAGATGCGGATCACGTCGTCCAGGCTGGTGTAGCGCCACATGCCCCGGTACAGGCCACACAGGTAGAACAGCGGGATCTTGACGAGCAGGATCAGCGGCAGCAGGCCGGCGAAGCGCAGCAGCTGGTCGGGTTTCAGGTGCGACTCGAAGCGCAGCATGTAGGCCAGGTAATGCGCCAGCACCACGAGCAGGATGTCCAGCCCGAGAATGCACCAGAATTTGGGGTTTCTCGCCAGGTTGCGGAACAGTCGCCCCTGGGAGGCGAGGCTGTCGAAAATAGTGGAAAACATGGCGGTGGGCTCCTGTGTGACGGTGGTGCAAAAAATGTTCAGGCAGCGGGCTGCGGAGAACCGCCGGTGTCTGAAGGGCGGGTTCTGGCGCGGGGCGGCCGCCGAAGGGTGCTGCCCGCTGGTTCGGTCAATGGTTTCACTGGTCGAAGGTGTAGCGCAGGGTCTGCACCTGCGGCGGGGTGGTGTCGGTGAGGCGGAAGGTGATCTCGCCCTGGCCGGATTTGGTGCCCTCGTCCTTGAAGGTCATGGCGATGGTGAACCGGCCGCGCAGGTGGAGGTGCCCCTGGTTGTGTTCGTACTGGTCCGGCGACACGGTGAAGCGCAGGGTCTCGGGCCGAGTGGAACAGTTCCGCGTAGGCGGACAGCACGTCGTTCAGCGGTTTGCCGTTTTCCGTGGCATTGACCGTGAAGAAGCGCGAGAAGGTCGGCAGGTTTTTTTGCTCGTAGGCCGTGGTGTAGGCTATTGAGGAAGGTGTCGATGCGCTCGCGGGTCAGATGCGGTTGCGTTTCGGGTGGTGGCGGCGGTTGTTGCGACCGCCGGTTTTTCAGGGGATGGTGCGGCCGCGGCGCGGGTTGGTTGGGTGGTTTGCCCGGCCGGGGGCGTGGTCTCGGGGGCGGCGGAAGCGATTTTTTTATCCGGAACGGCCGAGGGAATTTTTTCGGTGGTGGCGGAGGCAAGTTTTTTGTCCGGAGCGGCCGGGGTGGTTTTTCCGGTGGCGGCGGAGGCAAGTTTTGTCGCGGGACGGCCGGGGGTGTTTCGGGTGTTTTGCTGCGGTGCTCGGCCGCGATGGCGGCGCGCGCGAGTATTTTTTTGCGTTTTTCCGGGGCCAGGTGGTACGCCGGCTGGTCGGTCGGGTGGTCGTTGGTGCGGGCGATGCGGTCGGGTCGGGTGGTGTGCTCGTCCGCAAGGTTCGGTGACGGGGTGGCGGCGGTGGTTGGTTTGGTTGTGGGTTCGGTTTGGTTGGTTGCGGCCGCGGTGGTTGGGGGAGTTGTCGGTGCGGCGGCTTCGTTCCGGCCTAATGGTTGGGTCGGAGGGCGTGGTATCGGTGGGCGCGATGCGCCCGGTTGAGGCGGTGTGTTCGTCCGGGAGTCCGAGGACAGCGTGGCGGCGGCGGTGGTTGGTTTGGTTGTGGGAACGGTGCGGTCGGTTGCGGCGGTGGTGGTTGTTGGGGCGGGCGTGCAATTGGTGCGCGCGGCGCACCCTACGTCGGCGGCTTGCTCCTCGGGTGATTTTGGCGTTGGCGTTTCGGCGGTGGTTGGGGTCGGGGGGACAAAGGCCACGCCCTTGTTCTTCAGGCCGCTCATCATCACCCGGGAGTTGTAGGTGCGGGCCGCCAGCAGGCTGACGAAAATGAGTGTCAGCGACAGCAGCGCCACCACCACCACGTTGCGCCGTTTCTGCGCGCGCCGCAGGTCGCTGGCGCCGGCCACGACCGAGTTTCGCCAGTGGCTGTTCTCCCGGCGCGGCGTGGGCAGTTCGCCCGGCGTGCGTCGTCCGCGCTCGCCAGCAGCCGCTGGTAGGCCTGGGTGATGCGGATGAAGGTGTCCTCGTCCTGCTTGCTGCCGCCGGAATCCGGGTGGTAGCGGCGGCTCAGCCGCCGGTAATTCCGCTTGATCGCCTCGCGGCCGGCGCCGGGCTCCAGTTCCAGGAGGGCGTACAGGTCGGCGTGTTCGTGGCTGGGCTTGATGATGGTGAGAATGGCCTCGATCTCGGCCAGGAACAGGCTCGGCCGCGTTTTCGCGGCCTCGCACTCGCTCCGTAGCCAGGCCGCGGTGACCGGGTCTTTGGTCTCGGCGAGCAGCTGCTTGCAGGCCTCGAGCAGGCCGCTGTGCTCGGCGATGAGGATGAGCAGATCGTCCGTGGCCGCGCCGGCCGCGAACCGCCGGATCAGCCGGCCGATGTGCTCCCGCTCCAGGGTGTTCACTGATCCACTTCCTCGAGCGGTCCGATGGCGATGGTGGTCGGCGCAAGGCCCAGCTCAGCCAGCCAGAGTTCGCCGCCCAGCTGGTTGTCGATCTGCAGGCTGGCCTTGCGCCGCACCTGCACGGTCATGGCGTGGCAGTCCGCGGGCACGGTGAAGTCCAGGCTGAAGGTTCGCCAGGGCTGGGAGGGTTCGATCATCTCGGTGCGGGCGGGCTCGGACTTGCACTTGTGGCCGAGCACTTCGAGGTACGGCCGCTGGTCCGTGGTCAGCGACAGGCTCTTCCATTGACCCTTGAGGCGGTAGGCGCGCCCGCCGGTGAGCGGCACGATCTGGCTGACATGGCGGAAATCGATGTTTTCCAGGTGGTTGAACTGCAGGCGCAGGGCCCGCGTCGGCTCGTCGCCCTCCCCTTTCGCCACCCGCCAGCTGCTGCCCTGGACCTTGCCCATGCGCCAGCCAAAGGCCGTGTTGAGCGGCTTGTCCGCGAAGCTGCCGTCGTGCAGCAGCGGCTCCGGGCCGAACACCTGCCGCCACACCGCGCCGGCCGTTCCACCCGGTCCTGGCGCAGCAGCAGCTCGACAAAGTCGGCCACCTGCTTGCGATCCTGTGCCGCCGCGGTCTCGCCCAGCCCGGCCCAGAGGATGGCGGCCTCGTCCACCCGGCGCGAGCGCACGGCGTAATGAAACAGGCTGGCCAGGTTGTCCGCGCCCATCACCCGCATCAGTTCGGCCGGCTCGGGCCAGAGCGAAAAGGCCAGGCGCAGGGCGTCGTCGCGGGTCTTGCCGGTGGCCTCGGCCGCCAGCCAGACCAGGTCGCGCTCGAGGATGTCGCGGCGGCCCATCTGGTGGGCCACCAGCACCTTGTCCCAGCGGTAGCGGTTGACCTCGGCGGTGAGTTGGTCCGCCCGGTTCAGGAGCCGGTCCGCTGCCGCGCGGTCACCGGTGTCGTTCTTCAACTCCGCCAGCCCGAGCCAGGCCGGAATGAACACCGGGTTCACGGCCAGGGCCTGACGAAAGAGCCGCTCCGCGCCGGCCGTGTCCGCCTCGATCAGGTGGCGCTCCTTGCCGTGCCAGGTGAGCATGCGCGGGTTGCGCTCGTAGGCGATCTCCGGGTCAGCCACCTTGCGGTCGCTGAACTCGCTCTGCAAGAGCAGGCTCATGCGCAGGTGCCAGGCCGCCAGTGCGATCAGCACGAGCAGGCAGACCAGCCGCAGCGGCCGGATATCAGGGAGCGAGAACGCCATGCGCCGGTTCAGCCCTTACGGTCCTGACCGTACTCGTAGTCATAAGCGTAGTACTTGTAGCTGCCGTACGAGCCCAGCCCCTTCTTGCGCCCCGCCTTGTTGATGATCGCCCCGAGGATGCGGCCGCCGATGTTGGTGATGGCGTTGCGGAAATGCTTGACCCCTTCGCGCGGAGTGTCCTCCTCGGTGGTCACCAGGATGACCCCGTCCACCATGTGGGCGAGCACCAGGATCTCGGCAAAGCCCTGGTAGGGCGGGCCGTCGAGGATGACCCGGTCGTACTTCTGCGCCACCACGCCGAGCAGCTGGCGCATCCGCTCGGAACTGAGCATCTCCGCCGGGTTGGGCGGCAGGGGTCCGCTGCCGATGTAGTCCAGGCTGGGGAAGTCGGTGGGCTGAATGGCATCGCCCAGCTTGACCAGGCCGCTGAGCACGCTGGACAACCCCACGCCCTTGTCGCCGCCAGCGAGGACCTTGTGCAGGCTCGGCTTGCGCAGGTCCACGTCGATGAGCAGGCATTTCTCGTCCTCGGACACGTACGATAGGGCGGTGTTCACCGACAGCGAACTCTTGCCCGCGCCCGGCAGGATGCTGGTGATGAGCAGGGTCTTGGGCGGGTCGTCGGCCACGGACAGCCGCACCGAGGTCATGGTGGTGCGGAAGGCCTCGGCCACCGGCGAGCGGGGATCCTGGTAGAACTTGAGGGCCATGTTCGATCGGTCGTCCACCGCCTCCTTGTCGAAGGGGATGACGCCGAGCACCGGGATGCGGAACCGGTCCACCAATTCGTCCGGGTTCTTGATGGTGTTGTCGAAGTGCTCGAGCAGGAAGGCCGCGCCCATGCCGCCCATCAGGCCAAGCGCGATGCCGAGCAGCAGGTTCATGGCCACCCGCGGCTTGTACGGGTAGAGCGGCGCCCGGGCCGCGTCGATCACCTGGATGTTGGTCATGGTCGCGCCCACCGTGGCCTCGATCTCCTTGGCGCGCTGCAGCAGGCTCTGGTAGATGGACTTGTTCGTCTCCACCTCGCGCTCGTAGATCTTGTACTGGGTTGCCTGACCCTCCAGATCGAGGGACTTCTGCTTCTGCTCCTCGGTCTTTTCTTCCAGGTAGAGTTCGGTCTTCAGGGCGGTGAGGTACTCGTTCTTGATGGACTCGAAAATGCCCCGCTTCTCGGCGGCGATGCGCGCCTCGACATCGTCCATCCGCGCTTTGAGCTGGCGCATCTTCGGATAATCCGACTTAAAGGTGATGGCCAGATTCTCGTATTCGGCGCTTAAAGTGGCGTGCTGATTCTTAAGGTCCTGGATCAGTTGATTATCCATGACCTGGGTCAGTTCGCCACTCTCAAGGCCCTGGTTCTGGTTGTATCGTGCCTCCTTGGCGACGCGGTCGGCGCGCGCCTTGGCAAGAGCCTCGTTGAACTCCTCCATCTGGCGGAGGGTCAGGTTGGTCTTTGGGTCAAGGGAAACCACCCCGATCTTTCGTGCGAACGCCTGCAGCTCGAGCTCGGATTTTTCCAGATTGACCTGCGCGATGTGAATCTGCTTATCCAGGAATTTACCGAACGCGGCTCGGACTTCAGGTTGCCGTCCATGTGCATGTCGAAAAATGCATCCATAGCGGCATTGTCGCTGCCGCGGAGAGTTCCGGGTCAGGGCTTGCGAAACTGACCTCGATGAGTTCGCTGTTTCGGACCGGCGTAACACTAAACTGTTCCTTGAAACGTCTTGAGCATGCCGTTCTGCAGCACATGCTCTTGCGCATCCTCGCTGAGTAGGTCGATCTCACCCGCATCGTCGGCGCGGATAAAACCTTTCAGGGTATCCATCAGGCCGCTGGCCTGGGCCTCGCCCGGTTTGGCTTCGAACGACGGATTGAACACCTTGTGACTGGCCAGCTCCAGTGGCACATCACCCGCGAGGCGAGCTGCTCGCTCTGCAGCATCTTCACCTGGGTCTGCTGGAACTCCATGGTCTTGAGCGCGCTTGCCTCCACGTTTTCGAATTTGGTCAGGTTGCCGGCCTGGGCCGACACCTTGAGCGACCCGCTGGCCTTGAACTGCGGTGTCATGCTGAAGGTGACGAGCACCGCAGTGAAAAAGCAGACCAAGAGGCAGGTGATCACCGTCCACTTGCGCCGCAGGAGCACGTCGAGCAGGTCGCGCAGGTCGATTTCATCCTCGTAGTCGGGCACGAGTTCGCGCACCTCGGTGCTGGGGAGGTGCTGCTGCTGGGCGGCGTCGCGCAGCATGATCTGCTTGTCCGCGTTGGGGTACTGATCCGAATTTTTCATAGGGTGTTGTCAACCGGGGGATGGTGAATCGATTCGGGCAAGGGGTCGAGCAGCCGGGCCGGGTTGGTGCGCCACAGGCGGACCAGGGTCTCCGGGTTGATGAGGTCGGCGAGTCGCTGCCGCTCCTCGGGGCTTGGCGGGGTGCGGCGACGGGCGCCGTGGGCGTCCGAGGCCAGGTAGTGCACACATCCGTTGGCCAGCAGTTCCAGCGCGGTCTTGCGGCAGCGCTCGTCAAAATGGTCGAGCAGGCTGCCGCTGTTCACCTGGATCTCCAGCCCCTGTCTGGCCAGGCGGAGGAGCGGGTCATAGTTGCGCTGAAAGGCGCTGATCCGCTCGACGTGGGCGATGATCACCCGGTGCCCCTGGTCGAGCAGGCCGCGCACGGCGTGCAGCAGGTCTTCCTGCGAGCCGTGGAAGTCCGGTTCGATCAGGAAATGTCTTGAGAGGCCGAGCGGCAGCACCGAGCCGGCCTGCAGCCGGTCCGCGAGCCGCTTGTGGAAGGCGATCTCCATGCCCGCGTACACGCGCAGGGGGATATCTTCGGCGTCGAGCCGGGCCTGCACGGCCGCGACCCGCTCGGCGATCACGCGGCTGTCCGCGGACCAGGCCGTACCCGGGATGAAATGGGGCGTGGCCACCACCGCCGCGAACCCGGCCGCCGCATACAGCCGGGCCATGGCCGCGCTCTCGTCCAGGTTGCGGGCGCCGTCGTCGATACCGGGCAGGATGTGGCAGTGAATGTCGACCAGGCCGTCCGGGGTCATGGGGTCGCCTCCCCGCGGGTCCGGGTCGCGCTGCGCTCGGGCTTGTACCGAAGCGCCGTGGCCACCAGCGCGGCCAGGGTGGTGGCGTAGAGCAGGGTAGCCGGCAGGCGCCAGCCGAAATCCACCCAGCCGTGCACGAACAAGCCCACCAGCGCGGCAAAGGCAGCGGTGCCGACGAGCACCGCGGTGGAATGGGCGTCCGCGCTTTGGTGCAGCCGACTGAGACCCCGACCGGCCCGGAGCATCAGCGCCGCCAGCCAGGCGAACAGCAGGCCGGCGGCCGGCAGGCCGAGTTCCACCGCGAATTCCAGGTACTCGTTGTGGGCGTGGTCGAAATGGAGCGCCGTCGGCAGTCCCTTCAGGTAGACAGGCGAAAGCAGGTCGTAGGAACCCAAACCGATGCCGGTCAGCCAGTGTTCGCTGAGCATCGGCAGGCTGGCCAGGTAGACGTTCAGCCGGTTTAAACCTGACTGGTCGATGGAGTTGAACCGGTTAACGACCGTGTCCAGGCCGAGCAGCATGCCGTAGCCGCCCAGGAAAAAGATCAGCGTGCCGGCCGCCACCATCTTGGTGCGACGGGAGAGCGGCAGGGTCAGGTTAAGGGTGAACAGCACCGCCAGCATACTGATGATGCCGCCGCGGGACAGCGAAAAGAGCACGGCCAGGAGCATCATGGCGCGGCCAGCAGGTAGAGGCCGGCCAGGCGGTTCTCGCGCCGCAGGTCGCCGAGCATACGGCCGAGCCGCCGACCACCGCCGGCGAAGATGCGAGCCAAGGCGGCCACGACCAGGCCGACGGCCACCGCGAGCACAGGTTGAGCAGAGCCGCGTACGGTTTTGGTAGATGATCGTGCCGTGCGCCGCCCTGCCGGAAATGGGCAGCCAGAGCACACCCAACTGCGGCCGCAGAAACTGGAACAACCCGTACAGGGCCTCGCCGGCCCGCAGGGCGATGACACCGGCGACCACGGTGAGAAAGGTCGGGTGTTCGTCGAGCAGGGTGCGCAGGGCAAGAAAGTAGACGAGCAGGGCGAGGCAAAGAATCACCTGGTGCAGGCCCG
>CAVWHP010000002.1:0-6859 GCA_963754825.1 uncultured delta proteobacterium | reverse complement strand
TCTGCCTGCGCCGAGGAACAGTTCACCCCGACCACCGACCTGGACAACTTCCAGAAGCTGCAGCAACAGAAGGAGCAGGCCGAAGCCAAGCCGGAGGTGCAGGCGGTCACGCCGGCGGCGATGGTCGCCGACAGCCCGGCCGACTACCTGCTCGGCGCCGGCGACCTGATCACGGTCACGGTGTTCGAGAGCGCCAACCTGAACGCCGAGGTGCGCGTCTCCTCGCGCGGCTTTGTCAGCCTGCCGCTGCTCGACAACGTCGAAGTGGCCGGGCTCACCGCGGCCGAGGCGGAAGAGCGGATCGAGCGCCTGTACGCGGCCCGCTACCTGCACGACCCGCACGTCACCGTCTACATCAAGGAGCACGTGAGCAAACAGATCACCCTGGTCGGCTCGCTGGTCAAACCCGGCACCTACGACTACGTCTCCCGCCGCCGGTTGCTCGACGTGATCGCCATTGCCCAGGGGCTCGGCGAAAAGGCCGGCGCCACCGCCTATGTCAGCCGCACCGACCCCAAGACCAATCAGCCCGTTTCCTACATGGTCGACCTGGACGAACTCATCAAGCGGGGCAACCTGGCCCAGAACATGATCATCGAGGGCGGGGACGTGGTGTTCGTGCCCGAAGCCGGCCAGCTGTTCATCGACGGTGCGGTGCGCAAACCGGGCACCTACCCGATCAGCTCGAAGATGACCGTGGCCGAGGGTGTGGCCCTGGCCGGCGGGCTCGCCTCCTATGCCGACACGGACAGCATCAAGCTGATCCGCTACATGGGCAGCGGCAAGCAGCGCGAAATCCTCAAACTGAGCTACAGCGACCTGCAGGGCGGGCTGGGCGATTCCCTTGTCCTCCAGGACCAGGACATCATCTTCGCCGAGTCCAGCTCGTCCGGCATCCTCACCTCGGGATCCGGCTTCTCGCTCGGCTTCCTGGGCACGGGTGTCAACTACAAGAACCCGACCAACTGATCCATCCTCGCGTGCCCACTCTGCTGTCTGTCGCCCGCTGATGATCGACGCAAGCAAACGCCTGCATCCGCCCCGGCTCGCGGTCCTGTTCGTGCTGGCCACGGTACCGCTGCTGTTCGGGGCGGTGCACCCGATCGTGCAGAGCGTCTACGTCTGCATCGTCCTCGTCGGGCTGGGCGGCTGGCTGCTGCTGCGCCGGGCTGAACCAACGCCGATCGCCTGGCGCTGGCTCGTGCCGGTGGTGATCCTGCTCGCCTGGGCGGCGGTGCAGTCGCTGCCCCTGCCCGTCCAGTTGGTGGATCTGCTGTCGCCGGCCCGGGCGGAGCGGATGCGCCAGGTGGCCCTGCTCGCTGGTGAGACGCGCAGCCTGATCACCCTCAGCGACCAGGGGGCGGCGGGCCTGCACCAGGTGATTCTTTGCCTCGCCCTGCTCGTCTACTTTCTTGCCCTGCGCACCCTGCTCGACGAACACCCGACCTTTCTCACCGTGGTCGCCGGTGTCATCGCCCTGGTGGGGGCCGGCGAGGCCCTGTACGGGTTGTTCCAGTTTCTCCGGCCGCAGTTGGGTGTGCTCTGGCTGCCCATTTCCGGCAGGGCGGCGCACGGCACGATCATCTACAAAAACCAGTACGCGGCTCTGCTCAACCTGTGCTGGCCGGTGGCCGTCGGCCTGGTCGTGGCCGCCTTGGCTCGCATCTTCGCCGGCGGTGATCGGCGGCTCGGCCGTATGCTCGGCAACCTGCGGCGCGAGAACCGCCTGGCCGGCCTCTACCTGCTGGCCGCGGGCATGATGCTCCTGGCCGTGCTCTTTTCGCTGTCCCGCGGCGGCATCATCAGTATGCTGGCGGTGCTGTTCACCCTTAACCTGACCCTGCCGCTCTCCCGTCGCACCAAGATGGTGGCGGCCGGCACGCTGATCTTTTTCCTGGGCGGCTACGGCATGCTGCTCGGCCTGGACACGGTCGTCAACCGGTTCAACTCCATCGACCAGTCAGGTTTAAACCGGCTGAACGTCTACCTGGCCAGCCTGCCGATGCTCAGCGAACACTGGCTGACCGGCATCGGTTTGGGTTCCTACGACCTGCTTTCGCCTGTCTACCTGAAGGGACTGCCGACGGCGCTCCATTTCGACCACGCCCACAACGAGTACCTGGAATTCGCGGTGGAACTCGGCCTGCCGGCCGCCGGCCTGCTGTTCGCCTGGCTGGCGGCGCTGATGCTCCGGGCCGGTCGGGGTCTCGGTCGGCTGCACCGAAAGCGCGGACGCCCATTCCACCGCGGTGCTCGTCGGCACCGCTGCCTTTGCCGCGCTGGTGGGCTTGTTCGTGCACGGCTGGGTGGATTTCGGCTGGCGCCTGCCGGCTACCCTGCTCTACGCCACCACCCTGGCCGCGCTGGTGGCCACGGCGCTTCGGTACAAGCCCGAGCGCAGCGCGACCCGGACCCGCGGGGAGGCGACCCCATGACCCCGGACGGCCTGGTCGACATTCACTGCCACATCCTGCCCGGTATCGACGACGGCGCCCGCAACCTGGACGAGAGCGCGGCCATGGCCCGGCTGTATGCGGCGGCCGGGTTCGCGGCGGTGGTGGCCACGCCCCATTTCATCCCGGGTACGGCCTGGTCCGCGGACAGCCGCGTGATCGCCGAGCGGGTCGCGGCCGTGCAGGCCCGGCTCGACGCCGAAGATATTCCCCTGCGCGTGTACGCGGGCATGGAGATCGCCTTCCACAAGCGGCTCGCGGACCGGCTGCAGGCCGGCTCGGTGCTGCCGCTCGGCCTCTCAAGACATTTCCTGATCGAACCGGACTTCCACGGCTCGCAGGAAGACCTGCTGCACGCCGTGCGCGGCCTGCTCGACCAGGGGCACCGGGTGATCATCGCCCACGTCGAGCGGATCAGCGCCTTTCAGCGCAACTATGACCCGCTCCTCCGCCTGGCCAAACAGGGGCTGGAGATCCAGGTGAACAGCGGCAGCCTGCTCGACCATTTTGACGAGCGCTGCCGCAAGACCGCGCTGGAACTGCTGGCCAACGGATGTGTGCACTACCTGGCCTCGGACGCCCACGGCGCCCGTCGCCGCACCCCGCCAAGCCCCGAGGAGCGGCAGCGACTCGCCGACCTCATCAACCCGGAGACCCTGGTCCGCCTGTGGCGCACCAACCCGGCCCGGCTGCTCGACCCCTTGCCCGAATCGATTCACCATCCCCCGGTTGACAACACCCTATGAAAAATTCGGATCAGTACCCCAACGCGGACAAGCAGATCATGCTGCGCGACGCCGCCCAGCAGCAGCCTCCCCAGCACCGAGGTGCGCGAACTCGTGCCCGACTACGAGGATGAAATCGACCTGCGCGACCTGCTCGACGTGCTCCTGCGGCGCAAGTGGACGGTGATCACCTGCCTCTTGGTCTGCTTCTTCACTGCGGTGCTCGTCACCTTCAGCATGACTCCGCAGTTCAAGGCCAGCGGTTCGATCAAGGTGTCGGCCCAGGCCGGCAACCTGACCAACTTCGAAAACGTGGATGCAAGCGCGCTCAAGACCATGGAGTTCCAGCAGACCCAGGTGAAGATGCTGCAGAGCGAGCAGCTCGCCTCGCGGGTGATCGAGCGGCTGGAGCTGGCCAGTCACAAGGTGTTCAACCCGTCGCTCGAAGCCAAGCCGGGCGAAGCCCAGGCCAGCGGCCTGATGGATACCCTGAAAGGGTTCATCCGCGCCGACGATCAGGGTGACGAGATCGACCTGCTCAGCGAGGAGGCGAAAGAGCAGATGCTGCAGAACAGCATGCTCAGCCGGTTCAAGGAGCAGTTCAGCGTCACCCCGGTGAAAAACAGCGAACTCATCGAGGTGAGTTTCGCCAGCCCGGACCCGGAACTCTCCGCGGCGATCGTCAACTCGGCCATGGACGCCTTCCTCGACATGCACATGGACGGCAACCTCAAGGCCAGCCGCGATTCCGGCAAGTTCCTCGAGAAGCAGATCCACGCCGCCCAGGTGAAACTGGAGAAATCCGAGCAGGAACTGCAGGCCTTTGCCCGCAAGATCGGCATCGTCTCGCTCGACCCCAAGACCAACCTGACCTTCCGCCAGATGGAGGAGTTCAACGAGGCCCTGGCCAAGGCGCGCGCCGACCGCACCGCCAAGGAGGCCCGCTACAACCAGAACCAGGGGCCGGAAGGCGGCGAACTCACCCAGATCATGGACAACAAGCTCATCCAGGACCTGAAGAGCCAGCACGCCACACTGCGCGCCGAATACGAGAACCTGGGCGTCACCTTCAAAGCGGATTATCCGCAGATGCGCCAGCTCAAAGCGCGCATGGACGACGTCGAGGCGCGCATCGCCGCCGAGAAGCGGGGCATTTTCGAGTCCATCAAGAACGAGTACCTCACCGCCCTGAAGACCGAACTCTACCTGGAAGAAAAGACCGAGGAGCAGAAGCAGAAGTCCCTCGATCTGGAAGGTCAGGCAACCCAGTACAAGATCTACGAGCGCGAGGTGGAGACGAACAAGTCCATCTACCAGAGCCTGCTGCAGCGCGCCAAGGAGATCGAGGCCACGGTGGGCGCGACCATGACCAACATCCAGGTGATCGACGCGGCCCGGGCGCCGCTCTACCCGTACAAGCCGCGGGTGGCCATGAACCTGCTGCTCGGCATCGCGCTTGGCCTGATGGGCGGCATGGGCGCGGCCTTCCTGCTCGAACACTTCGACAACACCATCAAGAACCCGGACGACTGGTGACCGGTTCCGCATCCCGGTGCTCGGCGTCGTCCCCTACAAAGGAGGCGGTGGACGACCGCGCGACCATGGCGCTCAAGTTCTACCAGGATCCGCGCTCGCCCGTGGCCGAGGCCTTCCGCACCACCATGACCTCGGTGCGCCTGTCCGTGGCCGACGACCCGCCCAAGACCCTGCTCATCACCAGCATCCAGCCGGGCGCGGGCAAGAGTTCGCTGTCGGTGAACACGGCCCTATCGTACGTGTCCGAAGACGAGAAATGTCTGCTCATCGACGTGGACCTGCGCAAGCCGAGCCTGCACAAGGTGCTCGCGACGGTGACAAGAGCGTGGGCTTGTCCAGCGTGCTCAGCGGCCGGTCAAGCTGGGCGAGGCCATTCAGCCCACCGACTTCCCCAACCTGGACTACATCGGCAGCGGCCCGCTGCCGCCCAACCCGGCGGAGATGCTCAGCTCCAAGCGGATGCGCCAGCTGCTCGGGGTGGTGGCGCAGAAGTACGACCGGGTCATCCTCGACGGCCCGCCCTACCAGGGCTTCGCCGAGATCCTGGTGCTCGCCCACATGGTGGACGGCGTCATCCTGGTGACCACCGAGGAGGACACCCCGCGCGAAGGGGTCAAGCATTTCCGCAACGCCATCAACAACATCGGCGGCCGCATCCTCGGCGCGATCATCAACAAGGCGGGGCGCAAGAAGGGGCTGGGCTCGTACGGCAGCTACAAGTACTACGCCTACGACTACGAGTACGGCAAGGACCGTAACAGCTGAACCGGCCCATGACCTTCCGCGTCGCTGACATCCGGCCGCTGCGGCTCGTCTGCGTGCTCGTGCTGATCGCGATCGCGGCCTGGCACCTGCGCCTGAGCCTCCTCCTGCAGAGCGAATACAGCGACCGCAAGGTGGCTGACCCGGAGATCGCCTACCAGCGCAACCCGCGCATGCTCACCTGGCACGGCAAGCAGCGGCACCTGGTCGAGGCGGACACCGCCGGCGCGGAACGACTGTACCGTCAGGCCCTGGCCGTGAACCCGGTGTTCATCCCGGCCTCGCTCGGGCTGGCGGAGCTGAAAAACGACACCGGCGACCGCAAGGCAGCGGATGCGCTGCTCGACCTGGTCGACCGCACCACCGAGGGGGTGAACCGCTACCGCTGGGACAAGGTGCTGGTCGCCCACCAGATGGGCCGGCGCGACATCCTCGAACGCGACCTGGTATGGCTGGCGGCCGAGGCCACCGGCAAGACCCGCGACGACGCCCTGCGCCTGGCCTTTTCGCTCTGGCCCGAGCCGGCCGAACTGATGCGGGTGATGGGCGCAGACAACCTGGCCAGCCTGTTCAGTTATGCGGTGCGCTCGCGCGGGTGGACGAGGCTGCCATCCTCTGGGCCGGCCTGGGCGAGGCCGCGGCCGGGCGCGACCGCGCGCCAAGTGGCCGACTTTGTCGAGCTGCTCCTGCGCGAAGATAAGGTGGAGCAGGCCGGCGCTGTGTGGCGGCAGGTGTTCGGCCCGGAACCCCTGCTCCATGACGGCAGTTTTGCGGACAAACCCCTGCAGCAGGCCTTTGGCTGGCGCATGGGCAAGGTCCAGGGCAGCAGCTGGCGGGTGGCGAAAGGGGAGGGCGACGAGCCGGCCCGGGCCCTGCGGGTGCAGTTCAACAACCTGGAGAACATCGATTACCGCCACCTCAGCCAGATCGTGCCGCTCACGGGCGGCCGCGGCTACCGCCTCACCGGGCAATGGAAGAGCCTGTCGCTGACCACCGACCAGCGGCCGTTTGTCGAGGTGATCGGCCACAAGTGCGAGGCCGAGCCCGTGCGCACCGAGATGATCGAACCCTCCCAGCCGTGGCGAACGTTCAGCCTGGACTTCACCGTGCCCGCTGACTGCCACACCATGATGGTGCAGGTGCGGCGCACGGCCAGCCTGCAGATCGACAACCAGCTGGGCGGCGAACTCTGGCTGGCTGAGCTGGGCCTCACGCCGACCACCATCGCCATCGCCCCGCTCAAGGAGAGTACCCCGTGAACGCCCAGGAGCAGAAGCCAAGATCGGCCGCCTGATCCGGCGGTTCGCGGCCAAGGCGGCCACGGACGATCTGCTCGTCCTCATCGCCGAGACCGACGGCCTGCTCGAGGCCTGCAAGCGGCTG
>CAVWHP010000001.1:0-71886 GCA_963754825.1 uncultured delta proteobacterium | reverse complement strand
GGCTACGGGTCACCCTGTGGCGTCGCCATGGCTGGGCCGCGCGCGGCAACCTTTCCCAGTTGCACCGCGCTCAACTGGACCTGGCCGCCTGCCGGTGGCATCGCAGCCGGGGCGAGTGGGATCCCGACGATCCGGCACTGCCCGACGAGCAGGAACTCAGAACTCAGATCCAGATCCGCAAACTGCGGCACGCCGAATTCCTCGGACGGCGCCTCGTGACGGCGGGAGTGAATCGATGAGCCGCAAGACGATCATCACTGCGATCATTACTACGATCGTCACTCGGACGGTGGCCGTCACGGGAATGGCCGTGGCGTTTGTCGCCCTGTGGCCAGCTGCCGCGTTCGCCGACTGTACCGGGGCCAACTACCGTCCGGGGGCGAGTCCGCCGGGCAATGCGCGGACGCCATCCCCTACACGGCAGCCCTCGCCGTCACGGGCGTGGCCGCCGCCCTCGTGGCAGCTCTCGCGATCGCCAACCTCGCCCGAGGCGCGCTTTCGGCCTCCGGCTTGGCAGCGGCGCTGGCCGCACACCTGCCGATGGCCATGGGTACGACCGCGAACCTGATCTCCGCCCTGACCGACGGCCTGCGAGATGCGATCGCGCTGGCTGACCGGCAGTGCGCGGCGGATCCGGTGGACGTGGTGACCGGGGATGTGGTGCTGTCCCAGACGGATCTCCAACTGCCGGGGATCCTGCCGCTGGTGTTGTCCCGGGCGCATGTGTCGTCGTATCGGGCTGGCCGGTGGTTCGGCCGTTCGTCAGCGCCCCCCTGGACCAGCGAGTGGAGATTGACTCGGGCGGGGTATTCCTTGGCCACCGACGACGGTCGGCTGCTGCGGTTTCCGGTCCCGCCAAACGACGGTTCGCCGGTGTCGCCGATTCGCGGTCCCCGATGGGGGCTGCGGAGACTGACCGACGGGTACGCCATGGACGACCCCCGAACCGGTCAGAGCTGGTGGTTTCGGACCGGCGGTCCCATCGTCCCGGTTGATGGATCCGCCGAGACGTTGATCCTCCCGCTGACTGAGACGGTCGACCGCCACGGCAACCGAATTGACGTGGTACGCGCCCCAGATGGGGCGGTCCGGGAGGTACGGCACCGGGGCGGCTACCGGGTGCGGGTGGACACCGCCTCCGGCCGGATCACCGCCCTGTGGCTGTGTCGGGGCCAGGACGGTGACGATGAGTTGGTCGTCCGCTTCGGCTACGACCCGATGGGCAACCTTACCCAGGTCATTGACCCCGCCGGTCGGGCCCGCGGTTTGCCTACGACGCTGCCGATCGAATGATCGGTTGGACCGACCGCAATGGCTCTTCCTACCGATACTCCCATGACGCGGCCGGACGCTGCGTGATGGCGACCGGGCCAGAGGGATGCCTATCGGCCCGGTTCGACTACTCCGAGCGCATGACGACCGTGGTGGACTCCTCGGGCATCCCACCGTCTACCACCACGACGATCGGGGCAAGGTCACCCGCGTCGTCGATCCCCTCGGCGCCGCCACCCTCCACGAGTACAACGATGACGACGACCTCGTGGCAGCGACCGATCCGCTCGGACGAACCACTCACTGGCGGCATGACGAGCATGGCGACATCGTTGAGGTCCGTGGCCGGACGGGACCACAGGCGACGATCGCGCACAACGCGCTCCACCTGCCCGAGGTGGTCACCGGGTTCGATGAGATCATGGCAAGCATGGTCAAAACGATTTCTGATTACCACCAATCCTCAGCTAGTTTGAGCTAGCGTAGAGGTCGGGGGGGGCGTGTGTGAAGTATGATTGTCACCACTACGCCATGGATAGTGGCATAAATGACGTCTGATCACTAAAAATATCAGTCCGCTGAGTTTGAGTAATAATCAGTTTTAATTATGGCAAATTTGCCATAATGACATTGCCAGTTCAATAAAAAGGGAGATGTCCCCATTATCCCCCATTATCCCCTAGGTGGTGGAACTTCACCGGCTTGTCCAAGCCGGCAATGTGCAAATTTTGCACATTGCTTTTCTCGTCCAACTCGCCCTCGGCGAACACATTGCGGATGTGCTTGGTGATCACCGAGCGCTCGCCGCCGAACAGCAGGCCCACCTGCTCCTGGGTGAGCCAGACCGATTCACCATCCCGCCGCACCTCGACACGAGCGTTGTCGCCTTCGTAGATGAGGATTTCTGAAGCCCTTTTCGTCGTCACGTTCCCTCGGGAAAAAGGGTTTGTATCTGTTCTTCCACGAAAAGTTACGGGGTCATCACGAGGATAATCAGTTACTGCAGTTCGAGGCGAAGCGTTCGACCCACTGCTTTTGCAGCCTGGGAGAGCGCGGCAAGAGTTACCTTGTCGTTTTCAGGATCAAGCAGGCGATCCAGTTGAGAACGACTCGTTTTGAGCTGTTTCGCCATCTCAACCTTGGTCATACCGCTTTCTTTCATGGCAACTTCAAGCTGGTAGGAGACAACTCGCTTAACAGCCCGTTCGGTTGTCTCTTCATAGGTGCCCTTCTCTTTCAAAAAATCATCGAAGGAACTGCCAATCTTGCCTTTTTCCAATTCTCTCTTCATGGCTTCAATCCTTTCATTCTTTGTACGGCAACCGCCAATTCGTGGGCAGGTGTTTTCTGGCTCTTCTTTATGAAGCCGTGCAAAAGGATCATGTATTCCTCATTGGTACAGAAAGCCACTCCGCTCCACATCCATCCCCGGCAAACCGGACGTTTGCGGCCGAGCAGCAACCCCACCTGATCCTGGATAAGCCAGACCGTTTCACGATCGAGTCGTACCTCGACGCGGGCGTTGTTGCCTTCATAGAGGACGAGAAGTTCAAACTGCTCAATAACCACGGTGTTTTCTATACTCAGGCGGCGCGCTTCCTGAGATGACTGTTCAGGACGAGCGGTTCAACCCGACCATTGGGGAAAATGAATGCAAGATTACCGAAATCGAATGTCGCCGTTGCAGCGTGAATAGCTGTGTGGAGGTTTGGGGAAACGAGGACCAAGTTTTCCAGTTCGTCCGCGCCCCCGCGGGAACGATAGACAACGTGGTGGGCTTCAGCCGTCGATACGCCGTAAAGTAAAGGACTGTCATGGCCAGTCACTTGGCACCGGCCGCTGTAAAGCTCATACAGGGTGGTGACCAGTTTTCGATTCCGTTTATAGCCTTGCCTGATTTCCATCCTTGTTTTCTCCGAATATCCACCTGCTTCATCCTTCATGAGGGATTCAAGACGCTTGGGGTTATCGGCTGCGTAAGCCATTTCCAATTTCGGCTCATCAATCACGAGGTAGGCTCTCATCTCCAATGGGAGTTGAGAGGCAAATGACTCCAGCATCCTGCTCGACTTTGCCGGTATACTGCGCATGGTCTGCATACTTTGGAAAAGATTGCTGCGTGATCTGGTTGCCAGTGAGCCGGAATCCATTTCAAGCAGGCGCAGCAACTCATAGATATCTTGTTCGCTCGATTCGTTGATTTGAAAGTAGCTCGATGTCTTCAAATCGCCCCAAACTCGATAGGAACCGTATTTGTAATCTGGGGCGTTAATTGTCTTTGCTCGAACAATCAATCGTGCGGCGAGGCGGTATTCGTTGCGGCCGTTCACCACTACTCTCGTCACAAGCCAGAGGCTATCTCCAACATTCAATGCAGAATGAAGACGAGACTGATTCGAATTAAAGTGAAATCCAGCCCCTACGTCGAGGTCTTTACGATAGTTCGAGTAATTCCAAATCGCGATAGCATCCATTAACGATAAATCTTGTTTCTTGTGTTCGTGGGTCCGTGGCTGCACACGGTATATTGGCTAAGGCCAGACCTTTTTCGATTGGCATTGCGGATTTCTTCAAAGCAGTTTCCGAGGTCAGTCGGAGAGGGGCCATAGTGTTTGGCGAGCCAGTATAGAGGGCCACTGCCACAGTCTGTCTATTAGTACACCCTAGGCAAACACCTAAGCACATATTCTCTTTTATCGCGGCCGAAAACTATCTCCAACGTTCTCCTCAAAGGTTGACCGGCTCCCAACGGTTTCCATCTATCCACCTGGTTTTTATAGTTCTATTGGGGAATAGGCTGATTTTTTCTCTCTCCACTGGTGGTTTAGCCAAGCGGCTGGCAACATCCCCCCCTCCCCTGCCCCACCCGAAACCGGTTCCTCTTCCATTCCGCATGCTGCCGCGGCACAGTGGCCATGGCCCCCACCGCGCGCGAGCCGCAGTCGAACGGGGTCTGGCCCCAGAGGCTGCGTTTGATCCATTCGGCCTCGTCGGCGGTGCAGTCCATGCGGGCGATCTCCAGGGCCAGGTCGATGAACAGGGTCAGAAGCAGGTAGGCGATGATGCATTCCATGGTCGTTTCCTCCGCAGGAAAAGGTTGGTGGTTTCCTGGCTGCCACTGTACACTCCCTGGTCGGACAGATAGCGTCCTACCACCTTTTTTTTCGGAGCCACCCATGAAAAAATACAAGCCCCAGCACGCCCGCCTCTTGTTCATCGACCGCTGCATCCACGAAAAGAGCTACCCCAACTGCCGTTCGCTGGCTGCCGAATACGAAGTGAGCATAAAAACGATTCAACGCGATATCGAGTATATGCGCATCGAACTGAATGCACCGCTGGAGTATTCGGCCAGGGAGCGCGGCTTTTACTACACCGAGGAGCAGTTCCAACTGCCGGCCATGGACATCCGCGAATCGGACCTGTTCGCCATCTACCTGGCCGACAAGCTGCTCGCCCAGTACGAGGGCACGCCCATCCACGACAGCCTGCGCTCGGTGTTCCGCAAGATCGAAAACGCCCTGCCCGACAGCGCCCTGGCCCGGCCCGGCGGCCAGGACCGGTTCACCGTGTTCCCGCCGTTTTCCACGGTCATCCTGCCCGAGGTGCTGGCCGCGGTGTTCGACGGCCTGCGCACCTCCACCCGGCTGGAGATCCTCTACCGCAGTCCGGGCGGTGAGGCTGCCTGGCGCCTGGTCGACCCGTATCACGGTGTGCGTTTCGAGGGCGACTGGTACCTGGTCGGCCACTGCCACCTGCGCGACGCCATCCGCACCTTCAGCCTGGCCCGCATGGCCGAGGTGCGCAAACGGCGCGAGCGGTTCAGCCTGCCCGACCGGTTCGACTTCCGCCGTCTGACCGGCAGCCACTTCGGTGTGCACTGGGGACCGGAGGAGACCGAGGTGCGCATCCGCTTTGCCCCTGCGGCCGCGGACTACGTGCGCGAGCGGCAATGGCACCCGACGCAGACGCTCGAGGAGGCTGCGGACGGCTCGCTGGTGCTCACCCTCACGGTCAACCATCTGCTCGAGTTGCGGCGCTGGATTCTCAGCTGGGGGGATATGGCCCGGGTGCTCGCGCCCGAATCCCTGGCCGAGGAGGTGCGCGCCACGGCCCGGCGCATGGCCGAGCCGGACCGGGCGGACAACCGGGTCGACTGACCCGGGCCGGCCCTTGCTGCCGGCGGGAAGGTGCTTACAGTAGGCCAAACACTCGGCCGCAGACGAAAATCATCAACAAATGCACGGGGAAGAACATGGCAGCGAAAGGCAAAAAGCGGATATTCATCGACGATCTGGGCAAACGCTGGGGCCGCGACGCGGACCACGTGCTCGACCTGGCCATTGACGGGCAGCTGCCCCTGTGGATCGAGTTTACCTCGGTGTTTCTGCAGACCCCGGAAAAGTCCAGCCGGGGCAAGACGCTGGGGCGGCCGTACGAGCAGGTGGTGGTGCAGCCGCTCATCCCGGAACTGACGCAGATGCGCGGCCGCTGCGACCGCATGCTCATCGCCTCGGAACTGGCCTGTCTGACCGAGCGCGGCAAGGAGATGCGGCTGACCAACGCGGCCGGTGATGACTGGGGCGACGTGAGCATGCTCGGCATCAAGCCGACCCGGCTGTTCGCCTGGATGAAGGATGTGACCGCGTTTGAAAAGGCCAACACCATCGAGCCGGTGCCCGGCTACACCGGGGTGGAAGTGCCGCCTGCCGCCGCTGCCGAACCGGTCCCGCTCAACCCGGTGGGCCACCCCTGCCACGCGCCCGAGCTGCACATTGCCCTTGCCTGCTGGCAGGCCCTGTTCGCGGACGCGGGCGAGGCAGGGCAGCAGCTGAAAAAGGCGGACGTGCTCCGCTGGCTGGCCGAGCACCACGCCGACCTGGGCAAAACCGCGGCCGAACGCATCGCCACGGTGGTGCTGCCCGCAAAAAAATAGGCGGTCCCGTGTTTCGGCCGCCGCAGACGACAGGGCCGGCGCGCCGCAGCCCTGTCACGGTGATGTCATGCGTACCACAACCGCCCTGCCCCTGTTGGCCCTGATGCTTCTCCTCCTGCAGACCTCGTGCACCTCGACCTACTACCGCGGCCCGGTGAGCGACCACTTCGACGGCAGCCGCTTCCACAACCCGGGCAAGCCGGATACCAAGAGCCGCTGGGACCTGCTCCGCTGGTACTGGACCCGCGAGCGCGGTCCCTGGCCCGAGTTCAGCCCGCTGTTGACCACGGACACGCCGCCCGCGCGGGTGGAGGGCGAAACGTTGCGCCTCTCCTACGTCGGCCATGTGAGCGTGCTGCTGCAGACGCGCGGCCTGAACATCCTCCTCGACCCGGTCTGGGCCGACCGGGCCAGCCCCTTCACCTGGGCCGGTCCGCGCCGCGCCCACCCGCCGGGCATCCGCTTTGCCGACCTGCCGCCCATCGACCTGGTGCTCATCAGCCACAACCACTACGACCACCTGGACCTGGCCTTCATCGAGCAGCTGTGGCAGCGCGACCGGCCGCGCATCCTCACCCCGCTCGGCAACGACACCATCCTCAAGAAGGCCATTGCCGACATCGAGGTGGAGACCCGCGACTGGGGCGAGCAGGTGACCGTGGCCCCGGAGGTGCGCGTGCATTTCGAGCCCATGCACCACTGGTCGGCGCGCAGCCTGTGGGACCGCAACCGTGCCCTGTGGGCCGCCTTTGTCCTCGATACGCCGGACGGGCCGGTCTATTTCGTGGGTGACAGCGGTTACGGCGGCGGCGACACCTTCCGCGCGGCCGCCCGCAAACACGGACCGTTCCGGCTGGCCATCCTGCCCATCGGCTCCTACGACCCGCGCTGGTTCATGCAGGACGCCCACATGAACCCGGCCGAGGCAGTACAGGCCTGGACCGAACTGGGCCGGCCGCCCACCCTGCCCACCCATTACGGCATGTTTCAGCTGGCCGACACCGGCTACGATCAGCCGCTGCGCGACCTGGAGACGGCCCTGCGCGCGGCCGGGGCAGCACCGGACAGCTTCCGGCCCCTGCGGGCGGGCAGTTTCTGGGAGGTGGGCGTGATGGAAAGGACGGCGGAGGACTGAGAAGCGAGGGGTTGTTCAGGGGGCGGACGGGGTGTCCACGAGCGGCAGCCACTCGTCGAGCAGGGCGGGAAACAGCTGGCCGATGACGGTGGCGACCGCGGCCGGCGCGGGTGACGGCTCGATTTCCCGGGCCATGCTGGTGAGCGGGCAGGACGGGATGCCGCAGGGCACGATGCGGTCAAAAGCGGCCAGGTCCGGGCAGACGTTCAGGCTGAAGCCGTGCAGGCTCACCCAGCGGCGCACACCCACCCCGACAAAGCCGATCTTGCCGCGTTCGCTCCACACCCCGGTCATGCCGGCCCGCCGCCCGGCCGGGACCGCGAAGGCGGCCAGGGTGCGGATGAGCAGTTCCTCGAGCAGGCACAGCCAGTGGTGCAGGTCACGGCCGCGCCGGCCCAGGTGGACGAGCGGATAGCCCACCACCTGGCCGGGTCCGTGCCAGGTGATGTCGCCGCCGCGATCCACCCGCAGCACCTGCGCCTGCGGGTCGAGCAGGTGGGCCGCATCGCCGCCCCGGCCGATGGTGTACACCGGGGGATGTTCGAGCAGGAGCAGGGTCTCCGCGGCGCGGCCTGCGGCAATGTCCGCGGCCAGCCGTTCCTGCCGGGTCAGGGCCAGGGCGTAGTCGACCCGGCCGCAGTGGACCACCTGCACGGCCGCATTCAGCACAGGTGGGCGCGCAGGTAGTTGAGCATGCCGGCCAGGGTACCCAGCTGGCCGTAGTCCGATTCCGGGATCTCGATCCCGGTCCGTTCGTTCAATCCCACCAGCACTTTCAGAAAGCTGTAGCTGTCGATGTCCAGGGCCTCGCGGATGGACTCGTTGGGTTCCAGTCCGGCCGGGTCGCTCTCCGGCGCTATCTTCTGCAGTTCGGCAAAGATGATCTTCTGCAGTTCCCAGTCGGTCATAGGGTCTCCGGCAGGTTCAGGTGGCGGTTGAGGGCCTCGAGGAAGAGCGCGCCCTGGTGGCCGTCCGTGGCCCGGTGGTCCGCGGCCAGGGTGGCGGTGACGCAGCGGCGCACGCCGAGCATGCCGTCCTCGGCCCAGGGCCGCTCGCTGATGCGGCCAAAGCCGATCAGGGCGACCTGCGGCGGGTAGATGACGCCGTACACGGTGCGCACGCCGCGGTCCCCCAGGCTGGTCACGCTCACGGTGGCGTCGGTCATCTCCGAGCCGCGCAGGTGGCCGGTGCGGGTGCGCTCGATCAGGTCGACCAACCGCTCCATCACCTCGCCCACCCCGAGCTGATCCACATGGTGCACGGCCGGCGAGATGAGCCCGCCCTGGCGCAGGGCCACGGCAAAGCCGATGTGGATGTCCGGCCGCACCTCCAGCTGGTCGTTCTGCCAGAAGCCGTTCAGTTCCGGCACCTCGCGCAGGGCCAGGGCCACGGCCTTGACCAAGAGGGCCACCGGCAGGATGCGCTCGCGCAGGCTGCGCTTGCGGTTCTCCTCCTCCAGCCACTTGAGCGGCCGGCTCAGGTCGATCTCGGATTCCAGGTAGTAGTGGGGGATCTCCCGGTTGGAGCGGCTGACCGCGGCGGCGATGGCCTGGCGCATGGCCTTCATGGCCGCGGTCGGCGCGGGTTTGCCGGCCGCTTTTTCGGCGGAGGGTTCTGCCTGGGCGGGCGAAACCGGTTCAGCCGGGGCCGGCGGCTTCGTACCCGCGGCCCGGGCCGCGGCCTCCACGTCACCCCGGCCGATGGCGCCGTGCGGACCGGTGCCCGTGACCGTGGCCAGGTCCACGCCCAGTTCCAGGGCGAGCTGCCGGGCCGAGGGCGAACAGGCGATGCGGCCCGGGGTGGCCGCCGGTGCCGGGGCGCTCGTGCCGGTTGTCGGCACTGCGGCGGCGGTCTCGGGCTGTGCCGCCACCCTTCCGGCCGCCGCATCGGCCGGCGCGGGCGGCTTCTCCCCGGTCCCGGCCGCGCCGTTGTCAATGGTGGCGAGCACTGTGCCCACCGGCACGGTCTGGCCGGGCTGGACGAGCAGTTCGCCCATCACCCCGTCCGCAAAGATCTCCACCTCGAACAGCCCCTTCTGGGTCTCGACCATGGCGACGATGTCGCCGCGCCGCACCCGCTGTCCCGGCACCACCAGCCACTCGACCAGCTTGCCGGTCTCCATGTCCGCGCCCAGGCTGGGCATGCGAAATTCACCCATGGTTCACCATCCTCCGTGCTCTGGCGACAATGCCGTCCACGCCCGGCAGGGCCGCCTGTTCCATGTGTCGGGCGTAGGGGATGGGCACCTCGACGGTGCACAACCGTTCCACCGGCAGGTCCAGCTCGTAGAAGGCCCGCTCCATGATGCGGGCCGCGATCTCGGCCGACAGGCTGCCGCTGCGCCAGCCCTCGTCGACGATCAGCACCCGGTGGGTGCGCGCCACGGATTCGAGGATACACCGCGTCGTCCAGGGGCCGCAGGGTGCGCAGGTCGATCACCTCGCAGTCGATGCCCTCCAGGGCGAGCACGCCCGCCGCCTCCAGGCACTTGTACAGGCTGGCGCCGTAGGTGACAAGGGTCAGGTCGCGGCCCGGCCGGCGGATGCGGGCCGTGTCGATCTCCACCGGGCCGGCGTCAGCAGCCAGCTCGCCTTCCATGTTGTAGAGGGTGTTGTTCTCGCAGATGAGCACCGGGTCCGGGTCCTCGAGCGCGGTCCAGAGCATGCCCCGGGCGTCCTCGATCGTGGCCGGGGCGAGCACGCGCAGGCCCGGGATGTGCGCGAACCAGCCCTCGAACGAGTGGGCGTGCTGGGCGGCCAGCTGCTTGCCCGCGCCGGTGGCCATGCGGATGACGAGCGGCACGTTGCACTGGCCGCCGGACATGTGCAGCAGGGTGGCCGCGGTGTTGACGATCTGGTCGAGCGCCAGCAGGCAGAAGTTGACGGTCATCACCTCGACGATGGGCCGCATGCCGCCGAGCGCCGCGCCGATGCCCGCGCCGACGAAACCGGACTCGCACAGGGGCGTGTCGCGGATGCGCTCCGGCCCGAATTCGTCCAGCAGCCCCTTGCTCACCGCGTAGCAGCCGCCGTAGTGGCCCACGTCCTCGCCCATGAGAAAAACCCGCTCGTCGCGGTGCAGGGCCTCGCGGATCGCCTCTTTCACGGCCTCGCGATAGGTGATCGTGCGCATGCGTTGCTCGCCGTTCATGACGCCCTCCCTTCGCTGGTGACAAAGCGGGTGAGTTCCTCCACCGGCTCCCAGGTGCCGGCCTCGGCAAAGGCCACCGCCGCCTCGACCTCGGCCGTGACCTCGCGCTCGAGCGCGGCCCGGCCGGCCTCGTCCAGCAGCCCGGCCGCGGTCATGCGGCCGGCGAGCAGCTCGATCGGGTCGCGCTCGCGCCACCGGGCCACCTCGTCTTTGGTGCGGTAGAGTTCGCTGTCGAACATGGAGTGCGGCCGGAACCGGTAGGTGCGGCATTCGAGCAGGAAGGGGCCGTCCCCCGCGCGGATGCGGTCCACCGCCGCTTTCGTCGCCGCTTCCACGGCCTGCACGTCCATGCCGTCCACCGCGGCCGCGGCCATGCTGTAGGCCGCGCCCTTGGCGGCGATGTCCTGGTTCGACTGGGTGTAGCGCAGGGCTGTGCCCATGGCGTAGAGGTTGTTCTCGCAGACGAACAGCACCGGCAGCTGCCAGAGCGCGGCCAGATTGAGCGCCTCGTGGAAGTCGCCCTCGGCCACGGCGCCGTCACCGAAAAAGCAGGCGGTCACGTCTGCCCGCGCCTGCATGCGGTCGGCCAGGGCCAGACCCACGGCCAGCGGCAGGCCGCCGGCAACAATGGCGTTGCCGCCGTAGAAGCGCCGGTCCGCGTCGAACAGGTGCATGGACCCGCCCCGGCCGCGGCAGCAGCCCTCCACCTTGCCGTACATCTCGGCCATGATCGCCCCGGCGTTCATGCCGCGGGCGAGCGCCTGACCGTGCTCGCGGTAGGTGGCCACCACCGCGTCGTCGGCGGTGAGGGCTGCCATCACGCCCACGGCCACCGCCTCCTCGCCGATGTACAGGTGGAGAAAGCCGCGGATCTTCTCCGCGGTGTAGAGTTCCGCCGACTTCTCCTCGAAGCGGCGAATGAGCAGCATCTGCCTGAGCTGTTGGACCAGGTGGTCCCGGTTTTCCGGTGTCATGTCGGTTCGCTCCCTTCCAGGGTGGAGGTGTCGCCGATGGGCAACCCCAGTTCCCGGGCCTTGAGCAGGCGGCGCATGATCTTGCCGCTGCGGGTTTTGGGCAGGTTGTCGATGAAGTCGATCTCGCGCGGGGCCACGGCCGAGCCGAGCCGGGTGCGGCCGAAGCCGATCAGCTCCTGGCGGAGCGTTTCGCCGGCCTCGTGGCCCGGTTTGAGCACGACAAAGGCCTTGACCAGCTCGCCGATCATGGCATCCGGCTTGCCGATCACCCCGGCCTCGGCCACGGCCGGGTGTTCCATGAGGCTGCTTTCCACCTCGAACGGGCCGACCATGTGGCCCGCGGTCTTGATGATGTCGTCGGCCCGGCCCACGAACCAGTAGTAGCCGTCCGCGTCGCGCCGGGCCAGGTCGCCGGTCAGGTACCAGGGCGGGCTGAAGCATTTTTGATAGCGCTCCTCGTCGTGCAGGTAGGCGCGGAACATGGACGGCCAGCCGCTCTTCAGGGCCAGTTCGCCCTGGACCTCGTCCCCCTCGACCCGCATTGAGCCGTCCGCCAGGCGGGTGACGATGGCCGCCTCGATGCCCGGCAGGGGCAGCCCCATGGAGCCGGGGCGGATATCCAGGGCCGCGTAGTTGGCGATCATGATGCCGCCGGTCTCGGTCTGCCACCAGTTGTCGTGGATGGGCAGGCCGAGCACCCGCTCGCCCCAGACCACGGCCTCCGGGTTGAGCGGCTCGCCCACGCTGTGCACCAGCCGCAGGGCGGACAGATCGTACCGCTGGCGCTGCTCCTCCGGGCGCGCGCATGAGCATGCGGATGGCCGTGGGCGCCGTGTACCAGACCGTGACCCGCTGGTCCTGGAGGATGCGGTACCAGCGCTCGGCGTCGAAGTCGGCCTCGTCGACGATGGTGGTCACCCCGTGCACCAGCGGCGCGATGATGCCGTAGCTGGTGCCGGTCACCCAGCCCGGGTCGGCGGTGCACCAGAAGACGTCGTCCGGGTGCAGGTCGAGCACGTAGCGGCCGGTGAGGAAGTGGGTGAGCACGGCCTGGTGCACGTGCACCGCGCCCTTGGGCAGGCCGGTGGTGCCGCTGGTGAAGTGGAGGATGGCCGGGTCCTCGGGGTCGGTGGGCGGGATGGCGAAGTCGGGTGCGGCCGCGGCCATGAGGCGGGGCAGCGAGCGCACGCGCTCGTTGACGTGGGTATCAGCGTCCGACCAGGAGGATATGATCCAGTTCGGGCAGTGTGTCGATCAGTCCCTTGATCTTGCGCTCGTACTGGCGGGTGGTGGTGACGAGCACGCGGGCGTTGCCGCGCCCCAGTCGCTGGCTGATGGGCTCCGGGCCAAAGGCCGCGAACAGCGGGCAGAACACGGCCCGACAGTTTGAGCGTGCCGAAGAACACCGCGTACAGTTCCAGGCTGCGGCCGGCCAGCCAGAACACCCGTTCGCCCGGAGCCAGGCCCAGGGAGTGCAGCAGGTTGGCGAAGCGGCTGCTCTCTTCCTTGAGGGCGGCGTAGGTGAGGTCGTGGACCGTGTCGTCACGGCCGAGCAATCGCACCGCCACGCGGTCGGCGAGCGGACCGTCGGCATGGCGGTCCACGGCCTCGTGGGCGATGTTCAGGCCGCCGCCGGGCAGGCCGGTCAGCTCGGCCCGCACCGTGTCCCAGGAAAAACCGGCGCAGGTGGCGGCGTAATCGAGCAGGTTGGGCCGCACCGCCAGGGTGGTCACGTCTTTGCGCACAGGGGGAAACTGCATGGTCGCCTCCGGGAAAGGGTCAGTCTGCCGGCCGCACAGCCGGGTGCGGGGCGAAACAGTGCCGGTGTTATGATACGGGCAGCCCGCCGGACGGACAATAGAGAAAAAGTTACTATTTTTTGGATAGAAAAAATATTCGTTAAAGGCGCGGATCGTGGGTGCTGGAACGGCGAAAAAGGCTTTGCAACCCGGCCTGTTCGTGGCAGAGTGAACGGTCACAACCATCCGGAACCTTTGCCGCACCGCTGTTCCGCCCCGTTTACCGCCGATCCCGACCATGGAGGTAGCCCATGGGCGCAGCCCGCATCATCGACAGTCACATCCACTGCGGCGTGCAGCACTCGGACCTGCCGTTCGCCGAGATCGCCCCCCTGCTCGCGCGAGGCCGGCATCACCGACGCCTGCCTGTTCGCGCCGGTGGAAGACATCTACGACCGCGACGACTTTCACTTTCAGGACAACACCCACTGGCAGCAGGCCCGGCGGGCGGCCAATCACTACCTGCTCGACCTGGCCGATCAGGGTGAGGCGATCTTTCCCTACCTGTTCGTGTGGAACGATTTTGCCGTCGAGGAGCTGCGCCGGCCCTACCGGGGCATCAAGTGGCACCGCCACAGCTACGAGCCCATCTACCACTACGACGACCCACGCTGCGGCCGCATGCTCGCCGAGATCAGCCGACGGCGCCTGCCGGTGGTGCTGGAGGAGAGCTTTGACAACACCATCCGCTTTATCGAGCGCCTCGCCCCGGAGGCGGTGATCATCATCCCCCACCTGGGCGGGCTGAACGGTGGCTACCAGGCCCTGGACCGGGCCGGCGTCTGGCAGCGGGACAACGTCTACGCCGACACCGCGCTCGCCTCGCCGCAGGAGATGCGCCATTTTCTCGAACACTACGGACCGCACAAGCTGCTCTTCGGCAGCGACTACCCCTTCGGCCTGCCCGCCGGGGAACTGCGCAAGATCCAGCGGCTCGACCTGGACCCGGCGGATTTCGAGCAGGTGGTGGCCGGCACTGTCCTCGGCCTGCTCGGCGCGGTCCTCGACCCGGACTGAGGCCGGGAACCCTATACCTGGCCCGCCCGTCCCCCCCAGTCACAAGGAGGCAAACCATGACGTACAGCACGCTTATCGTCGAGACCGGCGAAACATTCGTGGGCACCATCACCCTCAACCGGCCGGACCAGCTGAACACCTTCACCACGCCGCTGGCCGTGGACCTGCAGCAGGCGCTGCTGGCCATGGACGCGGACCCGAAGGTGCGCGTGGTCCTTGTCAAGGGTGCGGGCAAGGCCTTCTGCGCCGGTATCGACGTGAACGAGCTGGAAGGCAAGACCGCCATGGAGTACCGCGAATGGATCGAGCGCATGGAGCTGCCGCTGATCACCATCTCGCGCATGAAGAAACCGGTGATCGCCCAGGTGCACGGCGTGGCCGCGGCCAACGGCATGGGCCTGGTGGCGGCCTGCGACCTGGCCATCGCCTCCGCCGATACCCGCATGGGCCTGACCGCCATCAATGTCGGCCTCAACTGCGTCGGCCCGATCCTGCCGGTGGCGCGCTGCGTCGGCCGCAAAAAAGCGCTGGAACTGCTCCTCTACGGTGAGCTGGTCAAGGCGCCCGAGGCGTATGCCATGGGGCTGATCAACCGCGTGGTCGTGCGCGAGGCCCTGGAGGCCGAGGCCATGGCCTGGGCCGAGAAGCTGGCCATCAAGAGCCCGATCGCGGTGCAGATCGCCAAGCGCGGCTTCTACGGCTCCGAGGATATGGACTATGACCGCCAGTTCGATCTGATGAACGAGGCCTTTGCCCGGCTCTGCACCACCAGCGACGCCAAGGAAGGGGTCAAGGCTTTCTTCGAGAAACGGCCGCCGGTGTGGGCGGAACGCTGATCCTTGCTGAACCGGCGCCGGCAGCGGGCGGTTGTCCGCAACGGTTGCCGGAGCTTTTTCCCCCGCCTCGCGCGGAAAACCCCTGCCTGGATGTGTTATGGATTTTACCCTCGACGCCACTCAAGTGCGGGCGCTCGGCTGCCTGATGGAGAAGGAGCTGTCCACCCCGGAATACTGCCCGCTGTCGCTCAACGCCCTGGTCAATGCCTGCAACCAGAAAACCAACCGCCAACCGGTGCTCGCCCTGGACGCGGACACGGTCGATGCGGCCCTGCGCTCACTCAAGGACCAGCAGCTGGTCGTGCAGAGCGATGCCAGCCGCGTGCCCAAGTTCTGGCAGGCCCTGGGCAAACAGTGCCACCTGATCGACCGCGAGGTCGCCCTGCTCTGCCTGCTCATGCTGCGCGGCCCGCAGACCGCTGCCGAACTGCGCGCCCGCGGCGAGAGTCTCTGTGCCTTCGAAACACCGGAGCAGGCGGCCGAGGCGCTCGACAACCTGACCACCACCGGGCTGATCGTCCAACTGCCCCGCCAGCCGGGTCAGAAGGAGTCGCGCTACACCCACCTGCTGGGCGGCGCGGCCGAGACGGACGAACCGGCCGCCACCGTGGCCGCAGCACTTGCCGGCCCATCAATGGCAGCGCGCATCGAGCAGCTGGAGACGACCGTGGCCGGGCTGCAGGAGGAACTGCGCCTGCTGCGCCAGGAGTTCACGGCCTTCCGCTCCCATTTCGCCTGAGTCCCGGCCGCCCCCGGCCCTTCCACCTCTTTTTCCCGGCATCAGCACCATGGAACAACCCTGCCTGCGCCCCATCGGCGTGCTCCACGGCGACATCGAAACGATCGAAGACGCCCCGAAAAATTTTTCCATCTCGGACCGCACCGGCACCCTGGAGATCTTCCCCGAATACCTGGACGGCCTGGACGGCATCGAGGCCGGCCAGACCATCGTGGTCCTCTTCTGGCTGGACCGCGCGAGCCGCGACGTGCTCAAGGTCTATCCGCGCGGCGACCGGTCGCGCGGCCTGCGCGGGGTGTTCGCCACCCGCAGCCCGGTGCGACCGAACCCGATTGCCATCTCCCACTTGGAGGTGCTGAGCGTGCGCGAAAACCGCATCGAGGTGCGCGGCCTGGACATCCTCGACGGCACCCCGGTGATCGATATCAAGAAAGAACTTGGCCCTGACCAGGACCGTAAAACAGGTGGTTGAACGAGAAAGCGGAGAAACTAAGTGAGGTCTACTTGTGGTAGTTGTGGCCGGCCCTGATGGTACAGGCGCGGTAGAGCTGTTCAAGCAGGATGAGCCGGGTCAGCTCGTGGGTGAAGGTCAGGCGGGAGAGTGACAGGGTCAGGTCGGCGCGGGCGAGCACCGAATGATGCAGGCCCAGGTGGCCGCCGATGAGGAAGCAGATGGTGTGCGCGCCCCGGTCCTCCCAGGCGGTGAGCAGGGCCGCCAGTTCAGCCGAGTCCGGGGTGCGGCCGGCCGGGTCCATGGCCACCACCAGGCTGGCGGTGGCAGTCTGTTCGAGCAGCAGGGCGGCGTCATTGGCCTTGACCACCTCGTCCGGTTCCTTGCGGCTGTGCCGCTCCTTGAGCACGGGCAACTCCACCTGGGCGAAGCGGCCGAGCCGGCCGGCATAGTCGCGCACCCCGGCGTCGAGGTAGGCCTCCCGCGTCCGGCCGAGCAGCGGGATGACGAATTTCATGTGCCCAGGCGGCCGTCCGCGGACTGGTCGAGCAGGGCGCGCAGGATGCGGCAGAACTCGGCGTAATCGATGTCCGTGCGGATGCCCGGACAGGACTCGCTGATGGTGCGGTAGTTGTTCTCGTCGTCGAGCATGCTCGGGTGCAGCGGCCACTGCCGGCAGCGCCAGGGCCGCCCCTCATGCACGGTGCAGCCGCGCTCGTCGTCGAAAAAGATGCAGTGGCCGTCCCGCACCTGCATCTGCACGGTTGACCCGGTCACCCGCCAGTAGCGCCGGGCGGTCTCCTCCCGGCTCAGTCCGAGGGCGCGGATCATCCGCTCCTGATCGTGCTCGTCAAGGGAGACGGTGGTCTCACCGTGGCAGCAGAAGCCGCAGCGGGCGCACGCGAAGATTTCCGCTTTCGAATGGATGTGCATAGTCTTTCCTGGGCAAGAAAAAGCGCCGGTCCGCAGAGGCTGACCGGCGCTGTTGTGCCGAAGGGGTTGCGGCTCTCAGGCGTAGCCGATGGTGTCGCCGAGGGTGGCGATGTCAATGCCGAAGGTGCGGGCCGCCTTCTGCCATTTCTCGTCGTCCGGGGTGTGGAAGAGCACTTCCAGGTCGCCCGGCACGGTCAGCCAGCTGTTGTCGATCAGTTCGCCTTCCAGTTGCCCCGCACCCCAGCCGGCGTAACCGAGCATGAAGAGAAAATCCTTGGGCCCCTGGCCCTGGGAGATGTCCTCGAGCAGGCGGGCGTCCCGGCTGACGTACACACCCGGGGTCACCTCGATGGCGTAGCGGTCTTCCTCGCGGCTGGTGTAGAGGAGGAAGCCGGACTCCATCTCCACCGGGCCCCCCATGTACACCGGCGGCAGCGGCCCCTCGGGGATGGCCAGGTTGGCGCCGTGGAACACGTCGAACAGGGTGATCTCCGGGTTGGGATTGTTGATCACAAGCCCCATGGCCCCTTCGTCGTTATGGGCGCAGAGGTAGATCACCTGCCGCTGAAACCGGGGGTCGGGCATCTGCGGGGTGGAAACGAGAAAATAGCCTGCGAGGCTTTCCATGGTCGTTCCTGGGTGTTCTGTCAGCCGCCCTGGTCGGCGGCCGCGCGGCTTGGGGCTTGCCGCTTTCGTTTGGTTTCAGTACATTGTAAGCAACTGCCGACCAACTGACAACCGCTTTCAAAGACCACAGGAACACCCATGAGCGATCGATCACCGCTGAGCTGCCAGTCGGAAAACCTGAGAAAAGCCCTGCTCTGGGTGGCCGACACCCTGCGCGACCACCCGGAGAAGGAACGACTCACCGTGCTGCACGAGGCCCAACTGCGTTACGACCTCACCCCGCTGGAGTGCGAATTCCTCGAAAGGGGCCACTGCTGAACTGGCCCTGCCGCCGGCCGGACCATCAGGTCTGCGCCGGCGTTGTTTCCTCCCCCGACCCGTCCCCGGATTCCCTGCTTGTCCCGTCCACCGGCTGCCTGAGCGGCAGGCGGATGACCACCGTGGCGCCCTGCCCCGATTCACTCTCGATTTCAATGCTGCCGTGGTGATCGGCGATGATCTTCTGCGAGATGGCCAGACCGATACCGCTGCCGCCCGGCTTGGTGGTGAAATAGGGAAAGAACACCTGGGCCTGCAACTCCGGGGCAATGCCCCGGCCGGTGTCGGTGATGCGCACCTCCACCCCGTCAGCGTCCGCCGCGGCCGTGACCTGCAGCCGACCGCCCTCCTCCATGGCCTGCAGTCCGTTCAGGAGCACGTTCATGAGCACCTGCTGCAGCCGGTCTGCGTCACCTTCCACCGCGGGCAGGCCCGGGGCGACCTGCAGCCAGGTGACCACGCCGCTGTCCGCGGCCTCGGTGCGCACCAGTTCCAGCGAGCGCTGCAGCAGCGCCCCCAGGTCGACCGGCTCGAGCCGCAGCGGCGCCGGCCGGGTGAAGCTGAGCATCTCGGTGATGGTCCGGTTCATCCGCTCGGTCTCCTGGATGAGCAGGTCCGCGGTGTCCCGTTCGCGACTGTGTTCCGGAAACTTGTGTTTGAGCAGCAGGGCCAGCCCCTTGATCGAGCTGAGCGGGTTGCGCACCTCGTGGGCCACGCCGCCCGCCATGCGGCCCACCGCGGCCAGCCGTTCGCTTTCGCGCATGCGCTGCTCCAGCGAGCGGATCTCGGTGACATCCGAGATGAGCAGCACCTTGCCCCGGTACTGCTGCTCGCTGTCGGTGATCGGCAGCAGATGGCAGCGCAGTTCGCACCGCCGCGTGCCGAAGACGAGCCGCAGGCCGGGGTCCCGCTCCACCGTCGCCCCCTGCCCCGGCACATCGTCCGCAAAAAAGGCGGCCAGCCGCGCAGGCAGGACCTCTGCCGGTGTGCGACCCGTGGCCTTGCCCCGGGCGATGCCGGTCAGTTCGCTGATGGCCTCGTTCCAGGTGGCGATGCGGCCCTGGGCGTCGGTGGCGATCACCCCGATGGGCAGCCGGGCGATCAGCAGCGAGGTGTACACCTGCATGTCTTCGATGGTCTTCTGCGAGACCCGGTACCCCTGCACCGCCGACAGGCTCAGCCAGCCGCCCAGGCCGACGAGCAGCATGGTCAGGCTGAGCAGGACGATCTGCATCTGCAGCCGGCCCAGGGTCTGGTCGAACTCGGCCATGTCCAGACCGGTGACCACATAGTAGCGTTCGCCCGCCCGGTCGCCGTCGGCAAAAAAGCGCAGCATGGGCCGCCGCTCGTTGTGGCCGTGCATCATGAAACCCTGCCCGTTGCCGGGGCCGCCCGATCCCTCGCCCATGGAGCGGGGGGGCATCACCCCGGGCCTGACCGGAAAGAACTGGCGCACCGCCTCGAACACGCGGCCGTAGTCCGGGGTGTGGTGGATGCCCCAGGCGAGCGGCACCGGCTCGCTCCTGGGCTCGGCCTGGGGCTCGGGCAGGTTCACCTTCAGGGTGGTGCCCACGCGAGTGTGGTCGCTGTGGGCGATCACCGTGCCCTTGGCGTCGATCAGGGCCAGGAAACGCAGTTCCGGGTCCTCGGTCAGGTGGTCGATCACCCGCTGGGCATGGACGTTCCACTCCTCGTTGTTCCAGAAGTCCGTGCGCAGGTCGTTGAAATAGGCGGCCCGCGACCCGGAATGCAGCACCTGCATGAGGGTGGACGCCTTCTGCAGCATGGCGCTGGTCATCAGCCGCCTTTCCAGCCGGAAATTGTGAAAAGCAAAGGTGACCACGATGATCACGAGAAGACCTGCGGCCGCGGCCAGCAGCCAGGGGGAGGTGAAGAAAAAAGCGGGTCGGGCGAATCGTTTGAGCACGGTTTTCATACCCTCCCGTTGCAAGGATCAGTCCAGGCCCGAGCAACCCGCAACCGCCGCTGGCCCACGGCCGGATCGGTCGCCTGTCGCCCGACTGGGTAAAAACTACCCAAGGAACTGCCCCGAACTGGGTAATAGGGTGACAGTCGTGACCCGTCAGCCCCCGAAAAACAGCCCGTAGTTCGTTGGCCTGAATATTTATCAAAGAAAATCATAATATTACAATAATATTGGATTCTGGCACGGTGTTCGCAAAGATAAGGGCACAACGACACGCACTCCAGGCCACAACGGCCACCACACCACTATAAACAGGAGAACGACCATGGATCTGACCACCAGCACCAAGAAAATCGCCCTCGCCGCCATTCTCACCAGTGGTATCGCCCTGGCCTTCTCCCAGTCGGCCATGGCCCAGAACCAGCCCGACCCCAAGGCGCCGGCCAAGGCCCCCGGGTATCGCCAGCTGGATCCGGCAATGATCAAGGCCCATGACAAATTCCTTGCCGAAACCGTTGAGTTGCGCAAGCAGATGACCGAGAAGCAGGCGGTGATGCGCGCCATCATGCAGGCGGACACCCCCGACACCACCCAGGCCGGGCAGGTTGCCGGCGAACTCTTTGAACTGCGCGAGAAACTGCGCGCCAAGGCCCAGGAGGCCGGTCTACCCTTCCCGATGATGGGTATGGGAATGGGTATGGGCATGGGTCCGGGCTGCGGTTTTGGTGACGGTGACGGCGACGGCTGGGGCCGTGGTGACGGCATGGGGCCGCACCGCTTCAACCGCCGCTGAGCGCACCACCTGCTGTACAGACTGACCACACCCTCCTGCGTCCCGGCGGCCTCCCTCCCTCCTTGCCGTCGGGGCGCTTCTCCTGCACACGCCCCGGCGGATTCCTCTCCTTGCCGTCGGGGCGTTTTTTTTTGCGCCCCCCTCCCGGACCGCTGCACCCCTCACATCATATTTTCCGGATCCACATCAAAGTGCATGGTCACGGCCTGGGCGAACAGCCGGCCGCGTTCCGCCTGCAGACGGTCACAGAGCCCGTGCATCTCCTGATACGAGGCGCTCTTCAGCAGGAGCTGCCAGCGGCTGCGGTCCTTGATCCGGGCCAACGGCGCCGGTGACGGGCCGAGGATCTCGATGCGGCTCTGCTCGCCCGCGGCAGTGCGCAGAAAGGCGGCGGTCCGCTGCGCTGCCTCGGCCACCTGCTCCTCGTTGGCCCCGCTGAAGCGGATGTTGACCAGCCGGGAAAAGGGCGGGTAGCCGAGTGGCCGCCGCACCGCCATCTCCGCCGCGAAGAAGGCCTGGTAGTCGTGGTGCTCGGCCAGGCGCACGGCGTAGTGGTGCGGCTGGTAGGTCTGCACGATCACCCGCCCGGGGTGCTCGCCCCGGCCCGCCCGGCCGGTCACCTGGGCCAGCAGCTGGAAGGTCCGCTCCGCCGCCTTGAAGTCGGGCATGCCCAGGCCGGAGTCGGCCCAGACCACCCCGACCAGGGTGACGTGCGGGAAGTGCAGCCCCTTGGCGATCATCTGGGTGCCGATCAGGATGTCGATCTCCCGGTGCCGCACCGCCTTGAGCACAGCCAGGTACTGGCGCCGGTTCGTCGACGTGTCGCTGTCGAGCCGCGCCACCCGGGCCTCCGGGAACAGCTGGCCCACCTCCTCCTCGATGCGTTCCGTACCGATGCCGAAGCCGCTCACCCGGGTCGAATTGCAGGCCGGGCAGAGGGCGTCCGGGTGGCGGGTGTAGCCGCAGTAGTGACAGAGCAGGGTGCGGCGGCTGCGGTGCAGGGTCAGGGACACCTGGCAGTGGCGGCACTGGAGGATGTGGCCGCACTCGCGGCAGAGCATGAACGGCGAAAAACCGCGGCGGTTGACGAACAACAGGCTCTGCTGCCGTGCTTCCAGGGTGGCGCGCATGGCCGTGATGAGCCGGTCGGTGAAGGCCAGGTCCGGCCGGGAGCGTTCGGCCCGGGCCAGGTCGACGATCTCCACGATGGGCAGGGACTGCGCCTCCACCCGGCTCTTCAGGGTCAACAGGGTGTACTTGCCCTCGCGGGCGTGGTGATAGCTGACCACCGAGGGCGTGGCCGAGCCGAGCAGCACCGGGCAGCCCGCCTGGCGCGCACGCAACACCGCCAGGTCGCGGCCGTGGTAGCGCAGGCCGTCGTCCTGCTTGTAGGCCGGCTCGTGTTCCTCGTCCACGACGATCAAACCCACCTGTTCCAGCGGCGCGAACACCGCCGAACGCGCACCGATCACCACCCGGGCCTCGCCGCGGAGCACGCGCTGCCACTGGTCGAGCCGCTCGCCGTCAGACAGACCGCTGTGCAGCACGGCCAGCAGGTCGCCGAAGCGGCTGTGAAAATGGGCTTCGAGCTGTGCGGCCAGGGCGATCTCCGGCACGAGCACGAGCGCGGTCTGCCCCTGGTCGAGGCAGTGGCGCACCGCCTGCAGGTAGACCTCGGTCTTGCCGCTGCCGGTCACGCCATGGAGCAGGAAGGGGGCAAAGGTCTGCGCGGTGATGGCCGGCAACAGGAGACCGAGCACCTGCTCCTGCTCGCCGGTCAGGCGCTCGGGCGCAGGGCACCAGGCCGGCGGCTCGCCGAAGGGGTCACGGTGGACGCGCTCCGTCTGTTCGATGAGCAGACCGCGGTCAAGCAGGCGGCGCAGCGGCGGCAGGTAGCCCGCATACCGGTCGCCCAGCCGGGCCCGGTCCACCGGCCGATGGCCGCCCTGCCGGTACAGTTCGAAAAAGAGGGTGAGCACCCGCTCTTCTGAGGCGCGGAAGCGTTCGCCGGTCCGTTCCTGCAGGCTCGCGACCGGGTCAGGGTCCGCCGCGATCGGCAACACCGATCCGGGCAGGAGCACCGGCCGGGTCCGGGCCCGGGCGCCGGAGGTGCGCAATACCTCGTCCACCTGTACCAACCCCTGGTGTTCGAGCCGCTGCACCAGGGCGCGGGCCGCGGGGTCGCGCCACAGTCGCTGCACGGCCGCCGGCTCGAGCGTGCCGCTGTCCGCCAGTTGGCCCAGCCAGGGGGCGTGTACGCCCTCGGCCGCGATCCACTCCTGGGTCAGGGTGGTGCGGCCGTCCTCGGTGAGCACGACCCGCCGGCCGCTTCTGGATCCGGGCGCGGACGGCAGCGCGGTGTGGATCACCTCGCCGATGGGATGGTGGTAGTAGCGGGCAATCCAGCGGTAGAAAGGAACGAGGCTCGCCGGAAAAAACGGGGCCGCGGTCAGTACGTCGGCGATCGGCCGGACGGTGAACGCGGCCCCTCGGCCTCCGGCGCTGGGGCCGGGCCGAGCACGTAGCCGGTGACCTTGCGACGGCCGAGCGGCACGAGCACGACCCTGCCCGGGGCCAGGAGTTCGTCCCGGTCTCCGGGCTGGGCGTAGGTCAGGGTCCCGGGCAGCGGCGCGTCGACCGCGATCTCATACAGGGTCGTCACACTGCCGCGTCTGTTGGGGGGATCAGGAACGGGGGGTGTCCAGCACCGTTTCCAGGTACTCGCGGAAGGGCTTGCCCAGGGCATTATGGCGCAGGGCGAAATCGACGATGGCCTTCAGGTAGCCGAGCTTGTCGCCGGCGTCGTAGCGCTTGCCGACAAATTCGTAGGCGTACATGCCCTGCTTGTTGGACAGGGCGAGCAGGGCGTCGGTGAGCTGGATCTCGCCGCCGTGGCCCGGGGTGGTCTTCTCGAGCAGATCGAAGACCTCGGGCATGAGCAGGTAGCGGCCGATGATCGCCAGGTTGGAATTGGTGGTGCCGGGCGCCGGCTTCTCCACCATCCGATGGACCTGGTAGGTCCGCTCGTGCTCGGTGGGCGTGCCCTCGACGATACCGTACTGGTGGGTCTGGTCCATGGACACCTGCTGGATGGCGACGATGGACTCGCCCACCTGGTTGTACAGGTCGATCATCTGCTTGCAGCAGGCGACCTTGCTCATCACCAGGTCGTCGCCCAGCAGCACCATGAAGGGCTCGTCGCCGATCACGTTGCGGGCCATCCAGATGGCGTGGCCGAGGCCGAGCGGCTCTTTCTGGCGCACCGAGATAACGTCGATGAGGTTGGAGATGTTGTTCAGCTCCTCGCGCAGCTGTTCTTTCTTGCGGTCCTTGAGCACCGTGTCGAGCTGGAAGTCGTAGTCGAAATGGTTCTCGATGGCGGACTTGCCGGCGCTGGTGACCAGGATGATCTGCTCGATGCCCGAGGCCACCGCCTCCTCGACGATGTACTGGATGGTGGGCCGGTCGACGATGGTGAGCATCTCCTTGGGGATGGCCTTGGTGGCCGGCAGGAACCGCGTGCCCAGCCCGGCCACCGGAATGACGGCCTTTCTGATCGCTTTCATGGTGTATTCTCCGTTTGGCTATTTCAGGTGTGATGGCCGGAAAATTCAGGTATACAGGCCACAACGACGGCAAACACCGCCAGTATACCCCGAACGCTCCCCCATCCTCAAGAAAGATTCCGTAATTTCATGCACCTTTCCTATCCCGCCGCCCTGCCGGTGAGCGAGCGGCGCGACGATATCGTCGCCGCCATTCGCGACCACGCGGTGCTCATCGTCATCGGCGACACCGGCAGCGGCAAGACCACCCAGCTGCCCAAGATGTGCCTCGAGGCCGGCCGCGGCACGGCCGGGCTGATCGGCTGCACCCAGCCGCGGCGCATCGCCGCCCTGGCCGTGGCCGACCGGCTGGCCGAGGAGATCGGCGCAGCGAACCGGGTCGCCGCCAAGATCCGTTTCCACGACCGGACCACCGCCGACACCCTGATCAAGTTCATGACCGACGGCGTGCTCCTGGCCGAAACCCGCCAGGACCCGCGACTCGAACGCTACGACACGCTCATCGTCGACGAGGCCCACGAGCGCAGCCTGAACATCGATTTCCTGCTCGGTTACCTGAAGAACCTGCTGCCCGCCCGGCCGGACCTGAAGCTGATCATCAGCTCGGCCACCATCGACGCCGAGCGCTTCAGCCGCCATTTCGGCGACGCGCCGGTGCTCACCGTGAGCGGCCGCACCTTTCCGATCACCACCATCCACGAGGAGGTGCCGGAAGACGAGGAGGGCGAGACCGCCACCTACGTCGAGCGGGCCATTGGTGCGGTCGAGGAACTGGCCGACCGGGCCGACGGCGGCGACATCCTCGTGTTCATGCCCACCGAGCGGGACATCACCGACACCCTGGACGGGCTGCGCGAGCGGTTCGACGCCTCCCACCTGCTCCTGCCCCTGTTCGGCCGGCTGCCCGCGGCCGACCAGCGCAAGATCTTCCGGCCCTCGCACCGGCGCAAGATCATCGTCGCCACCAACGTGGCCGAGACCTCGATCACCGTGCCGGGCATCCGCGCCGTGGTCGACACCGGGCTGGCGCGCATCGCCCGCTACAACCCGCGCACCGGCACCACCAGCCTGCGCGTCAGCCGCATCTCGCAGGCCAGCTGCGAACAGCGCCGCGGCCGCTGCGGCCGCACCGGCCCGGGCATCTGCGTGCGCCTGTACAGCGAGGAGGATTTCCAGTCGCGCGAACCGTTCACCGTGCCCGAGATCCAGCGCGCCAACCTGGCCGAGGTCATCCTGCAGATGATCAGCCTGCGCCTGGGCGACCCGGCCCGCTTCCCCTTCATCGACCCGCCGCCGGCCGCGGCCATCCGCGACGGCTACCGCACCCTGCGTGAACTGGGGGCGCTCGCCGGCGAACACCGCCTCACCGCCAACGGCCGGCTCATGGCCCGACTGCCGCTCGACCCGCGCATCTCGCGCATCATCATCGAGGGCATGGGACTGGGCGCGACCCGGGAGATCATTGTGCTCGCCGCGGCGCTCGCCATCCAGGACCCGCGCGTGCGGCCGCCGGACAAGGAGCACAAGGCGGACGAGGTGCACCGCCAGTTCCTCGACCGCAAATCCGACTTCCTCACCCTGCTCAACATCTGGAACGGTTTGTTCGCAGCCGACTCGGGGACGCCCTCGCGCTCGCAGCTGTCGCGCTACTGCAAGGCCAACTTCCTCTCCTGGCAGCGCATGCGTGAGTGGCTGGACGTGCACGAGCAGATCAGCCGGCTGCTGCGCGAACACCGGCACGCCCGCGCAAGCGAGGCAACGGCCGGCTACGACGCCATCCACATCGCGCTGGCGAGCGGCTTTCTCCGCAACATCTGCCAGAAAAAAGAGAAAAACACCTATTTGGCCGCCGGCGGGCGGGAGGTGGTGCTGTTCCCGGGCTCGGGCCTGTACGGCCGCGGGCCGCAGTGGGCCGTGGCCAGCGAGTTCGTCGAGACCACCCAGCTGTTCGCCCGCACCGTGGCGACCATCGAGCCGGACTGGCTGGAGCGGCTCGGCGGCGAACTGTGCAAGCGCAGCTGGTCCGACCCGCACTGGGAGAAGAAGAGCGGCCGGGTGCTGGCCACCGAGCGGGTGAGCCTGTTCGGGCTGACCATCGTGGCCGGCCGCCGGGTCGAGTACGGCCGCATCAATGAGAAAACCGCCCGGGAGGCACGTGAGATCTTCATCCGCGAGGCCCTGGTCAACCGCCAGCTGGGCGGCCGCTACCCCTTCCTGGAGCACAACGCGGACCTGGTGGACCAGTTCCAGGAGATGGAGGAGCGGTTCCGCCGCCGCGACATCGTGGTCGACGAGGAGGTGCTCTTTCAATTCTACGACGAGCGGCTGGAGCTGGTCTACGACCGCCACACCCTGAACCGCCAGCTGCGCGCGCGCAAACGCGACGACTTCCTGCGCATGCGGGCCGAGGACATCTGCCGGGTCACGCCGGACAGCGAGGAACTGTACCGCTTCCCGGCGACCGTACGCAGCGGCGAGCTGGAACTGGAACTCAGCTACCTGTTCTCCCCCGGCGACGAGGCGGACGGGGTCACGGTGCGCATTCCCCACCACCTGCTGGCGCACTGCAACCCGCAGGTGTTCGAGTGGCTGGTGCCCGGGCTGTTGCCGGAGAAGCTGCTCCTGCTGCTGCGCCGACTGCCCAAGCTGGTGCGCCGGAGGCTGGTACCCCTGCCCGACGCGGTCGACCGCATCCTCGACAGCCTCAGCCTGGGTGAGGGCTCGCTCTACCAGGAACTGGAGCGCGTCATCCTGCGCGCCTTTCAGGTGAGCGTGCGCCGCGAGGACTGGCAGGCCGACAACCTGCCGTTGCACCTGCGCATGCGCTTTCTGCTCGTCGACGAACAGGGCGCGCCGCTCGCCCACGGCCGCTCCTTCAACGACCTGCTGCGCTCCCGGCAGCAGCAGACCGACGGTCCCCGGACACAGGCCGCCGCCCCTGCCCTGCCGGCCGAGCGGGAAATCGGCCTGGACGACCTGGACACCATCGAGCCCCGCCTGGTGGTCGCCGGTGCGGACGGCCGCGCCAGCGGGCTGCTGTTCGCGGCCCTGCGGGTGGACGAGATCCACAACCGCGTACTCCTCCACTACCTGGCCAGCGAGGCGGCCAGCCGACGGCTGAACCGGCTCGGCCTGCAGTTTCTCCACGGCCGTCTCTGCACCCAGGAGATGAGTGCCGTGCGCAAGCTCTGCCGTGCGGCCGTGACTTCCCACTCGGCCTCCTGGCTGAGCCTCGGCGCCAGGGTTTCGGCCGCGGAACTGCGCAACCGGCTGCAAGCCTTTCTCCTCGATGCGGTGTTTGCGACCCGCTCGGGCGAGCTGGTCTCCACGGCCCGGTTTCACGAACTCCACGACCAGGCCGTGGCCAGGGGCGTGGTGCGCACCGCCAGCGCGGCGCTGGACCAGGTGCTGGCCCTCCTCGCCAAACGGCGCGCGGTGCGCACGGCCATCACCGCCTGGGCGACCCGGGCCAGGCAGAGCCGCAGCTACGACGAAACCCGTGAGGCCGATTACCTGGACGCGCTCGCCCAGATTCTTCCCGATGATTTTCTCGAGACCCGCCAGATCGCGGACCTGACTCACACCCTGCGCTACCTGCAGGCGCTCAGCCTGCGCATCGAACGGGCCGAACACTCGCCTGCCAAGGATGCGAAAAAGGGCGAGCGGCTGCAAGAGCCCCTGGCCCGGCTTCGGCAGATGGCCCGATTCGACAGCCCCACGCCGGCCTGTGCGGCCAGCCGGCGGGAGTTTGCGGCGCTTGTCGAGGAGTTCCGCGTGTCCATCTTCGCCCCGGAGTTGGGCACGGCCCAGCCGGTGAGCGAACAGCGGCTGGCGCAGCAGTGGCAGGAGGTGGAAAACTGCTGCCGGAGCGTCGAGTGAGCGGCCTCAGCTGTAGATGAACACCAAGGCGTCGTTGTTGAAGGCGATGCGCAGACGGCCGCCGTGGTTGCGACCGTAGACCAGCCAGCCGGGCTCGCCCTTGATCTCGCAGTGCAGACACTGGGGCGAGTGCACCCCGCGCAGGCTGTCACACCAGGAAACCAGGGTGGCCTCGTCATGGTCGCGGCCGGCGATCAACGCGCCGATCTGCCGGGCGAGTTCGAAATCAGGCGCCAGGCCGTCAATGCGGATATCGATGTGCTCCATGGATTCCTCCCGTCGGCCGGAGCGGTGTACCGCGCGTCCGGCGCCTCATTGAGACTATTTCCCTTTTGATCCTTCTTCGCAATTGCCGTGGCCCGACATTGTCAGGTATAGTTTTCCGACATGAACGGGTACACAACGTACCTCATCCGGGGCGGCCTTGGCCTCCCTATCCACCCGCATCAAGGAGGACTGCCGTGAACAGGAACGTGTTGCAACTGCTCCCGCTGTGTCTGATGATGGCCCTTCTGGTAGCCGGCTGCGCCGGCACCAAGAAGGCCGAGGAGGCCGCGGCGCCCGCCGCCCAGGAAAAGGTCCAGCAGGCCGGACCGATGATCTACGAAGGTGAGGTCACCGGCGTGTCCCAACTGGCCAAGACCCTCTCCCTCTCGGTCGGCAAGGGCGATGCCGCCAAGGTGATGATGGTCAAGTTCGACGACCAGACCAAGGGCATCAAGGATGCCGCCAAGGGGCGCGCCGTCAAGGTCGCCTACGAGATGCGCGGCACCGACGCCTACGCCACCAACGTCCAGCTCAAACTGGCCAAGCTGCCCGCGGGCGTGACCGAGATCAAAACCCCGGAACTGCAGCAGCTGATCGACGCCAAGACCGCGATGTTCCTGGTCGACTCCCGACCCGCGGCCCGCTACAACCAGTCCCACCTGCCCGGCGCGGTCTCCATCCCGGTGCCCATGCTCGAGAAAAAACAGGCAGCGCTCCTACCCAAGGACAAGAACGAGCTGATCGTCTTCTACTGCGGAGGGCCCACCTGAGGTATGTCCACTGCCTCCGCCGGTCTGGCGAAGAAAAACGGCTATAACAACGTTCGCGTCTATCTCGATGGTGAGCCGGCCTGGATGGAAAACCGGTTGCCCACCTATTCCACCAAGGAGTTCATCCTCAACGGCAACGTCGTGCTGATCGACATCCGCCCCCGCAAGGAAGCGATGGCCGGCCGCATCAAGGGCGCCTACAGCGTGCCCTACGAAGAACTCGAGGACAAGCTCGACGACGTGCCCCGCAACGCCCCCATCGTCCTCTACGGCAACGAAGAGGTGATGGATGCGGTCAATGATGTGCGCGACATGGACTTCAACTTCGTCTCCCTGGTCAGGGACGGCTACGACGGCTGGGTCAAGTCCGGCGGCGAGGTCGACAAGGGACCGATCTTCCGCACCGAGATCCAGTGGGTGCGCAAGCTCGGCAAGGGCGAGGTTTCGGTGGCTGATTTCCGCAAGGCGGTACTCGGCCAGGACAAGGATGCGGTCGTGGTCGATGCCCGCACCAAGGAAGAGATCGCCGAACTGGGCATCTTCCCGAACACCATCAACATCCCCCTGGACGAGATTTCGGCGCGGTTGAACGAACTGCCCAAGGACAAAAAGATCTACGTTCACTGCTCCACCGGGGCGCGGGCCGACATGGCCTACAACGAACTGGTGAAGAACGGCTACAACGCCAAGTTCCTGCTCCTGAACATCAAGGACGCGGAGTGCGACTGCCCGATCATTCGGCCGTAACCGTTGCCGGCCCCTGAGCGGGGCCACCGTTCACCCTTGAGGCGGTATCCGGACGATCAGGTCCGGGTACCGCCTTTCTTTTTTCCGGTGCAGGGATTCGAGTCAGAGGGCGGCCAGTTGGTCGAGCAGATCGGCGAGGATGGGCAGTGTTTCCCGGGCCGTGGCGATGGCGCCTGAGGGACCGGCCTGCTCCACCGCCTCGGCCAGGCGGCGTATCGATTCGAGACCGAGGCTGGCCGCCGCGCCCTTGAGGCTGTGGGCCGCGGCCATGGCAGTGGCGCTGTCGCCGACGGTCACCGCCTGTCGCATCCGGTCGAGATCCTCGGCCGCGGCCTCGCGAAACAGGCTGAGCAGTTCCTCGAGGAGCGCCTCGTCGCCGGCGGTCTCGGCCAGGGCCGCGGTTTTGTCCCAGTGCAACTCAGCCATGGACGCTCATTCAGGAGAACGGGGACGGATCAGCACAGGAAAAAACGCAGGCCTGTACCGCGGCAAAGGGGACGACCCCGGCGCGCAGGCAACAGAGACGACCGGCGCGGACGCCAACCAGGGTCGAACCCTGACCACCCGGGGTGGCACCGCCGTCGAGCACCAGGTCGACCGAGTCACCGAAAAGAGCAAAGGCCTCGGCCGCAGTCACCGCCGGCGGCTGGCCGGAAAGATTGGCACTGGTGGCGGTGAGCGGCCCGCCGCAGGCCGCGATCAACCGGTTGGCCGCGGCCAGGGGCGACCGGCGCACACCGACCGTGCCGGTGTTGCCGGTGAGGCGAGTGGGCAGGTCCGCCCGGGCCGGACAAACCAAGGTGAGCGGCCCGGGCCAGAAACGATCGATCAGGACGGAGAACAGCGGCGGCACGCTTGCCGCCAACAGGCCGAGTTGTTCCGGCCCGCTGACCAGCACCAGGATCGGCAGGTCGGCGGGACGGCGCTTGACGGCAAAGAGTCGTTCCAGCGCGGCCGGCTGAAACGGGTCCACCGCCAGGCCGTAGTAGGTCTCGGTGGGAAAGGCGACCACGCCGCCGCCGCGGACGATCTCTGCCGCGCGGCGCAGCGTGGCCGCGGTGATCGCGACCGGACCGCTCACATCGCCAGGGCCCGGTTCTTGGCCGCCACCTGCTCGGCCATGTCGCGCACATGCTGCTCGAGTCGGTCCGCCAGCGCCGGGTCGCTGATGGCCAGGATGCGCACCGCCAGCACGGCCGCGTTCTTGGCCCCGGCCTTGCCGATACCCATGGTGGCCACCGGAATGCCCGGAGGCATCTGCACGGTGGACAGGAGCGCGTCCAGACCGTTCAGCGACGAGGCGTCCAGCGGCACGCCGATGACCGGCAGGTTGGTGTGCGCGGCCAGCACCCCGGCCAGGTGGGCGGCCATGCCCGCGCCGGCGATGATCAGCTTCAGGCCCCGCTCCCGGGCAGTGCGGGCATAGGCCGCGGCCTCCTCCGGGGTCCGGTGGGCCGAGTTGATGGACATCTCCCAGGTGACGCCGGCCCAGTCGAGGAACTCGGCGGCGGCCCGCATCACCGGCAGGTCCGAGTCGCTGCCCATGACAATGCCGACCACCGGACCGACCGGAGCTTGGAGCCGGGCCAGGGCGCGGTGACCGATGTCCCGGCGGAAGAAGCAGTCCGGCCATTTGATCAGTTCCACCGCCTGGTAGGCCCGGTCAATGGCCTCGCGGATATCCGCACCGATGGCGGTCACGCCCAGCACCCGCCCGCCCCTGGTGACTGTCTGCTTGCCGCGCACCTCGGTGCCGGCGTGGAACACCTTCACGCCTTCGACCTTGGCCGCCTTGTTCAGCCCCTTGATCACCTTGCCGGTCTCGTAGGGTCCGGGGTAGCCGCCGGAGGCCAGGACCACGCAGACCGTGGGCCGGGGGTCGATGTCCAGTTGCACCTGATCGAGGGTCCCGTCAATGCAGGCCTCGAGCACGTCCACCAGGTCGCTGTTCAGGCGCATGAGCAGCGGCTGGCACTCGGGGTCGCCGAAGCGGCAGTTGAACTCGAGCACATTGATCCGGTCGCCGTCGATCATCAGGCCCGCGTAGAGCATGCCCGTGTAGGGCCGACCGTCCGCGGCCATGCCGCGCACCGTGGGCAGCATGACCTCCTCCATCACTCGCCGGGTCATCGCTTCGGTCATCACCGGGGCCGGTGAGTAGGCGCCCATGCCGCCGGTGTTCGGCCCCTGGTCATCGTCCCAGACGGCCTTGTGATCCTGCGAGGAGGGCAGCGGCAGCACGGTGCTGCCGTCGGTGAAGGCGATGAACGAGGCCTCCTCGCCGACGAGAAATTCCTCGATCACCACCCGGCTGCCCGCCGCGCCAAAGGCCTTGTCGCGCATGATCAGGTCCACCGCCTGCTCGGCCTCGGCCACGGTCTGGGCGATGATCACCCCCTTGCCGGCGGCCAGGCCGTCCGCCTTGACCACGCAGGGCATGCCGACCGTGCCGAGATATTTTTTCGCCTCGGAGCGCTTGGTAAAGGATTTGTAGCGGGCGCTGGGAATGTTGTGCCGGGCCAGGAAATCCTTGGTGAAGACCTTGCTCCCTTCGAGCACCGCCCCCTTGCTGTCCGGCCCGAAGATGCGCAGCCCCTCTTTCCGGAACACGTCGACAATGCCCAGGGTGAGGGGCTCTTCCGGACCGACCACGGTCAGGTCGATGCCCTCGGTCCGGGCGAAGTCGAGCAGGCCGGGGATGTCGTTGGCGGCGATGTCGACACAGGTGGCCATGGCGCGGATACCGGCATTGCCGGGCGCACAGAAGAGTTCCGGTCCCTTCGCCGACTGGGCCAGTTTCCAGACGAGCGCGTGTTCGCGGCCGCCGCTACCTATCACGAGAATTTTCATGGTCCACGCTCCGTTCGCTGAATTGCCGCGCGCATCGTTGTGATGGCGCGTTTCTTTCTAATAAATCTCCGCCGACCCCGTCCAGCAAAATTTCGGGATCGAACCCGACAGTCGGAAATCCTTCCTGTTTTTCAAGGGTTCCACAAGTAATCACAATTGGTTCCCGGTATTTTTCTTGACACCCGCCGGATCAAACGGTACCTTCGCAAAAATGAGGATTCATTCATTTTTTAGAGCATCTGCCTGATTGAACATGTGGAATGAAATCGGCTGACAAGCACCGCAAGATAATACGTGCTGCCATCAAGGTCTTTGCCAAGAAGGGCTTCTTCAACGCCCGCATTTCCGATATTGCCAAGGAGGCGAAGGTCGCCGACGGCACCATCTATCTGTATTTCAACAACAAGTTCGACATCCTCCTGTCCGTTTTCGAACAGGAGATCGGCAAACTGATCGAACAGGTCGTGCTGCTCCTCGACAAGGAAGAAAACCCGAGGAGAAAACTCGAGATCTTCATCGCCAATCACCTCGAGGAGATGAAGCGCAACAAATATCTCGCGGAAGTCATCCACATCGAATTGCGCCAAACGAGCAAGCTCATCCGCGAGTACCGCAAGAACAAGTTCAGCGAATACCTCGATATTATCGCCACGATCATCGATACCGGTCAGCAGGCGGGCATCTTCCGCCCGGACATCCAGCCCGAAATCGCCAAACAGCTCATCTTCGGCGCCCTGGACGAGGTGTCGAGGATCTGCAACATCGGCAAGGATCACCCCTACACCATCGAAGAGGTGAGCCGCCAGCTCACCGCCACCTTCCTGGAAGGGATGCTCGCCCCCCAATCCTGAGTCTCTCCGGCCAGATTTCCCACCCTTCCCGCCCTACCCTGCAGGCAGCAAACCGGACCGGCAGCGTCCGCCGGCCCGAGCTGTCGCGATTCTTCTAGTGGATCTTCGACGGGGCGATGAGCACCACCTCGAATTCGCGGATACCGCCGGGGGTCTTGGTGACCACCTCGTCACCGACCTCTTTGCCGAGCAAGGCCCGGCCAAGGGGCGAGAGCACGGAAATCGACCCCTTCTTCACATCCGCCTCCTCCGGGCCGAGCAGCTGATAGGTGACCTCAGCCTCGGTGGTCAGGTCGAACAGGGTGACCACCGTGCCGAACACCGCCCGCTCGACGGGCACCTTGGCGCAGTCGATGACCTCGGCCCGACCGAGCTTGTCCTTGAGTTCCAGGATACGGCCCTCGACCAGGCTCTGCCGTTCCTTGGCAGCGTGATATTCGGCGTTCTCGCTGAGATCGCCGTGTGCCCGGGCCACCTCGATCGCCTTGACAATTTCGTGCCGCTCCACGCGCTCGAGCCGTTCGAGTTCGTCGCGGAGCTGCTGATGACCCGTCAACGACATCGGGATGCGTTGAACCATCTCCAATCCTCCTGTTGTGCAGGCGCTGCCGTGACTGTGGCGGCCTGCGGGTGTTGATGTCATGAAAAAAGAAAAAGGCAGAGGCCCCGCCAAACGGCGAGGCCTTTTCTGCCTGAAAGGGCGACCGGCGGACGCTGCCGGTGCCGTGGTCAGCGGGTCCGGTAGAACCGCTGTATGGTCTCGACCACAAAGGCGAGCTGGTCGCCGGTCAGTTCCGGGTAAATGGGCAGCGCCAGGGAGGTGGCCGCGGCCTGCTCCGCCACCGGGAAGTGCTGCTGCCGGAAGGTCTCGTCCTTGAGGCATTCCTGCTGGTGGAGGCAGAGCGGATAGTAAATTTCGCAGCCAACAGCGTTGTCCTGCAGGAACTGGCGCAGTTCATCGCGCCGCGAGACAAGGATGACGAACTGGTTGTAGATGTGGTGGTTGTGCAACTCCGCGCCCGCAACGCCCGCATACACCGCCTGCGGCAGGGTCACCGGGTCGCCGGCCAGGCCGGCCTCGCGGAAGAGCTGACGGTAGAGGTCCGCGTTGCGCCGCCGGGCCGCATGCCAGGATTCGAGATGGTCGAGCTTGACAGTGAGCACCGCAGCCTGGATCGGGTCGAGCCGGAAATTGCCGCCGACCCGCGAGTGGTAGTATTTGGGCTCGGCGCCATGGTTGCGGTTGGAGCGGACGATCCCGGCAAACTCCGCGGCCGAGGTGGTGACCATGCCGCCGTCGCCGATACCGCCCAGGTTCTTGCTCGGGAAAAAGGAGAAACAGCCGCTCAGGCCCATGCTGCCGGCCCGTTTCCAGGTGACGGTGCCGCTGTCGGCGAACGGGTACTCGGCGCCGATCGCCTGGGCCGCGTCCTCGATCACCGGTACGCCATATTCCTCGGCCAGCCGGCCGATCCGCCCCATGTCGGCGCACTGGCCGTAGAGGTGGACCGGGATGACGGCCTTGATCCGCGCTCCGGCCTTCCGGTCCGCGGCCAGGGCCTCGGCCATGCGGTCCGGATCCATGTTCAGGCTGTCCGGCTCGACATCCACGAACACCGGTTGCGCCCCCACCCGCAGCACCGTGCCCATGGTGGCGAAGAAGGTGTACGGCGTGGTCAGCACCAGGTCGCCGGGACCGATGTCCAGCGACATGAGCGACACCAGCAGCGCGTCCGTGCCACTGGATACCCCGATGCCGTGCGCTGCGCCGCAGTAGGCGGCGATCTTTTCCTCGAGCTCATTCACCTCGCGGCCGAGAATGTAGCCGGTGGAATCGACCACCCGGGTCACGGCCTCCATGATCTGCGGGCGTAACTGGGCCAGTTGCGGTTTCAAGTCGAGCAGCGGTACATTCATCGCGGAAGAAAGGGGCAAGGATGGGGGGAGCGAAACGTTCAGGAGGAGTGATCCGAGGGACCGGCGGCGAGGATGACACCATCGCCGCTGAGGAAGTCCTGGATGTCGGGCATTTCCTTTTCGAACTGCTTCTTCAGTTTCTTGAGTAAATTCGATTCGATCTGGCGGACCCGCTCGCGCGAGATGTTGAACTCGTCGGCAATGGTCTGCAGGGTTCTGGGTTCGTCGCTGAGCAGGCGGGTCTTGAGGATGACCTGCTCCTTCTCGTTCAGCCGGGTACTCAGGTCGGCGAGGATCGTGGCCAGCCGTTCGCGCATCTGCTGGCTGGCAACCATGTCCTCGACGCCCGGGCCGTCGTGGGGGATGAAATTTTTCTGCTCGTCCTCCGAGTCGCTGCGCACCGGGGCCTCCAGGGAGACATCCCAGTTGTCCATGCGCTGACTCATCTCGATGACTTCGCTCTCCTTGACGTTCAACCGCTCGGCGAGCAGCTTGACCTCCGGCTTGAACCCCTGGGACTCGAGCAGCTTCTTCTCCTTGTTCAGGCTGAAGAACAGCTTGCGCTGGGCCTGGGTGGTGCCGATCTTGACCAGCCGCCAGTTGTCCATGATGAACTTGAGGATGTAGGCGCGGATCCAGTAGGCGGCGTAGTAGGAGAACTTGACCCCGCGGTAGGGATCGAACTTCTTGGTGGCCTGCACCAGGCCGACATTGCCCTCCTGGATGAGGTCCATGAAGTTCTGCATCCAGTACTTCTGGAAATCCATGGCCACCTTGACCACCAGGCGCAGGTTCGAGGAGACGAGCCGGTAGGCGGCGTCGGGATCACCGGTCTCCTGGAAGCGCACCGCCAACTCCTCGGTCTCCTCGCGGCTGAGCAGCTCGTACTGGCTGATCTCCTGGAGGTAGCGGTGCAGGGCCGGATTGCTCAGCGCCGGCAGGTTGTCGTCACTGTCGATCAGCACCAGCGGGTGGCGCATCGGCTCATTCTGGTCCGGACTGTTGCTGGCGATCTCGTCTCTCATTGCATCCGTTGTCTGTCAGAACACCGAGCCCCGCAGGGCAATCCCTGCAGGGCAATCGTAATATCTCTACTCGAAAATTCTGAAAAAAGCACTTTAATCTGACCCGGACCGCAGGGAGGTTTAATTCTGCCTGGATCTGTGCTATGCATACGCGTCTGTCCCGCCGTTCCCTTCCGTTTCTTCCAGCCCTGTTCGCATTCTATGAAAAAAATAAGAAATTTCAGTGTTATCGCTCACATCGACCACGGCAAGTCGACCCTTTCCGACCGCATGATCCAGTACTGCAAGATGGTTACCGACCGGGAATTCAAGGACCAGTTGCTCGACAACATGGACATCGAGCGGGAGCGCGGCATCACCATCAAGTCGCAGACCATCTGCCTGCCCTTTCTGGCCGAGGACGGTGAACTCTACACCCTCAACCTGGTGGACACGCCCGGTCACGTCGATTTCAGCTACGAGGTGTCCCGCGCGCTCAGTTCCTGCGAGGGCGCCCTGCTGCTCATCGACGCCTCCCAGGGCATCGAGGCCCAGACCCTGGCCAACCTGTACCTGGCCATGGAGAACAACCTCGAAATCATCCCGGTGATCAACAAGATCGACCTGCCGGCGGCCGAGCCGGACAAGGTCGCCATCCAGATCGAGGAGGACCTCGGCCTGGACGGGGCCACCATCCGCAAGTGTTCGGCCAAGACCGGCGAGGGTGTGCCGGAGCTGCTCAACGCCATTGTCCGCTTCCTGCCGCCGCCCCAGGGCGATCCTGAGGCGCCGCTGCAGGCGCTCATCTTCGACGCCAACTACGACCCGTACCGCGGCACGGTCATCTCGGTGCGCATTGTCAACGGCACGGTCAGGACCGGCGACCAGATCCTGTTCATGTCCAACGGCGCCGACTACCGGGTGGAGGAACTGGGCATCTTCCGTCTGCGCCGCGAACCGCGGCAGCAGCTGGCCGCCGGTGAGGTCGGCTACATTATCGCCGGGGTGAAGACCGTGTCCGACACTCGCCCGGGCGACACCATCACCCTCAAGGAACGGCCGGCAGCGGCTTCCCTGCCCGGCTTCAAGGAGGTCCAGCAGGTGGTGTTCTCCTCGCTCTACCCGGTCTCCACGGACGACTACGAGGACCTGGCCAACGCCCTGGAAAAACTCAAACTCAACGACGCGGCCCTCACCTTTCAAAAGGACTCGTCGGCAGCGCTCGGCTTCGGCTTCCGCTGCGGCTTCCTCGGCCTGCTCCACCTCGAGGTGGTGCAGGAACGGCTCGAACGGGAGTTCGACATCTCGCTCATCCTCACCGTGCCCACGGTCAAGTACAACTTCTACCTGCAGAACGACACCCTGGTCGAGGTCGACAATCCCACCTACTTTCCGGACCCCGGCTCCATCAGCCGGGTGGAGGAGCCGTTCATCAAGGCCACCATCCTCATCCCGGAGCGCTACATGGGTGTGGTCATGACCCTGTGCATGGAGCGGCGCGGCGAGAACATCAAGTACCATTACCCCATGCCCGGCCGCATCGAGTTCATCTGCGAACTGCCCCTGGCCGAGGTGATTTACGATTTCTACGACAAGCTGAAATCCGTGACCCAGGGATACGGGTCGTTCGACTACGAATTGGTTGACTACCGGCCCAGCGACCTGGTCAAGCTCGACATTCTCGTCAACGGCGAGCAGGTGGACGCCCTGTCCCAACTGGTGCACCGCGCCCGCGCCCGGGAGCGGGGCTTGAAAGCCTGCGAGAGCCTGAAGGAGGAAATTCCCCGGCAGATGTTCAAGATCGCCATTCAGGCAGCCATCGGCGGCAACGTCATCGCCCGGGAGACGATCTCGGCCCTGCGCAAGGACGTGACCGCCAAATGTTACGGCGGCGACATCAGCCGCAAGCGGAAACTCCTGGAAAAACAGAAGGCGGGCAAGAAGCGGATGAAGACCGTGGGCAATGTCGACATTCCCCAGCGGGCCTTCCTGGCGGTACTCAAATCGGATCAGTAGGGGGCGGCGGGGTCTCGGGGCTTGCCTCTTCGGGAGCGCTGGCAAAGGCGGCCAGCCGCTGGCGCAGTTCCTCGACCCCCTGGCCGGTGCGCGCCGAGAAGACGATGCGTCCGGCCGGGGTGAGGGTCAGGCCGGCGTCGAGCACGGCCGCGTTTTTCTGCTGCTCGTTGCGGCTCAGTTTGTCGGCCTTGGTGTAGACGGGCAGGAAGTGGATGTGGTGATAGCGGAGCCAGTCGATCAGCTCCCGGTCGAGGGTTTTCAGTTCATGGCGCAGGTCGATGATCACCACCACGCAGGCCAGGCTCGGCCTGGTCTCCACGTACTGGCTGATCAGTCCCTGCCAGGAGCGGCGGGTCTCCTGCGACACCCGGGCAAAGCCGTAGCCGGGCAGGTCCACCAGGTAGAGGGCCTCGTCGAGGAGAAAGTAGTTGAGGCTCTGGGTCTTGCCCGGTTTGCCGCTGGTCTTGACCAGGCTGGTGCGGTTGACCAGCCGGTTGATCAGGCTCGACTTGCCGACGTTGGACCGGCCGGCAAAGGCGATGTCCGGCCGGTCCGGCGGCGGCAGCTGGCCGATGGTATGGGCGGAGAGGAGAAAACTCACGTTGCCGAAATGCATGCCTGCCCGCCCGGTGCTCAGATGACCTTGTTGAGGGAATACTCGATAATGCCCTCGGCACCGTTCTTCTTCAGCTTCGGCACCAGGTCGCGCACCTGGTGCTCGCTGATGACCGTCTCCACCGAGAACCACTCCTGCTTGTAGAGCTTGGCCACGGTCGGTGCGTGCAGGCTGGGCAGCATGGTGATCACATCGTCGAGCCGCTCCGCGGAGACGTTCATCTTCAGGCCGACGATCCGGTCGGCGCGCAGGGCACCCTGCAGCAGCAGGGCGATATTCTCGATCTTCTCCCGCTTCCAGGGATCGGCCAGGCCGCCCGGCTGGCGATCAGCTGGGTGTTGGACTGCATCAGTTCGTGGATCACCCGCAGGCCGTGGGCGCGGATGGTGGACTCGGTTTCGGTGACCTCGACAATGGCGTCACACAGCCCGGACACCGCCTTGGCCTCGGTCGCCCCCCAGGAGAAGGTGATGTCGACGCGAATGCCGCGCTCGGCGAAGAACCGCCGGGTGACGTTGACCAACTCGGTGGCGATGCGCTTGCCGTCCAGCTGCTCGATGCGGGTGATGTTCGAGTCGCCGGGCACGGCGATCACCCAGCGGGTCGGCTTCTTGCTGACCTTGGAGTACACCAGGTCGGCCACCACCTCCACGTCCGAGTCATTTTCCAGCGTCCAGTCCTTGCCGGTGATACCGGCGTCGAGCATGCCGCCCTCGATGTAGCGGGACATCTCCTGCGGCCGGCAGATGGAGCAGGAGAGTTCCGGGTCGTCGACCTCGGGAAAATAGTTGCGCGAGGCCAGCTTGATGCGCCAGCCTGATTTTTCGAACAGGGCAATGGTGGCGTTTTCCAGACTGCCCTTGGGGATTCCCAGTTTCAATACGTTCATGTCGTTCGCCTTGGTTGTTCAGCACTCTGCGGTAACGGTTCCTTCGATCCGTAGACCGCGGCCGGGTCGAAGACCCTGTCCGACTCGTGGATGACGAGCTCGCCATCCGCCACTTTGCGATAGAAACAGCTGCGGTAGCCCGTATGGCAGGCCGCGCCGCCCAGTTGCTCCACCTTGAAGACCACCGTGTCCAGGTCGCAGTCCACATAGATATCGCGAATCAGCTGCACGTGGCCGGAGGTTTCGCCCTTCAGCCACAGGCTGGCCCGCGACCGGCTCCAGTAATGGGCCTTGCCCGTCTCCAGGGTTTTTTGCCAGGCCAGTTCGTTGATATAGGCGAGCATGAGCACCTCGCCGGTCCTGTGGTCCTGGACGATGGCGGGCAAGAGCCCGTTTTTGTCCTTGGTGAAAGCAAGTTCGATCATGGGGTGCGCGTATCCTCCGCAGGGTGGAGCGGGTACTTGATGCGGGTTGTGGCTGTCCGAAGGCAGAGCGGGGAGAGGCCGGCCGCGTCTGCCGCCGAGCCAAAGCGCACATTTTTATGCGTTCGCCCGCTGTTTGTCAAGACTTCCGTCGGCGGCCGGCCGCTCTTGTCAAACCGGCACCACTTCAGTATAGTCCGCCGCCAGATTCATCCACCAACCCCCATCTGCCAAGGATAGTGCCCCATGCCTGCCGTTCAGCTGTTTGACACCGTTTCCGTCAGTTACACCGCCAGCCTGCCCACGGGCGAGATCATCGACAGCGTGCCGGAAGCCAGCCCGCTCACCCTGATCATCGGTTCCGGCAACATTCTCAAGGCGGTCGAAGCCTCGCTCCTCGGCCTGGAACCGGGCCAGACCCGGACCGTGGACATCTTCCCCGAGGACGCCTTCGGCCCGTACCAACGGGCCCTGGTGCATGAGGTGCCCCGCAGCGCCTTCGCCGACCGCATCGATCCGAAGCCCGGCATGGTCCTGTCGCTCACGGTCGAGCGGGACGGCGTGCCGCAGCAGGTACCGGCCACCGTACTCGCCGCTGACAGCGAAACCGTCACCGTGGACTACAACCATCCCCTGGCCGGCAAGACCATCACCTACACGGTGCGTCTGCATGCCATCGGCACCTGAAGCGGGTGTCGCCCATGCACCAGCCCGCACCAACCCGGGACACCGAGGCCTTTCGCCGCCTGCAGGAGATCGTCACCACTCTGCGTGGCGCCAACGGCTGCCCCTGGGATATCCGGCAGACCCCGGCCAGCCTGAAGAAATACCTGCTGGAGGAGTGCCGGGAACTGGCAGAGGCCATTGACAGCGACAATAAAGAGGACATCTGTGAGGAGATCGGCGACGTCTACTTCATCCTCACCATGCTTACCACCATGTTCACGGAACAGCAGGGCTTCACCGCCGGCGATGCGCTGGAGCGGATCAGCGCCAAGATGATCAGACGTCACCCGCATGTGTTCGCCGGCACCTCCACTGGCGACGAACAGCAACTGCGCCGCCAGTGGGAACAGATCAAAGCCGAGGAAAAGCAGGCAGCCGCTGCCAAACGGTCCGCCTAGCTTTTTCCCTTGACACCTCCCGCTTTCTTTTTCTATATTCACCGGCTTACCAATCTCACCCTTCTCGCTCTCACCTGTTTGGAAGCGAGGGCCACCATGACCACGAGGAGGCATCATGCGTCAGTACGAGACCACGTTCATTCTCCGCCCGAACCTGGGCGAAGAACAAACCACCGAAATCATTGACCGAACCGTCGCCATCATCACCGGCGACGAGGGCTCGGTCATCTGTCTCGACCGCTGGGGCGTCAAACGCCTCGCTTACGAGATCAACAAGGAAATTCAAGGGTACTACGTCTACTTGAATTACGCCGCGCCCGGCAAGACAGTGGACGAGATCGAGCGCATTTTCCGTATCGATGACAGGGTGCTGCGCTATCTGACCGTCAAACTCGGGGACAACATGACCGCCGAGACGATCGAGGCTGAAAAGCAGCGGATCGCCGACAAGGCGGCCCGCGCCGCCGCCGAGGCCGAGGACGGTGAAGGCGAAGGAGTCGGATGACGAAACCGCCGACGAAGATACCGCAGAAGAAGAATAACACCCAGTTCGTTGCCCTGAAGGAGGAACACCCATGGCCCCACCCAGAAAAGTCTTTTCCCGTCGTCGTGTCTGCCGTTTCTGTACGGACAAGGAAATCTTCATCGATTACAAAGACGCCAAAACCCTGAAGAATTTTGTCACTGAACGCGGCAAGATCGTGCCCCGGCGCATCTACGGCACCTGCGCCAAGCACCAGCGCCAACTGACCGAGGCGGTCAAACGCGCCCGGCAGCTTGCCCTGCTGCCGTACTCGGGGTCGACTCTCTTTTAGGTCGTCGCGACAACCATGACCGATTCCCGGCCGGGGCGGCAGAGGTTGCCCCTGCACCCCGGCCAGACGTTTCTCTGCAGTGTCCTGTTCTTTCTGCCAGCCCTGATTCCGCCGCTGTTCGGCTGGCTGAACGGTTTCCTGGCGGTTCCCGTTGTCTACCTGCTGAGCAGCAGGGGCACGGGCTGCCGGTTCGATGCAGTTGCAGATCAGTCTGCTGGCGGCGGGGCTGGCGGCCCTGTTCACCGGCCGTATTGAAGGGTTCTTTTTCTCTCTCACCCTGGTGCCGCTGGGCTACTCGCTCCACCGGAGCGCGCAGGCAGGCGCATCACCGGCACAGAGCGGCGGCCGGGGAGCACTGGTCCTGCTCGGTACCTGGCTGCTCTTCTGGACCCTGCAGGGCATGGTCAGCGGCGTCAACCCGTACACCAACCTGCGCGAGTCGCTCGACGCCGGCTTCCGCCAGATGGTCGAGTTCGCCGCCTCGGATGAGGCGGGGCTGACGCCGGAGATGCTCTACAGCGTGCAGCAGGCCCTCGGCGAAATCAGGGAAACCGCGCCCCGACTGCTGCCCGGACTGCTTGCCGCCCTGGTCCCGGTGACGGTGTGGCTGAACATGGTCCTGGCCAATGGTCTGATCCGCCGTTTTCGCGGCGAAGGGCCCCTGTGGGACCGTTATGCCACCTGGACCCTGCCCGAGTATCTGGTCTGGGCGCCCATCGCCGCGGTCGCCGTGCTGCTGGTCAGCGACGGCACCATCCGCGACTTCAGCGCCTGGGTCCTGCTGATCGCTGCCACCCTGTATTTCTTCCAGGGACTGGCGGTGTTCGTCGCCCTGCTTGAACGCTGGCGGACACCGACCTTCCTGCGGGTGCTCCTGTACCTGGTGTTTATCCTGCAGAGTTACGGCATGCTCATGTTGGCGGTTCTCGGGTTGAGTGACGTCTGGTTCAACTTCCGGCGACCACGGGACAGAACAGAACCCTGACACGGCCGGCGCCAGGAGCGCATCACCGGCTGCGATATCGATGACAATTTCACGACAAAACGAATCAACCCATAGAGTAAGAGGGTATCAGCAATGGAAATCATCCTGAAGGAAACGATCGACACCCTTGGCCTGGAAGGCGAAATCGTCAAGGTCAAGAACGGCTATGCACGCAACTTCCTCATCCCGCGCCAGAAAGCGGTGCTGGTCAACAAGGCCTCGCTGGCCCGCCTGGAGAGGGAAAAGCAAGCCATCGCCGCCCGCCTGGCCGAGCAGAAGCGGAGTGCCGAGTCCATGGCCTCCCGCCTGGAAGGCAAGGTGGTCACCATCAGCAAACGGGTCGGTGACGAAAACCGGTTGTTCGGCTCGGTCACCGGCAGTGACATCGCCGCCGCCCTGGAGAAGGAAGGCATCGCTCTCGACCGGAGGAACATTGTTCTCGCGGATGCCATCAAGGCCCTCGGTGAGTACAAGGTGACCGTCAAGGCCGGCTACCAGACCACTGCCCAGGTGCAGGTGCTGGTGGTGCCCGAGACCATCGGCGACCAGCAGTAAGGAGCGCCGGTCGGCGCATTCTTCTGCCGGCCGGTTGGCCCCGACCGATCCTCCCGCGCGCCCGTCCCTGCCCGGCGCCTGGAAGGGTGCGGCAATGCCCAAAGAGCCCTGAACAAGTGCCTTTTCTGCAGCCAGAAAAGGCACTTGTATTTTGGCCGTGCCTTTCCATGGGGCGGCCGGTATAGTGGCGCCACAAACCAGGAGCCTCACCCGCCTTGCCCCCAGCCATGTCACGCGACCCTTTTACCAACCCCGCCCCGTCCGGACGCATGCTGCCCCCTCAGAACATCGAGGCGGAGCAGGCGGTTCTCGGCACCGTTCTCATCCAGGACAAGGCCCTGCTCAAGGTCATTGACCTGCTCCAGCCGGGTGATTTCTACCGGGACGCCCACAAGACCATCTATGCGGCCATGATGGCCCTGTTCGACAAGCACGAACCCCATGACCTGATCACGGTCACCGGCCTGCTCAGCGACCAGAACAAACTCGAGGACGTGGGCGGCGCCGCCTACCTGGCCTCGCTCACCGACATCATCCCGTTCACCGGCACCCTGGTCCACCACGCCCGCATCATCCGCAAGAAATCGATCCTGCGGCGCCTCATTCAGACCTCCACCGAGGTGGCGGCCCGCTGCTACGACGCCCAGGACGACATCGACACCCTGGTCGACGAGGCCGAAAAGACCATCTTCGAGATCGCCCACTCGAAGAAAGGCGAAGGCTTCCAGCCCATGTCGTCGGTGGTGCCCAAGGCCTTCGACCGGATCAACCGGCTGTTCGACAAGCAGGAACACATCACCGGCGTGGCCACCGGCTACGACGAACTCGACCGGATGACCGCCGGTCTGCAGCCCGCGGAGATGATCATCCTCGCCGCCCGGCCCTCCATGGGCAAGACCGCCCTGGCCATGAACATCGTCCAGCACGCCGCCATGATCGGCAAGGTGCCGGTGGCCGTGTTCAGCCTGGAGATGTCGGTGGAATCACTGGCCCTGCGCATGCTCTGTTCCCTCGGGCCCATCGATTCCCAGCGCATCCGCACCGGTCGGCTGATCGACAGTGACTGGCCCAAGCTCACCCGGGCCACCGGTATGCTCAGCGAGGCCCCGATCTACATCGACGACACCCCCGGCCTCACCGTGCTCGAGATGCGGGCCAAGGCCAGGCGGCTCAAATCCGAGCAGGATCTCGGGCTGATCGTGGTCGACTACCTGCAGCTCATGCAGGGCAAGAGTTCCTCCGAGAACCGGGCCCAGGAGATCTCGGACATCTCCCGCTCGCTCAAGGCCATGGCCAAGGAACTGAACGTGCCGGTGATCGCCCTGTCGCAGCTCAACCGCAGCCTCGAAAACCGCACCGACAAGCGGCCGCAGCTCGCCGACCTGCGCGAATCCGGCGCCATCGAACAGGATGCGGACGTGATCATGTTCATCTATCGGGACGAGGTCTATAACCGGGCCGAGGGCAACCCGAACCGCGGTCTGGCCGAGATCATTGTCGGCAAGCAGCGCAACGGCCCCACCGGGGTGATCAAACTGAGCTTCCTCGGCGAATACACCAGGTTCGAGAACTACAGCAACCGCGCGCCGGACTTCCGCCCGGAACCGAACATGGACGCGGACTTCGACATCCACTGACTCACACCACCACACCGCCACCTTCCATCATGGCCATGCAGACTACCGACAGATACGATTTCAAGACCATCGAACGCAAATGGCAGGAGCGCTGGGAGCGGGACAAGACCTTCAAGGTCGACGCACAGCCCGGCCGGGAAAAATACTACGTCCTCGAGATGTTCCCCTACCCCTCGGGCCGCATCCACATGGGGCATGTGCGCAACTACTCCATCGGCGACGTCATCGCCCGCTACAAGCGCATGCAGGGCTTCAACGTCCTCCACCCCATGGGCTGGGACGCCTTCGGTCTGCCCGCCGAGAACGCCGCCATGAAGCGCGGCATTCACCCGGCCGCCTGGACCTACGACAACATCGCCTACATGCGCACCCAGCTCAAGGCCATGGGCCTGAGCTACGACTGGGACCGGGAACTGGCCACCTGCAGCCCGGACTACTACCGCTGGGAACAGCTGCTCTTTCTGCAGATGCTCGAGCGCGGGCTGGTCTACCGCAAGGAGACCACGGTCAACTGGTGCAACGACTGCCAGACCGTGCTCGCCAGTGAACAGGTGATCGACGGCGCCTGCTGGCGGTGCGACCAGCCGGTGTTGCCCAAGGTGATGCACGGCTGGTTCCTGCGGATCACCGACTACGCCGAGGAACTGCTCGCCGACCTGGACAAGCTCGACGGCTGGCCGGAGAAGGTGGTCACCATGCAGCGCAACTGGATCGGCAAGAGTACCGGGCTCGCCTGCGACTTCCCGGTGGAGGGCTGCGACGAGCAGATCACCATCTTCACCACCCGGCCGGACACCATCTTCGGTGTGACCTTCATGTCACTGGCGGTGGAGCACCCGCTGCTCAAGACCCTGACCGTGGGCACCCCCCAGGAGGCCGAGGTGCGCGCGTTCATCGAGCAGACGCTCATCGAAAAACAGCGGACCAGCCTGGAGACGGAGCAGGAAAAACGCGGCGTGTTCACCGGCGCCTACTGCCGCAATCCGTTCACCGACGAGCGGGTGCCGGTCTATGCGGCCAACTTCGTGCTCATGGAGTACGGCACCGGCGCGGTCATGGCGGTACCGGCCCACGACCAGCGCGACTTTGAGTTGGCCCGCGCCTACGGTCTGCCGGTACGGGTGGTGGTCCAGCCCGAAGGCGAGGCGCTGGATGGCGCGACCATGACCGAAGCGGCGGTGGGGCCGGGCGTGCTGGTGGATTCCGCCCGGTTCACCGGCATGGATTCCGTTGCCGCCCAGGCGGCGATCATCGCCCATGCCGAACAGCAGGGATTCGGCCGGGCCCACGTCACCTACCGGCTGCGCGACTGGGGTATCTCCCGCCAGCGCTACTGGGGCGCGCCCATTCCGGTGATCCACTGTGCCGACTGCGGCATCGTGCCGGTGCCGGCGGGTGACCTGCCGGTTCTCCTGCCCGGCTCCGGTGAGGCCAAGGGCAGCCACAGCCCGCTGCACCAGCAGCCCGACTTCATCGCCGCCACCTGCCCGCACTGCGGCCGACCGGCCCGGCGCGAGACCGACACGCTGGACACCTTTGTCGAGTCCTCCTGGTATTTCGCCCGCTACACCAGCCCGGACCTGACCACCGCCCCCATCGACCGGGAGGCGGCCCGCTACTGGCTGCCGGTCGACCAGTACATCGGCGGGGTCGAGCACGCCATCCTCCACCTGCTCTACTCGCGCTTCTTCACCAAGATGCTGCGCGACCTCGGCTACCTGAAGGTGGACGAACCGTTCACCAACCTGCTCACCCAGGGCATGGTCATCAAGGACGGCGCCAAGATGTCCAAATCGAAAGGCAACGTGGTCGACCCGAACGACCTGATCGAGCAGTACGGCGCCGACACGGTGCGGCTGTTCTCCCTGTTCGCCGCCCCGCCGGAGCGTGACCTGGAATGGAACGCCCAGGGCGTGGAGGGGGCCTCGCGTTTCCTCAACCGGGTCTACCGGATGGTACACCAGCATCAGGACTGCTTCCGCGAGGACGCTCCGGTGGCTCCCGCATCCCTGGACGACCTCTCCCGCCAACTGCACCGCAAGACCCACCAGACCATCCGCCGGGTCACGGAGAGCATCGAGACCAATTTCCATTTCAACACCGCCATCTCGGGCGTGATGGAGCTGGTCAACACGGCCGCCGCAACGCTCGGCGAAGACACGCGCATCGACCGGGCAGTGCTGCGCGAAACTCTGGAAACCATGATCACCCTGCTCTTCCCCATGGTCCCCCATTTCTCCGAGGAGTTGTGGGAGCTGACCGGCCATCGGCAGCAGCTCAACGGGGTCTCCTGGCCGCGCTTCGACGCCGAGGCCGCCCGCGAGGAAGAGGTGACCGTGGTCGTGCAGGTCAACGGCAAGGTGCGCACCAAGCTCACGGTGGCTGCGGACATCGATGACCAGTCGCTCAAGCAGCTGGCCCTTGACGACGAAAAAATCGCCCGGGCGCTGGACGGCCGGGATCCGAAGAAAATTATTGTGGTTCAGCGGAAACTTGTTAATATCGTCGTTTAATTACGTAAACCTGCCGGCAATTCCGGTCAAACCGCATTCTGCCGCGCCACGCCAACCCACGAAGGGACGACCATGCTGAAAACTGGAAAACTCGGACTCGGCGCTCTGTTGCTGCTCGCCCTGCTGGTGGGCAGCTGCGGCTACTACAACCCCCACGTGTACACCGGCCCGGCGCGGGTCGTCTACATGCCCAACTGGCAGAACCGGACGAACAAACTTGGCCTGGACAACCGCATCTACCTTTCCCTGTCACGCTGGTTCCAGAAATCAGAAGCCCTTGATTTAACAAAGGAAAAGAGCCGAGCCGACCTCATCCTCGCCGGCGAGATCACCTCCATCGACCTGCCCTCGGTTTCCTGGGACAGCATCTCCAATTCAACCGGCAACAAGGTCCGGCTGTTCGTCCGCTTCGTGCTCAAGGATCTGAAAACCGGTGAGATCATCTGGGAGGAGCCGAAAAAACTCTACACCACCGACTTCACCGACCGGACCATCACCACCACCGGCGAGGATGAGGCCCTGAAAGTGATCATCGAGGACATGTCCGAGGACATTTATCTCGGTGTACTCAACAAGATCAGGAGAATGGACCGCAAGGCCGCCGCCGGCAACTGATTCGCCCCCTTTTCTCCATCCTCGACCGGGCGCTGCAGAATCTTCTGGAGCGCCTTTTTTCTTTCTTCCATGCACCTGCCGCCCTGCTCGCCCCCGCCCGCTCCTGTCCCCTGCCCGCTCCCGGTCGCCATCGGCACGGTGCGGCTGAGCGCCCCACTCGTGCTCGCGCCGCTGGCCGGCTACTCGGACCTGCCCTTCCGCCTGCTCTGCCGGGAACATGGGGCGGCACTGTGTGTCTCGGAAATGGTCAGCTGCCACGGCCTGGTCTTCGGCCAGCGGAACACCTTTGAGCTGATGCGCACCGTGGACGCCGAGCGTCCCTTCGGCCTGCAGCTGTTCGGCGCCGACCCCGAGGCCATGGGACGGGCCGCGGCCCTGGTCGACACCCGGCCGGTGGATCTGATCGACCTGAACATGGGCTGTCCGGTGCGCAAGGTGGTGAAGAAAGGGGCCGGCGTGGCCCTGATGAAGGATCCGGAGCGGGCCGCGGCGATCATCCGGGCAGTGTGCGCGCACACCCGCCTGCCGGTGACGGTGAAGTTTCGCAGCGGCTGGGACGCGGCCAATCTGACCGCCCCGCAATTCGCGGTCATGGCCGAGGAGGCCGGCGCTGCCGCGGTGGTCGTCCACGGTCGGACCTGGGCCCAGGGGTTCGGCGGCCAGGCGGACTGGAACATGATTGCGGCGGTGAAACAGGCGGTGCGCATCCCGGTGATCGGCAACGGCGACGTCCAGAACTATGCGGACGCCCTGCGCATGCAGGCAGAGACCGGCTGCGACGCGGTGATGATCGGCCGGGGCGCGCTCGGCAACCCCTGGGCCTTTTCCCCGCAGGGCAGGCCCGCCACCCTGGCCGGCCGGATGGGAACCATCCGCCGCTACCTGGCCCTGGCAGAGGAACACCTGGAGGCGGCTCGGCTCCTGTTTCGCATCAAGAACCACACCGTCAAGTTCCTCGCCGGCCTCTCCGGCGCGTCCCAACTGCGGCTGGCCATCAACAGTGCCGCGACCATCGACGATATCGTCCACCTGCTGGAACGGTGCCGCGACGACGAGGAACAGGCCCACGGTTAGGGGGCTGGGTCGGCCGGCGTACCCACCGGTTCGGCCGGCGGCCGGGGCAGGTTTTCCACCTGGCGGTACAGCTCCACGGCAATGGCCTGGGCGCGGTTCAACTCCTCCCAACTCATATCGCTCATGAGCCGGTTGCGGTTGACCGCCGCGACCGCGTTGCCCCGGCTGGCGGCCAGTGAGTACCAGGCGTAGGCGCGCGCCCGGTCGGTGTCCGTGCCCGTGCCGCTGGCGTACATCAGGCCGGTGTTGGCCTGGGCGAGCACGTCGCCCCGTCGGGCCGCCTGCTCATAGAGGGCCAGCGCCCGCCCACGGTCCTGCTCGCCGCCCAGGCCGTTGTAGAGCAGGTAGGCGAGATCCGTGCAGGCAGCGACATGGCCCAGGCCGGCCGCCCGGTCGAGCCAGTCCCTGGCCTCGAGAAAATTCTGCGGCACCGGGTAGCCGCGAAAGTAGCCACTGCCGATGAGGTGGAGCGATTCCGGGCTGCTGGTCCCCTGCTCCGCCGCCTTGAGCAGCCAGCGGAACGCGCTGCGCCGGTCCGGGTCCGTGCCCAGGCCGCGCTGGAGCATGCCGCCGGCGATGAACTGGGCCTCGGCGTCGCCGCGCTCGGCGGCCTCCAGGTACAGGCGCAGGGCGCGGGCCAGGTTGGCCGGCCTGCCCTGGCCGTAGTAATGGCGGTAGGCCTCGACCTTGAGGCGTTGGGCGGTCTCGTCGACCGTATCGGCCAGGACCGCGATCGGCCCGGCCAGGAGCATCAGCGAAAGAACAAAGGGGAAAGACCAGCGCATGGGCGGCGCCTCGGGATACGGGTTCATGCCGGCGGCCGCCGCGGCTTGCGGGCGGCCGGATGGTTGCGGAGGCCGGCACATCGCTGCGGCCGTGACCGTTGCCGCACTGGGTTTTCAGCTGGTCAGCGCCCGGTAGATCTCCGGCATGCGCGCCGGCAGCCGGTCGACCTGGTCGATGAAGATGGAGTTCACCTCGCCGTACATGTGGGCCATGTACTCGTGCGCCTGGCGGTCGATGGTGATGCAGAACGGGTGGATGCCGCGGGCCTTGGCCTCGAGCAGGGCGTGGCGGGTATCCTCGATGGCGTACTCGCCCTTGTAGTCGTCGTAGTCCTCGGGCTTGCCGTCGGAGAGGATGATGAGCAGGCGCACCTTGGCCTCCACCTGGGCGAACAGCGAGGTCATGTGGCGGATGGCCGGGGCCATGCGGGTGTACTCGCGCGGCCCGATGGCGCTGATCCGCTCGCGCACCGCCGCCGAATAGCGCTCGTTCAGCCGTTTCACCGGAAAGATCTCGCAGCGCAGCCGGCGCATACCGGAAAAGCCGTAGATGCCGTAGCGGTCGTTGAGCATCTCCATGGCCTCGCAGATGAGCACCAGGGCCTCCTTGATCGATTTGCCCACCCAGCCGGCGGTGGAGTTGGACATATCCACCAGGAAGTGCACGGCAATGTCGCGCTCGTCGCGCGCCAGGCGGACGAACAGCCGGTCCGAGGGCGCTAGGCCAGCGTGGCTGTCGGCGAGTGACTCGACCATGGCATCCAGATCGATGTCGTTGCCGTCCCGCTGGCGGCGGACAAACCGCTCGGTGGTGCGCATCATCTCGAACTGGTGACGCAGACGGCGGATATGACCGCGGTAGCGGGTGAGGGTCTGCTCGATGAAGCCGGTCTGCACCCGCGCCATCTCCCGTTCCTGGACCACGCACCACTTCTTGCGGAACCCTTTGCGGCGGTAATCCCACTCATCGTACACCAACGGTTCCTGCCACGCCTCCTCCCCCGCCTGCGACGCCCCGGAACCGGTGGCGAACATCCGCCCGGCCTGGCCGGCCGCGCTCTGTGAGGTCTGCTCGACAACGGTGGTCCCGCGCTGGTGTTCCGCGGACTCGGCCTGGGCACTGTCGGCCGCCTCCGGGTTGTCGACGTGCATCGGCTCCCAGGGTGGCGGCCCGTGCGGCCAGTCCGGCGGCGTGTCCACGATCAGGGCCGTATCCTGACCCTGTTGCCCGCTCCCGCCCTGGCGCTCCTCCTCGTCGCCGGCCTCGGGCGGCCGCGGCCCGGCGTGCAGTTTGACGGTCAGTGACTGCATCATGCGCAACTCCCGGCTGGTCTGCTGCTGCAGTCCCAGGTTGCGCATCTCCTGGAGGAGCAGTGTGCCCTGGAAGGGCATGGGCTCCGTCCGGGTCAGGTCTTCCTCCGGTTCCAGCGCGGGCATCAGGGCGTGAACCGCCTCCAGGCTGGCCCGGTTGTCCGCGCTCGCCCCGCGGCAGGCGTCGAGCAGCAGGCGCGCCTGGTCGATCCGCCCGTCCCGGCCCGGCTCGGGCCATTGGTCCCGCAGCAGGCCCTGCTGCAGGTGGTCGAGCAGGGTCAACTCCTGGCTGTCGTCCGCGCTCAGAGCCAACTGCCCCAGCAGCGGTTCGGCCTGGCGCATCAGCCCGGGCAACTCCTTCTTGAGCACGGCGAGCACGCGCGCGGTTTCAAAAAAATGGTAGAGGCTGCGGGCCTGGTCCGGACGGGCGAAGGTGGAGAAGAACCGCTCGAGCGGATGGGCCTTCTTCCTGCCCGAGGGAAAACCGGGCGGGGCCGCGAACACGCCGGCGTGCAGACTGGCCCACTGGAACGAGGCGATCAGCTTGAAAAACAGGAAATTTCGTTCCTGGTCAGCGTACAGGCCGATCTCGGCCGGCAGGAAGATGGACTCGCCGTCCGTGGCCGCAGCCTCGGCTGCGACCAGGGGCAGTTCCCTGCCGGCCAGCCCGCTGACATAGGTCTGCAGGCGGGGACGGACATCGGCCAGACGCAGTCCACCCTGGCCGCGGATCTGGCGGAGGAAATGCTCGGCCACGTCCTCCATGAACAGCTGCGCCCCACGCAATCCCTTGGTCTCGTAGCAGTCGAGCAGGCCATGGACCCAGAGCGACAGTTCCTCGGGCGCCAGGCAGGCCACCGCCGGCCCGGCCGCGGACAGGTAGGAGAAGCAGAGCGAGTGGGAGACCGGCCAGATGGCCGGGATCTGGGCGAAGATCTCCTCGATCTGCTGGGCGTCGTCGAGTGTCAGGCCGGACAGGGCCTCTTCCACGTCCCACTCGTTGGGCAGGCTGGGCGCGACCAGGCGGTAGAACTTCTCCTTGAGGATTTCGAGCTCCATGCGCGCTCAGAACAGCGAGGTGACCATCTCGTCGAGCGCGGCGAGCAGTTCGGTGTCATCGGTGAGCGCCTCGCTGACCGCTGCCCGACAGGCGGTACGCACCGGGATGCCGCGGCCGATGAGCTTGCCGGTCTGGATGAGCAGGCGGGTGGAGGCCCCCTCGGCCAGGCCCGAGTCCTTGAGAGTACGGGTCATGCCGGCCAGCTTGACCAGCAGGCGGGCGGTTTCCCGGTCCAGCTGCCCCTCCCGGCAGACGATCTCCACCTCCAGCTCCGGCTCCGGGTAGTCGAAGGAGAGGGCGATGAACCGCTGCCGGGTGGAGGCCTTGAGGTCCTTGAGCACGCTCTGGTAGCCGGGGTTGTAGGAGACGGCGAGCATGAACTCCGGCGGCGCGGTGAGCAGTTCGCCCCGTTTTTCGATGGGCAGTTGCCGGCGGTCGTCGGCCAGCGGGTGGATGACCACGGTGGTGTCCTTGCGCGCCTCGACGATCTCGTCCAGGTAGCAGATGGCCCCGGCGCGCACCGCCATGGTCAGGGGGCCGTCGTTCCACACCGCTTCACCGGCGCGGATCAGGTAGCGGCCGACCAGGTCGCTGGTCGACAGGTCATCGTGGCAGGAGACCGTGACCAGCGGCCGCTGCAGCCGCCAGGCCAGGTACTGCATGAAGCGGGTCTTGCCGCAGCCGGTCGGGCCCTTGAGAAGGAGCGGCGCGCCCTCGTGGAAGGCGGCCTCGGCAATGGCCAACTCGTCGCCGGTGGCCAGGTAGTACGGTTCCTCTTCAATCCGGTATTCGTCGATGCGCTGCTGCTGGGCGTGCATGGGCCTCCCCCTGAGAAAGTTTCCCACCATCATAAGACCGGCCGCCACGAATGGCAAGCCGGAGCCTTGGGGGCGATTTCATTTGCTTATTCTTGCGGAAAGAGAGGCCGGTGGTTAGAGTGCCTGCACATCGGGCCGCCCCAACACCCACGCTCCGGCCCTGCCACCAGGAACTGCCCCTGCCCCATGTGCGTCGACCTGCATACCCATAGCGTCTATTCCGACGGCAGCGCCACCCCGGCTGATCTGGTCGAGCTGGCCGCACACAACCGCCTGCATGGGCTGGCGCTCACCGACCACGACACGGTCGAGGGCGTGGCCGAGTTCCTGCGGCTGGGTGAGCAGGCGGGCCTCACCGTGCTGTCCGGGGTGGAGGTGAGCAGTTCACTGCGCCAGCACACCCTGCACATCCTCGGCTACGGCATCGACCACACCGCCCCGGAACTGCACGAGTGGCTGGCGCCGCTGCAGGCGGGTCGGGCCAGGCGCAACGCGGTCATCCTCGACAAACTCCGCGCTCTGGGCGTGGCCATCAGCGAGGAGGAGGTGGAGCGCATTTCCTGCTGCGGTCAGACCGGCCGGCCGCACATCGCCCGGCTGCTCATCGAAAAAGGTGTGGTCGACAGCTTCCAGGCCGCCTTCCGGCTCTACCTCGGCCGCAACAAGCCGGCCTGGGAGGGGCGGTTCAGCTACACCGCGGTGGAGACCATCGCCATGATCCACCGGTTCGGCGGCATCGCGGTCCTCGCCCATCCCGGCCAGATCGATCCGGAGATGCGGCTGCAGCCGCTCATCATCCGCGAACTGGCCGGCCGCGGGCTGGACGGCATCGAGGCGTATTACCCCGCCCACACGAGGAAGATGCTGAAAAAACTGAAAACTGTGGCCACGGCCAACGGCCTGCTGGTCACCGGCGGCAGCGACTACCACGGCGCCACCCGGCCGCTCCACCCCATGGCCGGAGGCGCTCAGGGGATCTGCCCGCCGGCATCGCTGCTCGACGCCGTGCAGGCCCGCCTGAACGGCCGCGACCGCTAACCCCTACCGCACCCATCGCCATGCACACCATTCTCATCGTCGACGACGAACCCAACTATCAGATTGTCCTCTCCGAGATCCTCAAGGACGAAGGCTACGAGGTGTTCACCGCCAACAGCGGCCTGGCCGGTCTGCCCATCGTCTACAGCACGGATCTGGATCTGGTGCTCTCCGACATGAAGATGCCGGGCATGGACGGCATCGCCTTCCTGGAGAAGATCAAGGAGTACAACAAGGAGTTGCCGGTGATCCTGATCACCGCCTACGCCGAGGTGGAAAAGGCGGTGGAGGCCATGCGCCTGGGCGCCTTCACCTACCTGGCCAAACCCTTTTCCAACCAGCAGCTGCTGGCCAGCGTGCGCAAGGCCATCGAGCATTACGGGCTCATCCGGGAAATCCGCCGGCTGCGTGACGAGGCCACGCCCCGCTCCGGCTTCGGCGGCATGATCGGCAAGAGCCCGGCCATGCGGGCGGTCTACCAGCTCATCGAAAAGGTTGCACCCACGCCAAGTTCGGTGCTCATCACGGGCGAGTCAGGCACGGGCAAGGAGTTGGTCGCCCGGGCGATCCACAACCACAGCCCGCGCAAAGACGCGCCTTTCATCTCGGTCAACTGCGCCGCGCTCTCCGAACACCTGCTGGAAAGCGAGCTGTTCGGCCACGAAAGGGGCGCCTTCACCGATGCGGTGACCATGCGCAAGGGGAGGTTCGAACTGGCCGACACCGGCACGCTCTTCCTCGACGAGGTCGGCGACATGCCGCCGCAACTGCAGGCCAAACTGCTGCGGGTGCTGCAGGACAAGAGCTTCGAGCGGGTGGGCGGCAACACCACCCTGCACGTGGACGTGCGCATCCTTGCGGCCACCAACAAGGACCTCAAGGACGAGGTCGACAAGGGCCACTTCCGCGAGGACCTCTACTACCGGCTGAACGTCATCCACATCCACCTGGCGCCGCTGCGCGAGCGGGTGGACGACATCCCGGCCCTGGTCAGCCACTTTCTCGAGAAGAACAGCCGCAGCCTGGGCCGGCCGCTGGATATCTCGCCCGAGGCGCTGCGGCTGTTGATCAGCCTGCCCTGGGAGGGCAACGTGCGCGAGCTGGAAAACACCATCGAACGCGCCGCCATCCTCTGCAACGGCGACCGCATCGAGCCCGAGGACGTGCAGCCCGATTCCAGCCAGCTGGTCAATGCCCACGAGTGGAGCACCGGCCTGGAATTGAACCAGTTCATTCCCGACAACCTGAGCCTGGCCGAGGTGCTCAACGGCATCGAGGAGCGGCTGGTGCGCAAGGCCCTGGACGATACCGGCCACGTCCAGGCCCGCGCCGCCGAGCAGTTGGGCATCACCAAGAGTCTGCTCCAGTACAAGATGAAGAAGTACAAGCTGCAGCGCCGCAAGAAGTGAGCCGGCCGGCCGGGGCTAGCAGTGCCGGCAGACCTTGGCCGGCAGCGGCTGATCCACTGCGTCGCCGCCCCAGTTGAGCTTGGTGCGCAGGATATTGAAATAGCTCTTCCAGAGCGAGCTGACGAGGAGCAGCGGGTGCTCCGCCCGTTCCACCAGCAGGTAGTCGTTCTCGGTGATATTCCACTGCAGGCTGCCGTCGACGATCACCTTGACCTGGCCGGCCGGGGCGAGCAGGTGGGTGACGATTTTGGAGTCCGCGCCGAGCAATACCGGCCGTGATTCGAGCATGAAGGGGCAGATCGGCGTGAGTACGATGGCTTCCAGTTCGGCGTGCACCAGCGGTCCGCCGGCCGACAGGTTGTAGGCGGTGGAGCCGGTGGGCGTGGCCATGATCAGGCCGTCCGCCCGGTAAGTGGTCACGTATTCCCGGTCTGCCCAGCAACGCAGACGGACCATGGCCTCGGTGCTCTTCTTGACGATCACCACCTCGTTGAGGGCGTTCACCGCCGGACTCTTCTCGCCGGTGACGCCGTTGACGTAGGCCGCGGACAGCATGATGCGCCGTTCGATGTGGACCTCGTCGTCGAGCAGCAGGGTCTCGAAGGTCTGGTACATTTCGTCCGCCGAGACCTCGGTGAGAAAGCCGAGGTTGCCGAGATTTACCCCCAGCACCGGCAGCCCGTAGCTGCTCGCCCGTTCGGAGACGTGCAGTAGGGTGCCGTCGCCCCCGAGCACGATCACCAGGCTCATGTCCGGTTCGATCCGGTTGAGGTCGGCGCGGATGTTGCGCGCCCTGAACCACTCGACCACCTCCCTGCCCTGCCGCTCCACATCCGGGCTTTTCGGCCGGGTGACAATCCCCGCATAATCGATCTTCATGCGCCCAGCTCCCTGGAGCGGGCAGTCGCTGCCTCCACCGCGTTCATAACCAAACCGCGGAAGGCCCCCTCTTCGAGCACCTGCAGTCCGGCGATGGTGGTGCCGCCGGGCGAGGTCACCCTGCCCTTGAGCACGGCCGGATGCTCGCCGGTTTCCAGCGCCAGTCGCGCCGACCCGTAGACCGTCTGCAGCACCAGCTGCTCGGCCAGGGGCCGGGGCAGACCGGCGAGCACACCACCGTCGATCATCGCCTCGATGAAGGTGAACACGTAGCCCGGACCGCTGCCGCTCAATCCCGTGACCGCGTCGAGCTGGTATTCCGCCACCTCGACGCAGGTGCCCACCGCCGAGAACAGGGTCTGCGCCACCTGCCGGTCAGCGGCCGTGGCCCGGTCGTTGGCGCTGAAGGCCGAAGCCGCGGCCAGCACCAGGGCCGGAGTGTTGGGCATCACCCGGATGAGCCGCACCGGCTCGGTGAAGATGTCCGCCAGGTCGGCCAGGGACACGCCGGCCATGATGGAGACGACGAGGTGATCGTCGGTGAGAAAGGGGTTGCAGGCGGCAAGGGCCTGGTCTGCCAGCTGCGGCTTGACCGCCGCGACCAGCACCCGGCTGATGCGGCACAGTTCCTCCGCGTCCCGGGCGCAGTGCACGCTGTATTCGGCCTGCAGGTGACGACAGCGGGTTGCATCGGGTTCGAGCACAGTGAGGTGTTCCGGTTGCGCCAGGCGGGCGGCAAGGAGCCCGCGGATGAGTGCCTCGGCCATTTGCCCACCGCCAATAAAACCGATAGATAAGTCAGATGCGTTCATAGTGCTCACGTTGTTGTTCAGGGTTAGTCAACGATGGCCCTTGGGCCGCGGCCAGTATACGGCGGATGGGTGCGAGCGACAATCACCCGTTGGCCCAAACGGTCGTCCGGGCAAAAAAAAACCGCCGGACACCTCCGGCGGTTTTTTTTAGCTGCCTCCGTTGCTCCAGAGGCAGGATGGGTGCATAGGGGGTTGTGCGAGGATCAGGCCGCGCAGGCCGGCCGGCCGGTCACGGCCTTGCCCGCCGGGACGAACAGCGGGGCAAGACGGCTGGAGGCGGTCCGGGTGGTGTTGACCACTTCCTGGAACAGGGTGTCGCCTTTTTTCTGCAGCCGGACGTATTCCCAGCAATCCGGGTTCTTGAGCAGGGTCTGCATCAGCCCCAAGTGCAGGCTGTGGCCGGAACGGTCGGCGATCACATGGCCCATGACCGGCGCGCCCAGAAGGGCGATATCGCCGATCACATCCAGCACCTTGTGGCGGATGAACTCGTCGTCGAAGCGCAGGCCGTCTTCGTTGAGGATGGAGCGGCGGTCCCAGTGGATGGCGATGACGTTGCCCAGGTTGCCGCCCAGGGCAAGGCCGTTCTGCCAGAGATACTCGACCTGCTCGACAAAGCCGAAGGTGCGGGCCGCGGCGATCTCTCGGGCAAAGCGCTCGGCCGTGACCTCCACCGAATAACGCTGTTCCCTGATCAGGGCGTCGTCGAAATGGATGCGGCCGGTGACCTTGAAACCGTTGTAAGGCTCGATGCGGATGGACTTGTCGCCATCGGCGAAGCTGATCGGCCGGGTGATGCGCAGGATGCGGCGCAGGGCCCGCTGCTGTTGCACACCGGCGCTCTTGAGCAGGTGGATGAACGGGCCGGCGCTGCCGTCCATGATCGGCACCTCGTGAGAGTCGAGGTCGATTTCGGCATTGTCGATGCCCGAGCCGCGCAGGGCGGCGAGCAGGTGCTCGGTGGTGGCAATCCGGGCGGAGCCCATACCGATGGTGGTGGCCAGGGTGGTATCCACCACCTGCTCGACCCGGGCGGGGATGACCGGCTGACCGGGCAGGTCGGAGCGGAGGAAGCGGATGCCGCTGTGGGCCGCTGCCGGCTTGATCGTCAGGTTCACGGTGCGGCCGGTGTGCAGGCCGACGCCGCAGCAGCTGACGGCCCGTTTCAGTGTCTGTTGGTGCGGCTCGATGGAGGGTGCCATGGAAGTCTGTCCGTCTGCAAGGGTGAGGTCGCGAGCGACCGATATCTTCACTGTTGCCCTCTTTTATGCAAAAAGTACACCACTCTGCCACGGACCGTTGCCGGGCGGATTTTCAACTTACAAAAAATTATACAAATTCAAATTTTTAAACCGAAGACCTGCGCACCCGCGCAGGAGTGCCACGGAACCAGAGACTGTGGCAAAAATAACACAGACGGGAAAACTGGTGGAAAATGTTGATTTTTCAACACACCACCGTGGCTGTTTTGCCTCAGCCGGGCTGACCGGCCCGTTGTCGGACCGCGGCCAGGAGGTCGTCGGCAAAGGCCGGGTCCAGGACCACCCGGCGGCGCAGGGCGTACAGGGGCAGCCCCAGGTCGGCGGCACAGCCGGCCAGCTTGACCAGGTCTTTTTCCGTGGTCACCAGGGCCTCGGCCCCGGCCTGGGCGGCCCGGGTCCTGATCCGGTCGAGCACCGCGGGCACATAGCGCTGGTGGTCGGCGAGCGGCAGGAAGCCCCCCATCTCAAGCCCTGCCGCCTGCACGGTGCGCTCGAAGGATTCCGGCCGGGCGATGCCGCAGAACCCGAACAGCCGCCGCCCGGCAAGACCGGCGTCCCCGGCCGGTTCCAAGAGGCCCGCGGCGGACAGGCGCACCACCGAATCGGTCGCGTAGCCGGAAAGCGTGGTGGGGATCTCCGGAAAGCGAGCCCTGAGCAGGTCGGCAAACCGCGCGGCCCGCTCCCGGTTGCGGTCGTCCACGCCGGTGAGCACGAACCCGGTGGCGCGGCGCAGGGCGGCCACCGGCTCGCGCAGTTCACCGCCCGGAAAAACGCGCGAATTGCCGGCCAGCCGGTCGGCGCTGAACAGCGCCAGGTTGATGTCCCGGGCGAGCTGCATGTGCTGGAAACCGTCGTCGAGCAGGAGCACGTCCGCGCCCAGAGCCACCGCCTCACGGGCCGGCAGGCGACGGACAATGCCGGTGAGCACCGGCACGCCGGGCAGGGTTTCGGCCAGGAAGCGCGGTTCGTCACCGGCCAGGTCCGCATCGAGCAGCAGCCGGCTGCCGTCGGACACCAGGTTCACCCGTCCCTGGGCCCGGCCGGCATAACCGCGGCTGATCACCGCCGGCCGGAAACCGTTGTCCTGCAGGAGCCTTGCCAGGTGCTGCACCATGGGGGTCTTGCCGGTGCCGCCGACGGTGAGGTTGCCCACGCTGAGCACCGGCACAGGAAGCCGGTGCGTGGTGCACACCCCCCGGCGGTAGCAGATCTCGCGCAGCCGCATGATCGCCCCGTAGAGCGGGGCAAAGGGCCGGCCCAGGGCATAGTAAAATTCTTCTGTGTTCATCAATATAATTATCTGAAGACAATAGGATACGGCGCATCTTGGAGCAACTGCCCAAGCTTTCTCCGCCCTGTCGGCCGCCTGCCCGGCTCTGGCCGGGTCGCCTGTCCCGACCACGCCTGGAGCAGACGGGTCCACCACCACAGCGTATCCGTTCGCGGGCGCCTGCCGGCACACCGGGTGCAGCCGCCGCGGACCGTCATTTTTAGTGCAAAATTATCTCGATAAGGTATGAACAGACCACACCATCGGCTGACCGCGACGCCTGCCCCAACCACCTTCTGGAGACTGTCTGCATGAAGATCCGCCATCTCGCCCTGCTCGCTGCCCTGGCCCTGACCGTTGCCTGTGCCACCTCCTCCACCGCCGTCGACAGCGGCCAAAACGGTGAAAATCGGCGTTGCCGGGGCCCACAGCGGCGACCTGGCCTCCTACGGCCTGCCGACGGTAAAGGCTGCCGAGCTGATTGTCAAGGACATAAACGAAGGGCGGCGTCCTGGGCCGGCCGGTGGAACTGCTCATCGAGGACGACGTCTGCAAGCCGGAGATCGCCACCAACACGGCCACCAAGCTGGTCTCGGCCGGGGCGGACGCCGTGATCGGCCACATCTGCTCCGGCGCGACCAAGGCGGCCCTCGGCATCTACAAGGACGCCGGTATCCCGGTGATGTCGCCCTCGGCCACCAACCCTGCGCTGACCCAGAGCGGCGAATACCCCAACTTCTTCCGCACCATCGCCTCCGACGACGCCCAGGCCCGCACCCAGGTCGACTTCGCCCTCACCACCCTCAAGGCCAAGAAGATCGCCGTGCTCCACGACAAGGGTGACTACGGCAAGGGGTTGGCCGAATACGCCAGGAACTTCATCGAGGCCTCGGGCCAGGCCGAGGTCGTCCTGTTCGAGGGGGTCACCCCCGGCGCGGTGGACTACTCGGCCGTCGTCCAGAAGATAAAGCGCTCCGGCGCGGACGCGGTGATCTTCGGCGGCTACCACCCCGAGGCCTCCAAGATCGTCGCCCAGATGCGGAAGAAGCGTATGAACACCCTTCGTCTCCGACGACGGCGTCAAGGACGACACCTTCATCAAGGTGGCCGGCAAAGACGCCGAGGGGGTCTACGCCACCGGCCCGGCCGATGTCAGCCTGAACCCGCTCACCATCGAGTACCGGGAGAAGTCCGCCAGGCCGAGGGCACCGATCCGGGGGCGTTCTTCCACAACGCCTTGGCCGCCACCCTGGCCCTGCCCAACGCCATTGCCAAGGCCGGCTCCACCGAGCCCAAGGCCATCGCCCAGGCGCTGCGCACCGAGTAGGTGGACACGCCGCTCGGCAAGATCAGGTTCGACGCCAAGGGCGACCCCGTGGGCGTCGGCTTCTCCATCTACCAGGTGCGGGACGGCCGCTACGTGCAGGTGCAGTAATATTCACACCGTTTTTCATGAGGTTCTGACCCGAACCGGATGGATTACTTCCTCGAACTGCTGTTCGGCGGGCTCACCCGGGGCAGCATCTACGCCCTGATCGCCCTCGGCTACACGATGGTCTACGGCATCATCGAGCTGATCAATTTCGCCCACGGCGAGATCTACATGATCGGCGCCTTCACCGCGCTGATCGTCGCCGCGCGTCCTGACCCTGAACGGGCTGCCGCGGCGCTGTCGGTGCTGATCCTGGCCGCCGTCGTGGCCGTCCTCTACGCCGCCGCCTACGGCTTCACCGTGGAGAAGATCGCCTACAAGCCGCTGCGCAAGGCGCCGCGCCTCTCGCCGCTGATCAGCGCCATCGGCATGTCCATCTTCCTGCAGAACTACGTGCTGCTCGCCCAGACCTCCGACTTCCTGCCCTTCCCGAACCTGATCCCCGACTTCGCCTTCATGGAGCCCTACGCCGCATCATCGGGCTCCACGCGAGCTGGTCATCCTGCGTGACGACCGCCGTGGTCATGGTCGCGCTGACCCTCTTCATCAAGTTCACGCCGCATGGGCAAGGCCATGCGGGCCACGGCCCAGGACCGGAACATGGCGCATGCTCGTCGGGCGTCAATGTCAACCGGGTCATCTCCGACACCTTCATCGTCGGCTCGGCCCTGGCCGCCATCGGCGGCGTGCTCATCGCCTCGCACATCGGCCAGATCAACTTCTCCATCGGCTTCATCGCCGGCATCAAGGCCTTCACCGCCGCGGTCCTCGGCGGCATCGGCAGCATCCCCGGCGCGGTCCTCGGCGGCCTGGTCCTCGGCTGGACCGAGAGCTTCGCCACGGGCTACGTGTCGAGCGACTACGAGGATGTGTTCGCCTTCTGCCTGCTCGTCCTGATCCTGATCTTCCGGCCGGCGGGCCTGCTCGGCAAGGCGGTCGAGTCCAGAAGGTGTGAGGAGTCCACCGGCCATGAAAACCCTGCAGAATTCAAGCAATCGCTCGGTCATCGCGCCTCTGGTTCATGTTCCTGACCTTTCCGATCCTGGTGATCCGGGTCAACACGATCGAGAAGATCGTCGAGTGGCGCTGGCGGAACATGGCTCTGCGTCGGGGTCGGCAGCTTTCGTCCTCTCCTTCGTCTGGCGCTGGCTCCTCGACGCCGGCAGGAGCGCGGCCAGGAGCTCGCCGACACGGAGGCGCGACGGCAGGCCGCCGATCGGCCAGCGGCTCGCTGGACGAACCCGCGGATCTAGCCGGCCGCTGCTGGCCGTCCTGGCCGCTGTTCGCCGTCGCCTTTCCCTTCCTCTTCTCCAGCTACCAGATCGAACATCATGACCACCGCCCTGATCTACGTGATGCTGGGCCTGGGGCTGAACATCGTCGTCGGCCTGGCCGGGCTGCTCGATCTGGGCTACGTCGCCTTCTACGCCGTCGGGCGCCTACACCTACGCCCTGCTCAACCACCATTTCGGCCTCGGCTTCTGGACCGTGCCTGCCCGTCGGCGGCCTGCTGGGCGCCCTCTTCGGCATCCTCCTCGGCTTCCCGGTCCTGCGCCTGCGGGGCGACTACCTGGCCATCGTCACCCTGGGCTTCGGCGAGATCATCCGCCTGATCCTGGAGAACTGGAACGCGTTCTCCTTCGGCCCGAGCGGCATCGCCAACATCCCCCGGCCCGGGCTCTTCGGCATCGGACCTCGACGCTCGACCAGGCGACCGTCTACCTCTACTACCTCATGATCGGCCTGGTGCCTCTTCACCATCTTCGTCGTCAACCGGCTGCAGGACTCGCGGATCGGCCGGGCCTGGATCGCCCTGCGCGAGGACGAGATCGCCTGCCAGGCGATGGGCATCGACAAGACCAGGACCAAGCTCACCGCCTTTGCCCTGGGCGCCACCTGGGCCGGGCATGGTCGGCGTGATCTTCGCCGCCAAGACCACCTTCATCAACCCGGCCAGCTTCACCTTCATGGAGTCGGCCATGATCCTGTCCATCGTCGTCCTGGGCGGCATGGGCTCGATCGTCGGGGTGATCGTCGGGCGCCTTCCTCTGATCCTGCTGCCCGAATATCTGCGGGCCTTCGCCGAGTACCGGATGCTCCTCTTCGGCGCGATGATGGTGCTGATGATGGTCTTCCGGCCCCAGGGGATCGATCGACGAACATGCGGCGCAGGTCTACGAGTTCACGACACGGCGAAAGGAGGGCGAGCATGCGCGGCATGAATGGCAGAAGCTGTCCTCGACAGTCAGCGGGCTGACGCATGGATTTCGGCGGCCTGCGGGCCCTCGACGCCGTCGACCTGCGAGGTCCGCCAGGGCGAGATCGTCGCCCTGATCGGCCCCAACGGCGCCGGCAAGACCACCTTCTTCAACTGCATCACCGGCATCTACGACGCCGACCGACGGGCGACGTCGTGATCTCACCCGCCCGGGCAGCGAACAGCCGGCGGATCAACGGCCTGCAAGCCCAACCGGGTCACGGAGCTGGGCATGGCCCGGACCTTCCAGAACATCCGCCTGTTCCCGGCGATGACGGTCCTGGAGAACGTCATGATCGGCCGCCACTGCCGGACCAGCGCCGGCGTCCTGGGCGCGGTCCTGCCGCGGCCGCGCGACCCGGCGGGAGGAGCAGGAGATCGTCGACAAGAGCTACGCGATTGCTCGAGCAAGATCGGCCTGGCCGACGCAGGTGGACGAGCTGGCCGAGAACCTCCCCTACGGCGCCCAGCGCCGCCTGGAGATCGCCCGGGCCCTGGCCACCGAGCCCTTCCTGCTGCTGCTGGACGAGCCGGCGGCCGGGCATGAACCCGCAGGAGACCGCAGGAGCTCGACGAGCTGATCGTCCGGATCCGCGACGAGGAGCAGGTCGTCGATCCTGCTGATCGAGCACGACATGAAGCTGGTGATGAGCATCTCCGACCGGATCTTCGTCCTGGACTACGGCGAGGAGATCGCCGAGGGAACGCCGGCGCGAGATCCGGAGCAATCCGCGCGGTGATCGAGGCCTACCTGGGGGAGGAAGCCCGATGCTTGAACTGCGCAACGTCCAGACCTATCTACGGCAACATCCAGGCCCTCAAGAGGTCAGCCTGACGCGTCGACGAGGGCGAGATCGTCACCCTGATCGGCGCCAACGGCGCCGGCAAGTCGACCACGCTGATGACGATCTGCGGCATCGTGCCGCCCCGCGCGCGGCGAGATCCTGTTCGAGGGCCGGCCGATCCAGCGGTCTGGCCGCCGGACCAGATCGTGCGCCTGGGCATCTCCCAGGTGCCCGAAGGCCGCCGCATCTTCCCGCAGCTGACCGTGCCCGAGAACCTGGACATGGGCGCCTTTCTCCGCAAGGACAAGGCCGGGATCGAACGGCGACCGGCGAGGAACTCTTCGCGCTGCTTCCCGATCCTGCGACGAGCGGCGCCATCAGGCCGGGCGGCACGCTCTCCGGCGGCGAACAGCAGATGCTCGCCATCTCCCGGGCGCTGCATGGCCCGGCCGCGGCTGCTGCTGCTCGACGAGCCGTCCCTGGGCCTGGCGCCGCTGATCATCCGGCAGATCTTCGAGATCATCAGGAAGATCAACGACGAGAGCGCACACCACCATCTTTCTGGTGGAACAGAACGCCAACCTGGCGCTGCAGATCGCCCACCGCGGCTATGTCATGGAAAACGGCCGCATCACCCTGGAGGGCCAGGCCCAGGCGCTCCTCAACAACGAAAACGTACAGAAAGCCTACCTCGGCATCTGAGGCCGCCCTGCCGGACGGCCGCGGCCGGGGGGCAAAGGAAAACGAGCATGACAGAAAATGTGAAGGCGGGAGTTATCGGGGTCGGGTATCTGGGACGGTTTCATGCCCAGAAATACGCGAAAATGGCCGGAGTGGAACTGGTGGGCGTGGCCGACGCCGACCCGCAGCGGGCGGCGCAGGTGGCGGACGAATGTGGCACCCGGCCGTTCGCCGATTACCGCGACTTGCTGCCCCTGGTGGACGCGGTGAGCGTGGTCGTGCCCACGGTGCTGCACCACGAGGTGGCCCGCACCTGCCTGCTCGCCAACCTGGACGTGCTCGTGGAAAAGCCCATCACCACCACCCTGGCCGAGGCGGACGACCTCATCGCGCTGGCCCGCGAGCGTGGTCGCATCCTCCAGGTCGGCCACCTGGAGCGGTTCAACCCGGCGGTGCTGGCCATGCAGCCGCTGCTCACCCACCCGCTGTTCATCGAGGCGCACCGGCTGTCCGTGTTCAAGGAGCGGGGCACGGACGTGGACGTGGTGCTCGACCTGATGATCCACGACATCGACATCATCCTCTCCATCGTCCACGCGGACATCGACCAGATCCTCACTGCCGGCGCGCCGGTGGTCACCCCCCTGACCGACATCGCCAATGCCCGCATCGTCTTCACCGACGGCTGCACCGCCAACATCACGGTGAGCCGCATCTCCATGGAGAACATGCGGCGGATGCGCATCTTCCAGCCGGGCCGCTACCTGTCCGTGGATTTCAACAAGAAAGAGGTGATGTCGGTGCGGCTGCGGCCGGGGCGCGAAGGCGGCATGCCGCTGCCCGAGATCGACAAGGCCGGCATGCCCGACCAGGACCAGCTGGAACTGGAACTGACCGACTTCCTCGACCATGTGCGCGAGCGCAGCCGGCCGGCGGTCTCCGGCGAGGCGGGGCGGCGGGCCCTGGACGTGGCCCTGCGGGTGGTGGGGCAGATCCGGGAGAACCGGGCGCGGGTCGAGGAGGTGCTGCGCCGCTCCGGTGAGGCGGACCTGCTCGGCCTGACCGGGCTGCGCTGAGGTGCCGGTCCCCGTGTCCGCGACAACGAAACGGGCCGATGGCCGACACGTGATGATCGTGGCCGGCGAGGCCTCGGGTGACCTGCACGGTGCCGGCCTGGTGCGGGCCATGCGCCGGCTTGACCCAGACACTCGCGCTTCAGCGGCATGGGCGGCCGGGAACTGCGGGCGGCCGGGGTGGAGATCCTCGTGGACGCGGCCGGGCTGGCCGTGGTCGGGTTGATCGAGGTGCTCAGCCACCTGGGCGACATCCTCCGCGCCCGCCGCAGCCTGATCGCGCACCTGCACAGCGACCGGCCCGACCTGCTCATCCTCATCGACTACCCGGACTTCAACCTGCTGCTCGCGGCCCGGGCCAAACGCCTCGGCATCCCCATCCTCTACTACATCAGCCCGCAGGTCTGGGCCTGGCGCAAGGGCCGGGTGCGCACCATCCGCCGGCTGGTCGACCGCATGCTCGTTATCCTGCCGTTTGAACGTGAGTTTTACGCCCGCCACGGGGTGGCCGTGGACTTTGTCGGCCACCCGCTCGTGGACACGGTGCAGGCAGCGCTGGAGCGCGAAGAGTTCGCCCGGCTGCATGGGATCGACCCGGCCCGCACCCTGGTCGGCCTGCTGCCCGGCAGCCGCCGCAAGGAGGTCGCGACCCTGTTGCCGGTGTTCCTCAGCGCGGCCGAGCGGCTCGAGCAGGCCCACCCGGGCCGCTGCACCTTTCTCATCCCCCAGGCCTCGACCATCGACCGGGGCCAGCTCGACCGGGCCGGCCTGGCCGCGGTCGCCGACCGGCTGGACGTGCGCGTGATCAGTGACGACCGCTACTCGATGATGGCGGCCTGCGACGCGGTCGTTGCCGCCTCGGGCACGGTCATCTTAGAGCTGGCCCTGCTCGGCACGCCCACGGTGGCCGCCTACCGCATCTCGCCGCACACCTACTGGATGGGCCGACTGCTCATCCGCCAGATCGAGTATTTCACCCTGGTGAACCTCATCGCCGGGCGGGAGGTCATCCCGGAGCTGCTCCAGGATGCGGCCAATCCCGAGCGGATAGCACACGAACTTGAACTGACTGCTTGAAGACGACAACCGTCGTCGGGAAATGCAGGCGGGACTGGCCGAGGTGCGCGACCGGCTGGGCGAACCCGGCGCTGCCGAACGGGCCGCGGCGATTGCGCTGGAGGTGCTCGACGAACGCTGAGTTGTTTGCTCAGTGAAGCACCTTTCTATTACATTCCCATCTAATCATTGATCCTGCCACTACCCCAGGATCATTCCTTCCTCGCTTTACTCCTTTCTCATCATTGCCTTCTCCCTGCCGGCTCTCCTGCGCCAAATGACATTCTGAATCAGGAAACACTCTCACAAGTTTGCCTTTTGCACTATGTCTTATCTGGAAAGACAGCAAGTTAGAACTGAAGAGAACAATCCATGCTGGAACTCCGTGTGAACTCTTCAGCCCTTTGTTGTTTGATTTCAAGGAAATAAAATTATATAACCTAAAACAATGGGCGTTCCTCCGAGGTACCAAAAAAAGAAAATTCTCCCCTAACAAGAACATAAATGACTAGTTTAACAGATATTATTTATTCAATCCTGCAGTCTTGGCCCAATCGAATCGTCGTCTCTTTGCTTCTGTTTTCGTGTGTAGCCTTTGTTGTCTGGTTTTTCGTTCCCGCACTGCGGACAATGAGAAGATTAAACAGTGTTATCGATGAGTTAAAAAAGATTCAATCCGCAGCAGGCAATGGCAATATCGTCGACTTGGACAGCATCGAGACCGAAGCAATGTCCACGGGTAACCTGCAGCATCTCTGGAAGGAGTACGCGGAGACCCTGCACAGCCAGAAACGCATCGACGCCATGGGACATGAACAGATTGACTGCTGGCGGGCAACTGTCATGGCGGAAACCTTTTTCACTGAACGCGTACTGATTGATACTCCTCTTAAAACTGAGTTTTTCCGACATCTTCCTGGAATACTCACCGGTATTGGTATCATCGGCACCTTCATCGGTCTCATTCAAGGCTTGTTACATTTTGAAGTCTCCAACGATCCCGACGCGGTACGGGCCAGCCTCAGCCAGTTGTTGCACGCAGTCGGTCACGCTTTCTTCATCTCAGCGTCTGCGATCGGCATCGCCATGCTGTTTACCGCTATCGAAAAATCCCTGGTCACCGGCCGATACCGCCAGGTGGAGATTCTCAACCAACTCATTGATGGCTTTTTCAATGCCGGTGCTGGAGAAGAATACCTGGCCCGATTGGTCAAGGCCTCCGAGACAAGTGCAACCCAGGCCATGCAACTGAAGGACGCGCTGGTAACCGATCTTCGAGAAATCCTGTTGGAAATGACGACTCGCCAGGTCGAAGCCTCCGTGAAGAGCAACCAGCAAATGTCTCAAGAGCTGGCAAAGGCTTTTGCGGACAGCATCCGCGACCCAATGGATAGAATAACCGCAACCACTGACAAACTGGGATCGAGCCAAGGCGATGCTGTCAATAAAATGCTCACCGATGTCTTAGCCGACTTCTCAACTAAGATGCAGGATATGTTCGGGGGGCAACTGCAAGGAATGGCTGACTTACTCAGCCAAACCAACAATGCGATGCTTGGTACAGTAACCAAATTTGACCAACTTGCCGCCAACCTTCAGGATGCCGGAAAGGGGGCGGCTGATGCCATGGCCGATCGTCTCCAGCAAGCGATAGCTTCCATGGAGGTCAGGCAGGCAGACATGTCCCATCAGATGAGTCAGTTTGTCGAGCAGATGCGGACTATCTCCAAGACTTCGCAGACGGAGGCAAACCAACAACTGCAGGTCATCATGACTGAGGTTGGCGGCATAATGACCGTCATCAAACAGACGGTCGAGGAGATGCATCAGCAAAGCAACCAAGCGAATCGGGACGCCTTGGCTCTGATGGGGCAGGAGGTCCAGGCAGCTGTCGCTAATTTGAAAGAGCAAACCCAGCAGGCTGAAGAAAAGAGTTCAGAACGGCAAGAACGAGCAGCTGCACAATCTGAACAGTTGATCAGCGAATTGGTCGCCCAAGTCAGGTCATTGGGCCAACGGGTCACCGAAGCAGCCGAGGCTATGAACAGCAGCACAACCATGGTTACTTCTGCCACTAAATCGGCCATCGAACGAATGAATACTGGAGCCGATTCCTTGCTGGCCGCGACTGGTGAGCTCTCAGCTGCAGAAAAACGGGTAGCCGGCACGTTGGGGTCGATGCAACAGGTTTCACAAGGTCTGCAGTCCTCGGCCACTTCGCTTTCCCTGGCAAGCAGCGGTGTGCAGGGAGCGTTTAACAGCTATAAATCGACGTCTGAGTTTTTCTCGCATCTTGTCAACGATTTGAAGAGTATCATCGAAACCGCCAAAGCCGAGGCCTCGCTCAGTGCCGAACTCGTGGGCACACTCAGAAATGCGGCGGAAAAGCTGTCGGAAGCCAGCGGTGAGGCCGATCGGTATCTGGAGGGTGTTTCTGAGGTTCTTGCGGAAGCACATCAGTCCTTTGCAGAAAACATCGAAAAAACGCTGCGGACGGGCAATGCGACCTTTCACGAGGAACTCTCCAACGCAACCCAACTGCTTAAAGGCGCCGTTCAGGAACTGGGTGACACCTTGGACCTGCTGGCCACGAGGAAATAACCTGTCAAAATGTTTGGTATCAAAATTCCTGCCCGCAAAGGCAACAGAGACGAGGGTGAGAAGCCTTTCTGGATATCTTTTTCCGATTTGATGACGGCACTCATGGTCCTTTTCCTGGTTGCATTGACCGTCGCTCTGCTGGCCATCACCCACGAAATTTCAGAAGCGGAAAAGAACAAAGTCCGCAGAGATGAAGAAATATCCGATTTGCTGCAAAAGATCTCGGCAGCAACCGAAAATTTCCCGGGGGTAGTGGTTCGGGGTCATTCCATAGATTTTGGAGATCGGGCTCGATACGAGACATCGCAGCACAAACTCACCAAAGAGCAGGCATCGCTCCTACGCGCTTTGGTGCCTAGGATTCTGGATATAGCCAGGGACCCATTAGGGCAAAAATGGTTGAAACGTGTAATCGTCGAAGGTTTTGCCGATCAAAGGGGAACTTACCTCAGCAACCTCAACTTGAGTCTGCAAAGGTCGCAGCGTGTTATGTGCGTCCTATTGGCAGCTCCCCAGCAGGTTTCGGATGCCCTTGGAGAGGCTGATCGTTTGCTAGTGCGGGAACTTTTTCTTGTCGGTGGTTCTTCCTTCAATTCTCTGAAGGAAACGATGGACGAAAGCCGCCGAATTGAATTGAAACTCGAATTCCTGGATATCGGTGAAACGCGGCCCATCTCCCAAGAACTCCCATTGGATAGCGATCCGACCTGCCCCTTGGATTGAACACTTATGGACCCCTTGGACTTTTTGCGTAGCAGGATCGACCAAGCACTCGGCGAATGTACCGAAAAACCTGCAGCCTGGGGAAATCCGCAAATGATGACCAGGGTGCTAGCTGAGGTGCGAAGAGTTTTCGACAAACCCGTTGACGCCATTAATGAACGGTCGCTGACCAAGACCTTGCTCACCTACCGGAAGTCCGGCACCCGTCCTCGTTTCTCGATCTTAAATATGCGTGTTTTGGTGTTTCTCCAATCCTTGACGGATGGTTGGCGATTACTTGATGACAAGCGGTTGTTCCCGATCCTGCTCGATCAGGCGGAACAGGAGCGGGCAGTGCCGCGTAGATTTCGCAAATGTTTCCAAGGGTTGCTTTCCGGCTATTTCACCTACCCCCGCTTCGCCCAAGAACAGACAAGTGAAAACTGGTTGAAGCTGCGAGACTATCTAACAGAACGTTTCATACTGATCCAAAACATCACCCCACTTCCGGGGTGGGTGGCAATGCTGGATGAACACAGGAACCTACTCACGTCCCAACCGTGTGAACGCTATGCACGGCTGATGCTGGCAGGGCAGGCGGATGAGCTACGCACCCAGTTGTACACCGGCCTCGGT